>NZ_JBVKDT010000033.1:0-1261 GCF_055633655.1 Amycolatopsis sp. NPDC114503 | reverse complement strand
TGAGGTTCCCCCGGTGGGTCGGACACTCTGATCCTTGGCTTTGGCCTGGGGAAGGATGTGTTTGTGTCTGGTTCGTCGAAGTATCCGCAAGAGTTCCGGCGGGACGCGGTCGCGTTGGCGCGTTCCGCGTCCCGTCCGTTGGCGCAGGTGGCTCGCGAGCTGGGGGTGAATCACGAGACCCTGCGAACGTGGGTGCGGGCCGCCGACCGCGCCGAGAGCGCGGCCGGGACCGGCGGCGACGCGGCCGAGCGGGAGCTGCGCGAGTTGCGCAAACGGGTGGCGGAGCTGGAGAAAGAGAAGGAGATCCTGCGGAAAGCGGCCGCCTATTTCGCGCAGGAGATGGATCGTTGACCCGCAGCTACCGGTTCATCTCCGCCCACCGCGCCACGTATGGCGTCGCCCGGCTGTGCCGTGTCCTGGGCGTGCGGCGCCCGGGGTTCTACGAATGGCTCGCCGCCGGCCCCGCCCGCGAACAACGGGCCGCGGTCGAAGACCGGCTGGCCGGAGAGATAGCCGGGATCCACGCCGCCCACCGGGGTGCATACGGCAGCCCGAGAATCACCGCGGAACTGCGCCGCCGCGGCGAGACGGTCAACCACAAACGGGTCGAACGGGTCATGCGCGAGCGCGGGATCGCCGGGCTCTCGCGCCGCCGGCCCCGGTCGTTGACCAGACCGGACAAGACCGCGGCCGCACCGGACCTGATCAGCCGCGACTTCACCGCCGACGCTCCCGGGCAGCGGCTGGTCGGGGACATCACCTACCTGCCCACGCAGGAAGGCTGGCTCTACCTCGCGACCGTGCTCGACCTGCACACCCGCGAAATCGTCGGCCACGCCCTCGCCCCGCACATGCGCGCCGACCTGGTCTGCGACGCGATCACCGTCGCCGCACGCCGCGGCCTGGTCGACGCCAGTGCGGTGTTCCACTCCGACCGCGGCACCCAATACGCCTCCGCCGAGTTCCGCGCCGCCCTGACCGCGCTCGGCATCACGGCGTCGATGGGCCGGACCGGATCCTGCTACGACAACGCCGCCGCCGAATCCTTCTTCGCCACCCTCAAAACCGAAATCGGCACCCGCTCCTGGCCCACCCGCAACCACGCCAGACAAGCCGTTTTCGCTTACCTCGCCTACTACAACCACCACCGCATGCACTCCACGCTCGGCTACCGCACACCCCACGAAACCCGTCTGAGCTACCGTCACCACCACGCCCACGCGGCATGAAACCCGGTGACCGATCCCCGGGGGAAACCTCA
>NZ_JBVKDT010000032.1:0-2420 GCF_055633655.1 Amycolatopsis sp. NPDC114503 | reverse complement strand
CGCAGGCGGCGGAGATGGGCCTGTTCGGCTACGCGATCCCCCAGGAATGGGGCGGGCTCGGGCTCGACCTGACCCAGGACGTCGAGCTGGCGATGGAGTTCGGGTACACGTCGCTGGCGCTGCGGTCGATGTTCGGCACCAACAACGGCATCGCCGGACAGGTCCTGGTCGGCTTCGGCACCGACGAACAGAAGAGCCAGTGGCTGGAACGCATCGCCTCCGGCGAGGTCGTCGCGTCGTTCGCGCTGACCGAACCCGGCGCCGGATCCAACCCCGCCGGACTTCGCACCAAAGCCGTGCGCGACGGCGACGACTGGGTCATCGACGGCCAGAAGCGCTTCATCACCAACGCTCCCCTGGCGGATCTGTTCGTCGTGTTCGCCCGCACGCGGCCCGCGGATGACTCCGGACCGGGCATCGCGGTGTTCCTCGTCCCGGCGGACACGCCGGGGCTGGAGGTCGGGCCCAAGGACAAGAAGATGGGCCAGGAAGGCGCGTGGACCGCGGACGTCACCTTCACCAACGTCCGGGTACCCGGCTCCGTGCTCGTCGGCGGCAACGAAGACGACGGGTACCGGGCCGCGATGACCTCCCTCGCGCGCGGCCGGGTCCACATTGCTGCGCTGGCTGTGGGGTCCGCGCAGCGTGCGCTGGACGAGTCCGTCGCGTATGCCGCGTCGGCGACGCAGGGCGGTCAGGTGATCGGCGATTTCCAGCTGGTGCAAGCGATGTTGGCGGATCAGCAGACCGGGGTGATGGCGGGACGCGCTTTGGTGCGGGAGACCGCCGCGCGGTACGTGTCCGGGGAGGACCGCCGGATCGGGCCGTCGGCCGCGAAGCTGTACTGCACCGAGATGGCGGGCAAGGTCGCCGACCTCGCCGTGCAGATCCACGGCGGCACCGGGTACATGCGCGACGTCCCGGTCGAGCGGATCTACCGCGACATCCGGCTGCTGCGGCTCTACGAGGGCACCAGCGAAATCCAGCGTCTCATCATCGGCGGCGGCCTCGTCCGGCAGGCGAAAAAGGCGCGGAAATGACCAGCCGCGCGGCGACGCGGGCACGGGAAGCGGCCACCCTCCTGTTCGTCCCGGGCGACCGGCCGGAGCGCTTCGGCAAGGCCGTGGCCTCGGGGGCGAGCCTGGTCGTGCTCGATCTGGAGGACGCTGTCGCGCCGGACCGCAAGGAGTACGCGCGGGAACAAGTCGTCGCGTGGCTCGAGGAGAACCCCGAGTGCGCGGTGCGGGTGAACGCCGCCGGCACCGCCTGGCACGACGAAGACCTCGCCGTGCTCAGGCGGCGCCGGTGCACCGTGATGCTGCCGAAGGCCGAACCGGTGACGACACGCGCCGCGGCCGAGCAGCTCGGCGTCCTGCCGGTCCTGATCGCGCTGGTCGAAACCGCCCGGGGGATTCTGGACGCGCGGGAGACCGCGACCGTCCCGAACGTGCAGCGCCTCGCGTTCGGCAGCTTCGACCTGGCCGCGGAACTAGGCGCCGATCCGGCCGACCGGGACGCGTTCGTCGCCGCCCGGGGCGCGCTTGTCCTCGCCTCCGCCGCAGCGGGACTGCCCGGGCCGATCGACGGCGTCACCGCGGATCTGGACAACGAGCTGCACCTCACCGACGAAGTCCGCTACGCCCGGCGGCTCGGGTTCGCCGGAAAGCTGTGCGTGCACCCGAAACAGGTGCCGGTCGCCGCCGCGGCGCTGCGTCCGACGCGCGAGGAAATCCGCTGGGCGCAATCGATCCTCGACGCCGGTGCGGGCGGCGCGGCCGCGGTGAACGGGCAGATGGTCGACAAGCCGGTGCTGGAGCGCGCCCAGCGCGTCCTCCGGCAGGCACGAGAAGGGAACGGGCAGGTGTCGAATTCCTCATGACGCTCACCGACGACGAACAGCAGATGGTCGCCCTGGTCGCGGAGTTCGTGGACGAACGGGTCCGGCCCCGGGTCCGCGAGTTCGAAGCCGACGACGTCTATCCGGCCGAGTTCATCGACGAGATGAAGAAGCTCGGCTTCTTCGGCCTGCTCGCCCCGGCCGAATACGGCGGCGTCGACGTCAGCACCGCCTGTTTCGCCCGCGTCACCGAAGAACTCGCGCGCGGGTGGATGAGCCTGGCCGGAGCCATCGGCGGGCACTCGGTCATCACGTACCTGATCAAGACCTTCGGCACTCCGGAACAGCGCGAGAAGTACTTGCCCGCCATGGCGGAAGGCCGTATCCGCGCGACGATGGCGCTGACCGAGCCCGGCGGCGGCAGCGACCTCCAGGCCATGCGCACCCAGGCCGTGCACGGAGACGACGGCTACACGATCACCGGCTCGAAGACCTGGATTTCCAACGCCGCCCACTCCGGTCTGATCGGCCTGCTGTGCATCACCGATCGCGACGCGGAACCCGCGCACCGCGGCATGAGCGT
>NZ_JBVKDT010000031.1:2880-4702 GCF_055633655.1 Amycolatopsis sp. NPDC114503 | reverse complement strand
GTGGGCAAGTCCTCGGCCTATTAGTACCAGTCAACTCGACAACACATTACTGTGCTTCCATTTCTGGCCTATCAACCCAATCGTCTCTTGGGGGCCTTAACCCACATAGGGGTGGGATACCTCATCTTGGAACAGGCTTCCCGCTTAGATGCCTTCAGCGGTTATCCCTTCCGAACATAGCCAACCAGCCATGCCACTGGCGTGACAACTGGCACACCAGAGGTCCGTCCGTCCCGGTCCTCTCGTACTAGGGACAGCCTTCCTCAAGTATCCTGCGCGCGCGGCGGATAGGGACCGAACTGTCTCACGACGTTCTAAACCCAGCTCGCGTGCCGCTTTAATGGGCGAACAGCCCAACCCTTGGGACCTACTCCGGCCCCAGGATGCGACGAGCCGACATCGAGGTGCCAAACCATGCCGTCGATATGGACTCTTGGGCAAGATCAGCCTGTTATCCCCGGGGTACCTTTTATCCGTTGAGCGACACCCCTTCCACCAGGAGGTGCCGGATCACTAGTCCCGACTTTCGTCCCTGCTCGACATGTCTGTCTCACAGTCAAGCTCCCTTGTGCACTTGCACTCGACACCTGATTGCCAACCAGGCTGAGGGAACCTTTGGGCGCCTCCGTTACCCTTTAGGAGGCAACCGCCCCAGTTAAACTACCCATCAGGCACTGTCCCTGAACCAGATCATGGTCCGAGGTTCAGATTCCCAATCCGACCAGAGTGGTATTTCAACAACGACTCCACACCCACTAGCGTGAGCGCTTCACAGTCTCCCACCTATCCTACACAAGCCGAACCGAAAACCAATACCAAACTATAGTAAAGGTCCCGGGGTCTTTCCGTCCTGCCGCGCGTAACGAGCATCTTTACTCGTAATGCAATTTCGCCGGGCCTGTGGTCGAGACAGCCGGAAAGTCGTTACGCCATTCGTGCAGGTCGGAACTTACCCGACAAGGAATTTCGCTACCTTAGGATGGTTATAGTTACCACCGCCGTTTACTGGCGCTTAAATTCTCAGCTTCGCCCCGAAAGGCTAACCGGTCCTCTTAACGTTCCAGCACCGGGCAGGCGTCAGTCCATATACATCGTCTTGCGACTTCGCATGGACCTGTGTTTTTAGTAAACAGTCGCTTTCCGCTGGTCTCTGCGGCCAACCACCGCTCCACCCGCAAGGGGCATCACAGCGCTTGGCCCCCCTTCTCCCGAAGTTACGGGGGCATTTTGCCGAGTTCCTTAACCACAGTTCACCCGATCGCCTTGGTATTCTCTACCTGACCACCTGTGTTGGTTTGGGGTACGGGCCGTGCATGCACTCACTAGAGGCTTTTCTCGACAGCATAGGATCACCCACTTCGCCTCAAACGGCTACGCATCACGTCTCAGCCACATGTCATGCGGATTTGCCTACATGACGGCCTACACGCTTACACCAGGACAACCATCGCCTGGCGGAGCTACCTTCCTGCGTCACCCCATCGCTTGACTACTACGGAATCAGGTCCCACGCTCCACACGGCACATCCGTCCGAAGACTTCCGTGCCGGCTTCGGGTGGTTAGTGTCAACCGCCTCGCCATGGGCGCACATGCTCGGGTACGGGAATATCAACCCGTTGTCCATCGACTACGCCTGTCGGCCTCGCCTTAGGTCCCGACTTACCCTGGGCGGATTAGCCTGGCCCAGGAACCCTTGGTCATCCGGCGGCAGAGTTTCTCACTCTGCATTCGCTACTCATGCCTGCATTCTCACTCCCGCACCCTCCACCGCTGGCTTCCGCCGCGGCTTCACTGGATGCAGGACGCTCCCCTACCCATCCG
>NZ_JBVKDT010000031.1:1443-2782 GCF_055633655.1 Amycolatopsis sp. NPDC114503 | reverse complement strand
TGAATGACACAGCTTCGGCGGTGTGCTTAAGCCCCGCTACATTGTCGGCGCAGGACCACTTGACCAGTGAGCTATTACGCACTCTTTCAAGGGTGGCTGCTTCTAAGCCAACCTCCTGGTTGTCTGGGCAATCCCACATCCTTTCCCACTGAGCACACACTTAGGGGCCTTAGCTGGTGTTCTGGGCTGTTTCCCTCTCGACGACGAAGCTTATCCCCCGCCGTCTCACTGCCGCGCTCTCACTAACCGGTATTCGGAGTTTGGTTGATTTCGGTAACCCGGTAAGGCCCCTAGACCATCCAGTAGCTCTACCCCCGGCAAGAAACACGCGACGCTGCACCTAAATGCATTTCGGGGAGAACCAGCTATCACGGAGTTTGATTGGCCTTTCACCCCTACCCACAGCTCATCCCCTCAGTTTTCAACCTAAGTGGGTTCGGGCCTCCACGACGTCTTACCGTCGCTTCACCCTGGCCATGGGTAGATCACTCCGCTTCGGGTCTAGACCACGCGACTATATTCGCCCTGTTCAGACTCGCTTTCGCTACGGCTACCCCACACGGGTTAACCTCGCCACGCAGCACTAACTCGCAGGCTCATTCTTCAAAAGGCACGCCATCACCCAACAAGTGAGCTCTGACGGCTTGTAGGCACACGGTTTCAGGTACTCTTTCACTCCCCTCCCGGGGTACTTTTCATCTTTCCCTCACGGTACTCGTCCGCTATCGGTCTTCAGGAAGTATTTAGGCTTACCGGGTGGTCCCGGCAGATTCACAGCAAATTCCACGAGCTCGCTGCTACTCGGGAACACCAAACAAACACACGCAACATGTTTTCGCGTACGGGACTCTCACCCACTCCGGTCCGCCATCCCAAGCGGTTCCACTAACACGCGCGCACATTCCGAGGACTGTCAGATCCTCGACGCTGGGTCCCACAACACCGCCTGCACAACGCCTGACAGCTTGACATGCAAACGGTTTAGCCTCTTCCGCTTTCGCTCGCCACTACTCACGGAATCACTTTTGTTTTCTCTTCCTGCGGGTACTGAGATGTTTCACTTCCCCGCGTTCCCTCCACACCGGCTATATATTCACCGGCGGGTAACACCACATCACTGGTGCTGGGTTTCCCCATTCGGAAATCCTCGGATCACAGCTCGGTTGACAGCTCCCCGAGGCATATCGCAGCCTCCCACGTCCTTCATCGGCTCCTGAAGCCAAGACATCCACCATGTGCCCTTAACAACTTGACCACAAAGATGCTCGCATCCACTCTACAGTTCTCAAACACCACACCAGAAACAACGTGTGTTGCCTCAGGACCCAACAGCGTGCTG
>NZ_JBVKDT010000030.1:0-6532 GCF_055633655.1 Amycolatopsis sp. NPDC114503 | reverse complement strand
TGTGACGACAGGTGATAGTTGGCATATCCCGGTGCTAGTTGGCATAGCGCCTAGCGGTGTGGGACTACGGCATCCCTCACCTGCGCTTGACCACGTTATCTGTCACGTGGCCGCCGATATCTGTCACCGCTGAGCCGTAGGTGTTCTCGTCGATGGAACGTTCGAGAAGGGCTTGGTATGAGGCGAGGACGTCGAGGAGGTTTTTGGCATGCGTGCCGCGCCTGTCGGTTCGGGGAAGGCGGAACCCGAACATCAGTCGATATGCCGACCTGACGAACCGTTGATCCGTTGGCTCGGTCAGTCTTCTGGCGCGGTAGAGAGGCGAAGCGAGGTAGTCCCCGTTGGTGATCGCCGCCCACAACATCAGCGAGGCCGCGTGTCGTTTGCTGGGACTGAACTCGGCTGTCGTCCGCGGCAAGTTTCTGAGTGGCTCGATTGCGGCTTCCCAGACGTGTTCGGGGATCAGCCAGCCGCGGAGTGCATCGCGGCGACGTTGGTAGTCGATGTCAGGGGGTGCGCTGTTGAGCAGGTCGATGACGTCCTGTGTCGCTGCGGCGACCTTGGCTTCGGCCCCGTTCTGGCTGCTCCATCGGCGTAGAATCATGCTGGCGTGCCCGCCCCATGTCGGTGGCAGGTCCAGCGCGACGCTTGCTGCGCGGGTGGTGATCCCTGCGGTGGAGCGAATTGCTGTGATGGCTGCGAAGCGATGCACGATGCGTGGTTCGACGTCCCACTCGGGGATGAGCTTGCTGAGCGGCTCGATGTGCTGCGCGGCCAGGTAATGCGAGATCAGGCAGGGATCAATCGTCAGCTGTCGCTTCAGATCGGGCCGCGGGGTCCTGCGCGGCGACGACCTGACCTTGCCGCGCCGAGTCGTCCGGTTGTTCGGCAGTCGCGCCTGAACGACGGCCCCGGCGACCGTCTGCACTGCAGCCGAGCAGTGGCGCAGGAACGCCTCGAGGCTTCGAATCCAGACGGTGCCGCCGTCCACCGAGGACACGAGCGCGCGCAGCGCGTCGGTTTCTGTGCGAAGGTGCCCTGCGAATGCCAGGAGGTGGCCACACGTGTGCGGATCATGAGGAGGTCCTCCCCGCAATGCCTGGTTGCGGGCCGGTTTCCCGACCGTGCGGTTCAGCCTCATTTCGTCCTGGAGACGGCCGACGTGGTCGCCGATCGTGTCGAGGTCGATGTGCTGCGGCGCGAACTGTGCCGCGAAAGGCCAAGAACCCCGGACGAGCCGCATGATCAGGTGCAGGTCATAGAAGTACCGGCTTCCGACGTCCGGGTCTCGGACATATCCGCGGTAGTCGAGGTGCAATCGGGCCAACAACTGATCCTGGAATTCCAGCAGGTGTGCCAACTGCTGCGTGTCAGTCCGGTCCGGCGGACCGGTTTCGTGGTCGAGACGATGACCGCAGACTTGAGATGCTGACTCGGGCTCGGAAGCGGGTGCCTCGCCCCTGCCCCGACATTGGGTCGGATGCTGGACAAGCGTGTGCGCGGGAAAAATCCAGGGGCTGGCTTTGGGACGTTCGAGCGCGGGAACACCGCAGCGAGGACAGCGGCGGCAGAGGATCCGGCGATGGATCGGGCAGGCGAAGACCGCGGCCAGGCGCCATGTGATCCGCCAGGGACCGCCGTGGGCTTGCTGGATCTCGCTTCCGTCGCCGGCGAGGCAGTCGGGGCAGTAGCGCGTCGCATTGTTCAGCACCCAGCCCTGGACGCTGGGCAGGTTCTTGTTGCGACGAACCTGGTTGCCGTCGTATTCAAGCTCCAGCGGCGGGTATCGCCTGCGCAGACTGTCCAGGCTGAGATCGCGGACCTCCGCGGGTGTCAGCCGGGTCGCCCGCGCGAAGTCCGACGCGACCGCTGCGGGCATGCGCAGCTGGTGAGCGGCGATGGCAGGCTTCCAGTGCGTGGTGAGTCCGGTCAGGGCGGCGACGCGGGCGGGCGGAAGTTCGAGCCGGTGGGACAGCCGCAGCATGAAGCCAATCAGGGATTCGTCCGGCAGCGGGTCGAGGCTGCGCGGCAAAGGCCTGATCACGCGCTTGCCTCCCGGGTCTTCGGGGTGCCGGTGTCGTCGAAGACCGTGCTCCGAGGCTTGCGGGAACGGCGGGCGCCCGTGCCCGGCGGCGGGACGTCGGGGACTTCTCCGGCGGCCGGATCGCGCGCGGGGTCGTTGCCGAGGTTGATCAGAATGCCGTCGAGCAGGTCCTCGCTCAAGGCTTCGGCACCGGTGTCGAGCGCCTCGGCGCAGCCTTCCTCGACGAGTCGTTCGAGCAGGCCGACGACGCCGCCAGTGCGGCGGAACAGGTATTCGGGCATCGTGCCGCCGGTGAGCATGTCCGGGTCGGCGCGGAAGAGCCGCAGGGCGTCCTGTAGACCCTCCAGGTGCGCGGTCCAGGCGGCGATGCCTTCAGAAGTCGCGTAGGTGAACGGTTCCAGGTGGACGAGGTCGAAACGGCGTTCGGTCTGGGTTGCGGGGTCGTCGCCGAGCCGGCCGCCGCGCGGCGGCGGGAACACCCACTGGCCCGTGCGAGGGTCGTGGCGGCCCTCGCGCAGCAGGCCCGATCCGGGGATGTTGACGCCGATGAGGACCAGGGTGGTCTGCATGCTCATGAAGGCGCGCATCAGGTCGAGGGTGTCCTGGTCGTCGGCCCGGTGCATCTTCAGCCGGGTGATGTCGTCGAGCAGCAGCACCCGGTTGCCGTGGTCGTGCAGGGATCCGCGGACCGCGCGGGTCAGCTGCGGCAGGGTCAGTCCTTTGTGGTCGGCGCCGAAGAAGTCGAGGATCGCCTGGCAGGTGCTTTTCGGTTTCGCGGTGACCGGGGTCTGGACGTAGGCGACCGGGGCGTGCAGGTCCCGGGTGCCCGCGACCGCGGCGGGATTGAGCTGGGCGTGCATGTCCAGCCAGGCGTCCTCGAACGCCGCCGCGATCTCGCAGGCGGTCTCGGTCTTGCCCTGGTAGCCGCCGCCGGTGATCATCAGCCCGGCCCGGGTGGTCGGTTTGTGCTTGAGCGCGTTGGTCTGCATTCGCGACCGCATGATCCGCCCGACCGCGCGGGTCATCGGGGTTTCCTGCAGCGGAAGGTTCGCGTGCGTGGCCGCGCGGTGCAGGTCGTGCAGCTGCCGCTGCCGCGGAGACAGCACCCGGTAGTCGGCCAGGCCGAGCCTGGGCGCGGAGACGAAGCCGTGCCGGCTCAGACGCCACTGTTTCCAGCCTTCGACGGTCTCCCGGTCCGGAATGCTCTCCGGAAGGACGAACGCCGCAGGTGCAGAATTGGGCCGAGTGCTCACGAATCGCCTTCCGGGTCGTCCGTCGCGTCGTCGACGAGCAGGAACAGGTTGCCGCGGCGGACGGCGTCCCCAAGACGCCCGGGCCGGGCGATCGGCGCGGTGCCCACCGTCTCTTCCCGCCTCCGTCGCCGGTCGTCGTCGACCGCGGTCTCGACCGTGCGGGAATGCTGCGGCCACCGGGGGTGCTGATCCGCCGCAGGCGTATGCCCCGTCGTGCGCTTGCGGCGGGCCGGGCGCGCTGTGCCGACCGGATGCAAAGCAGTTGCGCTGGCCCGGTCGGCGGCCGAGGCGTGCGACTGGGCGTCGTCGCGGGCCAGGTCGCTGCGTTTTGTTTTCGTCATCGTCGGCCAGGACTCGACCGGGATGTGCGCGCCGAGCAGGTCCAGCAGCAGCGGCAGCAGTTCGGCGTCCGAGCGCGGTTTCAGCCCCGCTGCGCGGGCCGCGGCCAGCAAGTCGCGTGCCCGGGCGTCGCTGAACGACGGTATCTCGCCCTCGGGCGGGAGCCCGGTCCAGCGCAGGGTGTGCCAGGCGTGCGTGGCCGGGTCTTGGAAGAACACCGTGCGGGCGTCGCGCGGGTCGCGGCGGATGACCCACTTGCCCTTGTGCCGGCCGCCGCGGGCCGACGGCTCCGTGCGGTAGGGCTCCAGCGCCGGGCCGTCGTAGAACAAACCGCGGATCTTCACCCCGCGGTCGCCGTGGATGACCACGTGGTGCGCGGGAAGCAGCTGGTAGTAGAGATCCGGCGTCGGGATCTGCATGGCGAACCCGCCCTGGTTCATCGCCGCGGCGAACAGGGTGTTCGGACTGTGGTCCCCGGCAGGATCCCAACTCGGGGCGTGCTCGCCGAGCCGCCTGTTCTGCCAGATCCCGACGATCCAGGTCGCGATCAGGTGCTCCATCGCGTCGATCGTCAGCGTCGCGTCGGCCTCCGGGTCGGCACCGCGGTCGTAGACGTCGACGCCGGTGTAGCCGAGCAGATGCTCGAACAACAGCGACCGGACCGACCCGAAAGCCCGTTCGACCGCCTGCTTGTCGGTCGGGCGCAGCACCCGCGCGGGCAGGATGTTCGCCCCGATCACTCGCTCGACTTCGACCAGATGATGATTGCGATAGACCGATCCGTGATCGGTGGTGACCGTCTCCGGAGCGAAGAACGGCAACCCGGCCACCTTGTGCCCCGCGAACTCGGCGACCACGTTCGCCGGCAACCCCGGGTAGGGCCACTCCATTTCCGCTGTCCAATCCGGACGCATCGGCAGCGGCATCATGATGTCCCGCAACAACATCGCGACGTCGACAGAACTGTCAGACACCAGCGTGAGCCGGAACGCGACCAGCGACCGCGTGTAGACATCCAGCGCCAGCGTCAGGTGAACCGACACCGGATCGCCGAACACCGTCTCCCTGACCTTGACCGGCAGAACAGTGGTGTCCATCGCGACGACCTGCCCCGGCCGGTGGATCACCACGTGCTGCCCGCTGGTCGGCTTCGCGGCCGAACGGACGTAGCGCTGCCGGCCGCCGCCCGAGCCGAACCAGTCCAGCCAGACCAGCCGCAACGTCTCGTAGGAGGGAATCTGCGCCGTCGCCTCCGGGCCGTGCAACTCGCGGACGTACTGGTGGATCAGCCGTTCACGGGCCCGCATGCTCATCCGCGACCGGTGCAGCGTCTCTGCCTGAACGGCGTAGACCGCCTCACGCACGGTCTCCGTGACGCTCGGGTGCCCTCCCGAGCGCCGCAGCCACCGGTCGTCGGCGCAGCCGACGAATCCCGCAGTGCGATAGCGGGCCGCCCATCGGGCCAAGGTGCGGACGCTGACCTTGTCCAAACCCAGCAGCCGGGCCTGAACCCGGTCCAGTCCGGCGAGTTCGGCGACTTTCGCCTCTCGACGCTGGTTGACCGTCGTAGCAGCAGGATCGAACTCCGCTCGCGGCTCGCCCGCCTCCGGCCGCAACGGATCTCCGGCGCGGAAACCCGTTTCCACTTCCAGCAGATGCGCCAGTCGCAGCGCCACCACGTCCCGCTGATGCGGCGTCAGATCAGCTTCGGCGGGGTCCTGTCGGTCCCGTTGCGCGGCTGCGGTCGCAGTTCGGCTCGACGGCCGACAGTCCGGATGGTGCATGAGGAACTTCATCGTGACCGGCATCCGCTGCCCGTCCGACGAGAGAAGCACGACGCGGCCCGTCTGCGGTTCGGCGCGCTCGACCGTCCACTCGGCACCGTCAAGCACCAGGACCGCCCCCGGTGCCAGATCCACCCGGCCTGTCACCCGGCCAGCCCGACCAGCGTGCCGTCGCCCAGCGGCTGCTGCAGATCCATCGTCAGCCGCCGGTGCCAGAGCAGATGCAACAGGTAGGCCCGTGCGACCGCGGGTGCGATCGTCTCCGATGCGATCTCGCCGAACGGGCGCGGCCCGTCTTCCACGGCATCGAGCACGGCCTCGGCCATCCCGAGGCGGTCCGCCAGCGGCCGCCGTTGTGCAGACAGCGCGTCGACCGTCGCAGCGGCAACCGGATCCCACCCGGTCACCACCCGATAACCCCACCCCAGCAGCGCGGCAAGTTCGTCCGTCGCGGCGAACGCGTCCTCGTCGCGTTCCTGGATCCGGCCCGCCGGGCGAACGTCGATCAGCCAGAACCCCGTCGTCGTCTCGACGAAGAAGTCGGGAATGTGTTCGCGCGCACCAGTTTCTGCTGCGAACCGCAGCCGCAGCGGCTGCGACAGAACATCCGTCACGCGACCGGCGAAGTCGAGCATCAACAGCAGCTTCGCCTCAGCCAGCGACTCGAACCCGTGCATCCGTCCTGTGCTGACCAGAAACTCTAGCCCCGGACGATGCCGCGAACCCCGATGCCACGAGAACCGCCGCACCGGCTCCCGCGCAGCAACCGGCACCCCGGCAAGATCCCGAACCGGGACCGACACTTCGCCGCCGCCAAGCCGGACCACCGCCGACCACCGACGCGGCCACTCCTCCAACCGCAACCGGGCACGGCCGTCGACGAACGAGGACTCGCCCCACGCCAGATCCACCCAGCTGCACGCGTGCGACCACACCGGTGCCTGCTCGACCACCACCGCGACATCCAAGCGCACCACGTTGAAGCCCGCAGACACGACGCGCCGCCAGCCATGCCAACTATCGCCTTTACTTCATGCCAACTACCGCCTGTACTGGGCGAAGAACTACAACGTCAGACGACCCGGTGATGCCAACTACCACCTGTCGTCACA
>NZ_JBVKDT010000029.1:0-6892 GCF_055633655.1 Amycolatopsis sp. NPDC114503 | reverse complement strand
ACTCACGATCGAACGTAGGGTTGCATCGCAGAGTGGACGAAGCGGAATCGTCATCATGCAAGAAGCGGCTCATTCCGCCGCGCGGAAACCCGAATGGAAGTCAATCGACGCGAGCGGGCTGCTTGGCCGCAAGCCGACCGTGGAGGCACCAGCTGGAGCCAACGCGAAAGAGGCTCCCACCTGGTCAAATGCTTTGCTCGGCCAGCCGGCTCCACGACCTCAACGGCCGCGGGAAAGCCTTCGGCAGGTGTTGCAGGATTTCGACGACCGCTTGGATAAATCAGGCTCATTCTCGCCGTATCACCATGAAAACCGCATTCGCCGGTGATCCCCAGCGCACTCCGGCGCAGATGCTCGCTGCTCGACCTCTTCGCCGATTTCGATGCCGCCAGCACCTCGAAGCATGGCTCGAGCCGGGTCCGCGCTCATCAGGCATCTTCGCGCACGGCCGATCCGTTTTCGGCCGGCGTGCGCCGACATCGGCAACGGCATGCTGCTGCGCCGTCAACACCTCGGTGAAAAACCGGGGCCAGGTGCTCGATCAGGGGCATCACCCACGCCGACGGGACTCCTCTCGTGACCGACGGGCTGTGCACCCGATCCGATCGGCCGGGCGGCGGACCGGACCGTTCGCGCGGTGCCTTGATTGCACATTTTCCGCAGCAGGCGTGCGTCCCAAGTTTCATTCATCGGCAAGCCAGGACTGAGCAGCGGCTTTCGGAGAAAGCGCCGAGACGGCTACCACGGTTAGACACGCCATCCGGCTCGATTTACTTCTTCAGAAGATCCACCCGAAAAGCGGTACGCCCGCCGGGAGTCGAATGCGGTCAACCGCCAATCGGTCTACCCGCCCGAGCCCTATCGGAACACTGCGCGATCAATCGCGGTGCAGCGAAAGCGGATTGCCGTCGACCACAGTCGCACCGGGCAACTCGGGCAGTTCCGGCTTGAACAGTGGCGGGACTCCCAGCGCGGGCTCCCAGGTGGCCAGCCACTCGTCCTGGGCGACCTCGACCCGCGGCCGTGGACGGCCCGCAAAAGCGGCCTGACGCCCACCGGCGCCAGGTGATCCAGCAAGAGGCCGCGTGCCGTCGAGTCGGGTGGGACGATCACGTGCTCGTGCGCTGCGATCGGACCGCGTCCCGCCTCCTGTGCAGGGACGACCGGCTCGGGTGGCGCCCGATCGTCGCGAGCAGCGCACGAGTCCGCCTGCCGACGAACGCGTGCGAGTGAGCAGCGACGATGATCTCGGTGCCGTCGGGTGCGTGGTGGGCGCGCAACTCGGCGGAGTCGACCCAGGGCGCCGATCTCGGATAGGCCCACGAATGAACCCCGTCCTAGGGCGACCGGCCGCTCTTCTCGGAGGCACCGCGACACCGGTGATGTCATGGCTG
This sequence comes from Amycolatopsis sp. NPDC114503, assembly GCF_055633655.1. NCBI lineage: Bacteria > Bacillati > Actinomycetota > Actinomycetes > Pseudonocardiales > Pseudonocardiaceae > Amycolatopsis > Amycolatopsis sp. NPDC114503. The sequence goes on along the minus strand of NZ_JBVKDT010000029.1, from coordinate 5,498 downwards.
TCGGCGCACGGGGCATCGGTCACCTGAAGTGCGAATTCCGCTTGTCCCGAGACGTGGATCTTCACGAGCAGCCTCCCCTGGCGACCGGTGGAATTTCTGCGCCGTACGGACCACCGATTCGTTTTGTGCCGCTTCCGATTTCGCGCCACGCGGCACCCCTCATCAAACTCTTATACCTTGCCGACCATCTCGACAACTTTTGTGATGCACATCACAAAAGTTGTCCGCTGTCAATCGTTTATTTCTCCCCTGGAAGACCTTGACGAACTCGACAGAGCAGGTACCTTTCCTAACTAGATAGCACTCGTCAGATCGGCGAGTGCCACTAGGTTTGCCATATTTTGCGGCGCTCGGTTTAGCAGCATTTTCTCGCTGGCACAACGAGCAGGTGGGGGTTGGCCTATTTTGTCCGCGTCAGGGAATAAGCACTGCCCACTCTCTGCGGCCCGGGCAGGCATGTGGTTCGCGCAAGACCTGAACCCGGCCACCCCGATCTTCGCCTGGAGTGGGTACCTGGAGACTGATGGCCCGCTCGAGGCGAACTCTTCGAAGCGGTGCTCCCCATCGTCGTCGAGGAGACGTGCACCTTGCGCACCCGCGTGGTCGCGGTCGCCGGAGCGCGACGGCGGGCTGGTCGCCGGGTGTGCTCGACCACCAGCCATTGGAGTCCTATGTGGACGGTTTGGCGGAGAATCAAGACATCGTGTGCGACTGCGGGAGCATGACCCAGCCGGGACCGGTCGCCTTGATCTGCAGAACCGTCGCGGCCAGGCTGCGCGGCGAACGCTGACCACCAGAACCAGGGGGAAGAAAAACAGATGACGAGTCCGTTCGACCAGGTCGGCGACACCTTCCTCGTACTGGTCAACGCTGAGGGCCAGCACTCGCTCTGGCCCGCGTTCGCTGAGGTACCGGCGGGCTGGGGCCACGTGTTCGGCGAGGAGTGCCTCCGCTACGTCGAGGAGAACTGGACCGACATGCGGCCGCGCTCCCTCGTCGAGGCGACAGAGAGCCGCGCATGAGCGGACAGCGGACGGCAATGGTCCGTCGTTGCTACGAGTTAGTCGACACCGCGGACTTCGACGCGATGTTCGCCCTGCGCAAAGACGACGTCGTCGATGAACGCGGCGGGACCGAGCCGATCAGGGGCATCGCCGAGTTCCACGACTTCTGCCGCACCGGCAGGCTGATCGACTGGGGGCGGCACCCGGTGGAGCCTGTGGTCGAGGCTGACGACTGGATAGCCGTGCGCGGCGGCTTTTCGGGCCGACCCAAGTCCGGCGTCCCGGTCGCCGTGCGGTGGGCCGACTTCCACCAGTTCCGCGGCGGCAAGATCTGCTGCCGCTACACCTACTTCACCGGTGAGCCGGTATGACGGGGAAGCGATGCCGAAAACTGAGGTGACCGAACCGCTCGACGTGCTGGGTATCGGCTTCGGGCCCGCCAACCTCGCGCTAGCGATCGCGCTGCGGGAGCGGCCTGGGGTGCGGATGGGCTTCCTCGAGCGTCAGCCGCGGTTCGGCTGGCACCGGGGGATGCTGATCGAGGATGCGACCATGCAGGTCTCGTTCCTCAAGGACCTGGTGACTTTCCGCAACCCGGCCAGCCCGTTCAGCTTTGTGTCCTACCTGCGGGCACGCGGTCGGCTGGCGCGGTTCGTGAACAGCAAGACGCTGTACCCGCTGCGCGTGGAGTTCCACGACTACCTCGAATGGGCCGCGCAGCCGTTCGACGACGTGGTCGGGTACGACACCGAGGTGACGCGGATCCGCGCGGTACCGGGAATCGACGGCTGCGAACTGCTCGAGGTGACGGCCGAAGCGGGCGGGCGGGCGGTGACCCGCCTGGCCCGGAACGTAGTCGTCGGCACCGGCATCACTCGGTGGCTCCCACCGGGGATCTCCGAGTCGGCGAGAATCTGGCACAGCGCGAGCCTGCTCGGCCGGTCGGCGTCCGTGACCGGCTCGCCGGAACGGTTCGTCGTGGTCGGCGCCGGGCAGAGCGCCGCCGAGACGGCGGGCCACCTCCGGCACCGGTTTCCCGGTGCCGAGGTGCACGCGGTCTTCGCCAGGTACGGCTACAGCGTCGCCGACGACAGCCCGTTCGCCAACGGGGTGTTCGACCCCGAAGCGGTCGACGAGTTCTTCGAGGCGCCGGAAGCGGTGAAGCGGCAGTTGCTCGACTACCACGTGGGCACCAACTACTCGGTGGTCGACGGCGACCTGGCGCAAGAGTTGTTCCGCGGCGTGTACCGCGACTCGGTGCTCGGCCGGGACCTGTTGCGCGTGCGGCGCGCGTCGCGGGTGCGCGAGGTCGGCGAAACCGCGGACCGGGTGCGCGTGACCGTGGAATTCCTGCCGACCGGCGCGGTTGAGGTGCTCGACGCCGACGCCGTGGTCTACGCGACCGGGTATCGCCCTTCCGACGCCGCCCCGCTGCTCGGCGAGCTGGCCGAGCACTGCAAGCGCGAGTCGGACGGCCGGTTCACCCTCGACCGCGACTACCGGGTAGTGACCTCGGCCGCGGTGCGGTGCGGCATCTACCTGCATGGGGCGGCGGCCGAGCACACCCACGGCCTGACCGCGGGCCTGTTGTCCAACATCGCGGTGCGTGCGGGCGAGATCAGCGACTCGATCATGGGGAGGTAAGCGGTGTTCGTGCCTTCGATGTACCGGGCGTCCGACGAGGACTGGCTCTGCCAGGTGATCGAGCGGTATCCGCTGGCCTGCCTGGTGACCAACGGGGACGGTGTGCCGGATGTGACGCACCTGCCCGCGATCTTCGCCCCCGGCGACGCAGGGCGGGAGCAGGGTCTGGTCGGGGCCGTCGTACTCGGGCACCTCAACCGCGCCAACCCCCAGTGGGAGGCGCTTTCCAGCGGTGCCGAGGGCCTGCTCGTCTTCCAGGGACCGCAGAGCTACGTCACGCCCACGCTGTACCGGACCACGCCGGCGTCGCCAACCTGGAACTTCGTGTCGGTGCACCTGCGCGGCCGCATCGAGCCGATCGCCGACTTCGAGGAGACGCTCGAGGTGGTCAAGCTGACCGTGGCCACCTACGAGAGCCGGTTTGGGAGCCACTGGAACATGGAGTCCTCTTTGGACTACTTCCGCAAAATCGGGCCTGCGGTGGGCGCGTTCCGCTTCACTGTGCAGCGGGCGGACGGGATGTTCAAGCTGAGCCAGGAAAAGGATGCCGAAGTGCGCGAACGGATCTCGGCCGAGTTCGTCTGCGGGAACGCAACACAGCGCGAACTCGGCGCGCTGATGTTCGATGTGGTCGCCGGGAGCGGTCATACGGGCTGAGGGACAGGGCAGCCCGACCGAGGCGGCGCTCGCCCAGATCTGGACCGAGGTGCTCGGCAAGCCGGTGACCGGGTCGGGGCAGCACTTCTTCCACGCGGGCGGCGACTTGATCGTCGCCACCAAGGCGATGCTTCGGGTCCGTCGGCTTTGGCGGGTGGAACTGACCGTGCAGGCGATGATCGAGCAGCCGGCACTGGCCGACTTCGCCGCCGAGATCGATCGGCGGCTCGCCGGATGATCGGGCCGCTGGCGATGGACTGTCCCGGCAGGCGCGACACGGGCCGGACTGGTGCACGGGGACTGGCCGGGCACGGGTTCGAAACGGTCGAGCTACTGCGCACCCTGCTGCCGTCCGAAGTGGACGGAAGCGCTTACGCGCGCGGTGCCCGATCGGCTGCCCCCGGGTGACCGGCCGGTCGCCGGGGTGCTCGCCCGCTGCGGGACGGCACCGCTGGCCGTCGAAGCCGCAAGGCTGCTCACCAGGTGAGGTGAGCGGGCTCCCGCGGTTATCGCTTTCAGCGCTTTTTCGTGCACCGCGGCGGAAATCGCGGCCGATTACGGCACCCTCCTGCGCCAACTGTGCGCGCCGTCGGGACTGGCGATCGAGATCGGGCGGCTGCTCGGCTCCTCGTGCGAACTACTGGTGGAGATGAACGGGCACGCGGAGGCGCTGCTCGTGGACGACGTCGTCGGCGTCTGCCGGGACCTGGTCACCCCCCCCGATCGCCGCCCACCACAGCACGGCACCCGACTCGCACGCGGAACTGGTCAACATCGTCTCGGCCGGGCGGACGTCACCCCCTCATGATGGAGCCGCGCCACCGAGATCGCGATCGACAGCGCGCCGGACGACCTGCTCGCTCACTCCGGCGCGCTCGATCACCTGCGCACGGCTGAACCGGCGTCTCAGCGGCGGACGGCGAGCAGGCTGTGCATTCCGGAACCGTGCAGCAACGGGTCCTGCCCGGTCTCGACGGAATAGCCGTTCCGCGACAACAACTCGACGCAGGCCGCCAATCGTCCGTCGATGTCGTGCACTTCCATCGCTATGGTCCGCAGTCGTGGCCAATCGGCCTCGTCAATACCACGGAGAACGTCGAATTCGGCTTTCTCGACGTCAATTTTGAGCAAACCGATCGGGCGTCCCGCCGCCACCTCTTCCAGCACCGCGGAGAGCGGCCGGACATCGACCAGTTCGGTGACCGGCCGGTGCAGGCCCGCGCAGTAGGCCTCGGCGTCGCTCTCGGCCATGCCGAGGTTCACCAGGTACCGCACGGAGGCCGCGTCGTCACCGGCTGGATCGGCGTAGAGGCTGGAGTTGCTCGGCGCGTCGGGGTAGAAGGTGAACTCGGTTGTCCTCGCCGATTCACCGATCGCGAGCCGGTTTACCTGCACGTTGACCAGGTCGGCGACGTTGCGGCGCAGGCAGTCGAACAACACCGGTGCTGGCTCGAAGGCGTGCACGTCGACCCCCTTGGCCGCCTGCGCGAAGTACGCGGTGGACAGTCCGGTGTGCGCGCCGACGTCAAGCACCACGTCACCGTCGCGTATTCGCCCCCTGGCCGCCTCGTAGGCGCTGTTCTCGAACAGCTCCCGCCAAATGAACAACACGTCGGATTTCTTGGAGCACCACCAACTGCGGCCATCGGGCAGCTGAATCTCTTCAACAGATGATACGATCAATTCGTCCTCCTCGGGGTCGCGCAACTCGGCCCTGAAACTCCCTTAACCTTAAGCCAGCACCGGCACGCGGGCAACGCGCGGGCCTTTTCAGGAATAGCTGAAACCGGGCGAGCCCTCGCACGAAAAGGAGCGGTAGTGATCGTACGGACGCGCGACCAGGCCACCACTGTCGACTGGGGCAACGGGCTCAGCACTCGGCTGCTAGTGGAAGCGGACGGCATGGGATACACCATGACCGAGACCACCGTCCTCGCGGGCACAAAGTCCCGGCTGCAGTACCGCAGGCACCTTGAGGCGTGCTACTGCATCGAAGGCGAGGGCGACATCGTGGACATGGCGGGCACCTCCCACCGGATCGGGCCGGGGACCCTCTACGCGCTCAACCAGCACGACGCGCACTTCCTCGTCGCAGGTCCGGACGCCGACCTGCGGCTGATCTGCGTGTTCACCCCGGCGCTACACGGCGACGAACGCCACGACCTCGGCGCGGAAACCTTCTCGCAGTACTGA
>NZ_JBVKDT010000028.1:0-12505 GCF_055633655.1 Amycolatopsis sp. NPDC114503 | reverse complement strand
GGCATCGGTCACGCATGGCCTCCGATCAGCAGTTGGCGCTGCAGCGTCTTCAGCGGCATCGACGGTTCCAGGCCCAGTTCCCGGTCCAGGGTGCTGCGCAGCGTGTGATACACCCGCAGCGCGTCGCCGCGCCGGCCCGCGTGGTTGAGGGCGGACATCAGCTGGCTGTGAAACCATTCGTTCAGCGGGTGCGCGGATACCAGCGAACGCAATTCCGGAATCAAATGATGCTGCCTGCCCAGCTCCATGTCGGCCCTGATGCGCAATTCGAGCGCGTGGGTCCGGGCCTCGTCGAGGTGCACGGTGTGCGCGCGCAGAACGCTGCCGACTTCGACGTTGGCCAGGCAAGGGCCGCGCCAGAGCGCCAGCGCCGCTTGGAGCTTGCTCGACGCCTGCTCAGGTTGTCTTCGCTCCAGAAGCACTCTGCCCTCCTCGCAGAGATTCTCGAAAACAGTGGCGTCGAGCTGGTCGTTCTCCAGCCGCAGGCTGTACCCCGGCGGCTGGGTGCGGATCGAGTCGCGCGCGGTCCCGGGTTCGCTGCCGCGGTCGAGGATCTTGCGCAACTGGTAAATGTAGGTCTGTGCGGTCGTCATCGCGCTGCGCGGGGGCTGCTCGCCCCACAATTCGTTGATGAGCGAAGCGGTCGAGACGATTCCCCGGCTCTGCAACGCGAGCAGCGCCAAGGTCTGCCGGACCTTGGGCGCGGTCGGGGTGCATTCCCGATGATCGACAAAAACTTGCATGGGCCCCAATATGCTGAATCGAATAGATGAGATCATCCGTATTCCCCCAGGTAAATACGCGGTATTCTCCGCGATTCGACTGCGTCGCTTCCGGCACAAAGGCGTCCCCTCGGACGGCCTTGGGCGTTGCTTCCCGGACACCCCTGCCCGGACAGGACGTTCGCGACGGTTCCTGTCGGCCAGCTGGCGCTGTCCGGGACTAACGCCCCATACTGCACGCTTTCAACAACAGGCTGATAGTTGCTGGTTTCGGAACGAGAATCAACGGACGTGTATCGAAAGATCTATACCGGGTGTATCCAAGGACGGAGGCGACGCGGGACCGAGGCGTCCGCGCGGAGGATTCCGTGCCGCCGGACGGCGGTACGCGGCTACTGAGGGCGCCCGATCGCTCGCAGAGGTTCGACCAATTCAGGAGCCACGGCTCCGGCCAGCGCGACGGCCTCGGCCAGCGGCAGGTCGAGAACCGCGTACGCGCCATGGCCGGCCGCGGTGGTGGCCACGAGCGTGGCTACTCCGGCCCGGCGCTGGAAGAACGACTGCTTGATCGCCCAGCCGACGATGGCCGGAGTGTGCAACGCGGACGTGCTCCGGCGCAACGAACCGGACCGGGTCACCAGATACCCGTCGACGAGGGCGTGGCCGAGCGCCCGATACCGATCGACCGCGAGCAGAGCGGCCACCGCCGCGGCGGCGAGCGCGACGATCCACGGCCAATCGGGCAAGCCGAACGCGGTTCCGGCGGCGAGGGCCGCGGCGGGCACGAGGGTGGCCGACAGTGCCCGGCTCAGCCTGCGGCGCAGGGCGACGGGCGGGTGCGGGGTCAGCCGGGCGGCGGCGGGCGACGACGGCAGGCCGAGCACTTCCTTGATCACCCGGTGCACCTCGGCGCGAGGAGCGGGCGGGGACAGCATTCCGCTGGTGCTCTTGTTCCGCTCGTGGTGCACCCCGGTCGCGATCACCGAAGACCTGGCTCCGCGCGCGGCGCGCAGCAGAGGCTGTTCGTGGACCGAGGCTCCGTGCAGCCGCGCCGCGTCGATGGTCAACGACCGGGAAGTGAAGAGGCCGCGCCGGATGCGCACCGACTGGTCCGGTTCCCGCGTGACCCGGTAGTGCCAGAACTGCACGATGTAGCCCAGCAGGGACGTCAGGCTCGCCACGACGACGAACACGCCCGCGGCGGCGAGGATCACCGTGAGCAGCGGGGTGCGTTCCGCCCAGTCCCGGACCGCGCGGACCGGGCCGAGAGCGTCGGCGGTCAGGCTCAGCTCGTTGACCACTCGCGCGCCGACGCCGAAGACCACGGCGATGGCGGTCAGGCCGGTCAGGGTCAGCGGCGCGTACCGCAGCCAGGCCGGATCGAGCCGGGCCAGTTCGACCGGCTGCGCCGGAGCCGCCGGCTCCTCGCCGGCCGGGGACGAGGCGAGCAGGGCGGCCCGCAGCCGCTCCGCTTCGGCCACGGTCACCGCGTCCAGGCGCAGCGGCGGGGCGGAGCGGCGGCGCTGCGTGGACGTGCCGGTTCCGATGTGGACGTCGGCGAGGCCGAAGAGCCGGTGACCGATTTTCGCGGTGGACTCCACGGTGCGGATCCGTGGCCGCGCAACGGAAATCTCGCGCAGGGTGAGCATGCCGGTGCGCAGTTCCACCTGCTCGGCGGTGACCCGGTACTCGGTGCGCCACCAGACCACCAGTCCGCGCAGCATGATCACCGCGACGGCGGCCAGCGACCAGTAGATCCGGCTGGTCTCGCCGCGGCCGAGCACCACGACCGCGATCAGGACGGGCAGCAGCCCGGCGAGTTCGTGGATCGGCCGGACGACGATCATCCAGGGATTCAGCCGCCGCCATCGGGCGTCCTCGGCGGTCGTCATGTCGCGTCCGTGGGGCTGTTGTGCGCTTTCGCGGTCAGTTCGCCGACGAGCCTGCTCGCCTCCGCGCTGTCCAGACCGGCGATGCGGACCGGTCCGGCGGCCGAGGCGGTCGTCACGGTCACGGTGGCGAGTTTGAGCCAGCGCTCCAGCGGGCCGCGCTGGGCGTCGATCGTCTGGATGCGCGTCATCGGGACGATCCGCCATTCCTGGTGGAACCATCCGGTCAGGGTGTAGATCGCGGTGTCCGTGGCCGACCAGCGGTGCACCCGGTACCGCCACCGGGGCATCGTCAGCACGTAGGCCGCGGCCGCGACGACGATCACCGCGACGGCGAGCAGAGCCCACAGCGGTCCGCCCGCGGCGAGGGCGGCGATCAAGGCCGCGGCGATTGTCGCGGCGCAACCGGCGCCGGCGCGCAGCGACCACCACGTGATCGCCCTGCGGTCTACTTGGTGTTCCGGCTTTCTCAGCCCGAACTCGGATGGCGACAGGGGCGTAGACATTGTGACACCTTAACGCAGAACGCAATTGATTGAACTCGGCGGGAGAACGACTCGGGATTTCTCGGCAATTCGGTCACGGCCGGGTCGAAAATCCGTGCAAGACCGGTGGGGAGCCAGTCGAGGCCGCTGCTCTAACACGGCTCGAAGGGCCGAAGTTAGCGTCCGTGACCATGTCAGACGCGACACTGAGCGGACTAGAGTCCAAAATCGCCGTAGTCACCGGGGCGGGCCGCGGCCTCGGGGCCACTATTGCACAAGAGCTGGCTGGTCGCGGCGCGTCGGTCGCGGTCGTTTACCACAGCTCGTTCGAATCGGCGCGCACCGTCGTGCGCGACATCGAAGAGCGCGGCGGCCTTGCCGTCGCGGTGAAGGCGGATGTGCGCGACGCCGCGCAGTGCGAAGCGATGGTGGCCAAGGTGACCGGCACGCTCGGCGAACCGGAAATCATGGTGCTGAGTGCGACCGGATTCGCCGACGTGCTGCGCGGTCCGGTGCTGAAGCATTCTCTCGACCAATTCACCGACAATCTTGTCGCGCATTTCCGGGCCTCGCTCGCGCCGCTGTACGCGGCACTGCCGGGAATGGTGGAGCGCAAGCGGGGGTCGGTCGTGTACGTTTCCGACGCCTTCGCGCACCGCACCGCGCCGAAGGGCCTCGGGCACGCGCTGCCCAAGGTCGCGGTGGAGACGGTGCTGAAGCATCTGGCCATCGAACTCGGACCGAGCGGCGTTCGCGTCAACGGGGTGGTCCCGGGCGCCGTGCGCAGCGACGGGCTCGAACGGGCCCTCGCCGACGAGTCGGTCGCCGCGGACGTTCGCGCGCACATCGCGCAGATCCCGCTGGGCCGGGTCGCGGAGCCGGAGGAGGTCGCCCGTGCCGCGGCCATGCTCGCCAGCGACGAGTTCGGCTACGTCACCGGCGCGTTCGTGCCGGTCACCGGCGGCAGCTTGATCATGTGACCCTCCACTGTGGACGATTACGGAACGGGTGCTATGCGGATCTTGTTCACCATCACCAGCTGGAAGGGCTTCTATTTCAGCCAGGTTCCGCTCGGCTGGGCCCTGCAGGCCGCCGGACACCAGGTCCGGGTGGCCTGCACGCCCGCGGAGGCGGGCTCGGTCGGGGCCGCCGGACTGGTGCCGGTGCCAGTGCTCGAAGCGTTCCCGGCGATGCAGAGCGAACGCGTCGCCCGGGTCGCGCAGTGGGCCGCGACCGGGCGGTTCGACGGGCCTGACGAGCTGCGCCCGTTGCACCCGGTGACCCGGCGGCCGATGAGCGGCCCGCACGAGTTCGACCACGAAACGGACGGGCGGCGGTTCTGGGACGAATGCGTGCGCGTGATCGGCCACAACTGCGACGCCGCGGTGGATTTCGCTCGAGCCTGGCGGCCCGATCTCGTGCTCTACGACCCGATGGCGACCGAGGGGGCGATCGCCGCCCGCGTGGTGGACGTCCCGTCGGTGTACCTCACGCCGGGCGGTTTCGGCACCGTCGACGGTTCGGACGAGGCGGACGGCGATGTCTCGTTCGACGACCCGAGCGGAGCTTGCGAACGACACGGCGTCCGCGCCTGGGACCGGTCCCAGATCGCCCACGTCGTGGATCCGACCCCGGACGCCGTGCCGGTCCCGTTCGGCACGGCGACCCGGCTTCGGGCGAGATACGTGCCCTACAACGGGGTCGGCGAGGCGCCCGAGTCGGTTCTGTCCGCCGCCGGCCGTCCCCGCGTGTGCCTGATCTGGAGCGGGCTGGTCACCGAGGTTTACGGCGACCGGGTGCCGATCCTGCGGCACGCCGTGACGGCGATCGCCTCGACCGGTGCGGAGCTGGTCGTCCTCGCCCCCGGCCCGGAGTCGCTGTCGCTGCTCGGCGAACTGCCGGCAGGCGCCCGCGTGCTCTACCGCTATCCGTTGCAGATGGCGCTTTCCCACTGCGACGTCCTGGTCAACTCCGGAGCGATCAACTCGCTGATGACGGCGTCCGCGGCGGGCGTGCCGCAACTGGTGCTGCCGATGGCCAACGACCAGGTCGAGATGGCCGCCCGGTTCGCCAGGGCAGGCGCGCTCCTGACCGTGCCGGGGGTCGACGGCACGCCCGCGCAGATCAAGGACGCGCTGGAGCGGCTGCTGACCGGGCGGGAGCACCGGGAGGCGGCGCGCCGGCTGGCTGACGAGAACGAACGCAGGCCCTCGCCCCTGCGGCTGGTCCCGGAGCTGGAACTGATCGCAGCTCAGCACAATCGAGGAGACGAATCATGACGACCGCGACAGAAACCCGAAAGCCGGCCCAGCTGCCGTCTCTGACCGGTGCCAGGTGGATCGCCGCGTTGCTGGTGTTCTTGAGCCATGTGGCGCTGCTGGAGCATTTCTACGGCGACCGCGCCGTCGGGACGGTGCTCACCCGGGTGTTCGGGCACGCCGGCTCGACCGGGGTGGAGTTCTTCTTCATCCTCAGCGGTTTCGTGCTCGCCTGGGCCGCCCGCCCCGGCGAATGCAAGGCCGCGTTCTGGCGCAGACGGTTCTTCAAGATCTACCCGAACCACCTGGTCACCTGGTTCGCCGGGCTGATGCTGGCCGCGGTTTTCGCGCAGGCGGCCAACCTCGGCGGGCCGGTTCCCAGCCTGCTCCTGCTGCATTCCTGGCTGCCGACGGGCGCGAGCCCCAACGCGCCGTCGTGGTCGTTGTCCTGCGAGGCGTTCTTCTACCTGCTTTTTCCGCTGCTTTTCAAGCGAGTCGGCAAAATCCGCGAGTCCCGCTTGAAGTGGTGGGCGGGCGGGGTCGCGCTGGCGGTCATCGTCATGCCGTTCGTCGCGTCTCTGCTTCCGGCGCAGCCGGCGTTCGTCGTCAACGGCACCACGGTGTCCGCGCTCCAGTTCTACCTGGTGTACTTCCTGCCGCCGGTGCGGATGCTGGAGTTCGTGCTCGGCATCGTGGTGGCCCGGCTGGTGCTGAGCGGCCGGTTCCCGGCGATCGCGCCGCGCTGGGCGGCCCTGTTCGCCGTCGTGGTCTACGCGGCTTCGTTCTGGACGGGCGCCATCTTCGGTGTCGCCGCCACGATGGTCGTCCCGCTGGCGCTGCTCATCGGGTCAATGGCCCGGGCGGACGCCTCGGGCGCGCCGACGCGGATCGCTTCACCGCGATTCGTCTGGCTCGGCGAGGTGAGCTTCGCGTTCTATCTGGTGCACTGGCTGGTGCTGCACTACGGACATCTGGCGCTGGGCGGCGGGTCGTACAACTTCGCCGTCGCCACGCTCGTTGTCATCGGGCTTTTCGCGGTCTCCCTGGGGCTTTCGGCCGCCCTGTACCACTTCGTCGAGCGTCCGGTCATGCGCCGGCTCAGCGTTTCGAAGAAGTCGCGGAAGGTTGTCGCGCCGGCTGAGCTTCAGCCGGAGCCCCCAGTGCAGTCCGCGTAAGGGAATAGGACTCGCGAATGTCGCCTCCGGCCCGAAATGGCCGGAGGCGACATTCGCGATGTTTCGTCAGATCAAGTCGTCGCGGGTGACGCTGCGGTGGCGGACCAGCCAGCCGTGGGTGGAGTTCTCGTTACGCACCAGGACATCCTCGAAAACCGTGCTCATCAGCAACTGCGACGTCTCTCCGCGAGAAGTTTCGAAAACGACGGCGTAGCTGCGCGTGCGCGCGACCTCGGGGCCGTCCGAATCCGAGGTTTCCACTGAGGTCATGCCGAACCAATGCCGTCGGATCACACCCCGCCGTTTCATCGCTTCGGTGGCCGCGCGTGCCGCCGCTTCGATGGCCTCCCGCCCGGTGAACGGCTCGGGGTGTGCGTTCGCGGTGAAGGTGCCGTCCTCAGCGAACGTCCGGGCGTACCGCTCCACTTCGCCGTCGTCCAGCAATTGCATCTGCCAGGCGTAGAACTGCTCAATGCCCTGGCGCAACCGGGCGGGGCCGGTCTCGATGTCGAACGTGGTCATGCCACTTCCTCTCCGGTCACAACATCTTCCTTGAGCGATCCCTTTCCCAGGGACGACAATCGCGCGTGCAACGGACCGGCACCGCGGCCGCGCGCGGCGACGTAGCCGTCGGGCCGGGCGAGCAGCCAGTCGGCGAGGTCGAGGCCGAGACCGGAGCGCAGCCCGTCGTCGGGCAGATCGCCCGCGATGGTCCGTACCCTCAGCCAGTCGACGTCCGGGCACACCGCACGCAGTTCGGCGTCCTCCGAGCCGAGCACCAGCAACCACTGCGGGTTGCGCATTTCGCGCAAGAGTTCCGACCAGCCGGCGCTCCTGGCGCCCTCGGCGTCCACTCTGGACAAACGCGCGCCGGGCCGTACCGCGGCCTGCGCGGCCGGCTGGGTCAGCGGGCTGTCGTCGTAGGTGAGGTCCAGTGCGGACATCCCGGCCATGATCTTGCGTTCGATCCGGTGTTTCACCGGGCGCGCCGCCCGCAGCACCGCCAGTCCGGCCGGGAGGAACGCCGTCATCAGCGAGTTGCGCAGCGCCACCAGCCCGGTAGCCGTGCGGGTCGAGCCGAGCAGCTTCCGGCCGATCGGCACCCGTTCCTTGTCGTAGCTGTGCAACAACTCTTCGCCTGCTTGTCCGCGGTAGACCATCGCCAGCTTCCAGCCGAGGTTCACCGCGTCCTGGATGCCGGTGTTCATGCCCTGTCCCGAGGCCGGGCTGTGCACGTGCCCGGCGTCGCCGGCGAGCAGGCAACGGCCGTGCCACAGGGACTCGACCATGCGCTGCTGGATGGTGAAGACCGATACCCAGGTCGGGGGTTCGACGGTGACCCGCTCCCCGACGGCCGCGGAGATCTTCCCGGCGAACCGTGCGCCGACGAGGTCCGGGTCGGCGTCGTGCTGAATGTCCACAGTGTCCAGAAGACGCCATTTCCCCGGTGCGGGAAAGGGAACCAGCATGACGGTGCCGTCGCCGGTGTTGAGCCAATGGATGCTGTCGCGGGCCAGGCTCGTGCGGACGATCGCGTCCGCGATCAGCCAGGTCTGCGACGAGTCGCCGATCAGCGGGACGCCGAGCTGTTTGCGGATCGTGCTGTGCGCGCCGTCGCAACCGACCATCCAGTCGGCCGCGACGGAGGTGCGCGTCCCGTCCGCGGAGGCCAGCGTCGCCACGACTCCGTCGGCGTCCTGGGCGAAGGTCTCCAGCCGGACGCCCCATTCGACGTCGACGCCGTGCCGGGCCAGCGCCTCCCGCAGCACCTCCTCGGTGCTGGTCTGGTCCACCATCATCGTGAACCCGAAGCGGGTGGGCAGGGCGGAGTAGTCGGTGTCGAACCGGATCAGCCGCCGACCGCCTTGGTGCAGCGTGAAATGCTCGACCTTCTGCCCTCGGGCCAGTACTGCGTCCAGGACGCCGAGCTGGTCGTAGACCTCCAGCGTGCGCGCGTGCGTGGCCAGGGCGCGGCTGGTCGTCGCCGGTCCGTCGGCCGCGTCGACCAGCCGGACGGGGATGTCCCGGCGGGCCAGCTCGAGTGCCGCGGTCAGGCCGACCGGGCCCGCTCCCACCACGAGAATTCCCGTCTTGTCCGCCATTTCCCCTCCGTTGATCGTCGTCGGCACCACCGTGTGGCACTTCCTTCGAGCCCGCTTCGAGAGAGCCTGCTCGAGGTGCTGTCGAGCCTGTCTTGAAGCCGGATTGCGAACTTCTCCAAGTGGACTCGGCTAGCAAAAGGCGATGTGGCGGTGAACGGTGACTCCTGAACGAATTGCGATCACGGGTATCGGGGTGCAGGCCGCGGGCGGCGACGGGACAAAGGCGTTCTGGGAGCTGCTCACCGCCGGGCGCACGGCGATCAGGGAGATCTCCTCCTTCGACAGCGCGCAGTTCCGCTCGCGCATCGCGGCGGAATGCGATTTCGACCCGCTGGCACAGGGCCTGGACTTTCAGCAGGCCCGCCGGCTGGACCGGGTCGCGCAGTTCGCGCTGGTGACGGAGCGCGAAGCGCTCGCGGACAGCGGGCTCGACCCGGCGGAGCTGGACCCCGGGCGGATCGGGGTCGTGCTGGGCACCGCCACCGGCGCGAGCATCAGCCTGGACCGCGAGTACGCGGTGGCGAGCAACGGCGGATCGCTCTGGGAGGTGGACGACACCTACCTGAGCCGGTACATGTACGGCAACTACGTGCCCAGTTCGATCGCGGTGGAGGTGGCGCGCGACGTCGGCGCCGAGGGGCCGGTGGCGGTCGTGTCCACCGGATGCACGTCGGGGATCGACGCGCTCGCGCACGCCTGCGAGTTGCTCGCCGAAGGCGCGGTGGACGTGGTGATCAGCGGTGCCACCGAGGCACCGATCACGCCGATCACCGTGGCGTGCTTCGACGCCATCAAAGCGACTTCGCCGCGCAATGACGACCCGGCGACGGCGTCGCGTCCGTTCGACCGCACCCGCAACGGTTTCGTGCTTGCCGAGGGTGCCGCGGTGATGGTGCTGGAGCGCGCGGACAGCGCCCGCGCGCGCAATGCGCACATCTACGCGGAGATCGCCGGATTCGCCAATCGCGGCAACGCCTATCACATGACCGGGCTCCGGCCGGACGGCGCGGAGCTGGCGGCGGCGATCACCGCCGCGCTCGCCGCCGCTCGCCGCGATCCGTCCGATGTGGACTACGTGAACGCGCACGGCTCGGGAACCAGGCAGAACGACCGGCACGAGACGGCGGCGTTCAAGAAGGCGCTGGGCGAGCACGCCTACGCCACCCCGATCAGCTCGATCAAGTCGATGATCGGCCACTCGCTCGGCGCCATCGGCTCCATCGAGATCGCCGCCTGCGCGCTGGCGATCGAGCACGGCGTCGTGCCGCCGACGGCCAACCTCACCGAGCGGGACCCCGAATGCGACCTCGACTACGTGCCGGTCACGGCGCGGGATCAGCGGCTGAAGACGGTCCTGTCGGTCGGCAGCGGCTTCGGCGGGTTCCAGTCGGCCATGGTGCTCACCTCGCCCGGGGTGACGGCGTGAAACCTGCGGCCCTGATCACCGGCATCGGTGTGCTGGCACCCAACGGCACCGGAATCGAGGAGTACTGGTCGGCCGTCCTCAAGGGACACAACGGGATCCGCCGGATCAGCCGATTCGACCCCGCGCGCTATCCGGCCCGGCTCGGAGGCGAGATCGCGGGCTTCGACCCGCGCGCGCACCTGCCCGGCAGGCTGCTGCCGCAAACCGACCGGACGACCCAGCTGTCCCTGGTCGCGGCCGGATGGGCCATCGACGACGCCGCGCTCGACTTGGACTCCGTGCCGCCGCTGCGCCGCGGCGTGGTCACCGCGAACACCGCCGGCGGCTTCGAATTCGGCCAGCGCGAGCTGGAGAACTTGTGGAGCAAGGGTTCCCGGCACGTCAGCGCGTACCAGTCCTTCGCCTGGTTCTACGCGGTCAACACCGGGCAGATCGCGATCCAGCAGGGGATGCGCGGCTCGTCCAGCGTGCTGGTCAGCGACGACGCCGGCGGCCTTGACGCGCTGGCCCAGGCTCGCCGCACCATCCGGTCGGGCGCCCAGTGCGTGCTGAGCGGCGGGGTGGACGGCTCGCTCTGCCCGTGGGGCTGGGCGAACCAGCTGACCCGGGGCGAGATGTCCGAAGTGGACGACCCGGACGGCGCGTACCTGCCGTTTCACGCGGATGCCAGCGGGTTCGTCGCGGGAGAGGGCGGGGCCATCCTCGTTGTCGAGGACGGCGAAGCGGGGCGGGCACGCGGTGCCCGGCGCTACGGCGAGATCGCGGGTTTCGCCAACACCTTCGACCCGGCTCCTGGCCGGGGAAGGCCACCCGCGTTGCGCCGGGCCATCGAACTCGCGCTGGACGATTCGGGGGTCACGGCGAGCGAGGTCGACGTGGTTTTCGCCGACGCTTCCGGGGTGCGCGAACAGGACCAGGCGGAGGCGGACGCGATCACCGGGGTGTTCGGGGCTCGCGGTGTCCCGGTCACCGCGCCGAAGACGATGACCGGCAGGCTCGGCGCCGGCGGCGGGGCGCTGGACGTGGCCACCGCGTTGCTGTCGATCCGGGACCAGGTCATCCCGCCGACGCGCACGGCGGGCGGCTTGGCGCCGGGGATCTCGCTGGATCTGGTCGCGTCCGCGCGGCCGGCCCCGGTGCGGACCGCGCTGGTGCTCGCCCGCGGGCACGGCGGATTCAACTCCGCCATGGTGGTCAAGGCCGCCTGAACAGGTCCCGAAGGCGTTGGCCCGAGCGCGCTCAAGTTTCGCTCGAGGCGGCGGGGCGGGCACTGCTAGCCGGGCTTGAGATGCCCTGGACCGCGCCCGACCAGCATCGATGGCAAGACACGGTAATCCCCATGGGTTGGAGCGTCGATGAAAGCTCTCGTGCTCGCTGGAGGCGCAGGCACGCGGCTGCGCCCGTTCACGTACTCGCTGCCCAAGCAGCTCATCCCGGTCGCGAACCGGCCGATCCTCGAATACTGCCTGGAGAACTGCCGCAAGGCCGGGATCACCGAGATCGGGATGATCGTCGGCACCAACGCCGATCAGATCGTCGCCGCCCTCGGCGACGGCGCCGGCCACGGTGTCCGCATCACCTACATCCACCAGCCCGTCCCGCTCGGGCTGGGGCATTGCGTGCGCATCGCCCGCGATTTCCTCGGTGACGACGACTTTTTGATGTACCTCGGCGACAACATGCTCCTCGGCGGGGTCGAGGACGTCGTCGAGGACTTCCGGCAGCACCGGCCCGCCGCGGAGATCCTGGTGACCAAGGTGCCCGACCCCCGCCAGTTCGGCGTGGTCGAGCGCGACGCGGACGGGCGAGTCGTCCAGCTGACCGAGAAGCCGGAGAACCCGCGCAGCGACCTCGCGGTGATGGGCGTCTACGTCTTCACCCCGGACGTGCACGACGCGGTCGCCGCCATCCGGCCCAGCGCCAGGGGAGAGCTGGAGATCACCGACGCGATCCAGTGGCTGCTCACCGAGAACCGCGGGGTCCGTGCCCTCGACTTCACCGGTTACTGGCAGGACATCGGCAACCCGGAAGCCTTTCTGGACTGCAATCGCGCGGTGCTCGACGAGACGCCCGGCGCGGTCGCCGGTTCGGTCGACGAGGCCAGCGAACTCCTGGGAAACGTGGTCGTCGAGGACTCCGCGACGGTGATCCGGTCCCGGATCGTCGGGCCGGTGGTGATCGCGAAGGGCGCCGTGGTGCGAGACAGCGCCGTCGGGCCGTACACCGCGGTCGGCGCGGACTGCCTGGTGGCCAACAGCGACCTTGGCGATTCGGTCCTGCTGGAGGCGGCGCAGGTCCGGGACGCCCGCGGGGTCCGCGGGTCGGTGCTCGGCCGCGGGGCCCAGCTGCTGGGCAAGCGCGACCGGCACGCGGTGCTGGTCGGCGACGGCGCGACCGTGGAAATTGGAGGCTGACGAAATGACAGCGACGATAGGCGCGCCCGTAACG
>NZ_JBVKDT010000027.1:0-30493 GCF_055633655.1 Amycolatopsis sp. NPDC114503 | reverse complement strand
CTTGTCAAGGCATCTTTCCCGCCTTGACAAGCACCCGCCGTCCGTCATCACAATGGGCTTCGGGGTGCCCCAACCCACCCGGGCGCAATGTCGCCCCCAGGCGACGAGCCGCCCAGAACGGTGCCCCCCCACCACTCCACCGAGCATCTCCCGGAACATCCAGCAATACTCGAACCCGTGACCAGCCCGAACCTCCACTTCCTAGGCCACGCGACCACCCGCGTGGAACTAGCCGGACAGGTCGCCCTGACCGACCCAGTCCTCACCCGCTGGATCGGCCCCCTGACCCGAGTGGTCCCCAAACCCGACCTCACCGCCTGGTCCGCAGTAGACGTCGTCCTCATCTCCCACCTCCACGGCGACCACCTCCACCTCCCCTCCCTCAAACTCCTCGGCAAAACCAAGAGAATCGTCGTCCCCCGAGGCGCAGGCTCCTGGCTGGCCAAACAAGGCTTCACCGAGGTAGAAGAACTCTCCCCCGGCCAATCCATCACCTCCGGCCCCCTGAAAATCACCGCCACCGAAGCGATCCACTCCGGCCACCGCTGGGGCCCCCGCCTCACCCACGGCCCCCAAAGCCCAGCCCTGGGCCACCTCCTGGAAGCCGGCAACACCCGGATCTACTCAGCAGGCGACACCGACCTCTTCCCCGGCATGGCCGACCTAGCCCCGGTAGACATAGCCCTCCTCCCGGTCTGGGGCTGGGGCCCCAACCTCGGCCCAGGCCACCTCACCCCGGAACGAGCCGCCGAAGCCGCCGCCCTCCTGCAGGCGCGCGCCGCGGTCCCGGTCCACTGGGGCACCCTCGCCCTCCCCGGCATCCACCGCACGGCCAAAATGCGCCAGCTCCTCGTGGAACCTCCGCGCACCTTCGCGCACCACGTCCGCTGTCTGGGCCTGGACACCGAGGTCCTGCACACCCGCCCCGGCTCCGACGTCCTGCTCCCCACCCGCAAGGAGCGCGGGTGAACTGGACAGACCCGTCAGCGATCGGCTACCCGGCGCTGTTCGGCGGAGTACTGCTCGGCTCCGTCATCCCGATCGTCCCGACCGGCGCGGTCGTCGGCGCGGCAGCCGCGGTCGCGATGACCACGGACCACCTCTCGCTTCCCCTGGTAATCCTGCTGGCAGTAGCAGGCGCATACCTAGGCGACGTGATCACCTTCGCCGTCCCGAAATTCGGCAGCGAACCGCTACTGCGCTTCGTAGAACGACGCCAGCAAGCCGAACGCCTCGCGAAAGGCCGGGAGCAGTTCGCGAGACGCGGCTGGCAGCTAGTGGTGATCGGCCGTCTAGTACCCGCCGGACGCATCCCGGTCCTGCTTGCCGCGGGCACGCTCGGCTACCCCTGGCGCAAGTTCCTGCCGTCCGGCCTCCTGGCCTGCGTCCTGTGGGCAGTGGCGTACTCGCTGCTGGGCATCCTCAGCGGCGGCATCTTCGACTCGCCGCTCATCGCGACGCTGCTCGCCACCGTCCTGGTGCTGCTGGTGACCGTGCTGACCACGCTGATCTCCAAGAAACGGGCGGCCAACCAGACGGGAGGACATCGATGACGACACCTGCTCCGGCGAAGGGCCGGTTGCTGCGCGGCGGCCGGGTCGTCGCGCGAGTCCTGCTGGTCTGGGTGGCGGTCACCGGCGCGCTGCGGCTGCTCGACGCGTGGCTCGACGGGTTCACGATGCAGTCCTGGTGGCAGCCGACGGTGTGCGCGCTGATCCTCGGACTGCTCGTCTCCGTGGTGTGGCCGCTGGTGGTGCGGGTGGCGTGGCCGATCGCGTACTTCACCCTCGGCGTTGGCACGTACATCCTGCTCAGCGCTGCGGCCCTGGCGATTCTGCAGGCCGTGCCCGGCGTTGAGCTGCACGGATTCTCGACGGCGGTCGTCATCACCGTCGCGATGTCCGCGGTGGGCGCGGTGATCTCCAGCGTGCTGGCCGTCGACGAGGACGAGATCTTCTTCCGCCGCGCCGCACGCCGCCGGCGGAAAGCGAAGCACCGCACCGATTTCGCCGATCAGCCACCCGGTGTGGTCTTCCTGCAGATCGACGGGCTGGGTTACGACACCGTCCGCCGCGCTGTGCGGGACGGCGACATGCCGACCTTCGCCAAGTGGCTGTCCGAGGGCACGCATTCGCTCACCCGCTGGCACACCGATTGGAGTTCGCAGACCGGCGCGAGCGTCTGCGGGATCCTGCACGGTTCCAACCACGACATCCTCGGTTTCCGCTGGTACGAAAAGGATCGCGACCACGTCATGGCGTGCGCGCATCCGTCCGACGCGGCCGAGATCGAGCGGCGGCACAGCGACGGGCGCGGGCTGCTGTCGATCGGCGGCGCGAGCCACGGCAACCTCTTCTCCGGCGACGCCCCGCACGTCAGCCTGACCATGAGTTCGGTGCCGGTCCTCACGCCGCGCAAGCGTCGACAGGGGCGGGTTGGCGCTGGGTATCGCGCCTACTTCGCCAACCCGATCAACGCGTTGCGCACCTTCGGTGTCGCACTCGCCGACGTCGTCCGCGAGCTGTCCGCGGCGGCTAAGCAGCGGCGCGCCGGTGTGCTGCCGCGGATCCCGCGCGGCGGGATCTACCCGCTGGCCCGGCCAGGCACGACGGTGATCGCGCGCGACGTCGTGGTGTCCGCGATCATCGGCGACATGCTCGCCGGACGGCCGGTGGTGTACGCCGATTTTCTCGGCTACGACGAGGTCGCGCACCACTCCGGCATCGAACGGTTCGACACGCTGGAGGTGCTGCGGTCGATCGACCAGCAGTTCGCGCGGCTGCTGCGAGCCGGGCGGCTCTCGCCGCGGAAGTACCACATCGTCGGGCTGTCGGATCACGGACAGACTCAAGGCCAGGCGTTCGTCGACCGGTTCGGCGAGACCGTCGAGGCGCTCGTCGGACGGCTCTGCGGCGGCGAACCCGTTGCCGAGCAAGGGAAACGTCGACAGGCGGAAAGCTGGCAGGTCAACGCCGCCCTCGCCGAGGCGACCGCGACCGGCGGCCTGATCGCGCGACGGCTGCGAGCCCGCGTCGAAGGCGCGGAAGGAGCCGAGAACCGGCCGCGCACGGCGACCGGCTCGCCGGGCCAGGTCACGCGCGTGGCTCCCGGGGTGGTCGCCGTGGTGTCCGGGCATCTCGCGATGGTGTCGTTCACCGAGCACGAGGGCCGGGTCGAGCTCGAGACGATCGAACGCGAGTACCCCGACCTGCTGCCGACGCTGGTCGACCACGACGGCGTCGGCTTCCTGCTGGTCCGCAGCCGGGAATTCGGCCCGGTGGTGCTGGGCCGCGACGGGTTGAAGCGGCTGGCGACCGGCGTCGTGATCGGCGAAGACCCGCTGGCCGACTACGGTCCGTACGCCGCCGAGCTGGTCCAGCGCGTCGACAGCTTCCCGCATTGCGCGGACATCATGATCAACAGCCGGTACGACGCGGACTCCGACCAGTCCTCGCCGTTCGAACGGCACGTCGGCTCGCACGGCGGTCTCGGCGGACCGCAGCAGCGCGGCTTCCTGCTGCATCCACGAGAATTCCCCGCACCCGGCGAACCCGTCGGCGCGGAAGCCGTGCACCGCGTGTTCCGCGACTGGCTCACGTTCCTCGGCCACCCGGAACCCGGTGCGGCCGAAGACAAAACCGCTGTCGTCCCCTCGGAGGTAGTGTCATGAGCAACCCGATCGTCTACGGCGCGAGCTGGTGCCCGGACGTCAAACGCAGCCGCGCGCTGCTCGACGCGAAGGGCGTCGAGTACGACTACGTGGACGTCGAGGCTGACCCGGCCGCCGAAGCCCGCGTACGCCAACTGCAGGACGGCGCCCGCCGCATCCCGACCATCGTCTTCGCGGACGGCAGCCACCTCGTGGAACCGAGCGACGACGAGCTGAACGCGCACCTGTCGCGGTGACTCCGCTAACGAAACTCCCGCTGGGTACGCGGGTCGTCGTGCGGTACCGGATCGAGGGCGGGTTCACCGATGCCCTCGGCCCGTTGCGCGCTCGCGACGCTGAGACCTGCACCGTCGAGACCAAACGCGGGTTGGTTGTCGTCCCGTTGGACGCGGTGGTCGCGGCCAAGCCCGTGCCGCCGGCGCCCCAGCGGAAATCGGCCGCACCGAACCTCTGACGACGACCGGTCCGTTCCAGGCCTGCGTCTCTTCGTGAATTGACCGGACAGACTCCACGCCGCTTTGGTAAAGTCGTTTCGTGTCGCAACGAAATGACTCTGCGGAACTGGCCCGAGCGGTCATGGAGCTCATCGACCGGGGCCACCGCCAGATCTCCCGGCGCCTGGATCTGACCCGGATCCAGGTGCTGGCGACCGTCGGCTCCCGAGGACCCGTCCGTCCCGGCGAGATCGCCGCCGAACTCGGCCTCACCGCGTCGGCGACCAGCCGTCACCTCACCGCGCTGGAACGAGCGGAGCAGGTCGTCGTCGAGCCCGACCCCGACGACTCCCGCACGTTCCTCGTCCGGCAGACCGAACAGGGCCGCTCGGAGATCGCCACCACGATCGAGGCGGGAGCCGCCGTCTTCGCGGACGTCATCGCAGACTGGCCGGACACGGACGTGACCACCGCCCTGGAGCTGATCACCCGCCTCAACCAGGCGTGGGCGCGACACGGCGGCACGGTCGCGAGCCCGCCCGGAACCGGTCCTCGCTGGCGTCGAGCCCGGCGCGTGCCGGGAAGCGAGGTGGAGCGGTGATCAGGGAACCGAGCACCCGGCCGCGACCAGTACCAGCGCCCGTCCAGTGGGCGCGGGTGCTGCTGGCCGTCGTGGCGATCAGTCATCTGGTGGTGCCCGTGGTGATGTGGGCGGGCCGGGATGCCTTGCGCACGCAGATCACGTCCCAGCACCCCGATTTCGCCGCAGCCGAAATCGACCGGTCCGTCGAGGTCGCCCTGGTTTCCGGGGCGGTATTCCACGGCGTCCTGCTTGTGCTGTGCGCGCTGCTGGCCTGGAAACTGGCCACCGCACGGCGGTGGACCCGCCGCCTTGCCACCGTCTCCCAGCTGTTGTCCGTGGTGTTCAGCGTCTTCTCCTGGTCGTCCTCGCCGATGTTTCACGCGATCATCCCGGTCGTCGGCGCGGCGCAGCTCCTCGTCGTCGTTCTGTTGTGGACGCCCGGTTCGGCGCGCGAATTCTTCGCCGGACAGGGGAAGACGCGGAAATCGAGTGGCCCGCCCGAGCCGAATTTGTGACGATCACGGGATGCGTACCTTCGACGAACTGGTGGACGAGGCCGCGTCGGTATCCGTGGCCGGCTGGGATTTCTCGTGGCTCGACGGCCGGGCCAGCGAGCAGCGGCCGTCTTGGGGGTATCAGCGGCTGCTCGGCGAACGACTTCGGGACGTCCAGTCCGTTGTGGACGTCCAGACAGGCGGAGGCGAGGTGCTGGCAGGCGTGCCGGTGCTGCCGCCGTTGACGGTCGCCACCGAATCGTGGCCGCCCAACATCGAGAAGGCCGCTGCGTTGTTGGAACCGCGCGGTGCGACCGTCGTCGCGGACACCGACGAGCCGCCGCTTCCGTTTCAGGACAACACGTTCGAAATGGTCGTCAGCAGGCATCCGGTCACTGTCTGGTGGGAAGAGATCGCGCGGGTGCTCCGGCCCGGCGGCAGTTATCTGTCGCAGCAGGTCGGGCCGTGGAGTGTGTTCGAACTGGTCGAGTACTTCCTCGGGCCGCAGCCGCCGGAGGTGCGCAACGGTCGCCATCCGGACCGCGCGAAGGCCGCGGCGGAGAAGTCCGGGCTTGAGGTGGTGGATCTGCGCTTCGAGGAACTGCGCACCGAGTTCCACGACATCGGTGCGGTGATTTACTTCCTGCGCAAGGTGATCTGGATGGTGCCAGGGTTCACTGTGGACGAGTATCTGCCGCGGCTACGCGAGCTGCACGAGGAGCTGCAGAAGGGGCCGTTCGTCGCGACGACTACGCGGTACCTGATCGAGGCGCGCAAGCGATAGCCGCCTCGATCCCGTCCGCCAGCACCGCCACGCCGGCTTCGAAGCTCAGCCGCGCTTCATGCTCCAAATAGGACACTCCGGCGGGCGGTGGCGGCGAACTCTCCTCGCCCAGCCGCGCGACGTGCGGGTACCGCTGCGCCAGATCCGGCGCCAGCTCGCCGAGCGCAGCCGTCCGCGCCCGCCACCAGTCCTCATCGGACAGTCCGGTTTCCTTCAGCGCCAGCCGGGATTCCGCGGCGATCTGCACCGCGCCGCGCACGACGTTGAGCAGCGCGCCCACCAGCCGCCTCACCTGACCGGCGGGCAGGCCGGTCGCGAACAGCACCCGCAGCACCGTTTCCTGCGTCCGGAACTCCCCCGGACCCAGCACCGGACGCGCGTAGGAGACCTGCAGCAGCCACGGGTGTCGCAAGTGGAATTCCCACAGGTCCCCGGCCAGCTCGAGCAAAGCGGGACGCCAGCCGCCGGACAGATCGTGGTCGTCGCGCAGATCGCCGAACACCTGGTCGCACATCAAGTCGATCAGCTCGGTCTTGCTCGGCACGTACGTGTACAGCGCCATCGCGGTGCGCCCGAGCCGTTCCCCGACCGCGCGCATCGACAGCGCCGACATGCCTTCGGCGTCCGCGAGTTCGATCGCCGCGCCCACGATGAGGTCGACGCTCAGCGCGGGTTTCGGCCCCGGCGCACTGCGCGATTCGACGCCCGCGCGCCACAGCAGCTCCATCGAACGGCGGGCGTCGCCCTGCCCCGCGAACACGACCACCGGCGGACCCCTTTCCCCTTACAGGATAAAGGACCGCCGGGGCCGCCGGTTCAGCCGTCCACCTCGATCGCGAGCGCCGGGCAAAGCTGCGCCGCTTCTTTCGCCTGCGCGTGCAGCTCCGCGGGCGGGTTTTCCTGCAGCAGCACCACGATCCCGTCCTCGTCGCGCTGATCGAACACCTCGGGCGCGACGAGCACGCACTGCCCGGCCCCGACACAGCGGGACTGATCGACGACCACCTTCATCTCGCGACTCCTTTCACCAGGTCACGGGGAGTTCGTGCACCCCGTAGACGACCATGTCGTGCTTGAACTTCAGCTCCTCCACCGGCGCGGCCAGCCGGAGCGTCGGGATCCGCCGGTAGAGCGTCCGGTACACCACCTGCAGTTCGACCCGCGCGAGCGGCTGGCCGAGGCACTGGTGCACGCCGTAGCCGAACGCGACGTGATGGCGCGCCTTGCGGGTGACGTCGAGCTTGTCCGGCTCGGGGAACTGCGTCTCGTCGCGGTTGGCGACGTCCGTGGCCGCGACCAGGCCCTCGCCCTTGCGGACGGTCTGCCCGCCGATCTCCAGGTCTTCGAGCGCGACGCGGCGGCGTCCGGAGTGGACGATCGTCAGGTAGCGCAGCAGTTCCTCGACCGCGTTGGCCAGCAAGGCATCGTCGCCGTCGCGGACCGCGGCGAGCTGGTCCGGGTTTTCCAGCAACGCCACCGTGCCGAGCGCGATCATGTTCGCCGTGGTCTCGTGGCCGGCCACGAGCAGCAACTGCCCCATCGCGGCCGCTTCCTCGACGGTCATCGCACCGGTGGCGACCGGTCCGGTCGCGAGCCGGCTGAACACGTCGTCAGCCGGGTCGTCGATCTTCTTCTCGACCAGCCGCCCGAGATAGCCTTGCAGTTCCTCAGCCGCGGCGATCGACTCTTCGGCGGTCGCCTCCCGCGAGACCAGGGTTTTGCTGCAGCGATGGAAGAAGTCGCGATCGTCGTACGGCACGCCGAGCAGTTCGCAGATCACCAGCGACGGCACCGGCAGCGCGAACGCCTGCACGAGGTCGGCGGGTTTCGGACCGGCCAGCATCTCGTCGAGCAGTTCGTCGACGATCTGCTGGATCCTCGGCCGCATGCGCTGGATCTTCTTCACCATGAAATCGCCGGTGAGCAGCCGCCGCTGGGCCGCGTGCTCCGGGTCGTCCATGCCGATGAACGATTTGAACCGGCTGCGCCGTGCCTTGATCCCGGGCGTCTGCGGCGGATAGCCGGCGCGGTCGGGCTCGGCGCTCACCCGAGGGTCGGCGAGCATCGCGCGCACGTCTTCGTAGCGGGTGAACAGCCACGGTTCGCTGCCGTCCCAGATTCGCACGCGCGACACCGGCTCGTCGCGCAGCTTGCGGTCGAGTTCGGGCGGCGGATCGAACGGGCAGCGCCCGCGGGACATCGGAAATTGCTTTACAGGCCGGGCCTCCGGCATCGCAGCCTCCTGGAGGAGAAGTCACCAAACGAGTGTTCGGATACTTACTGAACACATGTTAGGCGGCTTGGTGAACGATTGCCCACCAGTGCGGCTCAAGATCACCGGGATGGCCGTGGACGAGCGGAGAAAAACGGGAGAAAACGCCCGTGGCTCAAGCGAAAATGAGCGCCAGCAGCTCGTCGGCGAAGCTCACCACTTCGTCCCCGCTCGGCTGCCTTCCGGTCGAATGGAACAGCGCGACGCGGCCGTGCGCGCCGACGAACGCGATCACTCCGGCCCGTTCGGCGGACACCCGGAGCGCGGCGCCGGACTCGGCGCAGCGGGCGAACGCGGCGGTGATCCGGTCGACGAGATCGATCGCCGGACCGTGCGGCCGGACCTCCGGCGAAGGACGGCTGGCCCCGTTGGCCGTCATCAGCCGGTAGTGCCCGGGGTTGTCCATCGCGAACCGGCAGTACGTGTGCAGCAGCGCGCGCACGCGGCCCACCGCGTCGCGGGCGGGAACGCGGGACTCGGCCGCGTCCATCTCGACGCGCAGCCGCCCGAACTCGTATTCGGCGAGCCCGGTGACGAGGGCAGCGCGGTCGCTGAAGTGCTGGTAGATGCTGGCCGGGGCGATGCCGACGGCACGGGCGACCCCGCGGATGGTGAGCGCGTCCTCGCCGTCGAGTTCCGACAGGAGCCTGCTGGCCGCGGCGAGGATTTCCCCGCGCAGCCGTTCGCCCTCGCCCCAGCGGTTGCGCGTGCGGGCCTGGACTTCTTCGGACACTTGCCCATTGTTACCGCTCGCGTTGCCTCCTCGGGCTCCGGCCCGCCGCGGATGTCGATCGTTTCGTCGCCCGTCAGCCATCCGAGGTTCACCAACTGGGAGGGAGCGGTCGATAGCGTTTGCCGGTGGACGATCAGGGGTGGCTGGACGACTTCCAGCGGCGGATTGACGAGATGCAGGCCAAAAGCGCTGCCCTGCAGGAGACGCTGAGCACCGCGGAGGGCCGCGCCAAATCCGGCGACGGGCTGGTGACGGTTTCGGTCGCCCCGAACGGCTCGCTCAAGAACCTGGAGATCGACGACCGCGCCCTGCGGCACGGCGGCGCCCGGCTCACCGCCTCGATCATGGACGCCTACGGCAAAGCGCAGCGCCAGGTGTCGCGCGACGTCATCGACGCGTTCGAGCCGATCGCCGGCGACAGCGAGATGATGAACGTGGTCAAGTCGTATCTGCCGGAGCCGGAGGAAGAGCCGGAGCCTCAGCCTCCCGCCGAGCCGCCGCGGTCCGAACCGCCCGCGCGGTATTCCGGACCTCCGCCGGGCAGCACCACCCCGCCGGGCAGCGCGGCTTACGGCCGCCCGATGCCGCCCCCGGGCGGCGCGACCCACAGCCGTCCGCCGATGCCGCCTCCCGGCACCACCCCGCCGCCCCCGGCCGCGCCCGAACCGCCCCGGCCGACGTCCGGCCCGCACCGCAGGCGCGCGGCAGGCGAGGACGACGACGAGATGCAGCCCTGGTGACGGGTTGTCAACCCGTCGTTAGTGGTGGGAAATCACCATTTACCGGACCGTACGAATGGGGGGTCACATTCCGGGAGCTTCTGCCTACTTTGGGTTGAGCGCGCGCAAACCCGGCAAACTCCCCAATCCCCCAGGAGCTTTCTTATGTCCAGGAAGTTCGTGCTGTCCGGCGCGGTCGCACTCGCTCTGGCCGCTGCCCCGCTTTCGGGCGCGGTAGCGGTCGCCGCTCCGGCTCCTTCCGCCGCCGCG
The DNA here is from genome assembly GCF_055633655.1 of Amycolatopsis sp. NPDC114503. Classification (NCBI taxonomy): domain Bacteria; kingdom Bacillati; phylum Actinomycetota; class Actinomycetes; order Pseudonocardiales; family Pseudonocardiaceae; genus Amycolatopsis; species Amycolatopsis sp. NPDC114503. The sequence continues at coordinate 20,534 of NZ_JBVKDT010000027.1, read as the reverse complement.
ACCACCACGGTCTACTACTCGACGTCAGGCGCACCGTCGTTCCGGGCCGCGATCAACGCGGGCGCGGCGAACTGGAACCGCGCGGTGACCAACGTGAAGCTGGTCGAGCGCTCGTCCGGCGCCACCCTGCGCTACACCGAGGGCAACGACCCGCGGGGCTCGTACGCGCAGACCGACGGACACGGCCACGGCACCATCTTCATCGACTACAGCCAGGCCCAGCAGTACGACAACACGCGGATCACCGCGCACGAGACCGGCCACGCGCTCGGCCTGCCGGACCACTACTCGGGCCCGTGCTCCGAACTGATGTCGGGCGGCGGCCCCGGCCCGTCCTGCCACAACGCCAACCCGAACTCCCAGGAAGCCTCCCGGGTACAGCGGTTGTGGGCCAACGGGCTCGCCGCGGTCTCCGGTCCGCAGCAGCGGATCTACGACCACTCGCCGGTCGGCTGAGCTAGCTGAGCGAGCGGCGGCCGGGCGTGTCCCGGCCGCCGCTTCGCTGTCAAGGCTTCCGTGTCGGAAAGCGCCGTTCAGACCCGGTCGAGGTCAGAATCCGCCTTATCTCGTCGAGGCGGGGGTCCGCTGGGAGCTTCGGTGGTTGTCTTGCCTTCAGACGAAGGGGAGGCACTCATGACGGAAATCGTTCTGGTTCACGGCGCTTGGAGCGACGGGTCGGCGTGGCTGGAGGTGATTCCCGCGCTGCACCGGCAGGGACACCGGGTCCGCGCGGTGCACCTGCCGATGACCTCGCTCGCCGACGACATCGCCGAAGTCCGGCGGGAACTCGCAACCTTCGCTGGTCCGGTCACGCTGGCCGCCCATTCCTACGGCGGCGCGGTGATTTCCGGTGCGGCGAAAGACAATCCTCAGGTGAGCGCCTTGGCTTACTTCGCGGCGTACGTCCCGGACGAAGGCGAGACCGTGCCCTCGGCGAACGCCCGCTTCCCGGACGCCCCCGGTGGCGAGGTGATGGTGTTCCATCAGGACGGCTGGTCGTCGCTCGATCCGGAGCGCTTCCACTACGCCCTCGCCGCCGATGTGGCTCCCGAACGGGCAGCCGCGCTGGCCGCGGTGCAACGACGCGCCCGCGCCGAGTGCTTCGTCGCACCGGCGGGCCCCGGAGCCTGGCATGATCTGCCGACCGCCTATGCAGTGTCCACAGAGGACCGAATCCTCAACCCGGACCTGCAGCGCTGGTTCGCCGAGCGGGCCGGGGCTGATTGCGTCGAACTGGCCGCCAGCCACTACTCGCTGCTCTCCCAGCCCGAGGCGGTGGCGACGGTGATCGACAAGATCTCGGCCCGCGGCGGATAGCGGCTATTTCCCCGCTGCGGCTTTGAGCACCGCGAAATCCTCCGCCACCATCGGTCGCGCGTGCCCGGGGCGGGGAGTACGCGACTCCCAGACCACGGTGACCGGCACCGTCTCCAGCCCGAGCCGTAACGCGACGGCGATCCGGTGGTTTCCGTCGAGCGTCCCGAAATCCTCGCAGAACCCGAGCCGCAACGGCGTCAAGATGCCGTGCCGCGCGATGTCCTCAGCGAGGGCGTCGAGGTGTCGCGGGGTGTCCACCAGCGCGGAGCCCACCGTTTCCCGATCCACCGCCCGATACCGGACCACGAGCGGGACAGGCAGTTCGACTGGCATCCGTCCATCCTGGCACGGCGGAAATCCAGTTGCCCAGTCCCGTACGGACAGCCGAGTATTCCCGCCATGACCACCGAACCCGCGCGCCGTCCCCCGTCCCGCTGTCTCGCCGTCGACGGCAAGCAGCAGACGGCTCAGGAAGGGACGAGCCAGGCCGTACGATGAGCGCCGCGCTGGTCGCGGGGCTCGTCGCCGGGTACGGAATCGCCATGCCGGTCGGTGCGATCGGCGTCTATCTGGTCGAACTCACCGCGCGCACTTCGTGGCGGGTCGGGGCGGCCGCAGCGATGGGCGTGGCCACCGCGGACGGCGTTTACGCCGTTCTCGCCACCACCGGCGGCGCCGCGCTGGCCCCGCTGCTCGCCCCGATCACCGCGCCCCTGCGCCTGACCTCCGCCGCAGCGCTGTTCCTGCTCGCCGCGTGGACCGCGGTCCGCGCGATCCGGCGCTACCGGTCCGCCGAAACGCCTTTGCTGGCAACGGAACCACACCCGCTGCGGGCCTACGCGACCTTGCTCGGACTGACTCTGCTCAACCCGTCCACCATCATCTACTTCACCGCGCTCGTCCTCGGCGAACGACCAGCCGACGGCACTGTGTTCGCCGCCGCCGCGTTCGCCGCTTCGGCCAGCTGGCAACTGCTGCTGGCCATCGGCGGAGCGTTGCTCGGACGCGGACTCACCGGTCCGCGCGGACGGCTCGGCACCGCTTTGCTGTCCAGTGCAGTGATTCTTGTGCTGGCGGTGCGGCTCCTCTAGGAAACGACCGTGCTTTCCCTTATCTCCAGGGAAAACGGCGGCTGCACCGAACGCGGCTCAGCACTCTCGGTACCGGCGAGGCGGCTGTGGACGAGGTCGATCGCGGCCTCGGCGATAGCCGCCTTGTCCGGCGAGATCGTGGTGAGCGCGGGCAGGCTGAACGCGCTTTCCTCGGTGTTGTCGAAGCCGACGATCGCGATGTCGTCCGGCACCCGAAGCCCGTGCTCGGCCGCCGAACGCAACGCGCCGACAGCCAGCAGGTCGTTGAAGCAGAACACCGCGTCCGGCGGTTCTTCCTGTGCCAGCAAGCGTTTCATCGCCGCCGCCCCTTCGGCGCGATGGTACTTCGCCACCGGCTCCACCAAGGAATCCGCCGACGGCAAACCAGCATCCGCCAACGCGGCCCGGTAACCGGCAAGCCGCAACGACGACGTTCCACGCTTGGGGTTGGCGCCAATCGCGGCGATCCGGCGACGGCCGAGCGAAACCAGATGCGACACCGCGACGTGCGCGGCCTGCACGTTGTCGATCGCCACCCGGTCCAGCGCGACGTCCACCGCGTGCTCACCGAGCAGCACCAGCGGGATTTTCCCTTCCGCAGCAGGGAAATCGCCTGCTTCGAGCGCTTCGGGATGCACCAGCGCGCCGTCGACCAGATGCGGGCCCAGTGAGTCCACAGTGGCCCGTTCCCGGTCGCGAGTCCCTTGCGTCTGCTCGATCAGCACGCTCCATCCGCGGCGCTGCGCAGCGGTGATCACCAGCCCGGCCATTTCGCCGAAGTACGGGATGCTCAGCTCCGGCACCATCAACGCGAGGAATCCGGTCCGCCCGCGGCGCAGGTTGCGCGCGCCGACATTCGGCCGGTACCCGGTCGCGGCCAGCGCCTCTTCCACGCGCCGCCGGTTCTCCGGCTTCACGAACGCGTAGCCGTTCACCACGTTCGACACGGTTTTCACCGAAACGCCCGCCAGCGTAGCGACGTCCTTCAGGGTCACGGCCACGCTGACTCCTCATCTCGTCCGCCCAGAGCCCATCACGAGCTCGCGAGGCTTCCGGCACCAGCCCCGACGACCACGTAGTGTAGCGACGTTTTGCCTGTTTACAACGTTGTTCCAACGATGTAAAAATAGCCGGAGCTCAGCGGGGTGACGACCGTCACTCCGCCGAGCGGGTTGCCCCAGTCGTCGGCTGCGAGGAGTCCGCCGTGTCCCCGTCCGTCCCTGCCCGCTTCGCTCTGGTCGCCGGCGCCGCCACGGCACTCGTGCTCGCCGGCTGCACCAGCCGCGAGGAAACCCCGGCCGCGCAAAGCAATGGCTCCGGCCCGGCCGCCTCGGCCGCCTCGGCCGCGTCCGCCGCGCCGAGCGCCGACGGCTGCACCATCGACAAGACCGGATACCCGAAGCTCGACCCGAAGACCGCGATCGTCGGCTTCTCCCAGTCGGAGAAGGAGGCGAACCCGTTCCGGATCGCCGAGACCCAATCCATCCGCAGCGAGGCGGGCAAGCTCGGCATCCCGGCCGACCACCTGCTCACCACGAACGCGCAGAGTGACCTCAACAAGCAGATCTCGGACATCAAATCGCTGCTGGACCGGGGCGCGCAGCTGCTCGTCGTGGCCCCGCTGAACTCCGACGGGCTGCAGCCCGCGCTCGACGCGGCGAAGGCGAAGAAGGTCCCGGTGGTCACCATCGACCGCCAGGTGACGTCGAAGGCGTGCACCGACTATCTGACCTTCATCGGGTCCAACTTCATCGAACAGGGCCACCGCGCGGCCGCCGCGCTGGCGAAGTCCACCGGCGGCAACGGCAAGGTCGCGATCCTGCTCGGCTCCTCGGGCAACAACGTGACCACCGACCGCACCAAGGGGTTCAAGGACGAACTCGCGAAGACGCCCGGCCTCACCGTGGTCGCCGAGCAGACCGGCGAATTCGACCGCTCCAAGGGCCAGTCGGTGATGGAACAGCTGATCCAGAGCCACCCGGACCTCACCGCGGTGTACGCGGAGAACGACGAGATGGGCATCGGCGCGGTCAACGCGCTCAAGACCGCGGGCAAGAACCCCGGCAAGGACGTGAAGGTCGTGTCGGTCGACGGCACGCGCAACGCGGTGCAGCTGATCGTCGACGGCAGCTACAACGCGGTGATCGAATCGAACCCGCGGTTCGGGCAGCTGGCATTCCAGACGCTGCAGCAGTTCGAGGACGGCAAGCCGATCCCGCCGAGCATCGTCATCACCGACGACTCCTACGACGAATCGAACGCGGCCCAGAAGGTCGGGAACGCGTACTGATGACGAGCGCGGCCGACACCCAGGTGGCGACCATGACCGCACCGGTGCTCGAGGTGTCCGGGGTGACCAAACGGTTCCCCGGCACCGTGGCCCTCGACGACGTCTCCTTCAGCCTGCGCCGCGGCGAAGTCCACGCGCTGGTCGGGGAAAACGGCGCGGGCAAGTCCACTTTGATCAAAGTCCTCACCGGCGTGTACCGGCCGGACGAGGGCGAGGTGCGCCACCTCGGCGAGCCGGTCGAGTTCCGCAGGCCGATCGACGCGCAGCGCGCCGGCATCTCCACCATCTATCAGGAGGTCAACCTCGTTCCGCTGATGAGCGTGGCGAGCAACGTCTTCCTCGGCCGGGAACCGCGCACCCGCACCGGATTGGTGGACTGGTCCGCGATGAACGAGCAGGCGCGCGAACTGCTCAGCGGCTACGGGATCGACACCGATGTGCGGCGTCCGCTGCACACGCTCGCGGTCGGCGCGCAGCAGATGGTCGCGCTGGCCCGTGCGGTGTCCACAAAGGCCGGTGTGGTCGTGATGGACGAGCCGACGTCGTCGCTCGAACCGCGCGAAGTGGACACTTTGTTCGAGGTGCTGGCCCGGTTGCACGCCGACGACATCTCGGTGCTCTATGTGAGCCACCGGATGGACGAGCTGTACCGGGTGTGCGACAGCGTCACGGTGCTGCGCGACGGTCGCGTGGTCCACAGTGGACCGCTGAAGCCGTTGCCGCGCATTGAATTGGTGTCGATGATGCTCGGCCGGGAGATCCGGCAGATCCGCGCCGAGGGCGTCACCGCGTTCGGCGAGGAGCATCATGCGGAGAAGGAACCGTTGCTGCAGGCCACGAATCTGTCCGGCGGGAACAAGCTGCACGACGTTTCGGTGAGCGTGCGGCCGGGCGAGGTCGTCGGACTGGCCGGGCTGCTCGGGTCCGGCCGGAGCGAGACCGCGCGGGCTGTCGTCGGGGCTTTCCCGCTCGACGGCGGTACCGTGCTGCTGGCCGGAAAGCCGTTGAAGCGCGGGAAGATCTCCGCCGCGATGCGGGCCGGAATCGCACTGCTGGCCGAGGATCGCAAGGCGGACGGGATCATTCCGAACCTGTCCGTACGCGAGAACATCGTGCTCGCCGCGCTGCCGCGGCTGTCCACTTTCGGCTTCGTCAGCCGGTCCAAACAGGACCGTGTGGTGAAGACGTTCATGGAACGGTTGCGGATCAAGGCGTCCAGCCCGGAGCAGAAGGTCTCCGAGCTGTCCGGCGGCAACCAGCAGAAGGTACTGCTGGCGCGTTGGCTCGCCACCGGGCCGAAAGTGCTGTTGCTGGACGAGCCCACGCGTGGCATCGACGTCGGGGCCAAGGCCGAGGTGCAGGCGCTCATCGACGAACTGGCTCAGGACGGGCTCGGCGTGCTGCTGATTTCGTCCGAACTGGAAGAGATTCTCGACGGCGCGGACCGGGTGGTCGTGCTGCGCGACGGCAGCGTCGCGACCGAACTGGCCGGCGACGCGGTCACCGAGGACAACGTGCTGGCGGCCATTGCCGCAGGGGGTGACAACGATGTCGACCGCGACACTGACGAGACCTGACCGCGCTCGCGTCACGAGCTGGCTGCAGAACTACGGCGTGTACCTGGCCGTGATCGTGCTGCTGCTGTTCAACATCGCGTTCACGCAGAACTTCCTCTCCGCGGCCAATTTCCGCACGCAGCTGGTGCAGGCCGCGCCGGTGTGCATCGTCGCGCTCGGCATGGCGCTGGTGATCGGTACCGAGGGCATCGACCTGTCGGTGGGCTCGGTGATGTCGGTCGCCGCGGCGCTCGTCCCGCTGTATCTCGGGGCCGGGCCGTTGATGGTGATCGTGGTCGCACTGATCGCCGGGGCCGCATCCGGGCTGTTCAGCGGGTTTCTGGTGGCCCAGCTCGGCATTCAGCCGATCATCGCGACACTGGCGTTACTCGTCGGCGGTCGCGGACTAGCGCTCGTGATCGCGCACGGACAGCTGGTGCAGCTGCACAACCCGGACTTCCTCGCGCTCGGCACCGGTGACGTCCTCGGGGTGCCGATCATGGTCCTGGTGGCCGCAGTTCTCTCGGTGCTGGCCGGTTTGCTGGTGCGGCGCACCACTTTCGGCCGCCATCTGGTCGCAGTCGGCGGCAACCGTCCTGCTGCGACACTCGCCGGGCTGCCGGTGAAACGCGTCCTGATCGGCGTGTACGCCATGTCCGGCGCGCTGGCGGCGATCGCCGGGGTGCTGTCCACCGCACGGCTCGCCGCGAGCGATCCCAACGATCTCGGCCTGCTGATGGAACTTTCCGCGATCACCGCGGTAGTGGTCGGCGGGACTCCGCTCACTGGCGGCCGCGTGCGCGTGCTCGGCACGGTGTTCGGCGCACTGCTGATGCAATTGGTGCACGCCACGCTGATCAAGCACAACCTGCCCGATTCCGCCGCGCAAATGGTGCAGGCCGCCATCATCGTCGCCGCGGTGTACGTCGCCCGGGAACGGAGCACGCGATGATCGCGACCACCGCCGCCCCGCCGTCGGAACGGGGTGCCGCGTTCGCCGCAGTCCTGCAACGCCAAGGTGCAGCCGTAGTCCTCGTGCTGGGCGTGGCCGCCGCGTGGTTTGCCTTCCCGCGCTTCGGATCCGCGGACAACCTGCGCGATCTCGCATTGCAAAGCTCTTTCCTGGCAGTGATCGCGCTGGGAATGACGTTCGTGATCATCTCCGGCGGGATCGATCTGTCGGTCGGCTCGGTGTACGCGCTCGGCGGTGTGCTGGCCGCGTACGGCTCTCGATACGGCCTGATAGTCGCGATCCTGCTGCCACTGGTCGTTTGCGGACTGATCGGGTTCATCAACGGACTCCTCATTGCCCGCACGAAGATGGCACCGTTCATCGTCACGCTCGCCTCGCTGCTGTTCGCTCGCGGGCTCTTGCTGGCCTTGACCAACGAGGGCGCGACGACGTACAAAGTGGAGCCGGGATCGGCGTTGCTCTGGTTGGGGCAAGGCAAGATCTTCGGTGTCGGCGTACCGGTGTACCTCGCTTTGGTCCTTTTCGGACTCGGCGGGCTGCTGTTGCGCCGGACCCGGTTCGGCCAGTCGGTGTTCGCTCTCGGCGGCGCGGAACAGTCCGCGCTGCTGATGGGTCTTCCGGTGGCCCGCACCAAAATCACCCTCTACACGCTCAGCGGGACGCTCGCCGGATTCGCCGGCGTGCTCACCGCGGCGTATCTGCAATCGGGCGTCACCGTGCTCGGCGTCGGCACGGAACTGGACGCGATTTCCGTCGTGGTCATCGGCGGAACGCTGCTCACCGGCGGCGCGGGAACTGTCATCGGCACGCTCGTCGGCGTGCTGCTGAAGACGCTGATCCAGAACGTCATCAACCAGGTCGGCACTCTCGATTCCAACTACCAGACGGTGGTCAGCGGCGCGTTCCTGCTGGTCGTCGTCGTGATCCAGCGGCTGCTGGCCCGCTCCCGCCGCTCCTGACCCGTGCCGCTCCCTCCGCGCTGATCCACCTGTAACTAGGAGGTTCGACGATGGTCCGTCCTGCCCGCAGACCCGGCCGTTTGGCCACGGTGGCCGCCGCGCTCGCCGTGGCCGTGTCTGGGTTGTCGAGTGTCCCCGCCGCCGCGGCCGATCCACCGCAATGGCAACGCCTCACCCCTCCCCTGACCACCCCGTGGACCAACCAGGTTTCCCCGGGCAACGCCCTCCCCGAATACCCGCGCCCGCAATTGACCCGCGACAACTGGCAGAACCTCAACGGCGTCTGGGAATTCTCCGCCGCCAAACCGGGCGACTCGCCGCCGATCAAGCGCAGTCTCGACGAACGCATTCTCGTGCCTTACCCGGTCGAATCGGCGTTGTCGGGAATCATGCGGCACGAAACGTCGATGTGGTACCGGCGGACGTTCCAGGTGCCGAAGAACTGGCACGTCGGCGGGCGGGACCAGCGGCTGATCCTGCACTTCCAGGCAGTCGACTACGACACCACGGTGTGGGTCAACGGCCATCAGGTAGCCCGCCACACCGGCGGTTACGACGCGTTTTCCGCGGACGTCACCAATGCGCTGACCACCGGGAAAGACCAGGAAGTCGTCGTCGGCGTCACGGATCCCAATGACGCCGGCGGACAACCGCTCGGCAAGCAACGCAAGCCCGGCGACGGAATCTTCTACACCCCGTCGTCCGGAATCTGGCAAACCGTCTGGATGGAACCGGTGACCCCGGCCTACATCTCCAAAGTGGACACCACGCCGGACGTCGCCAGCGGTTCGGTCACCGTCAACGCCGTCGTGGGCGGACCGGTGAAGCAACGCGTGGAAGCCGTCGCCTACGACCACGGCCGCGTCGTCGGCCGCGTGTCCGGACCGGCGAACACCCCGTTGAAGCTCAAGGTGAACCGGCCGCATCTGTGGACCCCGGACGATCCGTTCCTGTACGACCTGCGCGTCTCACTGTCCTCCGGGGACAGTGTCGGCTCGTACTTCGGCCTGCGGTCGGTTTCCGTCGGCAAGACCGCGGACGGCAAGCAGCGGATGATGCTCAACGGCAAATTCGTGATGCAACTCGGCCCGCTGGACCAGGGTTTCTGGCCGGACGGCATCTACACCGCACCCACCGACGCGGCGCTGAAGTTCGATCTGGAACAGGAAAAGGCGCTCGGGTTCAACATGGTGCGCAAGCACATCAAGGTCGAACCTGATCGCTGGTACTACTACGCGGACAAACTCGGGCTCATGGTGTGGCAGGACATGCCCGCGATGAAGGACGACATCGAGGCGACGCCCGCGTCGCAGGCGAACTTCGAATCCGAACTGCACCGGATGATCGACCAGCACCGCAGCTTCCCGTCGATCGTCACCTGGGTCCCGTTCAACGAGGGCTGGGGCGACTACGCCGTCGGCCGGATCGCCGACCAGGTCAAGGCCTGGGACCCGACACGGCTCGTGGACGCGGAGTCCGGGGTGAACTGCTGCCGGTCCGAGCCGGACAGCGGACGCGGCGACCTCTACGACGACCACACCTACACCGGCCCCGGAACCCCGGTGCCGGACGCGACCCGCGCCGCGGTCGACGGCGAGTACGGCGGCCTCGGCCTGAAGGTCGACGGCCACCAATTCGACCCGGCGGGCAGCTTCGCCTACGAGATGGAGCCGGACAGCGCGACGCTCACCCGCCGCTACGCCGAACTCCAGCAACGCCTGCTGCTCGCCGGACGGCAATGCGGGGTGTCGGCTGGGGTGTACACGCAGACCACCGACGTGGAAAAGGAGGTCAACGGCTTCTTCACCTACGACCGTCAGGTGAAGAAGATGGACTTCGCCGCCGTCCGCGCCGCGAACCTGTCGGTGATCAAGGGCGTTGACGGTTCACCGCAACAGGGTCCGGTGATCCCGCCAGGCACTCCCGGCATCGACGGAATCGCCGCGTACCCGTTCGACGAGAACAGCGGCACCACCGCGGCGGACACCGTGGGCCACCACGACGCGACGCTCGTCGGCGGCGCTTCCTGGACCGCCGGACACAGCGGCTCGGCCCTCGCGGTGAACGGCTCCGGCCAGTACGCCGACACCGGGGCCGCGCTCGCGAAGACGGACCTGAGCTACAGCGTCGCCGCGTGGGTCAAGTTCAACGCGGTCGGCGACGGTTTCCAGACCGTCGTGAGCCAGGACGGCAACGACCACAGTGCGTTCTTCCTGCAGTACTCAGGCGCGGACCACAAGCTGGCGTTCAGCTTCATCGGTACGCGGGCCCTCGCGCCGATGACGCCGGAAGCCGGACGCTGGTACCACCTGGTCGGTGTCCGCGACGCCGCTACCGGGCAGCTCGCGCTGTACGTGGACGGCCAGCTGGCGGCGTCGCGCAGTGTTTGCCTGGGCGAGGCGTCCACCGGGCACACGGTGATCGGACGTGGGAAGTACGGCGGCAATCCGGTCGACTTCCTGAACGGGGCGGTCGACCAGGTGCACGTGTACGACCGGGCACTGTCGGCTGCGGAGGTGGCCAAGCTTTACGCCTCCTAACGCCTGGAGCTCCCCGAGAAGCGCCTGGACCCGCGAGTTCGCAGGTCCAGGCGCTTTTATTTCCCCGGCCCCGGTACCATTCCCCAGCGCCGAGACGACCGAGCCCCGAGGAGCCCAGCCGTGCCATCCGCCCCGCCGGACGAACTGGCTCCCGCCGATACCCGCCACCGCCTGGCGCGAGCGGCGACGGAAGTGCTCGCCCCCTGGGTGTGGGTGCTCGGCCTGCCGCTCGCGGTCGCCTGGCAGGTCACCGGCCACCGACTCGGCGAAGCCGTGCTGTGGGGCCTGATCGTGGGAATCACCGGTTCCCTGATCCCGATGGCGGTCATCGTGCGCGGCGCGAAACGCGGGAAGTGGGACAGCCACCACGTGACCGACCGCGCCGGTCGGCTCGTGCCGTTCGCCGCGTGCATCGGCTCTCTCGCGCTCGGATTCGTGGTGCTGCTCGTCGGCTCCGCGCCGCACGAGATGATCGCGCTGGCGGCCGCTGAGCTGGCCTGTCTGGTGGTCGCGCTGGCGGTGACCTTCGGGCTGAAATTCAAAATCTCGATGCACGCCATGGTTGCCGCTGGGTCGACCGTGATGCTGATGAAGGTCTACAGCCCCTGGCTTGCCTTGCTTTTCCTTGCGGTGGCGTGGGTTTGCTGGTCACGCGTCGAGCTGAAAGACCACACCGTCGCGCAAGTGACCGTCGGCGCGGCGGCTGGCGTCGTGATCGGCGGGGGCGGCTACCTAAGCCTTGCCGCCTTGCTGGCCTGAGGCTCGCTTCGCCCGCACCCGCCGGTAACTCCAGATCAGCAGCGCGAACAGAATCAAGCTGGACAGAATCAGGCTCGTCCCAGTGCTCCACCCGCTCAGCGGCAGCGACCGAACCGTCCCCCACACGATGCCCGCGGCCAGCAAAGCCAGCCCAGCCAGCACGGAACCGGCGATCCGCCACGGCGAAGACACGCTTTCCTCGGCAGCCTGCATCGCCCGCGTCCGCACCGGGTCGACAAATCGCTGCAGCGCCGGGAACTCCGACGCGAGCACCAGCAATCCGGCGAGCACGAGCAGCAGTCCCGGCCCCGGCAGCACGAGCAGCACGACCCCGACGATCACCAGCGCCCCGCCGACGACCGACAGGAGCACCCGGCGCACTGGCTTGCCCAATCCCATCGGGTTAGTGTGCCGTCCGGCGCGCAGTGCTGCCAGGCGAAACCTCGCCGGACTGTCCATACTGGACTCGCTCCGGCGGCCGTCCCCGCGCGTTTTTGTCGGTGCTGAATGCTTAGCTGCTCAACGTGGTCGAAGCACTGCCTGACCTCATCCTCCGCTGGCAGGCGGGATGGGGCGCATCCCGAGGCTTCCGTCCTGCCGAACAAGCCCGAGGCGGGCTGCACGTCCTGGTCGAACAACCGGGTCGGCACCGCGAGATCGTCGCGCTGTCCGCCGAACCGGACGTCCTGCGCGGCCTGGCTGCCGAGGTGGCCGCGGCGTCGCGCCCGACGTGGCTGACCGTGCCGACAAACCGGCCTGAGTCGGTCGAGACGATCATGCGCGAGGCTGGCCTGAAGCTGCGAGACGAACGCGAAGCGCTCATGACCATTCCCCTGCGCCGACATCCACCGTGCTCGGCTCCACCGCCCTACACGTACGCGACCACCATGAACGGGACGGTGTGCGAAACCGTGCTGAGGCATCCCGATTCAGGCATTGCGGCGCGCGGAACGATGGCCGTGGTCGGCACCGACGCCATCGCGGACCGGATCGAAACCGTGCCCGAGCATCGCCGCCGCGGCCTCGGCAGCGTCGTGATGAGTGCGCTCGCGGAAAGCGCCATGGCGGGTGGCGCTACCACCGGGATTCTCGTCGCCACCGCGGATGGTCAACAGCTGTACTCAGCGCTGGGCTGGACCACGCGCGCCACCGTCCTCATCGCCCAGACCCCGGCAGGCTGACATGGAATGGCTCACCGACACCCGGAATTCGTACGACACCGTCGCGGAGGACTACGCGGCATTCGTCCGTAACGCGCTCGGCAAACAGCCGTATCTGCTTGCCGCGCTCGGGCTGTTCGCCGAGCAGGTCAGCGACGGCCCAGTCGCCGACGTCGGCTGCGGTCCCGGCCAAGTGACCGCCCACCTCAACGAACTCGGCGTAGCCGCCTACGGCATCGACCTGTCCCCCGGCATGATCGAGGTCGCCCGGCGCGACTATCCGACACTGCGGTTCGAGATCGGCTCGATGACCGACCCGCTGCCCGCCGCTTCGCTGGCCGGGATCGTGGCGTGGCAGTCGGTCATCCACCTGCCGGACGACCTGCTCCCGGACGTCTTCGCGAACTTCCGCCAAGCCCTGCGTCCCGGAGGACTGCTGCAGCTGTTGTTCCACGTCGGCAACGAAACCCGGCTCAAAACCGAGGGCTACGGCGGCCACCCGATGAAGCTCCAGGTGCACCGCCGCCCACGAGAACGCATGACGACCTGGCTCAACGACGCCGGATTCACCGTCGAGACCGAACTACTCCTCGACCCGGAAACCCCAGCGCCGCAAGCCATCCTCACCGCCAGGAGCCGCCCTTAGCGACCAGACAGCAACTGCTCGAACGACACCGAGGCGTACTCGTCATCCGGCTTCGTCTCGGGTGCCGCCGCGACCAGCTGAGCCAGCTCGCGGCCAGCCCGCTCCACGCGTTGCTGCAACGCACCGGTCGCCTCGACGCTGCCCCAGTCCGACGACGCCGCGTACACGCCCGTCGCAACCGCGGTGGCGCGAAGGTAGGCGAAGAGCGGCCGGAGCGCGAAGTCGAGCGCGAGCGAATGCCGTTCCGTACCGCCCGTCGCGGCCAGCAGCACTGGCTTGCCGTCGAGCGCTTCCTTGTCCAGCACGTCGAAGAACGATTTGAACAGCCCGCTGTAGGAAGCGGTGAACACCGGCGTCACGGCGATCAGGCCGTCCGCACGCGTCACGGTGTCGATCACTTCCCGCAGCTGCGGGCTGGGGAACCCGGTGAGCATGTTGTTGGTGACGTCCACCGCGATGTCGCGGAGTTCGAATACCTTCACCGTCACGTCGTCGTCGGCCAACGCGGCGCGAGTGGCCTCGGCCAGCCGGTCGGCCAGCAGCCGCGTCGACGACGGCTGGCTCAACCCGGCGGTGACCACGGCGATGGTGCGTGCAGTCATGACCTCTCCCCTCAATCCGGCGGTACCCGGGTCAGGCGTTGACAGCCTGGGCCGCCTTGAGCGATTCGTGCGTGGGCCCGTCCGGCACGTGCGCCGGGCGCTTCGCTTCCAGTTCCTTGCGCAGCACCGGCACGACCTCCTCGCCGAGCAGGTCGAGCTGCTCCAGCACGGTCTTCAGCGGCAGGCCGGCGTGGTCCATCAGGAACAGCTGGCGCTGGTAGTCGCCGAAGTGCTCGCGGAAGGTCAGCGTCTTGTCGATGACCTCCTGCGGGCTGCCGACGGTCAGCGGCGTCTGCTCGGTGAAGTCCTCGAGCGACGGACCGTGCCCGTACACCGGCGCGTTGTCGAAGTACGGCCGGAACTCGTTCCACGCGTCCTGCGACTTCGGCCGGATGAACGCCTGCCCGCCGAGGCCGACGACGGCCTGGTCGGCCTTGCCGTGCCCGTAGTGCTCGAAGCGCTGCCGATAGAACGCGATCAGCTGCTGGAAGTGCGAGGTCGGCCAGAAGATGTGGTTCGCGAAGAATCCGTCGCCGTAGTAGGCGGCCTGTTCGGCGATCTCCGGGCTGCGGATCGAACCGTGCCAGACGAACGGCGGCACACCGTCGAGCGGGCGCGGGGTCGAGGTGAAGCCCTGCAGCGGGGTGCGGAACTTGCCCTGCCAGTCGACGACCTCCTCGCGCCAAAGCCGGTGCAGCAGCGCGTAGTTCTCGACGGCCAGCGGGATGCCCTCGCGGATGTCCTTGCCGAACCACGGGTAGACCGGGCCGGTGTTGCCGCGGCCCATCATCAGGTCGAGCCGCCCGTCGGCCAGGTGCTGCAGCATGGCGTAGTCCTCGGCGAGGCGCACCGGGTCGTTGGTGGTGATGAGGGTGGTCGACGTCGAGAGGACGATCTTCTCCGTTTGTGCCGCGATGTTCGACAGCAGCACCGTGGGGTTCGCCGGCGCGGCGAACGGCGGGTTGTGGTGCTCTCCGACGGCGAAGACGTCGAGGCCGACCTCTTCGGCCTTGAGCGCGATCTTGACCATCGCCTTGATGCGCTCGTGCTCCGTGGGCGTGACGCCCGTGGTGGGGTCGGTCGTGACGTCGCCCACCGAGAAGATTCCGAACTGCATGACCGCTCCCTAGCCGGTTGCTTCTTACCTTGCTTGTCGGCACAACTACTCGCGTGGAAGATGTATTCCTACGGGACTATACCGGTGACCTGGGACACGCTGCCGGACCCCACTGGGGGCGCAGCGGCCAGATCCTGTCGGGGGGTGCGGATATCCTGCAGTACGGTGACGGCCCGGGGCCCCTGCTCCGGCCGCCTGTTTGCCCACCGAACAGCTCGCCTCGATCCGGGAGAACGACCTCGTGACTGCTGAGACTCTGTACGGGGCCGACGACCTGACCCACCTCGAGGGACTCGAGGCGGTTCGCAAGCGCCCCGGGATGTACATCGGCTCCACCGACAGCCGTGGCATCAACCACCTGTTCTCCGAGGTCGTCGACAACTCCACCGACGAGGGCGTGGCCGGCCACGCCTCGCGCATCGTCGTCACGCTGCACGGCGACGGCAGCGTCCAGGTGGACGACGACGGCCGCGGCATTCCCACCGGCGTGCACGCCAAATCCGGCCTTTCCGGCGTCGAACTGGTGCTGACCCGGCTGCATGCCGGCGGCAAGTTCGGCGGCTCCGGGTACAAGACGTCGGGCGGTCTGCACGGCGTCGGAGCCTCGGCGGTGAACGCGCTGTCGCACCGCTTCGACGTCACGGTGAAGCAGGACGGCAAGGTGCACCAGATGTCGTTCGCGCACGGCGTGCCCGGCGTGTTCGACGGCCCCGGTGCGAAGGCGAAGTTCACCCGCCGCTCCGGGCTCAACCTCGTCGGCAAGATGAAGCGCGGCGAGCGCAGCGGCACGTCGATCCGCTACTGGTACGACGCGCGGTACTTCGAGACCGGCGCGGTGCTCGACGTCGAGGGCGTGCGCGCGAAGCTGCGCAACACCGCGTTCCTCGTGCCAGGCGTCACGTACGTGCTGCGCACCACGTTCGAGGACACCATCAACGAGGAGACCTTCCACTTCCCGAACGGGCTCGTGGACATGGTCGACTTCCTCGCCCCGGACAGCGAAAAACCCGTCTGCGGCACGCTGATGATCACCGGCACGGGCACGTACAAGGAGAACGCGGCGGACGCCAACGGCGTCATGCAGTCCAATGTGGAGCGACACGCCGAGGTCGAGGTCGCGCTGCGCTGGGGCACCGGCTACGAGCGCACCGTGGAATGCTTCACCAACACGATCCGCAACGTGCACGGCGGCACGCACCGGCGCGGGTTCGACCGCGCGGTCACCCGCGCGATGCAGGACGTGATCGGCAAGACGCGCGGGCTGCTCAAGGCGAAAGAGGACCCGCCGACCACCGAGGACGTGCTGGAAGGCATGACCGCGGTGATCCACGTCCGGCTGCCGGAGCCGCAGTTCACCTCGCAGACCAAGGACGAACTGTCCACGGCGGGCATCACGCGCGTCATCCAGGGTATCGTCGACAAGCAGCTGCGCGCCTGGACCGAGGACCGGAAGACCAAGTCCGAGGCCAAGATCGTGCTGCAGAAGGTGGTCGACGCGGCGCGCGTGCGGCTCACCCAGAAACAGCAGAAGGACGCCGCCCGGCGCAAGACCGCGCTCGAGGGCGCGGCGATGCCGCCGAAGCTGGTCGACTGCCGCACCACGGGCGTCTCGCGCAGCGAACTGTTCCTGGTCGAGGGCGACAGCGCGCTCGGTTCGGCACGGATGGCGCGGGTGTCGGAGTACCAGGCCCTGCTGCCGTTGCGCGGCAAGATCCTCAACGTGCAGAAGGCGTCCCTGGGCGACACGCTGAAGAACGCCGAGATCGCGTCGATCGTGCAGGTGCTCGGCGCGGGCACCGGCCGCACGTTCGACCTGTCGACGATGCGCTACGGCCGGGTGATCCTGATGGCGGACGCGGATGTCGACGGTTCGCACATCCGCACGCTGCTGATCACGCTGTTCGCGAAGTACATGCGCCCGGCGATCGAGGACGGCAGGCTGTACGCGGCCATGCCGCCGCTGCACAAGATCACCACGAAGGGCCGCGGTTCGGAGACCGTCTTCACCTTCACCCAGCGCGAGATGGAGCAGAAGGTCGCCGAACTCGAAGCGGCGGGCAAGCAGATCGTCACGCCGGTGCCGCGGTTCAAGGGCCTCGGCGAGATGGACGCCGACGAACTGTGGGAAACCACGATGAACCCGGCGACGCGCTCGGTCCGGCGGATCACGCTCGAGGACGTCGAGGCCGCGGAGCTGGCGCTGGAACTGCTGATGGGCGAAAAGGTCGAGCCGCGGCGCAACTGGCTGGTCGAATCGTCCGACCGCGTCGACCGCGACGCCATCGACGTCTGAGTTTTCCGTTCGTTCCCAAGGAGTTGTGAGCCATGGCTCGCCGTAGCAAGACCCCGGTGACCCGGGTCGACCCGAGCGCGTTCGACTCGCCGGGCGCGCAGGTCTTCGACAACCCGCTGAAGACGGAGATCGAAGACTCGTACCTGGAGTACGCGTACTCGGTGATCCACTCGCGCGCCCTCCCGGACGCACGAGACGGCCTGAAGCCGGTGCACCGCCGGATCCTGTTCTCGATGAACGAGAACGGCTACCGCCCGACGCACGCGTACGTGAAGTCCTCGCGCGTGGTCGGCGACGTGATGGGCAAGTACCACCCGCACGGCGACGTGGCGATCTACGACGCGATGGTCCGGCTCGCGCAGGACTTCTCGATGAACGCCCCGCTGGTCGACGGGCACGGAAACTTCGGCAGCCCAGACGACGGCCCGGCCGCCTCGCGTTATACCGAGGCCCGGATGTCCAACGAAGCGATGCTGCTCGTCGGCGAACTCGGCGAGGACACCGTCGACTTCCGCCCGAACTACGACGGTTCGCTCGAAGAGCCCTCGGTCCTCCCCGCCGCGTACCCGAACCTGCTGGTCAACGGCACGTCCGGGATCGCGGTCGGCATGGCGACCAACATGATCCCGCACAACCTCGGCGAGGTCATCGGCGCCGCGCGGTGGCTGATCAACCATCCGACCGCCACGCTCGACAAGCTGATGGAGTACGTCCCCGGCCCCGACCTGCCGACCGGCGGCAGCCTGCTGGGCCTGGACGAGGTCCGCAAGGCCTACGAAACCGGCCGCGGCGTGGTCCGCATGCGCGCGAACGTCGAAACCGGCCCGCTGGAAGGCAGCCGAGGACGGCAGGCCATCACGGTCACCGAGCTGCCGTACGGCGTCGGCCCGGAGAAGGTGATCGAGAAGATCACCGACGAGGTCAACAAGTCCAAGCGGCTCACCGGAATCGCGGACGTCAAGGACCTCACCGACCGCGAGAACGGCACGCGGCTCGTCATCGAGTGCAAGGTGGGCGTCAACCCGCAGGCGCTGCTGGCGGATCTGTACCGGCTCACGCCGCTGGAGCAGTCGTTCGGCATCAACAACCTGGTGCTCGTCGACGGACAGCCGCAGACGCTCGGGCTGAAGGCGCTGCTGGAGGTCTTCCTGCGGCACCGCTACGAGGTCGTCACGCGGCGCACGCGCTACCGCCGTCGCAAGCGCGAAGAGCGCCTGCACCTCGTCGACGGTCTGCTGGTCGCCCTGCTGAACATCGACAAGGTCATCCGGCTGATCCGCGAAAGCGAAAACGCGGCCGCCGCGAAGGACGGCCTGATGACGAAGTTCAAGCTGTCCGAAATCCAGGCGACCTACATCCTCGACACTCCCCTGCGCCGCCTGACGAAGTACGACCGCTTGGAACTGGAAAACGAGCAGGAAAAGCTCCGCGCGGAAATCGCCGAACTGACCACGATCCTCGAGGACGAGTCGGTCCTGAAGAAGCTCGTGTCGGCGGAGCTGGCGAAGATCGCCAAGGACTTCCCCACCGAACGCCGCACCCGCCTCATCGACGGCGACCTGAAGGAAGTCCTGGCCGCGTCGAAGCCGTCCGGCCCGCTGGAGGTCGCCGACGACCCGTGCCAGGTGATCCTCTCCGCCACCGGCCTGGTCGCCCGCACCGCCGCGGAATCCGAAGAGGCGTCGGAAGTCCGCCGCCGCAACGGCCGCGTAAAACACGATGCCGTGTCCGCCGTCGTGCACACCACCGCGCGGGGCCAGGTGCTGCTGGTGACCAGCCGAGGCCGCGCGTTCAAGACGGATGTCCTGCCGTTGCCGGTGCTCCCAGAGCAAGCAGGCACGGTCTCGCTTCGTGGCGGGATGGCAGCAAAAGAACTGGTACCACTGGAAAAGGGCGAACGCGTGGTAGGCATCGCGCCCTTGGGCGAGCAGGCAGGAGACTCGCCAGGCCTGGCCATCGGCACCCGCGCCGGCGTAGTGAAGGTCTGTGCCCCGGACTGGCCAGTCCGCTCGGACGAATTCGAGATCATCACCCTCAAGGCGGGCGATGAAGTCGTAGGCGCGACCTGGCTGACGGACGGAAACGAAACCCTGGCCTTCGTCTCGTCGGACTCGTCCCTGCTGCGTTTCGCCGCAAGCCTGATCCGCCCGCAAGGCACCAAGAGCGGCGGCATGGCAGGAGTGAAACTGTCCGCAAACGCGACTGCGGTCTTCTTCGGCGCCATCCGCACCGACGACGAAGAACACGGCGAACCCATGGTCGTCACGGCGACGGGCCAGAGCGTGAAGGTCACGCCCTTCAGCGAATACCCGGCAAAAGGCCGAGCCACCGGCGGCGTGCGAACCCACCGATTCCTCAAGGGAGAAACCGAAGTCCAGGTCGCCTGGATCGGCCCCCGCCCAGCAGGCGCGAGCCGCACCGGAGACCCCGTGGAACTCCCCGAAGTAGACCTCCGCCGCGACGGCTCAGGCCACGCCCACCCCGGCCCAGAAGTAGTAGGCCACCTCATCGAACGCGGTTAAGACAGCAAAGTGCGCGCGATCCGCACAGTTCACGGTTCGCGCCCACCCCGCCGACGCCGTCCGTGAGGGGAACCCTGAGGGACTCTGATTCCCTCAGGGTTCCCCTCACGACCGCCCGCCCAGTCGCCGCGCCACGCCGCGATCGTCCGCTACTTCGGGGTTTTCTCAGTGGCGCGCGCACTACACCCTGCCGGTGCACGATGCCGAGACCTGTGAGGACCCATCGAGGGAATCAGATTCCCTCAAGAGCCCCCTTACAGACGTTCGCAGCACCAGCAAGCCACGCAGCCCAACCGCAGCCCGCGCACACCTCACCCCGCCCGGCCCGGCCCGACGTCCGTGAGGGCCACCTTCACAGCCACTGATTCCCTCAGGGTTCCCCTCACGACCCGCAACCGGCCGTGAGGGGCCCCTTCACGGACGTAGATTCCCTCAAGGGGCCCTTCACGGCCTTTCAGCCACCCGCCCAGCCGCACCCGCGCGCCCCCACCTACCCAGCCGCACCCGCGCACCCAACCCACCAGCGCACCCAAGCCACCGCCACACACACATCCCAACCGCACCCGCGCACCCAACCCGCCCACGCAGCCACACCACGCGCCCACCCACTCACGGCAGCCCGCGCACCCAAACCCACCAGCGCAGCCACACCCGGCCCTGCACCCCGATACGAAGCCAAAAACGCGGCGCGGGGGTGCTTGTCAAGGCA
>NZ_JBVKDT010000026.1:16520-56301 GCF_055633655.1 Amycolatopsis sp. NPDC114503 | reverse complement strand
CGTGGTCAAGCGCAGGTGAGGGATGCCGTAGTCCCACACCGCTAGGCGCTATGCCAACTAGCACCGGGATATGCCAACTATCACCTGTCGTCACAACCGCCCGAACTGTCCGGCAAGTTGTACGACATGCCAAACAATCGAACACACGTTCGATGTTTGCGCAAGATTGATGACGCTCACGATGTAGCGCTCAGCAGGCGTTCGACCGACTACAAGGCGTGAAGCCAAAGGCAATGATCGCGGCGGCGAGAACCGCGCTCGCGCGACGGTGGAGAGACCGCGGAGGCACCTGGTGGTGGGCGATCGTCGTCATCGTCATCCCCGTCACGCTCATCGCAGCCGCCGCCGTAACCCTGCTACTGCTCTACGTCGAGCCCAGCACACAGCCACCGGACGCTGTCGCGGTCATGCGGAACAAGCTCGACGTCATCAAAGTCGGACTCTCCGTCGGAGCCGGCACCGGCGGCGTTGTCGCACTCGTACTCACCGGACGACGACAATTCTCCACCGAACACGACGCCACCGAACGCCGCCTCACCGAACTCTACGTCAAAGCCGTCGAACAACTCGGCTCCGACAAACCCGCCATCCGCCACGGCGGCCTCTACGCACTCGAACGCGTCGCCCAAGACAACCCCGAGCACCGCCAAGTCGTCGTCAACGTGATCTGCGCCTACCTACGCGCACCATTTCAACTACCCGGCACGGCACGCGCACGAAACCGCCCAGGCATCCGCCGCCCCCTCGCGCCGAACAGAAAAGACTCTCGAAACCGCGCCGCGCGCGAGCACCAGTCCGCGTCACCGACCGCCGCCGAACTCGACGACCACACCCGGCAAGAGCGCGAAGTCCGCCTCACAGCCCAGAGCATTCTCTCCAAGCATCTCAACCCGGGCAGCGACCCGAAACACCCCGTGAAGACCTTCTGGAAGGAAATCGACCTCGACCTCACTGGTGCCACACTTATCAACCTGAACTTGTCGGGTTGCCAGGCCCGCTATGGGGTTTTCACTAAAGCGGTCTTCGCTGGTAACGCTTGGTTCCAAAAGGCGACCTTCACCGATGCCTGGTTCGACGAGACGACCTTCACTTGTGACGCCAGGTTCGTTGCGGCGGCCTTTACTAGTTCTGCTTGGTTCCTCAATGCAACCTTCATCGGTGTGCCCTCGTTCAATGAGGCGACCTTCACCAATGCGTGGTTCAACGAGACGACCTTCACCGATGGCGCCCAGTTCAAGAAAGCGACTTTCGGCGAAACAGCCTGGTTCGCCGAGACGAACTTCGCTGGCAGCGTCCAGTTCGATGAAGCGACCTTCGCCGATGATGCCTGGTTCGACAGGGCGAACTTCTCCGGTGGCGCTTCCTTCAAGAGATCGACCTTCGTCTGTGACGCCGAGTTCAAAAAGGCAACCTTCACCGGCTACGCCTCGTTCAAAGAGGCAACCTTCACCCGTGACGCCCAGTTCGACAAGGTGACCTTCACCAGGACCGCCTCATTTGACAAGGTAACCTTCGCCCGTGACGCCCTGTTCACAAAGGCGACCTTCGCTGGCACCGCACGGTTCGATGAGGCGAACTTCATCGGTGACACTCAGTTCAACGAAGCGACTTTCACCATCAACACATACTTCACCGGGGCGGCCTTCGCTATGGCGGCATGCGCTTGTGCGGTGTATGTCCGAGGGCGCGGACAAGTTCTCCGCGGCACGGCTCGTCCTGCTCCTCCGTCATGGCCGCTTGGATGGACCGCCGAAGCACTGGACTCTGAACCGAACGACAGCAAGCAGGCGCAGGCATGGTTGGTACCTGTACCAACCATCCTCACTTCACCAGAGGACGGCCTACCTCAGACAGAGGACTTAACGACACCGGGCGACGAACCATCACCTGCCTAACGGAGCCCCAGACCTGCCAGGTCAGGGGCTCCGACGCCAACCGCGCTACTTGCTGCGCGACCCGCACACCAGCACCACCACAGAAACCAGCGCCGCAACGACGACGTACGACCAACCCACGACCGATGACCCAAACGTCACCGTCCGCCAGGTGACGCCAACCGCCGTCACCACAGGCATAAAGAAATCGGTCCACACACTGTTCAGCAGGTTCATCACGAACTCCATCGGGATCTCCTCGGGGTCTGTACTTGTCCGGGTCGTTGACCGCTTAACCGGTCCTGTAAAGGATCTCCGCTTGATCGCGCCCAAGATCAGGAGCCATTCGAGCGCTTCGCGCCCCGCGGTGCGCCCGGGGCAGGGGGTCGAAATCACCAGAACCGCAAGGCATCCAGACCGCGCCGGTGGTCCCGCGTGCAAAAACCCGAATTTCGCGAACTCAGTGCAAACACCAAGGAGAAACCCTTGATCGACACGACCGGCCGCCACCCGGGAACAGCGCACGTCGCCCGGTACTTCCGTTCCGAGCACCTTGCCGACGAGGGAGCGCGCTCGGTGGCCGGAGCAGTGCTACGACTTCGCGGGCGCGGTGATCGATGCCTTGCCGGACGGGCCGGAGCTGACGATCGGCCGCGACTCTCGTGATGCCACAGCCGATCGACGTTAGCCCGGCGGGAGCCTGCAGCCGACGCTCCCCTCATCAGCAACTGACACTGCACCGGTCACTCACTCTCTTATCTGTCTCTTGTCTATTGGTTATTCGACTAGTGACTTGACTGGTTGTCGTAGGTAGCCTGGAGGTCGGCGGTGCACAACTGAAGACAGGGAGTCGGGCATGGTGGCGATCGTGGTCGCGGAGAAGCCCAGCGCGGCCAGGAACATGGCCGGCGCTCTCGGCGGCCGGACGGGCAGCTACCAGGGCACCGCCTACGAGGTGACGAACCTGCGCGGCCATCTGTACGAGTTCGCACCGCCGGACCGGATGGTCGACCCCTCGCTGGCCGGGAAGTACAAGACCTGGGATCTGGCGAACCTGCCGTGGGATCCCGGCGATCTCTCGTGGAGACGCGAACCTCAGAAGAACGCCGCCGACGTCATCAAGGACCTGCGCGGGGCGCTCGGCCGCGGCGACGAGATCGTCATCGCCACGGACCTCGATCCGTCCGGAGAGGGCGACCTCCTGTTCTGGGAGGCCGTCGCCGAGCTCGGTTTCCTCGGCAGCGGCAAGCGATTCAGCCGCATGGAGTTCACCGACGAAGCACCCGCGTCGCTGCGGGCGGCGTTCGAGACCCGGCGGCCGGTGCGGTCGATGCAGGACGAGGGCGACTACCGCAAAGCGATGTACCGGACGCAGTTCGATTTCCTGAGCATGCAGTGGTCGCGCGTCGCGACAGCCTACGCGCGGCAGTCCGGTCAGGACGTCGTGCTGCGCCAGGGCCGCCTCAAGTCGGCGATGGTGTCGCTGGTCGGCGATCAGCTCAAGGCATACAACGACTACGCCAGGAAGCCGTTCTTCCAGAACCGTTTCCGCGACGAGAACGACGTGATGTACACGAACCCGCGGGAGCCGCGGTTCGACGCCGCGGCGCACGTTCCCCGGGAGTACAGCTCCTCCCCCGTCGCGCTCGACAGCACGGCGACGAAACGCACCGCGCCCCCGAAGCTGCTCGATCTGGCGGCGCTGTCGGCGATCCTGGCGGGCAAGGGCGTCAAGGCGAAGCTCGTCCTCTCCACGTACCAGGCGATGTACGAGGCACAGGTCGTGAGCTACCCGCGCACGGAAGACACGACCGTCACGCCGGAGCAGTTTGCCGAACTCGCACCCCTGGTCGACAGGATCGCAGGGGCCGTCGGCGTCGACACGAAGCTCCTGACGCACCGGCAGCCGCGGCCCACGCATGTGAGGCCCTCGGGCGCCCACGGCGCGAACCGTCCGGGGCCGAAGGCACCGGGTTCGCTCGACGAGGTCGAGCAGACGTACGGCACGGCCGGACGGCTGATCTACGAGACGCTGGCGAGAAACTACCTCGCGATGTTCGCCGAGGACTACGTCTACGAGCAGCAGAAAGGGCGCGTGGAGAAATACCCGGATTTCGTTGGCGTGGCCAATGTTCCGCTCACCGCCGGCTGGAAGCAGGTCTTCGACCCCGACGCCGGCGACGCCGATGCCGCGCGCGACGAGAACGAATCGGCCCGGGGACTCGGGTCCCGCGCGGAGCCGTTCGTGTTCGAAGGCTCCAACAAGCGGCCCGAGCACCCCTCGATGAGGTGGCTGATGAAACAACTGGAGAAACGCGACGTCGGCACCGGCGCCACCCGTACGTCGACATATTCGGACGTGACATCGACAACGACGAAGCACCCTCTGCTCGTGGAGAAAGGCCGCACGCTGCTGCTCGCGCCGCCCGGCGAGATGAGCTGGCGTCTGCTGCCGGGCACGCGCATCGGCGACCTCCGTCTCACAGAGAAGGTCTACGCCGACATGCGCGACATCGCCGCCGGCAAGACCACCGCCGAGGCGTGCCTCGAGGCGGTCGCCGGCTGGGTGCGCGAGGACATCGCCACGATGCGGGAGAACGCAGCCGCCATGCGCTCGGCTATGGGCTTGAAGGCGCACGACATCGCACGGAAGGAGCGCGCCGAAGGCGTCTGGGCGAAGACCGGCGAGCCCGTGCGGTTCTCGCGCGAATGGGGTGGCCACCGCTTCACCGACGAGGAGATCGCCGCGCTCTTGGCGGGCGAGACGATCGAATTTTCCGCCCTCGCGAAAGACTCCGCCCCGTACCCGGTATTCGGCGCACTCGGGGAGAACACCCACAAGGGACGGACGTTCGTCGGGTTCCAGAAGGCAGGAGGCGGCCGCCGCGACGCCACCGGCGCCGCGCTGCCGCCGCAACAGTGGCACGGACACGTCTTCACCGACGCCGAGATCCGGGCGCTCATGGCCGGCGACGCGGTCGAGGCCGGCGACTTCGTCAGCGACAAGGGCAAGGCGTTCCAGTGCAGAGTCTTCTTCACGGAGAAGACTCCGGGCGGGGGCAAACGGATCGTGCCTGACTTCGGCAGCGCGCTGGACTCGCCGCCGCGGCGCTGGTGCGAGGTGACCTTCACCGATGACCAGATGGCTGCCCTGGCAGCAGGCAAGACCATTCAGGGCACAGGTTTCACCTCGAAGCACGGCCGGAAGTTCGACGCCGCAGTGACGTGGAAGGACGAGGGCGGGAGGAAGAAGATCGTCCCGTCGTTCGACCGGGAACCCACCGGCCCGCCGTCGGTGCCGAGGCAACGCCGCCGGCGCCGGTAGCGCGTCTGCTCCCGATCGGGATACGCCCCTTCCGCACTGGCTGGATGCACCCCGCCGTCGGCGGGGTCCGGCGAACAGCCGCTCTGCGCACCAGAACGACACGACAACCGCGACGGGCAGTGACACGACGATGGCGAAAACCTCTTACAAAGTCCCGACAAGCATCAGCAGATCCTTCCTGGACCACGAGATCACCCTGGCCAAAGGCGGATGGGCGGCGAAACCCTCGCCGGTCAAACAGCTGTTGTTCTTCGGCGGCGGTGGGCTCGTCCTGCTGTGGACGAGCACCTCGACGTTCGTCTCGGACGCATCGCCGGTCTTCGTCGTCCTGTTCGTGATCTGGGGCCTGGCCGCGCTCGTCTATTTCGGCGGGCTCACGCGCACCAAGGAGTTGCGGATCGCGAACCTGCCCGCGCTCGTGGCCTACGCGCCGGCGACAGCGCGCACCGTCCTGACACGACGCAGGTCGGACCCGTCGCATTTCCACGCGATCGTCGGCATCACCAGCGTCGACGACGACGGACGGATCCGCTTCGCCGACGGCGGCGAAGGCCAGCTTTACCTGGTGGTCGGCTCAGCGAGCTACCTGCTCTTCGACGAGGACCGGAACGCGATCCTCGACCGTGTCGATGCTTTCTGGCGCAAAATCGGGACAACGTGCGAGTGGGCGTTCATCACCACCAAGGAACCGCAGCGGATCTACCACCAGGTCGCGAACCTCGAGCGCCGCAACCGCGCCCTCGACACCCGCGACCCGGATCTGATCGAGCTGCAGAACGAGCAGTACGACATCCTAACCCAGCACGTCGGCGGACAGTTCACCAGCATCCACCAGCGCCTGTTGCTGCGCGCCAAAAGCGCCGACGCGCTGCGCCGCGGCCACCTGGTGCTGCAGGCCGAGGTCGAGGGGTCGGCTCTGATGATCAAAGAGGCCGCGGTCCTCGACCGCGACGACACCCTCTCGACGCTGCGGGTGTTCTACCGGGGCGTCGACGACGAACCGCTGTCGTTCGCGGCATCGCTGCGCTGACGACCGGACGCACGGTGCGAGAAGGGAACGAACGACGTCATGGCGATGATCGGGAAGGTCCGGACGCGGCTGGGGATACCGGTCCCGACGGACAACGAGCCGGGCCCGGCATCCGTTCCGGCTCCGGACGACGCCGCCCGCCCCGAACCCACGCCGGACAACCACAGTGCCGGCGCGAAGCGCGCACGGAAAGGCAGCTGGTTGCAACGCCGCCTGGACATGAAGAAGCTCGCGGGCAGCCTCGAGTCCTACCCGCACCTGCTGGCGCTCAAGCCACGAGAGAAGTACGTGTTCCGCTCCGACTACGTCGAGGTCGACGGTTCCGTCGCCTGCATCCTCGCGTTCTTCCACGACGACGCCGCGCACGACAACTTCGCCGCGTTCTGGGGCATAGACCGGATTCCCGACGGCCTGGACGACCGGGTCACCGCGGTGGTTCTGGAGCAGGTGAGCCGGATGGACACCAAGTGGATCGACCAGCACACCAAGCAATCCGAGAAGCTGGACAGGCTCGACGCGACCGAACAGGAAGAAGCGGGCACGACCTCGTCCCGGCGCCGGGCCGCGAAGCGCTCGTCCGACCTCGAGACCACCATCGGCGAGATCCAGGACGGCGCGAGCTACCTCGCAGTGCACAACCGGCTCTTCCTCAAGGCCCCGGACCTGACGACGCTGGACGACTCGATCGAACGCATCGCCCGCCTCTACATCGACCGCTTCGGCACCCTGACCGCCGCGGCCTACGCAGGCGAACAACGCCAGGAACTCACCGGACTGTGGAAGCCGAACGGCAAGAAACGCGGCAAGGGCTTCCATTTCACCTCGACCGAACTGGCAGGATCCTATTCGCTGGTCACCAACGGTCTCAGCGACCGCAGCGGCGAGTACGTCGGCTACATGGTCGGCGACGTGAACAACTCTGCGGTGCTCATGGACGTCAACCGCTACGACCATCACGTCGTGATCGCCGACGCGACGCTCAGCGACTACCTCGGCCGCCAGCGCGTGGCGAACATGTGGTGCTCGAAACTGTCGCAGGCCTGCATGCTCGGCAACGGCAACGTCGTGCACCTCGTCCTCGACGGAGCGGACCTCGACACGCTCGGCCCGGCATTCGACCGGCTCACCTCGCGCGTCGACCTCAACGCGGGCGAGGTCAACCCCTTCGAGATGTTCGGCGAGGAAGCCGACGAGCTCACCGTGTTCTCCGCGCAGATGGAGAAGCTCAAGCTCATGTTCGAGCAGCTCTACCAGACCTCGGACGGCGCGGTCGGTTCGATCGTGCGCAGCGCGCTCGAGGAGACGGCGACGGCGTTCTACACCGACGCGGGCATGTGGCGGCACAACGCGCCGGAACAACGGCACCGGCTGCGCGTGGTCAACATCCCGCACGAACAGGTCCCCCGGCTTCAGATGTTCGTGTCCTATCTCGCGACCGCCCACAAGGAACTGCTCGTGTCCCGCAAGAACGACCCCGACCAACTGCGGGCCTACAACGTGCTCAAGGGCATCGCCGCGGCGATGCTGAGCACCAACGGCGACCTGTTCAACAACCACACCGCCCGAAGCATCGACGGAGTCCGCGACTCCCGGCGGGTCGTCTACGACTTCTCCCGGCTGATGCGCCGCGGCCGAGGCGTGGCGATGGCGCAACTGGTCAACACCCTCGGCTTCGCGGTCGGCGCGCTGGGCCCGGGAGACACCGTCGTCGTCCACGGCGCCGAGCAGATCGACGACCGTGTCAAAGACTACCTGCGCGACCAGTTCGGGCACATGCACGAACGCGGCGGCCGCGTCGTCTACAGCTACAACGACGTCGACAAGATGCTCGCGGACGCGGATTTCAACGCATTCGACGCTGCGGACTACACACTGTTCGGCCCGATGCGCGACAGGTCGGTCGCGGAATACCAGCGCCGGCTGCATCAGCGGATCCCGCCGGACCTCGCGCAGCTGATCACCACCCAGGACCAGAACCTCACTTACCTGCGTCGCGGCGTGTCCAACGTCGTCTTCCACCTCGACCTCGCTCTCGGGATCAACCCTCACCGCGCAGCGCAGCGCAGGCAGGTGCGGCTCGACGCAGCGAAAGCCGAGGAGACAGCGCGGATGAACGCGATCATGACGGCGAGTCCTGTCGCTGCCGCGAATGACACCGGCGTCCGCACCGCCCGGCCCGACACCGACCGCACCGACGGTCCCCGCGCCGCCGGCAGCACGACGCCGGCGAGAGGCGCCGCTGACGACTCCGCACAGGACACCGGGCCGCGCCCGCGGAAACCGGTGACACGATGAACCCGGCGGCACCCGCAGGCGGCACGGCCGCCGCGCCGGGGGCAGCCGGGCCGCGAGCGCGCGCCACCGTGGTCGCGAACACCCGCGGCCGGGCACGGCGGCTGCTGCTCCTCGCACTCCTGGCAGGCCTGATCGGGCCGCTGCTCGTCACGGTGTTCGCCTCGCCGGCGTCAGCCGACGACTCCGACGACAAGAAGCAGAGCGACAACTACTCCCTCTACCAGCTGGCGTCGAACGCCTCCAGCTACTTCAGCGAAGCCAACTCCCCCGAAGGCAAAAGCGACCCGGACGACCGGATGACCGACGACTGGCGCGAGATCACCCGCAGCCCGGCCACCGGCGGCGACATGCTCGGCTACGCCGACCCCAAGTTCTCCCTCGGCAACATCATCGGCTGGCTCTTCGCCGAGATCTCGGGCTCCTCGCAGACCGTCGAGTACGGGACGCTCAAGGCAACCGACAACGGGCAGAACACCGACGTCTACGCCGGCATGCTCGACTACGCCCGTTTCGGCGCGACGAACGCGGACCTCGGCCTGGACACGATGTCCTCGGGCATTGGCGGCCGGATCGCCGCCATGATCAGCGGCTCCCTGGTCTGGGTGCTCTACGCGCTGGCGCTGGCGGTGAGCATGCTGTTCGACCTGATCGTCCAATTGCTCAAGCTCATCAACCCGTTCTCCTGGTTCTATCAGGCGGTCAGCGGAATCAACCAGACCTTCGGCGACGGCATGGTCTGCTCCACCGACTCTGCCGGTGCCGAGACATGCCACAAGGGAGGCGGCGCCCTCTCCGGCATGCAAGGCTGGATCAGCAGCTGGTACGGAACGCTCGACGGCATCGCGTGGCAGGTCCTGGTCCCGCTGTTCCTCGCGCTCACGTTGATCGGGCTGGTCCTCTTCAAGAAGATGGACCGGGGCTCGGCGGTCAAGAAGCTCATCGTCCGCATCGTCTACATCGGACTCGGGCTGCCGCTGATCGGATCCCTCTACACCGGCGTGCTCGACAAGTTCGATTCCTCGTTGCTGGGCCAGCACGCCGGGCCTACCCGTGTGGTGCTCTCGACATATGTGGACTTCCAGGCCTGGGCGATGAAAGACCGCCTCGGCGTTCCCGACACCGCCGAGATCGCCTGGGACAACGGACAGGCCAGTGCGCACGCGATGATGGCAGTGCGGACTAGCGCGCTCGCGATCAACAAGCAGTCGCACGGCAGCACCTACGCCGACATCTCCGTCGGGAACAAACCCGCGGACCCGCCGACGGCCTGGCGCGAGGGCACCGCCGGCGCGGACCGAACGGCCGCCGACGACGCCAACGCGGTGTTCACGACGTTCGGGATCCTCGGCAACTACATCAACGGCAACGAGGTCGCCGCGTCCGACTTCGAGTCGGGAGTGAAAAGCTCCATCACCAAGCTCGACGTCGACAAGGACGACAAGAAAGCCTGGTTCATCGGAGACGACGGCGGCTACGGCGACGTCGACGAGTTCGGCGAGGACGCCGACGCCGCCCCGACCGAGCACCCGGTGCTGGCCGTCGGCGACAAAGGCCTCGCCTCCAGCAGTCCGGGCGCGGACAAAACGACCTTCACCACGCCGGGCGCGAAGAGCGGCTGCGGCTCCACTGTCTGGACCAACGGCGCACCGGCTCCGTGCAACCTCTCCGCCCTGTCGATGTACAACTACCTCAACACCGGGTTCGGCCCCGATTCGCTCACCATGTACAGCTCGAACAACGCCACCAGCGGGTTCACTCGGGAAAACCACATGGCCGTGTCGCAGGTCGGCACCGGGCCCGCGAGTTTTATGTACTTGATGAGCTCAGTGACCGTGCTCGGCTCGATCGCCCTCCTCGGATTCTGGTACGCCATCGGCATGCTGGCTGGCGCGGTCAAGCGGATCTTCGGCCTGGTCGCAGCCGTCCCGTTCGCCGCGCTCGGCTCTCTCGGCGCGATCAGCAAAGTGATCGTCTACGCCGCAGCGCTGATCTTCGAAGTAGTGGTGACTCTGTTCATCTACCAGTTCGTCTCGCAGCTGCTGGTCGCGCTGCCGGACATCCTCTCGGGGCCGATCTCGCATCTCATGTCTCCGGACGGGCTCTTCGGCAGCGCATTGCTCGGCGGCATCGTCGTCGTGATCCTGTCGCTCATCTCGTCATTACTGGTCATCGGTGTCACCGTCGGCCTCCTGCGCGTGCGCAAGGTCGTACTGCAGGCCATGGACGAGGCGTTCACCAAGCTGGTCGACAAGTTCCTCGACACGAACAACGCGCCGCGGCCGGGCAAGGGAGGCCTCATCCCCGCCCTGGCCGCGGGCGCGGGCGCCGGCGCGGGCATGGCCTTGGGCAACAAACTGGCCTCCGGCCTCGGCAACAAGACGAGCGGCACAACACGGGCCCCGGCCGCAGGCAAACCGGGCAGCACGGCCGCCTCGACGAACGCCGGCGGAACGAACGGCGACAGGAAAGCACTGGGCACGGGACAGCTCGCGCTGGAGCCCGGAGACAACAGCGGCGGTTCCGGCCTGGTCGGGCCGCTCCCGGGCGGGCCCGGGCCGAATGGCGGCGGCTCGGGCGGCGCGCTCGGCCCCGGCGGCGCGGGCGATGCCAAGGCCCTGCCCGCCGGCAACGGTCCCGACGGCGACCGGCTGCAGCTCACGAGCGGAGCAGGACACGACGCGCACTCGGACCAGGAAACCGCGCAGAACCTGGCCAGCCGGGGCGGTCTCACGAATCTGGGCTACGACACGGGATCCCCGGCGAGCACGGGAGAAACCGGGAGCGGGCAGGGACCCACCGGCGCGGGTGCGCTCTCCGGCACCGACCGGCAACCCGGCCGCCGCCGGGGCCGTTCGCGACCGGCGGAGGGCACGAGCCAGACCCGGTTCGGAACAGGCGGTCTGCCCGGAACCACGCCCCCCGGAGATGCCGTCCCCGCAGCTTCCCGGAGCAGCGCGCGCTTCGTCGTCGGCGCCAGCGGCGCGACAACCATCGGCTCCGGCACCGCGAGCGAGCCGACCGGCGCGGCCGGCGCGCGGGGCGGCTCCCCCGCACCCGCCGCAGACAGAGCAGGAACAACGGGCAAGCGGCCGCTGCCTTCGACCGGCAGCCAAACGAAGCCCGCCCCAGCGCGCCCGCACCCGCAGGACGTTCCGAGCGCCGCGCCGGCCGCACCCAATCGCTCGAGGCTCGTCCGGCCGGCGGGCCTGGCGGACAAGCGCCCGCTCGGCCTGCAACCCGAACCGGCCCCGGCCGCCCCGCGTCCAGCGCAAGCCCGGCCCCGCGCAACACCGGCTCCGGAACGCCAGCCGGGCGCGGCGTCCCAGACATCTGATTCCGCCAAGGCCCCGGCACCGCACCGGCCCGCCAGGCCGGTGCGGCCGGCGGCATCCCCGGCCGCACACTCATCCCCCGACATCGCGCCGTCGCCACGCCCGTCGCGAGATCCGGCCGCTGCACCGCGGGCAGCCGAGCGAACCCAGGAAGAACCCGAGGCATGACCGGACGCTGTATCCAGCACCGCGCGCCGCGTCAACAACGATCGAGCCGCGCTCTCGGGATTGAACGCTTGCTCGTTCGGGCCAACGCCTCGAGCTCGGTGTCGCCGTGCGTCTCAGCGGCAGAATGTGGCGATCACGGCTTTTCCCGGCTCGCTGTCACGGGTGACGAACACGTCGGCGGCGGCATGCGCGTCGAAGACGTGCGCGAGCGTGATCACGCCGGACTCGATCTTGACCGACCCCGTCCCGGCACCCGTGCCCGTGCGGGTCCCGTTGCCGTCGTCCCAGACCACCGACGTCCTGCTCTCGCTGATCGTGCCCGCCGACTCGACCTCGTACCGGTCGCGGTCGGAGTTCGCGTCCGAGACGATCGCGCCACTGTCGATGTCCTTAAAGGTTCTGTCGAGCAGCGCGCACATGTTCTTGCGGTTCGCGTGCAGCGACAGGTAAGTAATCTTGTTGCCGCGGACGAAGGCGACGTCGCCGTACTGTCCCTCGGTGCTGTCGACGTACGTGCCGTCGGCACTGGTGTTGCTGCGAGCGCTGCCGCTGGCGACGACGTTGGCGTCGTCGCCGCAGGCGGTGAGCACGACGGCGAGACCGGAGAAGGCTGCGGCCATGGCGAACTTGGCCCGCAGCAGGTGAGCATTCCCTTTGACAGTCATCGTCCTCGTCCGCCCCTGTCTTCGTGGTTTCGCAGGCGGTATGTCTGCGCACACAGCAACCGTCCCGAACGCCGAAAACTGCTGCAGGTTAGCAACCCCGGTCGGGCAACCCTAGAGATCCAGTTGCGCGACAACAGATCCCTTGGTCGAACGACACGCGTCAGACCGTGGTGCACGGCCATGTTACCGCGCCCGTGAACATGTCGGTCCCGCGCCAGAACACAGCCCGTGTCCGAACTGGGCCGAGTCGCATCCCCCACCCAAGGGCGACGGGGAGCACCAGAAGCTGTCCGAGGAAGGCCGGAACGAGCAGCGCAGCTAACGTCGTTCGCCGAACCTCGAACGTCGCGGCGTCCAAGCGCGCCCGCGCGTCTGCCCCAGGGGGGAGCAATCCAGCTGGAACCTTCGGCATCGACAGGCTGTCGACCTTCACCCGCGCCTCGGCCTGAGCATCCAACAGAGCCGGTTCGAGCGCCGCCACGGTGGCAATCGAAATATGCCCCGGCTTCCCTGGCCGAATGCGTGCGGCGGCCGCTAGCTCGTGCAGCGCCCGCGCAGCGTCAGCCAGTTCGGAATTCGCTACCTCCAGCTCGGCCGACCTCGTCTCGTCAGGCTGAGCCAGGGCCGCGTATTCACGGCTGCCTAAATACGCTGCAGCTACCGCCAACGCCAACTCGTCCAGCTCTGCCTCTGGGACCGTCGCGCAACCACGAGGCTGACAGCGGTACGCCTTGCGCCCATGCGGTGTCGTGGTGGGCCGTATCTCACCTCCGCATCGCGCACACCGCGCAAGTCCTGAGAGCAAATGCCGCGCGCGAGCCGGGCGACTGGTCGTGCGCTTCGGGTCCGCGAGGATGGCTTGCACGTCTTTCCACACCTCGGGCTCGATAATCCGCGGCCATTTTGCGGTGTACTGCTTGGCTGCGGGATCAAGTTTGCGCTGACCTCGCCGCCCGGCCCAGTGTACGCGGATTCCGAAGTAGGCAGGATTTCGCAGCCACTGCGAAATGTGCCCGGCACTATAAGGACCGCCGGCGATGAACTTCCCCTTTCTCGTTGTTCGGTCCGGTCGGCGAATTCCGCGATCCTTGAACCTCCCGGCGATCGTTTTCAGTGAGTCCCCCGCACGGACGCTGTCGAAAACCTCGCGCACCAGCGCCGCCTTCGGTTCGTCAACGACTCGCGCGATCAGATCACCGGTGTCCGGGTCGTATTCGTGCCGATACCCGAACGGAGCCAGGCCGTGCGGCTCACCGGCGATGGCCTGCGTCTCAACGTCCCGCAGCACGCGGTCGCTCGTTTCCGCGCTGGCCAACTCGTCCTTGATTGCCGCCGCCAGCAAATCAGCGCGATCATGAGGATTCCGCGAGTCAAACATTCGTCGAAGATTGTGCACCCACAGCAACACGCCAGCCTCTGCCAACGCGTTGACGAGCGGAAGCGACTGCTCCATCTGCCGCGAACTGCGGGAGGTCTCCCATACAGCCAGCACATCCGCGCCGAAAGACCCCGACGCCAGATCGGCGAGCAGTTGGGCGAACTCCTCTCGATCCCGGTCCCCGTATCGACTGGCGGACCCTGTCTCCGAGTACGGTTCGCCGACGACGGTCCGCCCCGCCTCATCAGCGTCACGCCCCAAGACTGCGGACTGCTGCTTGGGACTGCGCTTTTTACCTGACCGATCCACCGAGACGCGGAGAAAGTTTCGCTGGGTACGAGGCACTTTTGCAGGAGCACGGGTCATGCGTTCTAATGTAGCTCCTAACGCATGACTAGCGTGTTGGTCATGTTCGCGACGACCGGCGGCAGCCCGGCGGCGAGCAGCGCCGGGTACGACACCAGCGACGCGAGGCCCGCGGTCGCGCCGGTCAGCCCGGCACCGACCCCGGCCAGCACGAGCAGCAGGAATCCTCCGGGGCCAGTGATCACGTTGTCATCTCAACACGGCGGTCCCGGCGTCGTCCGGCGGGGGACGCCGCGGTGACCGCAGCCGCAAGCACGCCAGGTTCTATGGCAGGTCGTGCCTGTCACGGAAAACCGGCTCTACTTGCCACAGGCGCGGCGTGGCACCAGCACAGCAACATGGGCGCAGGATTCCAGACGATACGCATAGCCGATCCCCCGCAGTTCGGGCCGCCCGTCAGCGGCATTCGCCTGCCGCTTGGTCGCTCGGACGTCCGGTGCATGTCTCGCTGTTTCAGTGGCGAGACGTCACAATCCCTTGTCCCGGGCTCGGACTTCGTGCCCGAACTTGTCGGTCTGCTTGTGGACGGTCGCGGGTGTTTCCGGTGCCGGCCATACGGTGATCTGATAGTGCTCGTCGGGGGTCTCGGCGTGGGAGTGGGGCGCGATGTCGCGGCCGCGGGCGTGCACGCGCACCCGGTAGGCGCCGGGTTCGGCGTCGGACACTTGCAAGGTCACGGCGACCCTGCCCGCCGGAATCCACCCCGACGAGACCGTTGACGTAAGCAGGGCCCAGCTCGGGGACATCCGCGCCATAGTCCGTGACGCAGAAGTGTCCGTCGTCCACATACAGCTCAGCGGTCGCTGTCTTCATCGGTTTGGTCACGCGCTCCTCCTCTGGGCGGAGCCGACTTCCCGGACACGCTTCCGCCGCCTGCCAGAACGTATAGGGCGTTATACAATCCCGTCCGCCGTTGTCCGAAACCGGACGGGATCGGCCGGGAGGGTTGCACGGTCGCTCGGCCGCCGCACAGAATCCCGGCTGACAAGGTTGTCAGCGGGGATTCTGGAGGACGCGGGATGGACGGGTTCACCCGGCGGCAGGCGCTCGGTCTCGCAGGCGCCGGCGCCACGCTCCTCCTGACCTCGGGAACAGCGCGAGCCACGCCCCGCTCCGCTCCGGACCCCGTCGCGGCGACGTACCTGCGGGTCCTCCTCCGGCACACCCGCTGGGCCGAGCAGCAGTTCGACCCGGCTGCCGGGATCTACCCAGCCCGCGACTTCACCTTCGCGGTCGTCCTCGGCAACGCACTCCTGCTGACCCGCGACGGTTACGACGCCGCCGTCGCCGGAGTCGACCGCGAAACTCTCCATGCGCACACTCTCGCCACCATCAAGCACTTCGCCGCCTCGAACCGGCTCACCGGCGGTGCCGAATGGGGCCGGAAACTGTTCTTCGACACCACTTTCCAGTCCTACTTCCAGCTCGCCGCGCGTCTCTTGTGGACAGAGCTGGACGCTGCGACGCAACGGAACGTCGAACGCATCGCCACCGAACAAGCCGCCTACACGACCGGCCTCGGCACCGGCAACGACCCGGCCTCCGGCGGCTGGACGCCCAACGGCCTGCGCGGCGGCTACGTCGGCGACACGAAGCTCGAAGAGATGGGCGTCTACGCGCAGTCGCTCGCCCCCGCGCTCGCCTGGGCGCCGAACGATCCGCTTGCTCCGGAATGGCGCGCGGCCTTCGGCTCCTGGAGCCGCAACGAGGGCGGTCTGCCCGCCGCCGATCTGGCGAATCCCCGCCTGGTGGACGGAAAGCCGATCAGCGACAACACCGCCACCAACCTCTACGACACGTTCCTCGTCGAGAACCACGGTTCGTTCGGCCCGCACTACCAGGAAGAACTCTGGCGCACGTCCGGCCGCAACGCGATGCACTTCCTCGCCGCGGGCGTCCCGCTGCCCGAGGTGCTCACCGCGCAGCCGAACGGCGAGCTGTTGTGGCGCACCATGCTCATGATGACCAGCGACGCCGGCGAACCGCTGATGCCGATGGTCGCCGACCGCGAACACCTCTACGGCCGCGACGTCATCCCGCTCGCCTTCCGCGCCCAGGTCCTCGGCGACCGCTATGCCGCTTACGCCGAGGCTCAGCTGGCCGCGCGGCTGGAGCCGTACCAGGCGTACCCGCCGGTCGACCGGATCACGAAGTTCTCCGGCGAACCGAAGTACGAACCGGAAGCCCGCGCCGAACTCGCCATCAGTTACCTGCTGCACGAATGGCGCGCCGCGCACGGAGGCCCGATCAGCGCGGCACGCAAGGAGGAATTCGACGCCCACGCCACGCACGCCGCCGATTTCGGCACCGGGCCGGGCCTGCTGGCCCACCGCTCCCCCGCCGCGTGGGCCGCGACCGTCAGCAAACCCGGTTTCGTGAAATTCGCCTGGCAGCCGAACCACGACGACTGGCTGTTCGTGCTCGGCGGAGCCAACCCGATGCTGCTGCCCGCCACGAACGTCGCCGTGCGCGAACGCCACGCCACGACATACCGCAAGGTGCGCGACGGATTCGACGGCACCGTCGGCGTTTTGCGCTTCGACACCGGATACGCCGCGCTCGCGACTCTCCCCACCGGCACCGCGGTCTACGCCAGCACTGGTGTCGCGTCGGACGAAGGCGTGCTCAACGTCTACAACCTTGCCATGCCAGGCGTTCCCGGCCTCGACGGCGATCGCACCTACACCACCGCCGAGGGTTCGGTGACGCTCCCGGCGCAGCCCTCTGCGGCCGGTGCCCGAACCGACGACTTGAGCTTCGCGCCGGTGACCGCGCGGCACGTGCGCATGCTTGGCGTTCAGCCGGATCCACAGTACGGCTACTCGCTTTGGTCGTTCGAAATCCACGACGGCGACGGCCCAGACCTCGCCTTGACCGGGACCGCGTCCGCATCGTCGGCCGCACCGGGCAAGGAGGCGAAGTACGCCACCGACGGGAATTCCGCCACGCGCTGGGCAGTGTCCACATCGGACCGAACGCGCCCGGACAGCTGGCTGGCGGTCGACCTCGGTGCGCCGCAACGGTTCAACCGGGCGCGCCTGAGCTGGGAGGCAGCCGCCGGACGGAAGTACCGGATCGAAACCTCACCCGACGGTGTCGCCTGGACCCCTGTCGCGACCTATCCGGTGCCCGCGCTGCACAGCACCGGCGGCTGGCTGGACGTCGACGGCCGGGCCGGGATCGTCGTGACCAGCCCGAATCCGCTCACCGTCACGAACGATCACGTGACACTCTCCGCCGGTCCTCCCGCACCGCTGCTGGCCGAGCTGTATCCCGGCCGTGTGGGTCTGCCGAAACTCGCTCAGCGAGCCCGCGCCACGGCGACCGGAATCCACGCGAGTGTCACGGACGATTTCCTAGTGCTGGCAAACCTTTCCGGCACCACTGCATCCGGAACCGCTTCCCTGCCTCAGGATCGCACCGCGCTGCTGCTGTACCGCGGCACGCAGAAAGTCACCGCGTCCGGCAGCTCGTTCAGCTACGAACTGGCCCCCGCCGAAAGCCGGATCGAACCGCCCCGCTTCACCGTGCGCGGCATGGTCGGCGCTGCCGTACCGCCCGGTCTGACCGCCGTCGTCCACGACGCCAGCCGCGTCGACCTGACCGCGCCGCCCGGACTGCTCCCGACTGTCGTGACCGTGACCCCGACCGGCGGCCGTCCGCGCACAGTCACGCTGCCGCCGCGCCACACCGTGCCCGTCGTCTTCGCCGGAACCCGGCCGTACCCGCTGAACGACCGCGCGCTCGGAGCCGTGACCTTCCCGGCCGAACCGCTGCCACCCGGAATGACCAGCCCGGACGCCGCCGTCGACGACAATCCGGCGACCGCGTGGCAGCCCGGCCCCGGCGGCCGGCTGGTCGTGGATCTCGGCGCGCCGCTGCCGATCACGACCGCCGAACTCGCCTGGACGACCGGACGAATCCCCGCCACCGTCGTCGAGACCAGCACCGACGGCGTCGCCTACGCCGAGGCTGCCCGCCCCGACCGGAAACGCACCGCCTCCGTCTCCCTCTCCAAACCGGTCCGGTACCTGGCCGTGCGCACCCTGGACTGGCGACCGGGCGACGCCGGCCTCGCCCGGATCTCCGCCCTCACACCGCCGAACTAGCCGGCCAGTCCTCGAAGGGCAACGCCAGCGTGTGCCCGGTCTGCTCGGCTTTCGCCCGCAGGTACCGGACGTTGTTCTCGTTCGCGAAAACCCCGGTGCGGACCTGCTCGCGCACAGCGACGCCGTGCCGCGCCAGCTGTGCGGCCTTGTCCGGGTTGTTCGACAGCAGATCCAGCTGCTGAACGCCCAGCACGGCGAGCATTTGCGCGGCGGCGGTGTAGTCGCGCGCGTCTTCCGGCAGGCCCAGCGCGGCATTCGCCTCGTAGGTGTCCAAGCCGGAATCCTGCAACGCGTACGCGTCGAGCTTGTTGTACAGCCCGATTCCGCGCCCTTCCTGCCGCAAGTAGAGCAGGTACCCGCCAGCCTCGGAAATCCGCGCGACCGCCTCCGCCAGCTGCGGGCCGCAATCGCAGCGCGCGGACCCGAAGACATCGCCGGTCAGGCATTCCGAATGCAGCCGCACCAACGGCACCGGACCGGGTTTCCCCAGCACGAACGCGAGGTGCTCGAGCCCGTCGGACAGCCCCGTGAACGTGACCGCCTCCGAGGCCGCCGCGGGCCCGTCGCCGAACCGCAGCGGGATCCGCACGCGGGTGCGCACCTGTGGAACTGTCGTCATCGGGCAACTCCTTTCCCCCTGAACGATTCCGACCCTACCCAGAACCACCGACAGAAACGCGTTCCCGGAGTGCGGCCGAGATCACGTAGGCTCGAGGGCATGGCCGACCGCCCGGAATCGTTCGCCCCGGAAACCGATCCCGCGCAGCTCGCCGACCTGCGCACCCGGCTCCGCGCGACCCGCTGGCCGGACGCCCCGGAAGACGGCTGGGCGCTCGGAGCCGACATCGGATATCTGCGCGAACTGATCACCTATTGGGCGGAAGAGTTCGACTGGGCGAAGCAGGAGGCCGCGCTCGCGCAACTGCCCCGATACCGCGTCCGGCTCGGCGAATCGCGGATCCACTTCGTGCACGCCCGCGCGGTCGCGCCGAGCGGTCCGGTGCTGCCGCTCGTGCTGACCCACGGCTGGCCGGATTCGTTCTGGCGCTATTCGAAGGTCGTCCCGCTGCTCACCGACCCCGGCGCGCACGGCGGCGACCCGGCGGACGCGTTCGACGTCGTCGTCCCGGACATGCCCGGCTACGGCTATTCCGACCGCCCCACCGGCCCAGCGCCCGATTCGATCGCCGTCGCCGGACTGTGGGCCGAACTGATGACCGTGCTCGGCTACCCGCGCTTCGCCGCGGCGGGCGGCGACATCGGCAGCAGCGTCAGCCGCTTCCTCGCCCTCGACCACCCGGACCGGGTCGTGGCCGTGCACCGGATGGACGGCGGACTGCCCGTGGTCGTCCCGGACGACGTGACGCCTGAGGAACGCAGTTGGCTCCAGGACGTCACGGCCTGGGGCGCGGCCGAGGGCGCGTACGCCGCGATGCACCGCACCAAACCGCAGACCGCGGCTGTCGGGCTGACCGATTCTCCTGCCGGGCTGGCCGCGTGGATCGTGGAGAAACTCCGAGCCTGGAGCGACGAGGGTGCCTTCACCAAGGACGAGATCCTCACCAACATCACCATCTACTGGCTCACCGGCACCATCGGCTCAGCCATGCGGATGTACCGGGCCAACGCCGCGATCCCACCGGAACAGTACGCCCGGCGGATCGAAGTGCCGTCGGGATTCTCGCTGTTCCCGGCCGATCTCGTCCGCACGCCGCGTGCGTGGCTCGACCGGATGGCGAACACAGTCCGGGTCACCGAGCCTGAGCGCGGCGGGCATTTCGCGCCGTTCGAGGAACCCGAGTTGTACGCGCAGGAACTGCGGGACTTCTTCCGTCCGTTCCGGACCGCCTAGCTCCCCCACGTGGACGGCATCCACCCGTCCTCTCCCACCGGCGGCAGCGCAGGCGACAGCAACGCCAGATCCGGCGGCACCAGCACCGCCGCAGACACCAGCGCCGCCACCAAATCGTCGTCCGCGGACCCCGGCCGGAACCGGAACCGCACCGCGTCCAGCACCGCCGTCACGACCTCCGCAGTCCAGCCGCCGTCGGGATCCAGCACCGACAACCGGCGCGCCGCCAGCGAAACCGGCACCGGGCGCGGCCGTTCCTCCCGCCGCAAGAACCCCCGCGCCACCATCG
This sequence comes from Amycolatopsis sp. NPDC114503, assembly GCF_055633655.1. Classification (NCBI taxonomy): domain Bacteria; kingdom Bacillati; phylum Actinomycetota; class Actinomycetes; order Pseudonocardiales; family Pseudonocardiaceae; genus Amycolatopsis; species Amycolatopsis sp. NPDC114503. The sequence goes on along the minus strand of NZ_JBVKDT010000026.1, from coordinate 35,618 downwards.
CGAGCACAAGCCGTTCGTCCGGCCGCAGCCGTCCGGCCGGGGCCGGCGACGGCGTCCCGTCCGCCAGCCGGACCTCCAGCACGTGCTCGCGGTCCCCCGAACCGCGCGCGTACACCGGCAGATAGCCGGGCGGCACCGGGACCGGCGCCGCTCCGGCGAACACCAGCCGCGACCGCGGCAGCCGCAGCGGCACCTTGCCCATCGCCCGCACCCACCATCGGCCCGCGCAGTGCTCCAGCACGCCGTGACAGCGGCTGACGCGCCGGTCGTCCTCGCCGAGCGGCACGGTCACCTCCGCGGCGTTCCGCCCGAACGTGACCGGCCCGCACGCCGCCGGCGGCACCAGGACTCCCCCCGCGCGTCCCAGCACCGCCAGCGTGCCCGGCGGCGACGCCAACCCGAGCGCGAGGCTCGGGTGTCCCGCGGGCAGCGTCCGCATCGCCTCCCCTGCCACGGACACCCCCCGCGGAGCCGCTGCCGGCCCCGGCCGGGCGACCGCGACGGCCCTCCGGGGGCGCGGGGCCGGATCCGCCGCGCACCGCGAGTCAAGCAGGAGGAGCCGGGACCCCTCCCGGATCGTCCCCGGGTTCGAGCAGCGCCAGGTCCGGCGGGACCAGCGACGTCGACAGCAGGAGTTCCTTGATCAGGTTGTCGTTCAACGCGTTCCCGACCGGCTCGCCGACTTCTTCCCTCGTCAGCCCCGCCACCCCGGCGCGCGCCAAGCGGGCGCGCACGGCGCCGACGAGGTGTTCGACGCGCTTGCCGGTCCAGGGCGCTTCCGGTTTCAGCTCGGACAGCTGCTCCGCCACCTGCCGCCACGCGAGCGGCTGCGGATACTGGTCCTGCAGCAGATACCGCTGTGCGAGCGAAACCAGCACGAGCCGTTCGTCCGGGGTGAGCCGCCACATCCGCGGCGGTTCGGTGACGTCCTGCGGCCGCGAATCCGGGCGGCGGCCGTCCGCGCCCGCGACGTACACCTCCAGCAGATGCTCGCGCCCGGCCGACCCGCGCACGAACGCCGCGGTGTAGCCCTCGGCCAGCGGCACCGGTTCCTCCTCCGGGAACAGCAGCCGCGAGCCGGGCAGCCGGATCGGCAGCTTCCCGGTGTTGTGGATCCACCAGAAATCCTTGCGGCGCACCAGGAATCCCTGCTGCCGGCTGACCTTCCGGTCGTCCTCGCCGACGCACACGTGCACGTCGTCGCGGTTGCGCCCGAACAGCACCTGCCTGCCGTCGCGCGGCGGCATCCGCACGCCGCCGGTGACGGCGAGCGCGAAGACCGTGCCAGGCGGCGAAGGCGGGACGCCGTGCGCGAGGCTGCCGTGCTCCGGGCCCAGTTCTTCCGGCGTGCCGCCGGGAAACGCGGTCATGTCTTCGGCAGCTTTCCGGCCAGCGAACCGGCCAATGTGGACACTGGAGCGCACAGCCGTTCCGGCGGCCCGTCGCCCTTAACCACGACCCGGAGCCGTTCCACGCGCGGCTCCCCGTGCGCGTCGGTGTAGGAACGGTAGACGAGGACCGCCTGGCAGCTGCCCTCGGAGAAATCGTTGGTCTTGAGATACGCGTCGTGCCCGCCGATCTGCACGAGCTGGCCGGTCTCGCTGTCCGGCGGCTGGTCCCGGTCGAACATGACGGTGACCGAACGGTCGCTCGCCGGGCTCTTCCAGTCGCACCACCAGCCGCTGAAACCACGCTCGATCCGGACCGGCGCGAGGACCCCGGCCGCCGCGGAGATCGCGAGCGTGTCCAGCAGCGAGCACGCGTCCACGTACGCCAGCGAACCCGCCGGGAACGCCGTCGCGCGAGCCGGAACCCCGGCCGCTGCCATGGCTTTCGTCGCCGAAGCGACCGCGGTGTCGGCAGCCTGGCAGAGGTCGACGTTGTACGCGTCGTCCAGCTTCTTGGCGGTCACTTGCACCATGAACCGGTCCTGAAGCTGGATCGGCCGCTCGCACTTGCCGCTTTCCGAAGAAGCGAACACCGTGAACGGCCCGGACTTCGACTGCGCGCCCTCGAGCGCCGCACTCGGCGGATCGTTCAGCTCCACCAGGACGTCCGCTTTGAGTTCGCCGCGGCGCAGGATCACGTCACAGCGGTTGAAGTTCCCGTAGTCCGGGACGACTGCCGGGTCGCCGAACGGTTTCAGCGGCACGGGATCGACCAGCCTGCACGGGTCCGCCGCCCGCGGATCGGGACCGATCCCGAGTTTCGCCTGCGCCGCCGGAGCGACCGGAGGGGAGGGGTTCGCCGGCCGCGTCGCGAAATACGCGGCGACCACGACCGCGACCGCCGCGACAGCCACCCCGGCGATCAGCAGCCCGCGCCGGTTGCCCGGCGGGCGCGGCACGTCGACCGGCAGGGTGTCGATCCCCTCGGCCAGCAGCTCCCCCGCCGACACCGCGGTCGGCCGATCGGCGGGGTCGAGCCGCATCAGCAACTCCAGCGCCGGCGCGAGCCCGTCCGCGTGCCGGGCCGGCGGGACCGCCCCCTCGGCGACCCGGCGGATCGTGGCGTACTCGTTGCCGCCCGAGAACGGCGGCTTGCCCTCGACGGCGGCGAAAAGCGTTGCCCCCAGCGAAAAAACGTCCGACGCCGCGGTGGGCGGATGCCCTTGCGCGACTTCCGGGGCGAGGTAGTCCGGCGTGCCGCCGATGAGCGGCGAATCGGTCACCGTCTCGTCCGTGCGGACCGAGCGGGAGATGCCGAAATCGGTGAGCTTCGCCCGGCCGTCGGAGGCGATCAGGACGTTGCCCGGCTTGACGTCGCGGTGCACGATCCCGTGCCCGTGGACCGCGCCGAGCGCCGCCGCGATCTGGACGCCGATTTCGGCGACCGTGCGCGCGGGCAGTCTTCCCTCCGCGGCGAGGATTTCCGCGAGGCTGCGCGACGGCACGTACTCCATCACCAGCCACAGCTCGTCGCCGTCGGCCGCGACGTCGAAGAAGGTGACCACGTTCGGGTGCAGCACCCCGGCCGCCAGCCGGGCTTCGCGGCGCAGCGTCCGCCCGCTCACCACATCTGAAAGCCGGGCCTGTTTGAGCGCCACCTCTCGGCCGAGCCGGTCGTCATACGCCCGCCAGACGACGCCCATGCCGCCGCTGCCCACCCGTTCCAGCAGCCGGTACCGGTCCGCGATCAGCTGGTCCGCGTCCACCGACGCTCCCCTCGGCGTGGCCTGACCCCTGTGAGGTAACTCGCAGTAACGATACTGCATCGCCTCCGTCGGCAGAAAGCGGCCCGGGACCCCTCCCGCCGATCGGCCCTACCTTCGCCGACGTCCCCGTTCGCGCGAAAAGAAGGAGTCCGATGCGCGCCCCGACCCGCACCTCCGTCCTGCTCGCCCTCGCCGCCGTCCTGGCCGGTGCTTTCGCTCCGGCCGCGCACGCCGCCGGTTCCCGCCTGCACGTCACCGCCGGCGGCACGCCAGACCGCCCACGCGTGTACTCCGGCGACGGAAAATCCTTATCCGGCATCGACGTCGACGCCGACTGGGTCGTCCTCGACGGCTTCACCCTCGACGAACCGTCCGCACCCGGCGTCGAAATCCGCGGCAATCACGTGACCCTGAAGAACAGCAGAATCACCGCTCCGCACGGCGGAGACGGCGACGGCATCCGGTTTTTCGGCGACTACATCGCCATCGAGCACAACACGATCAGCAAGACGGTGAACCGCGACGGCGCGCACGCCGACTGCATGCAGACTTTTTCCAGCGACAGCCCGCCGAGCAATCATATCCGGATCGAAGGAAACCGCTGCGAGAAAATCGACAACATGTGCCTGATGGCGGAAGGCCCCAACGACGGCGAAGGCGACGGAAAAGGCCACACCGCCGATTTCCTGATCAAGGACAATTTTTGCGAGACGCTGGCGGCTTCGCAAACTCTGATGTTCGAGGACGTCCAGCAGGCCACCATCACCGGCAACACCTTCGCCGCAGGCCCGGACCACGCGATCGGCTTGGCGATCCACTCGACCGGCGCCCGCGTCGAAAGCAACCACGTGGACCCGTCGATCCCGTGCGAGGTCGGCATCGACGACTCCTCGCGCGAGGGCTACACCGGCCCGGAGCCCGCTTGCGCTCCGTGACCTATGTGGACGGTCCGGCCGACAGCGCACCGTGACCGGAACCGCCCGAATTCGCGCCGGGTTCAGGCAGTCGGGTGAATCGAACGTGACGCGGTTCACGACGAGGCGGGGCGGGTACTTCCTGCGAGACGGCACGCGGGCCGCCGAAGGAGACCTCCATGCTCAGTCACCACGAACGCGTCGAGCTGGACAAGATCGAGCGCTGGTTCGAAACCAGCGACCCGGAACTGGCCGCCGCCCTGAGCCGCGGCAAACCGGCCCGCTCGGCCGTGCTGCTCACCGCGTTCGCGGTCCTGCTGGACGTCGCCGCGTGCGGCCTCCTGGTGGCCGGTCTCGCCGGGTCGAGCCCGGTGCTGACGGTGTGTTCTCTGTTCGCGGCGGCGGGCGGGGTGGCGACGCACATCGCCGGGTGCCGCGGCCGCGGGTGACCGCGCTTTGCTGAGGTGTGGTCTGGGTTGGGCCGCGTTCGTTCCGGACTGCAGCGCAGCGATGGGTCGCCCGGCTGCGGGCGGCATGCGGTGGGGCGAGTCACGAGGTAGGTGCTGACCGAGGCGGGAACGACGATTTCTGGCGGCAGTCGGATTTTCGCTCCCACAGGCACCGCACTGCGTCAGGACGGATCGTGCTCAGCCCGGCGGCTCCGACGCGGGCCGGACGCTGCTCTCGCAGGCACCGCACTCGCCTGGCTTTCGCGCGCGGAGCGTGCGGAACTCGCTCGGCCCCGGCCTGAACTGACTCCCCCGCCCCGCCCGGAATGCCGCGGCGGCGCCGCACCTCCCGCTACCCCGCCGCCTCCGGATGCGCCGCCCGCCCCGCGCACCGCACACTGGTCTCGTGTCCGAGTGGGTGCTGCACGTCGATCTCGACCAGTTCATCGCCGCCGTCGAGGTGGCGCGGCGGCCGGAGTTGCGGGGGCGGCCGGTGATCGTCGGCGGGAACGGCGATCCCGCCGAGCGCGCCGTCGTGGCCACCGCGTCCTACGAGGCGCGCGAGTTCGGCGTCGATTCCGGCATGCCGCTGCGGCTGGCCGTCAAACGCTGCCCGGACGCCGTCCTTCTCCCCGTCGACGCACCGGCCTACCAGGAAGTCTCCGACCGCGTGATGGCCCGGCTCCGGGAATTCCCAGTGGTCGTCGAGGTGCTCGGCTGGGACGAAGCCTTCCTCGGCGCGACCGCCGACGATCCCGAAACTCTCGCGGCGGAAATCCGGCGCGGAATCGAGGAAGAAACCGAGCTCTCGTCCTCGGTCGGCATCGGCGACAACAAGCTCCGCGCCAAGCTCGCCACCGGTTTCGCGAAACCGGCCGGAATTTACCGGCTCACCCAGGAAAACTGGTGGGACGTGATGGCCGAACGGCCGACCGACGCCTTGTGGGGAATCGGCCGGAAAACCGCGAAGAAACTGGCCGAAGCCGGGTATTCCACCATTCTCGACCTCGCCGCCGCCGATCCGGACGCGCTCGCCGCGCGGTTCGGGCCGAAACTCGGCCCGTGGTATCGCCTGCTGGCTGGCGGCATCAGCGACACAGAGGTCAGCGCGACCCCGTACGTCGCGCGTTCCCGAAGCAGGGAAACAACATTCCAGCAAGATCTCACCGACCCCGAGGCCATCGCGAAGGAGACCGCGACCCTCGCCGCCCGCGTCGCGCAGGACGTCGCCGACGAAGGACGTCCTGCGGCGCGCGTCGCGGTCAAGGTGCGGTTCGCGCCGTTCCTCACTCACACCCACAGCGTGACGCTGCCCGCACCGTCCTCGGATCCGGAGGTGCTCGCGGCGGCGGCGCAAGAACTGTTGGGCCGCTTCAGTTTCGGCAAGCCGGTGCGGCTGCTCGGCGTCCGCGCGGAGTTCCCGCGCGCTTGACAGGTCCGGACCGGCCTTGCCAAGGTGGAACACACGCGCCCGCCGGGGCGCGGCTCGGGGCCGAGAGGCGCTGCGACGGGGTTTCCCCGCCACGCTCGGCCCGCGGAGTGCTGGTAAAGGGCGCCTCCTGGTTCAGGAGGTGTCGCGTGCCATTGGCGATTCCGGCCCGGTCAGCACCGTCGTGCGAGGTGCGCCGTGTGGTCGGAGACCAGTTCGACGGTATCGGGCAAAACCCGCCGGATCCGCTGGAAAACCTGCTCTCGCACCGAAATCGGCAGTACCAGGTACGCCGAGACGGTGGAAAACAAGCCGATGAGGTCGTCCGCGCTCAGCGTCACGCGATGCTGGACGACGACCTGCCGGACGTCGGCGAACAACTCCGACTCCTCGAGTTCCGTGCCCGGCCACTGGAGTGCGTTCTCCGGCGGCGTGCCGTCCGGCGACGGGATCTCCGCGCTTTCGATGACCGACGCCTGAGCCTCGTCGATCGCTTTCCGCACAACGGGATCCGCAGGCCGGACGGGTCCGCCGAACGACGCGAACACCCCGCCCGGGGCGAGCAGGGCGGCGATGCGCGGCCACCTCCCGGCCGGGTCCGTCCAGTGCAGCGCCGAGGCCGAGTACACCAGTCCGTACTGCCGCTCCGGCCGCAGGTCTTCCAGCGCGCCTTGGCGAGTCTCGGCAGTGACGTGTCTGCGCAGTTCGGCGAGCATCGCCGGATCCGGGTCGGTCGCGGTGACCGCGATCCCCCGCGCCGCGAACAGCCGGGTCATTTTCCCTGTCCCGGCCCCGATTTCGAGCGCCTCGGCCAGCGGTGTGCCCGCGTAGTCCAGCACCTTCTCGACTAGTTCCGCGGGATACCCCGGGCGGAACCGCTCGTACGCCGCGGCCACCGATCCAAAACTCAACGCGCGCTCTGTCATGCCCGTCATTCTGGCCTGCTCCGCACCGCGCACGCCTCCCTTTTCGGGCGCCAGCAAGGCATCCGCACCTGATTCTGCCCGAAAAACCTGGAAAGGACCCGAAAATGTCGCCCACCCTGCGTACCGTCGACGGCCTGGAGTTCGCCGTCGCCGACCTGTCGCTCGCCGCGGCCGGACGCATCCAGCTCGACCTCGCCGAGCACGAGATGCCCGGCCTGATGGCCATCCGCCGCGAGTTCGCGCAGTCGCAGCCGCTCAAGGGCGCGCGCATCGCCGGCTCGCTGCACATGACCGTGCAGACCGCAGTGCTGATCGAAACGCTCGTCGCGCTCGGTGCCGAGGTGCGCTGGGTGTCCTGCAACATCTTCTCCACCCAGGACGAGGCGGCCGCGGCCGTCGTCGTCGGGCGGAACGGGACTCCGGAGCACCCCGAGGGCACCGCGGTCTTCGCGTGGAAGGGCGAAACCCTCGACGAATACTGGTGGTGCACCGACCAGCTGTTCCGCTTCCCCGGCGGCGAACTGCCGAACATGATCCTCGACGACGGCGGCGACGCGACCCTGCTCGTCCACAAGGGAGCCGAGTTCGAAAAGGCGGGCGCGGTGCCCGCCGCGCACGAGGACGACCCGGAGGACTACCGGATCCTTCTGCGCACCCTGACCGCCAGCCTGGCCGAGGACCCGCGGCGGTTCACCCGGATCGCCGGAGCGATGCGCGGTGTCACCGAGGAGACCACGGCCGGCGTGAACCGGCTGTACCAGCTCGCGGCCAGCGGCGAACTGCTGTTCCCGGCGATGAACGTCAACGATTCGGTCACCAAGTCGAAGTTCGACAACAAGTACGGAATCCGCCATTCGCTCCCGGACGGCCTCAACCGCGGCACGGACGTGATGATCGGCGGAAAGTACGCCGTCGTGTGCGGGTACGGCGACGTCGGCAAGGGCGCGGTCGAGGCGCTGCGCGGACAGGGCGCGCGCGTCGTGGTGACCGAGATCGACCCGATCTGCGCGCTGCAGGCCGCGATGGACGGGCTCGACGTGGTGGAACTCGACGACGTCGTGGAGCGAGCCGACATCTTCCTCACCACCACCGGCAACTTCGGCATCATCTCCGCCGCGCAGATGGGGCGGATGAAGCACCAGGCGATCGTGGCGAACGTCGGCCACTTCGACAACGAGATCGACATGGCCGGGCTGGCGAAGATCCCGGGCATCGTCAAGACCGAGGTCAAACCGCAGGTGCACACGTGGCGGTTCCCCGACGGGCACGCGATCATCGTGCTGTCGGAGGGCAGGCTGATGAACCTCGGCAACGCGACCGGGCACCCGTCGTTCGTGATGTCCGCTTCGTTCGCGAACCAGGTGCTCGCGCAGATCGAGCTGTTCGCCAAGCCGGGCGAGTACGCGAACGACGTGTACCGGCTGCCGAAGCACCTGGACGAGAAGGTGGCGCGGCTGCACCTGGACGCGCTCGGCGTCCGGCTGACGAAGCTCAGCAAGGAACAGGCGGAGTACATCGGCGTGGACGTGGACGGTCCGTACAAACTGGACCACTACCGCTACTGACGCCGGAACCGCCGGATTCCGCGGGACGGAGCAGGGGCCGCGCCGAATGCGCGCGGTTCCGCCCGTTCCGCGACGGCGATCGCGCGAGTCCGGCGCGCCGGTGCTGAAAGGGGTCCTCCGGCTCCGAGGGGGAGGGAGAGCCGAAGGACCCCCCGGTAGTGTTAGCACACTGCCAAGCAGCTTGTACACGGCCCGGTACCCGATCGGGTACAGCTGACGGGGCCGCGCGGGGCGGTTCGCCCGGCGCGGCCGGAGGTCAGGAAGCGTGCCGCAGCAGGGGTTTCGCCGCTCCGGTGCAGGCGCACCCGGCGTCGAGGGTGTGACAGTCGATGATCAGGCCGTGCCGGACCCGGTCGAGGTCCAGGCACGACGGATCCGTGCACTCGGCGAACCCGCGGTCCGGGTGGACCACCAGGGTTCCGTGACAGTGGTCGATGCCGCTCGTGCAGAACGCGCACTCCATGCTCAGCCGCCTTCCGCTCAGGTTTTCGAATCCCCGGCTCCGATGCTCCGGGCCGGACTCCTCTTTGGTACCACTGGAAAACTCGCCGTCGCAGGATACCTGGCGGCGTGTCGGCCTACTCGGTCCGGTGAAGTCTGCCGCGCTCGCTCACCCGGAGTGACAATCGCCGTTTTCCGGACGGCAGCGGTGAAATTTCACTGTTCCGCGTTGCGGAACAGCCCCGGCCGCGCCGGTCAGGCGCTTTTCGGCCGCCGGGCCCGCGAGGCCGGCTTCTTCGCCGCCGCTTTGCCCTCGCCGGCGGCTTTCTTCGTCTCCTTGGCGGGCCCGCGGGTCTTCTTCGCCGCCGACACGCTCGCCTCCAGCGCCGCCATCAGGTCGACGACCTCGGCCTTCTCCCCCTGTTTCGGCGCGCCGACCGTCTCGCCGCCGCCCGCCTTCGCCTCGATCATCGCTTCGAGCGCTTCCCGGTAGGAGTCCGAGTATTTCTCCGGTTCGAAGACCGGCTCGGACAGCGAGTCGATCAGCGAACCCGCCATCGTCACCTCCTGCGGGCGGACCTGCGGCGGATCCTCGTGCAGGAACGGGAAATCCGGGACCCGGACCTCGTCGGCCCACAGCATCGTGGTCATCACGAGCACGTCGTCCACGACGCGCAGCAGCGCCAGGCTCTCCCGCTGGCGCACCGCGACCTTCGCGATGGCCACGTGGCTCGCCTTCTGCAGCGCGTCGCGCAGCACGATGTACGGCTTCACCGCGTTCTTCTGCGGCTCCAGGTAATAGGTGCGGTCGAACCGGATCGGGTCGATCGACTCCAGCGGCACGAATTCGAGCACGTCGATCGAACGCTGGGTGGGCAGCGGCAGTTCGGCGAGGTCGGAGTCGGTGATCACGACCATCTCGCCGTCGGGCAGCTCGTACCCCTTGGCGATGTCGGCGTAAGGCACCTCTTCGCCGTCGATCGAGCAGAACCGCTTGTACTGGATCCGCCCGCCGTCGGCGACGTGCACCTGGCGCAGCGACACGTTCTTGTTCTCGGTCGCCGCGTACAGCTGGATCGGGATGCTGACCAGCCCGAAGGACACCGAGCCCTTCCACATCGACCGCATGCCGCGCACCTCCGCCGAGTTCGCCGGTACGTATTCACGCTCGGTGACCACCGTAGCCGCGATCGTCCGAATCCGACAGTCCGCGCACGCAGGGGGCCCGCGCGCAGCCACCGCGCGTGCGCGTCAGGCCGGAGTCCCCGGGAAATGCGGGTTCTCGATCACCCCGACCAGGTTCCCGTCCGGCGCGCGCACCAGCGCGGTCCGGATCCCGCCGCCGAAGTCGGTCACCGCCGAGTGCTCGACCGCCCCCTCCCCGACCAGTTTCGCCACCGCCGCTTCCACATCGGACACTCCCCAGTACGTCACCGGCCCGTCGCCGTTCTCCGCACGGCCGTTCGGGTCGAGCGCCAGCTCGTAGCCGTGCACGCTGTAGCCGACGTAGAACGGCTCGTCGAAGTACGGCGGCACCCCGAGCACCCGGGTCCACCACTCCTTGGCGGCCGCGAGGTCGTCGGCCGGATACACGATCGTGCGCAATCCATCGAACATATGTTCATCTTGGCACGGTTGCCTCTGGTCCTGCGGTGACAGGCCGCGGTGTCGCGCCGAAGCCGAACAGGGCCGGCGCATTGCGGTGGAGGATCTTCTCGATCTCGTCGGCGGGCAAGCGGGATTCCTCGATGTACTCGAACGTCCGCCGGTAGGACTCGACCGACAGCAGAACGGGGAAGTCGCTGCCGGGCAGGAGGCGGTCGGCGCCGAAGGCTTCGCAGACGCACCGGAGGGCGGCTTGCGAACCCCATCCGACGGTGTCGTAGTAGAGGCGGCGAGCCATCGCGCTGGGCGGGCTGAGCAGATCCGGAGTGTTCGCCTGCCCGTCGAGCCTCGCCAGCTGCATCGGGATCATGCCGCCCAGGTGCGGAATGATGATCTTGATGTCCGGATAGCGCACCGGGATGTTCCGCTTGATCAGGTGGAGGACGAGCGCGGTGTCCTCCAGGGACGCCCCGGCCGCCGCCGTGAAGCCGTAGTCGTTGATGAACGGCGAACAGATGCCTTTTTGAGCCGGATGAAAGAAAAGAGTCGTCCCGCGCGCGTTCATCTCCTCGTACAGCGGTTCGAATTCCTCTTCCGCGGCAGAGCGGTTGAACACCGAACAGTTCATGGTCACGCCGACCATGCCGAGTTCGTCCAGCCCGCGCCGCATTTCCTCGAGTGCCGCGTCGATGTGCGGCAAGGGCAAGGAAACGAAGGACGAGAACCGGCCGGGATGCGAAGCGGTCAGCTCGCGGTAGCTGTCGTTGAGCACCTGCGCCGCCTCGGCCGCCGCCCGGGATTCCGCCGCGTAAGGCGCAATCCCGGCGGCGGAGAGGATCTGCCGCTCCACTCCGGCCTCGTCCATCATGGCGACCCGCTGCTCGATCATCCCCGGTTCGTCGGTCATCACCTCGAACGTCTTGCGTTCCGCCAGCACCGAACTCGCCGTGGCCGCGGCCGATGCCCCGGATTTGGCGGCCAGCTTTCCCAGGATCGGCCGATACGCCGCCGGAAAGTAATGGGCATGCACGTCGATGATCATGGGTGTCGATCCTCCCCTCATTCCAGTGAATGCATCTCTACAAATCCGCCGGGTCCCGGCGCAGGGTGACCTCGCGTCCGGACGCGAGGCGCACCGTGACCGCGTGCACGCCCGGCCGGCCGGACACGACCGTCAGCGGCAGCCGGTCGTAGGTCTCCGCGCCGATGTGCTCCCTCAGTTCCCGGGCGTCGGCGCCGATCTCCAGCCCGGTCACCGCCGCCCCGCGTTCACCGTTGTCCGCCGCCCCGCGATCCGGATTGGTGGCCGGATCCTCCCGGTAGAACCAGTTCGGGAGCCCCTTGCGCCAGCAGGTGTCGAGGGCGCGCCCGGGACCGGGCGCGGTGGTGATGACGCGCTGGGTCCCGTCGGGCTGGACGCGCCCCGGAACCCGCGCCACCTCGCCTCCGAGGCGTCGCGCGACCTCGGCCAGCTCTTCGAGGGTGTCGGCGCGCAGGCTCCAGAACATCCACCGGTCGCCGTCCGCGACGACCCGGTCGAACCAGGCGACCGCCGCCTCCCGTTCGGCCTCGGGAGCCGTCACCGCCTCGACCTCCAGATAGGCGTCCCCTCCGAGCGGGAAGATCGTGTTCGCGATGCCGGCGGCGAACGCGCCCCCGTCGTAGCAGGCGAGTCCGGTCTCCTCCCGCACCCGGCGGACGCCCTCGTCCAGATCGGGGACGCCGAGGCAGAGGTGATCGAGGTGGAACATGCCGGTCCTTTCCGGATTCACCACGTCACGGGGAGCTCGTGCACCCCGTAGACGACCATGTCGTGCTTGAACTTGACCTCGTGCAGCGGAATCGCGAGCCGCAGCGCCGGAATCCGCCGGCAAAGCGCGCGGCAGGCGACCTGCAGTTCGATCCGCGCGAGCGCCTGGCCGAGACACTGGTGCACGCCGTAGCCGAAGGCGAGATGACCGCGCGCCCGCCGGGTGACGTCGAGCCGGTCCGGTTCGGGGAACTGCGCCGGGTCGCGGTTGGCCGCGTTGTCCGCGGCGATCAGGCCCTCGCCCTTGCGGATCCGCTGACCGCCCACTTCCAGGTCCTCGCGCGCGACGCGTCGCCGTCCACTGTGGACGATGGTCAGGTAGCGCAGCAGTTCCTCGACCGCGTTCGCCACGAGCGCGTCGTCGCCGTCGCGGACCGCGGCGAACTGGTCCGGGTGGTCCAGCAGCGCGGCGGCGCCCAAGGCGATCATGTTGGCCGTCGTTTCGTGCCCGGCAACCAGCAGGAGCCGTCCCGTCGACGCGGCTTCGGCCGCCGTCATCCGGCCGGTGGCGACCTGTTCCGTCGCGAGCCGGCTCAGCAGGTCGTCGGCGGGATCGGCGAGCTTGTCCCGCACCAGCCCTTCGAGGTAGCCGAGCAGTTTCTCCAGCGCGGCAACCGATTCGTCCGCCGGAACGTCGCTCGACGTCAGCACCTCGCTGATGCGGTGGAAGAACTGCCGGTCCGCATAAGGCACGCCAAGCAGCTCGCAAATCACCAACGAGGGCACCGGAAGCGCGAAAGCCCGCACCAGATCGACCGGCTTCGGACCGGCAAGCAGGCCGTCGATCAGGCCGTCGACGATCTTTTGGATCCGCGGCCGCAGCCGCTCCATTTTCTTCACCGTGAAGTCGGCGGTGAGCAGCCTGCGCTGGGCGGCATGCTCCGGGTTGTCCATGGAGATGAACGATTTCGCCCGGCCGGGGCGGGCCTTGATTCCCGGCGACTGCGCCGGAAACCCGTCCCGGTCCGGGTCGGAGCTGACGCGCGGATCGGCCAGCAGCGCGCGGACGTCGTCGTAGCGCGTGAACAGCCAGGGTTCGCCGCCGTCCCAGATCCGCACCTTCGACACCGGCTCGTCGCGCAGCCTGCGGCCGAGTTCGGGCGGCGGGTCGAACGGGCAACCGCCTCGCGCCATCGGGTAAGGGGACACGACCTCCGGCATCGGAGTCCTCCCTGCGGAGAGTTACCGAACGAATGTTCAGGAACTTACTGAACACATGTTAGGAATCTCGGGCGATCTTGTCCACCCTCGTGCTCTAGACCGTGACTTCGAGCGGGAGAAACCGTGCTGTTTCAGGCGAAAACGAGCGAAACGAACTCGTCGACGAACGCCATCACCGCGTCCGCGTCGGAGTGCTCGGCGGAGTTCGGGAAGAGCGCGACGCGGCCGTGCGCCCCGACGAACGCGATCACGGCCGCGCGCTCCGCGGGCACGCGGAGCGCGACTCCCGCCGCGGCGCACCGCGCGAAACCGTCGACGAGCAGGCCGATCACGTCAGCCAGCGGCCCGGCCCGCCGCACGCCAGGCGCGGTCCGGGGAGGCCCGTTGGCCGTCATCAGCCGGTAGTGCCCCGGGTTGTCCACCGCGAACCGGCAGGAAGCGTGAAGCAGCGCCCGCACGCGACCCATCACGTCCTCGGGGTCCACCAGCGCTTCGGCCGCCTCCATCGCGACGCGCAACCGGGCGAACTCGTGCTCGGCGAGACCGGCCACGAGCGCGGCACGATCGGTGAAGTGCTGGTAGATGCTGGCCGGCGCGATCCCGGCGGCGCGGGCGACTCCGCGGATGGTCAGCCCGTCCTCCCCGCCGAGCTCGGACAGCAGCCGGCTGGCCGCGTCGAGGATCTCCCCGCGCAGCAGCTCGCCCTCTCCCCAGCGATTGCGCGTGCGCGGAGCGCCGACCTGGGCCTCTTCCGACATGTCCCCATTCTTACGCCCGCGTCGCCCGCGCCCCTCCTTCGGGACCGAACGGACCTCCGCCATACAGACGTGACGGCCCGGTGACAGCAGGCCACGACCATCGCCCCGTGGCAAATTTCGTCCCCGCCCGGTCGTCCCCTGATCCGCGCCTCCCCTGCCCTGGCCAGCCCCCGCGAGGACGAAACTTTTCGCAGTCCGCATAATTTTTCGCATCACGCAACTTTCGCTGCTACTCTCGTCCAGGTGACCTCCACCGCACCTCTGGGCCTGCGCGAGCGCAAGAAACGTGCCGCGCGACGGGCGCTTGCCGAAGCCGCGTTGCGGATCGCTCTCGAGCGGGGCGTCGAGCAGTTGCGGGTGGAGGACATCGCGAACGAGGTGGGCGTTTCCCCGCGCACCTTCAACAACTACTTTTCCAGCAAGGAGGAAGCTGTCTGCGCGTTCATCGTCGAACGGCAGGAGCGCGTGCGCGAAGCGCTGCTGGCACGGCCCGCTGACGAACCGCTGTGGGACGCGGTCGTCAACGCCTCCATCACCCGGTTCACCGAGGACGATCGCCCGAAACGCGAAGACGTGCGGCGGGTGCGGGCGATGATGGAGAACGGCGGCCTGTTCGGCGAAATGCTGCGCTCGTACGCCACCGTCGAGCGCGTGCTGGCCGACGCCATCGCCGAACGGGCGGGCGAGCACGCAAATCCGTTGCATGCCCGGCTGATGGCGAGCATTGTGCAGAACGCTTCGCGCATCGCCTTCGACACCTGGCTCAATTCGGACTCCGACGACGAAGAGTTCGTATCGGCCTTCACCGGCCTCCTGCGGGAGGCAGCCGCCGGGATGCCGGCCCTGGCCGCGTCCGGCGCGGCCCGCTAGACCCGAACCGACGCCATTCACTTTTGGGGGAGTACCCGACCGTGCTGGTCAAACTGTTGCGCAGCTACCTGCGCCCGTACCGGGCCGCGCTGTGGCTCGTCGTCGCGCTGCAACTGGTGCAGACGATCGCCGCGCTGTACCTGCCCACGCTCAACGCCGACATCATCGACGGCGGCCTCGTCAAGGGCGACACCGGCTACATCATGAAGATCGGCGGCGTGATGCTGCTGATCACGCTGGTGCAGATCGCCGGGTCGGTCGGGGCCGTCTACTACGGTTCCCGCATCGCCTCGGGCGTCGGCCGCGACATCCGCGCCGGCGTCTTCCATCGCGTGCAGGATTTCTCCGCCCGCGAGATCGGCAATTTCGGCACGCCGTCGCTGATCACCCGCACCACCAACGACGTCCAGCAGATCCAGCTGCTCGCCGCGCTCACCTTCACGCTGATGGTGTCCGCGCCGATCATGTGCGTCGGCGGCATCCTGCTCGCGCTGCAGCAGGACGTGCCGCTGTCGTCGCTGCTCGTGGTGATCGTGCCGGTGCTGGGCATCGCGGTCGGCCTGATCATCATGCGGATGCGTTCGGCCTTCCGGCTCATGCAGGTGCGCCTCGACAAGATCAACCAGGTGCTGCGCGAGCAGATCATGGGCATCCGGGTGATCCGCGCGTTCGTGCGCGACAACCACGAGCGCGAGCGTTTCGGCCGCGCCAACGACGAGCTGTTCACCGTGTCGCTGCGGGTCGGCAGGCTGATGTCGCTGATGTTCCCCACCGTGATGCTGGTGGTGAACGTGTCGAGCGTCGCCGTGCTGTGGTTCGGCGGGCAGCGGGTCGACAGCGGAGCCATGCAGATCGGCGCGCTCACCGCGTTCCTGGCCTACCTGCTGCAGATCCTGATGGCGGTCATGATGGCCACCTTCATGTTCATGATGGTGCCGCGCGCCGAGGTCAGCGCCGAGCGGATCACCGAGGTGCTGGACACCGAATCGAGCGTGCGCCCGCCCGACCAGCCGCTCCCGGCCGGAACCGAACGCGGGCATCTCGACCTGTCCACTGTGGAATTCCGGTACCCCGGCGCGGAAAAGCCGGTGCTGCAGGACGTTTCGCTGTTCGCGCGGCCCGGCGAGACCACCGCGATCATCGGCAGCACGGGCAGCGGGAAGACGACGCTGCTCAACCTGATCCCGCGGCTGATGGACGCCACCGAGGGTTCCGTCCGGGTGGACGGCGTCGACGTGCGCCAGCTCGACCCGACGGTGCTTTCGTCCGTGGTCGGCATGGTGCCGCAGAAGCCGTACCTGTTCGCCGGGACGGTCGCCAGCAACCTTCGCTACGGCAATCCGGACGCCACGGACGAAGAGCTCTGGCACGCGCTGGAAGTCGCGCAGGGCAAGGACTTCGTGGAGCGGATGGAACAGGGCCTCGACTCCCCCATCTCCCAGGGCGGCACGAACGTCTCGGGCGGGCAGCGGCAGCGGATCGCGATCGCGCGGATGCTGGTGCACCGGCCGGAGATCTACCTGTTCGACGACTCGTTCAGCGCACTCGACTACGCCACCGACGCCGCGCTGCGCCGCGCGCTCACCGAAGAAACCCGCGACGCGACCGTCGTCATCGTCGCGCAGCGGGTCAGCACGATCCGCGGCGCGGACCGGATCATCGTGCTCGACGACGGCCGCGTCGTCGGCACCGGAACCCACCACGAGCTGATGGACGCCAACGAAACCTATCGGGAAATCGTGCTTTCGCAGCTGACCGAACAGGAGGCGGCGTGAGCGAGGAAACGAAGACCGCCACCGCGCCCGACGCCGACGAACCGGCCGCCGTCGCCCGCGACAAGACGCGGCCGCAGGCACCGGCGGTAGGGCCCGGCCGGATGATGTCCGCAGGCATGCCCGCGGAAAAACCGCTCGACTTCAAGGGTTCGCTGGCCCGCCTGCTGCGGCTGCTCCGCCCGCAACGAGCGGCGCTGGCCGGCGTGCTGGTGCTCGGCGCGATCGGCGTCGCGCTGACCGTGGTCGGGCCGAAGGTGCTCGCCCGCGCGACGGACCTGATCTTCGCCGGCATCACCAGCAGGCACCTGCCGCCGGGCGAGACCAAGGAACAGGTGATCGACGGCCTGCGAGCGCACGGGGAAAACACCCTGGCCGACATGTTCACCAGGGTCGACCTGATGCCCGGCCACGGCGTCGACTTCACCGCGGTCGGCCAGGTGCTGATGATCGTGCTGGCGCTGTACGTCTTCGCGTCTTTCCTGGGCGTCATCCAGGCGCGGCTCACCACGAACCTCGTGCAGGGCGCGGTGTTCCGGCTGCGCCAGGACATCGAAGAGAAGTTCGCTCGGCTGCCGCTGCGCTACTTCGACCGCCAGCCGCGCGGCGAGGTGCTGAGCCGGGTCACCAACGACATCGACAACCTGGCGCAGTCGCTGCAGCAGACGCTCTCGCAGATCGTCACGTCGCTGTTCACCGTCCTGGGCGTGCTGGTGATGATGTTCGTCATCTCGCCGCTGCTGGGCGTGATCGTGCTGCTGACGGTGCCGGTGTCGGTGTTCGTCGCGGCCAAGGTCGGCAAACGCGCGCAGCCGCAGTTCATCCGGCAGTGGGGCACGACCGGGAAGCTGAACGCGCACATCGAGGAGATGTACACCGGTCACTCGCTGGTGCACGTCTTCGGCCGCCGCAACGAGGCCGAGGAGGTCTTCCGGCAGCAGAACGAGGCGCTGTACGAGGCGAGCTTCAAGGCGGCTTTCATCTCCGGCACGATCCAGCCGGTCATGATGTTCATCGGCAACCTGAGCTACGTCCTGGTCGCCGTCGTCGGCGCGCTGCGGGTCGCCTCGGGCACCCTGACGCTGGGCGACGTGCAGGCGTTCATCCAGTACTCGCGCCAGTTCAGCCAGCCGGTCACGCAGATCGCGAGCATGGCGAACCTGCTGCAGTCCGGCGTGGCCTCGGCCGAGCGGGTGTTCGCGCTGCTGGACGCCAAGGAGCAGGAACCGGAGCCGGAGCACCCGCAACGCCCGGAGGTCGTGCACGGACAGGTCGAATTCGAGCACGTGTCGTTCCGGTACCTGGAAGACACCCCGCTCATCGAAGACCTGTCGCTGTCGGTCGAACCCGGCCACACCGTCGCGATCGTCGGCCCGACCGGCGCGGGCAAGACCACCCTGGTCAACCTCCTGATGCGGTTCTACGAAATCGACGGCGGCCGCATCACCCTGGACGGCGTCGACATCAAGGCCATGGACCGCGAAGAACTCCGCTCGAAGACCGGCATGGTCCTGCAGGACGCCTGGCTGTTCGGCGGCACAATCGCGGAAAACATCGCCTACGGCGCGGACAACGTCACCCGCGAACAGGTCGTCGAAGCCGCGAAGGCAACCTACGTGGACCGCTTCGTCCGCACCCTGCCAGACGGCTACGACACCGTCCTGGACGACGAGGGCGGCACGGTAAGCACGGGCGAGAAACAGCTGATCACAGTCGCCCGAGCCTTCCTGGCCAAGCCCGCGATCCTCATCCTGGACGAAGCCACCAGCTCGGTCGACACCCGCACCGAAGTCCTGATCCAGCACGCCATGAACTCCCTGCGCACCGGCCGCACGAGCTTCGTGATCGCCCACCGCCTCTCCACCATCCGGGACGCAGACGTAATCCTGGTGATGGAAAACGGCAACATAGTGGAACAGGGAAACCACGAAACGCTGATCAACGCAGACGGCGCCTACTCCCGCCTCTACGCAGCACAATTCGCAGAAGCCATGGCAGAAACCGAATAACCGCCACCCCAACATCCGTGAGGGGAACCCTGAGGGAATCTGATTCCCTCAGGGTTCCCCTCACGGCCTTTCTTCCCACACCACCACCCCAACCGCAGCCCGCGCACCCAACTCGCCAGCGCACCCACACCACCCCCGCACCCCGATACGAAGCCAAAAACGCGGCGCGGGGGGGGGTTTTTTCGGGACCTTTTCCCCCCTCGCAAAACACACCCCCCTCCCTTCCCCCACACCC
>NZ_JBVKDT010000026.1:0-16510 GCF_055633655.1 Amycolatopsis sp. NPDC114503 | reverse complement strand
CAGCGCACCAACCTCCCCCCCGAACCCCGGTCCGAAGCAAAAAACGCGGCGAGGGGGTGTTTGGCAGTGCATCTTCCCTTTCTAAACAACCACCCCCGCGCCGTAGTCACAATCAGCTTCGGGGTGCCCACCCAAGAAACCGGGCGCAACGTCGCCGCCAGGCGACGAGCAGCCCCCTCAAAGCCGAGGAATGTTCCGCAAATTAGACTTCGCCAACTCCAGCATCTTCCCCACTCCCCCGCTCAACACAGTCTTGCTGGCCGCCAACGCAAACCCCTTGACCTGCGCAGCGGTAATATTCGGCGGAATAGACAACGCATTAGGATCGGTGACCACATCCAGCACAGCCGGTCCGTCATGCGCCAAAATGTCCCGAAGCCCCTCCCGGACCTCCCCGGGCTTCTCCACCCGCCGCGAATACAGCCCAGCCGCGCGGGCGATCCCGGCGAAGTCCACCTGATCGTGGTCGGTGCCGAACTCCGGCAACCCGTCCACGAGCATCTCCAGCTTCACCATCCCCAGCGAGGAGTTGTTGAACACCACCGCCTTGACCGGCAAGGCATGTGTCTTGAGCGTCAGCAACTCACCCATCAACATCGCCAGCCCGCCGTCCCCGCACATCGCCACGACCTGTCGACCGGGCTCCGCGGCCTGCGCCCCGATCGCATGCGGCAGCGCGTTGGCCATGCTCCCGTGCACGAACGACCCCAAGATCCGCCGCCGCCCGTTAGGCGTGATGTACCGGGCAGCCCACACATTGCACATTCCGGTGTCCACAGTGAACACCGCGTCCTCGGCGGCTTCCTCGTCCAGCACATCCGCGACAAACTCCGGATGCAGCGGAACGTGCTTGGAAACCTCGGCCGTGTAAGCGTCGACCACCCGCTGCAGTCCCCGCTCGTGCTTGCCCAGCATGGCATGCAGGAACGACCGGTCACTCCGCTCGCGCAGCCGGGGCAGCACCGCCCGGACCGTGGCCCCGACGTCCCCCTGCACCCCGAACTCCAGCACCGACCGACGGCCCATCCGCGACGGATCGATGTCCACCTGCACGGTATTCCGCTGCGGCAGGAAGTTGTCGTAAGGAAAGTCCGTACCCAGCAACAACACGAGATCAGCCTCGTGCATCGCGTCGTAGCAGGCCCCGTACCCCAGCAGCCCGCTCATCCCGACGTCGAACGGATTGTCGTACTGCACGAACTCCTTGCCCCGCAACGAATGCCCCACCGGAGCCCCGACCGCGTCGGCGAGCGCCAGCACCTCGTCGTGCGCGTCCCGGCACCCCGCGCCGGCCATGATCATCACCTTTTCCGCCCGGTCGATCCGGTCGGCAAGGCGAGCGATATCGGCCTCAGCAGGCACCACAGCAGGCGGACTGCCCAGCGACGCCGACTCCCCCGTGGCATGTGCGGCAGGCTCGTGCGACACATCGCCTGGCAGCACCAGCACCGCGGCCCCGCGCCGCCCGACCGCGTTCTGCACCGCGATCCGCGCCAGCCGGGGCATCTGCTCCGGCGAACTCACCATCTCGCAGTAGTGCGAGCACTCGGCGAACAAATGCTGCGGATGCGTCTCCTGAAAGAACCCGGTGCCGATCTGCGTCGACGGAATGTGCGAGGCGATCGCGAGCACCGGCGCGCCCGAGCGGTGCGCGTCGTAAACCCCTTGCAGCAGATGCAGATTGCCCGGCCCGCAACTGCCCGCGCACACCGCGAGCCGCCCGGTCAGCTGCGCCTCGGCCGCGGCGGCGAACGCGCCGGCCTCTTCGTTGCGCACGTGCACCCAGTCGATCCCGCCGCGCGGCGCACCGCCGGTGCGCCGCACCGCGTCCACGACGGGATTGAGGCTGTCGCCCACCACCCCGTAGATCCGGCGCACCCCGGATTGCACCAGAACGTCGATCAACTGGTCGGCCACCGTCGCCATGCTTCTGCGTCCCTTCGTGAGAGTCCCTTCGCAGTCTGTCATCGATCAGCCGAACCGCCACCGCATTGACAAGTATTATTGTCAATGGCACCGTGACCAGGACCGACCACGAGGAGGAACGCCGCAGATGCCACGCGAGTTCGAGGTGCGCAAAGAGGTCCAGCTGCCCGCGGGCCCCGAAGCCGTGTGGGAGGCCGTCGCGACCGGGCCCGGCATCGATTCGTGGTTCATGGGCCGCCACGAGGTCGACGCCGCGGCCAAGCGGGTCCGCTTCCGGCTCGGCGAAATGCGCACCGAGGCGGAGATCACCGCGTGGGATCCCCCGCGCAGGTTCGCTTACCGGGGCGAGGCGGCCGAGGACGGCACGTTCGACGCGATGGAGTTCCTCGTGGAAGCGGCCGAAGGCGGCACTTCTGTACTGCGATTTGTGCACCGCGGGTTCGTCCAGGACGGCTGGGACGACGAGTACCACGAGTCCTTCGCCGTCGGCTGGGAGATGTACCTGCACACGCTCGCCGAACTGCTGGCGCATTTCCCCGGCCGCTTCGCGACGTACGTGACCGCCGACGGCCCGGCCTCGTCGGCGAGCCGCGACGCGTGGCCGAAGCTGCTGGCCGCGCTCGGCCTGCCCGCCGAACCCTCAGCCGGGCAAGCGGTCCAGTTCAGTGTCGGCGACGAGGTGGTCGAGGGCGTCCTCGACTACTCGACCCCGAACTACGCCGGGGTCCGCGCCGAGGACGCCCTCTACCGGTTCCACGAACGGTCGCTGCTCGGCATGCCGATCGCGGTGGGGCATCACCTGTTCCGCCCGGATGTCGACGAGACCGCCGAAAGCGCGGCCTGGAGCCGCTGGCTCGCCGACGCGCTCGGCTGACGTCAGCGGCGTCGCAGCAGCAACGCCGCCCCGCCGGCGGCCACCACGACCCCGGCGATCACGTTGCCGGTCACCGCACCGGCCGACGGCACTGTTTCATCGCCGTACCGAAGCAAGAACGGAGACACCGCGGCCCACAACCCGAGCACCGGCAACACCCAGGTCAACGCCTGAGCACCGGAATCCCGCGCGCGCATCGCGGCGAAAACGACGATCGCCAGCCCGGCCACGGTGTTGCTCACCGCGAGTTCGGCGGCCCCGCCGAAGCGCAGCAGCCACGGCGCGGCGATCAGGTACAACCCGGCCAGCACAGCGAGGCCCGCTGCACCCCCGGAGACCGCGGTCTTGCCGGACATCGTGCTGGTGGACATCTGGGATCACCTCAGCAGCTCTCGGTTCCACCCTCACGGGTACCCAGATTCCCGCCGGGGATTCACGCACCCGCGGCGGCGCACGCCTCGCGCAGGCCGCTGCGCACCGGCGCCTTGATCCCGGACACCGCGAAAGCGCGCAGCACGAGCGGCCCGGTCGCCACGATCGAGAGGGCCGGCCGGACGTGGCTCGTCTCCTCGATCACGCGCAGCCCGGCGCAGCTGAGATAGCCGACCCGAGACAGGTCCACCACGAGTTTTCCGCCCGCTCCGGAGGCGGCGGACAGCGCGGAGCGGAACTGCCCCACCGACGCGATGTCGATCTCGCCCGCCGCCGTGACCAGCACGATGTCGCCGTCTCTCCTGCTCGTGAAGACGGTGAGACCGGCATCCCCGCGAGAACCCATTGGCGGTACGGTACGCGCCCGCGAGACGCTGGCAAACCGTCCTGCCTCAGCCGGGTGGGGCAATTCACGAGGGCGTCACTACTGCGCCAGCAGCTTTTCTCGCAGCTCCGGCTGATCGGCGAGACCCTCGCGGACGGTGTGGTCGACGAACGGCCGCATGTGCTCGCGCGGGGCGAGCGACCAGTCGAGCGGGCCGAGCGGCGGCTGCGGGTCGTACTCGATGCCGAACTGGACCAGCCGCGCGGTGTCCGTGCCGCGCATCCGCTCCACCAGGTGCAACGCCAGGTCGATCCCGGCCGACACCCCGGCCGCGGTGATCACCGAGCCGGTGTCAACCCAGCGCTGCCGGACCGGCTTGGCCCCGAACGCGCGGAGGGTGTCCAGGAAAGTCCAGTGCGTCGTCGCTTCGCGGCCGTCGAGCAGCCCAGCTTGGCCGAGCAGCAGCGAACCGGTGCACACGGACGTCATCAGCTCGGCGGACTCCGCGGCCCGCCGGAGGTAGCCGATGAGCGTCTCGTCGCCGAGCGCGCGCAGCGTCGGCGCGGCACCGCCGGGGACCAGTACCCAGGACGGGTCCGGAACCTGGTCGAAAGTGTGGCTCGGCGCGATCCGCAGCGGCGTGTCGGTGCCGAGGGTCTCGAGGGTTTCGCCGACCACCGCCACCCGGACCGAGGGGTCCGCCGCCGCGTAACCGTTGATCACCTGCAGCGGCCCCACCAGGTCGAGCGGCGTCAGGCCGGGGTACACGACGAACGCGAACGTCTTCTGAGTCATGCCGCCACCCTGTCCCCCTCGCGACCCGGCCGGGACACGCGTGTCCGAAATCCTGCGAACCCGGTTGATCCGGCCCGGCGAGCTGCTACCGTGCGGCCATGCCGAGTACCGCCCGGCAGGTCGTGATCCTCGGGTACCCCGACGCCGAACTGCTCGACATCGCCTGCGTCTCCGACGTTTTCGACGCCGCCACCCGGCTCGGCGCGGCCCGGCCGTACGACGTCCGGCTCGCCAGCGTCGACGGGCTCCCCTTCACCTGCCAGTCCGGTCTCACGCTCGCCCCGCACGTCCGGATCGACCAGGTCCGCGGCCCGCTCGACACCTTCGTCGTCGCGGGCGGGCTCGGCCACCACACCGCCGCCAAGGACGAACGGCTGCTCTCGCACGTGCGGCGGCTGTCGCAGGAGAGCAGACGGACGGCGTCGGTCTGCACCGGCGCGACGGTGCTCGCCGCCGCCGGGCTGCTGAGCGGCCGCCGGGCGACCACGCACTGGTCGCACGCGGCGCGGCTCGCCGAGCAATATCCTTCGGTGACGGTGGATCCGGTGCCGCTTTTCGTGCGGCACGGCGACGTCTACACCTCCGCCGGCGTCACCAGCGGCCTCGACCTCACCCTCGCGTTCGTCGAGGAGGACCACGGCCCGACGCTCGCCCGCGAGGCCGCCCGCTCGCTGGTCACCTACCTGCAGCGGCCCGGAAACCAGGCGCAGGTGAGCATGTTCCTCGCCGGACCGCCGCCGGAGCACCGGCAGGTCCGCGACCTCACCGCGTACGTCGCCGAGCACCTCGCCGACGACCTCGGCGCGCACGCGCTGGCGAACCAGGCCGGCATCAGCACGCGTCAGCTGACCCGGCTGTTCGACGCCCATCTCGGCACCACGCCGGGGAAATACGTCCGGACCGTGCGCGCGGAACACGCCGCCCGCCTGCTGTCGGGCACCGATCTCCCGCTCACCGCGATCGCGCGACGCTGCGGTTTCGGCTCCACGGAGACGCTCCGGCAGGCGTTTCTGGACCATTTCGACACCCCGCCCTCGGCTTATCGTCGCGTGCACTTGCGTTCTGCGCACGCCTGAACGAAACGCCCGCTTCCTCCCCCACCCGGTACGGGCGAGCCGCGAGCCGGGAGGGCAGGATGTCCGCCGTGGCACCGCACGACTACCCCGACCAGGACCCCGACGACACCGGCCCGCTGCCGCGAGTGCCGGGCGAACCCGCGTCCCCGTCCTCCGCCGTGCCGCCCCGCTCCCGGCCGGACGCCCCGCGCCGCCCGCGCCGCGCCGAACCCGGGCGCACTGGCGAACCCGGACGCCCGGCTGAACGCACCGGCGAACCGGGACGACCAGCCGAGCGCTCCGGCAACCCCGGAGACGCCGGACGGCGCCCCGAGCGGTCCGGCGAACCCCGCCGCCCGCGCGCCGCCTCGCCACGCCCTGCCCAACCCGGTGCCCCGCGCTCAGCGCAACCGGGAACCCCGCGCTCCGGCGATCCCCGAAGCTCGCAATCCGGCCAACTCCGCGGCGGCTCGCAATCGGGCGAACTACGACTCCCCCGCCGTCCCGGCGACACCCCGCCGCCCGGCACCCGCCGCCGTCCCCCGGCCCGACCCCCACAGTCCGAAAAGGACACTCCGAAACCCGCCGCCGCCAAGGAAACCCCTCCGCCAACCGGACACGGCCACGGTCATGGACACGGACACGGCCCGGCCGCCCCAGCGTCACAACGAGTCCGCAAACTCCTCATCTGGCTCCTCGCCCCGCTGGCCCTCGCGACCGTCGTAGGCATGATCGTCCTGTACCCGTGGGGCAGTTCCCTGCCGAAGAGCGCCGTACAGCAGGGCACCCCGGTCCAGGCAGCGATCACGACCGCGACGTCCGGCCCGTGCCTGCAGCCGGGCCAAGTGCAGGTCGGCTCGCAGCCGGACCCGAACGCGAAACCGTGCCTCACCGTCGACCTGCAGATGTCCGACGGCCCGGCCGCCGGAAAACCGGTGCGCCTCACCGTCCCGATCGAACCGAGCACGCCAAGGTTCACCGCGGGAGACAAGGTCGTCCTCGCCTACAACGGCGGCAACCCGCTCGACCCGCAGTCGTTCACCCTCGTCGACTTCCAACGCGGCACGCCCCTGGTACTGCTCGCCGCGCTGTTCGCCGTCGCCGTGCTGGTGCTCGGCCGCTGGCAAGGCCTGGCCGCACTGGTCGCGCTGGTGCTGAGTTTCGTCGTGATCGTGCTCTTCGTGCTGCCAGCGATCCTCTCCGGGGAAAACCCGCTGCTGGTAGCAATCGCCGGAGCAGGAGCGATCATGTTCATCGCGCTGTACCTGACCCACGGCCTGTCCGCGAGAACCTCAGTCGCCGTACTGGGAACGCTGGTGAGCCTCGCGCTGATCGGCATCCTGTCAGCGATCTTCTCCGCCGCCGCCTCGCTCACCGGCCTGGACGACAGCACCACCACCCTGATCGCCTCGCTAGGCCACGGCATCGACGCCCGGGGCCTGCTGCTGGCAGGCATCGTGATCGGCGCGCTGGGCGTCCTGGACGACGTCACGATCACCCAAACCAGCGCAGTATGGGAACTACGCCGTGCGAACCCGTCGCTAGGCTGGCGCGAGCTGTACAGCTCAGGCCTGCGAATCGGCCGCGACCACGTCGGCTCCGCAGTGAATACTCTGGTCATGGCCTACGCCGGAGCCGCACTGCCGGTAATGCTCTACTCCGCGATCTCCGGCGTAGGCCTAGGCGCGCTCCTAGGCAGCGAAGACATCGCCGCGGAAATCATCCGCACCCTGGCCGGCTCCGTAGGCATCGTCGCAGCAGTGCCAGTAACAACGGTCCTGGCCGCCCTAATCGCCGCACGCGAGCCAATCGACCACCTCATCAACACCACCACCCCCACCGCTCCGCCCCAGTAACCCCCGGCTCCCCCACCCGAGGAGGGCCCTGTTGTTCTCAGCCGCCCTGGCCGGCCCCCCTCACCCGACCCAGCCGCGGGATCGCGTCGGCGTCTGAGGAGCGGTGTGACCGCCCCCAGGCGGTTACACCGCTCCTCAGACGCCGACTTAAAGGCGATCCCGCACGCGACGACGAAGTCGGCGCCATCAAACACAGCTTGGCGACCCACGCCCCCCAACTCACCCCAGCGTCGCCACAAACCGACTAACAGCCTCCATAGGAAACCGCTGCAAATACTTCCCCGCCGGCGCCGCCGAAGCCAACCGATACAACGGCCTTTCCGCCACCGCGTCCCCCCGAGCCTCAGCCCGCAGCTCCGCCACCAACAGCTCCGAAAACACCAACCCATTAGCCTCGGTATTGTTCAAAACCGCATCCGCCAGCCGCCGCAACTGGAGCGCCCCCAACTCCCGCCCCCCAGTCCCGGAAAACACGGCAAGATCAACCTTCACGCCACGCCGCCGCTGCCCCGCATTCACCAGCAACGCAACCGTCCGATTCCCCCGGACATCACTGATCACCACGTCCAGCCGAGGCGCAGCGAGCAAATCCACCCGCCGCACCCCCCAAGTCCGCACGACCAGCGTCGTCCCCTCGAGCCAAATCCGCCGCCGAGCCGCATACAGCACCACGTAAATCAACGGCACCGCCACCACAGCCGCCACGATCAGCCCCGGCACCTGTCCGGCGATCAGCCCCACGATCCCGCCGAACGCCGCGGCGAGAATCACCACCCCGAAGATCCCGGACCACGCCCGGCGACGACGCAGCTTTGGCTCGTCAGCGAACAGCGGCAGCCGTTCCACCGGTTTCTCAGTCACTGCACGGCCCCCGGCACGAACGGATTCCCGGCGCGCTCGCGCCCGATGGTCGTGGCCGGGCCGTGGCCGGGCAGCACGACGGTGTCGTCAGCGAGCGTGAGCAGTGTGCGCAACGAATTCTCCAGGTCGGAGCCGGATCCGCCGGTGCGCCCGACCGATCCGGCGTAAAGCGTGTCCCCCGTGAACACCAGCCTGCCACCCTCGCCGGTCTCGACGGCGAAGGCCACCGAACCCGGCGTGTGCCCAGGCAGCGGGAGCACTCCGACGGCCAGCCCGGCAGCCTCCACTTCACCAGAGGCGAGCGGTTCGAACAGCCCGTCGTACCACTCAGCGTCACCCGGATGCATCCAAAGGGGCACCTCGTGCTTCCGCGACAGCTCAGCGGCGGCGCCGACGTGGTCCGGATGGCCGTGCGTGGCGAGCAGCGCGACCGGCGTCAGGCGGTGCTCCGCCAGCGCCCCGGCCAGCGGTTCGGCAGCGCCCTCGCCCGGGTCGACGACGACGCACGGACCCCCGGCGGCGGGGGCCAGCAGATAGCAATTCGAGCGCAGCGGACCCGCGGCGAACCCGGCGACGAGCACCGAACCCTCCTCCCAGGAAGCGGCCTTGATCACGACCCGGTGAAGACTAGCCGCCCCTGTACGGAGTCCTAACAGGCTGTGCCCATACACTGCCGCTACCTCAGACGTGTGACTTCGAGCGGAAACTGGAGGGCGGGTGGCGACCAACCAGCAGCGCCGAGAAGCCGCAAAGCGCAAACTCGAGCGGCAGCTCGTGCGCCGGGCGGAACAGGCGAAGCGACGCAAGATCGTGGGCGCTGGAGTGGTCGGCGGTGTGGTCCTCATCGTCGCCGGTCTCGTGGTGTGGATCGTGAACAGCGGCGGCAGCGGCGACCAGCAGGCCGCCACGCCCCCGCCGTCGAGCTCCGCGCCGCCGGTCCCGAGCGTCACGAACATCCCCACCGAGCGCACCGCGCTCCCCAAGCGCCCCAAGGCGCTGCCGAACCCGACGACGTGCTCGTACCCGGCCGATGCCAGCGGCAAGCCGCCGTCGACGAAGAAGCCGACCGTGCCGGACGGCAAGAACGTCTCGTCCAGCGGGACGGTGAACATCACGATGAAGTCCACCCAGGGCGACATCCCGCTGACGCTGGACCGCGCGCTCGCGCCGTGCACCGTGCAGGCGTTCGAGAGCCTGGCGAAGCAGGGCTTCTTCACCGACACGATCTGCCACCGCCTCGGCGTCACCGACCTGCAGATGCTGCAGTGCGGCGACCCGGACGCGAAGGGCGACGTGCTGAAGGACGGCCGCGGCGGACCAGGCTTCACGGTGCCGGACGAGGTCGTCGACACCTCGAAGTACGGCCGCGGCGTCCTCGCGATGGCCAACACCGGCCAGCCGAACAGCGGCGGCAGCCAGTTCTTCATGGTCTACGGCAACGCACCGCTGCAGCCGCAGTACACGATCTTCGGCAGCATCTCGGACGAGGGCCTGAAGGTGCTCGACAAGATCGCGAAGAACGGCATCGGCGCGATCGGCCAGGACGGTTCGACCGGCGAGCCCAAGCAGCCGGTGAAGTTCACCGCGGTCACGGTTTCCTGACGTTGACTGTGCGAGTCGAGATCGGCGGTACCGCTCCCGGTACCGCCGATCTCGTCGCGGCGGCGACCAGCTACGGCCACTTCACCGCGATGCAGGTCCGCGACGGGCGCGTGCGCGGCCTCGGCTACCACCTCGACCGGCTCGCGGCGAGCACCCGCGAGGTGTTCGGCAGCGAACTGGACACCGACCTGGTCCGCAGCTACGTGCGGCGGCTCGTCGCCGGTCAGGGCGCGCTGTCGGTGCGGGTGATCATTTTCTCGCGATCGTCGCCGCACGACCCCGCGATGGCGCCCGAAATCCTCGTGCGCACCGCGCCGCCCGCCTCCCCCGTCGCCACGCCGATGCGGCTGCGATCCGTTTCCTACCAACGGGATCTGCCGCACGTGAAGCATCTCGGCGGCTTCGGTCTCACCCAGCATTCGCGCGCCGCCGCCCTCGCCGGGTACGACGACGCGGTGTTCCTCGCCGCGGACGGCCGGATCAGCGAGGCGACGATCTGGAACGTCGGCTTCCTCCGCGACGGGACGATCGTGTGGCCGGAAGCTCCGGTGCTGCCGGGGATCACGTACCTGGTGCTCGAGGAACAGCTGCGCAAGGCCGGCGTGCCGCAGGAAACGCGCCCGGTGTACCCGGCGGAACTCCCGGAATTCGACGCGATGTTCGTGACGAACTCCGCGACCGTCGGCCGACCCGTCGCTTCCGTGGACGACGTGCCGCTGCGGATCTCGCCCACCGCGACTGAACTGCTGACAACGGCTTACGAAGCCGCGCCCTGGGACGAGATCTGACGCAGCGTCAGGGTCTGCGGTGCTCCACCCAGACATTGGGCTCGACGTAGACGGCCGAGTCCTGCGCCACCGACACCAGGACCGGGCTCAGCGCGCCTTCCACGACCACCGGACCGTCGGTGTCGAACGGCAGTCCGGTCCATTCCCGCCACTGCGCGAGCGTTCCGGGGATGGTCATCGACACCGGGCAGACCTTCAGGATCCGCCCGCCCGCGCGCACGTGCACCCGCAGCCACGGGTCGTAGGGCAAGCCGTCGTCACGCGTCCGGAAGGCGTATTCGCTCATCGGAGTCTCGGGTTCGTCCGCCTTCCGCGACGGCCGCACCGGAGCGTAGAGCACGTCGTGCCCGAGGCGGAAAGCGTTGTCCCGCAGAGCTTTCACCATCACCAAGGCGAGCCCGGTGCCTTGCCGCTCCTTGCGGACGACGATCTCCAGCGCGGTCGCCGCGTTGCGTTCCCGCCCGGCCAGCCGGTCGCTGCGCTGCCACCTGACCACCTCGTCCCACCCGCCGTCGGGCAGCTCCTCGCGCCCGGGGCCGCCGAGCGCGAAGGGCGCCGAGTAGGCCTTGGCGACCGGCTCGTCTCCGTCCGTCGCGAGCAGCACGTAGTCGGCGACGGCGTCGAGTTCGCCGTAGTAGAGGTGCCCGGTCGGGTTGTGGTGCATGAAAACCGGCCACGACCGGTCGAAGTCGGCGTGGTCGACCGTCCGGAAGATCTCCGGGTTCCGGCCGCGATGGTGAATTGTCAGAGCCACAGGCCCCAGTCTCACCGGCCAGTCAACCGCTTATCCGGCGGTCAGCGATAAGTGAACTTCGGCGCGCGCCGGTTCAGGAACGCATCCACGCCCTCGGCGTAGTCCTCCCCGTGCAGCGCGGCGAGCCGGATCTCCTCGACCTCGTCGTCGCTCTTCTCCTGGCCCGCCGCGATCTTCTCGATGATCCGGTTCATCCCGCGGATCGACGCCTGCGAACGCCCGCAGAGCGTCTCGGCGAACCGCGCCGTCGCGGCTTCCAGGTCCGCGGCCGGGAAAACGTCGTTGACCAGCCCGATCTCGCGGGCCCGGGTCGCGTCGACGAGTTCGCCGGACAGCAGGAAGTACTTGGCGTTCGCCGGGCCGACCAGCGACATCAGCTGCCGCGTCGAGGCGAAGTGGTAGACGATGCCGAGCTTGGCCGGGGTGATGCCGAAGCGCGCGTCGTCCGCGGCGAAGCGGAAGTCGCAGGCGACCGAGATCTGGCAGCCGCCGCCGATGCAGTTGCCGCCGACCATCGCGACGGTCGGCTTGCGCATCGCGGTCAGCGCCGCCACCGCGCTGTCCACGGCCTCGTCGTACTTCGCGGCGGCGTCCGCGGTCGAGCGCAGCTCGCGGAACTCGCCGATGTCCGCGCCCGCGGAGAAATGCCGTCCGGCCCCGGTCAGCACGAGCACCTTCAGCTCGGGATCGGCCTCGACCTCGGCCGCCACGCCCGGGATCGCCGCCCACATGCCGTGGGTGATCGCGTTCATCTTCTCCGGGCGGGAGAACGTCAGCCGGGCCACGGCGCCTTCGCGGGTGAACTCGAGTCCGTCCGTCATGCCAGCACCCTAATGCGCCCTCACCGCGATCCCGCTGTGGGACAGATCACCGGCCTAACCGGACAGCCGCGCCGTCAGCTCGCCGCGGCTGCGCAC
Organism: Amycolatopsis sp. NPDC114503; assembly: GCF_055633655.1. Lineage (NCBI taxonomy): Bacteria > Bacillati > Actinomycetota > Actinomycetes > Pseudonocardiales > Pseudonocardiaceae > Amycolatopsis > Amycolatopsis sp. NPDC114503. Next base: position 4,325 of record NZ_JBVKDT010000026.1, on the reverse strand, counting down.
GCCGACCTTGCCGAACACCGATTTGAGGTGGTCCTGCACCGTGTTCACCGAGATCCCCAGCCGCGCCGAGATGTCCGATGTGGACAGTCCAGACAGGACTTCCCGGCACACGTCGCGTTCGCGCGCGGTCAGCCGGTAGGCCGCGAGCAGCACGTCCAGCAGCTCCCCGCGGGAGGCGCGGCGGATCGTCACGACGATGTCGCGGGCGTCGTCGCCGGTGACCAATCTGCTGGCCTGCAAGACAATCCAGCCGCCCCGTGCGTCGCGGACCCGGGCCCGGAACGTCCCGCTCGCCGCGGACTGGGCGCCGACCGCGACCGCGCGCAGCAGCACCGCGAACCGGCCGTCGGCGATCGCGTCCAATTCGGACTCCCACGCGCCAACCCCCTCGGTCGCCCCGCGACGGCGGCCGTCCGGTCCGACCACGACGATCGCCGGTTCCGCCGCCAAAGCCGCGCCTCGCGCCAGCGCCGCCACCCGCGTGGCAGCGGCCAGCGTCGGCCCGATCGAGGTCAGGAACTCGACCTCGCGGTCGCTGAACTCGCCCCGGCGCACCAGCCCGGCGGCGGCCCAGCAGACGCCGTCCGCGCGAAACCCGACGCGCAGCTCGCTCTCCAGCCCGAGCGGCCGCCACACCCGCGCCCACCGGCCGCTGCGCTCGCGTTCCCGGCGCGGCAAATCGGAAAGCCGCGCCACCGGCACCGGCCGCCGGGCGAGCTGCGCGAAGGTATGCGGCTCCGCGCCGTCGTACTCGTACGTCGCCAGCAGCGGCTCGTACTCCCCCGGGATGCGAGCGCGGCCGCTGGTCATCGAGCTGATCACGGCGGTGTCCGGATCGAGTGACGCCCAGCAGGTCAGCTCCGCCGGCACGACCCGGTCGACCAGGTCGATGGCCGCCGCGTGCAGTTCGGCAACGCCGCAGCCGGCCGTGGCGAGAGCCGCCAGCTCCCGCCGCACGCCCTGCGCCCGGCCTTCCCACACTCGACGAAGTATGCGCGCGCCCTCCCCCAGCCGGTATCCCTGATTTCCGGGATGGTCGCGCCGCCGCGGCGTTTCTACCTTCGGTGCCATGACCATTCACCTCAGCACCGCGGGCAACGGCCCTGAGCTAGACACGAAAGACGCCATCGTGACGGTGAAAGCGTCCGCTGCGGACACCGGCGGCTACGAGCTTTTCGAGGTCGACGCCTCGCGCGGTCCCGCCGTCCCTCCGCACGTCGACCCTTGGGCGAAAGGGTTCTACGTCCTGCACGGCCGCATCACCGTCTGCCTCGACGGCGAACTCCACGACCTCGGTCCCGGCGCGTTCGTGCACATCCCGGCGGGCATTCCCAACACGTTCGCCGTGCACACGCCGCACGCGAAGTTCCTCGTGCTCACGCCAGACGACGCGATGGGCGAGTTCTTCCGCGAAATCGACCGCAGCGTCCCGGCCAACGCCCTGTGGCCGGCCGCCGTGCCGCTGCTCGGCGACATCGCCGCCCGGCACGGGGTCACGTTCGGGGAGCTGGTGCCGTGAGCGCCGCGCGCAAGTCTTCGCCCGAGTCCCAGACCCGCTGCACCTGCTGGCGGTCCCGGGAGAAATGCGCCTGTCCGACCGGCCAATCCGGCGCGCAGGCTTATCCCAGGGCCCGGCCGAGAAGCTGTCCGCCACCCGCCTCGGCCCGGACGGCCTGCACGCCGCCGGATCAGCTATGAAGCCGAGGTCACCCGGTACACGTCGTACACGCCCTCTACGCCGCGGACGACCTTGAGCACGTGCCCGAGGTGCTTCGGGTCGCCCATCTCGAACGAGAACCGGCTCACCGCCACCCGGTCGCGCGACGTCGTCACCGAGGCCGACAGGATGTTCACCTTCTCGTCCGCCAGCACCTTCGTGACGTCCGAGAGCAACCGGTGCCGGTCGAGCGCCTCGACCTGGATCGCCACCAGGAACACCGAGGACGACGACGGCGCCCATTCCACCTCGACCAGCCGCTCCGGCTGGGTCCGCAGGTCGTCGGCGTTCGTGCAGTCCGTCCGGTGCACGCTCACGCCGCCGCCGCGCGTCACGAAACCGAGGATCTCGTCGCCCGGCACCGGCGTGCAGCAGCGGGCCAGCTTCGCCCAGACGTCGCTCGCGCCCTTCACGATGACGCCGACGTCGTTCGAACCGCGGCGGCGCGTCACCGTGGACGGCGTGGCCCGTTCGGCCAGCTCCTCCTCGGCCTCCTCGACCCCGCCGATGAGCGCGACCAGCCGCTGCACCACGTGCTTCGCGCTGGTGTGGCCCTCGCCGACAGCCGCGTACAGCGAGGAAATGTCGCCGTGGCGCAGCTCGGTCGCCACCGAGCCCATCGATTCCGCCGAGACGAGCCGCTGGATCGGCAGCCCGACCTTGCGGATCTCCTTGGTGATCGCTTCCTTGCCCGCGTCGATCGCCTCGTCGCGGCGCTCCTTCGCGAACCACTGCCGGATCTTCGCGCGCGCCTTCGGCGAACCGGCGAACTGCAGCCAGTCGCGGCTCGGCCCGGCGCTTTCCGCCTTGGACGTGAAGATCTCGACGACCTCGCCGTTCTCGAGCTTCCGCTCGAGCGCGACCAGCCGGCCGTTCACGCGTGCGCCGATGCAGCGGTGGCCGACCTCGGTGTGCACCGCGTACGCGAAGTCCACCGGCGTCGAATCCGCGGGCAGCGTGATCACGTCGCCCTTCGGCGTGAACACGAAGATCTCGCGCGCGGCGAGTTCGTAGCGCAGCGATTCGAGGAAGTCGCCCGGATCCGCGGCCTCGCGCTGCCAGTCGAGCAGCTGCCGCATCCACGCGATCTCGTCGAGCTCCATGCCGTTGTTGCTGGCGTGCGTGCCCTTGGTTTCCTTGTACCGCCAATGCGCGGCGATGCCGTACTCGGCGGTGCGGTGCATGTCGTAGGTGCGGATCTGCACCTCGAGCGGTTTGCCGTCCGGCCCGATCACCGTCGTGTGCAGCGACTGGTACACGCCGAACCGCGGCTGCGCGATGTAGTCCTTGAACCGCCCGGGGACCGGCTGCCACAGCGCGTGCACCACGCCCATCGCGGCGTAGCAGTCGCGCACGTCCTCGACCAGGATCCGGACGCCGACCAGGTCGTGGATGTCGTCCAGGTCCCGGCCGCGGACGATCATCTTCTGGTGGATCGAGTAGTAGTGCTTCGGCCGCCCCTCGACCTTCGCGGTGATCCGCGACGACACCAGGTTGTTCGTCAGGTCCGCGATCACCTTGCGCAGGTAGGTGTCGCGCGAGGGCGCGCGGTCGGCGACCAGCCGGACGATCTCGTCGTACTTCTTCGGCTGCAGGATCGCGAACGCGAGGTCTTCCAGCTCCCACTTCACCGTGGCCATGCCGAGCCGGTGCGCCAGCGGGGCGAGCACCTCGAGCGTCTCGCGCGCCTTGCGGGCCTGCTTCTCCGGCGGCAGGAAGCGCATCGTGCGCATGTTGTGCAGCCGGTCGGCGAGCTTGATGACCAGGACCCGCGGGTCCTTAGCCATCGCGATCACCATTTTGCGGATGGTCTCCGCCTCGGCCGACGTGCCGAGCTTGACCTTGTCCAGCTTCGTGACGCCGTCGACCAGCTCGCCGACCTTGTCGCCGAAATCGGCCTTCAGCTGTTCCAGCGAATAGCCGGTGTCCTCCACCGTGTCGTGCAGCAGCGCCGCGACGAGGGTGGTGGTGTCCATGCCCAGTTCGGCCAGGATCGTGGCTACCGCGAGGGGATGGGTGATGTACGGGTCGCCGGACTTGCGGCGTTGTTCGCGGTGAAGTTCCTCGGCGACGTCGTAGGCGCGTTGAAGCTGGCCCAGGTCGGAGTTGGGGTGCAGTTCGCGGTGGATGACCGCGAGGGGTTCGAGGACCTGCTTGACCGGTGCGGCGCGCTGGGCGGTGATCCGGCGCGCCAGGCGGGCGCGGACGCGGCGGGTCGCGGAGGGGTTGGGCGCGGCTCCGTTGGGCCGGGTCCCGGTGTCCGCGGCGGTGGCACCGGTCCTGGCGGGGGTGGTGCCGCCTTTGGTGGGGGTGGCACCGCCACCGCCGCCTTTGGCGGGGACGTTGGCGTCGAGCTCTTGGCTCACCCGCACCTCCAGCTGCTTCGTGCGGCCTCGAACCTTCAGGGTAACCGGTTGGTCTTTCGGCGGGACGGGTGACGTGCCGTTGCGCTGTGTTGCGCTGTGTGCTGGCGGGCTCGTCGCCTGGCGGCGACATTGCGCATCGTTTCGCGGGGGGCACCCCGAAGCTTGATTGTGCTGACGGTCTGGGGTTGCTTGTCAAGGCGGGAAAGATGCCTTGACAAGCAACCCCAGACCGCAGGGAGGCT
>NZ_JBVKDT010000025.1:0-61818 GCF_055633655.1 Amycolatopsis sp. NPDC114503 | reverse complement strand
GATACGAAGCCTCCCTGCGGTTCGGGGGTGCTTGTCAAGGCATCTTTCCCGCCTTGACAAGCACCCCCGAACCGTCAGCACACTTGGCTTCGGGGTGTCCCACGCAACGCCTCCGGCGCAACGTCGCCGCCAGGCGACGAGCCGAAACCCCCACCCCGCCCCACCGCACATGAAAACAATTCACCCCACCCCGGCAAACAGACAGTGACATCAACCCCCCGATATCACCCCTTATGGGGTATTCCTCCCCAAGTGGATCTAGCTAACCGCCGCAAACGCTCCTAGCATGCCGACCATGGGGACCTTGCCGCCAAGGCGGGTAAATTGATTTCGCTGACCTTCCGGATCCTGGGGCCGCTGGAGGTCATCGCCGAGGGCAGGGCCGTACCTCTGGGCGGCCCGAAGCCCCGCTTGCTCCTGGCCGCACTGGCCCTCCAGCCCAACATCGTCGTCTCCACCGAAGCCCTGGTCGAAGTCCTCTGGCCGACCACCGCCCCCCGTTCCGCCGCCGCCAACATCCGCACCTACGTCCACTCCCTCCGCAGACGTCTAGCGGAAACCTCCCCCGACCTCGCCGACCGCATCACCAGCCGAGCCTCCGGCTACCTCCTCACCGTCCCGGAAGACGAACTCGACCACCTCGTCTTCACCCGCCTGGCCACCCAGGCCTGGGAAACCCAAGACCACCCGGAAACCGCCCTAACCCTCCTGGACGAAGCCCACGCCCTCTGGCGCGGCGAAGTACTGGAAGGCCTCCCCCACGACCCAACCTGGGGCCCCACCGTCGCCCGCCTGGACGAACTACGCCTGGCAGTACAAGAACAACGCCTACGCGCCCGCCTAGCTCTAGGCCGCCACAACGAAGTCATCGCCGAACTCCGCGCCCTAGTCACCGAACACCCGCTGCGCGAAGAACTCTGGCACCACCTCATCACCGCCCTCCGCGACGCAGGCCGCGCCACCGAAGCCGCCGAAGCGTACGAACTAGTCGAACAAACCCTCGCCGACGAACTGTCCGCAAGCCCCGGCGCAGCGCTCCGCGAACTCCGCACCACCCTCGAAGTCCCCTGCGCCAAAATCCCGCCGATCTGCCAGCTCCCCCTGGATCTGCCCGATTTCACCGGCCGCGGCGAGGTAATCGAGCACCTGGTCGCGAAACTCCGCCAGCACGCCGAAGCGGAACGTCCCACGATCGTCGTCCTCTCCGGCGCACCAGGAATCGGCAAATCCTCAATCGCCGTACGGGTAGCGCACGCCGTCCGCACCGTTTTCCCGGACGGACAGTTGCATGTGGACCTGGCCGGAACCTCGTCGTCCCCGCGCTCCCCGATGAGCGTCCTGGCCGAACTCCTGCGCGCACTGGGCATCCCGGATTCCGGCCTGCCCCGAGATCTCGCGGAACGCGCCGCGCTCCTGCGTTCCCAGCTCGCCGGACGCCGGATGTGCATCGTCCTGGACGACGCGGGCAGCGCCGCCCAAGTACGCCCGCTGCTGCCCGGCGCGGGCGCGTGCGCGGTGCTCGTCACCAGCCGGATCCGCCTGCCGGACCTGCCCGGCGCGGTCCCGGTGGACGTCGACCTGCTGCCCGAACCGGAAGCCGCGCGCCTGCTGGAAGGCATCGTCGGCCACGAACGGGTAGCCGCCGAACCCGAAGACGCCGCGGCGATCCTGCGCCAGTGCGGACATCTGCCGCTGGCGATCCGCGTGGCCGGCGCCAAGCTCACCCACCGCCCGGCCTGGTCCCTGCGCATCCTCGCCGACCGTCTCCACGACGAACACCGCCGCCTCGACGAACTGCGCGTCGGCGACCTGGCCGTCCGGGCGAGCGTGACCCTGAGCTACGACCTCCTGCCCATGTCCGCCGCCGCGGCCTTCCGCCGGTTAGGCGCACTGGGCCCGGTGCAGTTCCCGGCATGGGCAGTCGCCGCGGTCCTGGGCCGCCCGTCCGCCGACGACGTCCTCGACGTGCTCGTCGACGCACACCTGGTGGAACTCGTCGCCACCGACGTCGCGGGCCAACCGCGCTACCGCTTGCACGACCTGCTGCGCGTCTACGCCGCCGAACTGGCCGAGCCCGGCGAAACCCGGGCCGCGATCGGCCGGGTCCTCGAGGGATATCTAGCGCTGGCAATAGAAGCCGCCGAACGAATGCCGATCCACTTCTTCGGCCAGTACCACGACGAAACCGGCCCAGCCCTCCCCGCGGAAGCAGACCGCCTGCTGACCGACCCCGCCGCCTGGTTCGCCGCCGAACGCGCCACCTGCGTCGCCGCCGTCGGGCTGGCCGCCGAACACGGTTTCGACGACCTGACCTGGCGGCTCACCGTAGCCCTCACGCCGTATTTCGACCTCCGCGGCCACCAGGACGACTGGCACGCCACCCACCTGATCGCCCTGGAAGCAGCCCACCGGGCAGGCGCGCTCCGCGGCGAGGCAGTCGTGCAGCGCAACCTCGGGCAAGTCCTGCTGTACCAAGACAACGATGCGGACGCGATGGTCGCGTTCGAAGCCGCGCGCGAGCTGTACCAGCGCATCGGCGACCAGCAGGGCCTCGGCGAGGCACACGCCGGCCTCGGCACCGTGCTGCGGATGCAAGGCCAAACCGACCGCGCGCTCGAACCCTGTCACGAAGCGCTCCGGCTGTTCGGCGAGGCGGGCGATCCGCACGGCGAAGCGGTGATCCGGATCGCGATCGGGTCGATCTGGGTCGCGCGCAAGTGCTACGCGACGGCCCGCCGCTGGTACACCGACGCGCTGGAGCTGTCCTGTGAAATCGGCGACCGGCACCGGGAAGCCCATGCGCTGCAACGGCTCGGGCTTCTGCACCAACGCGAGGGCAACCTCGCCGAAGCCCGCGAACACGTCACGCGCGCCATCGCCGTCTTCATCGATCTCGGCGACGACCACTGCGTCGGCTACGCGAACCAGAACCTCGGCGAACTGTGCCTGTACAGCGGCGATCTCGCACACGCGCAGCTGCTGCTGGTGAACTCGCTGAGCGTGCACCGCCGCAACGGAGACCGCCGTTCCGAAGCCCATGTCTCCCAGCTCCTCGGCGAACTCCACACCGCGCTCAGCCAGCCCGAACGGTCCCGCAGCTACGCCGAACGCGCCCGCGCCATCCGCCGGGAGCTCTCCGCCGACGCCCCGGCCGACGACCGGCCGCGCAAGACCGGACCGCACCGGATCGTGTCCGCCTGACGCGCGGGCGGAGTTGCGCGGCCAATCCCGCGCGCCGGGCCACGATGCGCTGATGAACACCAGGAAAGCGGCTGGTCACGTCCTTCTCGCAGTGGCAGTTATCGCTTTGTCGACTCCGGTTCCCGTCTCGGCGAAACCCCAGCACGGCAGAAGAGTCCTGGAAAGACCGCTGACCTACCGCCTCTACGCGACCCGCGAAGGGCTCGTCGGCGGCACCACCTCGAGCGGGCACCGGATCACCGAACGAGACCATTTCGTGGCGCTTCCGTCGACGAAAACGGTGTCCTCCAAGGGAAGAGGGACCTTCACCGTCCGGGTGTGCCGCACCGACGGCACGCGCTGCGAGTACGCGCCGGTGTGGGATGTCGGGCCGTGGAACGAACACGACGACTACTGGAACCCCGCCGACCGTCGCGCACAGTTCGGTTCGCTGCCCCAAGGGGTGCCGGAAGCCCAAGCGGCGTACCAAAACGGCTTCAACGGCGGCAAGGACGAACACGGCCGCACCGTGCGCAACCCGGCCGGCCTCGATCTGGCCGACGGCACGTTCTGGGACGGTCTCGGCCTCAAAGGCAGCAGCTACGTCGACGTCACTTTTCTCTGGACCGGCACCGCTCCGGCCACCGGCGAGGTGACCGGCGGGGCTCCGCTGGTCGTGCGCACGTCCGCGGACAACGACGCGCCGGAAGCCGGATTGGCCGCCGATTCCGCGCAGGTGCCGATCGAGTGTTCCGTGCGAGGCGAAGCGGTGGGCGGAACCACGCGTTGGAACCGGATAGGCCCCGGACATTACGTGTCCGAGGCCTATCTCCGAGCCGATTCGCCGGTGCCGTCCTGCTGAACTTCAGTGACGGTGGTGGGCATGCACGACGGCGTGCCCACGGCCGCGGCCGATCATCCACTTGTTGACCGGAACCGTGACCACGAAGGCGATCGCGAGCGACAAGGCCAGCGACAGCCAGAACAATCCGCTCGACAGTCCCGCGTCCATCGCGCCCGGGATCGCCACGACGACGGTGTTGTCGATGACCTCCATGACCGCGATCGACACCGTGTCGGCGGCCAGCGCGACCTTGAAGGCAGCTCCGAGAGCGAGCCCCGACTTGAGTACGCCGCGCATGGTGAGGGCGTACCCGAAGACGAACGCCAGCACGATGGACAGCACCACAGTCGCCGCGTTGTGCAGGCCGAACGCGGTGCCGAGAACCATGCCGAGCACTTCGCCGATGGCACACCCGGTGAGGCAGTGCAGCGTCGCCTGGGCGGCGGTGGACCAAGACGCTCCGTGCTGGTGCTCGTTCATGCGGCTGACTATACCCCTCAGGGGTATCAATGGCGCAAGGTCGCCCGATGTGATGACTGTCGCCCGGCGGCTCCGGCGAATCGGTATAACCGGAAGTGTGGTGATCAACTCGGCGCGCCGTTGCGCCGCCGCATTCGTCCTCGTTCTCCTCCTCGGAAGCTTCCTCAGCGCTCCGGCCAGCGCGCAGCCGTCTCCGCTCAAGTGGGGCGAATGCCCTGCCGGGACGCCCCGGCAGGTGTCGTGCGCGAGCCTTCAGGTGCCGCTCGACTACGCGAAACCGGACGGGAAGCAGATCACCCTCACCGTCTCCGGCATGGGCAGTCTCAGTGCGCCGCATTTCCTGCTGGTGAACCCCGGCGGCCCAGGCGCGTCCGGGCTCGGCACCGAGAAGCTCGTGTTCAGCCAGCTGCCGCAGGACGTCGCGCAGCAGCACGCGGTGTTCAGCTTCGACCCGCGCGGAATCGGTGCGAGCACACCGGTTTCGTGTGGCGACACCTCGAAACTCGCGCCGCATCCCGCGTCGCCGTACCAACCGGCCAACCTTCCGCAAGAGCGCAAGCGCGAAGATCTGGCCAAGCAGATCGCGGCGCACTGCGCGGAGAACGGGAAAGACCTGCTGCCGCACCTCACCACCGAGAACGCCGCGCGCGACATGGACCGGATCCGCGAAGCGCTCGGCAAGGACAAGATCGACTATCTCGGTTATTCCTACGGCACCAAGCTCGGCGCCACGTACGCGACGTTGTTCCCGGCGCACACCGGCCGGATGATTCTGGACAGCGTCGTCGATCCGACGGTCACCACGTATCAAACGCAGTTCCAGCAAAACACGGCCCTGCAGGCGCGGGCTGAGCAGCTGTTCGCGTGGACGGCGGAGCGCGATGGCACGTATCACCTCGGCACCACCGCGTCCGCGGTGAAGGCTTCCTGGAACGAGCTGCGCGAAAAGCTCGCAACGCAACCGGCGGACGGCAAAACCGGAGTGTCCGAATTGGACGATCTGCTGTCGTCCGCGATGTACGGCGACTGGGCCTGGCCGTCGCTGATGCAGGCGGTCGCGAGCCATCGCGGCGGGGATTCGACCGGGCTGAACGTCGCCGCCGGACAGGCCCAGTACGCGGTCGATCCCGGCCAGCTCGCCTACAACTGCGCCGACGCCGGCTGGCCGCGGAACTGGGCGGCCTGGCACGCGGACACCGCGAAATCGGCCACGACCGCACCGCTGTTCGCCTGGCTCAACAGCTGGTACAGCGCCCCGTGCGCGTTCTGGCGGGTCCCGCCGTCTCCGGAGGTCCGGATCGGCTCCGCTCCGGTGCCGCCGATCCTGTTGCTGCAAGGGAAAGACGACGCCGCGACGCCGCTGATCGGCGCGCAGCGGATGCACCGGGCGCTGCGCGGTTCGAGCCTGCTCGTCGACGGCGGCGGCAACCACGCCGCGTACCTCAACGAGCCCAACCCGTGCGTCGACGACAAGGCCGCGCACTACCTGCTGACCGGTGAACTGCCCGGGGACGGGACGTGTCCGGCGGGCGGAGAGGGGGCTGCGCCTTCCGGCGGTTGAACTCGTTTGCGTAACCGTTTGATCGCGTTCGGTTGACCCCCTGCGGTCACTGGCCCTACCTTCGGCTGCCAGGTCAAGTTGCCGGGGAACGGTGGGGGATGCGAGGGCGGACCAAAACGCTCGTGCTGGGTGCGGCGCTGGTGGCGACCGCGGCGGCGGTGGCGGCCAGTTGCACGCCGGTCCTGTCCGGCTCGGCTCCGGAGCCGGCGAAAATCGCCTTCGTGCCGAAAATCGGCGGGATCCCGTACTTCGACGCGATGAACGCCGGCGGCATGCTGGCCTCCGAACGGCTCGGCGCGAAGTGGTTCACCCGCGCCCCGGCGACGGTCGATCCGGAGGCGCAGACGGCGATCCTGCGGCAGCTCATCGCCGAACGCGTCGACGTCATCGCGGTGGCCCCGAACGACCCGGCGGAGCTGGCCCCGACGATCGCGGAGGCGCGCGCGAAGGGCATCCACGTGCTCACCACGGACACCGACGCCGCCGATTCGCAGCGCGAGGTCTTCGTGAACCAGACGACGGCCGAGGGCATCGGTTCGGCGCTGGTCGACTCGCTGATGAAGAAAACCGGCGGCGCCGGCGAGTACGCGATCGTCTCGTGCGGGCGGACCGCGGCGAACCTCAACTCGTGGATCGAAGCCGAGAAAGCCTATGCGGCACAACGTTATCCGCGAGCGAAGCTGGTCGAGACGGTGTACGCCGACGAGGACACCACCACCGCCACGAAACTGGCGAAGGAGATCCTCAACCGGCATCCGAAGCTCACCGGCATGATCGGCCAGTGCACGACGGCGACGCCGGGCATCGCGCGGGCGGTGCGTGATCAGCAGAAGATCGGCCAGGTGTTCACCGTCGGCACCGGCACGCCGCAGACGATGAAGCCGTACCTGGTCGACGGGTCCTGCTCCATGACGGTGCTGTGGAACGTCGAATCCCTCGGCTACCTCACCGCCTGGACCGCCGAGCAGCTCGCGACCGGCACCCCGCTCCGGCCCAGCAACAACGTGAGCCCGGAGCTTCCCGCGGTGCGCTATGACGCGGCCACCCGGACGGTCCTGCTCGGCGATCCCCTGCTGATCACGCAGAACAACGTGGATCAGTTCAAGTACTGACGCCCGTCAGCGCACGTCGACGGTCACCGTCAGCGTGCGCGTCCGCGCCGGCAGCTTCGTCATGTCCACCTGCAGGTACTCGCCGTCGTCCTGCTGACCGTTCGGCTGCGTCTTCGCATGCAGCGTGTACGGAGCCGCCGCGTTCGCGACACCGTCGATGCCGAAGTCGCTGTCATTGCTGATCACCACAGTGCGGCCGCCATCGGTCGTCGCGACACCTTCCACCTTGTCGTGACCGAAGAAACCACCACTCGGATCCAGCCCGGTCACCAGCCCGCCGACATCGAGGAACAACTTCTTCGCCGCGGGCGTCACACCGACTTTCTTCAGGGCGTCAGCAGCCTCGTCGGTGGTCGCCTTGCCGACGTACGCCTCGATGCTCTTGCCGCCGTCGACGAGCAGCCCGCCCTTGGCCGCGTCATAGGTCGCGCCCGGCACCTTCGCCGCCGGGCCGAGATCAGTCGCCTTGCTCAGGTCGATCTCGAACAGCTTCTTGTACGCGCCCGGCTCGGCCTTGCCGTCGCGCTCGTCCACGAGGAACCGGGTCGCCGACAGCGCGGTGATCTCGGAGACCGCAGTGCCGGTCTCGTCCGGGTTGTCGAGCAGGTACGCGTACTCGTGCGTGGCGCGGGTCTTCAGATCGACCGTCACGATCCGCAGCGCGGGAACCTTGCTGGGCTTCTTGGCGAGATCCGGCTGCTGCAGCGCGGACTGCATGACGCCGACGAGCGTCCGGCCGTCCGGCGTGAGCGCGAGCCCCTCCATGCCCTTGTTCGGCACGCGGTTCTTCAGTTCCTTCGGCAGCGAACCGTCGAACGGAGAGAGCCGCTCGATCGCGCGGCCGTCGGCGCGGAAGTGCGTGATGAACGGGCCGTACTCGTCAGACACCCAGAAGGTGCCGTCGCGCTGGGCGACCAGGCCTTCGGAGTCGTAGCCGTTCGGCGACGCGGGCAGTTTCGCGCCCTGGAGATCCACGATGGTCTCGCCGGTGTTCGCCAGGGTGTTGACCTGGCCGTTGTACGGCGAACCGTCCGCCGCGCGCAGCGGAATGTTCCGCTCCAGCACGGCTTTCCCGCCCTTGAGCCGGAACTTGCCGATGGCAGGCGTGAACGACGGGATGGGCTCCACTTTGGACCCGTCCGGCGCGTCGACGTTCGGGCCGCGGTCGGTGAGTCCGTAGAACTCGTCGCGCGAACCCGGCACCGGAGCGAGCGCGGAACCGTACCCGCCGCCAGTGATCTTGACGCCGCCGATCGTGCCGAGCGACGGCAAGTCCGTCGGGTACAGCCGGACCGCGTCGCTGACGGTGTAGGTGAACGTGTCGCGCCCGGTGAACCCCGCGGCGGGCGTGTAGCGGAACGCTCCGTCCGGGCCGATGCTCAGCGCGCCGTGCCCGGGATCGGTGTGCCGCACGACCGCACCGTCGCGCTGAGCGTCGCCGCGCACCTGCAGCGTGTGCCCGGCCCGCACCCGGTAATGGTCGTCCGGACGGCCCTTGGCCTCGGCCGGGCCCGCGGCGGCCAGCGGCAGCACCAGCGCCCCGGCGACCAGCCCGATCTTCACGCGTTTCATCGGCTTTCTCCTCCTCTGACGTCGTTTCGACGCCCGGGGAAGTCTCGACGGCCGAGTTGGACAGTATCCGTCATCGAGACGACTGCCGCGTTAACGAGCGCGCCGTGCTCGAGCCGCTACTGCACCTCCTCCGACGATCAGCAGGATCGCCGCCACACCCCAGCGACGCTGCTTCTTCACCGCGTTGCGCGCTTTCGTCGCGCGTTTCTCCGGCAGTTTCTGGATGGCCTTCACCGGAGCGGCGCGCGAGGGCGCGGGGGGTTGCGGCATGGGGATGGGCTGGATGATCGCGTCCCGCGGTTGCGGGGGATGCGTCGGGGTCAGGGTGGGGGCGATCGGACTCGGCTGGGTCGGCGCCGGGGACGGCGGGGGTGACGATGGCGTCGGCGGGGGTGCCGGGGTTGAGGACGGCGTGGGGCTCGCCGAGGTCGACGGCGGCGGCGTGGGCGACAGGGACGGCGTCGGCGTCGGCGTCGGGGATGGTGTGGGCGACGCCGAGGACGGCGGCGGTGCCGAAGACGACGTCGGCGGCGGGGGTGGCGGCGGAGGTGGCGGAGGCGGTGGCGCGGGTTCAGCCAAACATCCGGCACCGTCGGAAAGCACCAACGGCGGCCCAGTGCTCACCTCGACCGCGGAACCGCCGTCCATCCGGTACGTGACGCTCCGCCCGTCGATCCAGTTCGCCGTCGCGTAGAGCTTGTGGTCCGGCCCGAACACGACCGAACCGTAAGTCGCGTCCGGAAATCGCTCCCCCGGCACCTTCGCGACCTTCCCGCTCACCGGATTCACCGTGACCACCGCGCCCTCGCCGGTGGACGAAACCCCGTACAGCAGACCGTCTTCCGGGTTGTACGCGAAATCGTCGACCCCCGAAGCGAGCCACCACGGATGCAGCAGCACCGGCCCGGTCGCGGTGAGAAAACCGGAGCTGCGCGGGTCAACGTCCACTGTGTACAGACTCGTCGCCCGCTTCACGTACCAGGAATTGCCGGACATCGCCCCGGCCGTCGCGCCGGTCACCCAGCTCCAGACGCCGTGGTGGGTGTCGCGGCCGACCGGGCCGAGGTCGGTCAGCTTGCCGTCGGAGTCGATCCGCACCGCGTGCGAGCCGTCGTGGAAACGGCCGTCGGCGACGCCGTACGTAACATCCTGCGCCGCCGAGTACGCGATGGCGTTCAGCGCGAAAGGACTGTGGTGCAAGAGATGCCGTGCGCCGGAGGGCAACGTCAACCGCACGATGTCGGACGACCACCCGTCGCGGCTTTCGACCTGCAGCACCCGGCAGGACGTCGCGGCCGCGCGCTGCCGGGCGGGAGCCAGCCAGCCGGACGCGACGAGCAGCCCGGCGACCGCGGCCGCGGCGGCCACCACAGTCAGGTACCGGGAACCTCGCACCGGTCAGCCGAGCCGCGAGATCGCACCGGTGAACGCGTCCGGATGCACGTTCGCGCCTCCGGCATAAGGGTTCTGCAGCTGGTAAATCGCGTAGAGCAGCAGGACGATCGTGCCGGCCAGCGTCGACACGATCACCAGGTGCGCGGCCATCCGCGTGCCGCCGAAGAGGTTCGGCAGCAGGACCGAGATCACGCTGCCGAGGATGAGCGCGAACCACATGACCGAGCCGACGCCGTCGGTTTCCGCGCCGGTCAGCCGGGTCTGCCGGGCCTGGTAGACCTGCCAGAGCTGCGCGGCGGCGTCCTTCTTCCGGTCGTTGGTCCAGTCGTCGCTCGCCTGCGCGTTGGCGACGACGCGGCGCATCTGGTCGAGCTGGGTCCAGCCGGTGTCCGGGATCGGGCCGTCGTCGATGAGCCGGGGCCACTCCTGCTTCGACACCGTCGTCGCGTAAGCGATCGCGAGGTGCCGCACCTGCTCGCCGGTGTCCCCGGGCAGCGCCTGCGCCGACCAGGTCGCGGCGACCAGGCCTTCCGCCTCGGTGTAGGAACCCTCGCGCGTGGACGTGACGGCGTCGAAGAGCGAGATCAGCACGAAGGCGACCAGGACCGCGTGCAGCCCGCCGACGATGGTGAACACCTGGCCCGCGGCGTCGTTGTTGTCGCGGCGGCCCTCGTCCCAGCCGAAGCGCCGGACGAGATAGCCGATCACCGCGGCCGCGATGGCCGCGCCGACGACCCAGAACACCCCGGTCACGTAGACGTTCATCCGGTTCCTTTCGCGCGGGAAATACGCTGGCCGACGCTATCCAGCAGATTCCGGAACGGACAACGGCGGAACGCGCGATTCAGCCGGGTGGCCGTCCGCCGCCGCCTCGGTTCGCCGGATCGGAGCAGTGACCCGGATACCGGTTCCCCCGATTGCCCTTGATTGACAAGGGAAACGACACAGGTACCGGTCGCGCGCACACGACCGGGTTACGGCAGCAGACCGACGGTGACGCACTCCTGGTTGTCGACCTGACAACAGCACCGGCAATGTCCGAAAAGGAGCTTCGGCAAACAGGTGAATCGGACCCGGCTACCCGATCGAGTGATTGTCGGGGTGATCCCGCTTGCTATGTTGATCCGCGGCGCCGCTTTTCGATTCGCATTCCTCTCCCGCTCCCGGAAAACACTGTCTCTCCGTGTTCCCGGGCGTTTTCGACGTTAGGTGGTTTCGCAGTGACCGTCACCGACCCCGCCGAACTGTCCACTTTGGCCGCCGCGCCGCGCAGGGAAGCGGTGCGGCGATGACGACAGTGGACGCGCGCACCGGGACCCGTTCCGTGGCCGAGGTGCTGGACTGGAGCCGGAGCCGATGGGAACCGGCGATGCGGAAGGCGGTCGACCGGCTGCCCGTGTCGATGCGCCGGATCGCCGGCTACCACCTCGGCTGGTGGGACGAGACGGGGACCGCGACGAGCGCCTCCGGAGGCAAAGCACTGCGCCCGGCGCTGGTGCTGCTGTGCGCCGAGGCCTGCGGCGGAGACCCGGAAGACGCGATCCCGGCCGCCGTGGCCGTCGAACTGGCGCACAACTTCTCCCTGCTGCACGACGACGTCATGGACGGCGACCGCACCCGGCGGCACCGCCCCACCGCGTGGACCGTGTTCGGCACCGGACAAGCCGTGCTGGCCGGAGACTCCCTGCTCGCCCTGGCCTTCGACGTCCTGTCCCCAGACGGCCCCGCCGCGGCGCGCTTGCTGAGCACAGCGGTACTGGACCTCCTCCACGGCCAGCACGAAGACCTGGCGTTCGAACAGCGGACGAACGTCGAAGTCGCGGAATGCGTGCGAATGGCACAAGGCAAGACGGCCGCCCTGCTGAGCGCGGCTTGCACGCTAGGCGTGCTGGTAGTCGGCGGCCGAGGCGAACACATCGAACGCTTCGGCCGCTTCGGCCGATCGCTAGGCCTGGCCTTCCAACACGTCGACGACCTGCTCGGCATCTGGGGCGACCCGGCAGTCACCGGGAAGCCGGTGTACTCGGACCTGTGCAGCCGCAAGAAGTCCCTGCCGGTGGTCGCCGCGCTCACCTCGGGCACGTCAGCCGGACAGGAACTGTCGATGCTGTACCGACACCCACTGCCGGACGACTGCCTCGCCAAAGCCGCGGCCCTGGTCGACGAAGCCGGCGGCCGAGCCTGGAGCCACGCCCAGGCGGACGAACTGCTCACCGACGCGCTAACCGCGCTGACCGCCGCCAACCCGACTCCACGAGCGACGGCCGAACTGACTGCTCTGGCCCAGCTCATCACCCGCCGGGACCACTGACCGGGCCGGGCGTCTGCCTCGGGCGGGCGTCTGCCCCGGGCGAACGCCCGACCAGAGCGAACGTCCGTCCCGCACGATCGCCTGCCCTGGACGATCGCCCGACACGCACGACCACCAGACCAGGACGACCGCCCGCCCCACACGATCGTCCGTCCGGGGCGGACACCCGACCTGTACGAACGTCTGCCCTGGGCGACTGCCCAAGACACCCGACCAGGACGACCGCTCGACACACAGATGACCGTCCGCCCTCAGGGCGATCGTCCGTCCAGGGCGATCGCCCTGGACGACCGTCCGACACGCACAACCACCTAGACCAGGACGATTGTCCGCCCTGCCCCGGACGACTGCCTCGGGCGAACGCCCAACCAGGGCGATCGTCCGCACAGGGCGATCGCCCTGATACCCCTTCGAGCGCATCCCACCGTGGCTCAAACGCCCGGCAGGCGATCGCCCACCGAGCGCCGGGCCCTCCATCCCCGCTCCGCCACCGCCCTCAACGAAGCCCCCGCGCAACTCAACGCTCGATCAACCCACCCAACAAAACACTCGCTGGCCTCCAACGCACCCACCACCCCGGCGCGCCACCGACCCGACCCGTCACCGCCCCGGCCGACTCAACCCGTCATCCCCAGCACCCCGGGAAAGCACCACCTCATCGGTATTCGCGAGCGCTTCCTTCCCCCGCTGCGTCGGCGGCGCAGTCGTGAGATCCCGCAACCGGATCGGCGGCCCGAGGTCGATCAACGTCGGCACGTACTCGGCCTTGTCCACCGCCCAATGCCCGCCAGCCCGGCTGAACCGGAACCGGGCCGCGACCCCTTCCTCGGTGGACCCGCGAGGCTCGTCATGCCGAGCGACCTCATTGCCCAGCCCGAACGCCACCCACTTGCCGCCGACTTTCTGAAACGGCTGCACCACATGCGCGTGATGCCCGACGATCAAGTCGAGATCCGGCGACGCCGTCAGCTTCTGCGCCAGCTGCTTCTGCTCAGCAGTCACGTCATGCTGATACTCGACGCCCCAATGCAGGCTGGCGATCACGACCTCCGCCCCAGCCGCCTTCGCCGCGCGCGCCGCGGCCAGAATCTCGTCGGGGTCGATTTCGTTGGCCAGCCACGGTTTTCCAGCCGGACGCTTGATCCCGTTAAACCCGAACGCATACGACAGCTGCGCGACCTTCACCCCGTGCACGTCCAGAATCAGCGGTTTCCCCGCTTCCTCGGCCGAACGCGCGGAGCCGGTGTGCTTCAACCCAGTCTGGTCGAGCTTGTCCAACGTGCGCGTGACACCCGCCGCACCCTGGTCGAGTGTGTGGTTCGACGCGGTAGAGCAAGTGTCGTACCCGGTGTCCTTCAACGCATCCGCGATCTCCGGCGGCGCGCTGAACGACGGATACCCGCTGTACGGCCCGCCTTCCGGCGCAAGCGGCGTTTCGAGGTGGCAGATGCCCAGATCCGCGCCGGACACGAGCGGTTTGACCCCGGCGAACAGCTGCCGGTAGTCGATCTTCCCGCCGCCGTCCGCCTCGGCCTGCTCGGTGAGCCGCGGGTGGATCAGCACGTCCCCGGTCGCCACGACGGTGAACGAATCCGGCGAAGCGGCCGCCGACGACGAGGGCCCGGCCGAAGGCGATCCACTGCGTTGCGGGGCGGCTTCGCTCCCACACGCCGTCAGCATCAGCGCGACCCCGGCGAGGGCGGCGGCGCGGCGCATGTTCGTCATGATCATCCCCTTTGCCCGACTGCCCGGCACATCCTTCCTCATCACTCTTGTGGGTTAACACCCCGGTCGTGACCAGGCGAAATGCTCAGGCCAGACAGTCGGCGGGCTGTCCGCGAGTCAGCGCTGAATCGGTCTGGTCGAACGTCCGCGCGACGCCAGGGCCGGACGTGCGCGTCTCGAACCGCACTGTCACCCGGCCGTGCCCCGCGCCCTGCACCCAGCCCGTGCCGTACTCGGCGTGCACGACGTCGTCCCCCGGACGCCACCCCGACGACGACACCGGCGCGCTCCCGCCCGGCGACGGCGCGGAGGTCGAGGTGACCACCGGCTCCTCCGTCGCAGCGGGCACCGTCAAGCTGAACAACGCGTCCTGATGCGGCACCGAAAGCCCGCTGAACGCAACTCCCGCCAGCCGCACGCCGCCGAACTCCTGCGGGTCGAGCAGCAGCCGTTCCGCAGTAGCCGCAAGCTGTTCGAGGTCATCGGTCGGCGACGCGGTGGTCTCGGAGCGAGTCACAGTGCTCATGTCCGTATGCCGCAGCTTGATCACCACCGTGCGCGCGACGCGACCAGCCTTCACCAGCCGAGCGTGTGCACCAGCCGCGATTTTCCTTACCTCCGCGCGCAATCGGACGAGATCGACCACATCAACGTCGAAGGTCGTCTCCGCGCTCACCTGCTTGGCTTCGCCCCGCTCCGCGACCGGACGGTCGTCGAATCCGCTCGCCAGCCGTCGCAGGTCGCGCCCGACCACGCCACCGAGCGTCGACACCGCGTCCGGCTCCGGCAATGCCGCTAGCTCGCCCAAGGTGAGGACACCGATCGTGCGCAGTTTCGCTTCCGCCACCGGCCCGATCCCCCACAACGCGCGCACGGTCAGCGGTGCCAGGAACTCGCGTTCAGTGCCCGGCGGCACGACGAGCAGACCGTCCGGCTTCGCCCGGTCCGAACCGATTTTCGCGACCTGCTTTCCGGTTCCCGCCCCGATCGACGCAGTCAGCCCGGTCTCGTCCCGAATCCGCGTCCGCAGGTTCTCCGCCCACTCGGTCACCTGCTCGACCGACGCGCCCGCCAGCACCGGCGGTTCGGCGAACGCCTCGTCGAGCGAAATCCGTTCCAGCACCGGCGCGACCTCGCCGACGACGTCGAAGACCTGCTTGCTCAGGACTTCGTACAACCGGAACCGCGGCGGCAACACGACTCCGCCGGCCGGAAGCAGCCGTCGCGCCTGGGACATCGGCATCGCCGAACGCACGCCGTACTCGCGGGATTCGTAACTCGCCCCCGCGACGACGCCGCGATGCCCGGTGCCGCCGACCACCACCGCACGCCCGCGCAACGTGGGCCGGGTGAGCTGTTCTGCGGAGGCGTAGAACGCGTCGAGGTCCAGGTGCACGACCCAGCGAGACATGTCAGGTTCCAGCGTCCAGGAGCCGTTGCAACGCCTTCGTGTAGCTCTCGAACGCGGCCCGGCCCTTGCTTGTGAGCCGCACCAGCGTGACCGGCGTGCGGTGTTCGTAGGCCTTGGTGATCTCGACGTACTCGGCGTCCTCGAGTTTGCGCAGATGCGTCGAGAGGTTGCCCGCGGTCATCTCCAGCAGCTGCTGCAGCCGGGGGAAGGTGATCTGGTCGGCGGGAGGCAGCCCGGCGAGCGCGACCGTGACGCGCAGCCGCGCCTGGGCGTGGATGACGGGGTCGAGCTCCGGCAGTTCAGCCACGGGGCCGCACCACGTAGACCAGCGCGGCGACCGCGAATCCGCCGCCGCCGGCGAGCGAGAGGACGAGGAAGTTGCCTGGCACGCCGACCAGGACGCTCGCCCCGCTGCACACGATGATCCAGCCGCCGAGGAAGTACTGCCGCATGTCCTGCCACAGCATCCCGCCCGCGAGGTAAAGCGCTCCGGTGAGCAGCAGCGAAGTGCCCGACCACAAAAGCGGCACGAGATCGGAGCCCTCGGGAAGGAGTTTGGTGATCCGGATGTCGATCAGGCACATCCCGGCGAACGAGATCCCCCACGACCAGCCGTACATCGCTCCGATCCGCCGTGACGGGCCGCGAATCCCCCGGCTGGGTTTGCTGCCGTGCCAAGCCGAGTAGAAGATCGCGCCCATCATCAGCACCGCGACGACGATTCCCGCGACCCAGCCGGGAAGCAGCGCCGCCGACCGGTCGTCGGCGAGGTAGACGAGTCCCCAGCCGACGAGCCAGGTGAACGCCCAGACGCCGAACAGACGCGCCGGGCTCACTCGCAGCTCCCGGCGCGTCCGCTCGTTCTGCCGGGCGATGAGTTCGAGCGATTCCGCCGCGGACAGCGGCTCGCCCTCGTCCTCGACGGGGTCACCCGCGTCGTTGTTCACCCCGAACCGCCCTTCCCCCGTACTGACCCCGCATGCAGCACGGAAGCTAACACGTCACGCGACTTTCACCGGGCCCAGCCGGAACCGCCGCACCACCACGAGCGCGGGCACGACCAGCCACACCGCCAGCACGCCGACCGCCAGACCGAGCCCGCTGGCGTGATCCACCGGGAGCGTGCCGACGCGGCCGAGCCAATACGTAGGGAAGAAGTGCGCGACCGCGGTCATCCATTCCGGCAGGAACGCGAGCGGCATCCACAACCCGCCGAACACACCGAGCGGCAGCATCAACGCCCCAGTCATCGCGCCGACCGTGTCGCCCTTGCCGAACAGCCCCAACAGCAGTCCGAGCACCGCGAACGGCAACGCACCCAGCCACAGCGAGACCCCGCTGAGCAGCCACTGTGCTGTGGTGAGCTGCACACCGCGCAACGCGCCGCCGATGAAGATCACCAGGACTACCGGCAAAGCCATCGCCATCGAGGACACGATCTTCACCATCAGGTAGTCGGGTCCACGCATCGGTGTGAGCCGGAGCTGCCGCTGCCAGCCGTCAGTCCGCTCGGTCGCGACGCGGGTGCCGGTGAACAACGCGCCGCTCATCGCGCCGTACGCACCCATGTTGATCATCGTCGTGACGCTGCCCCTGACGCCGTTCGCGCCGACCTGGTCGCCGAACAGCCCGCCGAACAGCAGGAACATGCCGAGCGGAACCACGATGGTGAACAGCGCGAACTGCGGGCTGCGGACGATGCGCAGGATCTCCAGGCGGAGGTAGACGAGGTTCATCGGAGCGCTCCCTGCGGCTCGTCGGAAGTGAGGGCGAGGAACGCTTCCTCGAGCCCCGCGGAGGTGATCTCGATCGAGCTGGCCCGCGGGAATGTCGTGAGCAAAGCTCGGATCGCCAGGTCGGAGTCAGTACAGCCGAGTTCCGCACGATCGCCCTGAACACGTGCCCTGGCGACCCCGTCCAGCGCGGCCAGAGCTTCCGTACGGGCGCCCTGTACGACTGCCCTGATCACTCGTCCGGACACATTCGCGCGCACCTCGTCGACCGCCCCGTCCGCGACGATCTTCCCGTGCCGCATCAACACGACGCGGCCCGCGTAGTCCTCGGCTTCGGCGAGGTAATGCGTCGCGAAGAGGACGGTCCGCCCAGCCGCCGTGAACTCGTGCATCGACGCCCAGAACTCGCGCCGTGCATCGACGTCCAACGCTGCCGTCGGCTCGTCAAGAAGCAGCAGCTCCGGGTCGCCAGTGAGCGCGAGCGCGTACCGGACCCGCTGAAGCTGCCCGCCGGACAACTTGCCGCATCGCCGCTTCGCGAACTCCCCGATGCCAGCCCGCTCGTAAACCTCCTTGGCCGACAACGGATCCCGGAACATCGACCGATGCAACTCGACCAACTCGGCCGGCGTGACGTCCCGCAGCAGGAACCCGTTCTGCACCATCGCCGCGAGCCGCCCGGAGTCGAGCGCCGCCCGAGGCGAACCGCCGAACACCTGCACGCTCCCCTCGTCCGGCGAGGTGAGCCCGAGCAGCATGTCGATGGTGGTCGACTTGCCCGCGCCGTTCGGCCCCAGCAGCGCGACGACCTCGCCGCGCCGCACGGCCAAGGACACGCCGTCGACCGCGCGGACCTGCTTGAACTGCTTCACCAGGCCGGTCAGCCTGAACGCTTCTGTCATCTCGTCCCCCAGTGCTTCGCTGTCCTGAACTTTGTAACACAAAGTAGGTTGAAATAGAAAGTAGTGGGCAATGCGGAGTTGTTCACCACGACAAGCTGGCGACGGCTATGCCCGGCAAATCCGGTTGCTCCCCGCAACCGGCGCCACTACCGTCCCGATCCATGACGATCTTCGCCCGCCGCCGCCTGTCCTGATCCCGGCACGACTCTCCGGGCCGCCCGCCACCGGGCCGCCCTCGCTGTGCGTGCCGGACCGCATCTCGTCCGGAAAGGACACTTTCGCCTCATGGGCAAGCACATCGTCGTGATCGGCTGTTCCGCGCCCTCCCACGTCTACCCCTCGCTCGGGATCATCCGCGAACTCGTGCGACGCGGGCACCGGGTCAGCTACGTCGTGGGCGAACCGCTCGCCGAGCTGGTCGAACCGACCGGCGCGGACGTCGTCGCGCACCCCACGATCTTCCCGATCGGCCCGGACGCCGAATGGCCGGAGGACCCGGCCGAAGCGATGCGCGTCTTCCTCGACGAAGCCATCGCGATCCACCCGCAGCTGGTCGAAACCTTCGACCAGGACCGCCCGGACCTGCTGCTCTACGACATCGGCGGCCTCGGCGCGCCGCTGCTCGGCCTCCGCTACGACGTGCCGGCGGTGCAGCTCTCCCCCACCTACGTCGCCTGGGACGGCTACGAGGAGGAACTCGCCGAGGTCCTCAAACCGATTCGCACTTCACCGTCCGGAGTGGACTACGACCGGACGTTCACCGAATGGCTGGCGGAACACGGCGTCGCCGAAGACGCCTGGACGTGGCTCGCGCGACCGGTGCCGATCCTGTCGCTGATCCCGCGCGCGATGCAGCCCAACGCCGACCGGGTGCCGGAGGACCGCGTCCAGTTCGTCGGCCCGTGCCTCGACCCGGCGCGTGCGGCAGAACACTGGACGCCGCCGTCCGACGGGAAACCCGTGCTGCTCGTGTCGTTCGGCACCGCGTACAACGACCAACTGGACGTATACCGGCACTGCATCACCGAATTCGACAGCTGGCACGTCGTGCTCTCGATCGGCAAGCACGTCTCGAAGGACGATCTCGGCCCGCTGCCGGAGTCGGTCGAGGTGCACGAAACGGTGCCACAGCTGGCAATTCTCGACGCCGCGTCGGCCTTCATCACGCACGCCGGCATGGGCGGCTGCACGGAATCCTTGTGGTACGGCGTCCCGACGGTCGCCATCCCGCAGGCCGTCGACCAGTTCGGCAACGCCGCGCAGCTGGAGGCGTTGGGGGTCGGCAAGCATCTGCCCGCGGATCAGGTGACCGCCAAGTCCCTCCGTGAAGCCGTCGACGAGGTCAGCAGTTCGCCGGACGTTGCCGCGAGGTTAGCCGAACTGCGCGCGGAAATCCGGGCCAACGGCGGAATCACCGCGGCTGCGGACGCGGTGGAGAAATTCCTGAAGTAAGCACGCACGGACTGCCCGGGCTGGACAGCACCAAGCCCGGGCAGTCCGGCTATCCAGCCCGAATCTCGTTGAGGTAGTTGTAAATCGTGTACCGGGTCACCTCGAGCTGCCCGGCCAGATGGTCCACGGCGTCCTTGATCAGGAAGTACCCGGCCTCGTCCAGCTCGCGGACCACCGCCGATTTGTGCCGCTTCTTCATCAGCTCCACCGGAATCCCGGACTTCCCGATCGCCCGCCCGACGAGGAACCGCTGCAGGCTGTCGACGTCCGGCAGGAACGTCTCCTCCCGCCGTTCCTCCGACGTCTGCGCCGCCGCGGGAAGTTCGCTGTTCACGCACAGGCAACCGATCGCCGTGCCCTCGGCGTCGCGCAGAAACAACGTGGACGACCGGATCTCGCGGCCGTCCGGACTGTGCGTGCGGTAGTTGGTCAGGTCCTGCGTCGTGCCGCGGCGGACGAGCCCGAGCAGCAGATCCGTCATCGGCCCGCCGACCGAACGCCCGGTGAGCTTGCCCGCGATCGCGACGATCGAGTCCGGCAGCCGCGACAGGTCGTGCAGCAACACCTCGTTGCCCGGCCCGAGCATCGCCGCCAGCCCGTCCACCGCCGGAATCAACGCGGTCAGCAGCTCATGCGTGGCCGTGCCCGAAACCGACGCGACCGGCACGACCCGGCGAGGCCGGATCAGCGTTTCCAAAGCATCCCGCACCAAATCGGCAGCCGCCGGCGGAGTCGACGCGTGCGGCGACAACCGGACGTGTTCCGGACGCACCGTCGCCGCGATCCCCGCCGCCGTCAACGCCGCCCCGACCTGCTCCGCCGGCTTGTCCGGCAACGAGAACGCGAGAATCCCGGCTCGCCGTTCAGTCGCTGAGACGATCTCCGCGCCGAACGAGCGCAGCACGTCCTCCAGCTCGCCGACGCGTTCGCCGATCCGCCCCGCGATCGCCGCGACACCGGTTTCCTCGACCAGTTCGAGCGCCGCCGCGAACGCGCCGGACGTGACCGGGCTGAGGTTCGAGATCGACCAGCTCGCCGCGGTCGGGTCGGCCGGGTGGATCTCGTTGTCGAACAGGCCGGGGTCGCGCGCGCCGGTCCAGCCGGACAGGATCGGGTCCATCCGCGCGAGCGCCCGGTCGGACAGCACCGCGAACCCGGTTCCCCAGCCCGCCCGCAGCCACTTCTGCCCGCCGACCACGAGCACGTCGGCGACCTCCCACGGCGCGTCGACGACCCCGAAGCCCTGGATCCCGTCGACCACCAGCAGCCGGTCGCCCACGACCTCGCGCAACGTGGCGAGATCGGCCCGGTACCCGGTGCGGAAGTCGACGGCGCTCACCGAAACGACAGCGGTCTCCGGCGTAAGCGCTTCCGCGAGGCGATCGGCGGTGACGTAGCCGCCTTCCAACCGCCGCATCCGCACCCTTCCGGCCTGCTCGGCGCGTGCCCACGGATACGTGTTGGCCGGGAACTCCGCGGCCGAAACGAGCACCTCGCCGTGGCTGTTGAAGGCCGCCTGGAACAGGCCGAGGCTGGTGTGCGGGAGCAGCACGGTGTGGTCGGTGTCGCTGCCGCAAAGCCGCGCGGCCGCTGCTTTCGCCCGGATCTCCTGCCGCATCAGCTCGTCCACAGTGGACGGACCGGCCTTTGTCGTCGCCTCCAGCAACCGCGCGGTGGTGTCGAGCACGGCGTGCGACGGCGGCCCGAACCGCGCGAAGTCCAGGTAACCGGCGGGCTCGTCGAACTGGAGCAGGTACCGGGGCGGGATCCGGGTCACGAGAGGACCCGCGCGAGGAACTGCCGCGTCCGCTCGTGTTCCGGCGACTTCAGCACGCGCTCCGGCGGCCCGGTTTCGACGACCGCGCCGTCGGCGAGGAACACCACCTCGTCGGCAGCCTCCGCTGCGAAGGCCATCTCGTGCGTCACGACCACCATCGTCATCCCCTCCCGAGCCAACGTACCCATCACCGCGAGCACCTCCCCGACCAATTCCGGGTCCAGCGCGGACGTCGGCTCGTCGAACAGCATGAGCTTCGGCTTCATCGCCAGCGACCGCGCGATCGCGACGCGCTGCTGCTGCCCGCCGGACAGTTGCCCTGGGTAAGCGCCCGCTCGGTCCGCGAGCCCGACCCGGTCAAGCAGGTCCAGCGCCTCTTTCCGCGCCTGTGCCGGATCGACGCCGAGCACCCGCACGGGTCCCTCGACCACGTTCTCCAGCGCCGTCCGGTGCCCGAACAGGTTGAACCGCTGGAAAACCATGCCGATGTCGCGGCGCTGCCGGGCGACGTCCTTCTCCCGCAGCTCGTACAGTTTGCCGCCGCGCAGCTTGAACCCGATCGGCTCGCCGTCCACCCAGACCTGGCCGCCGTCGATCGTCTCGAGATGGTTGAGACAGCGCAGAAACGTGCTC
Organism: Amycolatopsis sp. NPDC114503; assembly: GCF_055633655.1. Lineage (NCBI taxonomy): Bacteria > Bacillati > Actinomycetota > Actinomycetes > Pseudonocardiales > Pseudonocardiaceae > Amycolatopsis > Amycolatopsis sp. NPDC114503. The sequence continues at coordinate 39,730 of NZ_JBVKDT010000025.1, read as the reverse complement.
TTCCCCGCTCCGGACGGCCCGAGCAGGCACACCACCTGTCCTTTGCGGACCTCCAGATCGATGCCCTTGAGCACCTCGGTGTGCCCGTAGTTCTTGCGGACCCCCACAGCTTTCAGCAGCGGCTCAGACACGCGCACCCCTCACCAGCGGCATCCCCTTGAACGCCTTCCCGACCCGCGCCACCGGACTCCGGTCGGCCGCCCCGAACGATCGTTCAAGGTAGTGCTGGCCGATGCCCGCCACCGTCACCACGACCATGTACCAGACGGCCGCCGCGATCAGCGTCTCCATCACCAGCAGGTTGTTGGACGAGATGTTGTTGGCCGCGTGGATCAGCTCGGTCACGCCGATCACCGAAGCCATCGACGTGCCCTTGAGCATGTTGATGAAGTCGTTGCCGGTCGGCGGGATGATCACGCGCATCGCCTGCGGCAGCACGACCCGGCGCAGCGTCGCGCCAGGCGTCATGCCGATGGATTTCGCCGCCTCGGTCTGTCCGGTGTCGACGCTGGTCAGCCCGGCCCGGACGATCTCCGCCATGTACGCGCTCTCGTTCAGCGCCAGTCCGAGCAGCGCCGCGGTGAACGCGCTGATCAGCACGTTCGTCGGCTCGTGGACGAGGTAGCCGCCGAACGGGAGCGGGATCGAGACGGTCGGGAAAATCAGGGCCAGGTTGTACCAAATCAAGATCTGCAACAGCACCGGAAGCCCGCGGAACAGCCAGATGTAGGCCGCCGCGAACCACTTCGCGACCGGGTTGGCACTGAGCCGCAGCAACGCGATCAGAATGCCGAGCACGATCGCGATCGCCTGCGCGATCACCGCCAGCACGACGGTGTTGAGCAGCCCGAGCGCCATCACGCGGTAGAAGACGAAGTCGGGTACCGAACCCCACTCGATCTGCGCTTGCGCGAGCGCGAACCCCAGCAGTACCAGCAGCGCGACGATCACCGCCGCGCTGACCCAGCGACCCCAATGCCGCAGCCGGACGATCGGCAGCGGTTCAGCTTCCGCCATTGACGGCCGCCTCCTTGATCGCACCCTGCTCGACTCCCCAGGACTGCAGGATCTTGCCGTACGTCCCGTCGGCGACGAGCGACTGCAACGCCTGCTTGACGGCGTCACGCAGCTTCGTGTTGCTCTTCGCGAACCCCATCCCGTACGGCCCGCCCTCGATCGGCTGTCCAGGCACGACCTCGAAGAACTTGCCGTCGCCCGCCGTGCGCGAGATGTAGACCGCGCTCGGCAGGTCATTGAGAATCGCCGCGACACGACCGGTGCGCAGCTGATTCTGGTTCTGGTTGTCGCTGTCAGTCGCGGTCACCGTGACCGCCGGCTTGCCCGCCTGCGTGCACTTCGCGCTCTGCGTGGTGGCGAACTTCTGGTGACTGGTGCCCTGTACGACTGCCACGTTCTTGCCGCACAACGTGTCCGGTCCGGTGATGCCGTCCGGGTTGCCCTTGCGGATCATGATCGTGATGCCGGACGAGAAGTAGTCGACGAAGTCGATCTGCTTCTGGCGTTCCTTGGTGTCGTTCATCGCCGCCATGGTCAGATCGACGCGGCCGGACTGCAGACTCGTGATAAGCGAACCGAACGCCAGATCCTGGTACGCGACGGTCACCCCGAGCTTCGCCCCGACCGCCTTGGCCAGATCGACCTCGTAGCCGATCGGCGTCTTGCCGTCCGCGGCGTAGAAGTTGTTCGGCGCCGACTGGATGTTGGACGCCAACCGCAACGTCTTGGCCTGCACCACCGCCGGCGGCAATGCTCCGGCGAGCTGCGGGTCAGCCTTGATCGCGCCGAGCAACGCGGCGTTGTCCGGAACAGCGCTCGGCTTCTGCTGTTGCCCGCCACCTGCCCCGTCGGGACCCCCTCCACAGGCGGTGGAGAGCGCGAGCAAGCCGCCCAGCAGTACGGCCTGCCAGGCACGGGAACGAAGCGACGACATGCGGAACCTCCAGGACGTCGTTGGTTCCGCGGGACGCTACAACTGGTTGTTAAAGAGGTCAACAAGAAGTTGAATTCCTGTCTCGTCTAGCGTGCGGACATGACACTCGACGAGGGCTTCCGCCAGTTCTGGACCGAACGGCGGCTCGCGTCGCTCACGACGGTGCGCCCGAACGGAACGCCGCACGTGGTCGCGGTAGGCGTGACAGTCGACTTCGAGCAGGGCCTCGCCCGCGTGATCGCCTCCGGGACGTCCTACAAGGCCCGCCTCATCCGCGCCGCAGGTGACACCGGGCTGGCCGCCGCGGTGTGCCAATTCGAGGGCCGGACCTGGTCCACGCTGGAAGGCCGAATCCGCCTCCTCGACGACGCCGCTTCGGTCCGAGACGCCGAAGAACGCTATGCCCAGCGGTACCGGCAGCCGCGCGAGAACCCACAGCGAGTCGTCCTGGAACTCACCATCGGACGGGTGCTGGGCAACGCCTGACGCTCCGCCCTTCTGACTGGCTGCCCCGGTCGAACGCCTTGGTCACTCGCCCTGAACAGTCGTCCAGGCATCTGCCTCGGCCACTCGCCCCGGTCGATTGCCCTGGTCAATCGCCCTGTCAGTGGTCCAGGTCAACCGCCCCGGACGACTGCCCAGGTCAACTACTCGGGTCAATCGCCTTGATCAATCGCCCTGAGAAGTCGTCCTGCCATCTGTCTCGGACAACCGCCCCGGACGACTGCCCGGGTCAAACGAACTGCGCCAGCAACCCCTCCGCGCTACGCACCACAACCTGCGCCGCCGCCCGCTCCGCCAGCGCCCGGTCCGGCCGCTCCGCCTCATGCCGCCACCGCATCACCGCGTCAAGACCGACTTCATACATCTCGCGAGGATCCGTACCCGCCGCAAGCCCCAGTCGCTCCTCCGGCTCCGTCCCCTCCGCACCGAGCAACCGCACAGCCTCTTCCGCCGACTCCCCCGCCAGCGCGGTACGCCCACCGCGAATGTCCGCAATCAACCGCAACTCGCGAAAGTCATGCGCACCAGCCGAAAACCGCTCAACCCGCGCCGCAAGCCGATCGCTGTGCGGCCGAGGCTCCGCATTCAACACGGTCTCCAGGCGAATCAACGCCGTCCGCGCACGCAACGCGTCCGCACGCGCAGCGAAACAACCCGCAATGGTGTCGCGAAGCTCGCCAAGACCACTACGCCGCACCAGTTCCGTCGACAGCTTCACTCGGTCGTCACAGCCCGTACGGATCAACGTCAGCGCAAGCTTCACCCCGAAGAGCCCGAAGCGCACCACCAACGACCGTCGCGTCTCGACCGACACCGGTCCCGGAAACGCCGGATCAGTAAAGGAATCCACCGACAGCAGATACCGCTCCAACTCCTCACGCGGTACGGCCGCGAAGGCCGCGAGAAGCTCGAACTCGTCGTCAGTGAACGCGCGCGCCCCGTACGCAAGTTGCGCCGCCACCGCGATGACGCCCTGGAATCCACTGCACAGCGGATCTTCGCGCCACGCACGCCGCGCAATCTGCTTCGCGGTAAGCAGTGCGTCAATCCGCCCCGCGCCAGTCTCGTCTGCGCGCGCAAGCACAAGGATCGTGTCGACGGCCGTCTGTCGCGCGAAGGGTGAAGGTGCTGTCGGACGCAGCGTCGCCAACTGATCGGGCTCAAGGTGGCGCAGCAGCCGTACGGATGCGTCAGTGAGCGTCGACGGATGCGGCGCATCGAGAAACTCCAGATCACGCAACGCCCGCGTCGGCCAATCGCCCAACGCCGCAGCCAGCGTGGACTTCCCCGTCCCCGCAGTCCCGCCGATGCTCACCCGAAGCGGCTCGTCGAGATGATCAAGCGCCTCCCCCAGCAACGCCGAAGCCCTCGGACTGTCGCGGTAGTACGCACAAGCATCCGCCAGAAGCGCCCGAACGTCCTCAACCACGCGCGACACCACTCCTCACTCGCCTCACGCCACCCGGCACAGTCCCGCACATCCTCGACTACCCGGCGACACCCCGCTCACCGACCACCGAATCCGGCCATCACCAATCCGGCCGACAACCCCCGAAACCCCCTCAACCGCCCAAGAACGCCACATCCTCCGACTCAGCTCCCACGCCCGAAGCGGTTCGCAAGCCTCGACCCATCGACCAACCACCGAGCCGACTCCACACAAAACTCGTCCCAGCTCGCCAAACCGCGTTCACCGCAGCAAAACGCCTCAACGCGCTGGGGGCCAAATCACTCCCACGATGCGGAAACCTGCTCAGCAACCACCGACCCATCTCTCAGGAGCCGCGCCTCATTCAGCCAGCGCCGGATCCCGCCGAAGGCTCGGTTCGCTCAATCCCGAAGAAAGCCACCAACACGACCAAAACACGCCGCATCCAGCCATCTCCACCGACGTCGCGCACGCAACTCCTCAGGCACCGGACGGCGCACAGGCCTAGCCGCAAGATCCGTCAGCACCGCTGAGCACGCCGCGCCCAACCAATCCAGGCGAAGTCGCGCAGCCAGCTCCGCGGACACCTGATCAGCCAGCATCCCCACTCGCCAACCTGCAGAAAGCCGCTTGCCTGCCCGAGCACGCCGCGCCTAGCCACCCCAGGCCGAGGTCACCGAGCAACGGCCCCCAGGTGCCCCACTAGCCAGCATTCCCATGTCCCGCCCGCACTACCGGAACACGACGCGCCCAGCCAGCCGAGGTCAAGCGGCAACTCCTCCGGCGCCCGACTGGCTAGTATTCCCACGCCCCGCCACAAAAGCCGCCAGCGCAACCGCAAGGCACCGCTCAGCCAGCCCAGATCAAACGGGCAACTCCCGAGGTACCCAACCAGCCAGCATCCCCAAGGCCCTCCCCAAGAAAGCCGCAGCACTGCCCGAACACGCCGCGCCCACCCGAGCCGAAGTCACGCAGGCAACTCCTTAGGCGCGCGATTGGCCAGCATCCCCAACTCCCCAGCCCTCTTGTGCAGCCCAGCGAGCCGGTCGATCTCCCGCCGCAGCGACGCACTCCGCCGCTCCCGCTCGGCCGACCCGGCGATAATCATCTCGCGTTCCCGCGTCAACTCGTCGGCCAGACCGTCCGCAAGCTCGGTGAAGTGGTCCCGCAACCGTCGCTGCACATGGCGGATCGCGTCGCGGCACTCCTTGCTGAACCGCAGGAACACGTCGTCGACATGCCGTTGCGCGGTCATCTTGGCCACTGCCTGCCGACGTTGCAGCCGCATGCCGCCCTCGTCGCTGATCGTTTTCGCCGCGAACGCGACGCCCGCGCCGATCGACACCGGGTTGATCAACGGCAGTCCCGCCAACCCGGTCACCAGACCGAACATCAGCACGCCACCGTACGAACCGCGCAACCCGGTAAACGCCTTCTGCCCGATCTTGAACCGCTCGATCCGCGGTTGCCGAACCTCGGCGATCTGGTCCACACCGGAGTCGATCAAGGCCAGTTCCGGCAGGTCGTACTGCGCGCCGAAGCTCACCGCCACCGCATGCGCGATCCACTCCGCACGTTCGGCCGCGAACGTATAGGTCGTCTCGACCGCTTCCGCGAGCGTGCTGTCCAGCCACGGCCCGAACTCGTCCCACACCTTCACCGGATCCCCGCGGTCGAAGGTCTCGTCGATCGTCTCGACGATCTTCCGAGTGCGTTCGCGCAGGTCGTACTCCGCGTCGGACTGCAGGTCGGCGATCTCGTCCGACAGCAGGTTCTGCCAGCGGCTGTTGCGCCGGCGCAGCTCGTCGGCGCGACGTTGGGAGCGTTGCAGCAACGTCGTCTGGTCGACGCCTGCTTCCTGCCCCGCCGCTTCGGCTCGCGCGCGCAAGGTCTCGACCAGCTCCGCTGCCGCCGCGCGCACGCTCACTGCGGCGAGCAACGCGGCCGTGCTCTCCGCCGGCCGCGAAACCTGCGTCGCGATCCAGGAAAGCAGCTCCGGGAACCCGGACCGCACGTTGAGGTCTTGATCGCCGCCTTTGGCCGCAGCGAAACGAACCGTCGCGGATACCGGCAGCACCGGCGAGTCGATCCCGGCCGAGGACAACGCGGTCCGGTTCTGTTCGGCAACCGTGCGCCATCCGGCGCTGACATCGATCTTGGTCAGCGCGATGACCACGTGCGGACACCACGTCCGGACGTGGTGCGCCAACGCCAGCTCGGCCTGATCCAGCGGAGTGGCGACGTCGGAAACGAGAATGACCGCGTCGGCGTCCGCGAGAACGTCGAGAGCGGCAGCCGTGCGAGGCGACCTCGGGTCGCCGATCGCCGGGGTGTCGATGAGCACCAGGCCCGCGGACAGCAAATCGCGCGGGACCCCGACCTCGACCCGGCGCAGCGACCCGGCCGGCCGTGCGCCGACCTCGCCGGTCAGCTTCTCGATCTCGACCGGGATGCGTTCGTCAGCGCGCCCGACGAGCGTTGCGCCGGGTTCGGTCGCGTACGCGACTTCGATCGGCACTGCGGGTGTCGCCGCATCGCCGACCGGACAGACCGGCGCGTTCAGCACCGCGTTGACCAGGTAGCCCTTGCCTTGTTTGGGAAAGCCGAGCACCGCGACGCGCGTGCCTCCCGGCGGCCGGTCCTGACGCCGGCGAAGACGTTGGGCCAGGTCTTCGCGGCCGTGCTTCCGGCAGGCGTCCGAGGTCTCGGCGAGCACTTCGAGCCAAGCTGGAGCCGTCACGGCGAACCAGTGTCCCCTGTGTACGGGGAGTATCCGAACCGGGTGGTGGCTCCGCGGTCGCACCCAGACCGCGGAGCCAGTCCCGAATTACCCTTGCTCAGAGGGAAATGTGCAGCTCACCGCCGCCGTGCGAGGTCTCCGCACCGGCGTGCAGGTCAAGGCCGAGGCCCTGGTGCCCGAGGTCGGAAACCGTCGAGACGGTGTCGTGCACCATGCCGACGCCAGCGTCGGTCCCGGTGTGCGTCTCGGTCGCGGCGTCGGAACGCTCGGCGTCGCCGTGCGACATGAGCGAGTGCGCCTGCTGGGTCACGCCGTTCACCGCGTGGTTCAAGCCCTCGGCGCTGAGCGTGTTGCTCAGGCTGCCGACGTTGTCGGTGACAGTCCCGACAGCGTCGCTGACGTGCCCGGCAATGCCGCCGCCAGCCTCGGTCGCGTGGTCGGCGACCTGCGCGCCGGAACTCGCGACCGGCAGGTCGCCGACGTTGACCGGCGAAGCCGCGGCGAGCTCGCCGCCGACGTGCTGCACCTGCGAGACGGCACCGTCAGCCGCGGAGGCCGCCTGCCCGCTCGCCTGCGCGACGGCGCTGGAGTCCAGCCCGCTGGCCAGGTCGTTGCCCAGGGCGAGCGCACTGGTCGGGTTCTGCACCAGCGCTGTGACCGACGCGGCAGCGTTCTGCACGTCGCCGACACCCGGAACCGAGGGCAGAGCCGGCGCGGCTGGGAGACCCGGCACCGCCGGAACCGACGGCAGCTCGCCGGCCACCGGCAGTGCCGGAACAGCGCTGGCGACGTCGCCGACACCAGGCAGCGCGCCGACGCCCGGAAGAGCACCGGCACCCGGCAGCTCGCCCAGGCCAGGCAACTGGCCAACGCCCGGGAGCTCGCCGAGACCCGGCACCGCCGGCAGCTCGCCAAGGCCCGGCAGGTCGCCGGCCACCGGCAGCGCCGAAGCACCAGCCACGTCGCTGACGACGGGCAGTTCGCCGAGACCAGGAAGGTCGCCGACGGCCGGCAGCGCACCCGCGCCCGGCAGCTCGCCGAGACCGGGCAGCTCGCCCAAGCCCGGCACCGCCGGCAGCTCGCCGAGGCCCGGCAGCTGAGGCGCACCCGCGGACGCGGCCGCACCGCCGACCGAAGCGGTGAGCGCCTGCAGCTGCTCGATCGCGCCCTGCGGACCGTCGCCGAGCGCAGTGGTCAGGTCGCCCGCCTGGGGCAGGTGACCAAGAGAGGCCAGGTGGTCCACCGGGACGTAGTCGAGCACCAGCGGCGCGACCTCGTTCACGTCGGCGGCGCTGATGTCGCCCAGCCCGGCAGCGGCCAGCGCGGCCTGCGGGTCCTGGCCGAAAGCGGCGAGCGCGGACGGGTCTTGGAGCAAGGTGAGCGTGAAGTCGTGCAGAGTCTGCACCGAATCCATGGGGGGATCTCCACTTGTAGTGATTACGGGGAATGCCCGGCCCTCCCCGGCCGGGCGTGGCGCCCAAGGTAGGGACGGGGCACCCCCGCTCACATCGGGGTTTACACCCAGTCGCGCCTCGCTCAGCCGTTAGGGGGTCGATATGAGATCGTTAGGGAGTTAGGGGATCGGACACGCGGAACCCGGTTGGGTTAAATCCCACCCCACTCTTGCCCGTCTGACCCGAACGGGTGAGGATGCGTATCCGTTCAGTGAGTTACGCCCCTTGGCCGAACCCTGACTGCGACGAAGGGAGGAAGCGGCGGTGCCCTACGTGCTCGGCATCGACCTCGGCGCTGCCCGGACCCACGCCGCGCTCCGCCGCAGGCAAGGTGACCGGTGGGACGATCCCGAGCCGTTGTGGCTGGGCGAGACCTCCCCGGCGACCGCGACCGCGCTCTTCCTCGACGACGAGGGCTACCTGCTCACCGGCGACGCGGCCACGCAAGCCGGTGCCGCCGTGCCGTCCCGGCTGATCACCGGCTTCCACCGCCGCGTCGGCGACGACGTGCCGGTATTCATCGGCAGCGAACCGTTCACGCCGGAATCCCTGACGACAGTCTTCGTCGAAGGCATCGCCGACGTCGCGGCCGGCCAGACCGGCGGGCCACCGCGACAGCTCGTCGTCACCCACCCTGGTGACTGGGGCGGTTACCGACGCGATCTCCTGCGCCAGTCGCTCGCGGAGTCCGGATTCAACGCGGTCACCCTCGTTCCCAGTGCGGTCGCCGCGCTCTACGCCCACCTCCCGGAGCCCGGCGCGGGCGACCGGACGGCCGCGGTGTGCGAGTTCGGCCCGGACGGCGTCACCGTCACTTTGGCGACCGCTTCGGGAGCCAGCGGATGGATCGCCCGGACCAGCACGGAAGGCGTTGCCCCGGGTGCCGCGATCACGACCGCGTTCGGTCTCGCGCAGGCGGCCAACGTCACCCCGGAATCGCTGGCCGGCATCGTGTTCTGCGGCGAACCCGGCCAGGGCGCTCGCCCTGGACGCTTGCCCTGCCCGTTCTTCACCGGCCCTCAGCCTGCGGATACGGCCGCCATCGGCGCCGGGATCCTCGCCAGCCAGCGGACGAGGCCCCTCGCGCGGCGGGAAGCCCCCGCCCCCGAAACCACCTTGCTGCCGCGAGTCGACCGAGAACCCGAACTTCCGGACAGACCCGAGCGGCCGCCGGTGGAGATCACTCCATTCACGCTGCCGGAGCCCGAGGGCGCTGCCAAACTGATGCGTCGCTGGCGACCGCTCGCCGCCGCGGCAGCGGTGCTGGCGATCAGCTCCTCGATCCTGATCGCGGTCCTCACGTCACACGAAGCGACCGCGGACAAGGAACCCGCTTCTCCCCGTCCCCCTGTCCTGAGTTCGTGTGCCCACCCAGCCACAACTCCCTCCGGTGAAGGTCACTGTTGAACGCACTGCTGGCGAAAACCGGCAACGACGCCGTCCACCCCGCAGCCCGCCGCCTCCTTGAACAACTCGCCGACACCCCCGCGGCCCCAGTCCGGCTCGTCGTCGTGGCCCCAGGCGGCTACGGCAAGACTGCGTTGCTGGGCGCCCTCGACCGCAGCTACCGCGAGGCAGGCGTCGAGGCCACTGTCGTCGACGACGCCGACCAGCTCGACGACGAAGACCTGACCAGGCTCACCATGCTCGCCGCCGCCGAGGAGGGACCGCTCGTGGTGGCACACCGTCCGAACCCTCGTGCGCAAGCGTTGCGAGCTCTCGGCGAAACGCTGCTGCTGCCGCCGCTGACTGTCGACGAAGTCGGCAAGCTCGTGAAACAACTCACCGGCCGCACCGCGGATGCCTCCGCCCTGCACGCCAGTACCGGCGGTGTCCCCCGCCTTGTGGAACGAGTCGTAACCGCCCGACTCGCCGACTTCCGCGCCGAACTGGCCGCACTAGACGACGACGTTCTCCGCTACCTCATCGCCGCCGAAGCCGGCGCGGCTCGCAACCTCGACCTGCTCTGTTCCTTGCTGGAGCGCACACCGGACGAACTGCCCGAAGTCGTCGACGGAGCCCGCGCTACCGGCCTCCTCGACGCCGAAGACATTCTGCTGCCTGCCGCAGCCGAAGCAGTGCGCGCTTACGGGCCGCCTGCCCGTCGCCTGGCGGTTTTGCAACAGCTCGTGGAAGCACAGCTGACCCGCGGCCTGCCTGTACTTGATCTCGCGACCTCGCTCCTCGACGCAGGCAGCTCCGGTGCCTCCGCAGCGACCGCATTCGCGACCGCAGCAAGCGAAGCGCTCCCCACCGATCCAAAGCACGCCGCACGCCTCTTCGAAGCCGCAGCCGAAGCCGGTGCCCGCGACGCCGCGACTACCACTGGCTGGGCCCGCGCCGCCGCACTGTCCGGGGATCTGGACACCGCCCTCCGTCTAGGGGACGGCATGTTGTCTGGCGAGGACCCCGAGGCACGAGCCGCCGGTGCGGAGATCGCCGCGACGGTCCTGGCCCACCGCGGTGAACTGGCCCGAACCGCAGAGCTGTACCGCTGGGCCGCAGCCACGGACAACTGGTCTCGTCAGCACGCAGCCACCCCGGCGTCCAACGCTGGCGGCAACGGCTCCACCCCGACAGACACCGAAAGCCCCGGTGCCGCAGCAACGAGCAGCCAAGACCCGGCGGTAGCCAATTCGTCGCACGCTCAAGCCTCTGCAGTGAACGCGGCCGAAGCTCCGGCCGATCCTGCTTCTCCAGCACCAACCGCATACGTTCCCAACGGGAATGCCTCTTTCCCGACGTCGCCCCAACCAAATGGCGAAACCTATCGCTGGGTGGGCCCTGGCGCGGTGGATGCGTTCGCCACGATCGCCCTCGTCGGAACCGGCCAGGCCACCGACGGCCAAGCTGTCGCCACCGTCCCGATACCGGGCGCCGCGCCGACGTTGTTCACCGGTGCTGCGGCGCGAACAGCGACCGGGATCGTGGAGTCGGTGTTCGGTTGCGGGACCGAGGCGTTGCCGACGCTCGTAGGTGCCGCGGCGATGCTCGAACCAGCGGTCGGCGGTGCGCCGCTTCCGGACAGTCCGGCCGCGCTCGCCGCGCTCGCTGGTCTGCATGCTGGCGAACTGGCGCTCGCCGAATCGGTGTTGGAACGAGCGTTGGCGAGCAGCGTCGGCGGCGACCTGCTTGCCACCCGGCACCGGCTGCTGCTCGGTTGGGTCGCGATGACCGGCGGTCACCTCGCCGCCGCGACTGAACACCGAGACGCCGTTGCCGGCACCAAACTTGAAGCCCGCGACGAACTGTTCTTCGCCACGCTGGAACTCGGCCTCGCGCGGCGGGCGAGCGATCTGGTCGGGCTGCAACAGTCGTGGGAGCGGGCGTATCAGGCTTCTATGCGTCAGCAAGTGGATCTGTTCACGCTGTTGCCGTTGGGAGAACTGGCAATCGCGGCCGCTCGGACCGGTGCGCACGCCAAGCTGTCCCGGCGGCTAGAGCGCGCTCACGCCATGCTGGGCCGTCTCGGAAATCCTCCTTTGTGGACAGTCTCGCTGTGCTGGCACGAACTGCACGCCGCGATCACCACCGAAGACCGAGCCACGGCGGAACGGCAACTGGCTGCGCTGAACAGCTTCGCGGACTGCGGCCGCTATCCGGCCGCGCTCGCCCGCGCCGCCGGGTGCTGGCTTGCCGTGCTCAGCGGCACGTTCGATCCGGGCGAAATCTCCGCAGCGGCCGCGGAACTTCATGAACTGGACTTGTGCTGGGACGCTGCCCGACTTGCTGGCCAAGCCGCGATTCGCACCTCGGACCGCAAGGCGATGGTCCAACTCCTCGAAGCAGCTCGGCAGTTCCAAGGCACAACTGGACGCCTCGAATCCTCCACCCCGACACCGGGCGCGGCGACCGGATTGAGCGCGCTGAGCGAACGAGAACTGGAGGTTGCCCGCTTAGTGGTCGACGGTCTGACCTACAAACAAGCTGGCAGCAAACTCTTCATCTCAGGCAAGACCGTCGAACACCACATGGCCCGCATCCGCGGAAAACTTGGTGCCGCAGACCGTCGCGAGCTGCTCGCGACCCTGCGTGAGCTGCTCGCCAAGCCGACAGTGCACTAAATCGCGGACAGCCTCAGTCCCGGCTGGGGCCGAAACGCTCGGTCCGGATCGACTGCGGCGAATGTCCCAGCGCGAGCATGATGTCCGCGGCGGTTTCGACGAACCCGGTCGGCCCGCAAATGTACGTGGTGGCACCGAGTTCAGCTGGCCATGCAACAGTGCTCAACGTGGCGACGTCGATGCGCCGCGGAACTCCGGGTCGCCCTTCCGGGAGCTCTCGCGTGTAGACGTAGGTGATGTCCAAACCTGCATACGGTCGGCGAAGTTCCTCGGCGTAGTACAGCTCCGCTGGGGTGCGCAGCGAATAGACCAGCCGGAACAGCGCTTTGCTGCCAGATTCACGACGAGCCCGGATCATCGACATCAGCGGGACGATGCCTGCGCCACCGGCGACGAGCAGCACCGGTGCTGAATCAGTGGGAGGCCATACGAACCAGCCGCCGATCGGGCCGCGGATCTCGACCGGGTCTCCGATCGCGTAAGGGCCGGTCAGGTGTTCGGATACCTCGCCGTCGGCTACCCGCTGCACGGTCAGCTCGATTCGGTCTCCGTTCGCCGGCCCGGCGAGCGAATAGCTGCGTTGTGCGGTGTAGCCGTCAGCTGCGGTGAGACGAACGTCGACGTGCTGTCCCGCGAGATGGCCGGGCCACCCGGGGATGTCGAAGACCAGAGTGCGCGCGGTCGGCGTCTCCTGGCGGATCTCCGCGAGCCGGGCGACGCGCCACGCTAGTCGCCCTGATACCGCTGTTCCCGCCATGGATCTCCGTAGTCGTGGTAGCCGGCCGTTTCCCAGAAGCCTGGATCGTCCTTCGTAGTGAGTCGCAGCTTGCGGACCCATTTCGCGGACTTCCAGAAATAGAGATGCGGCACCAGCAGCCGGGCGGGGCCGCCGTGTTCCGGGGTGAGCGGTTTGCCGCCGTACTCGTAGGCGATCCACCCTTGTCCGCCGAGCAGGTCGGCGAGCGGGAGGTTTGTGGTGTAGCCGCCGTAGGAGTGCGCCATGACGTAATCGGCGGCTGTATCGAGGTCCCCGACGAGCGCGTCCACTGGGACGCCGCGCCAACGAGTGTCCAATTTGGACCATTGAGTGACGCAGTGGATGTCAACCGTGATCTTCTCGCTGGGCAGCGCCATCAGCTCCGGCCACGACCACGACCGACGTTCGCCGCTTTCGGTCACCACCGCGAACTCCCACCGCTCGGTGCTCACCCGAGGGGTCGGCCCGGCCGAGAGAACCGGGAAGTCTTCGGCGAGGTACTGCCCTGGCGGCAACCGCGGGTTGGCACCACGGGCGCGTCCGGTGAAGCCTGGTGTGACGACTCCCATCGCACTCCCTTCCGGACATACCCGGCAGCCCAGCCTCTTGGACGTGAGACTACCCGCGCACCTGCAACCCGAGCGACGTGACGAGCACCGCTGCCTGCTCCGGGGACACGATCGCGCCAGTCAGCGACGCACGGGTCAGGTCAAGCGACGACAGATCGCTCCCCCGCAGCTCAGCGCGCGTGACGTCGATGTCCTGCAGTTCTGCTCCGGACAGATCCACGTCGGTAAACACAGCCCCTGAGCACTTCGCCTTCGTGAGGTCCGCTTCGCGCATCCGGACGCCCTGGAACGTGACTCCACGCAGGTCGGCACCGTTCAATCCGACGAAAGACCAGTCTCCGCCCGTTACGCGCAACGGCCGCAGGTCGCAGTCCTGGAACCGGCTGCCGACCAGCTTGCATCCGGTGAACTCGGCATCGAAGAGGTTGCACCCCTTGAACACGCATCCGGTGAACGCCGAGTCGGTGTGCCGCGAAGCGTTGAACTGGACGTTCCCGAACACACAGTCCAGGAAGGTGACACCGCGCGTGACGGCCTCGGTGAGATCGACCTGGTGGAACTCACAGCGCACGAACCGTCGCGCCGTGAACTCCTCCGCGTACCAGTCTTCCCGCCGGTAGACGCGGTCCTCGACCGTCTCGGCGGCGGGCGGCTCCGGGTCGTGTTCAGACATTCGCCAAGCCTAGTTCGCTCGCCTGCCGGCCGGGTACTGGACGCGACGTCCGGCGTCTCGCCGCCACGGGATTCTGGCTGGTGGCGGCCAGAAACGCCGGGACCGCCGCGCATGCCGTGCCGCCTGTTGCCAGGTCGGTTGCGTGGTCGGCTCCTTCCGCTCTGTTACGCGGCCCATGCCACAGCGAGGAGCGGTCTCCTCAGGACAGCCATACGATGGCCGGATGAGCGAAGGCCGATGGTTCGATGCCTGGGTGCCTTGGCCCGAACTGTCGGGCCTGGCCGCCGCGGGCCGGGCATTGCTGCCCGCCGTGCCCGCGACCCCGGCCGCGCTCGCCCGAACTGTCACCGAGCAACTCGTGGGCCGTCGTCTTACGACCACGGTGCAAGGCCACGAAGTCGGCCTGACCCTCACCGAACTCGATTACCCGGCGGATTCGCTTCGGCTGGCCACCGGTCGGGTGGGAGACGTCCGCATTGTCGCGGAGGACGTCGATTGGCCAGTTCCGAGCAGCTCGGCGGCCCCCGTTGAGCACGGCGTCGGCAGCCTTGCCGGCACTGCTGGCTCGTCTCGATACGGAGCGGCTGCAGCAGCGTCGAACGCGCGTGGTGAAACGAAGGCCCCGACCACCGCGGGCGCATTCGGTGTGCCGGCGAGGAAGGGCACGCGACCTCCTGCCGACGAGCCGAGGAGCACTGACGGCTCGCCGGACACGACTGGTCTTGCGTCTGGCCGCGTCGAGCAGCCCGGCGACGACCGAACTGCCGCACGCCCATCCGGTCTACGAGAGAACACGGCATCGTCGGATTCTGTTCAGGCACAACGTGATCACCGAATCGCGGAAGCCACACCAGGTGTCGCAGCGCGGAACCCCACCTCGGCACCTGACGCACCAAACGCGGAACCGCACGAAGCTGAGCTACTGCCTTCTCGGCGGAACTCCGGACGGCCGTCCACCAGCCGCGAAACCGACTCGGCAAGCCAGCCAGCTGCCGACACGCCCGCACAGTCAGACGTCGACCGCATTCCGCTGCGGCGCGTAACCGTGCTCGCCAAGGACGTACGGCTTCGAGGACTGCCTTCGCCAGCGGTGATTCCCGGATCTGTCGAACTCGAGATCGAAGTGAGCGGGGCTGTGGTGCGGGATCGGGTTGCCGCGGTACGTCCCGATCTGATCGCGACGCCGCATCCGGAAGGTTTTCGGGTGCGCTGGCGAAAGCGTCCGCACTGGGGGCATTTGACCCTCGTCGCAGACATCGCAGACGAAGCAATAGTGCTGACCCCGACCGCGCTCCGTCTCGGACGATGGGAGAGGCGTCCGCCGAAGCGGATCCGGCCGATCGTGCTTCCGCTCCCGGATCTGCCGAAAGGGTTGCGGCTGACCGGAATCCGTCCGGACGAAGACGAGCTCGCGCTGACGATCGCAGCCGATGAATGGCCCGGACGGCTCGCCCGGATTCCCTTGCCGGACATGCTGACCTGGCTGACGACAGCGGCAATGACACTGACACTTCCCGGATTCGGATCACGGTCCCTCCCCTGAACCGGCAGCGGCGTCCACCGGGCCCCGTCTGGGCCCGAGCAATGGATGCGGAACTGCCGTGATCCAGAGTGCTCGAACATCCGTTCGGAATCATCACTCGATCGGGGAAAGATCGAAAACCGTTGGCGCACAAGGAAAACTCGAAAACAGCCCGAAATCCTGTCGGTGCGGTCGGCTAACCTCGGAATCGAGCCGCTAAATCACTCCGAGGGGATGCCACCGATGACCGTCACCGCAAAACCGCTCCGAAGAAGCCGAAGACCCCGGTCCCATGCCGGGCCGCCGCAGGCAAGCGCGCGTTCAGAGCGACGCTTGTTCCTCCACCGGAAGGCAGACCTCGAACCGGGTGTCGCCCGGTTCCGACGTCACTTTGATGTCGCCCGAATGCCGTTCCACGACGATCCGCCACGAGATGTCCAGCCCGAGACCAGTGCCTTCGCCCACGCCCTTGGTGGTGAAGAACGGCTCGAAGATGCGCTGCCGCACCTCTTCCGGGATTCCCGGCCCGGTGTCGCCGATCTCGACGCGCACCTGCTTGCCGACCTGCCAGGTGCGCAGGGTCAGCGTTCCCTTGCCGCCCATGGCGCCCACGGCGTTGTCGATGATGTTGGTCCACACCTGGTTCAGTTCGGCGGCGTAGGCGGGAACCCGGTCGATCGAGCAGTCGTATTCCTTGACCACGCGGATGCCTTCGCCGAGCTTGCCCGACATCATCACCAGGGTGGAGTTGAGTCCTTCGTGGACGTCGATGAACTGGTGCGGCGCGCGATCCATTTGCGAGTACTGCTTCGCCGCGCCCACGAGCGTGGAAACCCGGCTGGTCGAGTCTTCGATCTCGCCCATCAGCATCTCGGTTTCGAGCGCGTAGGCGAGCCAGCGGATCGCACCGTCGAGCAGGCCTTCGCCCACCGACTCGAGGACGTGGTCGAGGTTCTCCGGGGCGAGCCCAGCCGCGACGAAGATGCTGGCGAGGTCCCAACCCTGGCCGATGCCGTGGTCGTCAAGCCAGTCGCCGACCTCGTCCTCGCGGTCGGCCTGCTGCATCGCGGTGAGCTTAGGCGCGTCGCCGACCTGCTTCACCAAGCGTTCCTGCACGTCGAGCAGCAGCTCGAGCAGGTCCGGGTCGATGTCTTTCTTCGCCAGGATCGCCAGCTTGTGCCGCATGCCCGCGACCCGCTCCCGCAGCGCGGCGGTCGCCCGTACCGCGGCCGCGGCCGGGTTGTTGAGTTCGTGCATGAGCCCCGCGGACAGCTCGCCGAGGGCGACAAGCCGGCGCCGCGACGACACCAGCGCGTCGGTGTTGCGCCAGCCGAGGTACATCCCCTCCAGCAGGTGCGCCGCCATCGGGAACCATTGCCGGAATTCCACGGAGAACTCGGCGGCGGGAAGCGTGAGAAAGGTCAGGTCGCTGACGGCGTAGATCGTCGCGCCGTAGGTGGCTTCGCTGTCCTGATAGGCCAGGAATTGCGTTGCGCCGCAATAGGAACCGCGCTGATCGGACCGCTTCATCTCGACCTCGGCACCGGCCACCACGCGGGTCATCCGCAGCGCGCCGTTGAGCAGGACGTAGAAGCAGGTGGCCGGATCGCCCTCGCGGATCACCACGGAGTCAGCCTTGAACTCCTCGCGAACCGCATTCCGCTCGATCCAGTCGAGCTGCGCGTCCGAGAGGTGTTCGAACAAGAACAGGCCGCGCAGTTCCTCGCGCGACAAGGCGGGCTGAGTCACTGTTCCTCCAAGTAACGGTGGACCAGGGTCACGGCCATGGCGCCCTCGCCGACGGCGGACGCCACGCGTTTCACCGACTGCGAGCGCACGTCTCCGGCCACGAACACGCCGGGCACTGACGACTCCAGGTAATGCGGATCGCGGTCCAGCGTCCATCCCGGCGGCCTGCGTCCGTCTTCCACGAGGTCCGGGCCGGTCCGGACGAATCCGTGGGCGTCCCGCAGGACGCCTTTCCCCAGCCACTCCGTGCGCGGAGCGGCTCCGATGAAGATGAAGAGGTGTTCCGTGTCCAGTTCCTCGGTCACGCCGTCTTTGCAGACCGTAATGGACTCGAGGTGATCGTCCCCGTGAGCTTTGAGCACCGTGGTGTGCGTGCGGACGTGGACGTTTTCGATGGCGGCGATCTGCTCGATGAGGTAGTGCGACATCGACGATTCCAGCGACGCGCCGCGCACCAGCAGCGTCACGTCGGTGGCGTGCTGAGCGAAGAACACCGCGGCCTGTCCCGCGGAGTTCGCGCCGCCGACGATGTACACGTGGTCGTTCGAGCACTCAGGTGCTTCCGTCGCGGCAGAGCCGTAGTAGACGCCGCGGCCGGTCAGCTCCTGGATTCCCTCGGCTTCCAATGCCCGGTAATTGACACCGCTGGAAAGGATCACGGAGTGCGCGGCGATCTCGGATCCGTCGCCGAAGGTCACGACGCGGCTCGACCCGCGCGCTTCCAGGCCCACGACGTCACGTGCCGTGAGCACCTCGGCACCAAACTTCTGCGCCTGGCGGCGGGCTCGATCCGTCAACTGCGCGCCGGACACGCCGTCCGGGAAGCCGAGGTAGTTCTCGATCCGGGAACTGGTTCCGGCCTGGCCGCCGGTGGCCTTGCGCTCGACCAGCACGGTTCGCAGCCCCTCGGAAGCTCCGTACACCGCAGCTCCGAGTCCGGCCGGACCGCCGCCGATCACCACCAGGTCGTAAAAGTCCTGCGCGGGCTGGGTAGAAAGGCCCACCGCGTCGGCGATCTCGCTTCCCGTCGGCTGTTTCAGCACCGTGCCGTCCGGCGTCACCACGACCGGGATGTCGGTCTCGCACGCGCCAGCGGCCTGGAGGATGCGGCCGGCTTCGTCGTCGTCGACGGAGTACCACCGGTACGGCACGGCGTTGCGAGCGAGGAAATCGCGCATCCGGAACGACGGAGCCGAGTACCGGTGCCCGATCAGCTTCGTCTCCTCGACCGGACGATCGCCGACCGCGAGCCAGGTCTCGACGAGAGAGTCGATGACCGGGTACAGCTTCTCCTCGGGGGGATCCCAGGGCTTGAGCAGGTAGTGGTCGACGTCGACCACGTTGATCGCCTGGATCGCGGCGTCGGTGTCGGCGTACGCCGTCAGCAGCGCGCGCCGGGCGTTGGGGAAGAGGTCCATCGCCTTCTCCAGGAAGACGATGCCGTCCATGTGCGGCATGCGGTAGTCGGCGAGGATCGCCGCGACGGCGTCACCGCGCAGCTTGATCTCGCGAAGTGCGTCGAGGGCGTCGGCACCCGAGTCGGCGCGGATGACGCGGTAGTCCTTGCCGTAGCGGCGACGCAGGTCGCGCGCCACCGACCGCGAAACGGCGGGGTCGTCGTCGACGGTCATCAGGATCGGCTGGCTCACACGGCACAGCCTACGGTGTCCCGCCGTCCGTCGTGGCAAGCAACAGAACCAGGGACCGGCGCCCGCCGCGGCCGCCACCGCGACGGGCACCGGTTGTCCAGGTGGCGGCTACGGATAGCGCACCAAGTTCGCCGGTTTCGTGCCCGCCGGAGTGGTCTCGCCGACGGCGTTGATCACATGGGTGATCGTTCCCTGGTGGTTGAGCGAAACCGTCACCATGTCGTGGAATCGCACGTCTGGCGCAGCCGGGGCGGCGAAAGCGCGCGAGCAGGCCACCGACGGGTTCGCGCTGAAAAAGCAGTAGCTGCCCAGGCCCCAGGCTTCGTGGCTGGTCACGTCCGGGGCGACCTGGTAGGCGGGGTAGCCCTCCGCCTCGCCGTTCATCCAGCTGGTCTGGTCGGGGACGTCGTAGGGCATCTCGTTCTGGAAGAAGTAGGTGCGCCCGCCGTTTCCGTTCCAGGCCACCTGAGTCTTCTGGAAGTGCTCGACGAACAACCCGTAGACGGTCACGTCGTCGCCGTTCACGACCAGGCCGGTGTCGGCTGTGTTGGAGCTCCAGCCGACGTGGCTTTCGTCAGCTCCGTGGTCGGCTCGCCAGAGCCACAGGTGGTCGCCGATCACGTGGTTGCTGTTGACGACCAGGCTGGTGCGCGCTTTTCCAGCGGCGGCACCGCCGACACGGAAGAACACGTCGTGCAGCGACGTCGGGTTCGCCGAATGGTCTGCGTCCGACCCGGGATCGCCGACCTGCATGAGCATGGCCGACGAGGTCGTTCCGGCATCGATGAGCAGGCCTGCGATCTTCACCCCGTCTACGTCGTCGACCTTTATCGCGGTGATCCCGCCGTCCGGCACCAAAGTCGCGATGCCGAGGCCGAGGATGACGATGTCCGGGCGGGTCACGTGCAGCGGCTGGTCGAGGTGGTAGACGCCTGGGGTGATCAGCAGGTTCTTGCCTGCTGTCAGCGCCTCGTTCATTTCGGCCGCGGCAGTACCGGGCTTCACGATGAAGAACTGACCGATCGGCAAGGAAGTGCCTGGCGCGCTGTCGTGTTCCCAGGTGACCCCGGCGGTGTTGGTTCGCAACGCGGGCACGAACACCTGGTAGTGCCCGGACTCGTCGACCTGAAGGCACGGCTTTTCGCGCACGACCGGGGTCTGGTCGACCGTCGTGTAGGGCGGGTCCGGGAAGGTGCCGGCGGGGGCGCCGCTCACTCCGACGAACACCATGTTCCAAGTGGACCCGTTCCAGCTGCCGAACTGCGAATCGCGCGAGATCCATTGCTGTTGCGACCCGGAACGGATCTGGCCGTCGATCTTCGTGTCCGAGATCCAGCCGCCGCTCGACCAGCCGCCGCCGTGGTCGAGGCGGAGGTCGCCGCGGACGTGCATCCGCCGGTACGGGCTCGCCTGCGAGACGGCCCACTGATCCGTGCCCCCGACGGGGTTCACTGACAGGTTTTCCGCGCCGCGCCAGAAGTTCTGGGTCGCGTTGTTCGGAGGGAACCAGTCCGCCTCGACGTGCACCGCGCCGTTGATCGTCACGGCGTCGGGCGTGCTGCCCAGTCCGAGGATTTGGGTGTAGAAGCCGACGTTCACGTCGTTGGAGTACGTGCCCGGCTCGAACAGCACCGCGTAGCGCTCGCGCCCGAACTGGTTCTTCTCCTGCTCCGCGAAGATCGCGTCCAGCTTGCGCTGGATGCTCGCGCTCGGCATCGACGGATCGAAAACGACGACGTTCGGCCCCAGGTCCACTTGTCCCGGCGGCGGAGAAGGAGTGCCACCCACGGAGATCAGTGTGAACGACCGGTTGGCGGCGTCATGACTGCCGTGCTGCTGCGGCTTCTCGTGGCCGGCGGCCGGTCCGGCCGGGCGCGGTTCACGGTCTTGGCCGGAGTCAAGATCGACAACCGGCGCGGCCGGATGCGCTGGCCATCGCGGGTCGACCTCGGTGAACGGCAATCGCGGCGGGACCGCGGCGCGGGACATTCGCGGAGCGTTCTTGTCCTGCGGAACAGGAAGCCGGGAGCGACGGGTGGTCGTCTCTGCATCGCCCTCACGGGTGAGGTGGAAGTGCCAATCGTGCGCGTTTGTTCCGGCGTCGATGTACGAGCGGGCCAGCCGGGCGGGCCTCGCGGGCGGCTGAGCTGCGGACCGCTGAGCGTTCGCCGCCGTGGCTTGACTGGGCCACGCTTCAGCGTTTGCGGCATCGTGTTGATGGAGCAGCGCTCCGCTGTTCCGCTCGGAGAGGTAGCCAGCTGCGTTCGGAGGTGTCGGCACCAGAGGTGCCACTCTCCGTGATGTGGGCCCCATCGCCACCTCCTTGCCGAGAAGGGATCGTCGGGCGACCTCGGCCGGGGATGCGGTCCGCCGCATGGCAGGGATCGGCTTGACGTCGCGACTGCGGAGGAATGTAACCGCGGGCACACGTACGCTCAACGCAAACCTGAAGAAAAGTCAGGAAGGGCAGGCGACCTGCACTAATGCGCTAGTAGTGGGCAGTGGTGGCACCGGTTTGACCAGCCTGGCGCGGCTTTCGGGGGCGCTTGCGGCACGTAACCGACCCCCTGCCGAAGGCCTTCGAGGCGGGGTGTACTGTATGTCCATACGAGATGCGGAGTTCACCTCTGCTTCGGGGCTATGGCGCAGCTGGTAGCGCACCTCACTGGCAGTGAGGGGGTCAGGGGTTCGAGTCCCCTTAGCTCCACAAGTTCGACAAACCCCTTTGATCACGCGGTTGGCGCTGGTCGGAGGGGTTTTCTTGTGTTCGGGCGATGATCTCGGGTGATCGTTTCCGGTCGGCGTCGGGCGCCTCTGGTGGAGTGTTTCTGGGGTGCGTCGCTCCAGGAGCTGGCCATGTCGACGGGACTCTTTCGCGCCCCCTGGTGATGTCGTGCGGGTTGCCCTCCTTCCGGAGGGAACAGGGGCGGCGGATTCGCCAACTGCCAGCGAGTCTGTGACGGCGGGCTCGGCGACTCCGCTGCCCTTTCCGCGTCGCTGGCCGCTTCTGCTGTGCGCCGTGTGGGACGCGGGCTATTGGGTTGGCGGGAGGCAAAGGGCGGCGGGGTAGACGAATTCGAGGTAGCGATCTTCCGCACTGCACGGCGCCACCCGGCACGACGCCGTCCGGCACAACCGCCCGCCCGGCTACCTGCGCGGCAGTGCTCGAGCTTGGCTCGACCAAGACGACAGATAGTGGCGGGCGTGACACGCGCGAAAGAAGTCAACGGTGCTGTGGGCGATGGACACGCGCGGGTGGGAGATCTGCTCGCTGCCACAGCAAGGGCACACCCAGACCGGCTCGCTTTGGTGGCTGGCGACGACGAGATCGACTTCACGACGCTGGACCGGCGGGTGTCCGCGTTCGCCGGTGCGCTCGCCGCAGAAGTGGAGGGGTTGCACAACAACGTCGCCGTCGCGGCGACGTTGCATCCTGACTTCGCCGTCGCGTACTACGGGGCCGCGCGGGCCGGGCAGGCCGTCGCCGTGGTCAATCCTTATTTGCGGGAGGAAGCGCTGGCGTTCGTCCTCGGGTTGAGCGAGGCGCGGATCGCCTTTGTGGATGCCGGGTTAGCTTCGAGGCTGACCGCGGTCCGGCATCGGTTGCCTGCGTTGCAGCGGGTCGTGGTCGTCGGCGAGGGTGGGGATCTGGCCGGGTTTCTTGAGGGCCCGTCCGTGCCGGTTGACGACGTGGCGGTTGAAGCGGACGACGTCGCTTGCGTGCATTTCACCAGTGGCACTACTGGGTTGCCGAAGGCGGTGCTGCTCACTCACAAGAATGTCGTGGTGAATGCCGAACAAGTGGCCGAGGCGCAGTGGTTGACCAGCGACTCCGTCACGGTCAATTATCTGCCGACGTTTCATCCGATGCACTTGAACTCGGCAGTTCGGGCAGGTGCGACGCACGTGCTGTGCGATTCGCCAGAGCCGGGTGACGCGGTAGCACTGGCGAATCGGTATCGAGCCACCCATTTCTACAGTTTGCCGGTTCGGCTCGCCCGGATGGCAGGCAATCTGGACGGGCTGGCGATGCCGACAGTGCGGTGGATCGCGTCCGGCGGGTCCGCGCTCGCGCCCGCTGCGGCCAAACTGCTCGGCGAGCATTTCGGGCTGAAGGTGTACCAGGGATACGGCCTGGCCGAGACTTCACCGCTCACGCACTGCGACGACCCCGGCAATCCGACGCCTGGTTCGGTCGGCAAGCCCGTCAAGGACACCGAATGCCGGGTTGTGGATGTCGAATCTCGGGCGGTGCTGGCCCCCGGAGCGGTCGGCGAGGTGCAGGTCCGCGGGCCTCAGCTGATGAAGGGGTACCTGGGCGGGCCCGCCGACGCCGGGATCCAACCCGACGGCTGGTTCAGCACCGGGGATGTCGGGCGGGAAGACCAGGACGGAAGCCTGGTTCTGGTGGACCGGCTCAAGGATGTCTTCAAATGCGACAACTTCCTTGTGTCCCCCGCTGAGATCGAACGGGAGATAGTCGCACATCCAGAGGTCGCCGACGCGGCCGTCGTCGACCTTCCCGACGAATTCAGCGGCGCGGTGGCCGGGGCGGTGCTGGTCACCGATGCTGACGCAGCTGCCATTGTCGCCGAGGTGAATGACCGGATGCCGTATTACCAGCACGTTCGCGAGGTCGTCACGGTACCGGAGATTCCTCGGTCGCCCAACGGAAAGATTCAGCGCCACACGATTCGCACCATGCTCACCGATCGGACCGCCGAGAAAGGAACTGCCATGAGTGAGGCGCCCTTGTTCACCGTGATCAACGCTTTTACCTGCAAGCAGGCGAGTGACGCCGACGCTTTCGAATCCCGGTTCGCCGAGCACGTCCGGTGGATGCGAGAGCAAAATGGTTTCCACTCGCACCAGGCCGTGCGCGTCGTGAGCGCCGACGGCACCTACGTCAACATCGGGCGGTGGCGGTCGGCCCAGGACTTCCAGCAGGTCGTGGCCAGCGAGGTGTTCCAGCAGCACGCCAAGCAATTCCACGAACTGGTGGACGTGAGCATCAACCCGTCGAACCAGGTATTCGCTGTGGGACAAGAAGTTCCCGCTGGGCCGGCCGTCGTAGTGGAGACGCTGACCGCGTACGGCGACGCCGCCGCCTTCGAGCAGAAGCTGGCCGACCACACGGACACTCTGCGCGGCGCGAACGGATTCCAGCGAGCCGAGCTGAGCAAATCGCTGCCCAACCCGGGCGCCTACACCTTCACCACCTGGTGGTCGGACGCCGAGGCTGCACACGCCACGGAGACCGAGCCGGCGGAGGTGGCGCTGCGGGTCGTCGAGCACGCCGAGCACCTGCTCGCCGCGCACGCGGACTGAGCCGTGGAGCGTCAGACTGACACCGACGTCTGCGTGGTCGGGGCCGGGCCTGCCGGGTTAGTACTGGCTCTGCTGCTGGCCCGTTCCGGCGTGCGCGTGACGGTGCTGGAAAAATCCGGTTCTCACCAACGGGCTTTCCGCGGCGAACTCCTGCAGCCGGGCGCGCTCTCGATCTTGGACGAGCTGGGGGTGCTGGCCGGAGCCCGGGCACGCGGGTGTCACGAGCACTCGGCGTTCCAGGTGGTGGAGGCGGGCCGGACCTTGCTGGACATCGACTATCGCGTTCTGCCGAGCCCGTACAACCATCTGCTCAGCGTCCCGCAGGTGCACGTGCTCGACGAGCTGCTGCGGCTTTGCCGTGAACACGAAGGGTTTGCCTACTACGACGAGTCGCGTGTGGACAGTCTGGTCACCGTCGGCGGTGCGGTCGCCGGGGTCACTGCCGGCAGGCACACCGTGCGGGCGCGGATCGTGGTCGGCGCGGACGGCCAATTCTCGAAGGTGCGCCGGCTGGCCGGCATCGACGCGGGCAGGCGGGACTCCTTCGACGCGGATGTGTTGTGGTTCAAGCTGTCCGGGGTCGCCGAGGAAGCCGCCTCCGTGCGGGTCTTCCGATCGGGTGCCAACCCGGCGCTGGTGTACCGGTCGTGGCCGGACCGGCTCCAAGTCGGATGGACGTTGCCGCACGGCGGCTACCGCGAGCTGGCCGCGCGCGGGATCGGTCACATCAAGGCGGAGCTGATCCGGGCGCTGCCGCCGTACGCGGATCTCATCACCGAGCAGATCGGGTCGTTCAAAGAACTCAGCCTGCTCGACGTCTTCGCCGGCCGGGCCAGCCGGTGGGCGGATGACGGCCTGGTGTTGATCGGCGACGCGGCGCATACGCACAGCCCGATCGGAGCACAGGGCATCAACCTCGGCATCCAGGACGCCGTGCTGGCCCATCCGATCCTGCTGGGTGCGTTGCGGGAGAACGACCTCACCGCGCGACGGCTGTCGGCGTTCGAGCGCGTGCGCACGGCGGACGTGGCGAAAGTGCAGCGTTTGCAAGCGATGCAGTGGAAGGCGATGCTGTCGACCGGGTTCGCGGCGACCAGGATCCGGCCGAAACTGGCCTGGGTGGTCAAGCACACGCCGGTGTACCGCAAGATGCTCGACTACGTGGCCTTCGGGAACCGCTCGATCCAGGTGGACCGGACAGTGTTCGCCTGATGAAGGGCAAGTGAAAAGGCAGGCACCGAAGCCGGTGCCTGCCTTTCGCTTGTCAGCCCGGATAGATTCGCCGAGCGACGTCCAGTTTGCCTGCGCGGATTTTCTCGACGCACTCCGCGGGGTAACCGCCCTGCCGCGGGCGTGCCGGGATCGTGCCGGGCACCGCGAGTTCCCACCCGGAGCCGAGTTCGATCAGCGAGCGGTGCTTCGTGGTGTAGTACGCGTCGTCGCGCACGTCCACCGCGATACCGCCCGCACCGGCAGCGGCCGCCATCAGGTGAGGATGGAACCTGGTGGACAGCCACGTCTGGCCGGGCCGGGCCGGAAACCCCTTGTTCAGCACGTCTCCGAGTGCGTAGCGCCGCGTCACGGGCAAGGCTTCGGCTGCCAAGCCGAGAATCTCGCGGTCCCCCTCCGGACTGCACTCCAGCAGGCCGACGTCGGTCACCTGCCAAGCGTCGATCGTCCGGCGCAGGAAATCGAGCAGCTTCTCGGTCTCCACCGAACTGTGTTCGGCCTGAACCGAGACGACCACCTCGGGGCCGGATTCGTCCGCCGGGCGGAGATCGGCGCCGGCGCGGAGGAACGCGTCGTCGCCGCTCTTGCTGACGTCGAAGCCGGCGAGCAGTTCGGCGGACGGCTCGTCGCGGACGTCGACCACGCCGAAGGGAGCGATGAGGTCGCGAATCAGCGTCGGCGAGCCGCCCAGCGGCGGGCAGAGTCCCTGACCGGTCATGGCGATCGTGGCGCCGGAGTGCTCGGCCGCGGTGGCCATGCCCGCGAGCAGGCCGTGGAACGGCGGCCAAAGGTCGTTGACGAAGCCGCCTCCGACCAGATGCACCGTGTCGGCCCGGCGCAGCAGCTCGATCCCCTCGGCGAGGTCCATGGTCTGCGCGGGGTTGGCCACTGCCCACCGGGCCATCTTGACCGCGCCCTCGGCGCCCTCGTGCCAGTTGCGCAGGCAGACCTGCCACAGGGTGTCGACGACCCGGACGTTCGGGTGCAGCTCCTCCGGCCGGATCGCCAGCTTGGCCGGGCCCGCGCAGTCGAGCACGACCTCGGCGTCCGGGGCTGTCTCGGCGAGGTGGCGCAGCCAGGTCGCGGCGATCAGCTCGTCGCCGAAGTTCGGCGTCCCGGCGGGCGAGACCAGGTAGTGCAGCGGCATGGCGTCAGCCGACCGGAGCCTGGAGAGCCATCTCCACCGCGGCGAGGAACGCGCGCGGCGTCGTCGCCTCGGTGACCACGTCCTCGGCCAGTACGACGTCGAGCTGGCGTTCCACCCGCGAGGAGATCTCCAGCAGTGCGATCGAGTCGTAACCGAGGTCGGCGAACTCCCGGTCGACGATGTCGCCGTCCAGGCCCGCCGACTCGTCCTCGCCCGCGCTCACGCGCATGATCTCGACGAGTTCGGACAGAGTGAAGTCCATGGTGGTCCCTTCTTTGTCTCGAGCACAGACTGCCGTTCACGGTGCTCCGCGTCCCTGGAGCCGTGGTGGAGGCCTGGCCGACGCCGGCCTTCCAAGACTCTTCGAAACGTTGTCGAGCCGGTCCGGCTAGTTTTCCGGCAATTCGCCCGGAGACCGGAAATGGTGATCACATGCGCTTCATCGATCTTTCGACGCCGATCGATGCCCAGGGCTGGGAACCGGAACCGTTGCGGCACACCGTTCTCAGCCCCGCCGACGGCGCGGTGCACATGGCCGAGGAGATGCGGGAGCACTTCGGGATCGAGTTCGATCCGGCCGTGCTGCCCGACGGCGAGCTTCTGTCCATCGACACCCTGACGCTGACCAGCCACACCGGCACACACGTGGATGCACCGGCGCACTACGGGAGCCGAGGCCCGGACGGCCCGCCGAGCACCATCGACCAACTCCCGCTCGACTGGTTCCACCGTCCCGGCGTCGTGCTGGACCTGACCGCGGCACCGCCCGGGGCCGTGGGCGAGGACGATCTGCGGGCGGCGATGGCGGCAGCCGGGTACGAACCGCGACCGCTGGACATCGTGCTGCTCAACACCGGCGCCGCCGAACTGGTCGGCACCCCGAAGTACTTCACCGACTTCACCGGGCTGAGCGGTCCGGCGACGCGGATGCTGCTCGACGCGGGCGTGCGGGTGATCGGCACCGACGCGTTCAGCCTCGACGCGCCGTTCACCGACATGATCTCGCGGTACCAGTCGTCCGGTGACACCTCCGTGCTGTGGCCCGTGCACTTCCTCGGCAGGGAGGTGGAGTACTGCCAGATCGAGCGGCTGACCAACCTCGACGCGCTGCCCGCCGACACCCCGTTCACGGTCAGCTGTTTCCCCGTGAAGATCGCCGGCGGCGGTGCGGGGTGGACCCGCGCGGTCGCGATTGTCGGCTGACCTGAGCTCTCGCGCTGGCTCAGATGCGCGGCCGGGAAGACGAAAGGGAGGGCCTGGCGTGTCTCACACGCCAGGCCCTCCCCCATTTCGGGTCGGTGCTTCTTCGGGTCAGTGCGCCGCAGCCATCGCCTCCGCGAATTCCTTGGCGTAGCGCAAGGTCGTCGTGCTGTTCTTGCCAAGCGCACCCCGCACGAACTCGGTCGCCGTCCGCACCGTCGCGTCCGCGCCGAGCACGCTCGTGATCGTGTCCGGGTTGAGCACGACCAGGTGCTGCGAGGTGGCATCGACCCCGCCGTCCTCGCGTTCGGTCAGCTCCCAGTACCCGGTGTGCGCGGTCATCAACGCGGGCACCTTGGTCTGCTTGTACACGATGCGGGACTCCGGGAAACACACCCGGATCGACTTCGTCGTGTGCACGTCCCCTGCGGGCGCGGAGGTGTCCATCTCCATGACCTGCAGGTTCGGCACCTCCTCGGTCAGGTCCAGCCGGGCGACGTGCGGAACGCGCTCCGGCCACAGCGCCGCTTGGTAGAGGAATTCGTAGACCGCCGCGCGCGGAGCATCGACGGAAACCGTGTCGGTGAAAGAGAAAACCAGCTCTGCGCGCGCGGACGCCGTCTCCGCGGCGGCCTTGAGAGCGGAAAGCTCCGCCTCGCTGTTGCGGTCGATCGCGCTGGTGATCCAAGCGACGTTTTCGGGCTCGTCGCCGACGGCCTCGAACTCGTGGGTCAACACCGCCTGAGAGCCCCCCGGCCGCGCCGAGACTTGCCACGTACCGCTCATCGCGGCGACGGGGTGCTGGGAAACCTGCTGAGCGAACGAAACCCGGTGGTTCGCCGGGTCCAGCGTCCGCCGGGACGTCCAGTGCTTCACCGAACCGTTCGCGGTGGCCCACAATTCGATCGTCTCGGCGCACACCCCGGTGGCGTCCGACTCGGTGCGCTCGACGACTTCGGCGTGCACGGTGGGGCCGAAGATGTGCGGCCACCGCGTGACGTCGGCGATGATGCCGAACACGGTTTCCGGGGCCGCGGCGATCTCGACGCGGTGGGAAGTGGAATGGGATTGCGCGGTCACAGCCGTCCTTTCGGGAGGGTGCTCAGTAGTTTCCGAGTCCGCCGCACACATTGAGCGCCTGCGCGGTGATCGACGCCGCGGCCGGCTCGGTCAGGTAGTGCACCAGCCCGGCGACCTCCTCCGGGGTGGAGTACCGGCCGAGCGGGATCTTGGCGTTGAATGCCTTCAGCACCTCGTCTTCGCCGGTGGACCACACCTCGGCGTAGCCCTGCCGGACCCGTTGCGCCATCGGCGTTTCCACGTATCCGGGGCAGACGGCGTTGACCGTGATCCCCTGGGGAGCCAGTTCCTTGCCCAGCGCCTTCGTGAAGCCGATGACCCCGGCCTTGGAAGCGGAGTACGGCGCGCCGAGCGGGACGCCCTGTTTGCCCCCGGTCGAGGCGATGTTGACGATCCGCGCGCCGGCCCTGCCGAGCATCCCGCCGGCGTTCAGCGCGGCCCTGGTCACGGTGAAGACACTGGTCAGGTTGGTGTCGATGACGTCTTGCCAGAGTTCGTCGCTGAGTCCCGCGGTGGGCCCGCCGCCGCTGCGCCCGGCGTTGTTGACCAGCACGTCGATCGGGCCGAACCGGGTAGCCGCGGCTTCGACCATCGCCGAGACGTCCGAACTGGACCTGACATCGCACGACGTTCCGTCTGCGTCAACCCCTGCGTCGCACAGCTTCTTGACAGTGACGGCGACGTCCTCGGCCGAGCGGGCGCAGACGAACACCCGAAGACCCGCCTGCCCTAGCTTGTCCGCCACGGCTCGCCCGATGCCGCTCGTGGCACCGGTGACGATCGCGGTCCTGAGGTTCTCGGTGGACACCTGACCTCCTTGTTGTAGACGGGACGGCTTCACCGGCCGTCGGCTTGCGCGAAGTCGCTTTGCGATGCTGTGCGGTAGGGCTCGGGCGGGATTGGAGGATCCTTCGAGCAGGCTCGAGCCGATCTTTAGGGCCGCCTGCCACGCTCGCCGCATGAGCGACTGGGCTGGCGTCGGCATCGGCTTCGGCGGCATGAGTCTGTCCACTGTGGAAGCACCGCGGGCGGTCGTCGAGACCGCGATCGATGCCGGGATAACCCTGTTCGACACCGCTGACTACTACGGCCAGGGTGCGGCCGAGCAAGCCCTCGGCGAAGCGCTTTCCCGGTCTGCGCGGGAGAAGATCGTCGTGTCGACGAAGACCGGGATCGTGCACGGCAAGGGGCTCAACGGCACACCGGAACACATCCGCGCGGCGTGTGCGGGTTCGCTGGCCAGGCTCGGTGTCGAGCGGATCGGCCTGTACCACCTCGCGCGGGTCGACCCGGCGGTGCCGGTCGAGGAATCCGTCGGAGCCATGGCCGAGCTGGTACGCGAGGGCAGGGTGGCGCGGATCGGGCTTTCCGAGGTGGCACCGGGCACGTTGCGCCGCGCGCTCGCCGTGCATCCGATCGCCGCGGTGCAGACCGAGTACTCGCTGTTCGAGCGCCATGTCGAAGAGGACGTGCTGCCCACGTGCGCGGCGCACGGGATCCCGCTGATCGCCTACCGGCCCCTTGCCCTCGGCCTGCTGACCGGCGCCCAGACGGTTCTCGCGGACTTGCCGCCGGGAGACTGGCGGCACCGCGACCCGAGGCACGCCCCGGACGCCCTGGCGAAGAACCGCCGACGGGCCGAGGCGCTTGTCGCCGTCGCGCGCGAACGCGGAACGACTGCGGCGGCGCTGGCCTTGAGCTGGCTGCGGTCCGGTCCGCATCCGGTCGTCCCGCTTCCCGGAATGCGGTCCGGACAGCACGTGGCCGACAACGTCACGGCCGCCGGCGCGCGCTTGAGCGAGGCCGAATGGCGGGCGCTTGCCGAACTCTTCCCGAGGGGGTGCGCGGTGGGCGAGCGCTACCCCGCGCCGTTGCTGGCGATGGTGGACCGGGAGCCGGCGGCACACCGGTGAGGCGCCGGTGTGCCGTGTCCGTGCCGGATCACCCGGCCTGCTGAGCCTCGCCCTTGGTCAGCCGATTGACCGCGTCGATCCGCGAACTGGCCCCGACCTTCACGTAGATGTTGTGCAGGTGCCGTTTGACCGTGCCCTCCGTAATGGACAGCCGGTGGGCGATCTGGAGATTGCTCATCCCGTTGGACACCAACGTGATCACCTCCACCTCGCGCTGGGACAGCACCCCCGGCAATCCCACCGTCACGCTGACCGTGGGCGGGGAGACGTTGTACCTCAGCCGCTGTTTGCGCATCGCGTCGATCACCTGGACCAGCGACGGCAACAGGTCGAGCGAGGAGTCCGCCAGCGTGAACGCGGCCAGTTTTCCCAGCGGGTCGGCCCCGGCGGAGCCCGGCCGGCCGGGCCCGGCGATGAGAATGAGCACCGTCTGACCGCCCGCGAAGTGGCTGCCGATCCGGGCCGCTCGCCTGCCGTCGTCGTTCATCCGGGCGATGAGCAGGTCGCACTGGCGCCGCCGCACCAGGTTCAGGCGTCTCGGGTTCTCGTCCGCGTCCCCCACGATCCGCACGCCGGCGACCGACTGGACAACTGATTGCAGCCGCATTCTCTCCAGTGGATCGGGCTCCATCGTCACAATGCGCAATACCATCAGTAATCCCCCAGGATTTATGCTGATTCCGCTCCCATTCAGAATCTAACAGCATCCCTTCGGACCGGCAATAAGTCGACCATTAGGGGGGCCCACCCCTAATGAGGGGCAGCGCATATTCCGGCACGAGCCGTGCCCAAGGTCACATTATCCCCAGCAGGGCCGTGGCGTGCATCTATTCAGCCGAGTGCCCCCGACTCGGCTGGCCGCCTCCCCCTAATCGGGCAAACATCGCACTATGCCTGAAACTGCCAAAAGGGGCACCAGTGAAAGCTGTTCACCAGCGCGACCGCATGATCAAACAGTACCGGAATAAATGCTTCCGCACGCATTTCAAATCCGAGCGGGCAATGTCGTCGCGCACCACGGGTGAATTCATTCGCTCCTCGCACCATTACGCGCGCGGGGAGGCGTGCGTCGAACCCGCGTCGACCGTTCCTGGAGTCCGGGTCGGCATGCTCGGCGGCGTGACGACCACGGTGGTCCTCGGTGGGACCGGCTACATCGGCAGGCAGATCTGTGCGGCGTTCCTCGCCCTCGGGCATCGCGTGCTCGTTCTCGTGCGCGATCCGGCGCGAGCCCCGCACGGCACGACGGGAAAGCCCATCGACCTGGTGAACACTCCGCCGCGCGCGCTCGCCGACGTGCTGTCCGACGAGGGATGCGAAGTGATCGTCAACGCCGCGGGCGGTGTCTGGGTGTCCGACGAGGAGCGGTACCGGCTGAACGTGACGCTGGTGGAAAACCTGCTCGCCGCCACGGCCGAGCTGCGGCACCGGCCGCGGCTTGTGCATCTCGGTTCCGCGCACGAATACAAGACGTTCCCGCCCGGCGCGTCGCTCTCCGTGTACTGCGAGTCCAAGCGGCAGGCGACGAAACTGGTGGGCGCGGCGACCGAACGCGGCGAGGTCGACGGTGTGGTGTTGCGGCTGTCCAGTGTGCTCAGTCCGCATCCGACGGTGAGCGGTCTGCTGGGGACGGTCGTGCCGATGCTCAAGGAGGCCAAGGCATCCGGGCGGAGTGCCGTCCTGCGCGTGGAGTCTTCGCGCGCACGCCGTGATTTCCTTGACGTCCGCGACGTCGCCGATGCCGTGACCGCCGCCGCGAGCCGCCGGGTGTCCGGGGTGATCGACGTCGGGGGCGGGCGGGTGGTGCTGGTCCGGGAGCTGCTCGAGTTGCTCGTCGAGATCAGCGGTGCCCCCGCCGAGATCGTCGTGCGCGACGCCGCCGCAGAGGACGCCGGGGAGAGCTGCCTGGACAACTCCTCGGCGCTGGCACTGCTGGGCTGGCGGCCGCGGCGCACGCTGGCGCAGACACTGGCCTCGGCCTGGGAGTCCTACCCCGAAGGGCTTGTCAGGGCTCGGTGATCAGCCGCAACAAGGCCACCAGCGACGCCGCCGCGACGATCTCCCGCCGTGCGATCAGGTTCGGCACGTCGGCGAGCGGGACCCAGCCGACCCGCGCCGCCTCGCACGGGTCGGTGGGCGCGCCGACGCGGGTCGCCGTGGCCGACAGGAAGACGTGCTGCTCGGCGTTCGCGATCCCGGCGATCGGCTGGAGGTAGGCCAGCGGGGTCAGTCCGGCGGGACGCCAGCCGGTCTCCTCCTCGGCCTCCCGCGCCGCCGCGGCCGCCGGAGTCTCGCCGGGATCGACGGCGCCGCCGGGCAGTTCCCAGCTCCAGGTGTCCGTGGTGAACCGGTGCCGCCACAGCATGAGCACCCGCCCGGCGTCGACCATCGCGACGGCCGCGCCGGGCGCGACTTTCACCAGATGGTGGTCGTATCGCCTGCCGTCGGGCAGCTCGATGTCGGCCAGCAGCAGCTCCACCCACTCGCTGGCGTAAATCGACCGCTCGCCGTGCACGACCCACCGCGTCATCGCTCCCCCTGCGCTTGGTGCCCGCGGGCCGCGTCCCCGCCCTCCGGGACGCGACGCGCGGTCACAGGGCGGCCTCGAGCTCCAGGCTCGTCCGGTAGTCGGGCAGCATCCCGGCGGCCTTCGCCTCGGCGAGGGTGGGAGCGACGGAATCCCGCGGGGACAAGATCAGCTCCGTGCCGACGTGGACCGGCAGCCCGATCGCCGGGTCCACCGCGGACACCGCCAGCTCGTGCTCCGGCACGTACCCCTCCGACATGCTGTAGACCATCATCGTGTCGTCCTCGAGCGCGAGGTACGCGTGGCCGACCCCGACCGGGACGTAGGTGGACCGGTAGCCCACCTGGTCGAGCACCACGGAATCCCACTTGCCGAACGTCGGCGACCCCACCCGGAGGTCCACGACGAGATCCAGCGCGCGGCCCTTGGCGCAGTAGACGTACTTCGCCATGCCCGGCGGGGTCCTGGTGAAGTGGATCCCGCGCAGCACCCCGCGCGCCGACACGCTGTGTGCCGACTGCACCAGCGGGAACCGGTGCCCGGTAACGGCTTTGAAGGCCTGCTCGGAAAAGGTCTGGACGAACATGCCGCGCTGGTCCGGGAATACCGGGAGGGTGAATTCGAAGGCGCCCTCCACGGCGAGCTCCCGGCTCGCGGCGGCGGGCACGACTGAGGTCACCGTCACTCGCCCCACTTGAAGTAGATGACCGGCGGCTCGCGACCCGGCACCTGGCGAAGGTGGGCGTGGTCCAGCCCGAGAACCTCGCGCAGCGCGGTGGTCTCGCCCGGCCACTTGGGATGGGCCAGCTCGTCGAAGGCCAGGATGCTGCCCTTGGTCAGGTGCGGCCGGATGGCCTCCAGCATGTCCTTCGTCGGCTGGTAGAGGTCCATGTCGAAGTACGCCAGCGCGATGATCGTCTCGGGGTTGTCCTCGAGGTACTTCGGCACGGTCTCCCGGACGTCGCCCTTGACCACGAACGTGCGCTGGGTGTGGCCGAACGGTTCGCTCGCCTCGTGCGCGGCGAGCACGTCGCGCAGGTGGTCCACCTCGTCCACCGGCATGGCGAACCGGCCGGCGACGGCGCTGGTGCTGACCTTGTCGACGTCGGAGATCTCCGGAAAACCGGTGAACGTGTCGAAGCCGATGATCCGGCGCAGCGAGTTGTAGGGCTCGTAGATGCTGCGCAGCGCGGTGAGCGCGGCCAGGTGGCGGCCGTGCAGCACGCCGAACTCCATGACGACGCCGGGCACCTCCGGCAGCATCCGGTACAGCGCGTCCATCGACAGCAGGTCCGACAGCTGGTGCCGGCGCATGTACACGGCCAGGTTGTCGATCAGGTACTGCGGCGGTATCGGCGTCTCGACGAGGAGCTTGGTCAGCCGCTCGCGGACCTCGCGCTCCTGGTCGGACTCGTGCGGCACGATCCTCGGATCGGTGAACTCGCCTGTGGTCATGGTGACGGGTGTCCTTTCCGCGTGGGGCGTTCCGCCCGCCGGTGACGGGCGTGTCTCGGTATCCTGATCGGCTCGGTTCGACGGATAGTGGTGCTGGGCTCGAATCGGTTATACGAGCGGACTTCCCTTGAGCGCCAACGCTTCCAGCTCCGGCACCAGGTCCGCCGGGCTCGGCTGGGCGGCGATCACCGCGCGCAGCCGCCGCGCGGCGTCGAGGTAGCCGGGATCGGTCAGCACGGCGATCGCGGCCGCGGCTGCCTGCTCCGGCGCCGCCTGGAGGCCAGGCAGGCAGATCGCCGCCCCGGTCGCCGCGATCCGGCCGCTGACGGTGGTCTGCTCGGCGTTGAGCGCCAGCGCGAGCTGCGGAACACCGAGCGCCGCCGCGGTGAGCAGACAGTTCACGCTCCCGTGGTGGATGATCGCCCGGCTGCCTTCGAGCAGCAGATGCAGCGGGAAGTTCTGCAGCACCCGCACCCGTTCCGCGAGCGCGCCGAGAACCGACGTGCCCTCGGGGCCGGCGGTGGTGAACAGCACCTCGGCGCCGTCCGCCAGCGCTGCCTCGACGGCGGCCTGCAATGCGGGCACCTCGGCCGCTTCGGCCGCGGAGGAACTGCCCCACAGCACGACCACGCGCGGTCGCCGCGATGGCTCACGCACCCAGCCGGGCACGATCGTCGGGCCGTTGTACGGCAGGTACCGCAGGGAAAACCGGTGTGCCGAACCCATCGGCGGGACGGCGGTATCCGGCGAGGGGTCGACAACGTGAGTGATTCTGTTGTTGTGCCACGGTTCCCGCCCATACCGCGGAAAGGACCCCGACGGGTCGCCGTCTCCGAGGTCTACCCCGGGCTCGGTCTCCGCGGTGCCGAACAGGCCGGGCGGGTGGTACACCGACGGCACGCCGAGGATTTCCGCGGCGAGCGCGCCCTCGGGGGTCATCAGGTCGTGCAGCACGAGATCGGGCCGCCAGGTCCGCGCGAACCGCACGGCGCCGTCGTAGCTGCGCGCGATCGTCTCGTCCGATTGCTGCCAGAGCTTGGGCGCCTCC
Organism: Amycolatopsis sp. NPDC114503; assembly: GCF_055633655.1. Classification (NCBI taxonomy): domain Bacteria; kingdom Bacillati; phylum Actinomycetota; class Actinomycetes; order Pseudonocardiales; family Pseudonocardiaceae; genus Amycolatopsis; species Amycolatopsis sp. NPDC114503. Next base: position 3,741 of record NZ_JBVKDT010000025.1, on the reverse strand, counting down.
GCCTCGACGTCGAACTCGTCGAGGGAGGAGACCGGTTTGCCGGTGTAGGGATGCAGCGGCAGTTCGGGCGTTTTCCGGGCGCCCTGCACGACTTCCAGGTAGTTGGTCATCCTCATCAGCGTCGGCATGTCGAGGCAGTCCAGCACCGGGACGGGCACCAGGCCGGCCCCGGCCACCGGCTCGGCGTGGCCGGGGGTGCAGGCCATCCGCACCTCGTGCCCGGCGGACTGCAACGCCCACGCCAGCGGCACCATGCAGTAGTAGTGACCGCGCCATGCCGACGCGGTGAACAGCACGCGCATCAGACCCCCTCGCTGAGCTGCGCCTGGCGGGTTTCGGCGAGTTCCGCCAGTGGTCCGACCAGGTCCGCGGGTGTCGGGTTCTGCTCGATCTCCGCCTGCAGCCTGCCTGCCGCGGCGCGGAAAGACGGGTCCGTCAGCACCTGGTGCAGTGCATCGCCGATCTCCTCGCGGCTGGCCGCGAACCCGGGAAGCGCGAGTGCGGCGCCGGTGCCGGTCATCCGCTCCCCGTAGGTGAGCTGGTCGTCGCTCAGCCCGAGGCCGAGCTGCGGGATGCCCTTCGCCGCGGCGTTCAGGTAGGTGTTGTCGCTGCCGTGGTGGATGATCGCGTCGCAGCTGTCCAGCAGCAGGTGCAAGGGAAAGTTGCGGAGCGGCCGCACACCGTCGGGCAACGTGCCCAGTGCGTCCACCTGCGTAGCGCCCGCCATCAGCAGCACCTCGGCGCCCTGCGCGGCCGCGGCCTCGATCGCGTACCGCAGAGCGGGCACCTCGGTGCCCCACAACCCGGTCGCCGAATTGCCCCACAGCAAGCAGATCCGTCGGCGTTCCGGTGGCACCGCGGCCCATACTGGCAACTCGCCCGGTCCGTTGTAAGGCACGTAGCGCACGGGGAGGCGCGTCGCGGAGCCGAGCGGCGGGATCACCGAGGCAGGCGACGGATCGATCATGTGCGTGATGTCGGCGCGGCTCCACGGACCGACGCCGTAGTCGTCGAAGGCCGCTACCGGGTCGCCGGGACGCAGGTCGAGCCCGGGAGCGGATTCCACCGCGCCGAACAAGCCGGGTCCGAAGTAGACGGACGGAACTCCTTGCACGGCAGCGGCGAGCGCCCCCTCCGCCGACATCACGTCGTGCACCACGAGATCGGGCCGCCACAGCCGGGCGAAGTCGACCGCCCCGTCGCAGCTGCGCCGGACGGCGGCCGCGGCGTCCTGCCAGAAGTAGGGCGCCTCGGACTCCATGTCGACGGCGTGCGGGTCGGGGATCGGCTCGCCGGTGAACGGGTGCAGCGGCGCGGTCTCCCGCTTGCCGAACAGGGCGTCGATGAACAGGGTCATCCGGCCGATGGTCATCACGTCCGGACCGTCCAACGCCGGCACCGGCGTGAGCCCGGCGCGGCTGATCGCCGCGGTCTGCGAGGGCTGGCAGGCCACCCGCACCTCGTGCCCGGCGGCCTGCAACGCCCACGCCAGCGGCACCATGCAGAAATAGTGGCCCTGCCATCCGGAAACCGTGAACAGCACGCGCATCAGGCGACCGTCCTCTCGAGTGTGGGCGAAGCCAGGCCGGCCAGCGTGCCGACCAGGTCCGCGGGGGTCGGCCGAGCCTGCTGCTCGGCCATGACCCGCTGAGCGGCCTGCCGGTATCCGTCGTCGTACAGCACGGCTTGGGTCGCCTCGACGACCTGCTGCTTGGTGGCTTCGAGCCCAGGCAGGCAGTACACCGCCCCGGTTTGCGCGATTCGCCTGCCGTACCGCTGATAGATGTCGCTCGGGCTCAGCGCGAGCTGCGGCACGCCGGCGGCGGCAGCAGTCATCAGCGCGCTGGCTCCGCCGTGGTGGACAACGGCATTGCAGGTTTCCAGCAGCAGGTGCAACGGGAAGTCCCGCAGGACCCGTACGTGCGGCGGCAGCTCACCGAGTGCCTCCACCTGCTCTTCGCTGGCGGTGAGCACGACCTCCGCGCCGGTGGCCGCGGCCGCGTCGACCGCGTGCCGCAGCGCGGGCACTTCCAGCCCGTGCATCGCCGACACCGAGTATCCCCACATCACGCACACCCGCGGCCGGTCCGGCGGTGTCCGCAGCCAGTCCGGCAGCTCGCCCGGCCCGTTGTAAGGCACGTACCGGACCGGGATCCGGGTCGCGGCGCCGTGCGGCGGGACCGCCTCGTCGGGGGACGGGTCGATCACGTGCGTCACCTGCGAACGGTCCCAGGGTTCGGCTCCGTGCCGGGCGAACGACCCCGTCGGGTCCTCCAGGCCCATCTCCATCCCCGGCTCGGTCTCCATCGCCCCGAACAGGCCCAGCGAATGGTAGACAGCGGGCACCTCGGCGAGCCGGGCGACGAGCGCGCCCTCCGGCGCCATCAGGTCGTAGAGCACCACGTCCGGCTTCCAGGCGCGGCCGAACGCGACCGCGCCGTCATAGCTCTGCTGGAGCAATTCGGGCAGCTCCTGCCAGAATCGCGCGCTCGCCGCGGCGGCGTCGAACTCGTCGAGGCGCCGTACTCGCCGCCCGGTGATCGGGTGCGGCGGCAGAACGCCGGTCTCGGCCGCCGCCTGGTACGCGGTCAGCCGGGCCCAATACGTCATGTCCGGGCCGTGCAGGATCGGCACCGGCACCAGCCCGGCCCGGCTGATCGCGGTCGCCTGGGCGGACGGGCAGGCGACGCGCACCTCGTGCCCCGCCGCCTGCAACGCCCAGCCCAGCGGAATCATGCAGAAGTAGTGCCCACCCCAATTCGAGGTGGTGAACAGCACGCGCATGCAGCGCCTCCCAGTCGTGTCGTCCGTCCGGCCACCCTTGCCGTCGCCGTTCGAAGGCGGGTCGAGCGCCGCGGGGCGCGCTCACGCCGCGGCATGCAGCCCGGCGATGAGGCTGCGCGCCTGGATGTTGAAGTAATTGCTGTGCCGCAACAGGTCCATGACCTGGTGCACGGCGATCCACCGGTACTCGTCCGGGGTTTCGAGGGGGAAGTCCTCCGGAGCCTCGGCCACCACGTAGCGGTTGTCCGCGTGGTAGAACCGGCCGCCCTCCTCCGACTGCACGGAGTCGTAGCGGGCCCGCCCGCCGGGGTTCTGGATGAGGTCGAAATACCGCGGGCGGGGTTCTCCGTCCCGGTAGTTTCCGGGCAGGCACTGCACCGTGGGCGCGAGTTCGGCGACGTCCAGCACGCCGGCTTCGATCCGGGCTTGGGTGAGCAGGTGCAGCACCCCGCCGATCTTCCGCACCAGAAACCCGGCCACCCCCTGTTCCGTCGGCGCCAGCAGCGGCTGGCTCCACTGCGCGACCTCGCGCTCGGCGGCGGCGACTTCGGTGGCGATGATCGTGAAGTATTTGCCGTCCTCGTGGGCGATCTCGTCGTCCGTGCGGTACCAGCCGTCCACTGAGGACAGCGGAACCGAATGCCGGTCCAGCTCGTGCTTGGCCTTGATCTCGGTCAGCCAGCTCAGCAGCTCCGGCGTGGTGTGCCGGGAGAACCGGTCGGCGGACAGCGAATCTCTCAGCGTGGCACGGAACTCGCTGCCGCCGACGGGGTATCCGTCGGCCTCGTACGGGGCGCACGACAGCACCGTTCTGGTGTTCATGTTGATGATGTTGTCGTGGTTGAGGAGGTGGTGTATTTGTCCGATGGTGAGCCAGCAGAAGTCGTCGTGGCGGGGGATGTCCCGGGTGGTTTCGACGATCATGTTGCGGTTGCGTTTGTGGAGGAACCAGGCTCC
>NZ_JBVKDT010000024.1:0-77752 GCF_055633655.1 Amycolatopsis sp. NPDC114503 | reverse complement strand
GAGTGGTGGCAGCTGCAAACACTGCGCGGCGGGCGGTTCCGGCTGACCGTGACCGAACTCGACGCCGAGTCCGCGCCGCCGATGGCGGAGGGGATCCGCGTGGTGTCCCGGTCCTGGGTGAGGGTGGATCTGACCCTCGAACAGGCGGTGCAGCTGGGGTTGTCGGCGGGCGGGTACTCGGTCGAGGGGCTGCTGCGCGACGTCAACGGCGAACCGGTCGAGCTGCCCGAGGTGTCGCCGGTGCGGGTGCCGGTCCGCTGGCTGCGTCCCGGCGATTTCGAGCGGGTGCCGGCGACGCACTCCGATCTTGACCAGCGCGGCTGGTAGGCGGTGTCGGGCTACGGCCGACCGTGGCCTGGTTTTTCGTCCCAGTAGGACGAGGACGTCGGGCGTTCGCCTTTGAGCCAGGCGGTGTCTTCCCTCATCGAGTTGGCGATGCCGTCCGGGTTGAGCACGGTGAACACCATGTCCGTGAACTCTTTCCGCGCCTGCTGATCGGCGGCGGACAGACCGCGCTTTTCCTTGCGTGCCCAGTATTCCTGCTCGCGTTCCAGGCGCGAGAGGAGTTCGTTGCGGGTGAGGGTATTGAGGTCGTCCCTGGTCAATCGCTGGAATCGGGCCATCAGGCGGTGCCTTTCCCGGTCGCTGAAGCTGGTGGGTGTGTCGTCATGCGGGCGGCGAGTTCGTCGGCCGACGGTGTCCAGGCACCGCGGCGGGCGTCGATGTCGTCGAGGCGGCGGTGGGTGCCTTCCTTGGAGGGTGTGAGGTAGCGCTGGAGGGTGCGGCGGTCTTCGTGGCCGGAGAGGTTCATGAGGTCGGCTTCGGTGGCGCCGTCTTCGCCGGCGTGGGTGAGGCGGGAGTGGCGCAGGTCGTGCAGGTCCCAGCCTTCGGTGGCGGCGCCGAGGTGGCGTTCGGCGGTGCGGTAGGTCATCCGCCGCCGGCGGCTGCGTTTGTCGAATTCGCCGTCGCGGGCGGTGCCGTCCTCGGGTGCGCGGCGGGAGGACAGGAAGATCGGGCCGGTGCGGCGGCGGCCGAGGAGCTGGCCGAGCATCCGGGCGGTGCGGATGTCGTAGAGCAGGTCGTCTTCCTTGCCGCCCTTGCGGATGGTGCGGGCGCGGCGGTTGGCGCGGTCGAGGTCCTCGACGTTCAGCCGCAGCACTTCCTCGGCGCGGGCCGCGGTGGAGTACAGCATTGACCACAGCGTCCGGTCCTCGAGCGAGCGGCGTTTGTCGGTGATCAGCCGGTCGATCTGCTCGCGGGTGCGGACGCGGTTGTCGTCGGGCTTGGGCTGGTGCTGCCGGTCGAGCCCGGCCAGCAGCGCGGCCGGGTCGCCGATCCATTCCTGGTCGTGGAAGTAGGCGAGTGCGGAGGCGACGGCGGCGCGGCGGGCGTTGAACGTCGCCGGGGCCTTGTCTGCCCAGGCTGTGCGGATGTTGGCGTGCAGCCGGTCGCGGCCGCCGTCGTCGAGTTCGCCGAGGCCGGTGATCCCGGCGAACGCGGTCGGCAGGGCCGTGGTGTAGGAGCGGACGGTTTCGGGCGAGGTGATCCGGCCCGACCGGCCGCGCTTGTTGGCCAGGTGCCGCAGGAACGAGGCGAGCGCGTCGGCGGTCGGCACGCCGTCCGCCGGCGGATCCGCCACGGCGGTCAGGAGCGTTCCGGCGGCCATCGGGCGACCCTCCTCTTCGTTGTCAGATAACACGCGCGAAAGGGGTGCGGCCCGCGCGGGCGTTCCCGCAGGAGCCGAATCCCAGTTTGTCAGATAATACGTCATTATCTGACAACCCAGATTTCGGCGAGACCGAGTCAGTTTCGGCGAATCTCTAATTTTCCGCGAAACTGCTAGAGTTGCGCGAAACTCGCCAGATTGACGGAGGTCGGGATGGACACGCCGCGGGTGCTGAAGCTGTCGTTCGAGATCCGGATCCCGCCGGGGCTGAAGGCCAACGTGCACGGCCACCGGGTCGAGGCGGCGATCGCCGCGTTCACCGGCGCGGTGCAAGGGCTGGCGGGATCGGTGTTCCCGTGGGCCGACCGGATCGTGGCCGAGCACAGCTGGTCCTACGAGTGGTTCTCCGGACGGGAAGACCTCCGGCTGCCCGCCACGGAGAAGAACACGGTTCCCGCACCAGCCGAATGAACACCCGTCTGTCCTCAATGGGCAGTCAGGCGTTGATCGGGGTCCATTCGCCGTTCCGGTTGCGCCGCATCGTGAAAGCGTCGCATGCGACACGCCGGAAACTGGTTTGCCGGGGCGCGCCGGGCCGGGGTGGCGACGCGGCCGCGGGGTGCGGCAGGCTGACGGCCCCTGTCCGGAAGGAAAGAGACGCCGCGATGAGCCAAGCAGCCACGGTGCCCGTGCCCGCCCCCGCGAGCTGGACGTGGGGACCGTCCCGGAAAGGCCTGGGCGGCTACGGCGGCTCCTGCGCGTCCGGGCCGTTCGCGTTCACCGTCAGCGCGAACCACCGCCACGGCGACAGCTGGGAACTGCAGGCGACCTGCGCGCTCGCCTCGGTGACGATGGCGACCCACAACTGGGAGGCCGAGAGCCTGTCCTGCACACCGGAGGGCATCGTCGCCGAACTCGCCGGGCGCGACGTGCTGCGCCAGCTGGCCGAGACCGCCCGTCGCCGGGTCGCCGAGGCAGCCCGCCTCCTCGAGGAGTTCGACGTGCTCGCTCGTGCCGGCGACGACACCACCGCGTGATTCAGGCGGGTCCGCCGTCGCAGGACGCGGCGCGCTGCGCCACGCGCGGGGCCCTTCGGGCTGAGAATCGGGATGTTCCCGAACGTCCTCATGAAGGGGCGCCAGCGCGATGGCGAAGAAGAGTTCCTCGGCCGGCCGGGCCGCGAAGCGGCAACGCCAGGCCGCCCGCGTGGCGAAGCAGCAGCGCCGTTCGGAGAAACGGCACTCCTCTGATTGCGGTCACCGGCACACCGGTCTCACCCACGTCGGCCTGGCGCCTCCCGGGCTGGACCCGGCCGGTTGGCAGGTCTTCGGCCCGGACGACGATCTCGCGTTCGAGGAACCGGCTCGGGAGCTGATGGACTCCAGCCGTTGCCCGGTCGCCGAGAGCTGCGAGGCGTGCGGCGGCACCGACGGTTTGCGCCCGGTCGTCTCCGCGTTCAGCAAGCCCGGCGGATTCGACGTCGGCTGCGCCACCCTCTGCCACGCCTGCGACGACGGCACCTCGTTCCTGCACCGGTTCGGCTTCGACGGGATCGAGGCGGCCTTCGCCCGCCACGCCGATCACGCGAAGGGCGAAGCATGACTAGCGGCGACCACGCTGACAGGGCCTTACTCCGCAGCAGCGGGTTGCGGCACAATCGGGAACCATGACCGTCACCGATATCCCCGGTCTGGTCGTCGACGATTCGCCGGACCGGCCCCCGCACCGGCCACGGGTCACGTTCGAGCGCTCGGCGAAAGCGGTGCGGGCGGCGCTGAAACAGGCGAACGCCGAGGCGCTGGAAGAGTTCGAGCGCGCGTTCCACGTGGCGATGGCCGAGGCCGACGACGATTTCGACCTGGACCGGGTCGAGAAGGTGGTCCGGCACTGGTGGTTCCGAGCCGTGCACTACCTCGACGACGAGGCCAGCGCCTACACGGCCGCCGAGGCGGAGCGGCTGAACGCGGCCGACGACGCGGCGCAGGGATCGGCGGCGGCCGGGTGAGGTACGAGGTCCGCTACACCACCCGAGCCGAACAGCAGAAGGACAGCCTTCCGCCGGACGGCAAACGCGCGCTCGCGCGCCTGGAAGGCCAGCTCAGCAGCAACCCGCGCAAAGCCGGGGAGGAAGCCAAAAGCGAGGGCGCCTGGTACGCGGACTTCGGCGACTCCGGGCAGGCCAAATACGTCATCGGCGACAACGTGGTCACGGTGACCGTCCTGTTCATCACCTGGGCCGGCTGACGCCGTCGTCGCGTGCCGCCTGACGCGGTCAGCGGTCGCGGCGCCAGTTGTCGAGGACGTCGCCGATGTGCTTGTGCCAGTTGTCTTCGCAGGCGGTGACGGTCACGCCGTGGTTCCCGCTGCGGTAGTGGTGCCACAGGACGTCCACGACCCGGTAGGCGCGGTCCTCGATGTCGACCATCTCGCCGACGCGGGGCACCAGCGGCGCGGTGATCTCGGCGGAGCCGGACCCGCCGTCGTCGGTGTGCAGGGTGTAGACGATGTCGATCACGGGTCGCCTTTCCTCGCGGAGCTGACCGTGCCCACCCTGGCCACCGCGTCGCTGCCGCGCAAGATCCTTCCGGGCGAACCAGGTCACCGCGCCTGGAGCGCCACCAGGTCGATGCGGGCACCGGGTGGGAAGCTGGCGGGCATGAGCGTGGAGGCGGCGCACCCGGACCTGATCGACCTGGACGCTGGCGACATTTACGAGTGGGAGCCCGAGCCCGCCGGCGGCGGCGAGCCGGGCTACAGCCACAGCGAGGACCACGACTTCGCCTGGCCCCGCACAGCGCTGGAAGAAACCCGGCGGCTCGCGGAGATCGCGACGGTGGACCCAGCCGAGCTGGACCGGCTGCGCGACCTGCTGGTCAACCCGCCCGAGGACGACGACTGACAGGTCCCCGGCACCGCCGAACCCGCCGGCGCCGGGGACACCCACCCGCCCCGGTACTGGTGCCCGAGGCGATCGCCATCCTGCCCGCCCGGCGGGTTAGCGGCGGAAACCGGCCTGAATTCCGGCGACCGCGTCCGGGTACGGGCCGAGGCGGTTGAGGGCGTGCCAGCCCGCGATCCAGCGCAGCAGCGCGATCCGGGAGAGCCGCCAGTCGTCGGCGGCGTCGATCAGGACCTCGCGGCAGAGGTCTTCGCGCAGCCGGACCAGCAGCTCGTCCTCGACGGTGCGGCTCATCGTCATCCACCACAGGTCGCCGGGCAGGTCCAGGACGTCGGTGAGGATCGCCGCGGCGGCGACGCTGGTCCCGTTGCCGTTGTAGCCCCAGCCGAAGGTGTGTCCTTCGCCCCTCGTGATCTGCGGCCGCAGCCGTCGCAGCACCGATACCGATTCCCGTTGCGTCGGCCCGCTGGCAGGGGTCTCCACCTCGATCCGGCGCGGCCCGTCCTCGGGGGTGCTGCCGTGATAGACCCAGTCCTCGTCACGCTCGTTCACCGCGCTCATCCCTCCAGGTTCCCGGATCTTGTCGTCACACCGCGATGAACAACTGCGGAAGCCGGCCCAGCTGTTCTCGGACGGCGGTGTGCCGGTCCCGGCGCGGCTGCTCGCTGTCCACGACCGCGCGATGGCGCGCGTACAGCTCGTCGGTGCCCGCCCCGAAGGCGCGGACCTCGCCAGCGAACGCGGCCATGGCCGCGTCATGCTCGTCCTGGACCTGCTTGAGCTGCCGGGCGTACCCCGTGTTGTCGGCAAGCCCGCGGGACTCCTTCTGTTCGTGCTCGAGTTTGAAGAAGCTGTTGATGGCGTCGAACGCATCCCGCGACAGCTGGGCGACGACGGGGTAGCCGTGCTCGGTGGGGATCTTGACGTGTTCGAGGCCGGGCCACCGCGCCAGCGGCGGTGCGCCCTGGAAGTACGGAGTCGCGCCGGTGCTGAGCACGTCGTAGACGCACGACGCGACGAACCGGTCGGCCGCGGCGGACCGGAACATGCCGAAATCCGGTGTGACCGACACCGTGCTGCGGCGCAGCTCGCTGCCGTCCTGCCAGACCACGTGCCAGTGCTCCGCGCCCGCGCACCTAGTGCCGGGGTGGTAGTTGACGATGCCCCACGGCTGCCCGGCCAGGGTCCCGTCCTCAAGGACCAGCGGCTTCTCGATCAGCTGCCGGAACACCGCGAGGGTGACCTGTTTCCCGGACACGGTCAGGGTTTTGATCTCCACGCTGGCGGTGGTGATCTCGGCGTTCTGCACGGTCAGCGGCGGCTTCGCCATCTCGTTCCCTTTCCCCGCGGCAGCGGGTGATCCACCTGTACGGCTTTCCCGACACGACCGTTGTCACGGCGGCGGCCGATCGCGGCGCCCGCCGGCGGGCCCGGGATATTCCTCGCCGCAGGCCGGGCAGTGCACCAGCACCGCGGCCGCGGGGACGGCGAAGTCGGTCCGGCAACGGTGCCAGAACTGCAGGCAGCCGAACCGGACGGTGCAGGTCATGGCGACCGCCTCCACCGCCGGGTCCTCGGGATCGAGCCGGTCGCCGACCACGCGGGGACTGGCGGCCCCGCACAGCGGGCACACGGACTCGTCCGGCGTGGTGTAGCCAGTGCCGTCCCGCCGCCAGACCCCGTGGTGTCGCACGACGGTGCGGGGCGCGACCCCGCCGCAGGCATCGCACCGCAGGTACAGCACCGGTTCCGGCGACGGCCGGCGCACGATCTCGGCCAGCATCCCCGCAGTGACCCGGATTTCCCGCCGCGCCCGCGTCCACCGCGATTCCCCGTCCGGCTCCCGACTGCCCGGATTCCCTGTCACAGCACCGACTCCACGGTCGGCGCGACCGGCCCGGCCGGTGCGGCGGCGGGGGCGGTGCCGTCGAGGTCGAGGCGCGTGTCCATGTTCAGCCGGAACCGGCCGTAGGGGTTGACGTGGGTCCAGAACAGCGGGGTGAGGGCGCGGCGTTCGTCGGGGCCGACGCTGTCGTGGAACCGCGGGACTTCCAGAACCGCTTGCAGCAGCAGGGTGTTGATGTGCACGAGCGCGGACTGCAGCAGGTGCAGCGCCAGCATCGAGACCTCGGCGTGCTCGCGGTCGGGGCCGGTGAGGTCGCCGTCCTTGCCGTAGAAGATGACGGTGTTGCCGGAGTTCCAGTTCTCCACCACCTGCAGCCCGCCGTGGATCTCCCGGCGCAGCTCCGGGGAGGCGAGGTAGTCGCAGGCGAAGATCGTGCGCACCGCGCGTCCGAGTTCTTCCAGGGCCTGGTAAGTGGGGTGTTTCGGGCCGCCGCGGGTGAAGCGGCGCAGGATCGACTCCGATTCCGCCGTGCCCAGCCGGAGCGCGGTGGCGTATTTGACCATCTGGTCGTACTGCTGGGCGATCAGCTCCCACCGGATCGGCCGGGTCAGCACCTGCCCGAGCGAGGCGTAGGCGCCGGTGTCGTCGGGCCGATAGAGGCGAATCGAGCCGATGTTCTTCAGCCGGGGCAGCAGCCGGAACCCGAGCAGTTCGGTGAAGGCGAACCCGACGACGCTGGCGCCGTGGGTGTCGACGTAGTTGGCCTCGATCTCCGCGTCGGTGCAGTGCCGCAGCAGCCCCTCGATCATCGCCGCGACCTCCGACGACGAACAGCTCTTGAGCTGGGAGTAGATGCACACGTTGCGCCGCTCGACGTGCCAGTAGATCATCACGCCCGGCCCGCCGTAGCGGTTGTGCCACTCGGTCATCAGGTTCGACTCCCACGACCCGAACTTCTTCGAATCCGACGCGCACGCGGTCCCGGTGCCCCACCAGTGCGGGTCGCGGGCCTCGAAGGTGGCGTTGACCAGCTTCGCGATCGCGCGGCGCAGGTTGTCGCGGGTGATGAAGTGCCGGCGCACGTGCCGCAGCGCGGCCTCGGTCTCGCCGTGCTCGCCGGTGTCCACGATCGCCTTGATGCCCATGTTCGTGCCCAGCGCGAACAAGCACAGCAGCAGCCGCCGGCGCAGGGTGTCCCGGTCGAGGTTCTCCCTCGAGGCGACCGAGGTGAACTCGGCGGTGAAGTCGGCCAGGAAATCGGAATCCTTCAGGACGTCGAGCAGGTCCAGGGTGCCCCAGCGGCGCACCACCTCGTCCTTGATCGCCTGCAATCGCGCGGGTTCGGGCAGCGGCTCCAGCTTCGGCACCGTGATCCACGGCTCGCCGCGGCGGCGGGTGATCCGCACCCCGCCCGCCGAACCGTCGGCCAGCGCCGTGTCCAGGCCGGTCAGGGCGTCGCGCATCCGCTGCTGCAGCCCGGCGATGAACGCGGTCGGGTCGGTCGGCTGCCGCAGCGCCGCGTAATGCACCTCGCGGGAGGCCTCGAAATCGCCGGGCAGATCGTCCTCGGGATTGCGCCACCGGTTCGCGCCCGCCACCCAGATCTCCCGGCGGCGCACCGCGTCGCGCAGCGCGACCAGCACGCACAGCTCGTAGGGGATCCGCTCGATCCGGCCACGGTCGTCGACCACCGCCTCCCGCCACGCCTTCGGCACCACGCCCTCCACCGGCACCGGGGTGCCCTCGGCGTAGAAGCGGGTCTTGCCGTCCACGCTCGCGTAGCGGTCCAGCAGCTCGAGCGCGGCCATCACCGGCCGGTAGGCGGTGTTGTTGCACCGGAAATCCAGCGCAGCCAGCAACGGCGGCAGCATCCGCCGGTAGTGATTCGAGTACGACGAGCGCAGCACCGTGCGCACCCGCGCCTGGAACACCACCTCGTTCGCCCGGGCCTCCCGCACCAGCTCCCGCAGCGTCTTCTCGCCCACCACCGGATACAGCGCGGTGCGCACCTTCGCGTCCGGATGCGCCACCGCCGCCTCCGCCAGGCGGAACAGGATGCCTTCCTTCCCCCGCACCCGCCGCAGGTCCGCGGTCAGCTCCCGCTCGACCCGTTTGTCCGCCCGCGTGTTCACCTTCAGGATCAGCGCGATCAGCAGGTCCACCAACGCGTCGGTGATCTCCGAGGCCCGCAGCCAGCACAACGCCGCCAGCAGCGTCCACCGCACCGCCGGTGCCGCCTCCCGCAGGTCCGAGGGATACGACCGCATCGCCCGCGACCGCCACGACTCCACCAGCTTCTCCGAGGTGTCCGCGAACAGCCCCGCCGGCAGGCCGATCGCTCGCACCGCGGCGAGTTTCCCGATCTCCCGCAGCAGCGTTTCCAGCCCCACCTGCCCCGGATCGGCCTTCAGCTCCGAGAGCAGCCCCCGCGAGCCCGGCTCGATCTCGTCCGCGACCAGCGCCTCCAGCCGCGCGACGCAGCCGTCGTCCAGTCGTGCGGTGACCCGCTCGCAGAACTGCTTCTCGAACGACGACCGCGCCGAGCCGATGATCCGTTCCGCCCGGCCCGGCGGCTCCAGGCGTTCGCTGCGGCACCGGACCAGCAGCGCCTCGCGCAACTGCTCGTCCCTCAGCTCCACCGGGCACACCTCGGTCGCCAGCCACCCCGCCAGCTTGTCCTCGTCGTCCCGGGAGAACTCCCGGAACCCGAACGCGGCCCGCACCTGCGCCCGGTGGTACTCGATCGTCCGGCCGGCGAACGCGTACTCCGCGAAGCTCTCCGGACCGACCTTCACCTGTTCGGCCAGATACGCCACCGCCGCCGGCGGGACCTCGGCCGCCGAGCGCGGGAACCGCGCCTCGATCTCGAAGAACTTCAGCAGCGCGGCGAACCCGAGCCGGGTCGCGCCCGACTTGTTGCCCACCAGCTTCCAGTCCTCGCCGACCAGAGTCCACGACCCGACCAGATCTTCCGACGACCACTCACGGCGCACGGGCGTAACCGTAGAGCCAACACTGACCGGACCAGCAGTTAATCCCTGTAACGCCGCCCGGGTCAGCGCCCTCGCGGGACCGGCCACTCGGACGGCGGCGGCAGCCTGCGGCCGCGCAGCATCCGGGCCTCCTCCGCGCACTCGCAGTCGAAGCAGATCAACACGTCCCTGGCCCCGGCCGCGTTCGAGCCCGTCATCCGGTCTTCCTCGTCCTCGTTCAGCATCCGCCCGCACCGCGGACAGGCCACCGCGACGCGCGGCTCTTCCAGGTCGTAGCCGATTGCCTCGGAAACATCAGCGAGGAACCCAGGATCACCATCGGCGAGTTCCACCAGGTGCTCCTCGAACTCGTTGCGCGGTCCAGGCACGTCACCAGTGAACTCTCAGAACGTCCCCGCCGGTATCGCCTGACCAGGCACTCCACCCCTACTTTGCGGCTCGGGCCAGCTTCGGGAGTCCTGGGCCACCACGTCACGCTGCGGGGCGTGGTCGCCAGCTGGACAGTTCTGGGCCATTTGCCGCGGATTCGTGCGTGCGCGGGCGCACATGCTCTTCGACAAGACTTTGCAGCGCCGTTTGTTGAACCGGCCGCGCACGTAACGCGGCCGGGGGGAACGCGGCGTCCCCGGCGGACGGAGACTGCGACGATCCCTGCGAGAGCACGGTTTTCTCCGGGCGGGACTGTCCACTCCGGTCTTTCCGGACGGCTGGCCTCCGCTGTCCACAGCGGAACGCCGAGGGGCCGGGCCGTCAGCGGGGTGAGCGGCTGCCGGGTGCGAAGACTTGGTCGGCGAGGGTGCGGGCGAGGATCAGCGTGGCCTCGATCATGTCCTCGTCGGTCAGCTCGGCCATCGCGCCGTTCAGCTCCGCGGCGAGGGCGTCGGCGTCGTGGCTGTAGCTGTTGCGGTTGACCAGGGCGAGGGCCAGGCGGGCGGCGGGGCCGGAGTCGGCGGTGTGCACGGCGTCGGGCACGCGATCGCGGTCGAGCTCGACGATCGCGGTCGCCCGCGCGGTCGAGGGAAGCAGCACGGTGGCGATGCCGGCGACGTTCGCCAGCACCTGGTTCACCTTGTTGCCCGTTGCCGCTGTCGCGAAGTACTCGCCGGCGGCGGCGTTGTTCCCGGCAGAGACGGCGGCCAGCGCGTAGGTGATCGGGGCCAGCACCTGGGGTGCGGCGATCCTGCCGCGCCGGTGGACTGTTTCGACCAGCGCACCGACCCGGCGCAGGTGCTCGGGGCCGCCGCAGGAGTCCATGACCGGGCGCGCGGCGCGTGCCAGCAGCACGATCAGCCAGTACAGGTCGTCGCCGAGCTCGTCGACCGCGGCCATGAATATCGCGAGGGTGCCGTCGGGCTCCGCGGAGGTCAGGAACAGGTCGGCGGCGTGCAGGGCCGCGGCGCCGTGCTCGAGGACGGCACCTCGCAGCGCGGCGGGGACGTCGTCCAGGTGCGGGCGGAGCAGCTCGGGGCTGTCGGCGCGGCTGGTGTAGCGGACTGCCCCCGTGCAGTGCAGCATCACCTCGCCCAGGGTGCCGTAGGAGGCCATGCCCCGGGTCAGGGTCGCGATCCGGGCAGGGTCGTCGCTGAATTTCAGCACTTTCCCGACGTGAATCTTGGCCATGCGCAGGATGTCCTCGCGCGATGTGTCCACGACGCCTCCCCGGTGCCGACAAACGGAAATGCTGCGCAACCGGTGGCGCGCACGAGACGAACGTAGAGCATCCCGCACGAGTGCCACCCCCCGTCCCTTCCCCGCCGAGCCGCAGCGCGGGAAGCTGGCGCAGTGGCCGGTTCGAGGCTCAAGCGCCGCCGGTGCGCGCACTGCCGGCGGTTCCTTCCCGGCGACGCGAATCCGCGCCGGCGGTACTGCTCGCCCGTGTGCGTCGCGCGCGCCTACCGGGCACGTCGTCGCGCCCGGCTCGCCGAGTTCCGGCAGCGCGGCCTGATCAAGGCGATGGCCATCGCCGGGCCGCCGCCGCCGGCCCGCACCGCGACTTCCTCGCCGCGGTCGCGGACCTCCGGGATCATCGGCGGCCGGCGGGCTTCGGCGGCGCGGACAATCCGCACCGCCTCCGACTCGACCGCGGCGGGATCGCCGCCACCGGTCACGGCCACCACGGCGGCGTGGCTGCCGAGGGCTCGCCGTCGGCGGGGCGGGGAGGCGGCCACGCGGCCGGGTCGTCCAGTTCGCAGGCGGTGACCAGGTAGAGCGCGGCGGGCCCGTGCTGGGACTGGACGAACGCGTCCGCTTTTCCCGAGGCGGGCCGCAGTCCCTGCTCGCGCAGCTGTTTCTCCGTCCACAGGAACGCCGGCGCGGCGCCGCCGGCGTAGCAGGGCGCGCCGTTGGGCGACCATCCGATCGGCTGTCCCACGGCTCCTCCTCAGACTCCGAGCCGGTAGCGCGCGGGTGCGCCCTGGCGGTCGACGGCGTGGTTCATCGCCTGGGCCACGTCTGCGGCCGCGGCTCCGGTGGACTCGGCGACGAGCGCCTGCAGCTGCGCGGGACTGGTCACCGTGGGGAAGCGGGCTCCGGGCGTGATCCACACGTCGGGGCCGTCGTCGTCGCTGTTGCCGTTGCGGGTCAGCTGGGCGAAGAAGCTGCCGGTTCCGGTGTCGCAGCCCCAGGTGCTCAGTTCGTCCCACTCGGGCAGGGGCAGCGCCCACAGGCCGTCGACCAGGTCCTCTTCCACGGTGAATCCCCTCGTGCCGTGCCCGGCACGTCGTCGCCGGGTCCCGGATTCCGATCGTGGCGCGACGACGACGCGAGCGCGGCCACGACACACCCGGCGTCCGAGTGTTCAGCCGAACCGGCTGCCCGGCTCGCGTCCGGGGAGCCGGTTCGGGCGACCGTGCGGCCAGGCGAGGGCGATGGGGTCAGTCGTCCGTGCGCTGCGGCCGCGCCGAGATGGCGTAGACCTTCTGTTGATGCGTACCGTCGGCGAACAGCGCCGCGATCTCGTACCGGTCGGTGGGCAGCCTGGCTTCGTAGATCTCCGCCAGGAGCGCACGAACGTCACCGAGAACGAGTTGGTTCACGGTGCGGGCCCGCAGCCACGACCGGTAGCTCACGACCGGTCCTGTGCTGGACCGCTCAACGGTGGTGCGGACGTCGGGGTCGACCTCACCGGGCTCGGGGGTCACGTGCGCGACGCCGGCTTCATCGAGGCCGCGGGCATGCGTGGCCAAGGAGAAGACCGAACCGTCGAGGCGGCCGGTGCACGTCACCACGGTGTCGTCGGGAAGGCGTTGCCGATTGGCCTGGTCGACGAACTGGCGCAGCTCAGCGACGGTGAACGGCTGGCGGTACTCGCACTTCTGGCTGACATTCATGGTCACGGGCGGAAACGATATCGACGCACACCGTCAACAAGGAGACCGACAAGACAGCAGCGGGGAAGTTCACCGGAATGTCGGCGTCGTCAAACGATGGGTCCCGCATCGGATCGTGGCGACGTTCTCCGGGGCACGGCCCCGCAGGCCTTGACACTTCTCCGTTAAGCCGCTGTTGTGCTCAGATTGTGCTGCGACGATCAACGAATAGCGTTTGCGCAGCTCGGAGGCCCCTCCGAACGTGAGGGTTCCCTTCGCTGCTGGGGTTCCCCGACCCGCTTGCGTGCCGGTCCTGCGTGCCGTGACATGGGGGAATGCGTGCTCTGAGGTATCCCGCGTACTTCGTTGCTCGCACTCGGTTGTGCTGATTTTGTGCTGACCTCTCCGCCCTGAGTCCTAAGTGGACAGCTGGACATGGAGCGCCGTCGGGATACGACCGAAACGGGTAATGCGCGGCACTGACTGCCGGGGCACTGGGTCATTCCACGACATCCGAGCACAGCGCGCGTCGTTGGTAACCGCCGTCCACGCCCTCGCCTGCGGCGTTCCAGAAGTGCGCGGCGTCGCGGTCGTGGCCGCCGAGGGTGTGCCAGGCGACCCGGGGGTGCTCCTCGCGCAGCGCGGCCAGCGCCGCGGCGGCCAGGCCGTGCCGCCGGAAGTCCGGCACGGTGTAGGGCTGCTCGACCCAGGCGAGCCGGCATCGTCGGCAGACGCGGTAGTCGATCTCGAACACCGGCTCGTCGGTGTCGTCGACGTAAGCGGCCCGCGTGCGCCAGCCTTCGCGCTCGACGCTGGCGGTGTCCTCCCACGGCATGCCCAGCCGGCGCGGACGCGACCGCCCCGGCGACCGGCCAAGCCGGAACCCGGCGAGGCGCAGCACCGTGCGCGCGGCACGACGGTCCGGTGCGCGGCCGACGTGCGTGCTGGCCTGAGCGGCCAGCAGCGCGGCGGCGTCCAGGGTCACTGGTCCTCGTCGTCCTGCTGGGCGTTGAGGCCGAGCCGGTTGGCGAGGCTGTGGGGTTTCTCGAGCTTGAAGGCGACCCCGCCGACGGGCAGGATTCCGCTGGCGTCGAACTTGACCAGGTCAGGGAGCGCCTGGCGCAGAAGATCGGCCAGTTCCATCGCGGCGCGGACGCCGGCGTCGTGGCGGGCTTTGTCGAACTCTTCGCGGGAGGCGTCGGCGTCGTAGGGGACCTGGTCGGAGTAGAGGTCTGGGTTGTCTGCCAGTCGCAGCGCGGCGCCCGCGAGCTGGTCGAGCAGCTGATGGAACTGGTACAGCGCGGTTTTGGCGGAGCCGACGAGCACGCCGAGGGTCGCGCCGGAGCCGACGACGTGCGAAAACTGAGTGGCGTTGTTGAGGTAGCGACCGACCCCGGACATCACCGCCGCGGCGGTGCGCACGGTCTCGTCGCCGTGCGCACCGTCGTACGGGAACAGCGCCTCCACCAGGCCGTCGGCGTCGCCGACGTGCGGGGCTGCCCGGGACACCACTTCCGCGGCCGCGGCGGAAGCGTAGGCCTCTTCCCCTTCCGGGAACATGCGGGACAGGGCGTTGTCGAGGTCGGCGGGCAGGGCGCTGGCGCGTTCGTCGTCGGAGAAGCTCATGTCGGGGCCTTTCGGGGTCGGATGCGGGACCGGTCGTGTGCGGCGCGGTCGAGTTGGCCGGCGGATTACTGGTCGTAGGCCAGCACTTCTTCCGGGAGGGAGGGGGTGATCGCGGCGGCGATCGCGGCCAGCGCGCGGGTGATGTCCAGGTGCGCGGCCGCGGCGGGCTGCTCCAGCCGGATGACGTCGCTGTGCAGGCTCGCCAGACGTTCGGAGACGTTCAGTTCGAGAGTGACGGTCTGCCCGTCGGGCAGGTCGACGGCGAGCGTGGCCGACCCGATCGCCGGCCTGCTCAGCTCGAGGTCGGTGATCGCCGCGTTGTCGGTGTGCTGCACGAGCCGCTCGGCCGGGTACTCCTCGGCCATGAGCTCGTGGGCGACTTCGGTCAGGTGCTCGCCGCGTGCGGCGAGGTCGTCCAGCAACCCGAGCCGGTCTCCGTCGCCGGTCTCCGTGTCGCTCGGAGAATCGCCGAGCAGCGTGGCGATCCGGGCCAGTGCGAGCCTCGCCGTCCAGGCGGCCCGGGCCAGCGGCTGCTGATGCTCGCCGATCATCGAGGGGAGGAACCGGGCGGCGGCGAACTCGGCCACCTCGGCGACGGTGTCGGCGCGCAGCGGCTCGTGCCGCGGCCGGTCGACCGCGGCACGGCGGTCGGCCGCGGCGGCCGGGTCGATGGCCTGCGAGCGCAGGTCGGCGTAGACGGTGTCGCGGGAGACGTCGGCCGCCCGGGCCAGCTCCTGGACGTTGCGGGTGCCGGTGTGCCAGGCCAGCGCGACCAGCCGCGCCCGGACCGGCTGGTCGCGGGTGCGGGCCCAGGCCCGCAGCGCCTCCAGGGCCGAGGCTCGCGCCGCGTCGGGGTCGTACGTTTCGGTGTCGGTCATGGCCTCACACTATGTCGGCTCACTCGACATGTCGAGTGAGCCGACACTTTCCAGCCGGACGGCGGACGGCCCGCCGAGTCCGAGGCGTTCGACGAGGTCGCCCAGTTCGGCGTCGACGGCCGCGAGCCGGTCCGGGTCGGACACCAGGTCTTCGTAGGCGGCCAGCACTTGCTTCACCTGCCGCCGGACGGTGAGGTCGTCGTCGGGCGGCAGGGGCGGCTTCTCGGCCAGCCACTGCGCGAGCCGGTCGCCGCCGTCGGCGTTCACGCCCCGTCCTCGGCGCCAGGCGCGGAGGGAGCTGGGAGGGCGTCGCGCAGTTCGGCGATCTGGCGCCGCAGGCGGTCGATCTGCTCGCCGACGTCGTGGCCGGCGTCGGCCATCTGCTGCCACAGCTGCAGCTGACGTTCGGCGATCGGCAGCACCAAGTCCGCGGGCGGGACCAGGTGCTCGTCGAGCAGCCTCATGTGCTGCTTCTGCAGGCGCATCAGCTCCAGGTGCGGGTGCAGCCGCTTCATGCCGCCGGACACCGGGTGCTCCTGCTGGTGCGGGTCGGTCGAGGAGCGGCGGGCGCGGAACCAGGCGTCCAGCCGGGGTGCCCATTCCTCCGGCCGGTCGGCGCCCTCGGGCCGCCGTTCGTAGGCCGCGCCGGTGTCCTCGTCGACGCCGACCGGGTCGGCGAGGGCGGACTCGAAGGAGGAAACCGCCCAGGCGTATTTACGGTGCGCGGGCTGTTTCTGGACGCCCAGGGCGTCGCCGATCATGCCCCAGGACGCCCCGGACACCGACTCGTAGACCACCGCCGACTCCAGGAAACGCTCCGCGGCGGCGCGGACGCGGGCGGCGTCCTCGAGCAGCGCCGCCGCCTGGTGCGGCCGGTGCTGTGTGCCTGCGGTGGTCAGCTCGTCCGGGCCGATCGGCACGAATCCGGCCGCGAGGTCGGCCAGCTCCATCGCCGCGGCCGACATCGCCAGCCGGGCCCGGGTCGCCTCGGTCCAGGGAGCCGCGTCGTCCGGCTCCGGTTCGGTCAACGCCACCGGCGCTCCTTTCCCTTGCTCCCGGGTGCCGACGTTGTCACGGGGCTCCGTCCGCAACGACTCGCTCATAGGTTCCGGCAGGGAAATCGCCCTCGAGGTACAGCACGGCGGACCAGTCTCCGACGCGGCCGGTGAGGTTGGCTTCGGCTGCGGTGTCGATGCTGATCACGACCTGCTCGCCGTTGAGGCTTCCGCCGGGCTCGTCCAGTGCGTCGATGACGACCAGGCGGTCGTCGGGAACAGTCAGCGGCACGTTGTCGGGCACGCCCAGGGCGCGGGCGAGATCGCGCACGGTCCGCGGCCGAGCGGCCGGCTCGTGGAGGTAGTTCTCGTAGTGCGTCATCGGCGCCTCCCTGATGCCAAGTCGGTCAAGTTCGTACGTCATCGCTCCGGCCTCACCTTTCCGTCACCAAAGTGATGACGCAATACTGACGTCACCATTTTGATAACTACAACCCGTTCGGCGGAGTGCTGCGTCAGTACGTACCGATAACTTGTGTTATCGGTAGTTATAACCAGGACTCGAAAGGGGTCGGACATGGCCAAGGACGACCACGCCGGAACGGACCGAACCAGCAACACGATCGAGGGGGACGTCGACGGCGCCGCGGTGCAGGCCCGCGACATCGCCATCGTGGCGGGCACGATCGGCACGGCCACCACCGTGCACGGTCCGGTCACCGTGGCCGGCGACCTGAACATCGGCGCACCGGCACGCGGGAACGAGTGATGCCTGCAGCCGGGCACGACGCCGCCGCGATCAGCCGCTGGCTGCAGGCCCGTGCCGGAGTTGCTCCCGACCGGGCCGACGGCGCCGGGCGAGAGCTGGCCGGATCGTGGGACGAGGGCGACGTCGAGTACCGGACCGTCGCGGACGTCCTCGGCGACTGGCTGTCCGACGACGAGCCCCGTCCGAAGCTGCTCGCCGACGGCCTGGCGGCCGCGTTCGGCCTGACCCTGGAGGACTGATCCGGATGCGCCCGACGACGCTCGACCTCCCGCAGCTCTTGATAGAAATGCCCGCCGACCTCGCGACGATCGCGTGGCGGCTGGAGGCGCACGCCGGGCACTGGCTGTCCGACGGCGACCTGGCCGCGGTCACCGACTGGATGGCCGACAACCGCCTCGAGCGCGCGACCGCGCAGCACCCGGTCCTCGTCGAGGGCGGCCGGATCACCTACGGCAAAGACCTCTCCGGGCCCGCGGTCCGCGCGGCGCAGCGGGAGATCGCCACGACGGTGGTGCCGTTGCGGACCGCTCCGCCGGACGTGCGGCAGCCCGCGTGCCCGCCCGCTGCGATGGCCGAGCTGCAGCGGGTGTTCCGCGAGCACGAGTGGTCCAGCGGGTTCGGCGGGGTCTGCGTCGACTGCAGCGCGTTCGAGGTCCGTGCCGACGGCCGGATCTGGTGCCATCGCGACGACGCCGCGCCCTGGCCGTGCACCCCGGTCCGGGACGCGCTCGACGCGGCGGGGCTGCCCGCCCCGGGCGAAGCCGGGCAGCAGCCAAACCTGGTCCTCGGAGACCTGCTCGACCCCGCCGCGCACGCCGTGACCGCTTCTTCCTTGCATCGCAACGGAAACTGACACACATGTTCGGCCCGGACCAACGCGGAAGGACACGACCGGTTCCGCTCAAGCGATGACCGGAGCTATCACGAACACCGCCGCGTGCCGCACCTGACGACATCGAACGACCGCAGAGGAGAAGGACATGACCAGCGCTTTCCGCGCTACCGACGAGGAATTGGACCGCTTGGCCTCCGACGGCACCCTGGCCCGGGTGACGGCCTACCTGGACGAGCACGGCCCGAAACCCGGGCCGTGCGGCCGGTACCGGATCTACCGCAACGCCGCCGGCGACTGGGTGGGCGAGGTGCCCGCGATGTACGTCGACGACGACCTGATCTTCGCGTCGATGACCGTCACCGACGCCCCACGATCCTGGGCGAGGACCGTCGCCGGTGTCCGGCTCGCCATGAGCTTGCGATCCTTCGTCGCCTCCACGCGATTGGCCAACCGGGAACGACGACACCGCGACAACACGGCGACGTCAGCCGAGCCGACTCCGGTCCGAGCGCGCGTCGCGCCCGAACCGGTCCGCCGCCGCGTGCGCGGCCGGTTCCAACGCCGCGCGACCAGGGCCTGAGCAACCCCGACGCAAACCACAACCCCCTTGGCGCAGAACGAAATTCGGTGACAGGAATGGCACAGCCCCGTGCGGACCGGAAGGAAGCCGCCGTCCGATGAATTCCCTCGCTCTTCCCGCCCGAGACGACCTGCTGCAGGCCGCGGGTGCCTGCGACGACGAGCGCGGCCGGTTCGCCGGCGAGGACCCCGGCCTGGTCCGGGCGCGGGAGATCCTCGCCGCTGCCGCGCAGGCCTGCCGGGACGTCGCGGCCGCGCTCGATGCCGACCCGACCCTGGCCACCGAGCCGCCAGCGTCGGCGCGGCTGCGGCCGGTGGACCTGGTCGTCGAGATCACCCGGCAGCTGCGGCCGCAGCTGGTCGGCGCCGCACTCGGCGACGCCGGCCTGGACCGCTGGCCGCGCGCGGAGCGCTGGGAGAACGCCGAAGCGATGGCAGCCCGGCTGCACGAGCTGGCCGCCGAGGCGATCGCGACCGTGCCGCGAGGCGACCACGACACCGTGCCCGGATCCCGCCGGATCTCCCGCGACCGGCTGGCCGCCGAGCACACCCGGGTCGCCGACGCGGCCGCCGCGCTGCGGGCCGCGGTCGAAGCGGCGCTGCGCGTGCCGCACCCGGACCCGCTGGCGGTGTCGCTGGCCGCGGCGGCCGAGCAGCTGGACCGCCACCACGGCGAGCTCGTCGCCGACCCGGTCCCCGACGCGGACGGCGAACCGCCGGACCCCGACCTGCGGGCCGAGCTCGCGGCCGCAGGCGAGTTGCTGACCGCCGAGGACGCCGCCCCGGCATGGGCACGGCCGACGATCGACGCGGCCGCGCACTGGCTGCACACCGCCTACACCTCACTGAACACGAAGAAAGCGCACGCGAACGCGCTCGGGATCCCGCGCGCGGACCAGCACCTGTGGCGCGGGGCCCCGACCCACCGCAACGCACCGGAATTCCCTTCCCCCACCGCGTTCTTCCCGTGGTGCGCAGCGACCGGGATCGACCCGCACACCGACATGACCCGGGAGGCGCTGCGGGCCTGGATCACCGTGCAGGACGAGACCGGGGTCGCGAAGACCACGCAGAAGGCGAGGCTGGGCGCGGTGTCGGCCTGGTACCGGGAGATGCGCTACCGCGGGGCCACGACGTTCGAGCCCCCTGCGGCGCTGCCGCAGGGGGAGCGCGACATCCTCGGCGTGTCCGTGCCGGCTCCGAAGAAGTCCACCGTGCCGCTGACCATGGGCCAGAGCCGGGCACTGCGGGCTGCCGCTGAGCGTTACCCCGGGGCTCCCCGCCTGCGCTACCGGGCCGCCGTCGCCGTGCTCACCACCACCGGCATCCGCGCCGAAGAACTCTGCGCGCTCAACCGAGGCGACCTGCACCGCTCCGGCCCGGACGGCGGCCCCGCGCTCCGCATCTCCGGGAAAGGCCGGAAGAAACGCTGGGTGAAGCTCGCCGGAATGGCGCTGGAGCTGGTCGACGAGTACCTCGCCGATCGGGACGCCGACCTCGTCGCTGTTCCCGCGTTGCCCGGCCAGGTCTCGGCGAAATCCGCCGACCGGCCTCTGTTCACCACCGCCACCGGAGCCAGGCTGCAAACCCAGCAGGTCACCGACATGCTGCGGTATCTGGCCCGCAGTCTCGTGCGTGCCGCCGCGGGCACGACGTCCAGTGCGCTGCGCGCACACGCCGCCCAGCTGCGCCCGATCGTCGGCACCCTTCACCCGCACTCGATCCGGCACTTCTACGCCGTTGCGGCCGAAGCCCACGGGATTCCGATCCGGCAGATCAGCCTCGACCTCGGACACTCCTCCGTTGCGGTCACCGAGGCCTACCTCGACCATGGCCGCGCGCTGCTCGGGTCCGCCGTCCCTGTCCTCGCCGACCTCATCACCGCCGGCGAAGAACTCGCCCTCATCCCGCACCACGAACCGCAACCAGAGAAGGAGAATCAACGGCCATGACCGACAACGACGCCCACCAGAGCACGCTGGTGGACCTCCAGAACAGCCTCAACAGCGTCGAGGGCGACCTCGCGGTGTTCTCCGACCGCGACGCCTACGCCGACGGCGAGGGATTGTCCGCCGGCCAGAACGCGCTCACCGAGCTGCAGAACACCGCAGCCGATCTCGCCGCACTGATCAACCAGGTCGCCGACGAGGTCCGTACCGCCGAACGCGCACAAGACACAGGTCAGGCCGTGCGCGGCTAGCCCCGCAATCGACGCCGCCTCGCCGCCAAGCGCATGTGATGTAGCCAGCCTCAGCGCACGCGCTGTAGCATCTACAGCACATGCGCTGAGGCTGGCACAGCGCCATGGCGGGAGCGAGGGAAAGTTGTCGAACTCTGTACAGCCCGTCGGCAACGGGCTCCGCACTGATCACCCGGTACCGAACCTGCCTTTCGTCGACGACGGCATCCTGCCCGTCGGCGACCCGGAGGCGATCGAAGCGATCGGCCGCAACAAAGGCGGCGGAATGTGGGGACGGTACGACGACGATCCCGACACCGGGGAATGGGCCGCCTTCACCACCGACCCGGTCAACCGGTCCTTCGGCTGGGTGGTGCGCTTCCACCCCCGCCACGGCCGCAGCATCCTCCTGTACCGGGCGGAGGACGCCACCAGCGCGTACAGCGAGTGGTACAGCGACCGGGCGCTGCTGATGCGCCACGGCGGCTACTGGTGGGACGGTGCGACCTGGTACCGGCCCCGGCAGGTCTTCGACTACGCGACCGAGCGGTACGTCCGCCGCCCGGTGCGCTCCGCGGTCTCCATTTCCGCCGCGGACCTGCTGGACGCGACTCGCGATCCCAGCCTCGGGCAGGTGTCCGCCCTCGACCAGGCGGGGCCTGAACTGCCGGCGGTCACGGCACGGCAGTGGGGCCACGACCTCGCCCTGTGGAACAAGCACCGCAGCACCCGGCCGGACGCGCTGCCGGCCGAGGAGTGCGTGGTCGGGCTCAACGCACCGGAACTGTCCGACGCCGCGTTGCTGGGCGTCGACGAGTTTGCCGAGGCAGCGGGCTTGGCCGCGTCCACGCTGCGCGCCTACATCGCCCGGGACGAGGCGGACATCCCCGCGCCGCAACGGGTCGAGGGCAACCGCCGGCGGTGGGCGCGCACGGTGGTGGCGGACTGGCTGGAGGAACGCGACCGCGACCCTTACGCGGCGCAGACCGCGCTCACCGGGGACAAGGACGACACGATCGCACCGGGGCTGACGGATCTGTGGAAACGCCTGTCCCGCCTCGCCTTCAGCCGCTTGTGGGGTCCGCCGGCGCTGCAGCGCCGGTGGGCGCGCGCGCACCGCAACGAAGAATCAGTCCGGAAGGTCGCGGACGAGATCGGCTGGGTTGCCGCGCTGACGCTGGACAAGGCGGTGCCGTTCGAGGAGCTGTCCCAGGTGATCGAAGCAGCCCTGCTGCACTACCTCTCCCGGTACCACGACAACCGGCTCCCGCTGATCGGCCTGCCGATCAGCGTCGGCAAGGTGCTCGGCTGGTTCGTGCGCCAGCAGCCGACCAGGGTGCCGGCATTGCTCGGCACCCTGCAAAGGGAAGCGCAGGACCAGTTCGGCATCGAGCCGGAGCGGCTGAAGGAATCGCTGCGGTCATCGCTGCAGATGGACGGCGGGTTCTCCGATTCCGAGCAACTCGAGCAATTCCTCGACCGGGCCTTCCCTCCGGAGCGGTGACCGGCGGTTCTTCCCCTCGGCACAATCCGACCCGGCTGAGCAGTCCTCTTCGGACTGCTCAGCCGGGTCGGGTTGTGCCAGGACCGGACTGCTACGCGGGTCCCGCTCGGTCAGCGACCGGGCTGTCGGCTCGGGCGGGTCTGGTCGGTGGCGTCGAGCAGCCGGGCGACCAGCGCGGGCGGCGGCGCGAAGCGGTGGTAGCGCTCGAACAGCATGGTGCGCAGGTAGTGCCGGCGGGCGGTTTTGTCCTCGATGATCAGGTATCGGGGGTCGGCGTTGAGGTCGCCGATCAGGCCGTCCAGGTGATTCTCGACCTCGGCGTAGGCCTCCCGGGCGCCGTGGTCGACGTGTCCGGCGGCGGCCTGCAGCACCCGGTACACGAAGTTCGGGGGCAGGACCGGGTGTTCGCCGCGGGCGGCGGTCTGGAGTTCGGCGTTCTCGGTGCGGGCGTAGTTCTCGCGGTCGGATTTGCGGGTCAGCTCCCGGTATCCGGGGTCGTCGGCCAGCTGCGCGACGATGCGGTCGATGACCTCCTGCTGGTCCCGGTTCGGGTGTGCGGCCGCCTTCGTCTCCGCGGCTTGCTCGCGGGCGTTGTCCACGCGCGCTCCGGCCCAGACGTGCAGGATGCCCCGGGAGACGAACTGCACGACCAGCCCGTCCCCCAGCGTGACCGGGATGTTCGCAGGCGGGGCGAGATAGGACGCGTAGACGCTCGCGACGTCGAGTTCCTGCGCTGCCCGCAGGAAATGCCCCAGCTCGACGTCGGTGTCGCCGAACGGGCCGACGACGACGCGGCTGGTCGAGTTCGGGGTCTGCAGCAACGCCGGCCACACTTCGATCCGCGGCGTGCGCTCGCGCAGGTATCCGTGCAGGAACGCCATCCGCTCGGGCCCGGAGAAGACCGCGTTGTCCAGCGGGATCTGGTTCGCCCCGTGGTCGCCGGCGAGGGCGACGTTCAGGCCGACGTGCCCGATGGCGTTGCTGACGGCGGGAACCGGCGGCTCGGCCGCGGCCTCGGCTGCTTCGTCCACGCCAGCGATCATGGCTCGGATATGCGGGGCCGGTGCCGGTTTGTTCCGCTGTGCCGGGCAGGTCCAGCCGATCGGCGTAGCGGGGCGTTCGATACGAAGCGGCGGTGCCGGTACGGCAAACACTTGTTTCCTGTCTCATCGGATTGAGAATGGCCTGGCCTTGTCGCAGGCCAGGCCATTCGCGATCGCCGTGTGCGGCTGTCACTGGCTGACTCGCGCGACGGCTGCGGGCGAGGTGAACAGATCTGCCACGTGCCCGGGCAGGCCGGGGATCGCCAGGAGACAGCCGGTCAGCACGAGCGGGAACACGATCCAGTTCTCGAACCGTTTGCCGGTGCGGAACCGCAGCCATTTCGGCGGCCGGATCTCGTACCAGGTCTCGCCGCGGATCGGCAGGAACGGCCACAGGACGGGGCAGCCGGACTCGGTCAGGCTGTCGCCGAGGTCGTGCACGAGGCATCCGCCGGCGACGGCGATGCCGAGCCAGCCTGCCGAGGCGTCCAGCGCGGCCAGGGCCGCCCGGTCGAACGTCGCGGGGTCGGCCAGGACGGCGGGCAGCCAGGTCGCCAGCCCGAGCGCGAACCCGGCCAGGACGAGCTTGCCGAGCCGGTCGACGGCGAGCAGCAGCCCGACGGCGAGCCATCCGATCACGGCCCACGGTCCCCACGCGGCGGTGCTGGCCATACAGATCCCGCCCAGGGCCAGGGCGAAGACCAGGGTGTGGGTCAGGTGCCGGTGTTTGCCGTCGCCGGGTTCGTCGCGCGGGCCTTTGGTGCGTGCGTACAGCCACGCCGACGCGCCGCGCAGCACCCAGGAGATCCCGCGGGTGAGCCGGCCGAGTTTGCGGGTGGCGGTGGACTGCGGGTGGTCCAGGTCCGGCAGCAGCGCGAACCCGGCCATCGTCGCGGCGTAGGGGCCCAGCTGCGGGACCGTGGTCAGCCCGATCAGCGGGCCGGTGAGCAGGCCGGCCAAGACGCCGGTGAGGGCGTGCGTGCGGCCCATCATCCGAGGGCCTGCTTGCCGGACGGGCACCGGCGCGGGGCGATGGCGGGCATGACGACCTCTTTCCTTTGCGGACAGTCGGTGGCGAAGAGGGAGGAATCCGTTGCGCGGCAACGTCTTGCACGGGAAGTGCTTGCACCAGGTGGTGTCAGCGGCCGCGCGGCCGGCGCGGAACCTGGTGCTGGGCCTTGCGGTACTCGGCGGCGCTGTCTCTGATCCGTGCCGCGAGGTCGCGCAGCTCGACGAGGGCGAAGACGGCCTTGCCTTCGTAGGTGGCGAACAGTTCGTTCATCCGGACGTTGATGGCGGTCAGGATCCGGCTGTCCTCGAAGGCGAGGTATTCGCAGGACTCGCGGTCGAGCCCGTCGACGGGCGGGTGCGCGAGCCGGTCGTAGGCGGTCACCGGGTTCCCGCCTCCTCGAGGGAGAGCAGCTGCTCGACGAACGCGTGCTGTCCCAGGACGTAGGCGCGCAGGTCGACGTCGTGCGGCAGCCGGGGCACCCGACCCAGGGCGACGGTGCCGAGGGCGACCAGCGCGACCCGGGTCGCGGCGTCGCTGCCTTTTTTGGTCTGGGGCGACTGGTAGAGGAAGTACGCGGCCCGCGCCCACCGCCGGACCGCGGCGCCGGTGTCGCCGGCGGTGCCCGCGGCGAGCGCGGCGGCCAGGGCGGCGACGGCGGCCTGGCGCAGCCGGGCCCGGTCGCGGGAGGAGGCGGTCGCGGCGTAGACCGGGTCGCCGCCGGTTTCGAACCGGCTGGCGTCCAGGCCGCGGGCGACGATCCGGGCGACCATCTCGTCGCCTGCGGCGGCCGCGGCGGCTCCGCGCAGCAGCCGGTTGCCCGGCACCGTGCCGTCGTCGAGTTCCACGAGGTTCTGCAGCACGTCCTGGCGGGGCGCTTCGGCGGCGAACCGGTCGGCGGCGCAGCGGCCGAACACCGCCAGTGTGTGAAACGCCGGAGTGGCGATACCGCCGCGGTAGGTGCGGGTGGCCTCGTCCCAGACGGCGCCGTCGCGGACGCGGCCGCAGTAGCCGAGCCGGTCGTAGTTGGCGTCAGAGTCGGTGACCGGGGCGCGGAACCGCTGCGCGGTCACGGGGATGCCGTGGCCGCCGCGGTCGTCGGCGAGGTCGAGCGCCAGCCGGTAGCGCCAGGACGCGGCCGAGGCCAGGGCAGTGATGCTCGCGCGGGCCAGGTCGCGACGGGCCGACGCGGCGGCGAGGTGGTGCACGACGGCGGCCGCGATCGTGCGGGCGGCGGCGGCCTGGTGCTCAGCGAAGCTGTAGATCCCCGCCAGCCGGGCCGGGTCGTTGGTGCGGAGGGCCAGCGCCGGCGTCGGGAACGCGGCCGCGGTGATGCTGTCGACGGCGGTGTCGGCCGTGGCGTGCTGGGGCATGAGGTGCTCCGGTTCTGATCAGCGGATATGGAGGCGGAAACGGTTGTGCCGCAACGACAAGGGACGGCGCGAACCGAGTTGGTTCGCGCCGTCCCTTCGTCGTTGCGGGGTCCTCGCTGAGGTTTTGTCCATCGGTGTTCCGTGCGCAACGCCTTGGTCGCGTCGTCGACGACCGTGGGTCAGGTTGCCGCGTCGCACGCTTCAATCAGCCACGCCAGCCGCTGGCGCACCGGGTCGTAGGTGGCTGGAACCCGCGGACAGGAAGGATCCTGTCCAGCGCAGGCTGAGCCATCCGCCAGGCACTCCATCACCTGATCCAAACGACTCCGGCTGAACGACGAGGCCAGGTCAGCTGGCCGGGCGTTCGACAGGACCCTGACTTGGACAAACGACGGGCGTCATCGCCCCATCTTGCCGATCTCGCTCTCGTGCCAGTCGGCGCTGTCGCGCCATCGCTGCAGGGTCTCCGCACTGAACTCACCGCTGTATTTGTCGGCGTCACTGCGCAAGCACTCGGCTGCCCATTGGTTGTAAGCGTCCCAATCGGCCGGGGTGTATTCGGTGAAAGGTTTGTCGCTGGTCGATGTGCGATCTGGTAGCGGGGCGTCATCCGTCATGACGGGACTCCCCACGGTGTTGGCAGTACCGAACTCCTCGTCGAGAAGATTGTCCGGCACCCAGGGGGCTTGTTCGTGGGCGCTGACGCCCGCGTCGCCCTGGGTCTTCATCTGGGCGGCCAGATCGCGGTACTCGCCCTCCAACGCCGTCAGCTGGCCATTCATGTCCTGGACCGGACCGGTCACCTGGGCGCCCCATTTCCTGCCGCCGAGGGTGTCGGCGAACGCGCCCAGATCGGCGCGGTACTCCGCGACCCGGTCGGCCGCGGCGATCAGCCGGGTCACTGCCTGCTCGTACACGGTGGTGCCTCCTGTTGTAAGGAATGTCGTCGACGGTCGGGGTCAGGTCGTCGCGTCGCACGCTTCGATCAGCCACGCGAGCCGTTGGCGCACCAGGTCGTAGGTGTTGACTCCGCGGACGGGAGGGATCTTGTCCAGCGCGGGCTTGGCGTCTGTCAGGCGCTCCATCACCTGTTCCAGGTGACTCCGGCTGAACGGCGAGGCCAGGCCGCTTGGCCGACCGTGCCCGGGCGTGTCGCTGTCCTTCGCCAGCCAGGCCAACATGAAAGGCGAGTCGAAGTTGATCAGTCCGTCTTGCTGTTGTATGGCTCCGATGAACGTCGCATCGTGGTCGATCGGGTGCACCGCGCCGTCGTTGTCGACGATCCAGTTGGAGGAGTTGCGGTCGATGTTGAGCGCCAGGTAGTCGAACAGGCCGATCTCCTTGGCCCCCGGAGCCCGCAGCCACGGCTTCAGGTTCTCGCGGTACTCGTCATCGGCCTTCGACCACCTCGCCAGCCACTCGGGGTCCTCGACCTGCTCGCAGGTGGCGGTCTCGTCGTCCAGCAGGGCGACATCCTCCGGCGACATGGCCGAATGGGCCAGCTCTGTGCCGGTCCGGCCCTCGAAGTACGTCATGAGCACGGTGTTGGCACCGACACGCCGCACCTCGAGGTCGGTGATGCCCACCGCGTTGGCCACCGCCGCCGCAGCGACCTCGCGATCTGCCCGGTACGGGTCGTCGGGGTCGGGGTGGAAGACCTTGCGGACCGCCACGCGCCCGTCCGTGTCTTGGACCAGATCCACCGCGGCGCTTTTGCCAGGAGGAAGGGTCTTGACCACCTTCAGCTCGCTGCGGGGCAGCCCCGGGGGCTTGGCGGCATCCGCCATGACGGAACTCCTTACAGCATCGGCAGTACTGAACTCCTCGTCGAGAAGATTGTCCGGCACCCAGGGCGCTTGTTCGTGGGCGGCGACGCCCGCGTCGCCCTGGGACTTCATCTGGGCGGCCAGATCGCGGTACTCGCCCTCCAACGCCGTCAGCTGGCCATTCATGTCCTGGATAGGACCGGTCACCTGGGCGCCCCACTTCCTGCCGCCGAGAGTGTCGGCGAACGCGCCCAGATCCGCGCGGTACTCCGCGACCCGGTCAGCCGCGGCGATCAACCGGGTCACTGCCTGCTCGTACACGGTCTTTTCCTTTCGTCAGGCGCGATCGAGGATCGCGGGAGCCGGGGACTGGCCTCCGGGGCGAGGCAGTGCGGGCGCATACGAAGTGCTCCTTTGCAGACGGTCAGTCCGGAAACGCCGCAGGGCGGCCCGGCCGGAGTTTCCGGCCGGGCCGAGGGGCGGACGACTCGCGTCTTCCCTGAAAGACAGCGGATTCCGGAAGAAGCGATGGTGTGCTTCGGGTCAGCCGCAGCGGCGCAGGACCGAATCGAGCGCGTCGTGCTCGGCCGGGTCGACGGTTGCGGCGTACTTCGTCTTGACCGCGACCCACTTCTGCCCCGTACTCGCATTTGTGCTGGTCAGGAAGCCATCGTGCCGGATCCTGCGATCCTTTCTGGCGGTTCGCGCGTTTGGTGACGGCCAGGAGGACGTCGGGGTCGTTGGCGTAGGCCTGCCGCTGGGCCGGGCTCCAGCCGCGGGTGCCCGAGCGGCCCATCTGCTCGAGCGGGACCATGTGGTCGATGTCGAGGTCGCCGGGGTCGGCGGTGGTGATGTTGTCGTAGGGGCTGGTCCAGGAATTGCCGTGCCCGACGTAGGGCTGGCAGGTGCGAGGGTCGCGTGCGACCGGGCCGCCGCCCGCGTGGCGGCCGTCCCGGATCAGCACGAGTTCGCGGGTGTCGCAGCCCGGCCCGGCGCCCGGCTGCGGGATCCAGTGCTTCCAGTCCGCCCGTTTGTAGTGGGCTCCGGTGTCTTCCGGCGCGATCCGCAGGGCCGCCAGCTGGGCTCGCGCGGCGGAGGCCGCCGGCTGGGTGCTGGCGGTGCTCGGACCGCCGGGGGCCGCGGCCGGAGGCGTAGCGGTCGCGGCAGCGTGGCCGAACCCGCAGCCGGAGAGGCTGAGCGACAGGAGCGCGGCGGTCGCCGCTCGGATCCGAGCCGCTGTGGGAACGATCATCGCGACCACCGCCGCACCGGCTTGCCCTGACGTTCGGCGGAGGCGATCTCGGCCTTGGTCGAGGCGCCGATGTAGCCGGTGGAGTCGGAGACGACGACGATCTCGTCGGCGAGGTCCATCTTCGCCCGGTGCAGCGCGTCCAGCCGCGGTTTCAGCGCGGCCTTCTTGGTCTCGGTGTCCCACAGCGGATGCGGCTGCTTCAGGTCGCATCCGGGAGCGAGGACGATGCAGCCGGCGGCGGTGAGTTCCCGGTTGGCTTCGTGCATCTGGGCCATGAAGCGCGTCGAGCCGCACAGGCAGACGACGAGGGGCTTGGTCGCGGTCGTCACGGGCACACCTCGCCGGTGACGTGCTCGCTGCGATCGCGTGCGGTCCGGCGGTTCACGTCGCGGTGACTCAGATCGACCGGCCAGCCGGCGAGGCGCAGCCGGGCGGCGATGTCGACGGAGACGACGACCGCCCGGCGCGTCCCGTCGGCGTCGCCAATCGCGAGCGTCGCCGGGATGTTCGCCTCGAACAGCCCGGTGACGAGCATGGCCAGATGGCTGATCAGCCCGGCGGCGCCGCGGCTGTTCAGCACGGCGGAGCGGACGGGTGCCTCGTGCCCGGTCAGATCGCGCAGTGCGGGGTCGAGGCTGGGGTCGGGCAGAAGTTCTCGCAGGTCCACGGTCACGGCGGACGGCGGAGGAGGGCTGTTGAGATAGCCGAACGAGTGGATCTCCACTGGCTTGGTCACGACGGTGTCCTTCGGTGAAGTGGCGAATGCAGGGTGAGCCGGTCGGCTCCGCCAGCGCCCGGGACCGTCCGGACAGGACGGTGCCGGGCGCTGGAAGTGCGACCGGGCCAGGACTGGGCGGCAAGGAGTTGCGGAAACGAGGAAAGGGGCGGCCCGGCCGGAATCTCCGGCCGGGCCGCCCCTTCGCGGGCGGTTGGTGTTTCTGCGGCTGGGTCCGCCCGCGGCTATGCCCGCAGAGCGCTGCTCCCCGATTGGCGGGGGCTGAGGTCCCACGGGGACGCCGTGATCGGCTGCCGCGCTGCGGCGGTGCCGGCCGGGTCCCGGTCGCAGTGGTCCAGACCGTCGACGACGGCGGTGATGCGCCGGACGCGGGGCTGCTCTTCGTCCAGGTAGTCGTGTTCGTCGCGCCAGTTCCACGGGCGGCCGCGCAGCAGTTCGGCCACGATGCCGGGCACCTGCTGGTCCGCTCGGCTGGCGATGTAGGTGGTCAGCGCGACCAGTTGCGGGTCGGTCAGCTCGGCGGCGGAACCGAAGTCGCGCACGAAGTGTTCGTACGCGGACGCGTCGGCTTCCTCCCGCGCCTCGGCGACGCGATCGAAGCGGCGACGGCGGAACATGCCTGCGACAGCGAGCACGAGGCTCGTCGCGGCGAGAGAGGTGGCGGCGTTGGCGACGCCGGACCGGACAACCGGACCGGACAGCGGTCGCAGCGTCGCGACGGGCAACTGCGTGACGATGTCGTGCCCGGCGTGTCCGGAGAGCAGCCACCGCAGCACGTTCACGAACGCGCTGAACACGAGCAGGAAGGTCAGCACTCCCCCGATCACGGTCCCGGCCAGCGCTGCGGCGCCGCGCGGGTCGGTGTCGACGAACCGCAGGACGTCCTTGGCGGTCTGCTTCAGCAAGGTCAGGCACCGGGTGGCCCAGCCCGGCTTCGCCTCCGGCGCGGCCGCGGGCTGTTCGACGTCGTCGACGGAGGCGGCGGTGTTGTTGTTGGTGTGCATGGAAAAACCCGATCTGCGTGGTGGTTTCCGGTGATATGGCGGTGATTCAGGGCGGCGCTGCTTACTGGTCGCGGCCGAGCAGCTGGGAGATCAGCCGGATCTTCTCGCCGGATCCGCCGCAGCGTGGGCACTTGTCCCAGTACTTGCCGCTGGGCGAGTAGCTTTTCTCGCCCTTGCACTTGGAGCAGCGGGCGTAGGGGAAGTGGTAGGCGAACAGCAGGTACACGGCCGCGATCGCCGCGAGGACAAGGAATGGCACGGGACTGCCTCCGATCGGTGTGCTGGAGCGCGGAAACCGCGACGGGCGGGCCTCCAGGTTCTGGAGGCCCGCCCGCCCGTGGTCGGTCGATGCTTGGTCAGAAGCTCGGGAACGCTGCTGCCGTGGTTGGCTTGTTCTCAAGGCGGAGGGCGGTCTGGATCTCCGCGTCGGCGTGGCTTTCCCAGGCGGCAGCGAGGGCGAATCGCGTGTGGACGTCGTACGGGCGAGTGGAGGGGTCCCAGGCGCGCAGCACGGTCAAGACTTCCTCGACCGCGGCGAAGACCGTCGTGGTCACGTCGGTCCGGTGACGGACGCAAGGCTGGCGCATCGTGGTGTCGCTCAGCAGCAGCTTCACGATCCGCGCGGCCTCCAGGTACTGGGGGCGTCCGAATCCCTGATCGGCGGCGAGGACCAGGCGGTGGTGCAGGGCGAGCAGCCCGGCGGGCAAGTCCTCCCCGAGCAGGCCGGCAGCGGTGGCCTCGTTCAGCCATTCCGGCGACCGGTGCGGAGTGCCGGGCGCGAACGGCTCGGCCGGGGTGGCCGCGGCGATCGCGCAGTTTGCCGGGCGCTTGCGACGAAACATGTTCTCCTCCAAGGAAATGCGGATGCCCCCTTCTGCGGAGGCTGCGGTTCACTCGCAGGTGGGGACGGATGGCTCGTTGCTGCCTGCGGTGTCGTCCGGAGCGGCAGCGCAGGATTGATCAGGGTCCGTGTTCAGCGCGTCGAGCGAGGCGGTGAACTGGGCATCGGATTGGTAGACGGTGCCGCCGGAGCGATGGCGGGCGGCACGGCGGCGGATGCCTCGCCGGGTGGGTTTGCGGATCGGCACGATGTGGTTGCCTCGCTTTCCGTTGCGGTTCCTGGCAGACCGGGAAGCCCGCCAGTCATGGTCAGGCTGGCGGGGAACCCGGACGGTCAGGCGTCCTGTGTGGCCGGCTCGTACACGCCGCGCCCGGTCTGGCGGATCAGGCGGAGGCCGCTGAGCGTTTCCAGGGCGTCGTAGACGCTGGAGCGGGCGGCTTTCGCGGCGTCGACGATGTCGCCGGTTTTGGTGGTGCCGCCGCGGACGATGGCCAGCACCTCCGACTGCACCGGGGAGAGCTGGTCGCTGGGTGCGGGTTTGGCGGCGGCGGTGCCTCGCTGTCCCCACCGGCCTTTCTTCGGCGCGGCGGCCGCGACCGCCGGCGAGCCTTTGCTGTTGAGCAGCTCGAGGTCCGGGAACGTGTGGGTCGCCCCGGGCCCGCCGACCTGCCAGCGGCCGTTGACCGCGGGGCCGAGGATCGACTCGATCGCCCGGACGTCGGCCGGGTGCGGGTCGGGCTGGTTGAAGAACGCGTCGAACGCCGACTCGGTGGTGTAGGGCGGTGCGGGCTTCCCCTTGGCCGCCATCCGGTCCGCGTTGGCCTGCGAGGGCAGGAAGTCCCAGCGGGTCGGGGCGTCGTAGTGGGCGTGCACGGCCATGCCCGGCACCGGACGGCCCTCCTCGTCGACGGGCAGCTCGTTCGGGTCGAAGTTCAGGCCCGGCACGAGGTCGGAGCCGGACTTGGAGTTGACCCGGAACGCGACCACCTGGGACGCGAACGCCGAGCGGGCGTGGTCGGTGCCCCACTCGGGCTGTCCCTGGGACTGGTTGAGCGCCACGCCCCAGATCCCGTACGC
This sequence comes from Amycolatopsis sp. NPDC114503, assembly GCF_055633655.1. Taxonomy (NCBI): domain Bacteria; kingdom Bacillati; phylum Actinomycetota; class Actinomycetes; order Pseudonocardiales; family Pseudonocardiaceae; genus Amycolatopsis; species Amycolatopsis sp. NPDC114503. The sequence goes on along the minus strand of NZ_JBVKDT010000024.1, from coordinate 45,574 downwards.
GCGAATGATGTTGACCGTCTCGGTCCACACCTTCTGGCAGAACGGGTCCTTCGCGACCAGCGAGTACTCGTCGTGCAGCCACATCCAGCCCGGGATCTCGGCGCTCGGGAAGATCTGGTCCGCTCCGAGCTCGGCGGCCAGCTCGCCGCGGGCGGCGAGCATCGCCATGACCAGGTACGGCAGTTTGAGCACGTTCTCCTTGCCGATGATCGCGATCCGGGCCCGCTTGGCCAGCGCGGTCGAGGAGTTGCCTTTCGGGTCGGCGTAGAGCTGGTTCATGATCTTGGTGGACAACGCGTTGACAGTCAGGACGTTGGCGGCGCCGGACTTGCCGCCGCCGGTGGAGCCGACGACCATCGTGGCGACCATGCCGCCGTCGTCCCACATCGTGATGTCGATCTCGCCGGAGCCGTCGATGAACCGGGCGACGCCCTTGATCTTGCCGTCCTCGACGCGCGGGCCGGTGAAGAAGCGCGTCTCGGCGACCGGGTCCTTGACGATGACGGTCAGCACGGCCTTGCTGGCGCCGGAGCCTCGCGGGGCGCGCTTGAACAGGACCCGCTCGAGGTCCTCGCCGAGCCCGCCGGCGAGTTCTTCCCGGTTGGCGAGCAGGTGTTTGAGCGACTGGACGCCGCGTTTGAGCTCGACGTCGTAGGTGACGGTGAACTCGCTGTCGCGGCGGTTGGTCAGCCTCGATCCCTTCGCTTTGCCTTCGCCGGTGGCGTTGTTGTCGTTCCAGGCGATGCAGTACGGGTCCGTTTCCGGCGGCGGGACCCGTTTCGCAGCCGGTTCCGGCGCAGCTTCGAGTTCGGCGACGGGTTCGGGCCGGTAGGGCTCCAGGGGCGGCACGTCCGGGCCGACCGGGTTGGCTTTCCACCAGCGGGCGCCGCCGGCGAGCGTGCCGACCATGACCGCCAGCACGGCCGGCCAGGACAGCCCGGCAGTGCCGACCCAGTAGACGATCCCGGCCGAGCCGAGCCCGGCGAAGACGGCTTCGGGCAGCCACCGCGGCTGCCGATGGTGCAGCGTCACCGCGACGACGGCCAGCACCGCGACGACGGCCATGCCCGCGGCGACCGCTCCGGCCGAGACGCTGGTCGTCCAGGTGAAGAACCGCACGACCTGCGTGGCGAGCAGGCCCCAGACGAGCGCGGCGGCGCCGGGCAGCCAGGGGTAGCGGCGGCGGCGGTTGCGGGCGCGGATCATCCGGCGGCGTTCCTGTTCGTACGGGCCGGTCGTGGCTTGTTCCGGTTGCGGGGTCTGGCCGGGGTTGCCGCCGTTGATCTGTTCGGCGGCGGCGACGTGCTGTTCGCTGGCCCACCGCCGGCCTTTCTTGGGGCGGCGCTCGTCGACGAGCTTGTCGGCGTTGCGCTGCGCGCGGCGCAGTTCGGTCGCGAGGGAGTCCGCGAGCACCGCGTCGAGGTTCTTGGCGGAAGGCTTGGCCACGGCGCCGGGTTTCGGCGCGAACCGGGTCTTGCGGGTGACCTTGGCGTTCTTCTTGTTGTTGGCGAAGCGGGTTTTGCGGGTCGCGGCGGTGGAGGGCATGACGTGTCCTTTCCTCACGGGGGATGGCCGGATGCTGGCGTCGGGGAAAGCGATCAGCCCCGCCCACCGGGGAGGCGTGGGCGGGGCTGATCGCAACCCGGGCGGCAGTCGCCGGTCAGCTCAGGCCGAGCGATTCCTTGGTGGCGTGGGTGATCATGGTGTTGTTCAGGCGCGCGTCGCGCACGATCTGGCCGCCGACGCCGATCTTGTCGGCGACCTCGACGAGGCTTTCGCGGACGGAGCTGATCCGGTTGTTGGCGCCGGTCAGGACGTCCAGCCCCGCCCAGCGCTGTTCCTGGAATTCCTGCAGCAGGGCGTCGTTGTCGTTGGCCATCGTCTCCAGGTCGCCGGCGGCGTCAGTGAGAGCCTCGGCCATCTGGTCGGTGGAGGCGTCGCCGTTGATGTTGGTCATGCGGTGTTTCTCCGTTCTGCTCAGACGAGGATGGAGTCGTCGGCGGGCACCCAGGGGGCTTGTTCGTGGGCGGCGACGCCCGCGTCGCCCTGGGACTTCATCTGGGCGGCCAGATCGCGGTACTCGCCCTCCAACGCCGTCAGCTGGCCATTCATGTCCTGGATAGGACCGGTCACCTGGGCGCCCCACTTCCTGCCGCCGAGAGTGTCGGCGAACGCGCCCAGATCCGCGCGGTACTCCGCGACCCGGTCGGCCGCGGCGATCAACCGGGTCACTGCCTGCTCGTACACGGTGGTGCCTCCTGTCGGGGTGGCCGGCGCCGCGCTGGTCGCGGTGCCGGTGGCGGGGGCGGAATCGTCCTCGACCACTTCGGCGTCGAGGACGTTCGGGTCCTGGTCCGATGCGGACGCCGAACCGGCTTCCAGCTGCAGCGGTTCCGGCGGGTGGGGGCGCACGACCTCGCTGTCCACCCGGATGGGGTCCTTCTTTTCGGAGTCGCGTCCGGAGTCCTCGGGCGGATCGAAGTCGGAGGCGCGGCCGTATTGATGACGCCGCGCCCATTCCTCGTCTGTCGGGGGAACGTCTGTGCTGCCCATGGACGCGTAGTAGGAGTAGACCGACTCTTGCGGCCCTTGTTCCCGCGCTTGCTGGTAGAACGACTGCGCGGTCTCCGAGCCGTTGAGGTTGTCGGCTGCGGACTTGCCGCGGCCGGAACCAGGCGCGGGGCCGGCCCGGGTCTCGGTCTCGGCGGTGCCGGCCGGGTTTGCGGAATCCTGGTTCGCCTGCTCGCCGCGGTTTCCTGCCGGTTGCCCGGCAGCGGACGGGTTCGCGGGACCGGGCCCGGCGGCCTTCGGGGGTTCGGTTCGCCCGCGCTCGGTCTGGCCGGTCTCGTCCTGCCACATCCGGTAGAGGATTTCCTGGTGCGTGGGCAGGGAACCGTCCGGTTTGACGCCGAGGGCTTCCATGGCGTTGCGGTACCGGGCCCATTCCCCGGAGCGGGCCTTCTCCCGCCATTCCTCCCGCTCGCGTTTGCGCTGCTTGTCCTCGCCGCGGGTCAGGCCCAGGAACCAGTCGCGCCACCGATCCGCAGAGGCTTTCTGGTTGTTCAGTCGCTGCTGGCGCTTGTCCAGTTTCCGCTGGCGGCGTTCGGTGTAGGCCGCGTCGCGGGTGTCCTTCTGCGAGTCGAGCCAGTTCTGGCGGCGGCGGTGCCGTTCGGTCATGCGATCGGCGGCGCTTTGGCAGGCGTTGGCCCACGCGGTCGAGGCCATCAGCCCCAGCCCGCTGCGCCCCTTGGGCCGGCCGCGGCGAGTCTTCGGCGCGCCGCTTTTCTCGTGCGCCAGCCGGGCTTTGACGACGTTCGGCGGTTCTTTGCCGTTGTGGTAGGCGGCCTGTGCGGTCTGGGCGTTCTTGTGGGACTTGAACAGGAACGCGACCGCCAGGAGGGTCATCAGGAACGGATCCACTGCTGCTCCTTTCGATTCGGTCCGGGTTGGTCGGTGTGCGCGCGCCGGGCCGGGACTCGAACCCGCCCACCGGCACCGCCGGAAGTGGCGAGGCCGGTGCCGTTCCTGGATTTCGGCGCTGCCCCAACGGGTCGGGGCGTCACTTGAACAAGGAGAGCGCGGCGGTCCCCATCGTGTGGACAGCGCTGTCGGCCCAGCCGTAGATCATCGGGATGGCGGCGAGGACGGTGCCGACGACGGCCAGGACGCAGACCACGAACAGCGACTTGAACTTGCTTTTCGCGGCGATGCCCTTGCCGCGCACCCGGGAGTAGGCCCACAGCGCCATGCCGATGACGAGCGCGCCGACGAAACCGACGCCGACGGCCTGGGCGGTGAGCTGCTGGCCGTTGCTCAGCACGCTTTTGGAGGTCGAGGCGAAAGCGTGGCCGAGCCAGCCGCCGGCCGCGCCGCCGACGCCGAACCCGCCGACGACGGCGAACCCGGCGGCGACCTTGTCCCAGGGAACGCCTTTGCCGGGCACGTCCACGAACACCAGGATGACGGCGATTACCAGCAGGATCCCGCCGAGATAGAGCATCGAGGTGGGAATGATCCAGGTGAGAGACATGATGTGTCCTTTCCGGACAGTCGATTTCGGTCAGAGGATGTGGCTCAGGACGAACAGCAGGGCGAGGGTGATCACGAACCCGACCGGTTTGCAGCGGGCGACCTGGATGGCCCACAGCGGCAGGTAGGTGAGGCCGAACGCGGCCAGCACGCACAGGCCGTGCAGCACGCGCAGGACCGTTTTCTCTTTGGCGGTCCAGTCGCCGCTGCTCGCGTAGGCGAACACGGCGGCCGAGGAGGGCGAGCGCTGCGACCAGTGCGGGCGCAGCGCGAGGATCTCGCCGAGCCAGTCCAGGAACCGCACGTCCAGCGGAGCCAGCGACGGGACTGCGGCCTCCGCCTCGCCCGCCTCGCCGCGTTCGGCCTGCCCGGCCGGGGTGTCGGGCGCGGCGGGCACGACCGGGATGGGGCCGGTGATCTCGGCGTCGGTTTCCGGCGGCGCGACCGCCGGCACCAGCTTCAGGTCAGGCCGCTGGCCCTGTGGCTCCGGTGCCGGGGGCTGTGGGTTCCGGGTGTGAGGGGCAGGGGTGGGTTCGGGCATTCCGCCTCCTTTCGTTGCGTTCGATCCGGCGCTGGTCCGCGCGGAGGGCTTGGTCGGCCCGGGTTTCCTGGGCCTCGTGCAGCTGCGCGAGCAGCGTGGTCATCGCGTCGGTGATCCGGTCCAGGTGCCGCGCCGTCTCGTCCGGGTCCGGCTGGTGCGCGCCGTCGGCGGCCGCGGCGCGCAGCGCGTTCGCCGCGGCCGCGAAGCGTTCCTGCGCGGTGACGGCCCTGCCGTAGTCCGTGGCGAACCGTTCGCGTTGGGTGCGCACCCGGCGCAGCGCGGCGAGGGCCGTGCGGACGCTGCGACGTTGCCGGGACGCGTGCGGGACGGGCACCGGGGTTGTCACGGCGGGTTCCTCCTTCGGGATCGGTGGTCGTGTCGGTGGTTGCGGGTACCGTTGAGCTGCCGGAACACAGGAAGGGAGCGGTGCATGGGACGCCGAGACCGCTACGAGCTGCGGATCGCCCGCCTGGACGGCCGCGCGCTGCGGCACGATCCGGGGCCGGTGACCGAGTTCTTCGAGCTGGAGGACGACGAGGAGTTCGAGAAGGCCTGCGGCAAGCACTTCGTGCCGCTGGCGTGCGCGGCCGAGCAGTCGCGGGTCTACGACCGGCTGCGGGACATGCCGTTCCTCGACGACTACGTGCTGGAAGTCCTGCACCAGAACCGGACCAAGCCGGTCGCGACGTCCCGCTCGACCTACGGCCGGGACATGACCGAAAGCCGGTTCGGCTAGTTCTTTCCACTTCAGGCGAGCCGTCCGACTCCCACAGCGCCCCGGCCCGCTCGCAGGGCCGGGGCGCTGTGACTTAGGGCGGTTCAGCCGGCGTCGGCCAGGGCTGTCTTGATGTCCCTGCACCAGTTCTCGATCGTGGTCGAGGACGCGGGCAACGAAAAGCCGGCGGCGGTCAGCGCGTCGCGCAGCTTCGCCGGGGTGGCGGCCTTCCGCTCGACTCCCACGCGCAGGGCGTCGGCTTTGCTCGCCCGCCCGCCGCGCTTGCCGACGGGCTTCTTCTCCGCCGTCGCTTTCGGGGCCGAGCCGGTCGCCGGAGCGGTCGCCGGGGCGACCGGTTTCCGGACGGATTCCCGACGCTGCTTCGCCACTTCGGCCCGGTAGGCGTCGTACGCGGCGCGTTCGGCGTCGGCGCGGGCCTTGATCTCGGCTTCGATCTCGGCTTTCTCGGCCTCCCACGCCGCCAGTGCCAACCGCCGCTCCAGCTCCTCGAACAGGTGGCTGAACACGTGCGCGGCATAGCCGAGCAGGCTCACGGTTCCGGCGGCCAGGCCGAGCCAGCCGGCGAAGTGGTTGACGTTCATGTAGGCGGCGAATCCGGCTGCGGCGGTGCCCAGCAGCAAGAACGGGGTGAACTCCCGCCAGCTGCGGTTCAGGCCGATCGCGCGCAAGCCGCGGCTGGAGCAGGCCACCATCATGAACTCGAACACGCCGCCCAGCACCGCGGCGACGACCCAGGCGACTGGTCCGCCGCCGAAGAACTCGGCGAACCCGAAGACCTGCCCGGCCAGTCCCGCGACGACCGAGAGCCACACCACGTGCGGGAACGCCTTCGCCCACCAGTCGACTACCTCGGACCCTTGGCGTTGCGGCTTCGACGGGACCACCAGCTCCGGCGGGGGCGGCGGTGCCGGCAGGCCGGCCGTGGCAGGCGGGGGAAGCGAGTCGGCCGGGGGCTGGGGCGGAGTGGGGGCCGCCGTCCGCTCCCGGTCGGCGTTCTGCACGGGAGCGGGCAGCGGGGCTGGGGGCGGTTCCGGCGCGGCCGGGGCCGTATCCGGTTTCTGGCCGGCGGCGACCTCCTGCTCGATCGCGGCCGTGTTGATGGCGATGTCGGCCGTGATGGCGTCGAACAGGTAGCGGTCGTCGGGCTCGGGGGCGTTCGCGCCGAGGGCGTCCACGACGTGTCTCCTTCCAGACAGCGACGGAGGGGGGATGCGGTGAAGTACGCCGGCCGAGGTCGCCCTCGGCCGGGAGGACCGGACGATCCGGTGGCCGGGGGAACACACGCGGGTCGGGGAAGGAACCGGGGCGGGGAGGATGGCCCCGGTTTTGCCCGCGTGTGCTCCCCCGGTGCCGGAGCACCGGGTCAGATGGCTTGCAGGTTCGCCAGGGAATCCCAGAGCTGGCTCTCGTGGGCTTCGACCGCAGCCAGCCGGAACTGCGCGCGGCCGGCGTCGACCGCGGTCGGGGCTTCGGCGATGTCAGTCCGGTACTGCCGCAGGTAGACCTCGTCGGCGCCGATCTCGGCCCACACGCTGCGTCGCATCTCGTGGCCCAGGTCTGTTGTGGCGATCATTGCGCACCTCCGTATGTGAAGTGGTTCCAGTGCCGCTGCAGGTGCTGGCCCGCCAAGGTCGGGGCCAGCCAGGCGTCGCACTCGGCGCCCGGGTGCTTGCCGCGCAGCCGGGCATCGCCGGGGGCCAGGGCCGCCAGGTCGTTGTCGAGCAGCTCCGCGATCGCACGAAGTTCGGCGTCGGTGGCCGGACGGCCGTCGACGCGCCACTGCGTACCGTCGTCGGTCCAGGCAGTGGCCTCGCAGGCGGCCTGCAGAACGCGGTGAAGCGGCCACTCCGCTCGTGGCGCCGGTTCCTGAGGCCGGTAGTCCTCGAGGATCGCGATCCGGGCGGTCACGCCGCCCGCCGCGACTCGTTCTGCTTCTGCCGCCGTGCCCGGCGGCGCTTGAGCGCCCGGCGCTCGTCCTCGGTCATGCCGCCCCAGACGCCGGCGTCCTGGCCGGAGGCCAGAGCCCAGTTCAGGCAGTCCGACTTGACCGGGCAGCGCTGGCACACGGCCTTGGCTTCGCGAGCCTGGAGAACTGCGGGGCTGGACGTGCCGACCGGGAAGAACAGCTCCGGGTCTTCTTCGCGGCAGGCCGCGTCGTGGCGCCAGTCGCTCATGCCGCACGCTCCAGGTCGAGGTCGTCCGGCTCGTCGACGAGGGCGAGAGCAGGCAGTTCGGCCCGCAGCCGGAGCAGGTCGCTGTGACGAGCCGCGACCGCAGAGGCGGTGTTCGCCGCGGCGAGCCGCTGGTCGATCCGGTCCTCGTCGGCCCAGTGCTCGACCGCCATCAGGTCGGCCGCGGTGGGTTCGTAGTCCGGCAGGTCGTACCCGGGCAGGTCCGAGGGCGGAATCTCGATCGCCGACAACGCGGTCGCCGACAGCAGGTCGCGGTCCCGCCCGCGCACCGCCAGCGCGTCGTCGTGTCGATCTGCCGGGGCGACGAAGTCGGCAAAGCCGAAGAAATCAGCTGCGGCGACGTACGTGGCGTCGCCGAAAACCTCGAACTGGTCAGTGGTGCTGCAGGTACTGGTGGTGGTCATGCCGTACTGCTCCCTTCCAAGGTGGCGGCGCTAACGAGGTGAGGCCCGCCCCGACGGGCCAGGTCGTCGGGGCGGGCCTGAGGGGTGGTGGTTCCCCGGCACGTCCTCACCCGCAATTGCTCGCCGCGCGAAGCGCGCGGCGGGACGGCGATGCGGGTGAGGACGACCGGCAAACACCACGGGGTGTCTGCGGAAAGCCGCCTCCCAGTCGGTCCGCGAGGGGAGGAACGCGGACGGGGTGCGACCGGAAGACGGCGAAGCCTTGATGTAGGCGGGACCGGCCTTTCAGAGCACGTCCATCACCAGGTGGGTGAGCGGGACGACAGGCGGTCAGGTGCTCATTCGCTCGCTATGCAGTTCTCTGCGGTCCCCGCGTCTACAAGGGATTTCCGACCGGCATAGCCGGGGAGGTGGACCGAACCACCACGGGCGCAGGCCCGGTTCGCGCTGTCCTCGTCAGGGCTGGGACCTGGCCGAGGGCCGACAACCGACTTTGTGCATGTTGGTTATCGTGGTTATAACCAACATAATCACTCAGCACTGTCGGACTGTCAAGGGGTTGGATATGGTGGTTATAACCAAGCCGCGAAGGAGGCACCGCGTGCACGCTTACGAGCGCATCGCGCAGACGCTCGCCCGTGAGATCGACGAAGGCGCCTGGATCCCAGGCACGTCGCTGCCCACGCTCCCCGAGCTCGAGGAGCGTTTCGGAGCCTCGCGCATCACCGTGCGCGGCGCGATCGACCAGCTGATGAAGCGCGGCCTGGTCTACACCGGATGGGTCGACGGCCGACGCGGCACGATCGTCCGCTACCGCGGCCGCACCCCGATCGTCGCGAACCTGGCACTGCGCCCGGACCGGCCCCGTTCCACCAACACCGACGCGTTCACCGAGGCCGCCGAACGGGCCGGCCGGACGCCGTCCAAACGCTTCGAGATGAAGATCGAGATCCCGCCCGAGGCCATCGCCGACCGGCTCGGCATCGACCGGGCCGAACCGGTCGTGGTCCGCATCCTCACCCAACTCCTGGACGAGGAGCCCTGGAGCATCGAGGCCGGCTACTACCCGATGGACCTCGCCCGCGAGGTCGGGCTCGACAGCCCGACCGACATCCCCGGCGGCACCATCCGCAAGCTCGCCGAGGCCGGCTACGCCGAGATCGCCCACGTCGACGAGGTCACCGACGAGAGCGCCGACGCCGACGAGGCGTTCCACCTGGCCATCCCGGTCGGCAGCCCGCTCCTGGTGCAGGTCCGCACCGCCGCCACGGCCGAGCGCATCACCCGGGTGATGCGCTACCTGCGCCTCGGCGGCCGCACCCGCCTCGTGTGGGAACAGGGCGACCAAGACGGACTCGACCTCATCGCCGCCAAGCAGCGGGTACAGGTGAATCCATGAGCGGCTACCTCATGCGCCAGGCCACGGCCGACGACGACGGCCAGGTCATGGCCCTGCTCGACGCCCGCACAACCTGGCTGCGGACCACGGGCACCGACCAGTGGTCCACCCGGGATTTCGCGCCGATCATGGCCGACGCCATCGAACGCGGGGAGACCTGGCTGCTCTTCGACGGCGACCAGGCAATCGCCACTCTGACCCTGACCACCGTCGCCGACAAAGACTTCTGGAGCCCGAAAGAGCGACTGGCCCCGGCCTTCTACCTGTCCAAACTCGCCACCCGGCTCGACCGGCGCGGCGAAAACCTCGGCGCCCTGCTGATCGACTGGGCCCTCGGCTACGCCTCCGAGCGCGATGTGCTGTGGCTGCGCTGGGACGTCTGGCGCGGCAACGAGAAACTGCAGCGCTATTACCGCGATCTCGGCGCCCAGCAGCTGCGTGTCGTCGAGAAACCTGGACGCCACAGCGGCGCGCTGTTCCAACTCAGCAAGGCGCCGCGAGCACTGGACGTGACCACCGTGACCGAGTTCGCACCTATCGCGACCTTGCCCAGCCATCCCGAAGTCGTCATCCGCGGCGAGTTCGACGATCTCTCCACCGGCAACCCGACCGGTGGCCACGAACATGTCCTGATCGTCGACGACTGGATGCTGACGGACACGATCCCCCTCTCTGTCACCCACCAGCACCGGCCAGTGCTATTCGATGCTGGCGACGGATGGCACGTCAGCAGTTATTTCTCCTACGCGCTCAACCCCTGGCCGCCCAATCTCGACGCCACGCTGCTCCGCAGAGGACACACCTACCTCCTCCGGCTCGGAGACGACCCGAACACCGTCGTCCTCGTCGGCAACCGAACTCCAGACTGCACATCCACCTGACCGCAGTCGCGATCCCGCATACGGAGCCCTCGCCAATCAGGTGAGGGCTCCGTATGCGTATATGGCCGTTTCCACTGTGAAGTTCTCAATGAACACCTCTACCCGCATCAGGCTTAGTCATCCTCACTTTGACTAAGCCTGTGCATGAAAAAAGCCTGGTCAGAGCCGAGCGACGTAATCATGTCGGACGCGCGCGATCTCGCTGCGGGCTTCGTCTCCCCAGGACACGAGGGGCTGGATTTCGGCCCAGTAGTCTTCGTATTCCTTGAGGTTGGTCGGGTCGGTGATCACGGCGGTGGCGCTGATGGTGCCCAGCAGCGCGGCGTGCTCGTCGTACAGGGAGAACGGGTGCAGCGCCGGCACTGTGGCCGGTGTGGTGGACGGGATGATGCCGAGTTTCACGTTCGAGCGTGTGCTGACCTCGGCGAGGTGGTCGAGTTGTTCGACCATGGTCGAGGCGCTTCCCATGCACCAGCGCAGCGCGCCCTCGGCCATCACGATCTCGATCTTTCGGCCGGTCGTCAGGATCGCCTGGCGTTCGAGGCGTGCCCGGACGGTGCGGTCCCGGTCCTCTTCGGACAGTGATTCGCCGAAGAGGGCGGTCGCGTAGTTCGGGGTCTGCACCAGGCCGACGACGACGGAGGGCGAGAACTCCCGGATCAGTTCGGCGGTGTGCTCGATTTTGCCGATGCGTTCCTGCATCGCCCAGCCGCCTCGTTGGAGGATCACGCGGGCGCTGTGGCTGGTCTCCTGGAGGTCTTTGGCCATCTGCATCAGCTCATTCCGGGTCTCGACCGGGGCTTTGTAGGCGCGGCAGAGGGCCTTGACGTCGTCGGGGCTGGGCACGCCGGCACCGCGTTCGATCCGGGAGACCTTGCTTTGGGACAGCCCGGCCTGCTTGGCGGCGGCGATCTGGCCGAGGCCCGCGTCTTGGCGCAATGCGCGCAGCGACGCGGACAACGGCGGGGTCGGGTTCGTCAACGGGGCTCCAACGCGGCGGGTCAGGCGACATTGCGATTGCTGCGCCAGGCCCCGGGATGGGCGGCCCAGTAGTCGCGGAACGGCTGCGCCGCGGACCAGGCGGCGCGCACGCATGCTTTGTAGCGCACCAGCTGTTGCGGATCGGCGACGGGTTCCGCACCGGTGAACCGGCCGCCGTCGTCGTAGTGCATGAGCACCAGGTGCTGCTCGTCGATCAGCCAGAAGTCCTGGAAGACCAGGTCGGCGGGCGCGTCGCGTTCGCTGAGGTCGAGGATGCCGACGTGCTCGCCGGCTTCCTCGTTGAGCTGGTAGCCCCATTCGAAGGCGTAGCGGAGGTAGTCCGTCAGCGGCGAGCGGACGACGTGCACCCGGTAGGTGTGCTTGCCCTCGGCGACTTCGCCGCGCAAGACGTCCAGCCAGGCTTTCCGGCGCGTCATGTCCAGCGGGAGGCCTGCGACGTAGCGGCGGAAGTCGTCGCCGTCGCTGTCCACGTCGAGGTGGTCGTGGGTTTCCAGGCGCCATAGCGTGCGAGTGAACCGCGCGTCGATGTAGTCGCCGAGCTGCTGTTCATCGAGCATGGGAAGCCTCCTTCGCGTGCGCGGCCGCGACCTCGACCGCGTCCTCGCCGTCGGGCATCTGCAATTCGGCCAGCGCTTCCGGATCCGTCACGCGCTGCCCGACCACCAGCACGGTCTCCCGCTCGGTCGGCAGCAGCCGGGTCTCCTCGGCGACCACGCCTTCGCGCAGCAACCCCACCGGGATCTCCACCACCGTCTCCCCCGCCGCCAGCCCGACCTCAACCGCGGCGACCGGGTCGACGACGTAGCCCTGGACCACCACCGTGCCGCGGTCCGACCGGTTGACGTTGGGACAGGTGCGGCCGTTGGTGCACATGGTCTCTTCCAGCGTGAGCTTCATCCGGCACTCCCGGCGAGTAGCGCGACACGAACGTCACCGAGTGTGCGAGCACGACCCGTCTTAGTCAATACCAGGATGACTAGCTTCGCCTCGACCTAAGCTCGAGCTAAACAGCCCTGATGTACAGGTCGTTATACAGCGTGTTTCCCCTGGTAGATGACACGTGTCCACATCTCAGTCGACGTACAGGAAAGATTCGTTTCCCGTACACAGACAACCGCTGCGACACGCCCGACCGCGGACTCGATGCGGAAATTTCTAGATTTTCAGGTAGCTTGGCCGCCACGCGCACCACAGGAGGCCCAATGACCACGGCAGTCTCAGAACCATCGACGAATACCGTGTCGATCACCGAGCTCCACAAGGACATCGGCATGATCCGTGAGGCCGCTCAGTCTGGACGCGAGATTCCGCTGTCGTACCACCACCGGCTCATCTCGCACGTCGTACCGGACGACGTGCGAGCACAAGAGCGCGCGGAGATTGAACAACTCCGCCGCGAGGTCGCCGACCTGCGGAACAAGCTCGGAAGGGTGTCTGCTGTGTAGCCCCAAACTGTCGCTGCGGACGCCTCACCAGCGTCGGCGCGAATGACCCCAGACAGACGGAAACCCCCTGCGTTCTCGTTCCTGGCCAGGAATCCGCAGAGAGCTCCGCAACGAAGTGGGAACACCACTCACCATTTAGCCGCCCCTCACGGGAACCACCACGTCGGACCTCTCGGCCCGCGGCTTTTGGTGATAGTACCGCATCCACTCGGCCAACCCCGGGGTTTCGGGACCATCATCACGGTGACGTGGTGCTCCACAAGATCCACAAGGAGCACTACCTCTCATGAAGCGCAACGCACCACCCGCGCAGCAATCCGAGGCGTTCAGCATCGAATTCGCGATCTCGCATGCAGACCCAGCTATCACGACCCGGCACGAGGCGCTCCGGCTTGGAGCGACGGAGGTGTCGGCATGAACCGCAGCTCTCTCCCCCAGCAGATTCTCCGGGGTCCAGGAGACACCAGCAGCACGTTCGCCGACACAGCACCGTATGTGACCGCGATGGGCATCAGCCCGGCGAAGGCGGAAGTGCCGCTGTGGGTCAATGCCTGTGTTCTGTTTGATCCTCCGGCGGTCAACGCGGCCGACAAGGTCATCACGGCCGACAAGGTCATCACGGCCGTGACGTTCCTGATGGCCTCAACGGTTCGCGTACACGGCGACCTGGCGGTGAAGCTCTCGCCTACGCGCCTGGCGCTGCTGTGCGGGTTCAAGCGTCCTGAAAAGTCGAAGTGGCTGACCGACTATCTGCAGAAGATTGGCTTCCTTCGGATCGTCGACGGCGGCGTCAATCCGAAGACCGGTCGTCGCCAGGCTCGCCGCGACGCCAAAGGCCGGCCGATCGAGAACGAATTCCTGGTGTACCCCAACCCGCCCACGCATTACCGGGGGCCGCAGACCCTGGCCGAGATCGACGCGTTGATCGCCGAGGACATCGCTGAAGCGGAACTCGCGCACGAGAAGGCGTCCGGATCTCGAAGCAAGCGCAGTAAGCCGCGCACCATCCCGATTCGCCCGCGAACACTGTTCGAAGAATCGCCAGGCCAGCCCACACTCCCCCCTAGGGGGATGGCTGATCAGACCACCCTCCCCCGGGAGGGGATGGATGAAGATCTGGATCTGTTTTCGCAGGTCAGCCCATACGCCCCAGAAGGGGGACGGGTTCCGAACCTCCATCCCCCCCAAGGGGAGGATGGAGAAGTTTTCGCAGGTCAGCCCACTCCCCTTGAGGGGGGGACATATCAGATCGATCGATCTTCGATCTCCGAAGGAGAGATCGAAGATCTGATCGAGCCCGTGCCGGGCGGAGCGGCGGAGCCGCCCGCCACGGGCAAAGACGAGCGCCGATTGGCAGAGGTGCGACGGGTGGTACGGCGCCTGCCGTGGCGCAAGTGGGCGGAAGTCAGCGGGGTCGAGTTCCAGCTGATGGAGAGCGACGCCGATCTCATCCAGGCTGCGATCTGCCAGGCGATGGCCACCTCGGACATCACCCTGGACCAGGTCGCCGAGATCGGCCGGGCCGCATTGGGCGAGGCCAAGCGCAAACCCGTCGGATACGTAGCCGACGCGTTCCTCAAACACCTGCCCAAGCGCCTTCGAGCCTTGTCCGTCGAGCCATTGGACGAGGACCCGCTGCCTTTGCCCGGTGTCGCGAAACCACAGGCCAGCACGGCCAAGGCGGTCAGTCACCAGGCGGTTCCTGCTGGTCCCGAGCCGACGCCGGTGCTTCCGGCTTGCGCGACCTGCGATGCGTGCGAAGGCGAGACCTATCCGAGCGCGCGGACTGTCACCGGTCCCGACGGTCGGGAACAGCGCTGCCCGGACTGTCTTCCGCCCGCTGTCGCCTGATCACTTGTTCTGACCTGCACGAACTGGAGAATTCACATGACCGACACGATGATCGTCGATCCTGGTTCCGATTACGGCGACAGCTCGATGCCGCCGCACGACATGGTCGCTGAGCAGTCCGTGCTCGGCGGGATGATGCTCGCGACTGACGCGATCGGCGAAGTGTCCGAGCGGATGTCCGACGGAGACTTCTACCGTCCTGCTCATTCCGCGATCTACCAGGCGATTCTTGCCCTCTACGGCAAGGGGGACCCGACCGACCCGATCGCGGTGTCGGCCGAGCTCGAGCGCCGCGGCGAACTCGGCAGGGCAGGCGGGGCACCGTACCTGCACAACCTGATCGCCGTGGTGCCAACCGCGACCAACGCGGGCTACTACGCCGAGATCGTCGCCGAGAAGGCGAAACTTCGTCGGCTGGGCGAGGCCGGGATCCGCATCCAGCAGCTCGGCCACGTCGGGGTCCAGGGCGGCGACGAGATCGCCGCGGTCCTCGACCGCGCGCAGGCTGCGCTGGACGCGGCCGTCGACGATCGCTCCGCCAGCTCCGGGTACACGTTGTTCACGGACGGCCACGTCGACTGGCTGTCCGCGCTGGACGACATGCAGGCCGGGCGGATCGAGCCGGGCCTGCCCACCGGGTTTCTCGACCTCGACGAGCTGACCGGCGGGTGGAAGCCCGGCCAGCTCATCGTGATCGCCGGCCGCCCTGGATTGGGCAAG
This sequence comes from Amycolatopsis sp. NPDC114503, assembly GCF_055633655.1. Taxonomy (NCBI): domain Bacteria; kingdom Bacillati; phylum Actinomycetota; class Actinomycetes; order Pseudonocardiales; family Pseudonocardiaceae; genus Amycolatopsis; species Amycolatopsis sp. NPDC114503. The sequence continues at coordinate 30,374 of NZ_JBVKDT010000024.1, read as the reverse complement.
TCGACCCTGGCTGTGGACATGGCCCGCGCTGCCTCGGTCAAACACGGCAAGACCAGCGTGATCTTCTCCCTGGAGATGTCCGAAAGCGAGCTGCGGAACCGGATCATCTCCGCTGAAGCGAAGCTGCGCCTGCGCGACATGATGACCCCGCACACGCTCCAGCCCGAGAACTATCAGCGGATCTCCGATGCCTTCCAGCGCCTCTCCGCAGGCGGCCCGCTGATCATCGACGACACCGCCAGTTCGACCGTCGCGCAGATCCGCGCGAAAGCCCGGCGGATCAAGGCCAAGCACGGCCTGGGCCTGATCGTCGTGGACTACCTCCAGCTGATGAGCTCCGGCAGCAGGGCGGAAAGCCGGCAGGTGGAAGTCAGCGAATTCTCCCGCCAGCTGAAAATCCTCGCCAAGGAGCTGGAGGTTCCGGTCATCGCCCTGTCCCAGCTCAACCGCGGGCCCGAACAGCGCCAGGACAAGCGGCCCATGCTGTCCGACCTGCGCGAATCCGGCGCGCTGGAGCAGGACGCCGACGTGGTGATCCTGGTGCACCGCCCGGAGGTCTACGAGGACGACTCCGGACGCAACGGCGAAGCCGACCTGATCCTCGCCAAACATCGGGGCGGCCCCACGCGGACCGTCACCGTCGGTCAGCAGTTGCACTACAGCCGCTTCGTCGATCTGGCCCGGTCATGACCAGGCTGACAGGCGAGGACGACAACCGTGGCTACACCAGCCTGGAACAGATATGGGAGCAGGCCGCGACGACGTTGTGCACCGTGACCGTCGCCTACCAGCTGCACTATTGCCGGTTCGCCAGCCGTGCCCGGCAGTGATCCACATGCCCGATGTGCCTGCTGAAAGCCCTCTGAGCCTGCCTCTGGCAGCCGAACGGCCACATCTTCGCCCCAGGACGCCGGATGGCTGCCCGCGAGGCTCTCCGGGGCGCTGAGCGCCTGCCCAAGATCGTGAAGCGGCATGTTGAACCCTTTGGAGAAGGAGATGTTCATGCAGGTCAAGAGGGGTTTCGTGCTTCGGTTCAGCCCGGACGCGGTCCGTCGGCTCGCCGACGGTACAAAGCGGGCCACCGTCCTGCGCGCCACCCAGGCGGCCCGGCTGCGCGTCGGACAGGAGATCACCGCGATGGTCTCCGGCATCGACGACGTGCGGCTGCCGTTGCGGGTCGAGCAGCTGCACACGCTGGCGAACCTCGGCGCCTTGCCCGCAGCCGCGCGCAAGGCCGGCCTCGCCTTGGCTGACTTCACCGCACTGCCGGACTGGCGCAGCTACCAGCGCACCGCCGCCCGCGGCAACGCCGGCGCGGCCGCGATGCTCGTGCTCGCCCTGGCCGGGCCGGTCGCCGGCACCATCCCGGATAAGCCCGTCCGTCGCCGCGCCTCCCCGGACTCGGTGAAGGGACGGCCGTGGCACCGGGTTACCGACGCGACCGACATCCGCCCGGCCGACCAGCTCCACGACGCTGACCGCGACGAACTGCGCACCCGGATCGCCGCGGCGATCCGCGCCGGCCGACCCGGTCGCGACGAGATCCGCGCGCTCGCTCCGGTCACCGACGCACTGCTGCGCTCCGGCCGGTGCGGACCGGCCGGTCTCGGCAGGCCGCACCGCCGGCGGCTCGCCGGCGAGCTCTCCCCCGCGCTCGCCTGGCTCGCCGAGCGCGGCCTGCTCGCAGGGGACGATCCCGACCGGACTTGGAGCCGTGACCTGCTGACCGGCCTGCGGATCAACCAGGACGACCGTCCGCCACAGCCGGACCACACCCCAGAACGTCACTCTCGGTGATAGTCCGGAAGTCCGATCCAGATCCCGGCCGGACAGCCGGGTTCGGACCCCAACGCGTGGCGCGCGCACGCGTACGCGTTAGGCCTGCTGTTGTCAAGCCGAAGTCCGGCGTGAAGTCCAGGCCGCCGGACTTTCACGGAGCGTGAAAGTCCGGCGGCAGGCGAGGACATCCTCTGGACAGCATGTCCGCTGTTCCTGCGGCATTGGCCCGCTACCGCATGCCGGTAGCGCTCCTGCGCTAGTTGCGTTCCCCAGCTCGCTGAGACACGGCAAACAACTGTTTCCGATGCTCGTACGCGCCCCGCTTGGCCGAGGAGCGGGTGGTGGAGCTCCACGGGGCCGGGTTCTGCCTTTCCCCGGGGCGTGCGGCCCAATCGATCACCTGGTTGCCCGATCGCCGTTCTCTGGGGCGCGCCGCGTCTGCAGCGATCGCCGGTTTTGTCCGCCTGCGACCGGGCGGCGAGGTTCGGCAGCCGGTCAGGTTCTGGGGTGTCGCCCGCACCCCAATCGGCGCTCCGGGTTCAGGGCTGGATGCGACGAGCTGCACCCCAACTGCGCGTCCGCGAGGGAAGCGCCGAACCGCCCCACCTGCCACCCCAATCGCAGTCCTGCCGCCGCCCGTGAATTGGGGCTGCCGACCGCCTCAGCGTCAGCACCCCAATTCACGGGTTCGCCTGCGGATTTGGGGTGCCAGGTGGGGTGTGTCGCCGGGGTGGTCCACTCCGGCTGGCTTGGGGTGGTCGAACCATCTCTGGTCGGGTAGCGCTCCTCCCCTCTTCGGGCCGGAGACAGGGCTCTCTGCGAACTGCCGTGGGGACCTCCGCCGGACGCGGAACGAACGTCAGCAGAGCTGTGTATAACGAACTATACGGCGTGGCTGAGTGTCATCTCGCGGGCGGCCGAGCCGACCTGACCGCAGCCGTTCGAGGGCCGGCGGTCCCCTTGGGGGCAGGTGCCACCTGGCCAAGAAGCGCAGGGCCGCGGTGACCGAGGCCAGCAACGGTCACGGCTTGGCCAGCGAGATCGCCGACCAACTCGGCCACGTCAGTGCACGCGGTCTACAAGGCACGCCGCGCTCGGAATGGCTCGACCTGACCGTTGAGGCGCCCCTGCGTCCTCGGGGAGCGCGAAGTTTCCGAAGGCCCTCGCACGTAGCAGGTTGGACCTGACCGCAAGGCCGCCGGCTGAAACCAGGGGCGACGCAGTCATCGGCCCCGCGCATCCCAGCGCCGCGGCGAACAGATATCCGCCTGCTCCCTGGTTCCCCCGTCGGCGACGTGTCCCTTGATCGCACCAACCCAGAAGCCCAAGAGGGCGGAAACGACTGCGCCCCGCCAATCCTCGGGAGGAAAGGCGGGGCGCATCCTGTGTCCAGGAAGGGGCGTGCTCAGTTAGGACTGCGCAGTTACTCCGCTCGGCGGGTGAAGAAGTCAAGATCGACCGCAGGGCCAGCGTGCTTGGCGATGAACTCGTCCAACTCGAAGCGATGCTCGACGAGGAACTGCACGATCAGTTCGCCAACCTGTCGCTGATCCAGCTTGTAACGCGCGCCCAGCACGCTGGTCATCGTCCTGCCGGTCTCGTAATGGCCCTCGGAGATGCGCAGGCCCCAGACCTTGGCGTTCGCCAGCTGCTGCTTCTCGGTCATCTCCAGATCGCCCTCGCCGGCAACGTTCACGGCCGGGCTGGTCGACAGAGGCGGTCGGGCTGGCTTTTCACCACCACCAGGAAGAGCGCCGCGGCGACGTGTACGCGGTTGCTCGCCGCCGGGGACGGCACCGTCGCCATCCGGGTAGTCGTCGTCTTTGGCCATGATCAGATCTCCTCGTTGATGGTGGTCGTGGCCAGCTGGTGAATCCTGCTGGCGATCGGCTTGTAATGCGCGGTCAGCGCGGTTTTCTCGGCACCGTCTTCAAGGAACGCGACAGGCTTCAACTGGTCGTCAAGCCGCGACAACGTCGCTCGCAGCGGAACAGTGCCCCAGTGCCGTTCCTCGCCGAGGTCGTCGATGATTCGCTTCGTCCAGTGCTGATGGTTCTTCGTCTGCTCCCGGACGGCATTGATGACGAACCCCACGATGTCAAGGTCTGGGACAAGCAGCTTCTCCCGGACGTAGTAGAGCTGCGCCTGAGTTCGTTTCAAGCCCCGGTAGGAGCGGAAGCTGGGCTGCGTTACGAGCATGACGTCATCGGCGTCTGCCCATGCCATCTGCGGAAGAACGCCAAGCGAAGGCGGACAGTCGTAGAGAGTGACGTCTACGTCGTCGTCAGTGCCCTCGAGCGCCGCGCGCAAGCGCAAGTAGTGATCAAGGTTAGGGGCGACCGAATTGGCCTCTTCGAGATCGAAGCGCGCTGGGATGAAAGTGAGGTTTGGACCCCAAGGCACATCCCATCGGCATGCCTGGATTGCCTTAGAAGCCGTGCCGGTCACTAGTCGCTGACGCTGATATGCATCGGTGATTGCTTCGAAGACGCTGGGAGCGTCCTCTTCTTCCTTGACCTCGAACCCGAGCGCCGCTGATGAGTCGGCTTGCGGGTCAAGATCGATGATTCGAACACGCAGGTTGTAGAGCGTGATCAGAAAGACTGCAAGGTTGATGACCTCGTTCGTCTTGCCAACTCCGCCCTTGTTGTTGCACACAGCGAGTCGATAGCTCACACGAGCACCCCTCCCGAGACTGCGAACGTTAAGACGTTACGAACTTAATGATGAGCGTTAAGAACGTAACTCTCTAACGTCTCCTAGTCACGCATGAGTGCGCGTGTCGTCTTCATTGGACCTCGTCTCCTGGCTGTTCTTGCAGGTGGGAGACCAGTCGAGAGCTACTCGGCGGCGCGCTTGAGCGCGTCGAGCCGTTCGGCGAGCTCGGAGGCCTGCTGCGCGGCCAGTGCGCGGGCGACTTGGTCGGCCTGCCCGGCCGCCGCTTCGAGCAGTGCCGAGACGGCGACGTGCCGGGGAGTGTCTCCGCCGAGCGTGTTCTGAACCTTCCGGACGGCCTGGTCGAAGCCGTCGAGTGCGGACTTGGAGGCGTACAGGGAGCCGCGTTTCATGCCGGGCGCGTCGGCCTTGGGGCTCCGGCCAGGCGGGGTGCTGGATGTCGGCATAGGAGAGAGCGTAAGCCCATACCGGCCCGGACCGCGTGCATCCGCGACCCCGCAATATGTATGACCAGGTAATCACCTGTATGGGCCATGTATGGGCGTGTGCGGGTGGGTTATGGTGGGTTGATGAGCGAGATCGATGAGTTCGAGGCGCTGGGGCGGGTCACCGTCGACGGGCGCCGTCGGGTGCCGCTCGGGCAGGCCGATGCCGAGCCGAAGGCCCGCTACACCGTGTTCGTCGGATCCGGCGGCGAGATTCTGCTGCGCCCGGTGCGCGGCGGGACGGCCGGCGAGGAGGCGGCGGAGACGACCGCGCGGCAGCCGAAGCCGGCGGGGCGGTTCGGCGTCAGCCCGGCCGGTTGCCCGGTCTCCAGCGTCGGCGGGCCTGCCGCATAAGCCGCCGGGTGACCTGCGCTGACACGCCGTCCAAAGCATGAGTCGCGCAGGCCACCCGGTTCCAGCCCCGCTTCCTGCATTCGCCAGAACACGAAAAGGGGGACCTTCAGTGTCTCATCAGGACCGCGCGCTCGACAGCGCGCTCGCCTACCACCAGCTCGTCGCCGACGGCATCGACAGCGCCGAGGGCCACCGCGCGGCCGCGAGCCTCGCCGGCGACGTCGCCCGCGCCTACGACACGCTCGCGGAATCCGCCGGTGCCGCGTCGATGGCGCAGGCGTTCGCGACGGCCGCGCGCAAAGCCCGCCGCACCCGCGAGGCCCATCTGGCCGTGGCGGGCCTGGCCGACGAGATCACCGCGATCGGCGAGCAGGTGAGCGGCCGATGACCCGGCTGCGCCGCCGCCGTGCCGAACAGGCCCGGCGCCGCAACCGCGTCTTGCTGCTGGCGGGCCTGGCCGGGTTCGCCGTCGCGGCCGTCGTGTTCTTCGCGGCCGGGCTGGTCGGGCCCGGCCTGGCGGCGGCGGTCGCCGGCGCGCTGACGGTGGTCGCGGCCGGGTGGCATGCCCGGCCGGCCAACTGGTCGCCGGAAGGCCGCGCGGGCAAGCGGCGGTGACCGGTCGTGGCTCTGGTCGAACTGGAGCTGTGGGACGGGCGGCGCACCTGGTGCCACGGCGTCCGCGAGGGCTTGCCCTGGTGGAAGTGGCGGTGGGCCCCGGACGGGCTGATGACCAAGCGGCAGCTGCACGCCGCCGGGCGGCGGCTGCGTCCCGGCCAGGAGCCCTACGGCCTGATCACCTGCCATCGCGGCAAAAGAGTGGGCGTGCTCTGGCGCGTTGACCAGACGCTGCCCGCGGCCCGGGTCACCGATGCGAAACGCGCCGCGGTCGCGGCGATGGAACGCGGCGCCCGCACCTGCCGCGGCTGCGGCGAAGTCCGCAGCTACCGGATCCCGGCCAGCACCCGCCGCTGCTGGGACTGCATGGACGAGACCGGCGACTACGGCCAGTCCGCCGTCGCCTGACCCCGAAACCCCTGTGACCCTTGGAGGAACCGATGGGCGCCAGCACCATCGAATGGACGGACCTGACCTGGAACCCCGTCACCGGCTGCGACCGCGTCTCCGCCGGCTGCGACAACTGCTACGCGCTGACCATGGCCAAGCGGCTGCAGGCGATGGAAGCCCGCCGGATCGAACTCGGCCAGCTCGACCCCGCGCGGGCGAAGTACCAGGCCGACGGCGACCCGCGCACGTCCGGGCACGGGTTCGGCCTCACCGTGCACGAGGACGTCCTCGCCGACCCGCTGCACTGGCCCGGCGCACGGAAAGTGTTCGTCAACAGCATGAGCGACCTGTTCCACGACCAGGTCCCCGACAGGTTCATCGCCGCGGTGTTCGCCGTGATGGCCCTGACCCCGCAGCACACCTACCAGCTGCTGACCAAGCGCCACGTCCGGATGCGGTCCCTGCTGGGCCGCGCCACCTTCGCCCACCTGGTGGCCGAAGAGGGCCGCGCCCGCTTCGCCGGCTGCCAGCAGGACTGGCTCGCCGCCGGAGCGATGCTCGGCGGCCGGGCCCTGCCCAACGTCTGGCTCGGCGTCTCGGCCGAGGACCAGGCGACCGCGAACCTGCGGATCCCGGCCCTGCTGGAAACCCCGGCCGCCGTCCGGTTCGTCTCCGCCGAGCCGCTGCTGGGACCGATCGACCTGACCAGGCTGCAGCGCCGTCCCGGCGGCCCGTTCGTCGACGCCCTGGCCGGCGACGTCCGCGACCACGACGGCACCGTCTACGCGGCCGCGCCCGGCTGCCTCGACTGGGTCGTCGCCGGCGGCGAATCCGGCGCCGGAGCCCGCCCGATGCACCCCACCTGGGCCCGGAGCCTGCGCGACCAAGCCCGCTACGGCAGCCCGGACGGCACCGGCCGGGATCCGTGGGTCGACGCGGAGCCCGACGCCTACATCCGCGACCACGACGGCCGCACCGTCGACGAGGCGACCGCGATGCGCGAGGACGGGCCCTGGTGCGGCGTGTTCCGGGTCGGCAAGACCCGCGCCGGCCGCCTGCTCGACGGCCGCACCTGGGACGAGTACCCGGCGGCGACCCGATGACCGCGGTCGCCGACTCCCCGGTCCTGGCGCTCACCGTGCGCCCGCCCTGGTCGCACTGGCTGGCCGCCAGGATCAAGACCGTCGAGAACCGCACCTGGGTCCCGCCCGGCGAATGGCGGGGAAACTCGTGATCCACGCGGGGCAGACCCTCGACCGCACCGGTTTCTGGTTCGCCGCCCGCCTCGGCCACCGCGTCGGCGAGGACGAGGTCGCCCGCGGCGAGTACCTCGCCGTCGCAGCGCTGGCTGACGTCCATCTCGCCGGCGCCGACTGCACGGGCGACTGCGCCGACTGGGGCGAGCCCGGCTGCTTCCACTGGCTGCTGGCCGACGTCCGCCGCCTCACCAGCGTCGAGGGTCGCGGCCGCCAGCGCCTGTACGTCCCGCCGCCCGACGTGATCGAGCAAGCGCTCGCAGCCTGACCAACTGCACGACCAACCCGTCCGCGAGAGACAAGGAAATCCGCAATGACCACCATGAACACCGCCGCGATCCGGTTCGCTGTCGTGTCCGTCGTCCGCTCGGCCGCGCACCAGCTCGCCGACTACTGGGTCCGGACCGACCACCAGGCCGTCACCAAGGGAAAGCCCGGTGCTGAGGGCGGCGCGGCCGCGCTGGCGCACGTCGCCTCCGATTCCCTGGTGTCGGCAGCCGCCGTCGCGGTCGCGGACCGGCTGTTCGGGCTCGGCCTGTCGGTCCGCGGGCAGGTGCTCGGAGAGCTGGTCAGCGCGACCAGCCACTACGCGGCCGACCGGCGCGAGCACGGCCTGCTCTTCCCGCTCGCCCGCCGCCTGGGGAAAGGCAGCTTCCTCGAACATGGCGGCGCGCCGCTGCTCGATCAGGCTTGGCACTCCGTGTTCACCGCCGCCGCAGCTGGCGTGACCGCTTTGGACGCCGACTGAACTTCTGCTTCTGCCGGCGGCCCGCGTGCCTGCGGGCTCCCGCGCAGCCGAACCCGACAAGGAAAGGGAAACCGATGCCTGCCTCCCAGTCTGCCGCTCAGCAGCAGGAGTGGCCCGCTCCGTGGTTCACCGCCGACGTGGTCCTGATCTCCGAAGGCCACGGATCGGCCGCGCACGTGCTGCTGGTGCGCCGCGCCTCCTGGTCGGACGCGTACCCGGACCACTGGGCGCTGCCCGGCGGTTTCGTCAACCCGGGCGAGACCAGCCGGGCGGCCGCCGCCCGCGAGCTGGCCGAGGAAACCGGGATCGAGATCGGCCAGGACCGGCTCCTGCTGGCCGCGATCGGCGACGCCCCGCATCGCGACTCCCGGCACTGGACCGTGTCCGCCGTCTACGCCGCGCTGATCGGCGAGATGCCGGCCCCGGTCGCCGCCGACGACGCGGCCGAGGCCGAGTGGATCCCGGTGGAGCAGGCGTTGGCCGCGTGGCTGGCGTTCGACCACAACCACCTGCTGCAGGAGTCCGTCGCACGGCTCCGCTGACACCGAGCCCCGTCCGCCCAACAACCCGTCATGGAAGGAACACACCGATGTCCGAAGCGAAATCTGCCGAACCGGCGGCGGCCGACGCGCCGTACGTGGTCGGCCAAGGCGGCGACTGGAAGCACGCCGTCCCCCGCGGCCGCGCCGCGGCCGTGCTGGTGCCTCCCCGCCGTGCCACCCTGGTCGCCGTCGCGCTGTGCGGGGACCCGGCGGTCCCCGTCCCGTCCTGGGGAGGTTTCGACCGCGCCAACCCGCTGTTCGCCGCCGACCGCGGTGCCGGGCGCTGCCCGCACTGCGTGTGGCGGTTGGCGTTGGAACAGCGCGCCGGGGCCGCCGAGCTGGCCATGCTCACCCCGGTCGGGCGCGACCTGACGGTGCTGACCCGGTTGCTGCCGGACCCGATGCTCGTCGTGCGGATCTGCGAGGCGATCCTCGCCCGGGCCGAGGACGACTACGACCGGGACCATCCGCACGTCGCGCAGCTGCTCGGGCACGTCACCGCGCACGCTCCGCAGATCCTGGTCCCCGAGGAGTGCGCCGAAGGCGGCTGCGAGCACGTGCGCGACGACGGGGTCGCGTTCTGCCCGCGTCCGGACGCGACGGTCGCCTGCGCGGTGTGCAGCGTCCGCGCCGGAATGTGGGCGGGGGAGTGGGAAGGGCAGTTCGCGGTCGAGTGCATCGTGGCCGCGCCGTGCGACGTGCTGCGCACCGCCGCCCGCTACTTCGGCATCGCGGCCGACGGCCCCGGCTCCGCCCCGCACGCCCAACAGGGGACCGGACGGCCCTCCGCCTCGGGGGTGCGCGCATGACCGCCGCGAGGATCGCGGCCGCGGTCTCCGCCGCCGTGCTGACGGTGCTGGCCGTGACCGGATGCCGCCCGGTCCCGGGCGGGACCGGGGCCGGGGATCCGCACCGGTCAGCCGTCGAGCAGTTCCAGGAGCCCGCGCACGACCAGGAGGATCCGGACAAGGCCTTGGTGGTCTGCGACGAGAACGGCGCGATCGTCGAGTACTCCCCGCGGACGCCCGCCGGCCGCCGCTACGCCGAGAAGTTCTGCGGCACCGACTACGCCGGAATGATCGAGGACGGCCTGCGGGAGCGGGGCATCACCCGCTTCGGCGGATAGCCCGCCGCGGTCCCGGCCGCGTTCGTTTCCGCATCCGGCCCGGCTGGCCAGGACGGCCCGGATGACCGACCAGATCGACCACTTGCCACCGCTCACCACACCGACCCCGAGGGAGACCGACGATGAGCACCACCGCGACCCAGCTGGCGGTCCGCCGCGAACTCGACGAACAACGCCCGATCCGGACCGCGCGGATCCCGCTGGCGAAGCTGCGCGTGCACTCCCGGCACGTGCGCCGCGACATGGGCGACCTGGCCGAGCTGGCCGAGTCGCTGGCCAACGACGGCCAGCACCAGACGATCACCGTGGAACGCCGCGGCGAGGTCTGCCAGATCCTCGACGGGCACCGCCGCTTCTGCGCCGCGTCGATCGCGGGGCTGCGGGGCCTGAACGCCGAGATCGTGCCCGCCCGCACCGACGCCGAGGCGATGGCGATCATGCTGACCACCGGCGTGCACACCAAGCCGCTCTCGCCCGCCGAGCGCAGCCGCGCCGTGCGCGAGCTCGTCGACGACGAGCGCATGCCGATCGCCGAGGTCGCCGCCCGCTGCGGCGTCACCCCGGCCACGGTCCGCCGCTGGTACCAGGCCGAGGACCCCGCTGCGGAGACCGCGCCCGCGAGCCCGGCCGCGCCGGCGGCCGCAGTGCCGCGTCCGCGCCGGACCGCCGAGAACCGCGCCCGGACCCGCCGAACCTCGATCGGCGTCAGCCACCTGCGGGCCCTGGCCGACGCGTGGGCCGGGCGCTGCGAGCAGGGCCTGTCGGCGGCGGATGCCCAGGCGCTGATCGCCGAGATCCGCGCACTGGCCGCAGGCACCTCCTGACCGCCGGATCTCCCTTGTCCGATCCGGACCGGATCCGCCGAACGTGTATACACCGCCCATACATACGTGTGGGCGGTGTATACTTAGCATTGGATACGGCAAACAATCGTTTGACGTAGTTGAGCTGAGTCGCTAGGTTCGGATCGGCGCTCCCGCCCGCGCCTGCGGCGCGACCAGCACAGACGCAGCGGAACGACGCGAAAACCGTTGGGAGACAAGGCGAACATGGCAGAGGCATCGACGTTGCGCGGGGACCTGAACGCCGTGGTCGGCGAGGTCGCCGCGCAGTACCACGAGCGGGACGTCGAGGCCCGCATGATCACGATCGGGATCCTGGCGAGCGCGCACACGCTGCTGCTGGGGCCGCCGGGGACGGCGAAGTCCGCGATCGTGCGGGAGCTGACCTCGCGGATCACGGGGGCGGTGAACTGGGAGATCCTGCTGTCCAAGTTCACCGCGCCGTCGGCGATCTTCGGGCCGATCGACGTGGGGGCGCTGGCGCAAGGGGAGTACCGGCAGGTCTACGCGGGGCACGCGACCGAGGCGAACATCGCGTTCCTGGACGAGATCTTCAAGTGCTCGAGCGCGGCGCTGAACAGCATGCTGGCCTACCTCAACGAGCGGGTCTACCACCCCGAAAGCGGCGGCTCCCCGGTCGAGTGCCCGCTGATCAGCGCGGTGTGCGCATCGAACGAGCTGGGGGAGGACGAGGCGACCGCGGCGCTCTACGACCGGCTGCTGATCCGGCTGGAGGTCGACTACCTCGCCGAACCGGACAGCTTCGAGCAGCTGCTGCGCTCGGCCGTCGCGTCCGCAGGCGGCGGGGCCGAGGTCCGGACGACGGTGACGCTGGCCGACCTGCGGCACGCGATCGGCCGGGAGGTGCCGGCGGTGGAACTGCCGGCCGCGGTGATCGCGTCGATCCGCGACCTGCGCGCGGAGCTGCGGCAGAAGGAGATCGTCAGCTCGGACCGCCGGTGGAAGTCGGCGGTCCGGGTGCTGCAGGCCTCGGCGTGGCTGGACGGCCGCGACGAGGTCGTGGTCGACGACCTCGCGGTGCTCAACCACGTGCTGTGGGACGTCCCCGCCGCCAAGACCACGGTCGCACGGATCGTGCGCGGCTATCTGTCGGCGGGCCAGCGCAAGGTCGGCGACCTGCTCGACGAGGTCGACAAGATCGCCCTCGACCTCGGCAAACGCCTGGAGAACGCGCGCAAGAGCCTCGACCCGGACGAGAAGCACCCCGACTCCGCGATCGCCGAGCAGCTGAACGAATGGGGACTGCGGACCAACCTGGCGCTGGCCGACATCGGCCGGAAACTGCGCCGCGGCATGGCCACGGCGGCGGCGGAGAACCGCAACACCGGCGAGCACCAGCGCGCCCTCAACCGCACGCAGCAGGTCTACGCGCAGCTGATGACCACGGTCCTGGGCATCGGCGCGGACCAGGTGCCCGACGTCGGGGCCGGCCGCTGATGGCCGGGCGCACGACGCTGGGGCAGCTGCGCGGGCAGGCGCAGCCGTGGCTGTCGCGGCCGGCGCGGCGTCCCGTCGACGAGCCGGTGGTCGACAGCCCGGACCGCGCCGACCTGGCGGTCTGGGACAAGATCCGCTCGGAATCGGCGCTGCTGCGGGAGCTGGAGCGCCGCCTGGCCAAGGACCACGGCGTGGAAGGCCTGGTCAGGGACGTGTGGACGGCCGCGTACGCGCGCACGCCGCAGCTGCTCGGCCCGGACGAGGTCACGCCCCGGCAGCGGTCCCGGCGCGCGGTCGCGGCCGCCATGCTCGGCACCGCCGAGTACCGCGAGCTGCGGGAATCGACCGTCGGCGATGCCTACGCCTCGGCGCTGGCCGTGCTGTCGATGGGCACCGACCTGGCCGTGATGCTGTGGGCACTCGACGAGAAGAACGCCGGCAAAGACGAGCGGCAGGCCCGCCGGGACACCGACCGCCGCGCGAAAGACGTACGCGACCGCTTCAAGAAGGCCCAGGCCGCCGCCGCCGAGAACGCCGGCGACAGCGACGGCTCCGGAGCCGATCGCGACGGCGATAACGCTGACGCTGATCGGGACGACGCCGGAGCCGGGGACCTCGGCGGGCAGGACGGTTCGGAAGCGCCCGGGAAGGACGCGGAGGGTCGAGTTCGACAGGATCCGGAGGCGGCGGAGGTGCCGCGCCCGGAGGCCGTCGACGTGCAGCGCGCCGTGACCGAGGCCCAAGCCGCAGAACAGGACGAAGCCGCCGCGCTGGCGGCGCTGGCCGCGCTGGGCGAGGGCGACGAGGCCGGGGAGCAGGCCGCTATGGCGGTCCGCGCGACCGCGCGGGAGTCGCTCGCGGCCGCGGTCGAGGAGGTCGCCGCGCAGGAGACAGCCATGGCGGGCTGGGGCCTGGGCACGCAGGTGCAGGAACGGCTCGACCCGGACTATCGGCTGGGGCTGGCCAAGAAGCTGAACACCCCCGAGCTCAAGATGTTCGCCGAGATGATCGGCCGGTTCGCGCAGCTCGCACGGGCCCAGCGGGCCCGCCGGGTGGAGCACGCCCGCGGCGAGTACGTCGGGGTGAGCATCGGCGACGACCTGGGCAGCCTGATCCCGGCCGAGCTGGTCAACCTGGCCGTCCCGGCGCTGCGCGCCAGCTTCGCGGCCCGCTACGCCGAACAGCAGCTGATGATCTACGAACAGCGCGGCGACGACCACGAGGGACAGGGCGCGATCATCGCCTGTGTCGACGTGTCCGGCTCCATGGGCGCGATCGACTACCGGACCGGGTACTCCGCCGAGGCCTACGCCAAAGCGATGGCGCTGGCCCTGCTGGACCAGGCCCGCGCCGCACGCCCGGCCCGCGACTGCGTGGTGATCCTGTTCGCCAGGGACGTCGTGGACGTGTTCCGGTTCCCGGCAGACCGGCCGGTCGACCAGCTCGACCGGGTCCGCCTGGCCGCCGCGCCGCTGGCCGGGGGCACCAAGTTCACGGAACCGCTGCGCCTCGCGGTGCGGCTGCTGGACGAGGAGTTCAACACCGTCGGCCGCCAGCGCGGCGACGTCGTGTTCGTCACCGACGGCAAGTGCTTGCTGCAGGAGGAATTCCTCGACTGGTGGCGGTCGGAGAAGAAACGTCTCGGGTTCCGCTGCTTCGGCGTCCTGATCGAGGAAGTCCGCCGGATCTGGCGGCCTGCCTACGGGGACGGCGGGGCGGAAGAGATCGCGGCGAGCGTGCTCGGCACGTTCTGCGACGACGTCCGCAGCATCGCCGACCTGGCCGACACGCACGCCACCGCCGACATCTACCGCGCCGTGTGAGGGGAACGACCGCCATGACCTCCGCCCAGAAACCCGCCCCGCAGCCGCCGGACGTGCAGACCCGCAACCGTGCGTTCAACAGCTACCTGGCCGAACACGGGTCCGCGGAGAACCTGCTCGGGCAGGTCGTGCTCCTGTCGGTCGGCACCGTCGAACCGGTCACCCACAGCGAGCTCAAGGGCTGGTTCACCGAGCTGGCGCTGGAACCGGGGTTCCTGCCGAACCCGCCGCGCCCGGTCGACGCCTACGAACGCGCCACCGGCCGCGCCAAGACCAAATACCCGCTGGGCGGATCCGGCCCGGGCGGGCACAAGAAACAGAAGTTCGACGCCACCGGCCAGACCGTGACGCTGATGGTGCGGCACGTGCTGCGCGACGAAACACGGATCGTGCGGCACCTCGTGCGCGAACTCGCCGACCACGCCGACGTCGCCCTGTCCTACGAAGTCCGGCTCGCCGAGGCCGAGTTCGTCCGCGAGATCGCGCCGGACCTGCCCGAAGGCTCCGGGGACATGACGCTGACCACCGTCGACGAGGAAATTGACGCGCTCGCGGCCGAGGAACGCGCCACGATCGGCGACCTGATCGCCCAGATCCAGGCCGACTACGACCACGGCCGGGCCCACATCCCCGCCGCCCGGATCGCGAAATGCCTGCGCGACTACCTCGAAACCCGCTGCGGCGCCATCCGCATCCAGAACGGCGCCTACTTCGTGCCGACCAAGCACGCCGAACGCCTCGGGGCCCTGCGCGAACTCGCCGAACGGTGCGGGGCCTCGATCGCCCGGATCCCGCTGCCCGACACCAGCGAGCAGCGCGAGCTGGTCGCCGACGCGTTCGACGCCAAAGTCGGTGCCGACCTCGACTCGCTCTCGCGCGACATCGTCCGGGAGAAGACCGCCGGCGCAGCCCCTTACCGCGTGGCGAAGCTGCACAAGCGCTACCTCGAGGTCGAACGCGAAGCCCGCGAATACCAGGACAACCTCGACGCCGAGATCGGCGACACCACCGCCCGGCTGGGACTGATCAACGCCCAGATCGCGAGTCTGCTCGTGTCCGTCGACCCGGACAACCTGTCCACCGAATGACGTCCACCGCCTCCCTGCCGCAGCGCGGCCGGGGCATGCCGGGCCGGGCTTCTGGCCGCGGCGATCGAGAGGGGAGAGGCAGATGCAGATCTGGCAGACCGTGATCACGGTCGTGGCGACCCTGACGGGCGCGTTCGGCGGCACGATCGTCGGCGGGATGATCAAAAACCGGTCGGACCGCGCCGGCCGGGTGCACGAGTGGCAGGTGACCGTGGTGCAGACCTACCGCGAGCTGATGGTCGCCCTGTCCAACCACCGCGCGAAAATGTGGGACCTCGAAGCGGCCAGACTGCGGGGCGACGAGGACGAGATCTCCGCCACGAGCACCGCCATGGAGGCGACCCGGGCGACGGTCACAGGACCGCACGAGGCGTTGGTGATCCTCGCGCCGCAGCTGCGCGAGCGGATCGACGCCGCGGTGAAAGCGACCTATGCCATCGGTGCCTGGGGCCACCCCGACCGCACCCAGGAGCTGCTCGACCGCCGCCTCCAGGAAGCCAAAGACGCGCGAAGAACTCGCCACCGCGACGGCGGCCGCGCTGGGCAAGCTGGGCGTGGGACTGCCGCGCTGATCCCATCCGGTCGTCCAGGGCATTCCGGTGCGTGTCAGGCCAGGCCGGGAGGTCCCTGGCCCGGCACACTGGGCGCACCGATCGCGACCCGAAGCGAGGTGCGGCGTGAACGCGTCCAGCGGAAATCCCGGCGAATTCGACCCCGGCGACGCGGTGCGGGAGCTGATGGACCGGTACCACCCCCGCGCCAGTGCGTCCGACGGCGGTCGCGTGCTGATCGACCCCAGCCAGGTGCTGGAGAACATCACCGAGGCGATGGAACGGCTGGACCTCGACATCAACACCCCAGTCAGCATCGAGGAGGACGTCGCTTCCGTCGACGACCTGGCCAGCGTGATCCAGGGTTTGCAGATGGGGGCGCTGCTGGCGGTGCACGTGGCGAACACCGCGCTGCGGATCATGTCCGCGCGGTATCCGGCCGAGCTGGTCGCCAGCCCGCTGCCGGAGGGCTACGACTTGCGCAAGATCTTCCCGTTGCAGGTCTCCGACCGTGACCACAATCTGGCGAAGTCGATCTTCAACCGGCGCACCGCCGCCTCCGGCGACCTCGAGGCCGAAGACGTCTTCGCGGAGCTGGACGCGGTCGCCATGGGCGGTCAGCTGCAGGTGTTCGTCTGCCTGTTCTGGATGTACGGCACCAAGCTCAGCGCGCTGAAGCAGCGGACCGGCATCGAGTAGCACGAGAGCGTCGCCACCCGGAAATCGTGTTGTTTCCCCGATACGTCCTCAGCGGTTTTTTCGCTGCTGGCGTTCCCGTGCGCGGCGTTGTTGGCGGCTCAGCGGCACGAGGTTCTGCAGGGGCCGCTCCGGGCCGCGCGTGGCGCCCGGCTGCTGCGGGTGTCGTCCGGCCAGCGCGGCGTAGAGCCTGGAGACCGCGTCGACCAGGTCGGCCAGCTCGTCCGCGCTGCGCACCAGCGACAGCGGTTGCTCGCGGGCCTGCCGTGCCAGCGTTTCCAGCAGCGGCATCCAGTCTTCCGCGGTGCGCGCGGCGACGCTCGGTACGGGTCGGTCGCGTTCGACGACGCGCTCGACGACCTCGCGCACGACGGTCGGCATCACCTCGCCGCGGTCCAGCCGTGCCGCGGCCTGGCGCAGTTCGTAGGCGCGGCTGCGGCAGGTCGGCGAGCAGTACCGCGGCCGCCGGCCGGTTCCGGAGTAGGCGACCGGGTCGCCGCAGTGCGCGCATTCGATGCTCACCGCGCACTCGCGCACACGGTCGCCGCGCTGTCCGTTCCCGGCCATTCCGCAGCCTCCTTTCGCGCGCGTCCGCGGGCCACGTTACGTCACAATGAAACCGGTCCATGGCACATGCAAAAGGTGCTGTGCGGCGTGCGGGTCGTCGGCGCGACGGGCGGCGGCAGGGTCGAGGTGCCCCGGTTGCGGGCGGAAGACGACGTCCGGCTGCCCGCGCGTTTCGGGTGCCGAGGAGGCGGGCGCGGAAGCAACGCGCGGGAGGCTGCGGCGGGCCAGCGAGATGTAGGGACAACCCCTGGTTAGCGCTCGGGCCGCGCGGCCGCTGGCATGATCGAGAGCACGCGACGCACGGTCCTTCCCCCCCCCGGGGCCGGACGTCGCCCGGCCGCCAGCGCGGCGAGACGGAGCCGCCCCTGCCTCTCCGCTGCGAGACCGCGGCCGGGCTCGACTCGATCAAGGGGGGCGGGCAGATGCCCGACAACATGCGTCACTACGGCCGGCGGCCGCGGGTTCCCGGCGGCTATCCGCACGCGCTGGAGATCCGGCTCACGAGCGGCGACCGGATGCTGCTGGCCGTGGCGGCCGCGCGGGCGGAGCTGGCGGACGGCGCGTACGCCGGCGAGATCGTCCACCGGTACCTGGCCGCGGAGTTCGACGTCGTGCCGGCGGACTGGCGGGCGGTCATGGCGCAGCTGCTGGAGCACCGGGCTGTGGTCGCCGGGCTGCGCGGGGACGTCGCCGCGGCCGGCCGGCTGCTCAACCAGCTGGCCCGCGCGGCCAATTCCGGAGGAGTCGTGCCCGGGGCCGTGCTGGCGCGGCTCGGGGCACGGGTGCACGCGGTGCTGACCGCGGCCGAGACGAGTCTGGCGGAGCTGGACGCGCTGACCGCGAAAGCGCGGGACCGGCTGTGATCGGCGTCCGGATTCGTGACGATACCCTAGCACAGTTGTTGATCTTGATTCGCGCGAAGAGCCGGTGGGACCGGTGATCGGGCGGGTCGTCCGCGGCTGGCGGGCGCGCGGCCTGCTGGCGTATCTGTTCGGTCCGGGCCGTCATCACGAGCACCGCGATCCGCACGTGGTGGCGGTGTGGGACGGCTGCGAGCGGCTGCACCAGCCGCCGGAGGTCGCGTCGGGCCGGTTCGACGTCGGCGGCCTGGCGGCCGTGCTCACCGCCGCGGCCGCGGCCGCGGGCGTCCCGTCGCGGCCGCCGGAGGCGCGGGAGGGCCAGGCCCCGCCGCCGGGTCCGGTGTGGCACTGCTCGCTGCGCGCCGCGCCCGAAGATCGCGAGCTGTCGGACGAGGAGTGGGCCGAGGTGGTGGCCGACGTGCTGGACCGGACCGGGATCGCGCCGCGCGGCGACCCGGGCGGGTGCCGGTGGGTCGCGGTCCGCCACGCGCCCGATCACGTGCACGTCGCCGCGGTCCTGGTCCGCCAGGACACGCTGCGCCGGGTGCATCCGCGCTGGGACTACCGGCGGGTGCGCGAGGCGTGCCTGGCCGCCGAGCGGCGCTACGGGCTGCGCGCGACCAGCCCGGCGGACGGCACCGCTCCGTCCGCTCCGGAGCGCGGCGAACGCGAGAAAGCGGCCCGGCAGCGACGTGAACCGAGCCGCGAGCAGCTGCGCCGCATCGTCCGCTCGATCGCCGCCCGCACCGCCGGCGAGGAGGAGTTCCTGCAGGAGCTGGAGGACTGTCCCGGGGTGAACGTCCGGGTCCGGCGCACGCCCGGCGGGCAGTTGGCCGGCTACGCGGTGGCCGTGCGCGGCGACAAGGACCAGGAGATGGAGCAGGTGTGGTTCGGCGGGCGGACGCTGGCCGCGGACCTGTCCGCGCCCCGGCTGGCCGAACGCTGGGCCAGCGCCCCGGCACCGCCAATCCCGGCCAGCCGCATGGACGAACGCCGCGGCGCGGCCTGGACCGCCGCGGCCGAGGCCGCCGAGCAGGCCCGCGCCGGGCTGGCCGCGGACCCGGCCGGGATCGCGCACGCCACCGGGGACCTGCTGCTGGTCCTGGCCCACGTCGCCGACCCGGCCGACCGGGCGCGACTGGAGACCGCGGCGGCGGACTTCGAGCGCGCCGCCCGCCACCCCGGCCACGGCCAGCCAGCCGCCTGGAGCCGCCAGGCCGCCGGGCTGCGGACCGCGTCCTGGCGGCTGGCCCGGGTGCGCACCGGCCGCAGCACCAGCACCGCCGCCGTGCTCGCGCTGCTGCTGGCCCTGACCGCCCTGATCGCCGAACTGGCGGCTTGGCGGGCCCAGCGCGACCAGCCCGCGGCCGCCGCAGCCGCCGGCCGCGCGTGCGAGGCCTTGGCCGAACACCGGGACCGGCTCGCTGACCAGCAGCGGGACCAACCCGCAAACGCCGGACCGGCGGCGGTGAGCCGTCCTCGAGGAGAACGCCTCGCGCGGAAGCCGCCGGCGCGCGGGTCGCGCGGCGCGCCGGTTTCACCCGGGGTCCCTGGGCGTCGGAGGCGCTAACGTGCAGGCCATGGCGAATCCGCAGGACGACCGGGAACGCAGCCGCACGCTGACGGTGCGGCTGGCGGTCAAGGACGGTGGGGTCTGGACCGGCGTCGGCGTGTGCCTCGGCTGCCAGCCGGACACGGAGGTGCGCCGGACGTTCTCGTGCGACGGGCCCTGCCCCGCGTGCGGCGGCCCTGGCGAGCTGGAATGGCGCCGCACCCCGGACATCGACCACCTCGCCGGGCGCATCTCCGAGGGCGAATTCCGCGCCTGACCGTCTCAAACCTCCGCGCCCGCCCCGTGCCAGCTCGGTCTCGTGGCCTGGCGGGGTGTTGTATAACGTCGCCTACGGCTGCGGGACGATCCTCGCAGTGTCCGGCTCGGGCCGACGCTGCGAGGATCGGGGGATGAGCGACGACGTCGATCAGGCACTGCTGCGGATCGCGTCCGCCGCCGTCGACGACCGGGATCGCGCGAGCGAACAGCTGGAGGCGTGGTTCGGCCGCGCCCCGAGCGCGGCGGGCGAGCGCAAGCTGCGCGAAGCGCCGCGGGCACTGCCCCGGCTCCTGGCCGCGGCGATGCAGCGCGACGATCCGGCCGGCCCTGACGACAGCGGCTATTGGGCGCCGGACTTCGACGAGCCGGGGATACCGCTGCCGGTCCAGGTCGTGATCCGCGCTACCGCCCGTCACCTCAACGGAGAACCCGAGTTCGCCGACGCGCTCGTGCAGGCCCACCTTGCCGTCCACGGCCTGGCCGGCGGCTGGGACCTCACGGTCGCGGCGCTGAACCTGCTCGCGACCGAGCTGGCTGAACAGCGCGAGCGCCGTCGTCGCCGGTGACCGTCCCGCAGTTCCCGGCTGTGCACGGGAGGCCTTGGCCGGCCACCCTCGTCTCGTCCCGCAGCCGCCGATCGCCCGGTGCGCCGGTCAAGCCCACCCGGCGCCGCCAGCGCCGGTCGTTCCCTGCCGCGCGCGACCGGACCCGCCGCTCCGCAACCGCACAGCACCTATTGCATTCTGTCCGGAGCCGGGCGTTGTTTCGTGATGACGAAAGTCCCGGACGTCGGAAGTCGGGGGATCGGGCAGGAGAAGCCCGGCCGGGTTGGATACTCAGGCGGTGAAGATCGAGGGGCTGGAGCTGGTCGTGCTCGACGAGGACGACCCGGCCGACGTGTCCGGCCCGGTCGGGCGGATGTCGCCGGCGGCCGCACGGGAGATCCTGAGCGAGCTCGACGCCGAACTGGCGGAGCTGAGCAGACGTCGGCGCGTGGCCGAGCAGCGGGCCGGTGCGGTCCCGCCGGCGTTGGACTCCGCGACGGTGCACGAGCATCGGCAGCGCGTGTTCGGCTCGGCGGACACGGCCGGGAAACAGGCCGTCGCCATCGACCAGCTGACGCCCTTGCGGAACCTGGTGGCCGGGGCGCTCGCCGAGTACCGCGCCCGCGGCGGGGCCCGCTGATGGCGACGCCGACCTCCGAGGCGACCCGGATCTTCGGCGAGCGGGTCCGGGAATTCCGCGACGAACTGGGCATCAGCCAGGAGCAGCTGGCCAAGCTCGCCGGCGTGCACTGGACGTTCGTCAGCCAGGTCGAGCGCGGCCTGCGCAACGTGAACCTGCACAACCTGCTGAAGTTCGCGCAGGGCTTGCAGGTCGACCCCGGCGACCTGGTCGCCGGGCTCGAGCCTCCGCCCGTGCCGCCGAAACCCGAGAAGGAACCGCCCGTGCGGCGGGCACCGGCCAAGCGCGGAACGCGCGCCCGCGGCACAACCGGCCGCCGCGGCTAGCCCTCCGCAGAACTGAGCCGGGGGCCGCGGACCGGCGGACGATGCGGTCAGGGCTTGATCGTCCACCCGAGGATCGCCCACGGGGCGTCCTTGCCGAGCCGGGCGAGGCGTTCGTGGCGGTCGCGGAGGACTGCCTCGTCGGGCGGGACCGGCGCGGGCCGGCCGCGGTTGGGGTAGCGGATCCGCATCCCGAGCGCGGGCGGGCTGTTCAGGTAGTCGGCGAAGGGGCAGTCGTCCGGGTGCGGGCACCGGTCCACCACGGTGTTGCACCACCGGCACAGCAGGCCGCGGACCAGGCCGCTGCCGTGGTCGTGGTCGACCCGGTCCCCGAACAGGTTCCCGCAGGCCGCGCACAGCGGTCCGAACGCCGCGACCAGCCGCGTCCGGATCCGCGCGACCGGCGTGGTCCCGGTCGGGTCCGGAGCCAGCGACGGGTGCGTCATCCCGGGTTCGGGGCCGGGCACCTGGCACCGGCCGGTGGCCGCGATCCGGATCAGGCGGTCGGCGAGCTCCGGATCGGCGTCTCTGGGCGGAGCCGGAGCCACCTTCGGATCGGGAAATTGTTCGCACGCCTTGCTTCCCGGTGGGGTGCGCGCGGGTCGCGTGATGCGGAAAGTCCTGTCTTGTCATGGTCGCGCCGTACGATTCAGCGAGCGGCATCCCGGGGTCCCGCAAACCAGGGGGAGCATGGGGGCAGAACGTGGCTGACCTGGCCATCCGTACTCCCGAGAGGCACCAGCCGTTAGGCTTCGAGAAGGAGATCTCAGACAGCGCCGGGAAGTGAGGACCCGCGGAACCGGCGGGGCCCGCTGGAACGGCGGCAGACGCAAAAACGGCCGGAAGCGGAGCCAGCCCTGCGCCAACAGGGTTTGTGCCCGGCGCCGCATCCGGCCTTCCCGTAATCGACCCAGTCGCCAAGAGAGGAGCGATCCGAGAAACCTACGTTCGCACAGTCTCGTCGTCGTTGTCATGTCGGCCCCGACGTCAGAAGCCATGCTTCGTGCTCGCCTGACTTCTGTGCGTACTTCTATGACGACTACCAGACAACTAACAGTGCTTCGCTGGAACTATCCCCCCGTTCTGGGGGTAAACATCGCGAGTTAAAAGCTGTCTGCACACTTTCGCACAGCGTCCTGGCCGTGTCCTGGGCTGCGTCGGCGCAGGTGGGTGGCAGGTCACCCCGCAGACTGCGGGGTGAGGCGGTTGTGACGCGCGTCACTCGACACTTGGCGTATGGCGCGGGGGTTCCGACCAGCGGAAACGCGGAGCTGGACAAACCCGAACGCCTTCACCTCACAGGGTCGCTTGCGGGAGGGCACACGCGGTGCTGTGCTAATTACGAAAGGGGCCTTTCCGGGACCTCCGGGCACGCCAATGCCCGGTCCCTCCGGAAAGGACGACCCAGTCGCCAAAGAAAAAAAATAGGAGTTCGATCCATGTATTCGTTCATGTTTCCCGTCGCGGTCCCGCGGCGGTCGTGCGGGGCGATCGGCGTGCTGGAGGCCGTGACCTTCGCGCTCGCGGTCGCCGCGGTGATCGTGTTCGCGCAGCTCGGCGCCGGTGTTTGGGCGGCTGTCGGGTTCGTGGTGGTCCTGCTGGCGCTGGTGCGCGGTGTGCCGGTCCCCCGGTTGCGGCGGCGCGTGCTTCCGGGCGCGGCCGCGTGAGCCGCGAGCCCGCCGAGGCGGGCCAGACGCTGGTCGCGGTGCTGGAAGTGGCCCGGCAGGTTCTCAACACCGACGGTCCGGTCGAACCGGCTTCGGCCAGGGTGCGCCGGCAGTTCAGGGTGCGCCGGCAGTTGCGGCAGTGGATCGCGGAGCCGGGGCAGCGCGTGACGGTGCTCGGGACGGCGCCGGAGGCCGGCGGCGGGACCGGCCCGGACGAACGCGAGCAGCTTGTCGCGGCGACCCGGAGCCGGGAGGCGCGGGACCGCACCCGGGAACTGCACCGTGCCCTGGCGGCGCTGCGCCCGGAAGAACACCAGTGGAAGATGATCAAGGCCGGGCTCCCGCCCGCGGCGAGCAAGGCGTGGGATCCGGACGAGACCACGCTGCTGGACAAGAAGATCTACCGCGGGGTCCTGGCGGCGGTCGACCCGCCGCAGGTCACGGTGCGGCAGATCTGGTCGCGCTACAACCGTGCGCTCCAGGCGGTCGCGGCGGTGACGGGATCGCGGGCGGCGCCGGTCGCCGTGCCGCGGTGGGTCGGCGGCTCGGCGCGCGAGCAGGACGTGATGATCGCGCCGCTGCGGTTCATCGACAGCGAACCCGCTTTCCTGGCGCATCTGCGGTTCCTGCTCGACGAGTCGACGCTGAGCAGCCGCACGCTCCACGCGCAGCTGGCGCAGGCGGTGCCGGGGTCGCCGGGGCACTCGACGCTGGCGGGGTGGCTGCGCGGCGGCAAGCTCCCCGCGCAGCTGAGCGAAGTCGTGCTGCGGACGATCGTGGAATTGCTGGCGGGCAACATCGTCGGCGGCGGCCGCGGCGTGAGCCGAGCGATCGCTGTCGAGCACGTCGCGACCTATCGGATGCTGCTGGCGGCGCGGCACAGCGACGCGTTGCTCTCGGGTCCGGTCGCTCGTGCGCTGGCCGTGTTCGACGAGCAGGAGGCCGGTCTCGACCTCGACGATTCCGAGGACCGCGTCCGGTTCGAGGCTCTGAAGGAGGTGCGCGAGCGCGTGCTCGCCGAACTCCACGCTGACCGTGTCGCCGCGCTGCCCGCCCTGACCGCGTCGGGCTGAACCGCGCTGCCCGGCACCAAGTTGGTGCCGGGCAGCGCGGTTTCGCGTCAGCGGGTCGGCGCGGCGGTGGTTTCAGGGTGCGCTCGTCCTCGTACGTGCACGGGTCCGACGGTGATGTCGACGGGGGCCAGGCACAGGCCCGCGAAGGTCACGGTCGTCAGCGCGCCCGTGAGCACGAGCGTCCGCGTGGTGTGACCCCAGCTGCCGAGGATCCGACCGGTCAGGCCGATCAGGTCGCGGGGCGTCGTCGACCGTTCGTCGTTCTCGTCATGTTTCGGCGGGGCCAAAGACTTGTGCTTGTCGTCGTGCTCAGGCGTCCGCCGGTCGTCGCGCGGTGGAAACGGGGTCGCGCCCCTGCCTACAGTCATTTCTGTTGGTCCTGTCGGGTTGATTCGGTTGTGGATGTTCACGGTTGAAAACACGTGTC
Organism: Amycolatopsis sp. NPDC114503; assembly: GCF_055633655.1. NCBI lineage: Bacteria > Bacillati > Actinomycetota > Actinomycetes > Pseudonocardiales > Pseudonocardiaceae > Amycolatopsis > Amycolatopsis sp. NPDC114503. The sequence goes on along the minus strand of NZ_JBVKDT010000024.1, from coordinate 6,012 downwards.
ACCCAGGCAGGCGAACACAGCGGCGGCCTCCTCCTGGCCGAGGAGGCCGCCCTCCGCACGCGTGGATGACAACCGCATTCGAGCCTATGAGCGCCCTGGAACGCACGAGAACCCGTCGCGCGGCAACCGGCCGTCATCGCGCGTTGAAGGGGGAACGGGAATCGGTCCGGCGGACACGGAGTGCTCGACGAACGGCGAGCAAGCCTCGACCAGCGACGCGCGGGCGGTGTCGCGGTCGGGCCCGGTCCGGCGGTGTTCGTGCCGCTACGGTGTGCGCATGGGCACGGGGGAGCAGGACAGGGAGAACCCGGACGACGGTCGCGGGCGTGGCGGGTTGGCGGACTACATGGCGCCGGACGAGCCGTTCCCGCCTGTCGAGTCGCCGGAGTGGTCGGCGCGGATGCAGTCGGCGGAGGCGGCGGGGCAGCTGCTTCTGCTGCATGTCCTGGCGTCGGTGACGGACGCGGAGCGCGGCCTGGACATGCCGGTGCACCTGACGGCGGAGCAGGGCGCGGACGAGTCGGACGCGGATTACGCGCGGCGGCGGGAGATGGCGGCGAAGGTCGCGCGGGTGCAGGTGTCGGGCGCGGACTGGTCTCCGGAGGTGGCCGAGGAGTTCTTGCACATGCGGCCGTCGGACGCGCCGGTCGCGGTCGGGGCGATCGTGCGGGTGTTGCAGGGCTGGGCCCGCGATGCCGGCCGCAACCCGGATCTGGCCGACCTCCGGGATCGGGCGGAGGCGGTGCTGGATGCGCTCATGCCCCCGGAACGACGCGAGCTGGCCCGTTCCGGGATGGAGCGGGTGACCGGCCGCAACGCGCTGGGCCAGGCCGGGAATGTCGAGAGGGACGCGCCGCGGCTGATCACCGGCGCGGAGGCCGAGCCGTTCGAGGGCTTGCATCTGGCGGTCGCGTTCGCGGCCGCGGTGTTCCAGGACCGGGCGTGCGTGCCCGACCCGCGGGCGGCGGTGCGGGTGCTGGCCGAGGACACTCTCGCCCGGTACGACCCGGACTACCGCGCCCCGGCCGTGCCGGCGCCGGGCCGCGGCCGCCGCGGCGAGCACCGCCCGCCTGCGGAGTCGCCGCACGAGCGTGCGGAGTCCTCGGGGTCGGCGGAGGGGGAGATGACCGGCCGGGAGGCCTGGCGGTTTCTGGACGACATCACGGTCGGCGAGCGGACGGTGGCCTGCCCGGAGTGCGGGCGGACCCGGCCGCTGGCGATGACCGAGGACGGGGGCCTGCGCTGCGAACAGGGGCACGCGTGGCGGGACGAGTTCCTCGGCGCGCGCCATTACCGCGCGTTCAGCGCCCAGCGCGAGGCCGGCGTGTTCGTCGACCGCGACGACCTCCCGGTGCGGCAGCCCGCGGGCGTCCCGGTCGACGCGGCGACCGACCTGACGCACCGCACGGAGCTGGACGAGTGGCTGGGGTGGCCGGGCGGGGACGCGCCGGACGGGCTGGCCGACGACGTCGACGGGGGATGGCGGGAGATCACGGTCTTCCCGGTCCCGGTCGCGCAGGCCTGGTGCGACTGGCTGGTGTGGCGGGGGATCGCGGTGCCGGTCGCGCCGCCCGAGGCGGCGCGGCCCGGGGTGCGCGCGCTGCTGCCGGCCTCGGCCGCGCACCAGCTGTGGCGGCTCGCGCACGCACACCTGCGGCCCCACCCCGGCGGCGTGCACTGGCCGGACGAATCCGCCCTCCTGACCGGCCCGGCCCTGCCGTCGGCGGCCGACCGTGCCCGGGTCGCCGCCCGGATGGCCGCGCCTTCGGACGGGGCGTGACCGTGGACGACACCGAGCTGCTTGCCCTGGCCGCGACGTCGGCGGCGGCCGACCCTGTCGCGGCGCAGACGGTCGCCGGGCTGGCGGCCGGGGACATCGCCGCGTCGGGCGGCGGCGACTTCGATCCCGCGGCTGCTGCGGCCCTGGTCGCCAGCCAGGAGCACCGCTTCCGGCCGCGGCCGCCGGAGGCGCTGGCCGACGAGCTGCACCGGTTGCACGGCTGGCGGCGGCCGGCGGCAGAGGCCCGGGACCGGGCGGCCGGGCCGCGCCGGCGCGTGCTGGAGTCATTCGTTTTCGACATCGACGCGGCGGTGATCAGCCGCGCGCAGCTGATCACCGAGCCGGTGGGGGCGTTGTCGGGCGGCTGGGTTTTCGACCGGCCCGGCGGCCCGCCGTGCGTGCTGCTGACCGCGCAGCTCCCGCCGGACCTGCGGCCGTGGCCGGATGCCGGGCTGCCGTTCCCGGTGTGGCGGGAACGGCAGTCGGCGGAGGCGGCGCTGGCGGACCTGCGCGCTTGTCCGCCGGAACCCGCCTACGGCGACAGCGCCCGTTTGCGCACGTGCTGGACCTGTTTCCAGGCCTGGGATGCCGAGCTGGGACCGGTCGTGATCGACGAGGATTTCTGGGAGAGCCGGTGAACGGCGACCGGTGGGCGGAACAGGGGAGGACGCGGGGATGACGGGGATGGTCCGGTTCGTCAGCTGGAACCTGCTCGACTACGGGAAACCGGGCGAGGACCCGGCCCGGATCGAGCGGGTGCACCAGGTGATCCGCGGCGAGCGCGACGCCGCGCGGGCCGCGGGCGACGCGCTCGTGCTGGCGGTGCAGGAGCTGATCGCCGACGGCGAGGACAAGGAGCGGCTGGCCGGGCACCGGCTGCAGGAGCTGGCCGAGGCGACCGGCCTGGAGTGCCGGCACGCGCCGGACCGGCCCGCGGTGGCCGTCGGCAACCACCGGTTCCACACCGGTCTGCTGTGGACGGACACCGTGGTCCCGGCCGGCGGCTGGGGCGCCTACTCCGGCGCGAACGTCTGGCACAGCATCGCGAAGCTCAGCTTCGACGTCGGTGCGGGCCGGCCGGTCGCGCACGCCTCCTACCACGCTCCGCCGTTCGGCAGGCACCGTCGCCAGGACGAGGCCGAGCTCGTCCTGGCGGTGATGACCCGCCCCGGCGGCCCGGGGCTGGTCGGCGGCGACTGGAACGCCGTGTCGGCCGACCGGGTGCTGTGTCCGGGCTTGGACAGCGACGACGACAGCGTGCCCGACTCCTGGACGTACTACGACGGGGATCCGTACGCGCGCGTCGAGTGGTTCGACGACCTGGTGTACCAGGTGCGCTGGCGGCGTCCGGAGAACGCGCTGGAATCGCGCGGCCGCACCGTCGGGGTGATCAAGTCGTGGAAAGCCGACCGCGGGGCGGGCGAGATCCTCTACAGCGGGGGACTGTGCGACGTCGCCGCGGAACTGGACGCCGAACCGTGGACCGCCACCACCGGGCACTGGCCCGGCGATCCCTACCCGCCGCGGCGGATCGACGCCGTCCGGGCCACCCGCGACCTGGAGGCCTCGCTGACCGGCTACTACGTCGTCGCCGGCGCGCGCGACGCGTCTGACCACCTGCCCGTCGCGGCGGTCTACGACCCGCAGCTCATCGCCCGCGGGGCCGCGGATTCCGGCGATTCCTAGCCGGTGACGCGGGCAGGCCTCAGCGCGGCTCGCCGCACGGCGCGTAGGACACGACGAGGTGGCCCTCGCCGGCCTGCTGCCGCAGGACGAGCCGGCCGAGCTGCGGCCCGGGCGGGCCGGCCGTTGCGCCGTCGCCGAGAACCGAGCCGAAGTCGAGGCGGCAGGCGTCGACGCGAAGCCCGTCCGGGCCGGGGACGGCGGCCGAGCCGGGCAGGCTGACGTTGTTGGTGTAGTCGAGGCCGGTGACCCGCCGGGCGAGGGTTTCGGCGGCGGCCGCGCAGTCGGGCGCGCGCAGCGCGGCGGCGAGCTGGCGCGCGGCGGCGTCGGAGAAGTTGAAGCAGAACGCGGCGATCGCGTCCTGCTCGCGGGGGATCGGGGCGTGGGCCGGATTGCCGTGCCGGGCAAGGGAAATGTAGGCGAGCTGCTCGGTCAGGGCGAGCACCATCGCGCCCGCGCCGTGCGGCCGGATCCGCGGAACGGCCTGGTCGTGCGCGGCGTGCAGCGCGCGCTGGGCCTCGGCCCGGTCGGCCGCGGCGGTGACGGCCAGGCCGACGATCCCGCCGGCGAGCAGCACGACCCCGACCGCCAGAGCAGCGAGGACGTGGCGACGTCGGGTCCGCAGCCGGGTGGCGATCGCCGCCGCGGCGGCAGCGCCGACCAGAACAGCCCCGGCCAGCACGGCCCACCACCACGGAGTGACCAGCGTCAGCCACCACGCGTCCGCGACGGCGACGGCGAGCGCCGCCGTCCAGACAGGCCCGACACGGCCCGGAACCCGCAGCAGCGCCAGCACGACCAGCGTCCCGGCCGCGCCGGCCAGCGGCCACGCGTCCCACCCCGACAGCCACCACGCGAGGACGCCGACCAGCGCCGTCACACCCATCACGGGAGCGGCGATCACCCGCGCCAGCACCGCCCACCGGCGCGCGCGGGCCTGCCGCCGCGCCCACGCCGCCTCCGCTCGCTCGAACAGACCGTCGCCCTCTCCCACTCGCCCCATGATCCGCACCCGCCGCCGTCGGCGCAGCAGAAACCCGCTACGCAGGTCCGGATACCGACACCGTCCCTTGACCAGGTCCGGAGCAGAGGCCGTTACGCCGCCTCTGTGCGAGAATCGCACGTATGTTCGAGGCGTGCGACGACGATCCCGGGTATCCGCAAGCCCTGCGGACGCTGGATCCGCCGCGGCCGGTGTGGGTGCGCCTCGTCGGCGTCCTGCCCGAGCCCTCGGTGCGCTGGGGCCGGCAGACGCCGATCGCGCTGCGCGCCGGCGGCCTGGCCGCCGGCCAGATCGTCCGCGGCGACCTGCTCGCCTGGGTCGCCGATTCCCGCGGATGCTGGTCCGCCGTCGTGCGGGTGACCCTGCGCTCGGGCAACGGACGCCTGAGGCTCGACCTGCCCCGCCAGCTCGTCCCCGCCGACGCCGTGATCCCGGCGCGGCCCGGCGAGCAGCAGATGACGCACATGCTCTTCGACAAGACCCTGCAACGTCGGCTGCTGAACCGGCCGCGCACGTGACGCCGGGGGAGCGTGGCGTTCTCGTTGTGCAACGCCCTTGTACAGGATTCGCGAGGGTCAGAACTGCTGGCCGGGGTCGCCCCAGAGCAGGGTTGCGGCGTCCAGCGCGGCAGCGTTGCCGAGGGACTGTTCCCTCGCGTTCTTGCGTCCGGCGAGGGTGCCGTCGCCGCCGGGGGCGGTGTGGTGCCAGTCGGCGACCGCGCGGCAGTGCAGGACCAGCCGCTCCCACGCCGTTGCGGGCGAGCCCGGTGCGGACAGGTCGCGGGCATCGAGCCCGGCCAGGACGTCGCTGTAGCGGTGCTGGGCGGTCTCGAAATCGGCCTTGGCGAACTCGTCCGGCGCGGAGCTTGGGCCCAGGGTCGCCGGTCCGCGGCGGGTCGCGCCGGCGGTCATCAGGGCGGCGATTTTCCCTGGTGCGGCGACCTGGTCGGCGAGTGCCGAGGTGGGCAGGCCCGCGAGGTCGTTCGGGTGGATCCTTCGCATCGGGAATCCGGTCGCGAGCCGGTGCTGCTCGGCTGCGCGCTGGATCGCCAGAGCCAGCACCAGCACCGCGTCGGCCGCCTGGCCGGGGTCGAGGTCGTGTTCGGGGCGCGCGGTGTCGGGGGCGTCCTGGTCGAACCAGGACGCCAGCTCGTCGGCCCACGCCACGGCCGCGCTCCACTGCGACCACAGCCGCCGGCCCTCCAGCCGCGCCAGCCGCATTTCCACCGCTGCCAGCTCGTCGCGATGGCGCAGCACCTGCCGCCAATAGGGCCTGTCCCCGTCCGGGACGTCGTCCGCCGCGATCCGCGCCAGCTCGGTCTGCACGTCGATGTCGCCGCGCAACCATCGCGCCCGCTCCGTCGCCGCCGCCGCATCCATGTCCTCGACACGCACCCGGCCGCTGTCCTCGCTCATGCCCACAGAATGCCCGGCCCCCGCCCGCACCACCACGGCCCGGGACTCCCGAAGCTGACCCGAGCCGCAAAGTAAGAGTTTGTTCCTGGTCAGGGATGGCCGCGGTCGTGCTGGTGCGGGGGTGCGGGGTC
>NZ_JBVKDT010000023.1:0-106202 GCF_055633655.1 Amycolatopsis sp. NPDC114503 | reverse complement strand
GAGCCGGGAGCCGGGAGCCGGGAGCCGGGAGCCGGGAGCCGGGAGCCGGGAGCCGGGAGCCGGGAGCCGGGAGCCGGGAGCCGGGAGCCGGGAGCAGCGGGAGCAGCGCGGCAACCCGATCCGGCACCCACTCCGGTGTCCGTCACGGCGCTGCCAGCGTGCTCGATCGCCCTCGCGTAGCGGGCCGACCGCGCGAGCACAACGGGTTCCGTGGCCTGGCAGCACGACTCTCCGTCTCGAGCGAGCGCTCCGGGCGACTGGTTGTCGCGCCGAATGCCCGCGAGGACGACCGTCTCGTCCGGCATGCCGGACGAGACGGCGACGGGTCTAGCGAGGTCGCGCCGGCCGGAGGGGGCCCACTTCCTCTTCGATGGCGGCGGCGACGCGGAGCAGAAGATCGTCGCGGTGGTGCGGGGCGACGAGCTGGACTGCGCACGGCAGTCCGCCGGGGCTGGTTTCGATCGGGATGCTGACGGCGGGGTGGCCGGTGTCGTTGAACGGCGCGGTGAAGGCGATCGGGATCGTCCTCCGCTGTACTGCCTCCCGGAGGTCAGGGCCTTCCGCTGGCCAGGCGGTGGTCGGGGTCGTCGGGGTGAGGAGCAGGTCGCGGTGCCGGAAAAGCCCGGCGGCCCAGGCGTCCAGCTGTCCGCGGTATTCCCAGTAGCGGGCGAGGTCGGCGGTGGTGACCGAGCGTCCCTGGCCGAGGATGTCCGCGAACCAGGGTTCGAAACGGTCGGGGCGGGCGGTGAACTCCTCGGCGACGTGGGTGAATCGCTGGTAGGCAAGGATTTTCTGGCGCAGCTGGGCGGCGGCCGGGAAGTTTTCGGCGTGCGGATGGGAAAAGTCGTCGTCGGAGAGGCGGTGGCCGAGGCCGCGCAAGATCTCGGCCGCGCGGTCCAGAGCGTGCAGCACGGCCGGTTCGGGGTCGGCGATGCCCAGGGTGCGGTCGACCGCGATCCGCAGCGGAGGCAGTGCTTCGGTCAGTCCGTCCACAAAGGACTGTGCTGGCTTCGGCAGGGAGAACGGGTCCGCGGGATGGTGCCCGGAGGCGAGGTCGAGGTGCAGGGCGGCGTCGCGGACGGTGCGGGTCATCGGGGTGAGGCAGCTGTGGTGGGTCCAGGACGGGATCGCGGCCGGGCCGTGCGGGATGCGCCCGCGGGTGGGTTTGAAACCGAGGACGCCGCAGAGCGCGGCGGGGATGCGGGTGGAACCGCCGCCGTCGCCCGCGGTGGCGAGCGGAACCAGGCCGGCGGCGACCGCGGCGGCGGATCCGCCGCTCGATCCGCCCGCGGATTTCTCGAGCTGCCAAGGATTCCGCGTAGTGCCGAAGGCTTCGTTGCGGGTGGAGATGGCGGCGCCCATCGGGGGCGTGTTGGTCTTGCCGATCACGACGGCTCCGGCCGCGCGGAGCCGGGCGACGTGGACGCTGTCGGCGACGGCGGGCGGGGCGTCGCGGAAGGCTTTGGTCCCTCGGGTCGTCGGGAATCCTTCGGCGTCTTCGAGGTCTTTGACCGCGATCGGGATTCCGGCGAGAGGACCCGGATCGGCTCCGCGGGCGATGCGGTCCGTCAGCGCGGTGGCCTCGTCGAGGGCGCGCTGGGGGTCGAGTGACACGACGGCGTTGAGGTCGCCGTTGAGCAGGGCGACGCGATCCAGCGTGTGCTGCATGAGTTCGAGCGGCGAGAGTTCGCGGGCCCGGATCATCGCGGCGAGTTCGGTTGCCGAGGCGAAGGACAGATCGGTCACGCGTGCTCCTGAGTCGGGCTGGTCGAAGGTCGGGTGTCGATTGCCCCGATGCGGGCGGCGTCGCGTTGCGGCCGGACGGAGAACGCGGCGTAAGCGCCGGTCAGCACCATGATGGCGGCGCCGAAAGCGAAAGCCGCCGGATAGCCGTAGCCGTCGATGAGGCTCCCGGTGACTGCGGGCGCGAGAATCCCTGGCAACGTGCTGATCGCGACGGCCAGCCCGAACACAGTTCCTCGTTGCCGGGCGGGCACAAGTTCGCCTGCGGTGAGGTAGCTCAGCGGATAGGCGAGACTGCCCGCGGCGAAGGCGATCGTGATCAGCACGATGCGCAAAGGACCCGACGTCGTGAGCGGGAACGCCGCCATGCAGCCGCCGGCGAGCACGACCGCGATTCCCTGGGTCGCGCCGCGGGCCCAGCGGCTGGAAATCCCGCGCCGGACCAGGCGTCCGGTGGCGGGCACGACGGTGAGGACCAGCGCGATGCTCAACCCCGCGTGCAGGCTGATCACCATCGCCGAGGTCTTCGGGCCAAGCCCTGCTTCGGTTTGCAGGTACGCCGGCAGCCAGGACGAGCCCAGCGCCAGCGACCAGTAGGCGCCGAAGGCACTGGCGAATCCGCCGAGGACGGTGCCGTTGAGAAGCAGTTTGCGGTAAGGGATCCGCGCCGGTGCGGAGTTCGCCGGGGCGGTCGCGGGCGCGGCGTAGGGCCCGTCGTGGCCGACCGGCAGCCACACGAGCGCCCAGAGCGCGGCGACCACGGCGAGGACGACGAACGCGGCGCGCCATCCGTAGCCGGTGATGATCCAGGTGAGCACCGGGGCGGCGATGAAGATGCCGGCCGAGCCGCCGGTGAGCTGCAGGGCGGTGGGCAGGCTGCGGCGGTCGTCGGGGAACCATTTGTACAGCGCGTGCATGCTCATCCCGGAGGCCGGGCCCTCGGCCGCGCCGAGCAGGATGCGGCTGGCGAACAGCGTGGGCGCCGCCGCGAACACGAGAACCGGCAGTTGCGCGACGGCCCAGCACACCGCCAGCGCGAACAGGATCCAGCGGCTGGCGATTCGCGCGGAAAGCAGTCCGGCGGCGAGGCTGGTGAGGCTGAACAGCAGGTAGAAGCTGCTCGCCAGCAGACCGTAGGCGCTGCTGGTCAGGTGCAGTTCCGCCATGATCGGCACCGCGGCGAGTCCGAGCACGGCCTTGTCCGCGAAGTTGATGACCATGAAGACGACGATGAGCCCGGTGACCGTCCAGGCCCGGCGGCGGATCGAGCGGGATCCGGCCGGGGACAGCGGCGTTGCTGAAAGCATGATCGGCTCCTCGGTCCGGGTTCAGATGACGCCGTCGCGGCGGAGTGCCGCGAGGTCGTCGTCGTCCAGGGCGAGCAGCTGCCGGAGGACGTCGTCGGTGTGGGCGCCGAGGGCGGGTCCGAGGGAGTCGATGCGTCCGGGGGTGGCGCTCAGCCGCGGTATCGGCGCGGCCATGGAGACGGTGCCGTGCTCGGGATCTTCGACGTCGACGATCGTCCCGCGTTCGCGGTAGTGGGCATCGGCGGCGATGTCGGCGATTGTCATGATCGCCGAGGCGGGAATGCCCGCGTCGTTGAACATTCGCGTTGCTTCGTCGGCCGGGTGCTCGGCGACCCAGCCGGCGATGATCGCGTACAGCTCGTCGGCATGTTCCGTGCGAGCCACGCGGGTGGCGAAGCGCGGATCGGCGGCCAGCTCCGGCCGCCCGATCACCGTCGCCAGCCGGCGGAACAACGGGTCGGTGCCCGCGTGGACCGAAATCCGCCGTCCGTCGGCGGTGTCGAAGTCGCTGGCGGGCACCACGTGCGGGTTGCGGTTGCCCATGCGCTGGCGCACCCGGCCGTTGGCCGAGAAGTCCAGCAGCGCGTCCTCGACTGCCCGGAACCCCGCCTCGTACAGGCCGAGATCGACGACCTGGCCTTGTCCGCCGTTCACGTCGCGCTCGTACAGGGCGACCATCGCCGCGAATGCCGAGAGATACGCGCCCATGTAGTCGATCACCGCGTACCCCGACCGGACCGGGGCGCGGCCCGGTTCCCCGCTCACGTCCGTCAGCCCCGCGAAGGCGCTGGCGATCCGGTCGAACGCGCCCCGGTCGCGGTACGGGCCGGAGAGTCCGTAGCCCGTCAGGTACACCAGCACCGCGCGCGGATTGATCCGCTGCAGCGTCTCCGGGTCGAGCCCCCATTTCTCCAGCGTGGGCGGCCGGTAGTTGGTGATCACCACGTCGAAGTGCGGCACCATCGCGCGCACCAGGTCCTGTCCGGCGGACCGGCGAAGATCCACCGTGACCGACTTCTTGTTGCGGCCCTCCTGCAGCCACTGCAGCGACCGTCCGCCCGGCTCGGCGGCCCGGCCCCGGGTGAAATCGCCGCGGCCCGGCTCCTCGACCTTCACCACCTCGGCGCCGAAATCGCCGAGGAACGTCGCCGTGACCGGCGCGGCCAGGACCGTCGCCACATCCAGCACCCGCACGCCCCGCAACGGCAACTCTGCTCCCACCACAACTCCCAACGAAGTGTTATTAACGAAACGTTGGTAACGAACCGTATAGAGTGGCCCGAGGCGCAACAAGGCGTACTGACGAGTAACTTCTGAGAGGGACGGCGTGACCGAGCAGCCGAGCACCGCACCAGCCCGCCGCCGGCGGCGCAGCCGCGAAGAGACGAAAGCCGACCTCCTCGCCGCGGCTCTGCGGCTGCTTCGCCGCGACGGAGTGCTCGCGGGCATCAACCTCCGTGAGGTCGCCAAGGAAGCCGGTGTCAACCACGGGCAGATCTACGTGTACTTCGGCAGCCGTCAAGCTTTGCTGCGTGCGGCCATCGCCCAGTTGCTCGAGCGCGATCGGCCCGATCCCGAGACGCACTGGGAACAGCCCTTCGCCGACCGCCGCCGCGCGATGTGGGGGTGGGCGCTGCGCCAGCCCGACCTGGTCAAACTCGAGGCGCTCCTCGCGCTCGACGAAGACCCTGAACTCACCCTGTTCCCCGCGCTGGACCTCACCCGCCGCGCCCTCGACCGCGACAAACGCGACGGCAGCCTGCCCGCGGACGCCGACGGGGAGGTCATGCACGCCATGACCGCCGCCGCCTACTTCGGCTACTGCATCTTCCGCACCGCCCTCGCCCGCGACCTCGACCTGGCCCCGGCGGAACTCGACGACCGCGCCGCCCGCGTCTACGACCGGATGATCGCCGGGCTCGCCGCCCCCGAACCGGCGGGCGAGCGCTCCGACGGCGGGCACGAGGTCGAAACTCCGGCCTAGGGGGCTTCTGCCTGCGAGGATCCCGGGGTGACAGGTCGAGTTGACGCCGCAGATCGCGCGGCATTGGCGAGGAGATGCGACTGGCCGGTTCCAGCGTGAGCAATGCTTCGCCGTACCGGACCGAGGCGCCGTGTCCGGTGCGATGGACAGGGCGCGAACATTCCGCACAGCGAACGTCTGGCTGCCCGGCGCGGACCTGACCCCGCTGCGGTGTGCCTTGGAGGATGACTCGACGACCTAGTCATCCTCGTGAGGAGTCGGGCACTTCCCGGCACCCTGGCAGCAACGCCAAGCAAGCATTTGTCCGTCACATCCAACGGGTGAATCCTGCTTCCCCGCAACCTAAAACCTCTCACTCACCGGAACCCCGCGCCGCCCAGCGACAGCCCGGCCGACCGGCCACTCCGGTCAGAAACCCCTCCGCCACCACGGATTTCCCCGGAACAGCCCCGCCTCCGCACCGCGAACCCGGGCCCCTGTACCGGAAATGCCCCGCCCAACACGCCCCAGGGTCGCTCCCCGCCTCGCGAGGCCCACCAGTTACGGTGGCGCGCGTGTCCTCGTTCCGTCCGGTGAGCGTGTCTTCGGGGAACCGGCGGATCAGCTGGGACCTCGTGCGCGGTGGGTGCGTCGTGCTGGTGCTGCTGTACCACGCGACCTTCATGAGCGTCGTCGTGCATCCCGAACTGGGGCCGCGGCGGTTCGTGTTCCCGCATCAGATCGGGGCGAGCCTGCTGCTCGTGATTTCCGCGTACTTCGCCGCCGTCACGATCGGGCGCGGGTCGCTCGGCCGGTACTGGTGGGGGCGGATCGCGCGGTTGCTGCCGCCGTTTCTCGCGGCCGTCGTGGCGATCTACTTCGCGCTGCGGTACCTCTCGCCGCCCGGCTGGTTCAGTCCGCGGTTCGGCGACCTCGCGGGCAACCTCCTGATGCTCTGGAACTGGAAGCCCGCCCAGTACCCCTTCCTCGACGGCTCCCACTGGACGATTCCCCTCCAGCTCATGGCGTTCACCGTCGCCGCGCTGCTCTACCGGAGCAGGTGGGGCCACGGTCGCAAGTTCCGCGTCGTCATGTGGACCGCGCTGCTCGTCCCGCTCGCGCAATGGCCGCTGCGCATCGCCGGCCCGCCCGAGTGGTACCGCGTCGTCGTCGACGGCTTCGGCTTCCACCGCTGGCACCTCTTCGTCGCCGGCATCGCGATCCGGCTCTGGACGACGAAACGCATGTCCACGACGGAATTCGCGGTGCTGGAAGTCCTGTGCGTCGCCGCGCACGCCCTGCACGGCGCGACTGTCACCCCGACCGGAATCCACGTCGAATGGGGCTCGACGATCGGCATCGCGATCGGAATCGCGCTGATCTCGCTCGCCGCGGCAGGCCCGGACTGGAACCGTTTCCTCCCGCCGTCCGCCCAGCGCGCGATCACCTGGTTCGCCGGCGTCTCCTACGGCGTCTTCCTGATCCACCAGGCCATCGGCTACCTCGTGCTGCACTGGCTGTCCGGCCTCGGCCTCGACCCGCTGCTGCAAACCGCGGGAATGATCACCGCCGGCGTCCTCTTGGGCTGGGCCCTGACCCGCCTGGTCGAACGCCCCGCCCACCGCTTCCTGATGCGCGGCTACGACTCCTGGGCCGCCCGGCGCTCACGGATCGACGTCAATTCCAGCGCCCGGGAAATCCGGCTCGACTCCCGCTGATCCGGCTGCGTCGCGACCAGGCGACCGGGGGAGACGGCACCGCGAAGCTGGTGGTCAGCGCAGCGGCGAGGCACGGAACCGGGCCGTGGTGACCAGGAGCAGGCCGGCGGTCACCTGGTCGCGACACGGAGCCGGTCGGCGGTGACCGGTGAAGGTGCCCCGCGGAGCCGTTCGCCCCTTCCTGGCGGTAACGGGTCGCCTGGACGCGGGTGCTGCTGATCGCGGCGGCAATACCCGCTTCGTTCCACTGTGGACACTCCGGCGGTCCGGGAATTCCCGGCCCGGCCTCGCGCTGGGAGCGCACGGCTCACCACGCGAACGCGCTCCCCAAAACGCGACCGGGCTCCTCAACGCGATCGGGCCGCCGACAACGCGACCGTGCCCCTCACAACGCGAACGCGACCGACCGCACCACCAACGCCGCCACGAAAACCACCGTGAACGCCAGGTCGATACCGACCCCTCCGGCCCGGATCGGCGGCAGCACCCGCCGGACCGGGGCGATCACCGGTTCGGTCGCCCGGTGGGTGATCCGCCGCGCCTGGCCGAGCCACGCGGGCCCGGTCGCCACCACGCGGGTCCAGTCCAGCACCATCCGCGCTATCAGCACCACGATGAACACGGTCAGGACGTACCCGACCAGGGTCCCGATCAGGCTCATCGCACACCTCGCGTTGTCCGGCGACATCTCTCACCCCCTCCAACGCCCGGCGCTCCCGCGAAGTGTCCGGTTCACCGGAATTCTCAGTCGATTGCCAGGATCCGCCCGATCGGGTATCGAGGGAGACTCCAGCGAAGGGAGCCGGCGGATGCGCAGTGCGGCGTGGTTCGGGGCGTCCGGCCGGGCGGGGATGATCCACCGGTCGTGGATGCGGTCCCAGGGCTTCGGCCCGGAGGTGTTCGACGGCCGCCCGGTGATCGGGATCGCGGTGAGCGCCTCCGAACTCGCCCCTTGCAACGTCCACCTCGACCGCGTCGCCGAGGCGGTCAAGCGCGGCGTATGGCAAGCAGGCGGTTTCCCGCTCGCGTTCCCCACGATGGCGACCGGCGAGACGCTCATGCGCCCCACCGCGATGCTCTACCGCAACCTGATGGCGATGGAGGTCGAGGAGCTGATCCGCGCCAACCCGCTCGACGGCGTCGTCCTCCTCTCCGGCTGCGACAAGACGACCCCGGCGATGCTGATGGGCGCGGCGAGCGTCGACTTGCCCGCGGTGATGGTCACCGGCGGCCCGATGCTCAACGGCAAGTTCCGCGGCGGCGACGTCGGTTCGGGAACGCACGTCTGGAAGTTCGAGGAAGAACTCAAAGCGGGCCGGATGACCGAGGAGGAGTGCTTCTTCGCCGAAGGTTGCATGGCCCGCTCGAACGGCCACTGCATGACCATGGGCACCGCCTCGACGATGGCCTGTCTCGCCGAAGCGCTCGGCATGCAGCTGCCCGGTTCGGCGACCTGGCCCGCAGTCGACGCACGCCGCTTCGAGACCGCGCAGGCGGCCGGTCAGCGCATCGTCGCGATGGTGGAGGAAGACCTGCGGCCGTCGGAAATCCTGACCCGCGCGGCGTTCGAAAACGCGATCCGGGTCAACGCGGCGATCGGCGGGTCCACCAACGCGATCGTGCACCTTCTCGCGCTGGCCGGGCGCGTCGGCGTCCCGCTCTCCATGGGCGACTTCGACGAACTGGGCCGTGCCGTCCCCACGTTGGTGAACCTGATGCCGTCAGGGCAATTCCTCATGGAGGATTTCTGTTACGCGGGCGGAGTTCCCGTGGTGCAAAGCAGGCTCGCCGAAGCCGGGCTTCTCCGCGCCGACGTCCGCACGGTCACCGGCGCGGCCCGGGAAGCCGCGCAATGCTGGAACGACGAGGTCATCACGACGGTCGAGGCGCCGTTCCAGCCGCCCGGCACCGGAACCGTTGTGCTCACCGGAAATCTCGCCCCGGAAGGCGCGGTGATCAAGCAATCCGCCGCGTCCCCGGAACTGCTCACGCACACCGGCCCGGCGCTCGTCTTCGACACCGCTGAGGACTACCACCGCGTCGCCGATGATCCAGACCTGCCAGTCACCCCCGACACCGTCCTCGTGATCCGCGGCGCGGGCCCCAAGGGCTATCCGGGCATGCCGGAGGTGGCGAACGTCCCGGTCCCGAAGAAGCTGCTGGACCGGGGGATCACCGACGTGGTCCGGATCTGCGACGGCCGGATGTCCGGAACCGGCTACGGCACGGTCGTGCTGCACGTGAGCCCGGAATCGGCGGTCGGCGGCCCGCTCGCGCTCGTCCGCACCGGCGACCGGATCACGCTCGACACCCCGGCGCGCCGGCTGACCCTGCACGTGCCCGACGACGAACTCGCCGTCCGCCGCGCGGCGTGGACTCCGCCGGAAAGCCCGTACCGCAGCGGCTACGCCTGGCTCTACCGCGAGCACGTCACCCAGGCGCATCTCGGCGCGGACTTCGATTTCCTGCACGGCACCCGCGGTTCCGCCGTGCCGAGGGACTCGCACTGATGCGCCGCCTCGTGAAGACCGGCGCGGGCTGGCAGGTCACCGACGGAGAAGCCATCGGCGCGCTCCCGAGCGGCACCAGACTCGGCTCCTTGCTTGCCCTGTCCGCCGAAGAGTTCGCCGAAGCGCTGGCGATCGAGCTGACCCCGGGCGAACCGGGCGAGCTGCGAGCGCCGGTCGACGACGACACCGAGGTGTGGGCCGCCGGAGTCACCTATGAGGTGTCGCGCGAGGCGCGGATGGAGGAAAGCGGCGACGCCGACGTCTACGCGCGGGTCTACGACGCGGAGCGTCCGGAACTGTTCTTCAAGAGCGTCGGACGTCGGGTGCGGGGCCCAGGCGAGCCGATCGGCGTCCGCGAAGATTCCACTTGGGACGTTCCGGAACCCGAACTAGCGTTGGTGTGCAACGCAAACGGGGAGATCGCCGGCTACACGATCGTCAACGACGTCAGCTCGCGCAGCATCGAAGGCGAGAACCCGCTGTACCTGCCGCAGGCGAAGATGTACCGCGGCTCGTGCGCGGCCGGGCCGTGGATCGTGCCCGCGCGAGACATCCCGGACCCGTACGCACTCGGCGTCACCGTGGAGATCCGCCGCGCCGGAGAACTGCGCTGGGCAGGGGAGACGTCGACCGCGCGGCTCCACCGGCGGCTCGCGGATCTGGTGTCGTGGCTCTATCGCGGCGACGTTTTCCCGCGCGGCGCCGTCCTGGCCACCGGTACATCAGCCGTCCCCGGCCCGGACGTCACTCTCGAGGCAGACGACGAGGTCACCATCATGATCGAGGGCATCGGCGCCCTCCGGAACCCGGTCCGGCGCGGCCGCTCCGCCTGACGTCCCCTTGACGCGGCCCCGCGCGTTCGGCTATTCAATCTCAGTTCACATATCTGTGGAGTATTTATATCCTTGAACGGAGTTGCGGTGCTGCCTCCTTTCCGGTCTTCCCGTCCGCGTCGTCTCGCGGCGGTTCTCGCGACGGTCGCGGGGCTGTTCGCGACCACCGCCGGAGCGGCGACCGCCGCGCCCGCGCCGAGGTCGTGTTCGTTCGTCTGCGTGCCGGACACCGTGGTGCTCGACGGTCTGCACCTGGCAGGCAACAAGATCGGCCTGATGGCCGGGAATCCGACGCTGCGCACGTCGCTGTCGAATCTGCTGAAGCAGGCCGACGACGCGCTGACGAAGGGTCCGTGGACGGTCGTCGACAAAGAACGCGTCCCGCCGAGCGGCGACAAGCACGACTACCTGAGCCTCGCCCCGTACTACTGGCCCAGCCAGCCGAAAACGCCGGAAAACCCGCAGGGCTGCCCGTACGTCGACCGCGACGGCCAGGTCAACCCCGAGATGAAGAACGTGCCGGACAAAGCCGAGCGGCTCGTCGCGTTCAACTCGATCTACCAGCTTTCGCTCGCCTGGTACTACACCGGCAAGGCCGAGTACGCCCAGCGCGCCGCGCTCGACCTGCGCACCTGGTTCCTCGACGCGGCAACGAAAATGAACCCGAACCTGAACTTCGCGCAGGGCATCCCGTGCAAGACCGACGGGCGGGGGATCGGCATCATCGAGTTCTCCTACACCTTCACCCAGGTCCTCGACGCCGCCCGGATCCTGGAAGCGGGCGCGCCCGGCTGGACGAAGGCCGACGGCAAAGCGTTCCGCGGCTGGTCGTCGGACTTCCTGACCTGGTTGCGCACCAGCAAAAACGGCACCGACGAGGCCAAGGCGACCAACAACCACGGCACGTTCTACGACCTGCTCACCGCGGCGACCGCGAGCTACGTCGGCCAGCGCGACCTGGCCCGGCAGATCGTCCGAGACTCCGGCAAAGCCCGGATCGACCACCAGATCGCCGCGGACGGCGGCCAGCCCGAGGAATCCACCCGAACCCGGACGTACCACTACCACACGTTCAACCTGGTCGCGCTGACTCGGCTCGCACAGCTGGGCCGGCACCTGGGCGTCGACCTGTGGTCGTACCGGAACCCCAATGGCGGCAGCATTTTCGCCGCCGTCGACCACCTGCTGCCGGCGGCCACCGGTGCTGCGCCGTGGCCGTTGCCGGACATCCATTTCATCCAGTACGCCGCCCTCGACAGCGTGCACGCCGCCGCTGACGCGGGCGACTGGAAAGCCCGGGCCGCGGTCGGCCGCATCCCGGCCCCGCCCGGCGGCGACCTGTTCCCGGTGCGCCCGGCGGCCGAGCAGCTGGACGACGTTTCCACCACCTGATCCCGGTTTCACCCGGACGCGGGATTCGTCGCGTCCGGGTTTCCGGCGTCGGTCGTGAAACGATTCAGAAAGACCGATTCGCCGGAACCGGAAAGGGAAACGCCGTGATCAAGACCAGCCGGAGCAGCGGCTCGCAGGCCCGGCGGGTGACGTTCGTCCTCCCGCTCGACACCCCGCCCGGCCCGGTGAGCGTGGTCGGCGACTTCAACGACTGGCAGCCCGGCCGCCACGAACTCCGCAAACGCTCGAACGGCACGCGCTCGGCCGCGGTGGAGGTCCCGCCGGGCGCCCGGCTCCGCTTCCGCTACCTGGCCGACGGCGGCCGCTGGCTGGACGACCCGGACGCCCCGGCCCGCGACGGCCGGGACTGCCTGTACATCGCGGACTGACCCGGACCGCGTCGGTTCCGCGAGCCGATCCTGCCCGGCGCTGGCCCGACCAGACTCAACCCTGCCTGGTCCTGCCCGACCTGACTTGACCGTGGCCCAGCCGCGACCAGGCCAGACCCTGCCCTGCCCGACCTGGCCCGGCCCGACCCGGCCCGACCCGACCTGGCTCGACCCGGCCTGGCCTGGCTCGACCCGGCCTGGCCTGGCCTGGCCCGGCCCAGCCCCAACCAGACCCTGCCCGGCCCTGCTCGACCCTGGCCCGGCCCTGCTCGAACTGGCCCGGCCCCGTCCGGCCCTGCCCTGCGAACGGCCCAACTCAACCCAACGCGGCGAACGGCTTGCGCCGGGGCGAGAACAGCAGCACGGATCGCGGAAGCCGGACGTCCGCAAGCAGATCTCGCCTCGCCAGACGGGGCTCCGCTGGCACCGGCGAGCGGATTCCGCCGCTGCCAGCCGAAACGCGACGTCTCGTCCACGGCACTCCCGGTTCTCACCGTGATCACCAGCCGCGAAATCCAGTCCCCTCCCTGAGTCCCACCTCACCCCGCCCTAGTTTTGGAGCACCCGCTCCATTATCCTCGACCCCATGCCCCGCCCCCGGATCCACGACCCCGAGCTGATCCTCGACGTCGCCGAACGCCTCATCGCCGACATCGGCCCCGAGGCGCTCACCGTCCGGCGGCTGGCGCAAGAAGCAGGCGTCCCGAACAGCACGATCTACCACGCCTTCACCAACCTCCCCGCCCTGATCGGCCGGACCTGGCTGCGCGCCGCCACTTTCTTCCTCGACGAACAAGAGCGGCTCGTAGACGAAGCGCCAGACCCGATCGAAGCGGTAGTCGCAGCCGCCGACACCCCCGCTGTGGTAGCCGACGCCCGTCCGGACGCCGCACGGATGATGATCACCGTTCCGTCGCACCGAGTCCTGGGTCCGCAACTTCCCGACGACGTCGCGGAAGCCTTGCACGCCTTGGACAAGCGCCTGGTCCGACTTCTGGTCCGCCTTGCCCGTCAGCTCTGGAACCGAGGCGACGGTCAAGCGGTCGAGGTCATCACCGCCTGCGTCGTGGACCTCCCGACCGCCCTGCTCCGCCGCGAACTCGCCACCGGACCCGCCAGCGCGGACAGTCGCGCACGGCTGGCCGCGGCGGTCCGCGCCGTCCTCGCCCTGGAACCACCGAAAAAGTCCAGAAAGGACTGAAATGCCCACTCTCACCACCGCCGGCGCCGTCCACGTGCTCGACTTCGGCGCCGACGAAAACCGTTTCGCCCCAACGTGGCTCGAAGAAGTCCACACTCACCTCGACACCGTCACAGCGGGCAAGGAACCCGCCGCGCTCGTCACGACCGGCAGCGGCAAGTACTACTCCAACGGCCTCGACCTCGACTGGTTCACCAGTCATCCCGAAGAGGCCGGCAAGTACGTCACCAGCATCCACGAACTCCTCGCCCGCGTGCTCGCGCTGCCGGTCCCGACGATCGCCGCGGTCAACGGGCACGCCTTCGGCGGCGGCGCGATGCTCGCGATGGCCCACGATTTCCGCCTCATGCGCGAGGATCGCGGCTACTTCTGCTTCCCCGAGGCCGACATCAACCTCCCGTTCACCCCGGGCATGGCCGCGCTCGTCCAAGCGAAGCTCACCCCGGCCGCCGCGGTCGCGTCGATGACCACCGGGAGCCGCTTCGGCGGTCCGCAAGCGAAAGCGCTCGGCCTGGTCGACGCGACGGCCGTGCTGGAAGACCTGCAAGCCGCGGCGGTCGAACGAGTCGCCCCGCTGGCAGGCAAGGACCGCGGCACACTCGCCGCGATCAAGTCCACTATGTTCGGTCCGGCGCTGACCGCGTTGCGGGAGGCGGGGAACTGATCAGGTAGGCTCGCGTACGCGCGGCGGTGGGGCTCGCCGCTCCGGAAATTTCCCGGACAACCGCGGCCGAGGCCGCCAACAGTCCCTACTCGAATGGTGACCCGTGTGTCCCTGGAGTAGGAGAAGACTGTGCCTGAAGAACCTCTCGACCCCGATGTCGATCTCCGCGATCCCGCGCAGCAACGCGAACTCGTCCGGCACCACGTGTCGGTGCTCGGCGTGATCGCGCTCGGCGGCGGGCTCGGCGCACTGGCCCGCTACGGCCTCGCGCAGGCCCTTCCCGCCGAGCCCGGCGGCTTCCCGTGGGCGACCTTCTGGACGAACGTCGCCGGCTGTTTCCTCATCGGCGTGCTGATGGTGCTGGTCACCGAGACGTGGTCGGCGCACCGGCTGGTGCGGCCGTTCCTCGGCGTCGGCGTGCTCGGCGGCTTCACCACGTTCTCCACGTACGCGGTCGAAGCGCGCAACCTCCTCCAGCCGGACACCGTGCCGCTCGCCTTCGGCTATCTCGGCGGAACGCTCGCCGCCGCGCTGCTCGCCGTCCTGCTGGGACACGCGATCACCCGCAAGCTGGTCCCGGCGGAGGTGGCTGTCTGATGACCGTCCTTCTCGTTTTCGTCGGAGCCGCGGTCGGAGCACCGATGCGGTACCTGACCGACCGGGCCGTCCAGTCCCGGCACCAGAGCCTGTTCCCGTGGGGCACGTTCACCGTCAATCTGGTCGGCTGTGTCCTGCTCGGCGGTCTCGCCGGTGCCGGGACGGCGCTGCCCGCGGCGGTCTATTCGCTGCTCGGCACCGGATTCTGCGGTGCGCTGACGACCTACAGCACCTTCAGCTACGAAACCGTCCGGCTGGTCGAGCGCCAGTCGTACTTCGCCGCGGCGGCGAACGTCGTCGTCAGCATCGCGGCGGGGGTGGGCGCGGCGGCATTCTCGTACGAGGCTGTCCACGCCTTGGTCGGGTAGGAATGCGATCTGCACAGCCGGGCTGGCCGGACTGTGCGGATCGCACGGTGACCTCGCCGGAGCCGCTGCTTACGGTGCTGGGAACCGTTCCCCTCCAGGATGAGGAGGTCGCCATGGCCTCGGCTGTCGGTGTCGACGATTACGCGCTGACCAGGGTGCCCGATTCCGCCCGCTACTCGTGGTGGTCGGTCGCCGTGCAGCGGTTCGGCCAGGTTTCCGCGCTGTCGCAGTTCCTGCTCGGCGCCACGATCGGCTTCGGGATGAGCTTCGGGAACGCCGTGCTGGCGTTCACGCTCGGCTCGGTCATCCTCGAGCTGATCACGATTCTCGTCGGCGTGATCGGCGTCCGCGAGGGCCTGACCACCTCGATGATCGCGCGCTGGACGGGCTTCGGCCGCGGCGGTTCCGCGCTGATCGGGCTGGCCATCGGGATCAGCCTGATCGGCTGGTTCGGCATCCAGTCCGCGGTGTCCGCGCAGGGCCTCGCCGCGCTGGTCGGCGGCCTGCCGGAATGGGGCTGGGCGCTCGTGTTCGGCCTGGTGGTGACCGCGATCGTGGTCCGCGGCTTCCACTCGATGGCGTGGACGGCTTACCTGATGGTGCCCGCGTTCCTGATCCTGGTCGGCTGGTCGGTGGTCTCCGAACTGACCCGGCACGACCTCGGCGCGCTCGTGGCGTCCGCGCCGCCCGGCCCGTCGCTGTCCCTGCTGCAAGGCACGACGCTGGTGGCGGGCGGGTTCATCGTCGGAGCGGTGATCACGCCGGACATGACCCGGTTCAACCGCACCACCGGCGACGTCGTCAAGCAGACGCTCGTCGGCGTCACGCTCGGCGAGTACGTGATCGGCCTGGCCGGCGTGCTGCTCGCGCACGCGGTCGGCACGGCGCAGATCACCACGATCGTCACGTCGTCGGTCGGCTGGGTCGGGCTGCTGATCGTCATCGCGGGCACGATGAAGATCAACGACTGGAATCTCTACTCGTCCGGGCTCGGCGTCGTGAACTTCATCGGCACCGTGTCCGGGAAACGGGCGCACCGCGGCCTGGTCACCGCCGTGCTCGGCGTGGTGGGCAGCGTGCTCGCCGCGGCCGGGATCCTCTCGAAGTTCACCGATTTCCTGACCGTGCTCGGGGTCGCGTTCCCGCCGATCGCCGGGATCATGGTGGCCGAGTACTTCGTGGTGAAGCAGTGGCGCGGCGTCCTGGAGGAAGCCAGGTCCCGCGGCGCGGTGCCCACCGACGCTCCGGTGTGGGTGCCCGCGACGATCGTCGTCTGGATCGCCGCCGCGCTCTTCGGCGAGTTCGTGGACTGGGGCCTGCCCAGCATCAACTCGCTCGTCGTCGCTTTCGTTCTGTACGTGGCCGCCGGGAAGCTCGGCCTGGTCCGCGGGGTCGGCCGGAGTGCCACCGCGGACGCCGAACCCGCCCCGGCCGCCTGATTCCGTTACCTGGAAGGAGATTTCTTCGTGCGCATCGGCATCGACGTCGGCGGCACCAACACCGACGCGGTCCTCCTGGACGGCCGCGAGGTGCTCGCCTCGATCAAGACCAGCACCACCGAGGACGTCACCTCGGGCATCGTCGCCGCGATCGACGGGCTGCAGCGGCAGCGGGCGTTCGACCCGGCCGCGGTGCGCGCGGTCATGATCGGCACCACGCACTTCATCAACGCGCTCGTCGAGGCGCACCGGCTGGCCCCGACCGCGGCGGTGCGGCTCAGCCTGCCCGCCGGCGCGTCGCTGCCGCCGATGGTGGACTGGCCGCAGCGGCTGGTCGACGCGGTGTCCGGGCGCAGCTACCTGGTGCACGGCGGCCACGAGTTCGACGGACGGCACATCGCCGAACTGGACGAGAGCGAACTGCGCAAGGCCGCCGACGACATGGGCGCGGCCGGCGTCCGCAGCGTCGCGATCACGTCGGTGTTCTCGCCGGTGAACGCGGAGTTCGAGGCTCGGGCGGCCGAGATCATCGCCGCGCAGCTGCCGGACGTCGCGATCTCGCTGTCCCACGAAATCGGCCGGATCGGTTTGCTGGAGCGGGAAAACGCGACGGTCATCAACGCCGCGCTGCGCGAGCTGGCGGCGCACATTGTGGACGGTCTGGCCGCGTCGGTCACCGGCGCGGGCATCACCGCGCCGCTGTACCTGAGCCAGAACGACGGCACGCTGATGGACGTCGACTTCGCGCGCCGCTACCCGGTGGCGACCTTCGCGTCCGGCCCGACGAACTCGATGCGCGGCGCGGCAGTACTGTCCGGTTTGGACACTTGCGCGGTGGTCGACGTCGGCGGCACCACGAGCGACGTCGGCGTGCTGCGCCAGGGATTCCCGCGCGAGGCGACCACGGACGTGAGCGTGGCCGGGATCCGCACGAACTTCCGGATGCCGGACGTCCTGTCGATCGGCATCGGCGGCGGCAGCCGGGTCCGCGGCGACGCGTCCGGCGTGACTGTCGGACCGGATTCCGTCGGCTACGAGCTGACCTCGAAAGCGCTCGTCTTCGGCGGAGACACCTTGACCGCCACGGACATCGCGGTCGCCGCCGGGCGCGCCGAGATCGGCGACCCGTCGCTGGTCGCACATCTCGACCGGGACTTCGTGAAGGCGGCGCTGGACCGCATCGCGGCGGACGTCTCCGACGTCGTGGACCGGATGCGCACGTCGTCCGAACCGCTTCCGGTGGTCGCCGTCGGCGGCGGTTCGGTGCTGCTGCCGGACGAGCTTGCCGGTTCCGGCGAGGTGCGGCGGCCGGACCACTACGCGGTGGCCAACGCGATCGGCGCGGCGATCGCGCAGATCGGCGGCGAGGTCGACCGGGTGTACGTGATCGAGCCCGGCCGTCGCGAAGCCGTGGTGGACGAGGCGAAGCAGGAAGCGGTCGACCGCGCGGTGGCCGCCGGGGCGAGCCCGGCGTCCGTGGGCATCGTCGACTTCGACGAGGTGCCGATCCCGTACCTGCCCGGCAACGCCACCCGGATCCGGGTCAAGGCGGTCGGCGACCTGCAGCTGGGGGCGTGAACGATGGCTGAGATTACTGCGCACGACCTGGACGACATCGCGCGCGGCGCGGCGATTCTCGGCACCGGCGGCGGGGGAGACCCGTACATCGGACGGCTGCTGGCGCACTCCGCGGTCCGCGAGCACGGTTCGGTTCCGTTGGTGGCGCTGTCCGAATTGGACGATGACGCCGTGGTGCTGCCGGTCGCGATGATGGGCGCGCCGACGGTGATGGTGGAGAAACTGCCGTCCGCCGAACAGGTCGGGCTCGCCGCCCGGACGCTGGCCACCTATCTGGGCAAGGAACTCACGCACATCGCCTGCGCCGAAGCGGGCGGCGTGAACTCGCTGATCCCGGTCGTCGCGGCGGCGCAGCTCGGCCTGCCGCTGGTGGACGCGGACGGGATGGGCCGGGCGTTCCCCGAGCTGCAGATGGTTTTGCCCACCCTGTACGGAATCCGGGCGACCCCGATGTCCATCGCGGACGAAAAGGGAAACCGCGGCGTACTGGACACTGTGGACAACCACTGGGCGGAGCGGCTGGCCCGGTCGGCGACCATCGACATGGGTTGTTCGGCGATGATCAGCAACTACGCGATGTCCGGCGCGCAGGCCCGCGAGGCGATGGTGCCCGGCACGCTGACGCTCTGCGCGGAGCTCGGCGCGCTCGTGCGGCAGGCTCGCGAGGCGCACGAGAATCCGGTGGATCGCGTCGTGGCGCGGCTGCGCGGCCGGACGCTGTTCAGCGGCAAGGTCGTCGACGTCGCCCGCCGCACCGTCACCGGGTTCGCCCGCGGCGAGGCCCGGCTGTCCGGAATGGACGGTGACACCGGGGCGGAGATGATGCTGCGCTTCCAGAACGAGCATCTGGTGGCCGAGGTGGACGGTGAGGTGCGCGCTTCGGTGCCCGACCTCATCTGCACCCTCGACCGAGAGTCCGGCGAGGCCGTCACCACCGAGGGCCTGCGCTACGGCCAGCGGGTGACGGTGATCGCGGCTCCGGCGGATCCGCGCTGGCACACCCCGGAAGGCATCGCGTTGGCCGGTCCGAGGTACTTCGGCTACGACCTCGACCCGATCGGGGTCGCGGGATGAGCTGGATGCTGACCGAAGACCATCTCGGAGATCTCGCCCGCGGCGCGGCCGTCCTCGGCACCGGTGGCGGCGGCGACCCGTATGTCGGACGGCTGCTGGTGCGCGAGGCGATCCGCGAGCACGGACCCGTCACCGTGCTCGACCCGGAAGACCTGGACGACGACGCCCTCGTCATCCCGACCGCGCAAATGGGCGCGCCGACCGTCGTGCACGAGAAGCTCCCGAACGGCGCCGAACCCGAGCTTGCCTTGCGGGCGCTGGAGAAACACCTCGGCGCGAAGGCCGACGCGACGATGCCGATCGAATGCGGCGGCATCAACTCGATGATCCCGCTGGTCGTCGGCGCGCGGCTCGGACTGCCCGTGGTCGACGCCGACGGCATGGGCCGGGCGTTTCCGGAACTGCAGATGGAAACCTTCGGCGTGTACGGCGTCCCCGGTTCGCCGATGGGGATCGCCGGGGAACGCGGCGAAACCACACTGATCGACACCGGCGCCGACAACCGCCGGATGGAATGGCTCGCGCGCGGGATCACCATCCGGCTCGGCGGCGTCGCGCACATCGCGGAGTACTCGATGAGCGGCGCGGACGTAAAGCGCACGGCCGTGCCACGGACGCTTTCGCTCGCGCTGAGCGTCGGCCGGGCGATTCGCCTTGCGCGAGAAGAGAATGCCGACCCAGTGGCTGCGTTGGCGACCGCGCTCGGCGACACGTTGTACTCGCATCTGCGTGTGCTGTTCCGCGGCAAAGTGTCCGATGTGGAGCGACGGACCGAAGAAGGATTCGCCCGCGGACGCGCCGCGATAGTGTCCTTCGACGGCGACCGCAAACTGGAAATCCTTTTCCAGAACGAAAACCTGGTGGCGCTCGTCGACGGCGAAGTCCGCTGCCTGGTCCCCGACCTGATCTGCGTCCTGGAGGCGGAATCCGCCGAGCCGATCACCACCGAAACGCTGCGCTACGGCCAGCGCGTCACCGTGGTCGGGATCTCGACGCCGCCGCTCATGCGCACCCCGGAGGCGCTGGCCACGTTCGGCCCGGCGGCCTTCGGGCTGGCGCACGATTTCGTACCCGTGGAGGTGGCTTCGTGACTTCGCTCGACGGCCGGGTGGTCGTGGTGCTCGGCGGCGGTTCCGGGATCGGGCTGGAAGTCGCCCGGCGCGCGACGGCGGCGGGCGCGCTCGTCCACCTCGGCGGCCGGACCGGCGACAAGCTGCGCGCGGCCGCCGCGGAACTGGGCCCGACCGCGACCTGGCAGGCCGTGGACACTACCGACCAGGCGTCGCTGGCCGAGTTCTTCGGCGCGCTGGAGCGGGTCGACCACCTGTTCACGCCCGCCGCGTCCTACACCGTCGGCCCGATGCGCGACTTGAGCGACGAGGAGGCGGAAAGCCCGTTCGTCACCAAGTTCTGGGGCCAGTACCACGCGGTGAAACACGCCGCGCCGAAGCTGTCGGACGACGCTTCGGTGGTGCTGATGTCCGGCGTCGCGAGCGTGCGCCCGCCCGCCGCGGCCCCGGCGTACATCGCGTGCAACGCGGCGATCGAGGGGCTCGGCCGCGGGCTCGCGGTGGAGCTGGCCCCGGTGCGGGTGAACGTCGTGTCGCCGGGCACGATCGACGGAAACCTGTGGGCCGGGCGTCCGTCCGCCGCGCGGGAGGCGAGTTTCGCGCAGTACCGCGCGGACACCCTGCTGCACCGCGTCGGCCGGGAGTCCGAAGTGGCCGATGCCGTGCTGTACCTGTTCACCAGCACTTACACCACCGGTTCGACGCTGTATCCGGACGGCGGGTACAGCTTCCGCTGATACGCTGACCAGCCATGCGCATCACCGCCGCGGACGTGCCGGCACTCGAACGCGGCGTCGCGCTGCTCGGGTCCGGCGGGGGCGGGGACACCGTCACCGCGGCGGTGCTGCTGCGGCGGCTGACCGAATCCGGCCGGGAACCCGTCGTGCACCCGGCCGCCGACCTCCCGCCGGACACCCTCGTGGTGCCGACCGGGATCGTAGGCGCGACCGCCGCGTTCGCCGAAAAACTGCCCAGCGGCGAGGAATTCGCCTCGGCGATCGCCGCGATCGAACGCTGGACCGGGCAGCGCGCGCAGGCGCTGATGTCCATCGAGATCGGCGGCCTGAACGGCCTGCTGCCGCTGGTGGCCGCCCAGGATCTGGGCCTGGCCTATGTGGACGCGGACCTGTCCGGACGCGGGCTGCCGAGACTCGACCAGCTCTCGGTCGCCGCGACCGGCCGCGGCGTCGCTCCGGCGGCGATGGCCGAACCCGGCGGCCGGGTGGTGGTGCTTGCCGCCGCGGCGGCCTCGGTGGTCGAGAGCGGGATCCGCGCGTTCCTGGCCAGCTCGGGCGGCTGGGCAGCGATCGCGCTCGCCCCGATCCCCGCCGGTGAACTGGCCGAACACGCCGTCCTCGACACGACGAGCGAAGCACTTGCCCTAGGCACTCGGGTTCTCGCCGCCGGGGAAAGCCCGGACCTCGCCACGCTGGAAACCGCCCTCGACGGCCAGGTTCTCGCCCGCGGCCGGGTGCTGGAGGTGTCGCGGCACATCGGTCCCGGACAGCACGGGCACCCCGGCTTCGGCCGCGGCTCGGCGACGCTGGCCGATCATCGCGACGGCGCGTTGCTGCGGCTGGAAATGGAGAACGAGTACCTGCTGGCCCTGCGAGACGGGCTGCCGGTGGCGTCCACTCCGGACGTTCTGTCGGTGCTCGACCGCCGCACCGGCGTCCCGCTGCAGTGCGACATGATCCGCGCCGGCGTGGAGGTGGACGTCGTGTGCCTCGCCGCTTCCCCGTTCTGGACCGATCCGCGACGCCGTCCGCTGCTGGAACCGCGCGCGTACGGGATCGACTGCGATCCGGTGGCAGCCCAGTGATTCTCCGTCAGCTGCTCGCGCTGCCCTCGTGGGCCGGCCTTGTCAAGGTGTGCTCCGGAGAGTCCGGTTTGGACCGTCCATTGCGGACAGTCAAAGCCGCGCTGGACGCCTCCGGCACCCCCGCACCCGGCGAGCTGGTGGTGGTAGTCCGCCCGCTCGGATCCGACTGGCAGATCGACGCCCTCCTGCGCCGTTGCGCGGACACCCGAGCCGCCGGAGTCCTGCTCCCCGGAGCCGAACCGCTTGCCGCGTCACGGCTTCTGGCCGAACGGCTGTCGGTGCCGCTGCTCGTCGCTTCGTCGGATCCGCTCGATCTGCTCGTGGACGCCCGCCTCGCGCTGGCCGCCCCGGACATCGACCGCGCGGACGCCGTGCTCGCCGCGCACCGGGCGCTGGGGGAGCGGTTGCGTCCGCCGGAAGAGATCGTGACCGTGCTGCGGCGGCTGCTGGACGCTCCCGTCGCCGTCCTCGACGACCGCGGCGAGGTGCTCGCCGGTGAACTCGCCGAGGCCGCCCGCGTGCGAGTGCACGAGCCGGTCCCGCAACGCGTCACGCTCCCGGACGGGGTCCTGCTCGCACATCCCGCCGTGCTGCCGCAGCCCTCGGTGTGGCTGGCCGCCGAGCTGCCCGGAGCCAAGTCCCCGCGCGCGGACGTCGTCGCCGCGACCCTGGCCGTCGCCGCCGGCGCCGTGCAGCGCTGGCTGCTGGCCCACCGCCTGGAACTGGAACGCGACGCCCGTTCCCGGTCCGCGCTGCTGGGCGATTTGCTGCGCCAAGACACCGAACCCGGCGCTGACCTGCGCCGCCGCGCCGCTGACGCAGGCTGGCGACTGGGCGGCTGGCACGTCGGCCTGCGCATCGGCGTGCCCGCGGACGTCGACACCGTCTCCCGCACGCAAGAAGTCGTCCGCGCACTCCGGGCAGAGTCGATCGACGCGGTCACCGTCGAACACGGCGAGGGCTGGACCGGCTGGGTCACCTTCGAACAGGAGCCGACCGCGGAACGCGTACGTGCGTTGTCCGCGCGGCTGCGCGCCGTGCACCGCAGCCTCCGCCGAACGCTCGACGCGCACCTAGGCGTCGGCCGCCCGCACGCCGACGGTCTCACCGCGACAGTCGCCGAAGCCACCGACGCGGCGCGCCTTGCCGCGACTCGTCCCGAGACCGGGCATTTCCTGCACGTGGACCAGCTCGGGATGGCCCAGTTGCTGCTGGAGTGGACGCGGACGGACACGTTCGAGCCTGCCGCGCGTGCGTTGCTTGCTCCGCTGGTCTCGGCGCCCGGCGACTTGATCCGTACTCTCGCGGCGTATCTCGACGCAGAGTCTTCGCTGGCGGAAACGGCGACGGTGCTGGGGATTCACCGGAACACGGTGGCTGCGCGGATCGGCCGGATCGAGCAGCTGCTGCAGGTCGATCTGTCGCGTCCGGACGAGCGGCTGGCGTTGCATCTGGCCGCCCGCGCGGTGATTCTCGCCCGGTCCGCTGAGTAGTACTGGCAGGACCAGCTAGAGCCTTGGTGATCGACCGGGCGGAGGGCAGACTCGAGGCATGGGCAAGAACGACTTGGGCGATTTCCTGCGGGCCCGCCGCGCCGGGCTGACGCCGGACGACCTCGGTCTTCCGGCCGAGGTCGGTGCGGGACGACGGGTCGCGGGCCTGCGGCGCGGCGAGGTCGCGCAGCTGGCCGGGGTGAGCGCCGAGTACTACACCCGGCTGGAACAAGGCCGTGCCCGGCAGCCGTCCGAGCAGGTGCTGCACGCCCTGTGCGACGCGCTGCGGTTCGACGACATCGAGCGGCGGCATCTGTTCGCTCTCGCCGGAGCCACGGCCGAGCGGCTGGACCGGGCCGAGCATTCGTCCCGGTTGCGTCCGGCGCTGCGGCAGGTGCTGGACTCGATGGAACTGGCGTCGGCGTTCGTCAGCGACCGGAACCTGACGGTCGTCGGCGGGAATGCGTTGTGGGCCTTGCTGTTTCCCGACGTCGCGGAGCTGCCGCGACGGGAACGCAGCATGGCGCGTTGGACGCTGCTGGACCCGCGCGCCCGCCTGGTGTGGCGCGACTGGGAACGCGTCGCCCGCGACTACGTGCACGGGTTGCGGCTGGCCGCCGCCGCGCAGCCGCGGAATCAGCACATCGCCAACCTCATCGGCGAGCTGATGATGCGGTCGCCCGAGTTCCCGGCGTGGTGGTCGGAACACCGCGTCCAGGAACGCAGCACCGGTCTCAAACGCCTGCGCCACCCGGTGGCCGGCGATCTCGAGCTGCAGTACGAGATCTTCACCGCGGTCGCCGACCCGGGCCAGTCGATGGTCGTCTACAGCGCACCGGCCGGTTCGCCCTCGCAGGAACGGTTGCGGCTGCTGGCCAGCTGGGGCCGCGAGCCCGCCGCCGCGCCTGCCCGGGACATCGCCGAGTCCTGACCTTCGCCCGCCATCAGGCCCCGCTGACCGCGCGGGGTCCATGCCGTCATGCCATCTTCACGAAAGGATGTTCCGCAGTGAGCAAAATCTTCCTGATCACCGGCGTCAGCACCGGCCTCGGACGGGCCGTCGCCCAGCGAGCCCTCGCCGCCGGACACCGCGTCGCGGGTACCGTCCGCACCGAAGCGCACGCGGCCGATTTCCGGGCGCTGGACCCGGAACGCGCCCGGGCGTTCGTCCTCGACCTGACCGACGCGGACCGGATCGAACCCACCGTGCGGGCCGTCGAAGCGGAACTGGGCCCGATCGACGTGCTCGTGGCCAACGCCGGATACGGGCTCGAAGGCACCTTCGAAGAATCGTCGATGGCGGAGCTGCGCCGCCAGTTCGAGGTCAACGTCTTCGGCACAGTCGCGACCATCAAGGCGGTCCTGCCCGCTATGCGCGAACGGCGCGACGGCCAGATCTTCGTCATCACCTCGATGGGCGGGCACACCACCTTCCCCGGCCTGGCGTTCTACGAAGGCAGCAAACACGCGCTGGAAGGCATCACCGACACCCTCGCCCAAGAGGTCACCCAGTTCGGCGTGCGGGTCACCGCCGTGGCGCCCGGCGCGTTCAAGACCGACTGGGCGGGCCGGTCGCTGGTGCGCGCCCCTCGCAGCATCGCCGATTACGACGCCCTGTTCGACCCGATCCGGACCCGCCGCCAGGCTCTCGCTGGACAGGGCATCGGCGATCCCGACCGCGCGGGCGACGCGATTCTGCGCCTGCTGGACGTGGAAAACCCGCCCGTGCACCTGCTGCTCGGCTCGGACGCGCTGCGGCTGGTCACGGCCGGACGCCAGCGCGTGCAGGAGGATTTCGACGCCTGGCAGGACCTGACCCTCTCGACCGACTCCGTCGACGGCGGCGTCACCGTCGCCTGACCCCGCTCGCGCCGTCCGTGAGGGGAACCCTCAGGGAATCAGATTCCCTGAGGGTTCCCCTCACCGCAGGTCAGACACGTCCGCGCACGAGATCGATCAACCGCCCGAGCACGTGATCGCCCGACGCGCGCAGGCCGTTGTGCTCGTACTCATTGGTGATCCACGGCCGAAGCGTCGGGATCAGCTGGGCTGTCGCCTCGGAAAACACCCGCTCGACGTACATGTCGTTGGCGTAGATCGCGGCTGCAGCCGGAACCGTGCACTCGCGCAAGACGTCGGCGTCGTACAACCGCGGCCATTCATGCGCGGCAAGCAGTTCCGCGGTCTCCTTCATCGGCCGGAGGCTGTGGAGGTCGTCGAAGAGCGAGGGGAACACGTGCTCGCCGGTGAAGAGCGTCCGGTCCGTGCGGAACTCGTCCGGCAGCACGCGCTCGGCGGACCAGCGGGTGGCGAACCCGTCGGAGTAGGACGACTCGTGGATGACCGAGTACAGCGGATTGCGCGCGCTGAACGGCAGCGAGCTGGCGACGTCGTGCGCGAAAGCCGGGGACTTCGGGTCGCGCTCGATCAGGTAGTGCAGCGCTTCCTCGCCGCCGCTGGCGCCGAGGACGTAACCGAGCTGCTGGAACAACCGAGCGGTGAGCGGGC
This sequence comes from Amycolatopsis sp. NPDC114503, assembly GCF_055633655.1. NCBI lineage: Bacteria > Bacillati > Actinomycetota > Actinomycetes > Pseudonocardiales > Pseudonocardiaceae > Amycolatopsis > Amycolatopsis sp. NPDC114503. Next base: position 80,533 of record NZ_JBVKDT010000023.1, on the reverse strand, counting down.
TGCCGTCAGGCAGGATCACGGCGCCGTCGTCGAGCAACGGCAACAGCGCCTCGACGCGGGCGCGATCGCCGGGGTAGCGGAGGTAGTACCGGCGGTTGCGCTCGAGCAGATTGGCGAACGTCGCCCGGTAAACGTCGTCCGGATGCTGCGCGATCGGCGGCAGCCCGCCGGTGAAGAAGGCCTCGGCCAGGCCTTCGGGATACCGGGAAAGGTAATTGAGGGTGCAAAACCCGCCGAACGACTGGCCGAGCACGCTCCACTTCTCGACGCCCAGCTGCCGCCGCACGAACTCCGCGTCGCGCACGATCGCGTCGGCGCGGAAGTGCGTGAGGTATTCGGCCTGCTCGGCGGGAGTGCCGGCGAGCGCGCCGACCGGCGTGGACCGTCCGGTGCCGCGCTGGTCGAGCATGAGAACCCGGTACTCCCGCAACGCCCGCGGCAACCAGCTGGGCGACCCGTGCGACGGCCGCGGCGCCTCGTGCCCGGGACCGCCTTGGAGATAAACGAGAAACGGCCGGTCGAGCCCGTCGGGATCCGCGACCTCCCGGGCGAAGACGGTGATCTTCGCGCCTTCCGGGCGGGAATGGTCGAGGGGGACGGAGAACTCGTGCTCGGTGAGCACCAGTCCGGGAATGCGCACGGTGGTTGCCATACGGGCGATTCAACCAGAACGGGCGCGGGGGAGGCCACGGGAATTCGACGGCTCGGGTCTATTGTGGACAGTGAGCCGGATTCTCGGGCGGTCCGCCGCGGTGTTTGCGGGAACCCGAGGCTTTGCCGGTGGCGGCCGAGGTCGTGAGCGGCGAGGACGAGCGTCGGCGCGGCTTCCTGCCGGGGCATGCCGGGTCGGCTTGGCGCGTGCGGAGCGGTTTTCGGCGTTGCCGGGTCCTGCGGCGGCCGAGCCCGTCCGCGACGAGGACCAGCATGGGCGCGGCAACGTTCGCGGCGGCCTGTTCGCCGAGGCGTCTCACCTCGACCCGCCCGGGCAGGCGTTGATTCCGCCCGGGCCCAGTCCCCGGCCGGAATTCCCGCCGAGCGGGAGCTATTCCTTCCCCATCGCCCGCCGAATCTCGGCAAGCTTGTCCTTGGCCGCCTCCTTGCGGTCGGCGATCTTCTTGTCCAGCGACTGCAGATCCTCCGGCCCGCCGATCCCGGCGATCTCCTGCGCGCCCACCGACGTCGTGTACCGCTTCTCGATCCGGTCCCGCACGAAGTCGAACGACGGGGCGCCGTTCTCGCTGTAGTCGGGTTCGGGCAGGTCCGCGGGCGGCGGCCCCGGGGTCTCCACGATCTCCGCGTCGAGCGGCTGCTGCTCGCCCGGCTTGTCCGCGCTCATCGTCTCGCCTCTTCTCGGTTCGTCGGCTCCGCCTTCGACCCTAGCCGACCCCGGCGGCGACAGGCGGATGTTTCGCCGCCGCCGGACTGCGGTAGCCCATCGGGGAGTGAAAGGAGACCGCGATGCTTCGCCCCCGCTCGACCGCGCCGCCCGCCCCGCCCGAGCCCGTCCCGCCCGGCCCGGTGGAGCCGGACCCGGTGACGCCGGGACCGGACCGTCCGCTGCCCGACCCCGACCCGCTCCCGCCCGACTCGGAACCCGGCCCCGAACTGGCGCTGGCGGGTCCGTTGTGGACAGTCCGGCCGGAATGATCCGGCAGCGCGGAAGCCTGCCGGGACCGCTTGTCCGATGCGGGGGAGCGGCCGGTGGCCAGGGCTGGGACTCGCGGCCAGGCAGGCCGATCCGGTCGAGGCTCTCGCCACCCGGGTTTGCGGGAGAGATCGCCTGACCGCGTCTTCGGCTGATTCCGGAGCCAAGTCACCGCCCAGCCGGGTCACAGGAGAACCGAGTCGCCGACCAGCCGAGTTGCCGGGCCAGCTAAGGCACGGGCCAGCCAAGTCACCGGCCATCCGAGATCCGCCGCTCAACCCCACCGCCGACCGGTTCCGCGCCAGGCCTCGGCTGAGCCCTCCGAGACGGCACCCGCCTCCGGCTCAGCCGCGAAACCCGCCTGCCTCCAGAGCCGCGTCCACCTTCGCCCGGTGCGCCTCCGCCCACTCGTCGAGCGTCTGCGCCTCCTCCTTGGCCAGCTTCGCCCGCGCGTCCGCCAGCACCTGCGCCGCGTCCGGTCCCGGCACCACGACCACGCCTTCTTCATCCGCCACGACGATGTCCCCGGCGTGCACCGTCACCCCGCCGCACCGCGCGGGCTCGCCCAGCGGCGTCACCGCGGCTTTCGTGCCCGGGATCGGGATCACGCCGCGCGCGAACACCGGGAAACGCGCCTCGCGGACCTCCGCCAGGTCGCGGATCACGCCGTCGAGGACGAAGCCCGCGATGCCGCGTCGCTGAGCAGTCGCGCAGACGTTGCCGCCGGCCAGCGCGTAGTCGACGTCGCCGGACTCCGCCACGATCACCGCTCCGGCGGGCGCGCGGTGGATGGCCGCGTGCAGCATCAGGTTGTCGCCCGGCGGGCAGCGCACCGGGTACGCGGGCCCGGCGATCCGCGGCACCGGCCCCCACAAGGGGCGCACGCCGTAGTCGAGCACCTGGCCGCGGCCGAGCAGGTCGGCGAGCGTCGTGGTCGGAATGTCGGCGAAACCGTCGTCCATGGACGGCGATGCTCTCACGCGCGGCCCGGCCGGATACCGTTCCGTGGCACCGATCACGGAGGAGAAGATGGCTTTCCGGCACACCGTCGTCGCGTCACCGGTCGGCGACCTCACCCTGGTCGCCGACGGCAGCGCGCTGGTCGCCGTCTACTTCGACGGCCACAGCCGGACCCCGCGCTTCCCCGACCTCGGCCCGCGCGCCGACGACGGTTTCGCCCCTGCGACTGAGCAGCTCGCCGAGTACTTCACCGGCCGGCGGCGGACTTTCGACCTCGAACTGGACCTGCGCGGCTCCGAGTTCGAACGCCGCGTATGGCAGCTGCTGACCCGCATCCCTTACGGCGAGACCCGCACCTACCGCGACCTGGCCGTCGAACTGGGCGAACCCGGCGCGGCGCAGGCGGTCGGCAACGCGAACGGCTGGAATCCGCTGAGCATCGTCGTGCCCTGCCACCGAGTGGTCGGCAGCAGCGGCGGCCTCACTGGCTACGCGGGCGGCGTCGACCGGAAACGCTTCCTGCTGCAGTTGGAAGAGCCGCCCGCCGACGACGCCGGACGGCTGTTCTAACGGCTCACCCCAGCGCGGCGCGGCCGTGTTTCCAATACCCCTGGAACGCGATCGCGTGCTTCGGCACCCCGCGCTCCCGCGTGAGAAACCGCCGCGCGCCAGTGGCCAGCCCGCTTTCGCCGGCGACCCACGTGTAGCCCGGCGGATCGGACAGATCGAGCTGGGCGAGGACGTCGAGCGCGAGCCGGCCGGGCAGCCGGTCGTCCTCGCGAACGAGCCATTGGACGTCGGCGCCGAGCGGCACGTCGACCGCGTGGATGTCGTCCCGCGCCCCGACCTCCAGCAAGACCGTGGCCCGCAGACCCGGCGACGACTCCAGGATCGCCAGCGCCGCCGGAATCGCGCTTTCGTCGGCGAGAAGAAGCTGCTTCACGCCTTCCGGCGGCAGGTAAGTGATTCCCTCGTCGAGAATGCCGATCTCGTCGCCCGGCCGCGCGTTCTCCGCGAACCTCGACGCCGGACCGCCGTCGCCGTGCACCGCGAACTCGATGTCCACCTCGCCGGGCCGCGTCGCGCGGATCGTGTAGTTCCGCACCCACGGCCTCGACGCGCTGCTCATGAGCATGTGCTGCGCGAGCCAGCGATTGCTCGACGCGGTGGGGAGGCGCAGCTCGCCCTGCCCCTCGCGCGGGAAGAACAGCCGGCACCATTGATCGAATCCGAGCGGGGCGAAGTCCTCGAGGTCCTCCCCGCCGACGGTGAGGGTCACGAAATGCGTGGACGTCCGTTCGGCGCGCAGCACGGACGTCCGGAGCAGCCGCCTGGTGTCGGGCGTGCGGCGCTGGGGGAGGGTCGGCATGGTGGTCCCGATTCAGTTAGGTAAGGCTTACCTCTTGAACGTTAGCCGCTTCCTCGAGGGAACGGCAAGGACGCGCGAACTCGCCCCGAATGCACCCGTCCGTGCTCCTCGCCTCCGGCGGATACCTCCATCCGGGCCAGTTTGCCGAGCGTTGCTTACGCTCGATGATCACGCTCCGTGTCACTCGTGTGGGTGACGGTTGACCGCTCAATAAATGGACCGGCCGTGACACTCTGTGTATCACTGTCGGCGATCTCCTTCGGCGAACCCGAGTTTGCCCGCCTGGCGAATGTGCGGATGAACGTGCATATTCCCGTGTCAGCGCCGCTTCTTCGCAGTTCGCGGATGTGTCAAGAGGTCTGGACCAGCGGGCGGGAGAGTGGCCGCCGGGTGTCGAATCGGTGACAGCGAAGAGTAGCGAAAACCGTCACTCGAACCGTTGGGCGACGCTGAAGGACCGTTCACCGCGACACTGCCAGTAGAACTGGTCGGTGACACACCGTCTTCGCCAGGATGAGCCCATCCCGGGCTCGCGCCGCACGAACGGCCGGGGTCCGGGCAGCCGTCGGAACCGGTCCGCCGGACGGAAGAGAAAGGGATGACGACCTCATGACGGTGGTTCCCTGCCTCGCCGACCAGCCTCGCCGAACCGGGCAGCCGCGCCAGATCGGCGGGGCGCCCGAGCCGGAAGAAGCGGTGCTGGTCCGGGCGCCTCAGCCGGATCGCGAGCGCGAACCGGAGACAGGTCCGCGACCCCGCGGCGCGGCGAGGCTGGCGAGAATGGCCCAGCCTGCTGAGGACGCGCCGGTTGGTGGCGCTGGTGAGCAGGCAATGCCGCAGCAGCCGGACGGCGCGGCGGAATCAGGCACCTCGGTTCAGCACAGCAGCCCCGAGCAGTCAGCTGGAAAGACGCCGTCCGAGAAGGCTCAGCCACGGGAACCGGCTCGGTCAACCGAGCCAGCCCAGTCAGGCGATGCAGCCCCGAACGACGCCGCGAGCGCCAACGCAGCCGCCGCCGATCAAGGCGATGCGGTCGCCGCCCGCACGGCCGCAACCGACGCAGCCGCTGCCGACCAGGGCGATGCAGTCGCAACTCGCACGGCCGCAACCGATAAAGCCGCCGCCGATCGAAGCGATGCGGTCGCCGTCCGCGCGGCCGCAGCCGACGCAGCGGCTGCCGACCAGGGCGATGTGGCCGCCGCCCGCACGGCCGCAACCGACGCAGCCGAGCCCGAACCAGCCGACCCCCTCCACCCGGACCCCGACCACCCCAGCCGGGTCCGCGTAGTGGTCGACTGGGACCCCTTCTCCCGCCCGCCCCGCCGGATCGCCACCCGGGACGAGATGGTCGACTCCGCGCACCGGGTTCTCGCCCGCCGCGAGCACGGCCGCCACCGCAAACCCGACACCCGCGACCCCTGGACGTCCCGGGCCGCGGATTTCGTCGTCGCCTGGGCGTCCACGCTCCGGATGGCGTTGCTCCTCCTCGCCGGGACCGCGTTCCTCACCGGCCTCGTGCTGATGGACAGCCCGATCGCGGGCGTCGCTGTGACGTCGGCGATCCTCGCCGCGGGCGTCGGGGGCTGGGTCGCCCGGCCGCGAAGGTCGTCCTCGCATCGCTGCTGAAAGAAAGTCCGGCGCGGTGTCGATGCCGTGCGAGCCCGTTCGACGAGGATGTGACAGCTGGACGAAACCAGCCACTGACCCCGAGGAGCGGGCAATGCGTTTCCTGATGATGCACCGGCTTGACGAGAGCGCCCCCGAGGCCTGGAACCCGAGCCCCGAGTTCATCGCGAAGATGGGCGCTTTCATCCAGGACTGGACCGAGCGCGGCATCCTGATCACCGCCGAGGGCGTGCATCCGTCGGAGAAGGGCGCGATCGTCCGCAAGCCGCGCGGTGCGACGCCGGCCGCGACGGACGGGCCGTTCACCGAGGCCAAGGAGGTCATCGGCGGGTTCGCCCTGGTCAACGCCGCGGACCGGGCCCAGGCGGTCGAGTACGCGAGCCAGTACGCGGACCTGTTCGACGAGATCGAGGTCGAGGTCCGCCAGGTCGTCGAGTTCGAGGATATCGAGGGCATGGGCGCGGAATAGCCCAGTGCGCGGGGCATCCGGCCTATTCGCGCGCCAAGTCTTTGTCATTCGTTGACCCGCACCGCGCCGGGGGCGGATCTTCGTTCTGGGAACAGGGCGGGGTCCGAGGAGGCAGCGGTGCGGGTCATGCTCACGGCGGTCTTGACAACGATGTCGGCACTGGCGCCGATCCAGGCGAAACCGGCCGGACCCGCGGCGAACATCGTGGTGTGCAACAAATACTGCGACGACCGCGCCGCCGATCAGGCGTCCAGCGATCGGATCGCGGTCACCGCGCCGCTCGACGACCGCGTCCTCCAGTTGCACTTCGCCGACGGCGACCCGATGGGCTGGGCCGTCGTCGACCACTCGCGCCCGGGCGACCAGGTGTGGCTCGACCGGTCCTTCGACGGCGGCGCGACCTGGGACGGCGGCGCGCAGCTGGGCCTGACCACCGCGCCGTCCGGCGTCGGCGGCTGGCGCACGCAGATGTACAACAACGACGACTGGAACAACCGCGGCGTCGGCGCCCTGCGCGCGTGCGGCAGCGCGGTCGACACCGGCCGGATCGCTTGCACGCCTTGGGCTCGCACCCGCTGGAACGCGGCGAACCGCTCGCAAGCGGCGGCGACCGCGTTGATGGCGCTCTACGACAACGGCACCGGCTACTTCCGCAACGGCGGCGGCTGGGGGAGCGCGGTGTCGCTGGCCGCGGTGGTCCGCAACGCCGCGGTCAGCCGGATGGCCAGCTACGACTACGCGATGGCCACGACGTACGACAAAAACGTCAACGCAGGCCGCGGCCAGTTCCGCAACGAGTTCTCCGACGACACCGGCTGGTGGGCGATGGCATGGCTCGACGCCTACGACCGCACCGGCCAGCAGCGCTACCTCGCCACCGCCAAAGCCGGCGCCGACCACATGCAGACCTTCTGGACCGGCGATTGCGGCGGCGGCATCCGGTGGAAGGAAGGCCTGACCTACAAGGCATCCATCTCCAACAGCCTGTACATCCAGGTCAACGCCACCATCGCCGACCGCACCGGCGACGCGACCTACCGGACGCGGGCGCAGCAAGGCTGGGATTGGTTCCGCGGCAAGGGACTCATCGGCTCAGACGGCCTCGTGGTCGATGGCGTCGACGGCACCAGCTGCGCCGCGGTCGGCCAGCGCTACACCTACAACCAGGGCGTGTTCGTCTCCGGCCTCACCGCGCTGTCCAAGGTGACCGGCGACCAGGACCTGATCGGCACCGCCCGGTCGGTCGCCTACTCCACGACCCGCACCGGGTCGTTCTTCACCGGCGCCGACGGCATCGTCCACGACCCCGGCGAGGGCAGCAGCTGCAGCGACGACGGGTCGTACTTCAAAGCCGGACTCGTCCGCGGACTGTCCGAACTGGACGCCGCGACGTCCGACGCGCCGTATCGGGATTTCCTGACCAGGCAAGCGGATTCCGCCTATGCCCACTCCCGAAACGACTTCGACCAGTACTCGCGTTCGTGGTCCGGCAGCGCGGAGAAAGGGCCGGGTTGCCAGGCCGCGGCGCTGGGGTTGATGAACGCGACGTACTAGCCCGGTTAGTGATCGACAGCACACCCGTCTCCGCAAGGCCCATCCGGGTACGGTTGACGGTGCCACGGAATCCTGCGTGGTTCATGCGGACGGGGAAGGGCGATCGTGGAGCTGAAGGTCGGGTACAAGGCGTCGGCGGAACAGTTCGGGCCTCGCGAGCTGGTGGAGTTCGCGGTGCGGGCCGAGGAGCTGGGGCTGGACTCGGTGTGGGTGTCGGACCATTTCCTGCCGTGGCGCCACGAAGGCGGGCACGCGCCGTGGGCGCTGGCGTGGATGCCGGCGGTGGCGGAGCGGACCAGCCGGGTGCTGATCGGGACCAGCGTGCTGACGCCGACGTTCCGGTACAACCCGGCGGTGATCGCGCAGGCGTTCGCGACGATGGCGCTGCTGTCGGGCGACCGCGTGATCCTGGGTGCGGGCACCGGCGAGGCGCTGAACGAGATCGCGGTGTCGGGCCGGGAATGGCCGGAGTTCAAGGAGCGGTTCGCGCGGCTGCGGGAGTCGGTGCGGCTGATGCGCGAGCTGTGGAGCAAGGACAGCGTCGACTTCGAGGGCGACTACTACCAGCTGGTGAACGCGAAGATCTACGACCGGCCGGAGCGTCCGGTGCCGGTGTACATCGCGGCGGGCGGCCCGGTCGTGGCGAAGTACGCGGGCCGCGCGGGCGACGGGATGATCTGCACGTCGGGCAAGGGCATGGAGCTCTACACCGACAAGCTGATGCCGGCGATGGCCGAGGGTGCGGCCGCGGGTGAGCGGGACGCGTCGAATGTGGACCGGATGATCGAGATCAAGATGTCGTACGACCGGGATCTGGAGAAGGCGCTGGCGAACACGCGGTTCTGGGCCCCGCTGTCGCTGAGCGCGGAGCAGAAGCACACGGTTTCCTCGGCGGAGGAGATGGAGCGGCTGGCCGACGAGTTGCCGATCGAGCAGGTCGCGAAGCGGTGGATCGTCGCCTCCGACCCGGACGAGGCGGTCGCGCAGATCAAGCCGTACCTCGACGCGGGCCTGAACCACCTGGTGTTCCACGGCCCCGGTCACGACCAGGAGCGGTACCTGTCGCAGTTCGCCGAGGACGTGCTGCCGCGGCTGCGCGCGCTGTCCTGACCTTGGGCGTACGAGACCCCCGTCCGGCTTCGGCTGGGCGGGGGTCTCAGTCTTCGCTGGGGAAGAGGATCGGGCTGAGCAGGTATCGCGTGCGGCCCGGCGCGGGAGCGTTGGCGAGCATCGGCGCGATGGCTTTCCGCATGCCGCCGATCATCGCGAGCAGTTCGTCGCGGTCCAGCCAGACGGCGTGCTGCCGGTAGCCGACGAGATCCTCGACCGGATTCGCCTGGTCCCGGCTGAGGTACGCGTCGAACTCGGCGACCAGCGCGGCGGTCGCGGCGGCGAATCCGCGACGGTGGTCGTCCGGGGTCAGTTCAGCCATCGCGTCCGGGCCGATCGACGCGTTTTCCTTGCGCAGCCGGTAAGTGCGCTCGACCGCGCCGCGCACGCGTTGTTCGTCGGCCACTTCGAGGATGCCGCCGTCGGCGAGGAGGTCGACGTGCCGGTAGACCGTCGCCTTCGAGACGTCCGGGAGCAGTGCGCCCAGTTGAGCGGTGGTGAGCGTCCGGTCGCCGCGCAGCGCGTGCACGATCCGCAGCCGTACCGGGTGTCCTAGCAGAGTCAATACGTCCACTCGCCAATGTTCTCATAAGGTGCTACCGTTCGCACAACTTGAGAACGTTGGGGGCGGGGATGAAGGCGAGCGAACTGGCGACGGCTGTCGTCGAACAGGCACGAGGCGGGCGGTTCGAGGAGTTCGCGATCCGGTTTTCGCCGGAGTTGCGGGCGGCGGTGTCCGCGGCGGCGCTGGAAGCCGCATGGGCCGCGCAGATCGGCGAGCACGGTCCGGTGACTTCGCTCGGCGAGCCGGTTGCCGAGCCGGCGGGTCCTGGGCTGACCCGGGTGCAGGTGCCGGTCGTCTGCTCGCGGGGCGCGTTTCTCGTGGTGATGTCCATTGATTCGGCGGGAACCGTTGCCGGGCTTCGGCTCGCTGCCGCCGCGGCGTGGACTGAACCGTCCTATGTGGACGAATCAGCGTTCGGCGAAGAGGACGTCGTTCTTTCCGCGGAACCCCATTCGGCGCCGGGAACGCTGACCGTGCCGCGAGGAGAGGGGCCGTGGCCGGGCGTGGTCCTGCTCAGCGGCGGCGGGATCTTCGACCGCGACGAGACGGCCGGGCCGAACAAACCGCTCAAGGATCTCGCGTGGGGCTTGGCTTCCCGGGGCGTGGCGGTGCTGCGCTTCGACAAGGTGACGCACGCCCATCCCGAGCTGGCCAGCGCGCCCGGCTTCACGATGTCCGCGGAGTACGTGCCGTATGCCGCCGCGGCCGTTCGTCTTCTGCAGGCGCAGGAGAGTGTCGATGCCGCGCGCGTGTTCGTGGCGGGGCACAGCATGGGCGGGAAGGTCGCGCCGCTCGTGGCGATCGCCGAGCCGTCGGTCGCGGGGCTGGTCCTTCTGGCGGCTGATGCCGAGCCGATGCACCGGGCCGCCGTTCGGGTGGTCCGGCATCTGGCCGCGGTGGACGCCAAGGTCGAGGCGCTCGTCGAGCCGATCACCCGGCAGGCCGAGGCGGTCGCCGATCCGGCGCTGTCGCCGTCGGCGCCGGGGGACGGGCTGCTGTTCGGCTATCCCGGGTCGTACTGGCTGGAGCTGCGCGAGTACGACCCCGTCGCGACCGCCGCATCGCTGCCGGCGCCGATGTTCCTGATGCAGGGCGGCCGGGATTATCAGGTCACCGTCGAGGACGACCTCTCGCGATGGCGGGACGGGCTGGGCGGACGGTCCGAGGTGGACATCCGCGTCTATCCGGTCGACGACCACGAGTTCTTTCCCGGCACCGAACCGTCCACTCCGGACAGTTACCGGCAACCGCAGCACGTCGACCCGGCGGTGATCGCCGACCTGGCGGAGTGGCTGACGCGAGCACGGTGACCGAGGCCCGCTCATCGCGGACCTCGGCCACCGCGGCGATCATTCCCGCCTGAACCGCCTTCTCCGGCTCGCCACCAGGAAGGCCGTGCCTCCGGCGACGAGGGCTCCGCCGAGGATCAGCAGCATCGGCAGCAGCGGAATCCCGGTCGAGGCCAGCGAATCCGTGTCCGTCGCGCCGGGAGCGGGCGGGTGGGCCGCCGGGGGAACCGGGTTCGGGCTCGTCGCCGGGGGAGCGGACGACGTCGGCGGGCCGGGCGGCGCCGGCAGGTAGACGCCGGCGTCGATGGTGTGGTCGACCCCGCCGGCCTGGGCGGGAGCGGTCACCGGCGCGTAGCCGTTGCAGAGCCGTCCGGTCTTGGGCGGCACGACGTTCGAATCGTGCGCCCGGTCCGGTCCGGCGGTCGGGAGCGTGAACCGCAGATCGGTCGGCGGCGGCGTCCCCGGCACGTTGTCGGTGGCCGCGGTGCAGACGTCGAACTGCACGGTGTACTTCTCGCCCGGCTTCAGCTGGTACTCCGCGCCGACGCCGCCGAAGTAGTACTCGCCCGCCTTGTCGGTCTGGGTGGTGGCGACCTTCTTGCCGTCGGTGTCGAGCAGGTTCACCGTCGCCTTCGCGAGCGGGACCTCGTCGGTGCGGTTCGGGTCCTGGACGCCGTTGTGGTCGCCGTCGAACCAGACGAGGTTGCCGATCTGGATCGGCGCGTTCGCCGCCTGGTAGGCGATGTCGCCGAGCCCGCCCGCCTTGCCGAAGCTGTTGGCCGGGCCGACGAACGCGTACCCGTGCTTCGGATTGTCCTGCCCCGGCCCGACGCCGCTGTCGACGTCGTAGTAGCCGACGCCGTCCGAGCTGACGTGCTGCGCCGGGTCCAGTTCGGTGCTGATCACCCACTGCTGCTGCGGGATGTAGGCGACCGAACCCTGCGCGGCCTCCTGGTGCACACCGGTGCCGGAGTGGCTCGGATCGTAGAAGTCGCCGGGGAAGTACTCGACGACGCCTGCCGATTCGTGGCCGTTCGTCTCGGGTTTGCCGTGGTTCGGACAGGCCCCGGTGCCTTCCCAGTCGTATCCGCCGCCCGGGGCCGCGCAGGCCATGGTGATGTCGCCGCCGGACATGCCGGTCGAGACCTCGTTGTGCCCTGGGCGCGGGTCGATGCCGGAGCCGAAGACGTCCATGAACCGGTCGCGGAAGCCGAGGATCATCGAACCGTCGCGGGTGAACGCCAGGCTCGCCAGCTCCGGCTGCGGGTTGATCCCCGCGCCCTTTCTGATGAACTTGTCCCACGACGCGAACGAGGTGTCCCAAGGATTCCAGTGGTCCATGCTGTCGTCCGGGTCCGGGACGGTGATGACGTAGCCGCGCCGGTAGTCGAGGCCATGCGTGACCACCGGTGTGAATTTCGTGCCGTCGTAGGTGTAGACCACGGCCTTCAGGTCCTCGCGCCGCTTCGTGCTTTCCGCCGAGCAGACGCCGCCGACGTACAGTTTCGCGTCGTGCGCCGCGACCGCGAACGGCCGCCAATCGTCCGGGCTGGCACAGTCCGGCATGGGGATCGGCGTCTGCTTTTCGATCTTCGCGGTGGCTCCGGTCGCGTCGAAACGGAGCAGATTCCGGGTCACCAGGCTTATCGCGTACAGCGTCTTGCCGTCCTCGGTGAGCGCGATCCCGCCGAGGCTTTCCTTTCCGGGGACGTCCACGAAATGCTCGTCCTTGCGCATGTCCACCGCGCCGTGCGCGGTGATCTCGGCGGCCGGCACCTTCGCGAACAGCGTGGGCGCGCCGCCGCCGAGCGGCGTCGTGTAAATCGCGCCGCCGCCTTCGGGCCCGTAGGTGGTGAAGCGTTTCGCGAACGCCGACTGGAAAATGCGGTCGCGGTATTTGTCGTACGCCAAACCCCACGTGGTGCCGACTTGCGCCTGAGTGTTCAGCACCGTCGGGCAGGCCGAGTCGGCGGGGCAGGTGCCGCGGAGGCCGCGGTCGAAGGCGACGAGCGCGCGGCTGTTCGGATCGGGCTTGCTGCCGTCGCTGTTCACCGCCGGGCTTTGCACCGGCACGTAATAACGGGCGTCGGGCGGCGTGTGGTCGGCCGGGTTCCAGACGCCGGTGATCACCGAAACGTCCTTGGCCTCGCGCAGATCCACGAACGTCGTGAAACTGTCGAAGTGGTTTTTCTCCGTGGACGCGGGCGCGGCCTGCAAATACGCGCGATACGGATCCGGAACCGAAACGTCGACGCGGTACCGGCCGCCGGCGAGCGGCGCGGCCGGGTCCACCACGACCTTGCCCGCCGCGTCCGTGCGTCCGCGCACCTGATGCCCGGCGGGGTCGGTGACCAGCACCGACATGCCCGGCTGCGGGGTGTCCATGGTGGCGTTGACGATTCCGGTGCCGAAGAAATCCCGGAGCACTTGGACGGTCAATGTGCCGTCCTCCGCGGCCCCGGCGGTGCCGGCGGTGACCGTCACCGCGCTGCCGCCCAGCATCAGGGCAGCAGCGGCTGCTCTGGCCAGCCTGAATCTGCCGCTGGTTCTTCTGCCACCTCGGGTCATGACTGCGGATCTCCGTTCTCTGCGCGGAATATTCGCGCGGCGTGCCGCAAAGCTGTAACAGTGAAGCAGAAAACAACCTTTCCGGGTACGGCGCCGGAGTAAACGGACCGGGTGAATCGAAATCCCTGCTACGGTCACTCGCTGTGCTTGCCAAACGGATCGCGCGCCGCTGGATTGTCGTCGCCGCCGCGGTGACAGTCGCGCTGGGCGCGGGAATATTCTCGTACGTCGCCGCCAGTTCCCCCGATTCCGGCCCGCGCGCGGTCACCGCGGACGAGGCAAGCCGGCTCGCGATCGCACGATTCCGCAATTACCAGAAACAAGGCCGCGCGGTGACGATCAGTGTCCCGGCAGCGGCGGGCGAACTCGTGATCACCGGTTCGGCCGATTACCGCGCCAAGGCCGGTTACGGAGTGCTGAAAGGAAAGGGGCGCAACGACTCCGGCAATGGTCTGATCCGGTGGACCGCGACCCGCGTCGAACTCCGCCCGCTGCCCGCGATCCCCGACCTGCCCCCGGCGAACCCGCCCGCCGACGGCTGGGTCGGCCGCCCGATCAATCCGACAGCGGGCACGTTGGACCGGTCGTTGGCCATTCTTCTCGGCCTCGGCAGCGATCGGCCGGACAACGCGCAATTGCTGCCGCAGAACGGTGCTGAATGGGTATCGGCCGATCAGGTGAACGGCCATGCCGTCGACGTCTTCACGGGCCCGGATTCCCGGGAACGGCCGGGCAGCGCGGAATCTGTCCGGTACTGGCTCGACGGCGACGGAGTCATGTACCGGGTGCGGACTTCGGTTCCGGGGGAAACGAATCCGGTTGTCATTGATTTCGATACGCATGAATTCACTGCTGTGCCGTCTGGCCGCTGACGTTTCCTCAGGATGCGGCTGGTGAGACTCGGTCTGTCAGCGGGGCGGCCTCTCTCGATGCGGGGAAGCGCTGGTCCCGCTGGGACGGCCGCGCTGCAGCTGTCAGCGCAAGGGCATCGCGGCACTGCGATCGGCGCCCCTAGGCGGCAGCCACCGAGGCCCGGTCCGCCAGCAGCAACGCGCTTGGCGCCTGGACTTTCGCGACGTCCGGAAACCCCGGCACCGCCGGGACAACCGTGGGACCAGCCGTGCGCGCGCCCGGAAATTGCGGCTGCAGCGGCGGCGCCGCGACCTCGGTGAACGGGATGCCCGGAGGCGGCTTGACCCGGTTCCAGACTCCCGACGGCGAGGCAGCTGCTGCGGGACAAGCAGCGCTCGTGGCCAATCCGTCCGGAATCGTGTGCAGCGCCCCGGAATCGACACAGTTTCCGCTGCCCTTGGTCGCACCGGGGAACGTCCAGCCGACGTCGAGGCCGTTCGCCGCGAAGACGTCGCCGACGATCTGGTTGCCCTTCGGCGGCACGTCCTGGGTCGCGGTGAGCACGAGCCCGGCGTTCGGGTTCCCGGCGATCCGGTTCCGCAGCACCTGGTTGCCGCTGCCGCCGTCGATGCCGATCCCGATGCCCCAGCCGCCGTCGGCCTGCTCCGGCGTCGCCGCCTGCCCGTTGGCCGCCACCAGATTCCCGGCGACCACCGAATCCTGCTGCGGCAACAGCTTCTCCTGGTGGTCGGAGTTGGTGGTGAGCCCGACCCGGTTCCCGCTGAACCGATTCCCGACGACGTACATCTCGCCGCTCGCGTTCGTACCCTCGTACCCGACCGCGTTGAGTTCCGCGACATTGTCCCGCACGACCGTCCGGCACGGTTTGCATTGCCCGACGTAGATTCCGGAATCAGCGCCGCCGGACGTGTATGACTGCTCGATCACCCCGTTCTGCGCGGAAAACGCATAGATTCCGTAGAGACCGTTGCGCGTGGCGGTGACGTGCGAGACCAGGAACGAGCTGAGGAAGCGAATCGGCTCGTCGCCGGTGTCATACCCGCCGCCGTGCCCCGGCAGCGCGTCGGCGGCCTTGACCGAACCCGTGACGAGGACGCCGTTCTGCGTATGATTCCGGACAGTCAGATTCTCCACCGCGACGCCCGGCGCGGACACGACGACGCCGTTGTCCCGCTTCAGCTGCCCGTCGACGACCACCTGCTCCCGCACTTCGCCGCGCAGCGTGACCTTCGGCGTCGTGATCTTCACCGTTTCGTGGTACTCGCCAGGCGCGACAAGCACGAGATCCCCGGACTGTGCCAGGGAAACGGCGGCGGAGATGGTGGGCGCGTCGGCGGGAACGCGGATCGTCACCCCCGCCCCGTCCGGCCGATGCCCCTCGGCGGAGGAAGAACCACACCCGCTGACCACCGCCGCGGACAGCCCCAGGATCGCCACCATGGCGGGAAAACGCATGCGCACAGTCTGGCACGGAGGCCGGATTCCGTTGGGGTGATTGTTGACCGGTGTGGCGGTCGTGCGCTTGGTTGGTGCTGAGTGGCCTGGGCGCTGCAGTCGGCCCGGCTGCGGGGGAGTGGCTTCCTCCGGCGCTGTCCTGCCGGATTCGCATGGGGGTGCTGTTGCCTTTGCGCCTCGGTGCAGTGAGGGCAAGCTGGATCGGCGGTGCTGTCGTGCGGGTCGTGAGCTCGACGGCGCTTCGCCTGATTCGTGGGAGCCGTGAGGGGCGAGCTGGATCGGCGGTGCTGTCGTGCGGGTTGTGAGCTCGACGGGGCTTCGCTTGATTCGTGGGAGCCGCGATGGGCGAGCCGGATCAGCGGGGCTGTCGTTGCGGGTCGTGCTCCGCCGGATTCGTGGGAGCCATGGTGGTCGGGCTGTGCGTGGTGAATTCATCGGGCCGCTTCGTCGGACCCGGTTGCCGGAGCGACTTCACACCCCATCACCCGGCCAAAACAGCCGTTCCGCCGAGCCGAATTCGCCTGGCGCACCGGAATCTGTCACGCTGCCCGTCGTGAATTCCGCTGAGCGCCGCCCTTCCCGCCGCGCTTTTCTCGGGGCCGCGGTGACCGCTGGGCTCGCCGCCGGCTGTCACGCGGCCTCCGCGCCAGACTCCGCGCCCGACTCCGCCGGGACCCAGCCCAGCCCGGTCCCTCCCACCGGCGCCCACCAAGCCGGAATCACCACGCCGCAACAACCGCAATCGCATCTGCTGGTCGTCACCGCAGACGTTTCCGTTGCGCCAGGCCCGCTTCTCGCCGAATTAGGCCGCCGCACCCTGGCTTTGACCGCTGGAACGGACGGCCGCCTGCTGGGTTTGCCCCCAGGCGACCTGACCGTGACAGTCGGCGTCGGTCCGAAACTGGTCCAGACCCGCGACCCGCAACTGCCCGGCGCGAAAGACCTCCCGCCGTCCGCCCGCGAAGCGATCGCTCCGTCCGACCGAGGCGGCGATCTGCTGCTTCAACTCTGCGCGAGCGACCCGCTCGTCCCGCCCGTCGCCGCGGCCGCGCTGCTGGCTCAACCCGGAATACGCGAACGCTGGCGGCAGTCCGCCGGACGGGGGCCGCACCTCCCGGTCTCGGAGGGGCTGACCGCGCCCCGGAACGTCCTGGGCTTCGTCGACGGCATCATCGGCCCGCACACTCCCGCCGAGCAGCAGCGCGACCTGTGGCTCGCCGGCCCGCCGCCAGTCGCGGGCGGCACGATCGCCGTCGTCCGGCGGATGGCGCTGGACGTCGCGCGATTCGCCGCATTGCCGGTCGCCGCGCAGGAAGCAGTCTTCGGCCGCCGGAGGGACACCGGGATCCCGCTGTCCGGCGGCTCCATCGCCGACGGCCCGGACCTGGGCGCGAAAACCCCGGACGGCCGCTACCTCGTCCCCGCCGACGCCCACATCCGCCGCGCCCACGCGAACGTCGTCGGGGCCGGGCTCATGCTGCGCCGCAGCTACAGCATGGACACGCCGGTGCCCGGGCTCCTCTTCATGAGCTTCCAGAACGACCTGCACACGTTCACCGCCACCCTGGCGAGCATGGAGGCCGCGGACGCGCTGCTGCCGTTCACGACCACCACCGCGAGCGGGACCTTCCTGATCCTCCCGGGCTTCGACGAGCGCCGTCCGCTGGGTTCGGCCCTGTTCCCGTCGTGAGCGGGTGCCCGAAACGACGGAAGCCCTGCCTCTCCGAAGAGAAGCAGGGCTTCCGGGCAACGCTGGTGCGCGATACTGGGATTGAACCAGTGACCTCTTCCGTGTCAGGGAAGCGCTCTCCCGCTGAGCTAATCGCGCGAGGTGGAGACGGGATTCGAACCCGTGTACACGGCTTTGCAGGCCGTTGCCTCGCCTCTCGGCCACTCCACCGCATGGGGCTTGAGCCCTCCGAGCGGACGACGGGATTCGAACCCGCGACCCTCACCTTGGCAAGGTGATGCGCTACCAGCTGCGCTACGTCCGCACTACCGTGGCTCTGAGGTCGCGGGCCGGAAGCCCGAACCCCGTCGCCGTGGTGTGAAAGAACCATATCCGACCCCGGCGACCGCCGCGGCACCGGGGGGTTGTTGGCCCGCTCGCGGGGCGGTGATCAGGCCAGATCGTTCGGGATCAGGTGGGTGAGCGCGTCGTCGACGTCGACCCACAGGTGCTCGTTGCCCGGCAGCACGACGTCGTACGTGCGGTCCAGGAAATCGGCCAGCTCCTGCGCGGACGCCTCGAACATGGCGTGCCCGGACGGCGAGTTCAGCTCGATCAGGACCGACTCCGGGTCCTCCACCGAGGGCCGGATGCGGACGTCCCCGTCGCCGGCGTCGGCGAGCAGGCCGTCGGCGAGCAGGTCGCGCGCGTAGACCCATTCGACCCAGCCGGCCCGCCCGGTGCGGAAGGCGGCGACGACGGCATAGGGGTCGCGGGTGTCGTAGCGCAGCTCCACCTTCACCGGAACCGCCGGGGTCCGCGGCGCCAGCAGGTCGAAGACCGCCGTCGAGCGGAGCGTCACGTGATCGTTGCGCATCGTCCTACCCTTCGTCTCCCTTCCCGGCCCGGACGACCGAGGACAACGGTGAGACGCACCAGGAGCCCGGATCCGTCGCGAGTGCGCTCGAGATCACCCGTTCGAGACCGTCTGCCCCGAGGTCCGTCCGGTCCGTCGCCGTCCGTGCCGCGCAGCCTTCAGCGGGCGCCCGGTGGGGAGCCACCAGTACATCTTGCGCGGTTCGGCCGCTGTGCGATAGCACCGTCGCACGGATGTCGCGGACGGCCGCACGCGCCCCCGCCCGGGCAAGGCCTTGGTTAGCTCGGGATTGTTCGGACGGTATTCGCTGGCAGACGCGCTGTAGTCGGATCAAACCACCCGTTTGCAGGCCCCCGAAAGTCGTGGGGTAGGCTGGAACCGCACCGCGAGCGGGCGATTAGCTCAGCGGGAGAGCGCTTCGTTCACACCGAAGAGGTCACTGGTTCGATCCCAGTATCGCCCACCAGCTCCATCCGAAGGCCTGCCGACGATCCTTGTCGGCAGGCCTTCGGCGTTGAAGGGGTGCGCGACCGGGCGGTGCTTCCCGCGCCTTCGAGCGCGGCGACGTCCTCCTCGCCGAGGAATCCTCAGGCGCCCCTCGGGTCAGCGTCCCCCGGCGGGCTCCAACCGGCACACCCCGTCCTCGCACCTCCGCTCCAGACGCCCGCGCGACAGGGTCTGCACCAGCCCGATCGCCCAGCACGTCGGGCATCCGCGCAGTGCCAGCACGCCCGCCGGCAGCGCCACCAGGCTGGCCCACCCGACGACCGGGGCCAGTGCGATCGACGCGGCGATCAGGCCGAATCCGACGATCCCGCGCGCGAGATGGACCGACAGGGACTTGCTGGCGAACGACGTGCTCATCGGCCTTCCTCCGGGAGATCCAGGAACGCCCGGACAGCGGCGCGGGCGCGGTGCAGCCGCGACTTCATCGCCGCGGTGCTCAACCCCAGCGACTGGGCGACGGCCTTGCCCGGCAGACCCTGGATGTCGCGCATGATCAGCACGCCGCGCTGATCGTCGGGCAGCGATGCGATGGCGGCGGACAGGCGTTCGACCTCCAGCCTGCTCAGCACGTCGTCCTCGGCGGACGGGCCCGCGGTGTCGGGGATCGGCTCGTCGCGCCGCACCAGGGCGCGCGCCCGGCGCAGGCATTCGTTGCGCACGATGCGGAACATCCACGACGCGAGCGCGGCCGTCGCCCGCAGCGTTCCGATCTTGCGGAACAGGACGATCATCGCCTCCTGCGCCGCGTCCTCGGCGTCCTGGCTGCTCGCGCACAACGAGAACGCGAACCTCCGGACGTGCGGGTACGCGCCGGACGCCAGGACGGCGATCGACGCCTCGTCGCCGCGCTGCGCGGCCAGCACGAGCTGGTCGGCGGGCCAGGACTCAGCCACGCTTCGACCTCCCGCGCGCTCGCAGGAACACCACGCAGCTGCACACCAGAACCGCCACGACCGCCACCGCGACAATGACTACGGTCATCGAACCTCCTTCGACGCGTCGGCCTCGTGGCCGCACGTCCATAAGAGCGACCGGCCCGGCGAAAGGATTCAGCCGCGCGAAGATCCGCGGCTGTGCTAACTTAGCCGTGCGCCCCGTATGGGCCTATGCATGGAGGTAGCGGCTAACCAGCCAGCACAGAGATCGGGCTCTCCGTCTCTCGCAGTTCCACGGATCCGTCAGCCGGATCGCTGCGCCATGCCTGTGCCTGCGGGGTCTTTTCGCGTCCTGTCCTGTGCTCGATGCCTCCTTTCCGGAAACAACCGAAAGGAATTGTGTGAGCAACGATTTTCACCGCCGGCTGATTGCTGAGTTCCGCGCGAACCGAGGTGCGCTGAGCGGCATGTTCGAGGGCTGGTCGCTGGCCGTGCTGACGACGACCGGCGCGAAGACCGGGCTGAGCCGGGAGGTGCTCCTCGGCTACCTGCGGATCGACGGCAACGGCGTGGTGGTCGCGTCGGCGAACGGGGGAGACCGGAATCCCGCCTGGTACCACAACATTCGGCGGAATCCGAGGGTGACCGTCGAGACCGGCAGCGACACGTATCAGGCGATGGCGGCCATTCCGCGGGGAACAGCGTACGAGAAGCTTTTCGCGCGAGTGGTCTCGGAAGCTCCGGGCTACGGCGATTATCAGGCGAAGACGTCCCGCGAGATTCCGGTGGTCGTATTGCATCGAATCGACGAGCGCGTCAAAGGCATGGGGGATTGGCTCGTCGAAGTGCACCAATGGTTTCGGAGCGAGTTGCGGACGCTGCGCGAGCAGGCGGACAGCTTGGTCGACGGCGCCGCGACTGCGATCGTCCGGCCGAAACCGGATTTGGCGCAGGAGATGCGCACGCACTGCCTCAGCTTCTGTACCGCGCTGCGCCGCCATCACGTCGGTGAGGACTCGGTGGTGTTCCCCTCTCTGGCGGAGCAGTTCCCGGCGCTCGCCCCGGCCATCGCGCAGCTCGCCGAGCAGCATCACGTGGTGGCGCGACTGCAGGACTCGATCCGGGAACTGGTCGACGGCTTCGTCCCGGGCGAATCCGACCCGGGGAGGCTGCGGACCGAGCTGGAGCGGCTCGCCGGTGAGCTGGAGGCGCACTTCGACTTCGAGGAGCGGGCCGTGGTGACCGCGCTCAACGCGACGGCCGCGGCGCCGCCGACGACCTGAGCGAAGACCTGCGCTTTTCGAGTGTCCAGTGTGGACCCGGCCCGGCCGGGAAGGCGGAGTCCGGGCTAGTCCGGGAGAAATGTGCGGCGGGGGTCCCGGCCCGGCGGAAGGCCCGGCGGCGAATGGTTCAGACCACCCAAATGGTCGAAGACAGGACGCCCCGCGCATTTCGGAGCGGATTGCGCTGCGGGCAAAGGAAATCGGCGGGTCGGCGGAGAGTTTGTGCCCGAACGGCGGTTGGGGCGGGCTCGTCCGCGGCCGGTGACCCGTGCGGGGGAGCTGAATCGGCTGCGGGCCTGCTGGGCCGTTCGGTGTAGTTAGTGGGAAACTTGACTACTGCCGGTAGTTTCGGTTGCCGAGCCAGTGTGACCCATCGTGACATTCCCGTTATCTTCCCGGTGCTTCTTGACGGGGAAGACTCGCAGGCTGTGGCTGGAAAATCTCTGTAACACCGCTCGCTGACCACCCGATACCTTGGCGAGTGTCACACCTTCGGCGACAGTGTCCCGGACCGCCTGATGATCACTGATTGTGATCGTCGGTCCTGGCCCAGCGTGCCGGTGGCGATCAGATCCGGGGAGCTTGCGTAGCGCGGGAGGACTGATGGAAGAACCGGTGCGGCCCTGGCCCGCGGACGGCATGGCGCTGCCGCGGGTCGACCTCAGGGCGGTCCCCGCGCCGCCGGTCGACGTGGCGGCCCCGCCGCCCGGCCGCGCCGCCGACGACCGGCTCGACCCGGCTGGTGTCTGCCCGGCGGAGGGGGATCCGCCGAAAGCCCACGCCGCGGAGTGGGAAAAGCGCTACCGCAGGACCGTGATCGCGGCGGATCTCATCGCGGCCTGCGCGGTCATCGCGATCAGCGCCTTCGTCATCGACCGGCTCGCTCCGCACGACATGCACGCGTTCGGCACGGCGTTCGCGATCCTCTGCGCCCTTCCGGTCAGCCGGGCGTGGAGCGCGCGGGTGCTGGGGGAGGGCCCCGAGGAGTACCGGACGCTGGGCCGGGCGCTGATTACCGCCGCGGTCCTGGTCGCTTTCGGCGGATTGTTGTTCGGCGCCCTCGAAGTGCAGCCCTGGGTGTTTTTCGTAGTTCCGGCCGTGGCATTAGTACTGTTTCCGCAGCGATATGTGCTCAGGCAGATTCTGCACCGCAGACGGCGGCGCGGGCTGTGCCTGCTGCCGGTGATGGCGGCGGGCAGCGCGGAAACCGTCGCCGACCTGATCAAGCGGACGCGGACCGAAGCGCACGTCGGATGGCGGGTCGAGGCGGTCTGCACGTCCACCGGGCACGGCGAGATCGACGGCGTGCCGGTCGTCGGACGGCTCGAGGAGCTTTCGCGGCACGTGCGCCGGGGCGGGTACCGGGTCGTGGCCATCACCGCCGACCAGTACTGGAATCCGGAGCGGCTGCAGCGGCTGGCGTGGGATCTCGAAGGCACGTCGTCGGAAATGGTCGTCGCGCCGATGCTGATGGAGGTCGCCGGACCGCGGCTGAACGTCAGCGGAGTGCTGGGCATGCCGCTGCTGCGGGTCACCGCGCCCGCGTTCACCGGCGGACGCCGGCTGGTCAAGGAAGTCGTCGACCGCTGCGGCGCGGCGTTGCTGCTCGCGCTGTTTTCGCCGCTGCTGCTGGCGATCGCGGTCGCGGTGAAGGCGGGCGACCGGGGGTCGGTGATCTACCGGCAGCGGCGCATCGGCAAGGACGGCGAAGCCTTCACGATGCTCAAATTCCGCACCATGGTCGTGAACGCGCACCTGATCCGGCACGGCCTCGAAAAGGCGAACGAAGGCGCGGGGCCGCTGTTCAAGATGAAGAAGGACCCGCGGGTCACGAAGGTCGGCGGGCTGCTGCGCCGGTATTCGCTCGACGAATTGCCGCAGCTGTTCAACGTCGTCGCCGGGCGGATGTCGCTGGTCGGGCCGCGGCCGCCGTTGCCGGAGGAGACCGCGACGTATGCCCCGGCCGCGCGCCGCAGGCTGCTGGTGAAACCGGGGCTGACCGGGCTGTGGCAGGTGAGCGGGCGCAGCGATCTGTCGTGGGAGGAGAGCATCCGCCTCGACCTCCGCTACGTCGAGGACTGGTCGCTGGCTCTCGATCTGGTGATCCTCTGGAAGACCTTCCGCGCCGTGCTCGCCGGGCAGGGCGCCTACTGACCTGGGAAAAACCCGCTGACGGCGGCCGCCGGTCCGAGAGGGACGGCGGCCGCCGCCCGTGCGCTGAGTCACAACCGCGCCGGACGAGAAATAGTCAAGCGTTCAACCATGTTGGTGCCGTGCGTAGGCGACAGCACGGGAAGGAACGACGGACCGATGACTACTTTCGCAGAGTCCCAGCAGCTGCAGGTGCCCGCCGAGGTGCAGGACCTGCTGTTCCGCGAGGCGCGCACGGCCAACAGCTTCAGCTCCGAGCCGGTGACCGACGAGCAGGTCCGCGCGATCTACGACCTCGTCAAGTGGGCCCCGACCTCGATGAACACCCAGCCGCTGCGCGCGCTGGTGATCCGCAGCGACGAGGCGAAGCAGCGCCTGCTGCCGCACATGTCCGAGGGCAACCGCGCCAAGACCGAAGCCGCTCCGCTGACCGTGATCCTGGCCGCGGACGTGGACTTCCACGAGAACATCCCGCAGACCTTCCCTCACAACCCCGGCGTGAAGGACATGTTCGCCGAGGAGTCCGGGCGCGTCGAGTTCTCCAAGCTGAACTCGCTGCTGCAGGTCGGCTACTTCATCATCGGCGTGCGCGCCGCCGGACTGGCCGCGGGCCCGATGACCGGCTTCGACGCCGCGGGCGTGGACAAGGAGTTCTTCTCCGGCAACAACTGGCGTTCGCTCGTCGTGGTGAACGTCGGCAAGCCGGGCGAGAACCCGTGGTACGACCGCCTGCCGCGGCTCGACTTCGACCAGGTCGTCGACACGCTCTGACCCTCGTTTCGCCGCCGTGAGGCCGCCCCGCACGCCCGGGGCGGCCTTTCGGCGTCCGCGGGCAGTGTTGGCTGACGGCGGTCGAATCGGGTTCGTCGCCGCCGACTAGCATCAGCGGAAGCCGTTTCAGTCACTTCTCCCGAAGGAGCCCGATCGTGTCCCAACCGTCGTCAGTAGCCGCCGTACCCGCCCCGCGCGTGGTGGTGCCGGCGGGCACTACGGCGGGCGCCGCGGTGCGCGAAGCCGGGCTGCCCACCAAGGGCCCGGACACGATCGTCGTCGTCCGCGACGCCGACGGGAAACTGCGCGACCTCGCGTGGACCCCGGAAGCGGAGGCCTTGGTCGAAGCGGTCGCGGCGAACACCGAGGACGGCCGCAGCGTGATCCGGCACTCCGCCGCGCACGTGCTCGCCCAGGCCGTGCAGCAGGAATTCCCGGACGCCAAGCTCGGCATCGGCCCGCCGGTGCGCGACGGCTTCTACTACGACTTCGCCGTCGAAAAGCCGTTCACGCCCGAGGATCTGCAGAAGCTCGAGAAGCGGATGAAGCAGATCGTCAAGGGCGCGCAGCAGTTCTCGCGCCGCGTCTTCGCCTCCACCGACGAGGCGAAGGAAGAGCTGGCGAACGAGCCCTTCAAGCTCGAACTGGTGGACCTCAAGTCCGATGTGGACACCACCGAGGTGATGGAGGTGGGCGGCGGCGAGCTGACCATCTACGACAACCTCGACCCGCGCACCAAGGAACGCGTGTGGAGCGACCTCTGCCGCGGCCCGCACGTGCCCACCACCAAGTTCATCCCGGCCTTCAAGCTCACCCGGGTGGCCGCCGCGTACTGGCGCGGCAACGAGAAAAACCCGCAGCTGCAACGGATCTACGGCACCGCGTGGGAATCGGCCGAGGCGCAGGACGCCCACCTCGAGCGCCTCGCCGAGGCGGAGCGCCGCGACCACCGCAAGCTCGGCGCGGAGCTCGACCTGTTCTCCTTCCCCGAGGAGATCGGCTCCGGGCTGCCGGTGTTCCACCCCAAGGGCGGCATCATCCGCCGCGAGCTGGAGAACTACTCGCGCCGCCGCCACGAGGAGGCCGGCTACGAGTTCGTGAACACGCCGCACATCTCCAAGGGCGACCTGTTCCACACCTCCGGGCACCTGCCGTACTACGCGGACACCATGTTCCCGCCGGTGCAGTTCGACGAAGAGGACTACTACCTCAAGGCCATGAACTGCCCGATGCACAACCTGATCTTCCGCTCGCGCGGACGGTCCTACCGCGAACTGCCGCTGCGGCTGTTCGAGTTCGGCACCGTCTACCGCTACGAGAAGTCCGGCGTCGTGCACGGTCTCACCCGCGTGCGCGGCCTGACGATGGACGACTCGCACATCTACTGCACCAAGGAGCAGATGCCGTCCGAGCTGCGGTCGCTGCTCAAGTTCGTGCTGGACCTGCTCGCCGACTACGGCCTGTCCGACTTCTACCTCGAACTGTCCACCCGCGGGGACTCGGAGAAGTTCATCGGCGAGGACTGGGAGTGGGAGGAGGCCACCGAGACGCTGCGCCAGGCCGCCGTCGACTCCGGCCTCGAATTGGTGCCGGACCCGGGCGGCGCGGCCTTCTACGGCCCGAAGATCTCGGTGCAGGCGAAGGACGCCATCGGCCGCACCTGGCAGATGTCGACCATCCAGCTGGACTTCAACCAGAACAAGCGCTTCGGCCTGGAATACACCGCCTCCGACGGCAGCCGCCAGCGGCCGATCATGATCCACCGCGCGCTGTTCGGGTCGATCGAGCGGTTCTTCGGCGTGCTGACCGAGCACTACGCGGGCGCGTTCCCGGCGTGGCTGTCGCCGGTGCAGACGGTCGCCATCCCGATCACCGCCGACCAGGTCGAGTACCTGCGCGGCGTGGAGAAGGCGTTGCGCGCCAAGGGGATCCGCGTCGAGGTCGACGCGAGCGACGACCGGATGCAGAAGAAGATCCGCACGCACACCACGCAGAAGGTGCCGTTCCTGCTGCTGGCCGGCGCGAAGGACGCGGAGGCGGGCGCGGTGTCGTTCCGGTTCCGCGACGGCGGCCAGATCAACGGCGTCCCGGTGGAGCAGGCGGTCGAGGCGATCGCCGAATGGGTCGCGCGGCGGGAGAACGCGTCGCCGTCGGCCGAGGCCGTGGAGAAGATCCTGAAGTGACCGAGCCGGAACTCGTCGAACAGGACGGGGTCGGGGTCCCGGACGCGCTGCAGCGGCTGTGGACCCCGCACCGGATGGCCTACATCCGCGGCCAGGACAAGCCCGAGGGCGACGAGTCCGACGGCTGCCCGTTCTGCCGCCTGCCCGGCCTCGGCGACGACAAGCGCGCGCTGATCGTCGCCCGCGGCGAAACCGTGTTCGCGGTGCTGAACCTGTACCCGTACAACCCGGGGCACCTGATGGTGGTCCCGTACCGGCACGTCGCGGACTACCCCGACCTCACGCCTGAGGAGACGCGCGAGCTGGCGGAGTTCACGCAGCACGCGATGGGCGTGATCCGGGCGGTCTCGGCGGCGCACGGGTTCAACATCGGGATGAACCAGGGCGTGATCGCCGGGGCGGGCATCGCCGCGCACCTGCACCAGCACCTGGTGCCGCGCTGGGGCGGCGACGCGAACTTCATGCCGGTGATCGGGCACACGAAGGTGCTGCCGCAGCTGCTCGGCGAAACGCGCGACCTGCTGGCGGGCGCGTGGTGAGGCCCGTCGCGCAGCAGTAATTGAGTGCTCAACCAGCGTATGATGACGATATGTCCGAACCACGCTGGCTGACCGACGAAGAGCAGCGGGTCTGGCGCGCCTACGCCCAGGCCAGTTCGCTGCTGCACGCACACCTCGAGGGACAGCTGCAGCACGAGTCGGGCATGCCGCACACGTACTACGAGGTCCTGGTCGCGCTGTCCGAAGCGGACGGACGGCGGTTGCGGATGAGCGAGCTCGCGTCGGTGCGCGGTTCGTCGCGCAGCAGGCTGTCGCACGCGGTGGCGCGGCTGGAGGCCAAGGGCTGGGTCCAGCGCGAGTCGTGCCCCACGGACAAGCGCGGGTCGTGGGCGGTGCTCACCGACTCCGGGTTCGCCGCACTGGAAGAGGCTGCTCCCGGGCACGTCGAGGCGGTCCGGGAGACGCTGTTCGATCAGCTGAGCGCCGAGCAGGTGCGCCAGCTCGGCGAGATTTCCGAGGCGATCCTGGCCGGGCTGCGGCCCAAATGCCAGGCCGTCCGGGAGGCGGAAGAGGCTGCGGAATTCGGCGCGCCGGTCGTCGAACTGCCGAAATCCGGCTGACGTTCCGGCGGGTCGCGGGCGGGCACGTCCGGTCCGGAGAGCGGGGTCGATAGGCTTTCGTCGCCCACCCGCCCCCGAATCAGGTGCACAGACGAGGAAGATGCTCAACATTTTCGCCCGTGCCTCGGTCTCCCGCGTGACGGACCCGATCGGCGCCACCCTGGTCCGCGCCGGACTGACCCCGAACGCGATGACCGTGCTCGGCACCGCGGGAGCTGTCGCGTGCGCGCTGGTCTTCTTCCCGCAGGGCATGCTGCTGTGGGGCACGTTCACCGTGTGGGGCTTCGCGATGCTCGACCTGCTCGACGGCGCGATGGCCCGCGCCCGCGGGTACGGGACGCCCTTCGGCGCGGTGCTCGACGCGACCTGCGACCGGCTGGTCGACGGTGCGCTGTTCGCCGCGATCGCGTGGTGGTGCTTCGTGCAGGACCACAACAACCGGGCCGCGGCCGCCGCGCTGATCTGTCTCGTGCTGGCCCAGGTCATTTCCTACGTGAAGGCCCGCGCCGAAGCGTCCGGCCTCGAAGCCGACGGCGGGCTGGTCGAACGCGCGGAGCGGCTCATCATCGCCCTGGTCGGCACCGGGCTGCACGGCCTGGGCGTGCCCTACACCGTGGAGATCACGCTGTGGCTGCTCGCCGTGCTGTCGGTGATCACGCTGCTGCAGCGGGCGGCGGCGGTGGCGAGCGCGGCGCGGGCGGTCGCGGCGAAACAGGCCGACTCCTCGGCGGGCGGGGCGCAACCGTGAGCACACTGTCCCAGCGGCTCGGCGAGTTCGGCTACGCGACGGGCTGGCGGCTCGTCCGGCGGCTGCCGCGGTCGTTCGGGTCGGCGACGTTCGCCTTCGGCGCCGACATGGCCGCCCGGCGCGGCGGCGGTGGCGTGCGGCAGCTGCGCGCCAACCTTGCCCGCGTCGTGCCGCAGGCCGGGGAAGCGGAGCTGGACGAGCTGGTCCGGCGCGCGATGCGGTCGTACGCGCGGTACTGGTTCGAGACGTTCCGACTGCCGGCGATGGACCACGCGGCGGTCGCGAAGCAGGTGACGGTGACCGGCGCGGAGAATATCGACGCCGCGCTCGCCGAGGGCAACGGCGCGGTGATGACGCTGCCGCACAGCGGGAACTGGGACATCGCGGGAGTCTGGCTCGCCAGCTACGCGGGCACCTTCACCACCGTCGCGGAGCGGCTCAAGCCCGAATCGCTGTACCGCCGGTTCGTGTCGTTCCGGGAATCGCTCGGCTTCGAGATCGTGCCGCTGACCGGCGACAGCGCGGCGATGCGGCTGCTGCTGCGGCGGCTGCGCGAGAACAAGGTGGTGGTCCTGCTGGGGGACCGGGACCTGACGTCGTCCGGGATCCCGGTGCGGTTCTTCGGCGAGCAGACGCACCTGCCGCCCGGCCCGGCGCGGCTCGCCGCCACCACCGGCGCCGCGCTGCTTCCGACCGGCTGCTGGTTCACCGAGGACGGCTGGGAGATCCGGATCCACCCACGCATCCGCGTCACCCAGCGGGCCGAGGTGCCCGCCGCGACGCAGGCGCTGGCCGACGTGTTCGCCGGCGACATCGCCGCGCATCCGGCCGACTGGCACATGCTGCAGCCGTTCTGGCCCGCCGACGCCGCGGCGACGACGCTGGAAGAAGCGAGCTGACCCGGGTGGCGCGCGGGTTGAAGATCGGGATCGTGTGCCCGTACTCGTTCGACGTTCCCGGCGGGGTCCAGGGCCACGTGATCGACCTGGCGCGGGCGCTGCTCGACCGCGGGCACCGGGTGTCGGTGCTGGCCCCGGCGGACGAGGACGCGCAGCTGCCGGATTTCGTGCACCCGGCGGGCAAAGCACTGGGGATTCCGTACAACGGCTCGGTCGCGCGGCTGCAGTTCGGGCCGGTTTCCTACGCCCGGGTGCGACGGTGGATCCGGGACAACGGCTTCGACGTGCTGCACCTGCACGAACCAGCCGCGCCGAGCCTGTCGCTGCTGGCGCTGAAGGTCGCGGACGGGCCGATCGTGGCCACCTTCCACACCGCGACGACCCGCTCGCGGACGCTGGCGGCGTTCCAGCCGGTGCTGCGTCCGCTGCTGGAGAAGATCACCGCGCGGATCGCGGTGTCCGCGCTGGCCCGGCGGGTGCAGGTGGAGCACGCGGGCGGCGACGCGGTCGAGATCCCGAACGGCGTCGACGTCGCGTTCTTTTCGCGGGCGCTGCCACTGGAAGGCTACCCGCGTGCGGGCGGCACGATCGGGTTCGTCGGGCGGTTCACCGAACCGCGCAAGGGCATGGACGTGCTGCTGGAGGCCGCGCGGCGGCTGCTGCCGGAATTCGAGGACCTGCGGCTGCTCGTGGTCGGCCGCGGCGAACCGGACCAGCTGCGGCGGATGGCCGGGCCGCAGCTGTGGCCGCACATCGAGCTGCTGGGCCAGGTCGACGACGAGACGAAGGCCCGGGCGCTGCGCAGCGTGGACGTCTACTGCGCGCCCAACACCGGCGGCGAAAGCTTCGGGATGATCCTCACCGAGGCGATGGCCGCGGGCACCCCGGTGCTGGCCAGCGGTCTCGACTCGTTCCGCCGCGTGCTCGACGACGGCCGCGCCGGGCTGCTCACCACCACCGGCGACCCGGCCTCCCTGGCTGACGGCCTGCGCGAACTGCTGGGCGATCCGGCGCGCCGGGCGTCGCTCGCGGCCGCGGCGGGCGAGCGGGTGACGGCGTACGACTGGGCGGTCGTGGTCACCCAGGTGCTGCGGGTGTACGAGACGGCCATCGCGGCGGACCCCCGGCTGGTCGCGGCGGGGGAGCGGGAGCTCGCGTGACGGTGCTGGTGTGGCTGCTCGTGTCGGCGGCCGCGATCGTGGTGCTCGGCGGGCTGTTCCTGGTCGCGACCGCGAACCGCCTCGACCGCCTGCACGTCCGGACCGACGCGGGCTGGGCTGCCTTGGAAGCTGCTCTCGCGCGCCGGGCCGTGGTAGCGCGCGCGGTCGCCGCGGTACTGCACGACGGTGCCGACCTGCACGCCGCGGCGGCGCGGGCGGAAGATGCCCCGCGGCCCGACCGTGAGGCAGCGGAGAACGAACTGACGCTGGTCCTGGCGCGAATCGACCGGTCCCGGCTGCCGTTGGTGCTCGCCGAGGAGCTGACCGACGCCGAGCACCGGGTCGTCATCGCGCGCCGCGTGCACAACGACGCGGTGCGGGACACGCTGGCGCTGCGGCGTCGCCGGAAGGTGCGGTATTTCAAGCTGGCCGGGACCGCGCCGTTGCCGGAGTACTTCGAATTCGCCGAACCGGACCTCTGAGGCAGACTGAGGCGCATGACGACCGAACCCGATGCCTGCGCCGTCGCACACGGCGAGGCCGAAGAGGCTCCCGCCGAACGGACGCTGGTGGCCGTGTTCGCCTCGCCGGTGGCCCAGTACCTGCTGCGCTATGCGGCCGATTTGGGTTACCGCGCCGTGCTGTTCGAGCCTGATGAGGCGCGGGCCAGCGATGCTCCCGAGGGCGTAGAGGTCCGCACGACCGCACCTTCTCCGGGGCCGGACGCGGATGTCGTGGTGACCGACCACCACCGGCCGGAACTCGGGACAGTCCTGCAGGCCGCGCTGGCGGTGCCGACGCGGTGGGTGGGCGTGCTGGGCAACCCGCGGCATCCGGGGCCGCACGTGGAAGCTTTGCGCGGGCTGGGCGTGGCGGAACCGGACATCGCGCGGGTGCACCGGCCGGTCGGGCTGAACATCGGGTCTCGAACTCCGGCGGAGATCGCGATCGCGACGCTGGCCGGGTTGGTGGCGGACCGGAACGGGCGGCCGGGAGGGTTCGAGTTCTGACCGTTCCCGGGACTGTCCGTGAGGGGAACCCTGAGGGACTCTGATTCCCGCAGGGTTCCCCTCACTGACTTCTGCCGCTCGGGTCAGGTCGGGACGACGGCGCCCTCCGGCATCGGCTCGAACCGGGCGTGCCGGCGTGTGAACGTCGCCGTCCCCGACGTCAGCGACCGCAGGTCCACCGCGTACCGCAGCAGCTCCGCCGCGGGCACCTCCGCGTGCACCACGGTGTGCCCGCCGTCCCCGGATTCCGTGCCCAGGACCCGGCCGCGGCGGGACGACAGGTCGCCCAGCACCGTGCCCAGGTGTTCGTCCGGCAGGCTCACTTCGACGGCGTCCAGCGGTTCCAGCAACGAGATCCGGCTCGCCGCCGCGGCTTCCCGCAGGGCCAGCGCGCCCGCGGTCTGGAACGCGGCATCCGACGAGTCGACGCTGTGCGCCTTCCCGTCGGTCAAGGTCACGCGGACATCCACCACCGGATAGCCGTCCTGGACGCCGCGTTGCAGTTGTGCGCGCACGCCCTTCTCGACGCTCGGGATGAATTGATGCGGCACGGCGCCGCCGACCACCTTGTCCACGAACTCGAACCCGCCGCCGCGCGGCAGCGGCTCGACTTCGATGTCGCACACCGCGAACTGCCCGTGCCCGCCGGACTGCTTCACGTGCCGTCCATGCCCGCGGGCGGGTTTCGCGAACGTGGAACGCAGGCTGATCCGCACCGGCTCGGTGCCGACGTCCGCTCCGCCCGCGCGCAGCCGTGAGAGGACGACTTCCGAATGCGCCTCGCCCATGCACCACAGCACGAGCTGCCCGGTCTCCGCGTTGCGTTCCAAGCGCAGGGTCGGATCGCCCGCGACGAGGCGGGAAAGGTTGCGGGACAACGTATCCTCGTCGCTGCGCGACTTCGCGACGACGGCCACCGGCAGCAGCGGTTCGGGCATCCGCCACGGTTTCATCAGCAGCGGATCCTCCGGCGAAGACACGGTGTCGCCGGTTTCGGCCGAACCCACTTTGGTGAGCGCGCACAGGTCGCCCGCGACGCAGAACGGCACCTCGCGCAGGTTCGCGCCGAGCGGGGAATACAAATGGGCGACGCGTTCGTCGGCGTCGTGGTCTTCGTGGCCGCGTTCGGTGAGGCCGTGGCCTGAGACGTGCACGGCGTTCTCCGGGCGCAGCGTCCCGGAAAACACCCGGACGAGCGAAACTCTTCCCACGTACGAGTCGACCGCGGTGCGCACGACCTCGGCGGCGAGGGGGCCTGCCGGGTCGGCGGACAGCGCGGCGTGCGCGGCGCCGTCGGGACTGGTCACGCCGGGCGGCTGGTGTTCCAGCGGCGAGGGGAAGGCCCGCACGATGCCGTCGAGCACCTCGGCGAGGCCGATCCCGCTGGTCGCGCACACGGGGATGACCGGGTGGAACGAACCGCGCGCGACGGCCGTCTCGAGGTCGGCGATCAGCACGTCCTCGGCGATCTCCTCGCCGCCGAGGTAGCGGTCCATGAGGGTCTCGTCCTCGCTCTCGGCGATGATGCCCTCGATCAGCTCGTTGCGGGCGTCGGCGAGCCCGTCCAGCGCGGCCGGGTCCGGGTCGCTCACGCGCGGCGGGTAGCCGGCGGAATAGTCGTACCGGCGCTGGGTGACGAGCCCGACCAGGCCGTCCGGCGCGGGCAGGTACAGCGGCAGCACGCCCGCGCCGAAGGCGGCTCGGCAGGCGGCGATCTCGGCGAGCGCGTCGGCGCGGTGGTGGTCGAGCCGGGACACCACGACGGCGCGCGGCATGCCCACCGACGCGCATTCCTCCCACACGGCGACGGTGGCGGCGTCCACGCCCTCGGCGGCGCACACGACGAACAGCGCGGCGTCCGCGGCCCGCAGCCCGGCGCGCAGCTCGCCGACGAAATCGGCGTACCCCGGGGTGTCGATGAGATTGATTTTGTGCCCGGCGTGCAGCACCGGAGCGACGGAAAGCCCGACTGAGCGCTGCTGGCGCACGGCCGCCGGGTCGTGGTCGCACACCGTGGTGCCCTCCACGACCGAACCGGCGCGCGGCACGGTGCCGGACGCGGCGAGCAAGGCCTCGGTGAGCGTGGTCTTCCCGGAACCGGACGGCCCGACGAGGACGACGTTGCGCACCTTGGCGGGGTCGTCCACAGCGACGGCGGCCCCGGGGTCGGTACTCCTGTTCTGCTTGTCGGCCATGACGGCCTCCTCAGCGACGGCGGATGGAAGAACTGTGTCCCCGATCACACACCCGCGACCCGCCGGGAGGCAAGGCGGACAGCCCGGGACCAGCCGTTCGCTCGCCTCCGGCGCCCGGCGTCCGAGACCCTGGATTCCACTGTGGACGATCCGGACTCGGCTATCCACAAAGGACTGACCGGGGAATCGATGCCGGATTTATCCTTAACGCCGGTCTGCTGCCGAGGTGGGCGAGTAGCGATTCTTGGGCGGAAAGAGGAATTCCCGTAAAACGGGAACCGGAAATCGGGACTCATGCGGCGAAGTTGATAAATTAACGACCTTCGTCGGTTGTCCCAAGTTGGGAAAAACCCGACTCTTGGCGGGGTTCGATCCCATTCCACTTCCGAATCCGGCCCCCACCCCCGGGTCTGATCCGGCCTGTCCGGAGGAGAACACCGCCGATGAAATCGCGCCGACCGCTCGTGCTGCTCGCAGCCGGGGTGCTGGCCGGGGCCGTCACCACGGCCACCGCCGCCCACGCACAACCGCTCGAACCACAGAGTCCGCAGGCCGCCGAGGCGATGGCCGCCAACGCCGCGCAGGCGCTGGTCGCCTCCCGTCCCGCCGCGCTGCACGCCAGCAAGGACGACGTTTTCCAGCAGCACAAGGTGATCTCGTCGACCAACGGGCTGAAGTACGTGCCCTATGACCGCACCTACAAGGGAATGCCGGTCCTGGGCGGCGACTTCGTCGTGGCCACGAACTCCGCCGGACAGGTTCTCGCCACCTCGGTCGCGCAGACCGCCGCGATCGACCTGCCCAGCACGTCGCCGAAGCTGACCGCGAAGCAGGCCGAAGCGATCGCCCGCACCCAAGTGCCCACTGTGGACAGCGTGCAGCCCGCGACGCTCGCCGCATACGCGCTCGGAAGCCCGAAACTCGCCTGGACGACCCGTGTGACCGGGCGGAACGCGGAAGGCCCGAGCAAGCTGGACGTCGTCGTCGACGCGGCGAGCGGCAAGGTCCTGCACACGCAGGAGCACGTGGCCTACGGCGACGCGCAGGGCGTGTGGAACGGCCCGGAGCCGCTGCATCTCGACACGTCTTCGGACGGCGCCGGCGGTTTCTCGATGACCGATCCGACCATCGGGAACCTCAGCTGCCAGGACGCCTCCACCCAGCAGACCTTCACCAAGTCGACGGACAGCTGGGGCAACGGCGACGAGACCGACAAGGAAACCGGCTGCGCCGACGCCCTGTACGGCATCCAGCAAGAGAACAAGATGCTGACGCAATGGCTGGGCCGCAACAGCTTCGACGGCAACGGCGGCGGCTGGCCGATCCGCGTCGGCCTCAACGAGCAGAACGCCTACTACGACGGCACCCAGGTCCAGGTCGGGAACAACACCGCGGGCCAGTGGATCGGCTCGCTCGACGTGATCGGGCACGAGTTCGGCCACGGCATCGACGACCACACTCCCGGCAGCATGTCCGGCAGCGGCACCCAGGAATTCGTCGCGGACGTCTTCGGAGCCTCGTCCGAATGGTTCGCCAACGAGCCCTCGCCCTACGCGGTCCCGGACTTCCTCGTCGGCAACCAGGTGAACCTCGTCGGCAGCGGGCCGATCCGCAACATGTACGACCCGTCGCAGCTCGGCCACGCGAACTGCTACGACGACTCGATCCCGGGCACCGAGGTGCACGCCGCGGCCGGCCCCGGCAACCACTGGTTCTACCTCCTCGCCGAGGGATCGAACCCGACCAACGGCCAGCCGGCCAGCCCGACCTGCAACAACTCGACGGTCACCGGGGTCGGCGTGCAGACCGCGGTGAAGATCTTCTACAACGCGATGCTGCTCAAGACCAGCGGCAGCTCCTACCAGAGCTACCGCACCTGGACGCTGACCGCGGCGAAGAGCCTCTTCCCGAACGGCTGCACCGAGTTCAACTCGGTGAAGGCGGCCTGGGACGCGGTGAGCGTGTCCGCCCAGCCGGACGAACCGACGTGCGGCGCGGTCGGCGCGACCGGTTCGCGGGCGATTGCCGCTCGCTGATCCGAAACTGATTTCCCCGCCGGCGGGAGGAGGAGACGAGCACTCGTCTCCTCCTCCCGATCGTTATTGCGGGCCGAGCGAAAATCTATTCATTCGCTCGCCGTGAACTCCGCGCCGAAAGGCGCCGCGCAATTTCCCGGGCGCGGTTACGGCACTCCGGCGAGCCGGAGCAAGGCGGCGGTCGCCGCGGCGGCGATCACCACCAGAACGAACGGTGCCTTCCGCCACGCGAGCACCCCGCCCACCAGCACTCCGGCCGGCCGCGCGATCCCGGCGAATTCGTGCCCCTCGGTCAGCGCGCTGGTCGCGACCAGCGCGGCGAGCAGCACCACCGCCGAGAGCGTCATCAGCCGCTCGGCCCGCGGGGACAACCGCACTTTCGTGCGCAGCAGCGGCCCGGCGAGGCGGAACGCGAACGTTCCCGCCGCCAGCACGAGCGTCGCGACGATCAGTTCCGCGCCGTCCATCAGTGCGCTCCTTCCAGTGTCTTCGGCTCTTTCGCCGCGGCTCCGGCGACCACTCCGACCAGTGCCAGCAGCACCGGCAGGCCCGCCGGCAGCAGGGGAGTGGCGACGAGTGCGACCACGACGCCGATCAGCGCCGGCAGCCGCGCGGCCCGGTCTTTCAGCGACGGCAGCACCAGCGCCAGCAGCACCGCCGGGAAGGCGGCGTCCAGGCCGAACGCGTCGGTGTCGCTGATCGCGGACCCGGCGAACGCGCCGGCCACGACTCCGAGGTTCCAGCACACGAACAGCCCGATGCCGCACGCCCAGTACGCCGCGCGCCGGCGGTCCGCCTCGCGCTGGGCCAGCGCGAACGCCACCGATTCGTCGATCATCAGGTGGCTTCCGGCCAGCCGCCCGAGCAGTCCGCGGCCGAGCGCGTCGCCGACCGCGAACCCGAACGGCACGTGCCGCGCGTTCACCAGCAGCCCGGCAGCGGCCGCGGCGAACGGATTGCCGCCCGAGGCGACGATGCCGACGAACATGAATTGCGACGCGCCGGCGAAAACCAGCAGGGACAGGAGCATCGGCGCCCACAGCGGAAAGCCGGAGCTCACCGCGATGGCACCGTAGGAAACGGCCACGAGGGCGTCGGCCAGGCACACGAGACCGATGTCGCGGGCGAGGCCGCGATCGAGTGTTCGCCAAATCGAACGCATAGTGTCCTATGCTGAACACGTCGGGGCCTGTTCGTCAAGGCGAACGAGAAGACTGATGGAGCGAACACACATGCCGAACGAGAGCACGGGCGCGCCGCTGGACATCATCGCGGCGTCCCTGCGCCGCGAACGGGCCCGCGCCGGCCTCTCGCTGACCGAGGTCGCGCGGCGCGCCGGCCTGGCGAAATCCACGTTGTCCCAGCTGGAATCGGGGTCCGGCAACCCGAGCGTCGAGACGCTGTGGGCGCTCGGCGTCGCGCTGGACGTGCCGTTCTCCCGGCTGGTCGAACCGGAACGGCAGGAGGTGAAGGTGATCCGCGCGGGCAAGGGCCCGACGGTGTTCGCCGAACACGCCGATTACGCGTGCACCCTCCTGTCGGCGTGCCCGTCCGCGGCGCGCCGGGACATCTACCTGGTCAGCGCGGAGCCGGGCGTCCCGCGGCGGTCGGATCCGCACATGAGCGGCGTGGTCGAGCACACCGTGCTGTGTGCGGGACGGGCCCGGATCGGGATCATGGACGATCCGGTGGAGCTGCTGCCGGGGGATTACATCTGTTACCCGGGGGATGTCCCGCACATCTTCGAGGCGCTGGAGCCGGGGACGTTCGGGGTGGAGATCTCGGAGTACAACTGAGCGGTTGTTCGCCAGTACAGCTTCAAGTCTGTGAGGGGAACCCTGAGGGAATCAGATTCCCCTAGGGTTCCCCTCACAGACCGCGAAACCGGGTTACGCCGGTGCGACGTCGACCAGGACCTTTCCCAGGGTCCCGCGTTCGACCGCGCGGTGGGCCTCCGCGATTCGGCCGAGTTCGTACCGGTGGATCGGCAATCCGTGCTCGGCGCCGACCTCCAGCGCGCCGTCCGCCGCGGCGGCGTGCACGTCGGCCAGGGCGTTCGCTTTGCTTTCCGGATCGGTCGTGTAGGTGAAGGTGAAATCCAGCTGCACGTTTTTGACCAGCATTTCCCGCGACGGGATCGGGAGGCGGTCGGCGTTGCCGTAGCTGTAGACGTTGATGTTGCCGCCGTGGGCGAGCGCGGCCAGGTCGGCCGTCAGGTTAGCGCCGAGGTCGACCTCGACGATGTGGTGTGCTCCGGCGGGCGCCAGCTGCGAGACGCGCGCGGCGACGTCTTCGGTGCGGTAGTCGATGACGTGGTCGGCCCCGGCGCTGCGGGCGAGCTCCGCTTTTTCCGGGCTGCTGACGGTCGCCAGGACGGTCGCGCCTGACCACGCCGCGAGCTGGATCGCGGCGTGTCCGACTGAACCGGCGCCGCCTTGGACCAGCACGGTGCGGCCGGCCATGGTTCCGGGGCCGAGGCGGCGCGGTCCTCGGGCTGAGGTGGTCAGGGTGCGGTGCGCGGTCAGAGCCGGGATGCCGAGGCTCGCGCCGACGTCGAAGCTCGCGCCGTCCGGCAGCGGCATCACGTGGTGGGCGGGCACCGAGACGAACTCCTGCGCGGTGCCCACCGGGCTGTCGAACGCGACATCCCACAGCCAGACCCGTTGGCCGGGCGAGAAATCCCGGACGCCGTCGCCGACCGCGTCCACGATTCCGGCGCCGTCCTGGTGCGGGACTTGTTCCTCGAACCGCAGTCCCGACGACTGGCCGGAACGGCTGCGCCAGTCGGTCGGGTTCACGCCGGACACGACGACGCGGACCCGGACCTGTCCGGCGGCGACGGCGGGAACGTCCCGCTCGACGAGCCGGAGCACTTCGGGACCGCCGGTGCTGCGGTAGACCACTGCCTTCACGAATAACCCTTTCCGAGCATTGTCTTCTCAGCGCGCGAGCTTGATTCCCGCGGCTTCGCAATCCCAGGTGTCGGCGGTGACGGCCGATTCCCGCAGGACCGCTTTCTGGATTTTGGCGGTCGGTGTCTTGGGCAGTTCCGAGACGAACCGCAGATACCGGGGGACCATGTAGTACGCCATCCGCGGTTCGAGGAAACGGATCAATTCCACCGGGTCGAGGCGTGCTCCGGGAACGGTCGCGATCACCGCCAGCACCTCGTCCTCGGAAATCTCGCTCGGCACCGGGACGACGGCCGCTTCGCGCACGCTCGGATGCGCCATGATCTCCGCTTCGACCTCCATCGACGAGATGTTTTCGCCGCGCCGGCGGATCGAATCCTTGAGCCGGTCGGCGAAGTAGTAGTTGCCGTCCGCGTCCTTGCGCGCGGTGTCGCCGGTGTGGAACCAGCCGTTGCGCCAGGCTTTCGCGGTTGCCTCCGGCATCCGGAAGTACCCGTGGGACAACGCCCACGGCGCGTCGGTGCGGAGGACGATCTCTCCGACCGAACCGAGCGGAACCTCGCGATCGGCCTCGTCGACCAGCCGGATCTCGACCCCGGGCCGGGCCTTTCCGCACGTGCCTTTCTCGGCCGGATTCGGCCCGGACACGATCGGCGCGGACAATTCCGTCATGTTGTAGATCGTGTAGACGTCGACACCGAACCGTTTCGAGAACGCCGCGATGTCGTCGAGGAGCGGAACGACGAAAATCTTGGTCAGCGGATTGTCCGCGTCGCCGGGATCAGGCGGGCGGCGGTTCACGAAATTGGCCATCACGCCGAGCAGGAAAACCATGGTGGCGCCGGTCTGCCGGATCTGCCGCCAGAAGTGCTCGCCGCTGAACCGCTCGACCACCGCGACCGAGCCGCCGTTCAGGAGCATCGCGTAGAGCAAGGTCGAGCCGCCGGCGTGGAAAGCGGGCATGTTGATGAGAAACCGGTCGTCGGCGGTCATGATCGGCATCGACACCGGGCCGAAGGCCGACCACGCCTGCATGTACGACGTCAGAACGCCTTTGGACGGGCCGGTCGTGCCAGACGTGTAGAGGATCGCTTGCGTGTGCCAGGGCTCGATCGGGACGCTCGGCTCGGACACTTCGCCGTCGAGGTTCGGGAGTTCCGCGGCGCGCATCACCGAGATGCCGTCGAGGTCGAGTTCGCCGTCGCCGACCTGTATCGCGAGACGGAGGCCTTCGCGCGGGCCGATCTCGGCCAGCCGGGGGAGCAGGTCGGCGTCCGCGACGATGATCTCGGCCTCGGAGTTGTCCAGCACGTGCGCGAGAAGACCGCCGCGATACGCCGTGTTGATCGGCACGAACACCGCGCCGAGATAGTTGATCGCGAACCAGAACCGCAGCACGTCCGGTCCGTTGGGCAGCCAGCACACGACGTTGTCGAACTGCCGCACGCCGAGCGCCTCCAAGGCCGCCGCGGTCTGCCGGACCTCGCGCAGAAGGTCCGCCCGCGTCCAGGCCGGCCCTCCGGCGAAGACCGCGAAAACCTTGCCCGGGTCCTCGGCCGCGCGGTCTTCGAGCAGGTATCTCAGCACCAGCTCCTCGCGGGGCGGGACCCTCGGATCCACAGGCACGGCGGGCTCCCTTCGGATCACTTCTCGAACGGTCGGTACAGTTTCATGCTCAGAGTACGGCGTCAAGTGCGCGAACGCTGCGCGGGGTCTCGACGAAATACCGGATGACCGGTACAGTTCTGCGCGGCCCGGTCGGGCCGGCCACGACGACGTGCGAACCCCGGAGGTTGCCCATGCCCGAAGTCCTGACGTTCGAGATGCCCCGGGTCGAGACGGTCGTCCAAGGCGCCGGCGCGGTGCGCGAGATCGGCGCGGAGCTGGACCGCCGGGGGCTGCGGCGGGTGTTCCTCGTGACCGGCAGGTCGGTCGGCGGGAGCGAGGCCTTCGCGAAACTGGCCGCCGGCCTCGGCGACCGGGTCGCCGGGACGTTTTCCCGGATCAAGGCGCACAATCCGGTCGAGCTGATCGTGGAACTGATCGGGCAGGCGCGCGCCGCGGAGGCCGACGCGTTCGTCGCGGTGGGCGGCGGTTCGCCGTGTGACGCCGCGAAACTGGCCGCGATCGGCCTCAGCGAGGGTTCGGGTTCGGTCGAGGACCTCGCCCGCAACTACCTGGAGTTCGAGTATCCGAGCACGATCCGGCAACGTCCGCTGACCGGCACGCCGATGCCCGTCTTCGCGGTTCCGACGACGCTGTCGGCGGCCGAATGGGACGGGTTCGCCGGGTCGGTCGACGAATCGCGCGACACCAAGGACCTGACGGTCTACCTCGAGGCGACGCCCCGCGTGGTCTTCCTCGATCCCGAGTTCTGCGCGGGCACCCCGCGCGACCTGTGGGCCACCACGGGCGTGCGGGCGCTGGACCACGCGGTCGAAACCGCCTACGCGAAGAACGCCCACCCCTTCACCACGGCGCTGGCCGAAGGCGCGCTGACCATCCTCGCCGAGTACCTCCCGCGTTCCGTCCGCGATCCGCACGACCACGAGGCAGCGCTCAAATGCCTGCAGGCCGCGTGGATGTCGATCATCGGGGTGCACAACGTCTCGCTCGGCCTCTCGCACGCGATCGGCCACCAGCTCGGTGCGGTCGGGATCCCGCACGGGGTCACCTCCTGCATCATGCTTCCGCACGTGATGCGCTTCCTGGAGCCGGTCACGTCGGCGGAGCAGGCCCGGATGGCGCAGTCGCTGCGGAGGGTCCAGGGGGACGCCGAGGAGCTGTCCGCGGCGGACCGCCTGGAGAGGATTCTCGACGAACTCGCCGTGCCGCGCCGGGTGTCCGAGTTCGGCGTCGGGCGCGAGAAGCTGAACGGTGTCGCGCGGGCCGCGCTGGGCGACATCGTGGTCCGCGAATCGCCGAGGACGGTCGACGAAACGGTGATCCGCGAGCTGCTGGAGGCGGTCTGGTAAGCGCGGAGCGCGAAAAAGCGGGGCCGATCGGCATCGGCCCCGCTTTTTTCGTGAGCTACCGAGGGTCTTGGCGGATCCCGTTGAGCAGCGTGTCGGTGAAGAGGTCGGCGATCTCCTCCGGGGTGCGCTCGCCGTCCGGCCGGATCCACGCGTACGAGTAGTTGTAGTGCCCGAGAATGCCTTTGACCACCAGCGGATCCAGCTCGCGGAACTCGCCTGCCTCGGCGCCGCCGCGGAGGATCCCGGCCACCATCGTCTCGTACCGGTCGCGCGCGTCCTGGATGACCGCGTGCCGTTGCCCGGTGAGGGCCTTGAACTCCTGGAACGCGACGGTCCACTCCAGCGCGTGCTCCGCGAGATTGCGCATGGTGGACCGCATCAGCTGCCGGAACCGTTCCCGGTACGTCGTCTCGGTCGCGACGATCCAGCCCGACTGTTCGAGCAGATCCGACAGCCGCGTGTGGCAGATTTCGAACAGCAGCGTCTCTTTGCTGCCGATGTGGTGGTACAGCGCCCCCCGGCCGATCCCCGTGTCGTGGGAGATCATCTCGATCCCGGTGGCGTGGTAGCCGTTCTCGGCGAACAGCCGGACAGCGGACGTCATGATGCGCTGCCTGGCTTCCGTCCCCGCCCGGTTCGTGCGTCGTGCGGTGCCGCCGGGCTTCACAGGCATAGAACGCTTCCTTCGCTGGTCGAGGAGAGGAGACGAGGCTAGCCGATCGCCGCGGCGTCGAGAACGACCTTCCCGGACGTGGCGCGGTCTTCGATGGCCTGCAGCGCCTTCGCGGCGTCGGCGAGCGGGAAGACGTGGCCCACCACCGGCCGCACGAATCCCTCGCGGGCGAGCCGGGTCAGCTCCGCGGCGGAAGCGGCGGCGACGGTGTCGTCCCGCTCGACGAAACCGCCCCAGTACACGCCGACGACCTCGATGTTCTTGAGCAGCAACCGGTTCACCGCGATCTCCGGGATCCCGCCCGCTGCGAACCCGATCACCAGGTGCCGTCCCTCCGGGCGCAGCAGCCGGATGGAGTCCGCGAAATACTCGCCCCCGACCGGATCCACCGTGACGTCGATTCCCTGCGGGGCAGCGGCGCGCACCTCGCCGGCCCAGCCTTCTTGGGCGACCACGACGTGATCCGCGCCCGCGGTCTCGGCGACAGTGACTGTGCCCGGGGAGTCGACCACCGCGACGACGGTCGCGCCGAGACCCTTGGCCACCTGGATCGCCGCCGTGCCGACTCCGCCCGCCGCGCCGTGCACCAGCACGTGCTCGCCCGCTCGCAGCCGGCCGCGCCGGACCAGGGCGAAGTGGACGGTCTGGAAGTTCATCGCGAAGGCCGCGCCTTGCTCGAACGAGAGTTCGCCGGGAAGCGGGAACGTCACAGCGGGCTTGGCGGCGACCACCTCGGCGTATCCGCCGCGCGGGACGTAGGCGGCGCACCGGTCTCCGGTCTTCACCGCCGCGCCCGCGGGGGCGGACCGGACGATCCCGGCCACCTCGACGCCGGGAACGAACGGGAGTTCGGGCCGCACCTGGTACTGGCCCCGGGTCATCAGGGCGTCGACGAAGCTGACGCCGACGGCTTTCACGTCGATGACGATGTCGCCGGCGGCGGCCTCGGGCTCGGCCACCTCGACCAGCTCCACCGCGGCGGGTCCGTCGAGCGAGGAAATCTGGATCGCGCGCACTGTGCTCCCTCAAATCGGATTGCGGCCGGCCGGTCCGCGGAAAAGGGCGGACCGGGCTCGGCGAGGTTCTGTTACTGTACCGACTGTTCAGTTTTTGGCAAGCGAGGACGGACGGCCGATGGCGACCGAGCACGTGATCCGAGTACTGCCGACCGACAGCCCCGGGCTGGTCCGGACGGCCGAGAGCCGCATCGACGAGCGCTGGCTGCGCG
Organism: Amycolatopsis sp. NPDC114503; assembly: GCF_055633655.1. NCBI lineage: Bacteria > Bacillati > Actinomycetota > Actinomycetes > Pseudonocardiales > Pseudonocardiaceae > Amycolatopsis > Amycolatopsis sp. NPDC114503. Next base: position 37,778 of record NZ_JBVKDT010000023.1, on the reverse strand, counting down.
CCTTCGCGGCCGCCGTCGGCGACACCCGCGACGAGTTCTTCGATCTCGACCGCGGCATCGTCGGCCACCCGGTGTTCCCGGTCTGCGTCGAATGGCCGCTCATCGAACAGGGGGCTCCGGGGATCGAGCTGTCCGAGGACACCCTGAGGCTGGGGCTGCACGTCGGGCACCGGATCCGGTTGCGGGCGCCGTTGCGTCCCGGCGAGCGGGTGCGGACCGAGGCCCGGCTGCACCGTGCCGAGGCGCGGACCGGCGCAGCGCTCATCGTCACGGAGTTCCGCACCACCGCGTCCGACGGAACGCTTCTCGTCACTTCGCAGGTGAGCACGCTGTACCGCGGCGTTCGGCTCGAAGGCGGCGAACTTGCCGCCCCAGCGCCAAAATCCCGAGCCTCGGCTGCTGACCTCACCTGCATCGAGACGTTCGAGGCCGGCGCGACCAACGCGGTCGTCTACAGCGAATGCGCGAGGATCTGGAATCCCATCCACACCGACATCCGGGTCGCGCGTGCGGCAGGCCTGGCCGACACGGTCCTGCACGGCACGGAAACACTCGCGCGAGCAGTGTCCGCCGTGACCCGCGCTTACCCAGGCGACCTCGCCGGGGTCGAATGCCGCTTCACCAACCCGGTTTTCCCCGGGACGACGCTGTCGGTCCACGCGGGCCGGACACTTCCCGGCGCCGTCGCCTTCGACGTGCGCACGACGGACGGGACACCAGTCCTCGCGGACGGCCTTCTCGCGTTCTCGTCAATGGCGGCTGTACACCGGCGGCCGGATGGCGCAGAGTCCCTGGCGGAGGGAAACCATCGGCCAGGAGGTGTGATGACCGGCGAGGAAATCGTGCTCGGTCCCCTGCCCAAGGGGATCACGCCCGCCCGCGAGGGCATGCGGAACAAGGTGTGGAACGTGCTCGGCCACACCTACTCGATGAAGGCGGCCAGCGAGTCGAGCTTCGCGTTCGAGACTCTCGACCCGCCAGGGACCGGGGTGCCGCCGCATGTCCATCCGACCCAGGACGAGCACATCTACATCCTGGAAGGCGTGTTCACGCTCTACCTCGACGGCAAGTGGGAGACCGCGGGCCCCGGCGACACCGTGCGGATGCCGAAGGGGCTCCCGCACGCGTATTACAACCGCAGCGAAGGCCTGACCCGCGGACTGTTCTGGGTGAGCCCGGCCGGGCAGCTCGCGACGCTGTTCGACAAGCTGCACAACCTGACGGACCCGGCCGAGGTGGTCCGGGTGTCGGCGCTGCACGACGTCGAATTTCTGCCGCCCGGTTCGGTGGAGGGCGCCTGAACCGGCTCAGGCGCGGTTCACCTGCTGCTGGGACGCGCCGGAAGCCTGGGCGTAGCCGGCGACCATCGCCTCGAGCGTCGCCGCGTCGATCACGTCTTCGAGGCGGGTGAAGCCGTCCGGGGCGCGCCGTTCGACTTCGTCGATGACGTTTTCCGGCCCGCCCCGGCGGTTGCGAAGCACGATGTCGCTGGTAGCCGGAAGGCGGTCGGCTTCGTACGCGCGAAGCGCCTCGACGGGATCGGAGCGCCGCGTCAGGTGCCAGGCGAGACTGGACGCGTCGAGGATCGCCTGGCCGGCTCCGTTGGAACCCATCGGGTACATCGGATGGGCGGCGTCGCCCAGGAGCGTCACGCGTCCGCGCGACCACGCGGGCAGCGGATCCCGGTCGCACATCGGGAATTCGAAGATCTCTTCGGTGGCCCCGGCCAGCGCCGCGTGATCGACCGCCGGGCACCGGAACCGCCCGAGATGCCGGGCCAGCTCCGCCCGGTCGCCGGGTTTGGCCCAGTCCTGCCGGTCCGGGGGCGGGGAGCCGGGCTGCCCGGTCCGGATGCAGACCGCCCAGTTCGTGAGCCTGCTGCCCGCGGTTTTGCCCGGCCCGATCGGGTAGATCACCAGCTTGGCCGCGGTGCCGCCGGAGACGATCATCGAAGCGCCGCCGCCGAACTCCGGCCAGTCCGTGGCCCCGCGCCACATCAGGACGCCGTTCCAGCGGGGCGGTCCCTCGTCGGGGAACAACAAGGCTCGCGCGGCCGAGTGAATCCCGTCGGCCGCCACGAGGACGTCGCCGGACGCGGTGACCGGGGTGCCGCTGTCCCGTTCGGCGAAGTGCGCTCGGACCCCCTGCGCGCTCTGGTCGAACCCGGTCAGCCGGTATCCGGTCCGCACCGCGTCGGGGCCGAGCCGCGTTTGGACTGCCCGCAGCAGCATGTCGCGCAGCCTGCCTCGGTGCAGGCAGTACTGGGGGAGGGTGAAGCCCGCGTCGAGACCGCAGGGCTTGCGGAGGATCACCTGCCCGAGGCGGTGGGTGTAGGACAGCTCGCGGGTGCGGATCCCGATCTCGTCCAGCTGGTCGAGCAGCCCGAGCGCGGCCAGTTCCTTGACGGCGTGCGGCAGGGCGTTGATGCCGACGCCGAGTTCGCCGTTGCGTGCGCTTTGTTCGTAGACGGCGCATTCGACGCCTTCGCGGTGCAGCCGCAGGGCTGCGGTCAGCCCGCCGATCCCCGCTCCGACGATCACGACCTTCACCGCGAACCTCCCTGTCGTCGATTGACTCAGGGTGGCGGAGAGTGGCTTGGGGCGCTACCGCCGAGCGGAGGGGTGGCAGTCGGGGCATTGGGGGCGAGTGTGCGGACAGCCGTGCTTGGTTGGTGTCCGGTGCGGACGGTTCGGATGGGACCTCGGGGTCGGGTGCGCGATGTGATTGGTGACGAGATGGTATCGGCGTTCGCGTTTCGACTTTGTCTCCGTAACAGCCGGTCGGATCAGGACGACGTGTGTGTTGCGATCAAGAAGCAGCCGCGTGGCGTAACGGTTTCTTTGGGCAGTCGAACGGTGTCTTCGGTGAGATCGCGTTGTGATGCTGATCGATCAGGAGTTCCTTGATGAGAACGAGTTCGCCGCTGTTGCTTTGCGCCCTGGCGACCGCAGCGGTGTTTTCTGCTGGCTGTTCCGGGAACGGCGATGCGGCTGCCGCGAGCGCGCCGACGACAGTCACCGTGACTGTAACCACGGAGGCATCGTCCTCCGCTCCGGTTACATCGGAGACAGCGCAGGCCGCGGGGCCGACGGGTCCGCGCGGAAACCCGGTGAAGAAGGTGGGCGAGGTCGTGCGCTTCTCGCGGTCTTCGGCTGCCGCGCCGACTGATCCGTCGTTCGCGGTCATCAAGATCGCCAAGCAGCGGTCGAAGTACGGCTCCGAACAGGTAATGGCCGTAATGGTGCACGCGGAGACCAGCACCGACTCCGAGTTGAACAGCGAGTTGAGCCAGGCATTGGGTCCGGTGGTCTACGTGACGGATCCGGACAGCGGGGAAAGCAAGTCGCCGCACGGGGCGATGCAGTTGGGGGAGATGCCGGGGACGTTCGGGCGGGACAAGAAGTACGACTTCGGATTCGAGTACAAACTGGCGGACGTGTACGACCACGGATGGCTGACGGTCAACAGCAACGGCGGCCCGGGCGCGGGGATCGACATCCAGTACGACCTTCGTTGAGAATGGCTGGAGAGCGCGGAAAATGACTGTCGGATAACGGCCGTTCACTGCCGGGAAGAGATTCTTGGCGACAGCGGGTATCCGCTGCTTTGCACCCGAACCTCGGCGCCCCCGTTCCCGAAAGCGTCCCGATCGCCGCAGATCACACTCGGAATCTCTGGCCAGCGGGAATCGCCCAGCCGGGCCGGGTTTCCCAGGATGTCCTCGGCCAGCAGCGCGGCCAGCGTCCGGCTGCTCACCTGAAGCTTCGCCAGCAGGTGGCCGACATGGACCTTCACCGTGCGCTCGGCCAGGCCCAGCTCAGCGGCGATGTCGCGAGTGGACAGGCCTCGGCCGCGCAGGAGCAGGACGTCGCGTTCCCGTGGGGTGACTCTCTCGACGGTCGGTGCACGGAGCGTCGCGGCCACCGCCGGGCTCATGGCCGTGATGCCTTCGTGCGCCGTGCGGACCGCGGCTGCGAGTTCCGTTCCGGTGCTGTCCTTGAGGACGAATCCGCTCGCTCCCGCGGCCAGTGCGCGCCGGATTTCGGTCCCTCTCGCTGCAGGATCCGGTGCAGGACTTCGATTCCGTCCAGGCCCGGGAGATAGAGGTCCAGCAGGATGACGCCGAGCACGATCACCACCACGGCCACGGCGATCGACCAGCGGCGAGCCCGTCTGGAGAGGGAGAAGCGGATCATGCGGGCGAGCTCGCGGTCGGGGAAGCCGTGAAGGTACTAGTCCTTCCGGCACAGTCCGGTACGAGCGGCCGTGCCGCGGTGGGGGAGTGACGGCTCTGCGCGCGCCGCCGAGCCAGCTCCCGGAAGCGGTGGGCGGCAATGGAATCGCCGGGGTTCGCGGCCCCGCCCGTCGCGGGCGGGGCCGGTTCCGGGACAGTCAGGCGTTGATCTGCTTGGCTTCGCTGGTGCCGCCGATGGCGATCTTGCGGGGTTTGGCCTGTTCGGCGATCGGCACCCGCAGGGTGAGCACGCCCGCGTCGTAGTCGGCTTTGATGCGGTCCGCGTCCAGGGTGTCGCCCAGGAACAGCTGCCGGGAGAACACCCCGCGCGGCCGTTCGGAGACTTGGACTTCCGCGTCCTCGCCGTACTCGGGCCGGCGTTCGGCCCTCACGGTCAGCACGTTGCGCTCGACGTCCAGATCGATCGACTCCGGCGCGACCCCGGGCAGGTCGAACTGCACGACGTAGTCGTTGCCGGACCGGTAGGCGTCCATCGGCATCACCGCGGGGCGGGTCGTGGTGCCGTTGCCGCCGAAGAACTGCTGGGTCAGCCGATCGAGCTCCCGGAACGGGTCAGTTCGCATCAACATGACCATGCGCCTCCATTCTCCTTCCTGATCCCGCTGTCCGGCGCGCTCGGCCGGAGGCGGGCTGTCGCGTGGTTTCCGGCGGCTGCCGGACCGGGGCCGCCGCGGAGATCCGGCCCCGTCGCCGGACAGGGCGGCAGGGCCGGAACCAGTTCGGGTGAAAAGCGATTGTGCTGCTCTGTGCGTGTGGCGTCGCTTTATCACCTCCCTCACGAGGTCGCCGCTGTCGTGCTTCCGCTCGGCATCGGAGGGGATCGTTCCCGGTGTTCCGGCGGCCAGGCCCGCCAAACGCTCGTCGTACCGTGTCGCTCGGCGCGTGGGGTGCTCCGCGGACGGGGCTGGTCGCCGCGCAACGGCACCTCGCCGAAGCTCGCGGCCACGATCGCCTCGAACTCGGCGTGCAGCCAGGCCGGATCGGCGCAGACCAGCTCGGCGAATTCGCCGGCGGTCGCGCCCCGGCGGCTGATGGTGTCCGACATCGTCGATCCCTCCCCGGCTACGTCGTCTCAGCACCCAGGTCAGCTACCGCGTCCAGCAATTTCTATAGCGCGGACTGCAGATTGTGTCAAGCATCGGGGAGAGATAATCTCGGCCATTCCCGGAGAAGAGGTGCGCATGGCCGGGCTTGACGCCGCGGCCGGAACGCTCCGGCGGCGGGCATCGCCGCTGCTCCCGCCGTCAGCGCCCGGCTCGGCGACCGGTGACTGCCGCGGCGATTCGCGAAAAATTCCCTTGTGCCGCACCGGGATTGCCTGCCGGGCGGAGGTGGAGACGGCCGTCTCGGTACTGTCGCTTCCCATGACCGGCGCCGAGATCGTGATCACCGCGGACCTGGTCCGCGACCTCCTGCGAGAGCAGCATCCAGACCTCGCCGGACTGGCGATCCGCGAAGTGCCGGGCGGCTGGGGCAACCAGATGTGGCGTCTCGGGGACGAATTGGCCGTGCGCGTGCAGCGCATGGACCCGACCCCGGCATTCCAGCTCAAGGAGCGGCGGTGGCTGCCCGTGCTGGCCCCGAGCCTGCCGCTCCCGGTGCCGACACCGGTGCGGTTCGGCGAACCGTCCGGGCGTTTCCCCAAGCACTGGACCGTGATGACGTGGGTGCCCGGCGAACCGCTGGACTACAGCACGATCAGCCGGGGCGCCCACGCGGCCGACATCTTGGCGGATTTCCTTCGGGCGCTTCACGTGGCGGCCCCCGCCGAGGCACCGGTCGCCACGGATCGCGGAGCCCATCCCCGGGATTGCACGGACGGGTTCAAGGAATTCCTCCAGGCGGTGGTCCTCGATGATCTCGCTGCCGACGTCCGGGCCGTCTGGGACGACGCCGTCGCGGCCGGTGCGTGGGAAGGCCCGCCCGTGTGGGTGCACGGCGATCTCCATCCCGCGAATGTCGTTGTCTCGGAAGGAACGTTCTCGGGCATCGTCGATTTCGGGGACCTGTTCGCAGGCGATCCGGCGTGGGATCTCGCCGCTGCCTGGGTGTTGCTGCCGGAGGGGATGGCTTCGCGGTTCTTCGACAGCTACGCGCAGGCGGATGAGTCCGCGATCCGGCGAGCCCGCGGGCTCGCCGCGATGAAGAGCCTTTTCCTGATGCTCATGGGGCAGAACGGGGATCGCGGCCTTCCCGGCGGCAAACCGCACTGGGGGCCCGCGGGCCGGGCGGCGCTGGACCGGGTGCTGAAGGGTTTCTGACGGGTCAGTCCCACCACAGCACGACGGCCAGCTGCCGACGCGCGGCCTCTTCGTAGAAGTCGCGCACGATGGTGTGCTGCTCGGCCACTAGCTGAGGCAGATCACCGATCACCTCGCGCGCGGTCGCGCCCAGTTTCGCCTCGATCTGGTCCGGGTCCGACGGCACGACGGTGTAGATCGCCTCGGGCGTCAGGGAACGCAGCGCTTCGGCGACAGCTCCGACCTCCGGCGGCTCCAGCGCGGTCACCGGGTGGTCCCAGATCCCGCAGGGATTGTCCCGGTAAGCCGGATTGACTTCTTCGTCGCCGTCGAACCCGCGCCGCAGCAGGGAGAAAGTCCGCTCGTCAGCTCCGGCCAGCCGCCAAGCGGATTTCAGGGTGGTCGGCCACCAATTCAGATCGAGGTGGTCCTCCTCCGGAGCCGCGGCGAAGGAACAGAGTTCGTTCAGCGCGTCCGCCGACCGCCGGCAGGCGGCGAGCTGCGCGGCGGGGATGCGGGCGAGCTGCTGGGTCACGGCCATGCGGCCGAGTATGTCAAGGTCCGGCCGTCCTGGGGACTTATTTCAGAGTTCTGTCCACTGTGGATCAATCGCCGACGCCGGACGCGTCGAGAGCTTCGGCCGCGACGCGCAGCGCGGCTTTGCTGGCCTCCGGGTCCGGATGGGTGGGGGAGAGCGCGAGAGTGGTGACGCCGGCTTGGGCGAGGGCTCGCATCCGGTCGGCGATGCGCTGTTTCGGGCCGAGCAGCGACGTCGCATCGAGGAATTCGTCGGGGATAGCGGCCATCGCACCGGCGTAGTCCATGGTCAGGTACCGCTCGCGGACCTCGTCGGCAGCGGCCTCGTATCCCATCCGGGCCATGAGGTCGCGGTAGAAGTTCTTCTCGCGGCTGCCCGCTCCGCCGACGAATCCGGCGACGTAGGGGCGGGCGTGGTCGGCGGCGTCGCGCCAGTCGTCGCCGACGGCGAGCGGGGCGGTGATCGCCACGTCGAACCCGTCGAGCGTCGCGCCGGTTTTCTCGCGTCCGGCCCGGATCCGGTCGAGGGATTCGGCGCTGTGGTCGGGGGAGAAGAACAGGCCGAGCCAGCCGTCGGCGATTTCGCCGGTGAGCTCGAGGTTCTGCGGGCCGAGGGCGGCGAGGTAGAGCGGGATGTGCTCGCGGGCGGGCGGCACGGCCAGCGGCAGCGCTTTGCCGGGGCCGCCGGGAAGCGGAAGCTGGAAGTGCGCGCCGTTGTGGCGGACCCGTTCGTAGCGCAGCGCTTTGCCGACGATGTCGACGTATTCGCGGGTCCGCTGCACCGGTTTCCCGAACGGGACGCCGTACCAGCCCTCGGACACCTGCGGGCCGGAAACGCCGAGCCCGAGCCGGAATCTGCCGCCGGAGAGGTTGTCCAGGGTCGCCGCGGTCATCGCGGTCATGGTCGGGCGGCGGGCCGGGATCTGCAGGATGGCGCTGCCGAGGTCGACGCGTTCGGTGCGGGCGGCGAGCCAGCCCAGCACTGTCGCGGCGTCCGAACCGTAGGCCTCGGCCACCCACACGACGGAAAACCCGAGCCGGTCGGCCTCCTGGGCGAGCTGCAGGTTCGTCGAATCGTTGCCCGCGCCCCAATAACCGATGTTGAGTCCGATCTTCATGCGGCCGACGTTACTGCTGGTAACTGACAGGACACCGGTGGTTCCCGGGGTTCAGGGGGCGCGATAGGGGTTGCTTTCGGTCCACAGTGGACTTCGCGGAATACACGACACAGGGTGTCGTGATTCGCCTGGGAGCCTTGGCTTCCGCAATCCGCTCGCACCAAAGGAGTACCAGATGGGAACCCAGCTCAACCCGTGCCTCGCTTTCGACGGGAACGCGCGCCAGGCGATGGAGTTCTACCGGGAGGTCCTCGGCGGCGAGCTGGACCTGGGCACGTACGGCGATTTCGGCTCGCCGGAGGCTCCCGGCGGCGACGCGGGGAAGATCATGCACTCCGTGCTCACCACGGCGGCCGGTTGCACGGTGATGGCCTGGGACGTCCCGGAGCGGGTGCCTTTCCGCCCGGGCACCAACGTCGCGCTCTTCCTCGCGGGCGACGACACCGAACTCCGGCACTCCTTCGAGAAGCTGTCCGCCGGCGGCACCGTGACGTTGCCTTTGGAGAAACAGTCGTGGGGCGACGAGGCTGGTTCGCTCGTGGACAAGTTCGGGATCACGTGGATGGTCAACCTCGCCGAGCGGCAGCCCTGATCCGCGGCTCCCTCAGCCCGGGATTTCGCCCATCGAACGGCACAGGCGGCGCAGCAGATCGGCCAGTTCTCGCCGGTCCTCGCCGCTCAAACCGCTCACCAGCTTCTCCTGCTCGGCCAGTTCCACGGCGACCGCCTCGTCGACGAGGGCCAGTCCGGCGGGGGTGAGCCGGATCAGCGCGGTGCGGCGGTTCGCCGGGTTTTGCTTGCGGTCGACCAGGCCCGCGGCCACCAGCCGGTCCAGCCTGCTGGTCATGGTGCTGTTGCCGGCCAGCATCCAGCGCGCGATCTCGGACAGGGTCAGCTCGTACGGCGCCCCCGCGCGCCGCAGGGTGGCGAGGATGTCCAGGTCCGCGTGGAGAACGCCGTAGTCCTTCAGCGTTTCGTCGAGGCGGCGGGTCACCCGGCGCGCGATCCGCGTCAGGCGGGCCAGCACCGACAACGGGGCCGGGTCGAGGTCCGGGCGTTGCGCGCGCCATTGGTCCAGGACGTCGTCGACGAAGTCACGCTCCATCCTCGTACTATACAATGACGGATATTACGACCCCGTACCTTTCGGCTCCGCAGCGAAGGAGAGGGAAGATGCCCGGAGTGATCGTCGTCGGCGGCGGGCCGGTCGGCATGCTGCTGGCCACCGAACTCGGCAGGCACGGCATACCCACGACAGTCGTCGAGAAACTCACTGCCACCCACGACGAACCGCGCGCGGGGACGTTGCACGCGCGTACCGCACAGTCGTTGCTGCGGCGCGGTTATCTTCCCGTGCCGCAGCCGCCACGCGACCCGCGCGCCATCGTCGAGACGCCGTTCCACTTCGGCGGCCGTCCGGTGCTGACGCTGGAATCGCCTGCTCTCGAAGGCGCGCCGATGGTCGGGCAGGCGCAGTCCGACATCGAGCGTTTCTTTGAGGCGAAGGCTCGTTCGCTCGGCGTCACGATCCTGCGCGGCCACCGGGTGACCGGGGTCCGGGACGACGGCGGGCAGGTCAGCGTCTCCACCGACCACGGCGAACTCACCGCCGACTACGTCGTGGGCTGCGACGGGGCTCGCAGCATCGTCCGTGAAGCGGCGGGGTTCACCGGGACCACCCACCCGGCCACATTCGCCGGGCTCCTCGGCCTGGCCAGGCTGGGCGACCCCGCGCGGGTGCCCGGCGGCTGGACGCAGGGACCGACCGGCTGGACGCTGATCAACGTCAACCCGTCCGGGCACAGCCGGATCCTCACGCACGAGTTCACCGAGCCGCTCCCGGAACGCGGCGCCCCGGCAGGGCTTGAGGAGCTGCGGGCCGCGGCTTCGCGCATCCTCGGCCACGACGTGCCGATGTCCGATGCGACGTTCGTCGGCCGGTTCAGCGATTTCACGCGACTGGCCGATTCCTACCGCCGCGGCAGGCTTTTCCTCGCCGGCGACGCGGCCCACGTGCACGCCCCGCTCGGCGGGCAGGGGCTCAACCTCGGCCTGCAGGACGCGTTCAACCTCGGCTGGAAGCTCGCGATGGTCGTCGCGGGCGCGGCTCCGGACGAACTGCTGGACACCTACCACGCGGAACGGCATCCGGTGGCCGAAGCCGTCATCGAGAACACCCGGGCCCAGGCCGCGCTGATGCGGCCGGGCCCGGAGTTCGAACCGCTGCGCGCGCTGGTCGCCGACCTTCTGTCCACTTCGGACGGCAACCGGCTGCTCAGCGACCGGGTGAGCGCGCAGGGCGTGCGCTACGGCCACGGCCGCGGCATGGCGGGGGAGTTCCTGCCGAACCTCCCGCTCGGCGGGCGGACTGTCGCCGAACTGCTGCATCCGGGCCGCCCGGTGCTGCTGCTCGGCTCCGGTGCGGCCGGGGCTGAAGACGTGGCGGCGAAGTGGAAAGACGGCGTTGACGTCGTCGCGCACGACGGGGACCTCGGCGAACCGGCGGTCCTGCTGCGCCCGGACGGGTATGTCGCTTGGGCCGGGCAGGATGCGGAGCGGCTCGCTGCGGCGCTGGCTCGGTGGTTCGGTCCGCGTTAGGCGGGCTGGACTGAGGGGCGGTGCCGGGAGGCGTGGGCGGCGGTTCGGGCTGGGCTCGGCGGCCGGACTGATGGGCGGCGCCGGGACACATCCGCAGGGTAGGGCGGGGAGCGGCTCATCGCGGCTCTCGCCGGGTATTTTGGCGGGCCGGGACTGACGGGCGGTGCCGGAAAACGCCCGCTGGCAGAATGCGGCTAGCCGCGGCCCTCGCCGCGAAGTCCGCCCCGCGCTAGGCAGGCCGCACCGACTGCCGGTGCCGGAACACGCCCCCCGGATCCCACCGCGTCTTCGCCCGCCGCAGCCGCGCGTAATTACCCTTGAAGTACAAGTCATGCCACGGAACTCCGGACGTGTTCCAGTCCGGATCGGACAGATCGGCGTCCGGATAGTTGACATAGCACCCGTCGGCGACCTCGCCCGGCACCGGCACTCCGCCGGTCTCCGCGTACATCGAGCGGTAAAAATCCCGCACCCACCCGATATTCGCCGCATCCGCGTCCACTGTGGACCAGAAGGCCTGGTACAGCAGCTTGAACGTGCTGTCGCGCTGGGCCACCGCGGTCGCGGCCGGGGCGACCGCCGAAATCGCGCCGCCGTAGGAAAACGCGACCAGCATCGTCTCCGGGTTCGTCACGTCCGGCCGGGTCAGGTACTCGTAGGCGGTGCGCAGCTGCGATTCCGGCAGAGTGCTCCGGACATAGGCCGACTTGTGCTCGGCACGCAGCGTCGGGTCGGTGAGCACCGGCGTGTTGGTGCCGAGGAGCCGCGTCGCCTGCAGCCAGGGGAGTCGCCGCGGAGGGGCGAGTCCGGGCATCGGGCCGAACTCGCCGGCTCGCGCGAACCCGGTCGTCGCGAGGTCGCCGAGGACCTGCGAAAGGTACTCATGGAGCACCCGCTCCGCGTCCGGGGCGTCGGCGTCGATTTGCGCGACCAGGCCGACTGTCCCGTTGCAGCGGTGGTTCAGCATCAGCAGGCTCGACAGCGCCGTGCCCGGCGAGTCCGGCGCGCGGTGCTCGTGGTGCCAGCGGGCGTAACCGCCGAGCAGGCGGGCGAACCGTCGTTCGTCGAGATCGGCCCACGGCACCGACAACGCCGCGACGAGCACTTCGGACGGCGGTCGGACGAGCGGCGCACGGAACAGGAACCGTGTCACCACGCCGAACGAGCCGCCGCCACCCCCAGTGTGCGCCCAGAAAAGATCGGCCTCCGGACCGGACGAATCGCGGGTGGCCACGACCGTCCGGCCGTCGGCCAGTACGACCTCGACGCCGTGCAAGTGGTCGACGGTGAGACCGTCCCGCCGCGACAGCATGCCGTAGCCGCCGCCTGTGACGTGTCCTCCCGTGCCGACCGAATAGCAGATCCCGCCGGGGATCGTCACGCCCCAGCCTCGGTACAGCCGCTCGTAGACATCTTGCAGCCGCGCCCCGGCTCCGACCGAGTAGAGGCCGTCCGTGTAGTCCACTTCGGACAGTTCGCTGAGGTCGAGGATTTCGTCGACCCCCTCGTGGTGGACGAAATCCTCGAAGCAGTGGCCGCCGCTGCGGATCGAGAGCCGTCCGCTCGCGCCGGAGACCGCTGAAGCGACCTCGTCGGCGGTCCGCGGCAGGTGCACCGCCGCCGGTTTCGCGGTGTAGCGCTGGTTGATCCCGGCGGTGAAGTCCGCGTAGCGCGGGTCTTCCGGACCGATCACGCGTCCGCTCATGGCTCCTCCCGGAAGGGGAGGCCGGGACGGCAAGCCCGCCCCGGCCTCCGCTCAGAGGTCTCCGGCGAGCTTCCCGCCGAGGCCCCAGTGGTCCTTTTCGACGTCGGTGATGATGACCGTGACCGCGGTTTCGGGGCACTTCGCGAGCCGCGAAACGGTGCCCGTCACTTCCTCGACGAGCTGGCGGCGCTCGGCCTCACCGGCTCCCTTCCACCAGTTCACGTGCACGACCGGCATCGTCGTTCACCTCCTTTCCCGTCCGGCGGTCCAGGCCGGCCGCGGCGAGCGCGACGGCCAGCGACGCCACGGCCAGCCCGGCGCCGATCCAGCTCGGCGACAGCAGCCCGGCTCCCGCGCTGAGGCCGATGCCGCCGAGCCACGGGCCGAGCGCGTTGCCGACGTTGAACGCCGAGATGTTGCTCGTGCTCGCCAGCGTCGGCGCGCCTTCGGTCTCGTTCATCACCCGGGTCTGCAGCGCCGGGTTGATCAGGAAGCTGCCGATCCCGAACAGGAACAGCGTCACGACCATGGCCGGTTTGCTGTGCGCGGTAAGGGAAAACACGCCGAGCATCACCGCGAGCAGCAGCAGGCCCGCGCACAGCGTGCCCATCAGCGAGCGGTCGGCGAGCTTGCCGCCGAGCACGCTGCCGAGGAACGTGCCGACACCGAACAGCGCCAGCAGCAAAGGCACCATCCCGGCGGAGAACCCGGTGAGGTCGGTCAGCAACGGCGCGATGTAGGTGTAGGCGGTGTAGAGCGCCGCCTGGCTGAGCGTGGTGGTGCCCAGCGCCAGCCACACCTTGGGATTGCGGAACGCGGCCAGTTCGTGCCGCAGGCCGAGGTGGCCCGCCCGCGGCTGGTGCGGCACCAGCGCGAGGACGCCGACCAGGTCGATCACGCCGAGGATCGCGACCGCGAGGAACGTCGCGCGCCAGCCGAAGTGCTGGCCGACGAACGTGCCGAGCGGAACCCCGGCGATGGTGGCGATGGTCAGGCCGCCGAACATGATCGCGATGGCCCGGGCGCGCTTGCCCGGTTCGACCAGGTTCGAGGCCACCACCGCGCCGATGCCGAAGAACGAGCCGTGCGCGACGGCGGTGACCACGCGGGCGGCCATCAGCACGCCGAACGACGGCGCGGCGGCGGCGAGCACCTCGCCCGCGATGAACACCGCGAGCAGCGCGACCAGCGCCGTTTTGCGCGGCACCTTGGTCGTCGCGGCGGTGATCAGCGGAGCGCCGATGACGACGCCGACCGCGAACAGCGAGATGAGCAGCCCGGCCTGCGGCAGGGAGACGCCGAACGCGCCGGACAGCTCCGGCAGCAGGCCGGCGATCATGAACTCGGTCGTGCCCAGGCTGAACACCGTCAGCCCGAGCACGAACAGGGCGATGGGCATCGTTACTCCCGGAGGGTTCGGGCGATGATCAGGACTCGAGCGCCGACAGGCCGGCCTCGGCGATCTTGACGTCGTCGGTCCAATGCGCGCCGGAGACGCCGATCGCGCCGACCAGCTCGCCGCCGACCACGATCGGGAGGCCGCCGCCCATGCCGACCAGGCGGTCGATCGCCGTGGGCGCGGCGGTCCGCAGCACCGGGTCGGCGTCGAGCACCTCGGACCACTTCTCCGTCGGCATCGCCGAGGACGCCGCGGTGTAGGCCTTGTCCTGCGCGACCTGCACGGCGTTGAGCTTCGCGCCGTCCTGGCGCAGGAACGCCTTCAGGTTGCCGCCTTCGTCCACCACCGCGAGGGCGAACCGCTTGTCGGTCGCCTTCGCGGCCTCGTCGGCGGCGCGGACGATCTGCCAGGCCAATTCGTCGCTGACGGACGACCGGCGCTGCACGTGAGGCATGAGAACTCTCCTTGTCTGGCGAGTGCGGTTGTCTTCTTCGGTGCCGCCGGCCACAGGAGGGTGCGCACCGGGACCGGTCGCACACGGACCGCATCCGGCGGTCGCCTCGACGGTACCAAATCTGGAACGATCGGCAAATAATATCCGAGTATCGGGACCATCCTGAAGCGCTCGATACCTTGTGCGGCAAGCAAAAGAAGAAATTTGAGGTGCTTATAGTTGACTGATCAGTCCAGATAGCGCGCTCTATTGTTGACCTGTCGTTCCAGCTTCCTTACCCTGGAGGCATGCCCCGAGTTCGCGAGTTCGACACCGACGAGGTGATCCAGAAGGCCATGGAGGTCTTCTGGCGCAAGGGCTACGAAGCCACCTCGATCCAGGACCTCGCCGAGGCGACCGGGCTCGGCCGCGGTTCGCTCTACGCCGCGTTCGACAGCAAGCACGGCCTCTACGAACGAGCGCTGCAGCGGTACGTCCGGCAGACCACCGACGCCACCCGGGAATCGCTGATGCAGCGGGTGCCGATCCGGCAGGTGATGCGCGACCTGCTGCTCGGCCGGATCGACGACGCGATGAAGGAGCCCGGCCGGCCGGGGTGCCTGCTCGTCATGGCGATCACCGAGCGCGTGCCGCACGACGACGCGGCCAACCGGATCGTGTGCGACGCGATCGCCGCGCTGCAGGATTCCTTCTACGGAACGCTGCACCTGGCCCGCAGCATGGGCGAGCTGCCGCCCGGAGCCGATATCCCGGCGTTGTCGAATTTCCTGGTGACGATGATTCAGGGGCTGCGCGTGATGAGTGCGGTCTGCCGCGACAAGACGTTGCTGGGCCAGGTTGTCGACACCGCGCTGAACGCTATTCCGGAATAGTTCCATTTCCGTTCCCGGAGGCGATCATCTCAAGGATGGTCGCCTCTTTTTCATGCCGAAAAGACGGTCTCCGGCGCTCCGCGAGTTCCCTTGTCGATCATGTTCCGCCATGTCGGAAAGTGTTGGCTCCGCTCTCGGCGTCACGTCGTCTTCAAGGTAAATTCCGACTGTCTTATGTGGTCAGTGGTTGACTTTTTCGCTTATATCGCACGGGAGTTCGCGAAGTCGTGATGGCAATGCCAATGTTTCGCCGCTTCAAACTGTGGCGACGCTCACAGGAAAATCTGCGCCGACTTTTCGATTGCCCTCCGGGCACTAGTGGACGCCGCGGTTGCGGCATTCGGCGGAGCGGGAAATTTACTGGATCGATACAGTCAATGACTGCTGCGTAATTTGCGCCGATTCGACCGGCCCGTTGACGGCTTTGCGGCGCGCTGCGGTCGGCAGTACGGTCGCCACCGGAAGCGAAACGCGGAATCGAATCGCGTTGATCAATTCAGCTTCCGTCAATGGGGAATTATCGGCAACCTGATGGGACATAGGATGCTTGTCGACCAGATTCAGGGAACGATCGTCCGCGCGGCGGACTTCGTCTTCTCGCCGTTCGACTGGGGCCGCGTCGCCGAGCCCGTGGGCCCGGCCATGGGGGCGCAGCAGGTGACCTTGCTCGTCGTGGAGGTCGCGCCGGGGAAGGCGTGGCGCCTCGGCTGGGCGCTGGAGGAAGAGAACGTCGCGGTCGTCTTCGCGGGCTCCGGCCACGGCGACGTCACCGGCCACCGCACGGAAATCGCCCGCGGTTCCGCCCTGCACTCGCCGACCGGGCGGACGCTCGAACTCGAGGCAGGCGACGACGGCTTGACCGCGTATGTATGGCGAACCCGCTTGGCGGGCAACGAACCCACCGGCTCCGCTCCGCGGCTGGAAAACGAACTGTGGAACACCGAGACGCAGTTGCACGGCTTCAGCGGCACCGGCGAGATCGCCGCCGACGAGAAGACCGCCGTCATGAATTTCCTTTTCTGGCCCGGAACCGGCAGCGCGCGGCTGTGCCTGCACTGCGGGATCCAGGACCCGGGCCAGACCTTCAACGTCCATCACCACCCGGAGAGCGAAGAGGCTTTCATCGCTTTCGAGGGCGACGGCCAGATGTACCTGATCGACCGCTGGCACGACGTCTCTCCCGGCGACGTCCTGTTCGCCGCTCCCGGCGTGCCGCACGGCACGCGCAATCCGGAGTCGGCCGCGCAGCGGTTCGCCACGTGCGGCGGCCCGACGCCGTTCGACCCTGTCCTCTACGCCCGTGCGGGCGTTTCCGCGGAGGTGAAGTAGTCGTCATGTGCCGGATATACGGACACTTGGGCGGGAGCCTCGCGCACCACCATCTGCGCGCGGTTTCGGCGCTGCAGCGGCACGGCGGCCCGGATGCCCGGTTCAGCGCGGCCGGCGAAGGCTGGGCGCTGGGCAACAACCGGCTGGCCATTGTGGACCTCGACGGCGGCGAACAGCCCTACCGGCTCGGCCGCGAGATCCAGGTCGTCTTCAACGGCGAGATCTACAACCACGACGTGCTTCGCCGCGACCTGCACGCGGCGGGCTACGTCTTCCACGACCACTGCGACGGCAACGTGCTCCCGGCGCTGTACCACAAGTACGGCCTGGACTTCGTCGACCACCTCGACGGGATGTACGCCATCGCGGTGCTGGACCTGCGTGCCGAGCCGAAGCTCGTGCTCGTGACCGACGACTCGGGCATGAAACCGCTGTACCACCACGAAAACCCGGAACGCCGGGAGCTGTATTTCTCCTCGGAGCTGCCAGCCCTGCTGAGCGTCCCCGGTGTCGGGTGGGACCAGCGGGACGAGGGGCTCGACAGCTACCTCACCACGAAAACGCCCTTCGGGGAGCGGACGATGTTCGACCGCGTCCGGGTGCTGCCGCGGGCGGCCACCGCCGTCTACACGCGCTCGGGCGGGCTGAAGATCTCGCGGCGCGCGGAAAGCGCGTTCCCGGTCGAGGAGGGCGACCTCGCCGCGGCGGGCGGCCGCGTGCGGGACACCCTGCGCGCCGAAACCCACCGGCTCGCGCTGGCCGACGTCCCGATCTCGACGATCACCAGCGGCGGGCTCGATTCCAGCCTGGTGACGGCGTTGCTGGCGGAGAAGGTCCCGCACGTGCACGCGTTCAACATCGCCTACACCGGGGACTGGCCGTTCGACGAGAAGGCCTACGCCCGCGAGGTCGCCGCCCGCAGCGGCGCGACGTATCACCAGATCGAAGCGGACCCGGCGACGTTCCCGGACCTGCTCGGCGAAGTCGTGTGGCACCTCGGCCAGCCCAACGCCGACCCGATCACGCTGAGCACCTACTTGTTGTTCCAGGGCGTGCACGACGCCGGGTTCAAGGTGACGCTCTCCGGCGACGCCGCGGACGAGATCTTCGGCGGCTACCGCCGGATCAGCGACGCGGTGGCCGGGGCCGAGGACTGGCCGAACGGATACGTCGAAGCACTCGCGGCAGTGCCCGCCGCGCTGCGGAACCGGCTGTACACCGACGAATACCGGGACCTGTTGCGGCGCAACGGAACCGAGGCCGACCGGATCACGCGGCGGCTGCGCGGCGCCGGGCCGGACCGGCTGTCGGCGATCACCGAGTTCGAAGTGGACGAACGCCTGCCCGCCTATCACTTGCGCCGCGTCGACCACCTGAGCATGGCGCATTCGGTCGAGGTGCGGCTGCCGTTCTGCCAGCGCTCGGTGACTCGCCTGGCCCGGAGGCTGCCCGCCGAGCAGCGCGTGCGCGGCCAGGAGGTGAAGCGCGCGCTGTACGCGGCAGCCAGGGGCCTCGTGCCGGATTCGGTGCTGGAGCGGCCGAAACAGCCGTTCACGCTGCCGATCACCTCGATGCTCGCGGCCGGGCAGCCGCTGCACAGCTATGCCCGCGACCTGCTTTCCGGCCCTTCGCTCGCCGACCGCGGGCAGCTCGATCCGAAGGCCGTGGCCGGGCTGTTCGACGCGCAGGCCGCCCGGCCGAACGACGAATCGGCGCTGGCCATCTGGTCGCTGCTCATCCACCGGATCTGGAGCGAACAGCTGGTGGCCGGCGGCGCCAGGGAAAGGAGCGCGGCCTGATGCTCGCCCACATCGCCCATGCCCACGGCAGCCCGAGTTCCACGCTGGTGCTGCCCGCCGAGCGGCTGCCGACGTCCGAGGAAGCGCTCGCCGGCGCGCTGTCCGACGGCGTCGCCTGGCTCGCCGAGCACGGCCTCGCCGCGGTCACGAAGATCGCGCTCGTGTCGGTCTCCGAGCATCCGCTGTTCGATCTCGACTACCGGTTCGTGCAGGTCATTCCCGGCGACCCGGCGCGGTTCGACTTCCGCGGCAGCTGCGGGCATTCGGTGCTCTCGTCGGTGGTCGTCGCCAGCAGGCTCGGCTGGATCGGCAGGCTCGCGCCCGGACACCGCGTCCGGGTGCGCGTGCTCAACAACGACGACCACGTGGTGTGCGAGGTCGACGAATGCGTCCGCGACCGGACGACGTTCACCGCGCACTTCCTCAACCACCCCGCGGTGCCGCTCGGGGAGCTGCTGCCGTTCGGCGAGACCACCACGGACCTGCCCTTCGACGACGGCGCGATCCGGGTCTCCGCGGTCTCGGTCGGGAACCCGTACCTGTTCCTGTCCGGCCACGACCTCGGCGTCGACACCCCGGAGGAGCTCTTCGCCGCGGGGCAGCCGCTGTTCCGCACTATGAGCGCGATCCGACGCTCGGCCGCGCGGCAGTACGGCTATCCCGTCGACGGCGCGTTCCCGAAGGTGGCCGCGGTCCTGCCGGACGGCGAGAACGGACTGGCTGCGCGTGCGGTCTCCGTGCCGTCCTGGCATCCGACGCTCGCGCTGACCGGTGCCGTCTGTCTCGGCGCGGCCCGCCGAATCCGCGGCACCATCCCGTTCCAGCTTGCTGGAGGCGAGACGCGGCGCACCGCGTCGCTGCGGATCCGCACTGCCGGTGGCTGCACCACTTCGGACGCCGCGGTGTCCGGCCACGACCGGGACAGCGAGCTGTCCTGGGTCAGCGTCCCGGAAAAGGCGGTGTCGTTCACCGGCGCGGTGACCATCGATTCGTTCGATCCCCATGCCCTGAAGGAGGATTCGTGTCTGCTGTCGACCTGACCACCCCCGTCCGCCTCGGCGTCGACGAACTGGTCGACGTCCTCGCGGAGCACGCCGCGGCGGCCGACGAAGCCGGCCGCCCGGCCCCCGAGGTGCTGGCCGCGCTGCGGGACTCGCCGTTGCCCGGCCTCGTCGTCCCGCGCCGGTACGGCGGAGCCGGGGCGGACGCCCTCGAAGGCAACCGGATGATCGCGCGGATCGCGCGGCACGACCCGTCCACCGCGATCATCGCGTTCCAGCACATGGCCGTGTGCAGCCGGATCGCCGAATGGGGCAGCGACGCCCAGCGCGAGGAACTGCTGCCGAAACTCGCTTCCGGCGAGTGGCTGGCCGCGTCCGCGTGGAGCGAGTCCGGGGCCGGCGCGGCGAAGAAGAACCTCTCGACCGTCGCCGACGAAATGCCTGACGGCAGCTGGACAGTCAGCGGCGGCAAGGCTTTCACCACCGGCGCCGGGATCACCGACGTCTATCTGGTGCTCGCGCAGAGCACTCCGGTGGGGGAGTCCGACGATGCCGCGTACGGATCCGGCGGGCAGAGCTTTTTCCTGGTGCCCGCCGACAACCCGGGCATCGAACCGGACCTGAGCCTGGACCTGGTCGGCATGCGCGCCTCGGCGACCGGGTTCGTGGAACTCAAGGACTGCCGTCTCGGGCCGGAAGCGCTGCTCGGGCCGCGCGACACCGCGAGCACGATCATCGCGGGAGTCAGGCAGTCCGGGGCGACCCTCGGCGCGGTCTCGGCCGGGATCGCCGAAGCCGCTTGGGACCTCGGTTTCCAAGCGGCACAACGGAAATCCCTGCTCGGTCTGCAGGCCGTCCGGCACCGGCTGGTGGACCTGCGCGGGCAGGTGGAATCCGCCCGCGCGCTGGTCGAACGGGCCGGACGCCGCGACGGAGCCGACCCCGGCGAAGTGACGCTGCACAGCAAAATCCATGCCTCGCAGACGGCAGAGGAAGTCGTCGCCGCGATCGCCCGGCTGCTCGGCAGCGCCGGATACGTGGTGACGAACCCGATCAACCGGATGGCCCGCGACGCCCGCGCCGTCGCGCTGATGGGCCCGACCAACGACCTGAGCCGAGAGCTGGTGAGTTTGCCATGGGCCGCGTGAAGAACTGCGACCTCGTCGTCCGGGGCGGCCGGGTGACCGGACCCGAAGGCGTCCGCGTCGCCGACATCGCCGTCGCCGACGGGAAGGTCGCCGACGTGCTCCCCGCCGGGAGCACCGTGTCCGGAGCCGAGGAGATCGACGCCGCCGGGCGGCACGTCCTGCCCGGCCTGATCGATTCCCACGTGCACTTCCGCACGCCGGGCCTGACCGACAAGGAGGACTGGGCGCACGCGTCGCGCGCCGCCGTGGCGGGAGGCGTCACGACGGTGTTCGACATGCCCAACACCCGCCCGGCGACGTTCACGCCGGCCGACGCGCGGGCCAAGGACGCGGAAATCCGCGGCACCAGCCTGGTCGACTACCGCTTCCACGCCGGCGTCGACCCGGAGGCCGTCGAAACGCTGGAGGCGTTCGAACCGGCCGAGGCGATGACCGCGAAGGCGTTCCTCACCGGGCACCACACCGCACCGCACGTGCTGCGCGACCCCGGACGGCTCGACGACCTGTTCGCCGTCGCGAAACGGCAGGGCCTGCGGCTGCTCTTCCACGCCGAGGACGACGACGTCTTCGCGCTGCTCGACCAGTGGCAGGGCGCCCCGGAGACCTACCGCGACTACGAACGGTACCGGCCGCGCTCGGGCGGGATCGTCGCCGTGGCCAAGCTGATCGAGCTGGCGCGCCGGCACGGCACCGCGGCGCACGTGCTGCACGTGTCCAGCCGGGAGGAGGCCGACCTGCTCACCGCGGCGGGCGCGGCCGGGCTGCCGGTCACCTGGGAGGCCACCGGGCACCACCTGTCCTTCACCGCGGCCGACACCGCTCGCTGCGGTTCGCGCATCCGGCTCAGCCCCGCCATCCGGGAGCAGGCCGACCAAGACCGGTTGTGGGACGCGGTGTTCCGCGGCGAAGTGTCCACTGTGGGCAGTGACCACGCGCCGCACGCTTTCGCGGACAAGACGGTCGCGGCTCCCGACGCCCCGCCCGGGCTGCCCGGCGTGCAGGAACTCTTCCCCGCCCTGTACACCGGCCTGTGCCGCCAGGCCCCGGACGCCACGCCGGACGAACTGCTGCCGATCGTGACTCGCGTACTGGCCGCCGAACCCGCCCGGTTGTTCGGGGTCGCCGACCGCAAGGGCGCGATCGCCCCCGGCCTCGACGCCGACCTCGTGCTGTTCGACCCGGCGGAGAACTGGTCGTTCGGCCCCGGCGACGTCCAGGCGAAATGCGGCTGGACAGCCTACGCCGGCTGGATGTTCACCGGCCGCGTCGCGCGCACGATCCGAAGGGGCCGCACGGTTTTCCGCCGGGAACACGGCTTCGGCGCCCCGGACGGCGAATGGCTCAAGCCCGCCGCCGTCCCCGCCCCGGCAGGTGATGCCCGATGACCGCGGCGCTGCTCGACGAGTTCAAGGACGCGATGTCGGCACTGGCCGGCGGAGTGTGCGTGGTGACCGCGCTCGACGACGACGGCACGCCGCGCGGATACGCCGCGACCTCGGTGACCTCAGTGTCGATGCGCCCGCCGTTGCTGCTCGTCTGCCAGGCGAAAACGTCAAGCTCCTACGACGTTTTCTCGCGCTGCTCGCGATTCGGCGTGAACGTCCTGGCCGCGGAACAAACCGAACTGGCCGCGCTGTTCGCGACGCCCGGAGCCGACCGATTCGGCGGCACCGGCTTCGAACCGGGCGAGGAAGGCACCCTCCTGCACCCGGACGCACTGGCCGCCATCGAGTGCCGCCGCCGGGACACCGTCGACGCCGGCGACCACGGCCTCCTGCTGGGCGAAGTCCGCGCGGCCACCACCCGGCCCGGCGACCCCCTCGTCTACCACGGCAGGCGCTACCAGCGCACCCGGCCGGTCTGAACCACTCACTCTGGAGGAACCATGTTCGACATCCCCGACCGCCCCGGCCCCGCCCCGCGCACCCGCGGCCCGATCCCGCACGGCCAGCTCAACCAGATCGCTCCGACGACGCTGCAGGAAGAACTGTGGCAGCGGATGCGCTCGCTGGCAGGCGTCTACCTGGCGCCGACGCACGTGCCCTACCCGGAGGCAAGGGCGATCCACCTGGCCCCGGAATTCGGCACCGGCCCCGACGACGCGTTCATCAAGCACAGCCGCGAATTCGCCCACCTGCACCCGCAGCAGGACGGCAGCCTGCACATGACGCTCCCGCCGATCGCGAAGAAACTGGTGACCGAGGCTGGTTGGGGCGTGCCGCACCCGATCCAGAACACGCAGCTCGTGTACGGACCTCGGGACCGGGAGGAGATCGAGGTCGTGTGGCGGGTGGTGCTGGAGTCGTACAGCTATGCCAGGGGGCGGCACAGCGAATGATTCGCGAGGCGTCGCGCAGACGGCGAGGGGACGATGCCCTCGCCGTCTGCGCTTGGTCCTGGCGGGGACGTGCGCGGGCACAATTCTCCTCATGACACCACTGCTCGGGTCCCTCGAGGTGTATCCCGACTACGGGATGATCGCCGTCTTCGGCAGCCAATTCGAGGTCTTGGATTTCCCGGCGTCCGCCGACCCCGCCGCAGTCGTGGTCGCGACCGAGTACGCGGCTTATCTGCGCACCGGCCAGACCGTCGGCCCGGTCACCCTCCATTTCACCACCGCCACCGCCCCGGAGGGCCTGGGCGTGCTCGGCGCCGTCACCATCGAACTCCCCGTCGACGACGTGCTCATCAGCCAGATCACCGGCGGCGCCCATGGCCCGTACACCCTCCCCGAAGGCCCTGGCATCTACCGCATGACGGTCACCGGAAACGGCTCAGCCCGGCCGGTCCAGGCCTTGTGGATCGATCTGCACCGGATCGGCGACCCGGTTCCCGACGACGAAGACGATGAGTGAAGTCCGATGCGATGGTCTGGTGTTTCGCCTCGCTGATCCTCGCCGTTGACGCGGTCCGAGAGGCCCTCTAAGCCAGCTTCGGGATCACCTCGGCGGCGAGCCGGTGCATCTGGCCGACCTCGTCGAAGAGCGGGTTGAGCAGGATCATCTGCGCTCCGGCCGCGACGACCTCGCGCAGGCCGGCCGCGCAGTCGTCGACCGTGCCGGCGACCGGGACGGCGGCGAGGCCGGTCATCCCGAAGTAGCCGTACCGGTGTTCGAGGGCGTCGGCGATCCGCTGGCGGGCCTTGTCGCGGTCGTTGTCGACGGCGATGTAGACCCGCTTGGCGAGAGTGAAACTGCCGGGGTCGCGTCGTTGCCGGCGAAGCTGTTCCCCGGCGATCCCGGCGTGCCGGGCGAACGCCGCGGTGGCGGACGATCCGGCTCCGATGAAGCCGTGCGCGAACCGGACGGCACGGGCCAGCGCGTGGGGGTGGATGCCGCCGAACCAGATCGGCGGATGCGGTCGCTGGACTGGTTTGGGTTCCATCGCGGCGTCGCGCAACTGCCAGAACCGGCCGTCGAAATCGACGCGCGGCAGGGTCCACAGCTGTCGCATCAGCCGCAGCCCTTCGCCGAACCGGGCCACGTAGCCGGACTGGTCGACGCCGAACGCGGAGAACATGCGGCCCGGGCCGCCGGTGACCAGCCCGATCTCGAGGCGGCCCTGGCTGAGCTGGTCCACGCTCGCGATGGTTTTGGCCAGGTGCACCGGATTGTGCAGGGGATTGGCCAGCATCGCGCACCCCAACCGGATCCGCCGGGTGCGAGCCGCCGCGTAGGCCAGCGTCTCCAGCGGACTGAGCAGGGGCTGCGTGCCGAGCACTTGCTCGCCGGTCCAGGCGCTCTCGAACCCGAGTTCTTCGGCGTGCGCCAGGAAGGCGTCCGTCGCGGCCGGATCGAACGAGCCGCCGGCGACGGTTTGCGGGATGGAGATCGCGAATCGCATGACGGGGGACCTGTTCAGTCGCCGAGTTTGCCGCGCAGCCACTTGCCTGCCGCGGCGATGCTGGCGTCGGCTTCGGGCATCCGTCCGGCCAGCAGCTGGTAGACGTGCGGCATGCCGTCCGTAACGTGCAAGGCGACCTCGACGCCGGCCTGTTCGGCCTTCGCGGCGAACCGCTCCACGCTGTCGCGCAGCGTCTCGTCGCCGCCGCAGGTCAGCAACAGCGGAGGAAGCCCGGCCAGATCGGCGTGCGTCGGATTGGCCAGTGGATGGGCCGGGGACTGCCCGCCGAGGAACAGCGGCGCGAAGGCGTGCACCAACTGCCGGGAGATCGCCACGTCGACGTCCGCGTTGGAGTCGAACGTCGGCCCGTTCGCCTCCATGTCGTACCACGGCGAGAACGCGACGATCGCCGCGAGCGGGACCGCGCCGTCCTGGTGGAGCGCGAGCGCCGCGCTGGTGGCGATGTTGCCGCCGGCCGAGTCGCCGGCGAACGCGATCTTCGACGGCGGGCAGCCCTGGGCGAGCAGCCAGTCATACAGCGAGCGCGCGTCCTCGAGTTGCGCGGGGAACGGGTTCGCCGGCGCCAGCCGGTAGTCCGGGATCAAAGTGCGGACGCCGGCCGCCTTGGCCAGATGCGCGGCGATTTTCCGGTAGCTGTCCTTCGAGCCGCTGACGAAGCCACCGCCGTGGAAATAGACCAGCACGCACCCGTTGTCGCTGCCCAGCGGGTTCGCCCAGAGCGCGGGCAAGCCCGCCGCGGTGACCTCTTCGTAAGTGACGTCGGTCGGCTCCTTGGCGAGGCCGTGGAACCGGTCGGCGCCGCCCAGGTCGATGCCCGGGTCGATCGCGGTGACGGCCGCCGTGGCCGCGGCGACGGCCTTGGGCGCGCACGCCGCGAACGTCTCGCGCAACTCGGACCATTCCTTGCTCGGCATGTCCTTGTTCTCCTTGCCAGGTCGTCGAAAGCGGGGCACGGGGACGGCGACGGTTGCGGCGCGGGATCGCCGCCGTCCCGGCGGCTCAGGGCCGGGCGGCCCTCGCCGGCACGAGCTGCGCGAACTGGCGTTCGAGGATCTTGTCGGCGCCGGCGGCCCAGGCTTCCGTCAGGAAAGTCGTTGCGGGATCGGGGAAAATGTCCTCGTCCCCCTTCTCCACCGCATCGAAGACGGCTCGCGCCGTCGCTTCCGGCGAAGCTTTGGGGACGGGGAGTTCCCGTGTCATGTCAGTGTCGACCGGGCCGGCGAGCACGGCATGGAACCTGACGCCCTGTTCCGCGTGCGCGGCGCGAAGGGTTTTGGTCAAGGAGAACGCCGCCGCCTTCGAGACCGAGTACGACGTGAACATCGGCAACGGGGCTAGCGCGACGCAGGACAAAAGGTTGACGACTGCCCCGCGCGAGCTGATCAGCGCGGGCAGGAAGGCCTGGGTCACGGCGTTGGAGCCGTAGAGGTTCACCGCGAGGTGACGGTCGAGCACCGCGGGGTCGAACGGGGCGTCGGGCAGCATGACGCCGGCGTTGTTGATCAGGATGTCGAGCGCCTCGACCTCGCCGGCGGCCGCCCGGATCTGCGCGGGGTCGGTGACGTCCAAGAGGACAGGTCTCACCCGCGGATCGGGGTGGCTCAAGGGTTGCCGGGTGCCCGCGTAGACCTTTCTGGCGCCTCGCGCGAGAGCTTCCTCGGCGAGCGCTTTGCCGATGCCGCGGTTCGCTCCGGTCACCAGCACGGCGGCGTCCTCGAGAGTCATGGCCATGGCTGCCCCTTCGATTTGTTTGTCGATCGATAAACAAACCTTGTCACGGCCGTTCCGGCGGGTCAACATAAACTTGGTCGACCGACAAACAATTACGGAGGCGCATCCGGATGACCACTCGCGGCCGGCCGCGCACGTTCGACCCCGGCACCGCCCTGCGGCAAGCGCTCGATCTGTTCTGGGAACGGGGCTACGAGGGCACCTCGCTCAGCGACCTGGCCGAGGCGACCGGGGTCGCCTCGGCCAGCATCTATGCCTGCTTCGGCAGCAAAGCGGACCTGTTCCGCCAGGTCATGGAGCTCTACGGCACGACATACGGCGGACCGCCCAGGCGCGCCCTGGTCGAGCACCTGACCGCCCGCGCCGCGATCCACGCCATGCTGCGGGCCACCGCGGACCAGATCACTCTCTCCGACGCGCCGCACTACTGCATGCTGATCCTCGCCGCACCCACTGGAGCGGTGGAGAACCACGCTGTCCGCGAATTCCTGGCCGACATCCGGCGCTCGCAGTTCACGGCCGTCAGGGACCGGCTAGCGCGCGGTGTCGCCGACGGCGATCTCGCCCTGTCGGAGACCGGCCTGGACGCCGCCGCTCGCTACTACACGACGGTGGTGCAAGGCCTCTCCGTACAAGCCCGCGACGGCGCCGACCGCGCCGAACTGGAAGCGGTGATCACCTGTGCGATGGCCGGATGGGACGCCGTTGCCTCCGAGTCGGCGGACAGCTGAGCCGCCGGCCGGGGCGAGGCCAGTGAAGAACGCGACCGGCGGGTCGAGCCAGGGGGAGCGGACCCCGTCGATCGAGGCCGGTCTTTGCCGCGATGGTCCACAATAGACACTCGGCGAACCGGCCGGTTCAACGCGAACGGCGAGGGCACCATGCCCTCGCCGTTCGCAGTAGAAGCTGAATCAGACTAAACGCCGAACCATCACCAGCCGCGCTCAGCGAGACGGTGCGGCTCCGGCACGTCCTCGACGTTGATCCCCACCATCGCCTCGCCGAGTCCGCGCGACACCTTCGCCAGCACGTCCGGGTCGTCGTGGAACGTCGTCGCCTTCACGATCGCCTCCGCGCGCTGCGCCGGGTTCCCGGACTTGAAGATGCCCGAACCCACGAACACGCCCTCCGCGCCCAGCTGCATCATCATCGCCGCGTCGGCCGGGGTCGCGATGCCGCCCGCGGTGAACAGCACGACCGGCAGCTTGCCCGCCTCGGCCACCTCGCGGACCAGCTCGTACGGCGCCTGCAGTTCCTTGGCCGCGACGAACAGTTCGTCCTCGGGCAGGTTCTGCAGGCGGCGGATCTCGCCGCGGATCTTGCGCATGTGCGTGGTCGCGTTGGAGACGTCGCCGGTGCCGGCCTCGCCCTTCGAACGGATCATCGCCGCGCCCTCGGTGATCCGGCGCAGTGCCTCGCCGAGGTTGGTCGCGCCGCACACGAACGGGACGGTGAACGCCCACTTGTCGATGTGGTTCGCGTAGTCGGCGGGGGTGAGCACCTCGGACTCGTCGATGTAGTCGACGCCGAGCGACTGCAGCACCTGCGCCTCGACGAAGTGGCCGATCCGCGCCTTCGCCATCACCGGGATCGACACCGCTTCGATGATGCCGTCGATCAGGTCCGGGTCGCTCATCCGGGCGACACCGCCCTGGGCGCGGATGTCCGCGGGGACGCGCTCCAGCGCCATGACGGCGACCGCGCCCGCGTCCTCGGCGATCTTGGCCTGGTCGGCGGTGACGACGTCCATGATGACGCCGCCCTTGAGCATCTCCGCCATGCCGCGCTTCACCTTGGCGGTGCCGGTGACGGTCTGGGGTTCGGCGTTCTGCTGCTGCGACACCTTCGGGCCTTTCTCGGGGGAGCGGAAGCTTTCTTGCCCTCCAGCGTAAGGCGGCGGTGGACCGCTGAGGCAGGCCATTGCCCGGGTATCTCAGAAGGCCACTCTGCGCGCGGAAAGATCCACTTGGGCTCGGTCACTTTTCCTCCGGGATGCGTTGACCTGGGGCTTCCGGATCGGCCTACCATGGAAGAACAGGTCTAGGCCGGGAACGGCACACTGGACCGGTGCCGGTGGAGACCACCTTCGAGGTGGCCACTGGCGACAGATTTCAGCAGTCCACTTCACGCCGGCGCGGGACCGGCCGCCGGAGCGTCCTCCGGGTGGGCGGCGGCCCCGGTGCTGCCCGCCTGACCTGCCCGGTTGCGCTTCGGGCGGTCCCCCTAAGCTGGTGCGAACGTCTCACGGGAGGTCGGGTGGCGACAGCTACGGGAGCACGGCCGGCGGTCGGCGTGCTCGCCCTGCAAGGCGCCGTGCGCGAGCACGTCGCGATGCTGGAAAGCGCGGGCGCCCGCGCGGTTCCGGTGCGCCGCCCCGCCGAGCTGTCCGAAATAGACGGCCTGGTGCTGCCCGGCGGGGAGTCCACCACGATGTCGCGGCTGCTCGAGACCTTCGAGCTGCTCGAACCGCTGCGCGAGGCGATCGCGGGCGGCCTGCCCGCCTTCGGCTCGTGCGCCGGGATGATCCTGCTGGCCCGCCAGGTGCTCGACGGGCGCCCGGACCAGCAGCAGCTCGGCGGCCTCGACGTGGTCGTGCGGCGCAACGCGTTCGGCAGGCAGGTCGACTCCTTCGAAGCCGACCTCCCGTTCGCCGGCGTGCTCGGCGGGCCGCTGCACGCGGTGTTCATCCGGGCCCCGTGGGTGGAGAAGGCGGGAGACGGCGTCGAGGTGCTGGCCACCGTGCCCGACCCGGAGGACCCGCCGGACGGGCCGAGGGCGGATAGGATCGTCGCCGTCCGGCAGGGGGCGGTGGTGGCCACGGCGTTCCACCCGGAAATCACCCGGGACGAGCGCGTGCACCGGCTGTTCGTCGAGCTCGTGCGGAAAGCCTGAGCAAAGGATTGCGGCGGCCGCGCCGGGAGGCACGCGGCCGCGGGAACAGATGGAGGAAAGATGAGCGGCCACTCCAAGTGGGCCACGACGAAGCACAAGAAGGCGAACCTCGACGCCAAGCGGGGCAAGCTCTTCGCGCGGCTGATCAAGAACATCGAGGTCGCCGCCCGCACCGGGACCGGGGGAGGGGACCCGGACGGCAACCCCACGCTGTACGACGCGATCCAGAAGGCGAAGAAGAACTCCGTCCCGCAGGACAACATCGAACGCGCGCGCAAGCGCGGCGCCGGCGAGGAAGCGGGCGGCGCCGACTGGCAGAACATCACGTACGAGGGCTACGGCCCGAACGGCGTGGCGGTGCTGATCGAGTGCCTGACCGACAACAAGAACCGCGCCGCGATGGAGGTCCGGACCGCGCTCACGCGCAACAACGGCTCGCTCGCCGACCCGGGCTCGGTCGCCTACATGTTCAACCGCAAGGGCGTCGTGATCATGCCCAAGGCGGACGCGACCGAGGACGACGTCCTCATGGCGGTCCTCGACGCGGGCGCCGAGGAGGTCAACGACCTCGACGAGAGCTTCGAGATCGTCTCCGAGGGCGGCGACCTGGTGCCGGTGCGCAAGGCGCTGCAGGAGGCCGGGTTCGAGTACGAATCGGCCGAGCTGACCTTCCTGCCGTCGGTGAGCGTGCCGCTCGACGTCGACGGCGCGAAGAAGGTCTTCAAGCTGATCGACGCGCTCGAGGACTGCGACGACGTGCAGAACGTCTACGCGAACTTCGACGTGTCCGACGAGGTCATGGCCGCGGTGGACTGATCCAATCCCCGCGACACGGCCGCGCCCCCGGCACTCCCGGGGGCGCGGCCGTTTTCGTTCCGATTTCCGTTGGCGCGCAAGGGAAAACGCGAAAATCCTTGGGGCGGCGGGAAAATGACCGGCGCGGGGACTGGGCTCGGGCGCGCGGGTGGGGCAGAATGTCCGCCGTGACGACCTCCGCCCTCACCGAGCAAGAGCAGAGCCTCATCGCCTGGATCGAAACCCAGGCGAGGGAACGAGGGAACGCGGTCATCGCCGTGCCCGCCGACGACCAAGGGGCCGGCTACTGCTTCACCGCGTGCGCGTGGGCGTTGCACAACGTGCCCGAGGCCGTCGTGATCGGCCTGCCCGACCACATGGCCCCGGTGCTGCTCGACGCGTACGTCGACCGGTCCGCCAACGGCGAGATCTTCGAGGTCGGCAAACGCTACGACGATTTCTTCGACGGCGCGCCGGTGATCTTCGAACGCGTGGCGAAAGGTCACTACCCGGAGTACTTCGGGTCCGCGTTCCTCGTCTACCCGGACGGCGACTTCCCGGCGCTGCAGATGATCGTCGCGACGCCGGAGGGATACTTCCCGTGGCACGCCGACGCGCCCGAGGGCTTCGCCGAATGGCAGCCGGTGCTCACCGAAAGCGGCGACCCGGAAAGCTGGACGCCCGGCGTCGACGGTCCCTGACCAGGGCTTTCGTTCAGCCGCTCAGTGCGGCCAGGTCGTCGGCGGCGTCCGGGAACCGGGCGGCCAGCGTCGCCGGATCCGCGAACTCCACGCAGTCGTCGGCATAAGGCGGCACCACCACGGTGCCGAGCAGGCTCCACGCGCCCAGTGGCACGGTCGCCTGCCATGTCCCGGCAGGCACGACCACCTGTGGACGTTCTCCGGCGGCGACATCGCTGCCCAGCACCGGCCGCGTCACCTCGCCGCCGGGATGCAGCAGGAGCATCCGCGCGGGCGAACCCGCGTGGTGCACGAACACTTCGACCCGGTCGAGGCGGCGCGGCGCGGAGATCTCGGGCGCGGTGAGCAGGTAATAGATCGCCGAACCCTCGTCCGCGCGCCAGCTCTGCACGAACCGGCCGCCCTCCACCGGGAGCGGCTCCAGACCCAGGTGCGCGACGTAGTCCTCCGGTCCCGGCATGCCTCCATCGTGCTCACGGACGGGTCCGGCGTCCACGTCAGTCGTCGTTTTCGCGTGTCCGTCCGCCGAGCCGCGCGCCGCGACCGTTAGCCTGCATCTCGAACTGATGTTCGCGCGGGCGAAGGAGAAACGGTGCGGGTGCTCGGGGTCGACCCCGGTCTGACCAGGTGCGGCCTCGGCGTGGTCGACGGCGGCAAGGGCCGGTCGGTGCGCCCGGTCGCGGTCGGGGTCGTGCGCACGCCCGCCGACCAGGATCTCGCGCAGCGGCTGCTCGGCGTCGCCGACGAGGTGGAGCGCTGGCTCGACAAGTACCGGCCCGAAGCGGTCGCCGTCGAGCGGGTTTTCGCGCAGCACAACGTCCGCACCGCGATGGGCACCGCGCAGGCGGGCGGGGTCGTGGCGCTGTCGGCGGCGCGGCGCGGGCTGCCGGTCGTCTTCCACACGCCCAGCGAGGTCAAGGCCGCGGTCACCGGGTCCGGCCGGGCGGACAAAGCGCAGGTCACCACTATGGTGATGCGGCTGCTCGGGCTCGAGGTCAAACCGCATCCGGCGGACGCGGCCGACGCGCTCGCGCTCGCCATCTGCCACCTCTGGCGCGAGCCGATGCGGGTCCGGCTCGCCGAGGCCGAGGCCCGCGCGGCCGAACTGGTCCGCGCCCACAAGGCCCGGCTGGCGGCCGCGGCCAAAGCGGCCGGAACCACCACGAAGCAGAACGAAACAGGAGCACGACGATGATCTCCTCGGTACGCGGCGAAGTGCTGTCCGTCGGGCTCGACCACGTGGTGGTCGAGGTCGGCGGCGTCGGCCTCGCCGTGCAGGCCACCCCGGCGACGCTGGCCACGCTGCGCCGCGGCGAGCAGACGCGGCTGCACACCGCGCTGGTCGTGCGCGAGGACTCGCTGACCCTTTTCGGGTTCGCCGAGGAGGACGCGCGGGAGCTGTTCGGCCTGCTCCAGACGGTGTCCGGGATCGGGCCTCGGCTCGCGCTGGCGACGCTGGCCGTGCTGGAGCCGGACAAGCTGCGCGCGGCGCTCGTCGAAGGCAACATCACCGTGCTCACCCAGGTGCCCGGCATCGGCCGCAAGGGGGCCGAGCGGCTCAGCCTCGAACTGCGGGACAAGGTCACCGCGCTCGGCGGAACCGCCGACGCTCCGGTCGTCACCGCGCCCGGAGCGCTGCGCGGCGAGGTCGTGGAAGCGCTGGCCGGACTGGGTTTCCCGGCCAAACAAGCCGAGCAGGCGGTGGACCGCGTGCTGTCCGAGGGCGACGGGCACACCACGTCCTCGGTGCTGCGCGCGGCGCTGGCCGCGCTGGGCCGCAAGCGGTAGCCGCCGATGAACCACGAAGTGACCGAGTTCGACACCGGCGGCTACGAGGCGGACGACGAAACGCTGTCCGCGCTCGCCCAGACCGGCGAACGCGACCTGGAGACCTCGCTCCGGCCGCGGAAACTGGACGAGTTCGTCGGCCAGGAACGCGTCCGGGAGCAGCTGGAACTGGTGCTGGAGAGCGCCCGGCGGCGCGAGGTGCCGCCGGACCACGTGCTGCTGTCCGGCCCGCCCGGCCTCGGCAAGACGAGCATGGCGATGATCGTCGCGGCCGAACTGGGCGCGGCCATCCGGATCACGTCCGGGCCCGCTCTGGAACGCGCGGGCGATCTGGCCGCGATGCTGTCCAACCTGGCGCCCGGCGATGTCCTGTTCATCGACGAGATCCACCGCATCGCCCGCCCCGCAGAAGAAATGCTGTACCTCGCGATGGAGGACTTCCGGGTCGACGTCGTGGTCGGCAAGGGGCCGGGGGCGACCAGCATCCCGCTCGAGATCGCGCCGTTCACGCTGGTCGGGGCGACCACCCGGTCCGGTTCGCTGACCGGTCCGCTGCGCGACCGGTTCGGCTTCACCGGCCAGATGGAGTTCTACTCCGCGGCCGAGCTGGAGCTGGTGGTGCGCCGCGCGGCGAAGATCCTCGGCATCGAGATCGACCGCGACGGCTGCGCCGAGATCGCCGGCCGTTCGCGCGGCACGCCCCGGATCGCGAACCGGCTGCTGCGCCGGGTCCGCGACTACGCCGAGGTGCGCGCCGACGGCAAGGTCACGCTGGAGGTCGCGCAAGCCGCGCTGAAGGTCTACGACGTCGACGAGCTGGGCCTGGACCGGCTGGACCGGGCCGTGCTCGGCGCGCTGACCCGCTCGTTCGGCGGGGGGCCGGTGGGCATTTCGACGCTCGCGGTCGCTGTCGGCGAGGAGGCCACTACAGTCGAGGAGGTGTGCGAGCCGTACCTGGTCAGGGCCGGTATGCTCGCCCGCACTCCGCGCGGCAGGGTCGCGACCGCGGCCGCGTGGCTGCACCTCGGACTGGTGCCGCCGCCGGAGGCCGGACGGCCCGACGCGGGCGGTCCGACGCTGTTCGACCAGGCCTGACAAGGGCGGACAGCGGCCCGGGTGGTGGCGTTTCCGCCGGTACCTGGCACACTCGAACACAGCACATCCGTCGAAACCGGACGCGGGCAGCCGAGAAAGGCGTCCGTCGAGGAGAGTCATGAACCAGTTACTGCTGCCGTTGCTGCTGCTGCTCGTAGTGGCCGTGCCGCTCGTCATGGGCACCCGCAAGCAGAAGAAGCAGCAGGCGGCTCAGCAGGAGATGCAGAACAGCATCGCCGCCGGCGACCGCGTGATGACCACGTCGGGCATGTACGGCACGGTGGCCGACACCAGCAGCGACACCACGATCGACATCGAGATCGCGCCGGGCGTCGTCACCACCTGGCTGCGGCTCGCGGTGCGCGAGAAGGTCGAGCCGGTCGTCGAGACCGAGGAGAACGAGGACTCGGCCGAGACCGAGGCCGTCGAGCCGGCCCCGGCGACCGCGGCGTCTTCGGAGGCCCCGGCCCAGGAGTCGATCTCCGCGGAGGAGAGCCAGACCTCCGGTGCGCAGGTGGCGCCCCCGCTGGAGCACGGGAAGAAGTAGCCTCCGGGCTTCACCGGGCAGTGATCCGCCCACAGCCTACGAAAGTCGGTACGGGCGAACGCCGGGCTCACGCAGCACCGAGTACTGTCTCGGTGCTGCGTGCGTGTCCGCCGTCATAGTTCACGCCCAGCCGCGTCCGGGGGACCCCCTTCCGGCTCGCGCACCCGAACCACTTGGGGTCCATCCAGTCCGTGCCAGTTCGAGGAGACCGAAGCACCGTGGCACCATCGGCCGGGCATCTCCGCCCGGGACGCTATCTCGCCTTCTTCGCCCTGATCGTGGTCGTGCTGTACGCCTTGGTGTTCTTCACCGGCAGCGGCAAAGCGACGCCGAAACTCGGCATCGACCTCCAGGGCGGCACCCGGGTCACGCTCACCGCGCGCACGCCCGACGGCGGCCAGCCCACCCGCGATTCGCTGAACCAGGCGCGCCAGATCATCGAGACCCGGGTCAACGGGATCGGCGTCGGCGGCACCGAGGTGGTGCTCGACGGCAACAACATCGTGATCACCGTGCCGGGCGAGCAGGGCGACGAGGCGAAGAACCTGGGCCGGACCGCCAAGCTCGGGATCCG
Source organism: Amycolatopsis sp. NPDC114503 (assembly GCF_055633655.1). NCBI lineage: Bacteria > Bacillati > Actinomycetota > Actinomycetes > Pseudonocardiales > Pseudonocardiaceae > Amycolatopsis > Amycolatopsis sp. NPDC114503. The sequence continues at coordinate 3,336 of NZ_JBVKDT010000023.1, read as the reverse complement.
CGAGGTGATCACCTCGGTCCCGAACACCCCGGCCGCGCCGCCCTCGGCTCCCGCTTCGGGCGCCCCGAGCGCTCCGGCGACCGCGCCGAGCAAGCCCGCCGGCGGCGGGGGAGCGGAAGGCGCCCCGGCGCAGCAGCCGCCGAGCACGACGCCGTCGGCCCCGGCGACGGGCAGCGGCGACGCGGGCAAGAACCCGATCGAGGCGGCCCGCGCGGTGCGCCAGGCTCCCGCGCTGATGCCGAAGGACCCGAAGAACCAGCAGGAGGCCGCCGCCGCGCAGGCCGCGCAGCAGAAGGCGCTCGCCGCCCTCACCTGCGCCCCCAACGCAGCCGACCCGCTGGAGGGCAACGACCTGCCGAAGCAGCCGCTGGTCACGTGCGGCGACAAGAACGCCACCAAGTACGTGCTCGGCCCGGAGTTCATCCCCGGCACCGAGATCTCCAGCGCGAACTCCGGCTACGACCAGCAGCGCGGCCAGTGGATCGTCGACCTGAGCTTCAAGGGCGCGGGCGGCAAGACCTGGGGCGACTTCACGTCGGCCAACATCGGCAAGCAGGCGGCGTTCGTGCTCGACACGGACGTCGTGTCCGCGCCGACCGTGCAGAACGCCATCCTCGGCGGCAACACGCAGATCACCGGCAAGTTCACCCAGACCGACGCGAAGAACCTGGCGGACATCCTCAAGTACGGTTCGCTGCCGCTGTCGTTCGACTCCTCGGACGCCACCACGGTGTCCGCGACGCTGGGCTACGCCTCGCTGCAGGCCGGCCTCATCGCCGGCGCCATCGGCCTCGCCGTCGTGTTCGTCTACTGCCTCTTCTACTACCGGTTGCTCGGCATCCTCACGATCTGGTCGCTGGTGCTGTCCGGCCTGCTCGTGTACGCGGTGCTGGTGCTGCTCGGGCGGTGGATCGGGTACACGCTCGACCTCGCGGGCGTCGCCGGCCTGATCATCGCGATCGGCATCACGGCGGACTCGTTCGTCATCTACTTCGAACGGCTGAAAGACGAGATCCGGGAGGGCCGGACCTTCCGGTCCGCGGTGCCGCGCGGCTGGGCACGGGCGCGGCGCACGATTCTGGCCTCGGACGCGGTCAGCTTCCTGGCCGCCGCGATCCTGTACATCATCGCCGTCGGCGACGTGCAGGGCTTCGCGTTCACCCTCGGCATGTCGACGGTGCTCGACCTGGTGGTCGTCTACCTGGTCACGCATCCGCTCGTGGCGATGGTGTCCACCTCGAAGTCGAAGTTCCTGTCCAATCCCCGGAATCTCGGCCTCGGCGCCGTCCAGAAGCTCGGCGCGCAGCGCAAAGCCTCGCGCCCCGCTCCCGGCCGCCGCGCGAACGTGAAGGAGGCCTGACGTGAGCGACGAAACCTCGGGCGTCACCTCGGAAAGCCCGGACAGCCCGGAAAACGGAGCCGCCGCGGCCAAGCCCGGCAAGAAGGAAAGCTTCTTCCACCGGCTCTACGTCGGCACCGGCGCGGTCGACATCGTCGGCTCGCGCAAGCGCTGGTACACGTTCTTCGCGCTGCTGCTGCTGGTCTGCATCGGCTCGATGATCTTCCGCGGCTTCAATGTCGGCATCGAATTCGAGGGCGGCACGCAGATCCAGCTGCCCGCGCACGGTTCGCACGGCCAGATCACCCAGGACCAGGTGATCAAGTCGTTCAACACCGCGCTCGGCGAGGCCCCGGCGGAGACCCAGACGGTCGGCACCGGCAACGCGGCGACCATCCAGACCCGCTCCGAGGCCCTCACCGCCGACCAGGTGGCGAAGGTCAAGAAGCAGATCTTCGAGGACCTGGGCCCGGTCGGCAGCAACGGCAAGTCGAGCGAGCAGGCGATCAGCGACAGCGCCGTCAGCGCGTCGTGGGGCGACGAGATCTCGCGCCAGGCCCTGATCGCGCTCGCCGTGTTCCTGGTCGCCGTCGTGATCTTCCTGGCGATCTACTTCGACACCCGGATGGCGCTCGCGGCGCTCGTCTCGCTGCTGCACGACATCGTGGTGACCGCGGGCGTGTACTCGCTCGTGGGCTTCGAGGTCACGCCCGCGACGGTGATCGGCTTGCTGACGATTCTCGGCTTCTCGCTGTACGACACCGTGGTGGTGTTCGACAAGGTCCGGGAAAACACCCGGGGACTGCTCGGCCTTTCGCGGCGCACGTACGCCGAAGCGGCGAACCTGGCGCTGAACCAGACCCTGATGCGATCGTTCAACACGGCGTTCATCGCCCTGTTGCCGATCCTGGGCCTGCTGATCGTCGGCTACATCCTGCTCGGCTCGGGCACGCTGCAAGACCTGGCGCTGGTGCAGCTCACCGGTACCTTGGTCGGCGTCCTGTCGTCGGTCGCGCTGGCGACGCCGCTGCTGGTCGACTTCAAGATGCGCGACCCGCAGTATCGCCAGCAGGCCGACCGAGTCGCCGCCCGCCGGGCGAAGGCCGCGAAGCGCGAAGCAGCCGACGACGACTTCGACGCCAACGACGAGGACCAGCTGGCCGCCGAACTCCGCAAGGAAAAGGCAATGGCCGCAGCGGCCGGCGTCCCCGCGCGGCACCCAAAGCAGCGTCCGTCGGGGAAGAAGAAGCGCTGAGCCCGATGAAGCTCGACGAGGCACTGGACCTGATCGCCGAAGTCCCGGACTTCCCGGAACCAGGCGTCCTGTTCCGCGATCTCAGCCCGCTGTTCGCCGACGGCCCCGGCTTCGCCGCCGTCGCCGACGCACTGGCGGACACCCTCGACCCGGCGGCCGACGCGGTCGCCGGCGTCGAGGCCCGCGGCTTCCTCCTCGCGGCGGCGGTCGGCTACTCCCGCGGCATGGGCGTAGTCCTGGTCCGGAAACCAGGCAAACTCCCGTCCATCGCGGGCCGAGTCGACTACTCCCTTGAGTACGGCACCGCCAGCGTCGAACTACCCGCAAACGTAGTCAAGCCAGGCCAACGCATCGCCATCATGGACGACGTCCTGGCCACCGGCGGCACAGTGGCAGCGACCGCAAAACTCCTGGAAGACGCAGGCGCGAGCGTCACCGGCATCTCAGTAGTCCTGGAACTGGCAGCCCTAACCGGCCGCTCCGCTCTGGGCGGCCGCCCCATCCACGCACTCCGCACCGTCTGACCCACTTGTCCGTGAAGGGGAACCTTGAGGGAATCAGATTCCCTCAGGGTTCCCCTCACGGCCTTTCAGCCACCCACCCAACCGCAGCCGACGCACCCCACTCACCAGGCACCCAGACCCTGGCCTGCACCCCGATACGAAGCCTCCCTGCGGTCTGGGGTTGCTTGTCAAGGCATCTTTCCCGCCTTGACAAGCAACCCCAGACCGTCAGCACAATC
>NZ_JBVKDT010000022.1:0-107343 GCF_055633655.1 Amycolatopsis sp. NPDC114503 | reverse complement strand
TTTGGTGGGACACCCACTCAATCACCCTAGAGGCGAGAGCTTGGTTCGTGTCCCGGCGGCCACCCGGTTTCCCTGGCGACTTGGAGAACTTTACACGCCCTCCGAGGGCCCGAAACAGGGGGGTACCTTAACCGCGTTCCCGCAGGTCAGGCCCCCTGTTTCGGGCCCGGACGGAGATCAGGCCCCGACGCGGACGCCGGCCACCGTGCGCTTGCCCTTGCGGACCACGAGCCAGCGGCCGTGGAGCGCGTCGGAAGCAGACGGCTTCCACTCCTCGTCAGCGATCTTCACGTTGTTCACGTACGCGCCGCCCTCCTTCACGGTCCGCCGCGCCGCGCCCTTGCTGTCCACCAGTCCCCCGGCGATCAGCAGGTCGACGATCGTCGCGTCCCCCGCGGGCTCGACCTTGCCGTTCGGGACCTCGGCCATCGCCGCGTCGAGCGTCGGCGCGTCCAGCTCGGTCAGCTCGCCGCGGCCGAACAGCGCTTGGCTCGCCGCGATGACCTGGCGCGTCTGGTCCTCGCCGTGCACCAGGTTCGTGAACTCCTCGGCCAGCTTCTTCTGCGCGGCGCGCAGGTGCGGACGCTCTTCGGTGTCCTTCGCCAGCGCCTCGATTTCCTCCTGGTCGAGGAAGGTGAACAGGCGCAGGTAGCGGAGCACGTCAGCGTCGCCGACGTTCACGAAGTACTGGTACCAGGCGTACGGCGAGGTCAGCTCCGGGTCGAGCCACACGTTGCCGCCGCCGGTGGACTTGCCGAACTTGCGTCCCTCGGCATCGGTGACCAGCGGCGCGGTCAGCGCGTGCGCGGTACCGCTTTCGACGCGGCGGATGAGGTCCACGCCGCCGACGAGGTTGCCCCACTGGTCCGAGCCGCCGACCTGCAGCTTGCAGCCGTGCTTGCGGTACAGCTCCAGGTAGTCCTGGGACTGCAGCAGCAGGTAGCTGAACTCGGTGTAGGACATGCCGTCGCCTTCGAGGCGGCGCTTGACCGTCTCCCGGTTCAGCATCACGTTCACCGAGAAGTGCTTGCCGACGTCCCGGAGGAATTCCAGCGTGTTCTGCTTCCCGGTCCAGTCGAGGTTGTTCTCGACAATCGCGCCGGTCGGCGAATCGTCGAAGTCCACGAACCGCTCCAGCTGCCCGCGGATCCGCCCGGCCCAGTCGGCGACGACGTCCAGGGTGTTCAGCGAGCGCTCCCCGTTGTCGCGGGGGTCGCCGATCATCCCGGTGGCGCCGCCGGCCAGCACGATCGGCCGATGCCCGGCGCGCTGGAACCGCTTGAGCATCAGCAGCGGGACGAGGTTGCCGGCGTGCAGGCTGGGCGCGGTCGGGTCGAAGCCGCAATAGAGCGTGAGCGGGCCGTGGTCGAGTTCTCGGCGCAGGGCGTCGACGTCGGTGGATTGCGCGATCAGGCCGCGCCAGGACAACTCGTCAAGGATGTGCTCACTCACACCTGTAGATGATCCCCCACCAGGTCAAACGACTAACCCGCGGGTCGCACCTGCCGGCGTTTCCCGCCGCGGCGGTAGGTCGAGACTGCTGGTGAGCCGTCGACCCAGAACCGCCACGGCGTCTCCATCGCCATCGCGACGCCGACGCGCGGGCCGGTGCGCACGTTCTCCGCGGGCACGCGTTCGCCGACGAGCAGCCGCACCGGAGACTCGGGGTCGGTGAGGTCGACGCCGTTCTGCTCCCGGGCGAGGCCCAGCACGGAGGTGAGGATGGCCGGGCCCTTGGCGAGTTCGCCGTTGCCGCGCGCGTTCGGCCGCCGCTTCCGCACGATGTCCGCGCCCTCGACGACCTCGCCAGCGCGCAGCAGCACCGCGCCCGGCTGGCCGTCCTCGGTGCCGACGACGTTCGCGCAGAAGTGCATGCCGTAGACGAAGTACACATAGAGGTGCCCGGCCGGACCCCACATCACGGCGTTGCGCGGGGTTTTCCCGCGATAGCAATGCGAAGCGGGATCGTCGAGTCCTCGATAGGCCTCGACCTCGACGAGCCGCACCCCGACCCGGCCTTCGGGCGCGTCGGCCTCGAGGACGGCACCGAGCAGCAGCCGAGCCAGGTCGACCGGGTCCAGTGCCAGTTCTTCGCGCCGGAACAACCGGTCCACACGCACTCCCCTCGTCAGGCCGCCAGCCTAGCCAGCGGCCTGACGACTGATCACTTCAGCCACTGCCGATACGCCGCGACGCGCTCGACCAGGCGTTCCCGTTGCTCAGCCACGCGATCCGGAGCGGTGCCGCCGCGCGCGTCGCGCGAACGCACCGAGCCTTCGACGGTCAGGACTTCGCGCACCGCAGGGGTGAGCGCCGGGTTGATGGCCTGGAACTCCTCGTCGGTCAGCTCGTCGAGCCCGGCCCCGCGCGCCTCCGCGACCCGCACGCTCTCCCCTGCCGCCTCATGCGCGACGCGGAACGGCACGCCTTGGCGCACCAGCCATTCGGCGATGTCGGTCGCCAGCGTGAACCCGGCGGGAGCCAGTTCGGCGAGCCGGTCGGTGTGGAAGGTGAGCGTGCCGAGCATCCCCGCGATCGCCGGGAAGAGCAGTTCCAGCTGTTCGACGGAGTCGAAGACCGGTTCCTTGTCCTCCTGCAGATCGCGGTTGTACGCGAGCGGCTGCGCCTTGAGCGTGGCGAGCAGGCCGGTGAGGTTGCCGATCAGCCGTCCCGCCTTGCCGCGGGTCAGCTCCGCGACGTCCGGGTTCTTCTTCTGCGGCATGATCGAACTGCCGGTGGCCCACGCGTCGTCCAGCGTGACGTAGCCGAACTCGGCGGTGTTCCAGATGATCACCTCTTCGGCGATCCGCGACAGGTTCACCGAAAGCATCGCGACGGCGAACGCGAACTCGGCGACGAAATCACGCGAGGCGGTGCCGTCGATCGAGTTCTCCACGCTGGTGTCGAAGCCCAGTTCGGCGGCAACCGCTTCCGGGTCGAGGCCGAGCGACGAACCGGCGAGCGCGCCCGAGCCGTACGGCGACTCCGCGGTGCGCGCGTCCCAGTCGCGCAGGCGGGAGACGTCGCGCAGCAGCGACTGGCCGTGGGCCATCAGGTGGTGCGCGAGGAGAACCGGCTGCGCGTGCTGCAGGTGGGTGCGGCCGGGCAGGATCGCGTCCGGGTGCCGGGACGCCTGCGACACCAGCGCGTCGATCACGTCGAGCGTGCCCGCGACCACCCGGCGCGCGGCGTCGCGCAGCCACATCCGGAACAGGGTCGCGACCTGGTCGTTGCGGGACCGGCCCGCCCGCAGCTTGCCGCCCAGTTCGGTGCCGGCGCGTTCGAGCAGGCCGCGTTCGAGGGCGGTGTGCACGTCCTCGTCGGCGATCGTCGGCGTGAACGCGCCGGACGCGACGTCCTGTGCCAGCGTGTCGAGCGCTTCCAGCATCCCGGCCAGTTCCGCTTCGGTGAGCAGACCCGCCTTGTTCAGCACGCGGGCGTGCGCGCGCGACCCGGCGATGTCGTAGGGCGCGAGGCGCCAGTCGAAGTGGGTCGAAGCGCTCAGCGCCGCCATCGCCTCGGCCGGCCCGCTGGCGAACCGGCCGCCCCACAGCTGCACCGGCTGGTCTTTCCCGCTCACGTTCTGCCTCTCTCGTCCGGCGTCTCAGGACGCCTGGGTGCTCGGATGCTGGGTGCTCCCCAGCGGAGTCTGCCCGGTGACCGGACGGTACCGCCGTCCGACCGGGCGAAGCCGCCTCCCGTGCAGGTCGGCGACGGTCGCGCTGCCCGCGTGCAGCACCAGCCGCACCTCGCCGGACACGCGCTCCTGCGCCTGCCGGACGAACGCGTCCAGCGGCTCGCGCAGCGGCGAGAACCACAATCCGTCGTGGACCAGCTCGGCCCATCGACGGTCGACGCCGCGTTTGAACCTCGCCAGATCGCGGTCGAGCGTGACTGATTCCAGCTCCTGATGCGCGGCGATCAGGACCGCCGCGCCCGGAGCGTCATAAGCCTCGAACCGGCCGACGCCGTGCGCCCCGGCCCGATGTCCGAGCCGCTGCACCGCCTCGGCCACGCTGACCGTCTCGCCGTCGACCGCGACCGGCACGCCCTCTTCGAAGGTGACGACCACCTCGTCCGGCATGCCGAGGTTCACTACGGCGTCCTCGGTGCAGCGGTAACCGTCGTTGGCGGTCCGGCCCCACAAAGTCCGGCTCGTCGACAACTCTTGCCTGCCTCGGACGCCGAGTTCGACGATCTCAAGGTCCGGCGCGAGGACCGCGATCATGCTGGACAACGCGTCTCCGCCACCGTGCGCGACGGCCGACGCGTTCCGGTCCCTCGCGGTCGCGACGAGCTGGCTTGCCAGCAGCGGCCGGGCCAGGACCAGCGGGTGCCGGTCGAGAATCAGCGCATTCGCTTGCAGCGCAGGCAAACAGTAGCCGTTCGCGAATTCGTCACGGACGTCCGCGACCACGGCTTCGGCGGCACCGTCGGCCATGGCCTGCCGCCGGAGCGCGCATAAATCGACGTCGCCCGCGCCGAAATCCGCGGCGACAGCGACCACTTCGCATTGTCCTGCAAGGAGATTCAGCGCTGTTGAAGAGCCGTGCCCACCCGAATAGGCGAGCACGACCCGCCGGGTCACGGCTCGTCCCCTTCCGCCGAACCTTGCGCGAGCGCGGTGAACCTCTCGGCAAGGTCGCGTCCAGTCAGCGGTTCGCGCGCGATCACCGCGACCGTGTCGTCGCCCGCGATGGACCCGACGACCTCCTCCAGGGCGGCCCGGTCGATCGCGCTCGCGAGGAACTGCGCGGCGCCCGGCGGCGTGCGCAGCACGGTGAGGTTGCCCGACGAATCCGCCGACACCAGCAGTTCGGCGAGCAGCCGGGACAGCCGCGAGGTGCCGCCCTGGACGCCGCGGACGGGACTGCCGTCCTCGGGGATGACGTAGATCGGCGCGCCCGAGTCGGCGCCGCGCAGCTTGACCGCGCCGAGTTCGTCGAGGTCGCGCGACAGCGTCGCCTGCGTGACGTCGATTCCCTCGGCGGCCAGCAGGCGCGCCAGCTCCGTCTGGCTGCGGATGGCCATCGTGGACACCAGTTCGGTGATCCGCGCCTGCCGCCCGACCCGGCTGCTGGTCATCGGCCGTTCTGCCCGAACAGCCAGACCAGCAGGGCTTTCTGCGCGTGCAGCCGGTTCTCCGCCTCGTCCCACACCGCGCTGGCCGGGCCGTCGAGCACGTCGTCGGTGATCTCCCAGCCGCGGTGCGCGGGAAGGCAGTGCAGCACGATCGCCTCGTCGGCGGCGCGCTTCAGCAGCTCGGCGTTGATCTGCAGCGCGCGGAACGGGCCGACCCGGTCGAGGCCGTCGTTCTCCTGCCCCATCGACGTCCACGTGTCGGTGACCAGCACGTCCGAACCCTCGACGGCTTCGCGCGCGTCGGTGTAGACGGTCGCGCTGCCACCGGTTTCAGCCCCGTGCTGCTTGGCGTCCAGCATCACCTGCTGATCGGGCTGGAACCCCTCCGGCGACACGACGCGCACGTTCATCCCGGCGGTAGTTCCGCCGAGCAGCAGCGAATGCGACATGTTGTTGGCACCGTCGCCGAGATAGGTGAGCGTGAGCCCGGCCAGCTTGCCCTTGCGCTCGCGGATGGTCATCAGGTCCGTGAGCACCTGGCACGGGTGGAACTCGTCGGTGAGCGCGTTGACGATCGGGATCGAGGCGACCGACGCCATCGAGTCGATGCGCTTCTGCGCGAAGGTGCGCCACACGACGGCGTCGACGTAGCGGGACAGCACGCGCGAGGTGTCCTCGATGGTCTCCTCGCGGCCGAGCTGCATCGAGCGGCCGTCGACGATCACCGGATGCCCGCCGAGCTGGCTGATGCCGACCTCGAACGAGAACCGGGTGCGGGTGGAGTTCTTCTCGAAGATCGCGGCCACCGTGCGGCCGGCGAGCGCCTTTGTGCCGAGCGGGTCGGCCTTCAGCTGGTCGGCCAGATCGAGCAGAGCGGTCTGCTCGGCGGGCGTGACGTCGTCGTCGCGGAGGAAGTGGCGAGGCATCAGTCGGATTCCTTCGTGGTGGTGGAGTCGAGCGCGCCCGGGAGGGCGGAGAGGAAGCCGTGCGCCTGCTGCTCGTCGAGCACGAGCGGCGGGGCGAGCCGGACGGTGTCCGGGGCGACCGGGTTGACGAGGTAGCCCGCGTCCTGCGCGGCCTTCGCCACGGCCGCGGACACCGGTTCCCGCAGGCCGATGCCGAGCAGCAGCCCCGCGCCGCGGACCCCGGAGACGAGCGGATGGCCGAGCGCCTCGACGCCGGCGGCGATGTCCTTGCCCAGCGCCGAAACGTGGTCGAGCAGGTCGTCCCGGACGATCGTGCGCAGCACGGCCAGCCCGGCCGCGCAGCACACCGGGTTGCCGCCGAAGGTGGTGCCGTGCTGGCCCGGCTTGAGCAAATCGCCCGCCGCGCCGACGCCGATCACCGCGCCGAGCGGAAGCCCGCCGCCGAGGCCCTTCGCGAGCGTGATCACGTCCGGCACGATCCCGGCCTGCTGGAAGCCGAACCAGGTGCCGAGCCTGCCGATGCCGGTCTGCACCTCGTCGAGCACGAGCAGCGCCCCGGCGGCCTTGGTGATCTCGCGCGCGGCCTGCAGGTAACCGTCCGGAGCCGGAATCACCCCGGCTTCGCCAAGAACCGGCTCCAAGAAGACAGCCGCGGTTTCGCCGTCGACAGCGGCCCGCAACGCTTCGACGTCGCCATACGGAACATGCGTGACGCCCGGAACCAGCGGCTCGAACGCCTCGCGCTTCGACGGCTGGCCAGTGAGCGACAGCGCGCCCATGGTGCGGCCGTGGAACGCACCTTCCGCCGCGACGACCTTGCTGCGGCCGGTGAGCCGGGTGATCTTCAGCGCGGCCTCGTTGGCCTCCGCGCCGGAGTTGACGAACAGGACTTTGCCTTGCCCGTGCAGGCCAGCGACGTCGAGTAGGGTTTCGGCGAGTTCGACCGCGACCGGGTTCACGTACAGGTTCGACGTGTGCCCCAGCTTCGAGATCTGCTCGGTGACCGCGCGCACCACCTCGGGGTGGGCGTGGCCGAGCGCGTTCACCGCGATGCCGCCGACCAGGTCGACGTACTCGGACCCGTCCGCGTCCCACACTCGCGCGCCTTCGCCGCGCACCAGGGTCAGGCCGGGGGTGCCGTAGTTGTCCATGACCGCCGACTGCCAGTGCTGCTGACCGTCCGCATTGGACTTGAGGGTAGTCACGCGTTCTCCGTTCCGGATGCCGCTGCCTCGGGCAGCACCATGGTCCCGACGCCGCGCGAGGTGAAAACCTCGAGCAGCACCGAATGAGCGAGCCTGCCGTCGATGACGTGGGCGCCGCGCACGCCGCCGCGCACCGCGCGCACGCACGCCTCCATCTTCGGGATCATGCCGCTGGCGAGGCCGGGCAGCATGCGTTCGAGACGGTCGACGGCGATCCGGTCGATCAGCGACGACCGGTCCGGCCAGTTGGCGTAAAGGCCTTCGACGTCGGTGAGCACGACGAGCTTCTCCGCGCCGAGCGCCGCGGCGAGCGCGCCCGCGGCGGTGTCGGCGTTGACGTTGTGCACCACGCCGTCGATGTCCGGGGCGACCGTGGACACGACCGGGATGCGCCCGGCGTTCACGATGTCGAGCACCGCGTCCGGATTCACCTCGGCGACCTCGCCGACGAGGCCGATGTCCACCTGCTCACCGTCCACAGTGGCCTGTTTGCGCTCGGCGGTGAACAGCCGCGCGTCCTCGCCGGAAATGCCGACCGCGTACGGCCCGTGCGCGTTGATCAGGCCGACCAGCTCGCGGCTGACCTGCCCGACCAGCACCATGCGCACGATGTCCATGGTCTCCGGCGTGGTGACGCGCAGCCCGCCCTTGAACTCCCCCGGCACGCCGAGCCGGGACAGCATCGCGCTGATCTGCGGGCCGCCGCCGTGCACGACCACCGGGTGCAGGCCGGCCAGCCGCAGGAACACCATGTCCTCGGCGAAGGCGGCCTTCAGCTGGTCGTCGATCATCGCGTTGCCGCCGTACTTGATCACAACGGTCGCGCCGTGGAACCGCTGCAGCCACGGCAGCGCTTCGATCAGCACGCCGGCTTTCTCGGCCGCGCTGGCGAGCCGTTCGTCGGCGGAGACGAGCCTTCCGGTATCCGTCATGACGAGTACGCGCTGTTCTCTTCGACGTACGCGTGCGAGAGGTCCGTGGTGTAAATCGTGGCCTCGTCCGAACCGACCCCGAGATCCACGACGACGTCGATGGCGCGCCCGGACAGGTCGGCCGCCGACCGGTCCTCAGCGGTCGTGCCGCCCGCGAACAAGGTGACGCCGTTGATCGCGATCGACACCGTCTCCGGGTCGATCCGCGCCGGCGCGCGGCCGAGCGCCATCGCGATCCGGCCCCAGTTGGGATCGGACCCGAACAACGCGGTCTTGACCAGGTTGTCCTCGGCGATCGTCCGGGCCACGACAATCGCGTCGGCCTCGGACGCGGCGCCCTTCACCGTGACGTCGACATCCTTTGTGGCGCCTTCGGAATCGGCGCGCAGCTGCAGCACGAGGTCATGGCTGACCTTGGTGAGCAACTCGGTCAACTCGGCCTCGGTCGGCTCGACGCCACTGGCCCCCGAGGCGAGCACGAGCACCGTGTCGTTAGTGGACGTGCCACCGTCGACGTCCAGCCGATCGAACGTGAGGTGCGTGGCGGCGCGCAGCGCACGGTCGAGAGTTTCCTTGTCCACCACGGCATCCGTGGTCAGCACGGACAGCATCGTCGCCAGGTTCGGCGCGAGCATCCCCGCGCCCTTGGCGAACCCGCCGACGCTCCACCCCGATTCGTGCCGGGCGAACGCCTGCTTCGGCTTGGAGTCGGTGGTCATGACGCCCGTTGCGGCGTTCAGGGCAGCCTCCGGGCTGGTGTCCAGCACCTTGACCGCACTGTCCACACCGGACAGAACCGCGGGCATCGGCAGCCGCTCGCCGATCAGCCCGGTGGAACACACCGCGACCTCGATCGCCCCGGCGCCCAGCGCTTCGGCGACCTTCTCCGCCGTCGCGTGAGTGTCCTGGAACCCGCCCGGCCCGGTGGCCGCGTTCGCCCCGCCGGAGTTCAACACGACGGCCTTCAGTTTCTGCTGCTTCAGCACTTCCTGCGACCACAGCACCGGCGCGGCCTTGATCACGTTGCGGGTGAACACCCCCGCCGCGACGTCGAGCGGGCCGTCGTTGACGACCAGCGTGAAGTCGAGCGCGCCGGAGGCTTTGATCCCGGCGGCCACGCCGGCGGCGCGGAAACCCTTCGGTCCGGTGACGGTCACGGTGCCACTCCCACGGTGGAAAGTCCGGTGGCCTCGGGGAAACCGAGCGCCAGGTTCATCGATTGGACGGCACCGCCGGCGGTGCCCTTGGTGAGGTTGTCGATCGAGGTCACGACGACCAGCCTGCCCGCGTCGGCGTCGATCCCGAGCTGGAGCTGGACGTTGTTCGACCCGACCGTCGCCGCGGTGGTCGGCCAGGTTCCCTCGGGCAGGATCTGGACGAACGGCTCCGCGCCGTAAGCCTTCTCGTACACCGCTCGCACCGCGGCCTCGTCGACGTCTTGGAGGAGTTGAGCGCTCGCCGTCGTGAGAATGCCGCGCGGCATCGGCGCGAGCACCGGCGTGAACGAAACAGTCACCGGCTTGCCCGCCGCGCCCGAGAGGTTCTGCACGAACTCCGGCGTATGCCGATGCGCCCCAGCGACGCCGTACGCACTCGCATTGCCCATGACCTCGGACCCGAGCAGGTTCGGCCGGAGGCTCTTGCCCGCGCCCGACGTCCCCGTCACCGACACCACGGTGACCGCGGGCTCGACCAGCCCCGCAGCCAGCGCGGGCGCCAACGCCAGCGACCCGCCAGTCGGGAAGCAGCCGGGCACCGCGATCCTCTTGGTCCCTACGAGCTTCTCGCGCGCACCGGGAAGCTCCGGCATCCCGTACGGCCACTGCCCCGCGTGCTCGCCGGAGTACCAGCGTCGCCAGTCCGCCCCGTCCGCGAGCCGGTGGTCGGCCCCGAGGTCGACCACGAGCACGTCCGGCCCGAGCTGCGCCGCGATCTCGGCCGAGTGGCCGTGCGGCAGAGCAAGGAACACGACGTCGTGGCCCGCGAGCGTCTCCGCGTTCGTCTCGAGCAGCACCCGCCCGGCCAGCGGAACAAGGTGCGGCTGGTGCGTGCCCAGCGTGGTCCCCGCGCTGCTCGCCGCCGTGAGAGTGCCGATCTCGACCTCGGGATGGGTCAGGAGCAGGCGCAGCAGTTCGCCGCCCGCGTACCCGCTGGCACCGGCTACCGCGATCTTCACCGTCATACGAATGATTATGCACGAGCGTGCAAGCTCAAACAAAGAGGGTTTTCTCACCCTGGGCGTCCCCTCCCCGGGACTTCCGCAGATTCCTCCCGTCTTCCTTCCGTCATAGTCAGCGGCTGCTTGGAACGCGCGGCCACAGATCACCTGACTGCCCGGGCTAACCGGCCGTGCGTCGCCCGGGTGCCCGAGGCGTCCAGCACCAGGTCACCGGCCGTCGGAGCCACCGGCGACCGACCACTCGATTCACCCAGCCACAGATCACCAGCCGTCCGGGACACCCAGCCGTCCGGGACACCCAGCCGTCCGAGCCGCCCAGCTTCGCCGGACCATCCGGCGACGCGGAACCGTTCGGCAACGCAGGGCCGTACAGCGGAGCGGGGCCACTCAGCGATGCAGGGATCGTCCAGCTAGCCGAACCTCCCGATGCCAACCATCCGGCCAGCGCGCAGGCCCTCCATCCGAGCCCGGCTCTTCCAGGCACAACCCACCCGTCCGAACCCGGCTTTCCCGACCCCCTCCACCCGGCCGTCCGAACCGATAGCCGCGTAGCCATCCAGGCCCGCACAGAGAGTTCGGCACCGCCCAACCCCGTCCATTCGGCACGCTCCGCGTGCAAGAAATGCCCAAACCGCCAATCCGGCGCGCAGGCAACGCCACGCCGGGCCCGCCTCGGGACACGAACCCGGCGGGCCTTCGTCAGTCCGCTCCCTCCTCCGCATCGCGAAGACTCGGCGGCGTCGGCAGATGATTCCCCGGATGCTCCGGATCGCAGCCCACTCTCGGCAAGCGCGCCCGGATCCCTCCCGGCGTCCGCGCGAAATGCCGCGCCAGCTCGGTCACGGAGTCGCCGGCGAGCCAGCGGGCTTCCAGATCCGCGTCCATCTCGTCGGTCCACGGTCTGCCCTGCTGTGCCGGGCGTCCGCGCGATCTTCGCCGCGAGCCGCCGCCCGCGAAGGTGCGCAGGCTCGTGTCGAGCAGCTCCGCGACGGTCGCCACGGACGTCACGTCGAGTTCGAGTCTGCCCTCGACGACGGGTTCGCCGTCCGGCCGTTCTCCGCCGACCGTGACGGTGACCCGCTCCGGCTCGCCGTCCTCGGTGCGGGTGATGACGGCGACCTGGTACTGGACATCTCCTGACCGGACCTCGGTCCGGTGTTCCTGAATGATCGTCATGGCCGCGAAGGTATCGGCGACCCCCGACAATTTTCGATCACTTAACGCGATCGGGTGACTGCGTTCCGAAATTGTCAGACCCCCGCCGTAGCGTCCCCGGCGACCACGAAAACGACCGAGGGGGATCGGTGGACCAGCGGAAAAGAACAGTGCCCCGGTCTGGCGGACCAGACCGGGGCACCGGGAAGAACAGCTCAGAAACGCAGCAAACCGGAAAGCAGGCTCTGCTTCTCCTCCGCCGCGGCCTTCGCCAGGGCGTCGGCCTTCTGCTGCGCGCCGGTGGCGACCGGAGACGGAACCGGCTGCGGCACCGCGGCGCACTGGACGTCGGAGCGGTCGTCACGGACGCGCTTCGGCAGCGCCCCGGTGGCGAGGTAGTCGGCGACGCGGTCGTCCACGCACGACACCCCGGACAGCGATCCGGCGTGCGTCGTCCCGCCCGGCGCGCTGACGAGGCTCGAACGCGGGTAGCGCTTGCGCACCTCGAGGCTGCCCGAGTACGGCGTGGCCGCGTCGAGTTCCTCGCTGATCAGCAGCGCCCCGCTCGCCTTCGACCCGTCGATGTCCACCGGCTTGCCCGCCTTCGCGGGCCAGTTCAGGCAGGTCGCGTTGTACCAGGTGTTGCTCCAGGTCTCGAACGGCGCGCGGGTCTGGGTGGCCCAGGCGTCGCGGCGCCAGCGGTCCCAGTCCTGCGGCCACTGCGTGTCGGTGCACTGCACCGCGCTGTACACCGCGTATCCGTTGTCGTCGCCGGGCGCGTTCGACTTCTCGTACAACGCTTTCAGCGCCTGCCAGTCGCCGCGGTGCACCCAGCCGTCGAACGCCTTGGCCATGTCTTCCCAGCCGAACACGTAGTACCCGGCCTGCAGGAAGACATCGAGCCACTCGTCGCCGCCGATCACGCCGCCCGCCGGGTTCCGGTCGAGCTTCCGCTGCTGCGCGTACCAGAGCTGCTCGACCGCCGAACCGGTCTTGCCGAGGTGATAGACGTTGTCGTACTTCGCGAGCCAGCCGAAGTAGATCTTGATGTTGCGGTCGAAGGCGACGTCCTGGTCGAGGTTGGCGTCGTACCAGACCTTGCGCGGATCGACGTTCCCGTCGAGCACCATCCGGCGTATGCGATCCGGGTGCAGCGTGCTGTACACCTGCCCGAGATAGGTGCCGTACGAGAATCCGTAGTAGTTGATCTGCTTCTCGCCCAGGGCTTTGCGCAGGCTTTCCATGTCCTGCGCGACATCAGTGGTCTTGATGTGCTGGAGCAGCGGGCCGTTCTTCGCGCAGGCCTCGGCGTACCCCTTCGCGCGGGCCCGCCAGGTGCTCTCCAGCTGCGGCGTGCTCGGCACGTAAGCCGGGCGGGCGGGCGCGAAGTAGTTCCCGTCGCACGTCAGTGCCGGTTTGCTGGAGCCGACGCCGCGAGGGTCGAAGCCGATCCAGTCGTAGCTGTCGCCGGCGTGCTTGGGCACGTTCCGGCCGAGCACCGAAAGGCCGAGCCCGGAACCTCCCGGACCGCCCGGGTTCACCAGCATCACGCCCTGGTACTTCGCGGTCTTGTGCTTCACCCGCGAGACGGCGATCTGCACCGTCTCGCCGGACGGCTGGGCGTAGTCCAGGGGTGCCACCAGGAATCCGCATTCGGCGCCCGCCTTCGCGAGGCCTGGTGCGGAACACGGTCCCCACTTGATCGGCGGCGGCGCATAGCCCGGCGCCTCGGGCGGTACCGCGGTGGCGGCGGGTGCGACAGCCAGCGTTCCGGCCGCGACAGCGGCGGCGGCCAGTGCGGTGACGATTTTCCTCACAGTGGTCCTTTGCGTACGACGGCAACCCGGGCTCGTCGAAGCTACCGGCTGCGCGGCAGAATCCCGTTTCCCGACACGAGCCGCGCTGTCCCCCGATCGTCGGGATCCGATACGACGGAGGTGGCCCTCGATGCGTGCGGGCGAAGCGTTGATCACGGCGGTGCGAACCGGGCTCGTCGAACTTGCCGACCCGGTCAAGGCACCGGAAATGCAGGCGTACATGAAATCCGCGATGCCGTTTCGCGGAGTGCCGAAACCGCCGCGCGGCAAACTCATGAAGGCGCTTCTCGCCGAGCATGTTCTGCCCGATCGAGTGACGTTCGCCGAGACCGTGCTCGCGTTGTGGCGGGAAGCGGAGTACCGCGAAGAGCGGTACGCGGCGATCGATCTTTCCGGGCACCGTGCCTATCGGCAGTGGCAGGACCCGGAACTGCTGGAGATGTACGACGAGCTGATCGTCACCGGGGCGTGGTGGGACTACGTCGACGAGGTCGCGATCCGCCGGGTCGGGCCGATCCTGCGCGAGCACCGGGCGGCGGTTACGCCGGTTCTGCGCCGCTGGATGACAGACGCTGATCGCTGGCGCCGGCGAACGGCGGTGATCTGTCAGGTCAGCGCGAAGGACGAGGTGGACCAAAGCCTACTCGCCGACGCGATCGAGGCGAATCTCGGCGACCGGGATTTCTTCCTGCGCAAGGGAATTGGCTGGGCGCTGCGGGACCACGCCCGCGTCGAACCGGAGTGGGTCCGCGCGTTTGTCCGGGCGCACCCGGGGCTGTCCCCGTTGTCCACAAGGGAGGCGATGAAGCACCTCGGCTGAAGTGAACTGTCTGCAGGAAAAACAAAGGAGGGTGCCATGGCACCAGCGCTCCCCCGCCCCGGCTGACCGGCCGGGTGTGGCCGGAGCGCGGGGCGGGGACAGCGTCGGGTCAGGCGCGGAGCGTCGCTCCGAAGCGCTCGCCGGCAGCGGCGACCGCGGCGTCGCGGGACTTGGTGGCCTCGTCGACGGTGAGGGTGCGATCCGCGGCACGGAAGCGGAGCTTGTACGCCAAGGAACGCTTGCCGTCGCCGAGCTGCTCGCCGGTGTAGACGTCGAAGAGGGTGATCTCCTCGAGCAGTTCGCCGGCTCCCTCGCGGAGCACCTCGGCGAGGTCTGCGGACGGGACGTCCGTGCCGGCGACCAGGGCGACGTCCAGCAGCACCGGCGGGTAGGCCGAGATGCTGGGCGCCGGACGGGAGTCGGGCAGCGGGATCGCGTCCAGGTCGAGTTCCATCGCGACCGTGCGCGGCGGCAGGCCGAGGGCCTCGACGACCTTCGGGTGCAGTTCGCCCGCGTGGCCGACCGGCCAGTCGCCCACCCGCAGCTGGGCGCAGCGGCCCGGGTGCCACGGCAGGAGATCCGCGGCCTGCACGGTGAGCTGCACGCCGGCGGCCTCCGCCACGAGGCGCGCGGCCTGCACGGCGTCGGCCCAGCCTGCCTGGTCGCCCTTGCCCCACCAGCCGGCGCGCGGGCGCTGGCCGCTGAGGACGACGGCGACGTGCACCGGCTGCGCGGGCACGGCGGCCTCCAGCACGGCGAGGTCCTCGTCGCTCGGGCGGTGCTCGACGCCGAGGTCCGGAACCTTGAGCTGGTTCGGCTTCGGCAGCACGACCTGGCCGACGTGGAACAGAGACACGTCCTTCAGGCCGCGGGAGACGTTGCGCTGCAACGTTTCCAGCAGGCCCGGCAGAAGGGTGGTCGCCATCCGGTCGTGGTCGGCTTCGAGCGGGTTCTGCACGCGCACCGTGGTGCGGCGGATGTCGTCCTCGGGCAGGCCGAAGGCGTCCCACACCGCGTCGCCGATGAACGGGAACGGGCGCACCTCGACGTAGCCCGCCTCGGCGAGCGCGCCGGACACCGCGCGGCGGCGGCGCTGGGCGTCGGTGAGACCGCGGCCCGCGGGCGCGGCGGGCAGGACCGACGGGATGCTGTCGTAGCCCTCGAGCCGCAGGACCTCCTCGACGAGGTCGGCCGGCTGCACGAGGTCGCCGCGCCAGCTCGGCGGGGTCGCGGTGACGAGGCCGACGCCCTGGTCGCTCGTGCTGAGCTGGACCTTGCAGCCGATCTGGCCGAGCCGCCGCACGGTGACGCCGCGTTCGTAGCGCACGCCGGCGATCTGGTCGGGCAGGTTGATCGGCATGGTCACCGGGGCGTGCGGGGCGACGCCGCCGACGTCGGTGCGGCCCGGGCGGATCGCGCCCTCGCCGTACTGGCGCAGCAGCCGCGCGGCGAGTTCCACCGCGGCCGCGCACAGCGCCGGGTCGGTGTAGCGCTCGAAACGCTTCGCCGCCTCGGAGAACAGCTTGTGCCGTCGTGCGGTGCGGCTGATCGACGCCGGGTTCCAGTGCGCCGCCTCGAGAAGCACGTCGGTGCTCTCCGGCGTGATCTCCGTGGTGGCGCCGCCCATCGTGCCGGCCAGGGAGATGACGCCGCTGTCGTCGGCGATCACGATGTCGTCCGCGTCGAGGGTGCGCTCCACGTCGTCGAGCGTGGTGAGCTTCTCCCCCGCCTTCGCGCGGCGCACCACCAGGTCGCCCTGGATGGAGGCGGTCGCGAACGCGTGCAGCGGGTGGCCCAGCTCGAGCATCACGTAGTTGGTGACGTCGACCGCGAGCGAGATGGACCGGATGCCGGCCAGCATCAGCCTGCGGCGGATCCGCCACGGCGTCGGCGCGGTCGCGTCGAGACCGGTGACGCGGCGCAGCACGAACCGCGGGCAGCCCTCGGGGTCCTCGACCCGGACCGGCCAGGCCTCGCCCTCGGCTTCCGGGAAGCTGTCGAGCATCGCCGGGTCGCCGAAGGGCACGTCGAGCGCGTTCGACAGTTCGCGCGCCAGGCCGCGGATCGACAGCGCGTAGCCGCGGTCCGGGGTCGGCGTGACCTCGATGACGGTGTCGTCGAGGCCGAGCAGATCCTTCGCGTCGTCGCCCGGGCTCGCCGTGCCCGGCGGGAGCACGAGGATGCCGCTGTGGTCGTCGCCGAGGCCGAGTTCTGCCGCCGAGCAGATCATGCCGTCGCTGACCTTGCCGTACGTCTTGCGCGCGGCGATCTCGAAATCGCCCGGCAGGACCACGCCCGGCAGCGCGACCACGACGAGGTCGCCCTCGGCGAAGTTGCTCGCGCCGCAGACGATGCCGCGCGTCTTGATGCCGTGCGGGCCCTCGTTCTCGAGCGGGCCGTCGTCCTCGTCTTCGTCCTCTTCGGACAGTTCCGCGTCGTCGGGCTCCGGGTCGGGTTCCTCGCCGACCTCGACGCGGCAGTACCGCACCGGCTTCTTGAAGCCGGTCAACTCCTCGATCTCCGCGACGCGGCCGACCACGAGCG
This sequence comes from Amycolatopsis sp. NPDC114503, assembly GCF_055633655.1. Lineage (NCBI taxonomy): Bacteria > Bacillati > Actinomycetota > Actinomycetes > Pseudonocardiales > Pseudonocardiaceae > Amycolatopsis > Amycolatopsis sp. NPDC114503. Next base: position 90,683 of record NZ_JBVKDT010000022.1, on the reverse strand, counting down.
GACCGGTCACCGGGCCGAGCTCGCTCAGCTCGTCGACCTCGATCCCGATCCGCACGAAGGCGTCGGCCAGGTCCTGCGGCGTGACGTCGGCATCCACTTCGAGATGCTCGGTCAGCCAGCTCACCGGGACTCGCACTACGCCTCCGTTCCGAAGGGAAGGGTGAACCGGACGTCGCCTTCGACCATGTCGCGCATGTCCGGGATGCCGTTGCGGAACTGCAGGGTCCGCTCGATGCCCATGCCGAAGGCGAAGCCGGAGTAGACCTCCGGGTCGACGCCGCACGCGCGCAGGACGTTCGGGTTGACCATGCCGCAGCCGCCCCATTCGACCCAGCCGGGACCGCCCTTCTTCTCCTCGAACCAGACGTCGACCTCCGCCGACGGCTCGGTGAACGGGAAGAAGTGCGGGCGCAGCCGCGTCTTGGAGCTCTCGCCGAACATCGCGCGGGCGAACGAGTCGAGCGTGCCCTTGAGGTGCGCCATGGTGAGGCCCTTGTCGACGGCGAGGCCTTCGACCTGGGTGAACACCGGCGTGTGCGTCGAGTCGAGTTCGTCGGTGCGGTAGGTGCGCCCCGGGCAGACGACGTAGACCGGCAGGTCGCGGTGCAGCAGGCTGCGGGCCTGCACCGGCGAGGTGTGCGTGCGCAGCACCAGGCCGGAGCCTTCCTCGCCGACGTAGAACGTGTCCTGCAGCTGGCGCGCCGGATGGTCCTTGCCGAAGTTCAGCGCGTCGAAGTTGAACCACTCGGCCTCGAGCTCGGGCCCTTCGGCGACCTCGTAGCCCATGGCGACGAAGACGTCGGCGATGCGCTCGGACAGCGTGCTGATCGGGTGCCGGGCTCCGCGCGGAACCTGGTCCCACGGCAGGGTGACGTCGACGGCCTCCTCGCGAAGCACCCGCTCGTCGCGCTCGGCCTGCAGCGCGGCGCGGCGCGCGTCGAACGCGGACTGCACCGCCTGCCGGGCCTCGTTGACGCGCTTGCCCGCGTCGGCCTTCTCCTGCTTCGGCAGCGCGGCGATCTCCCGGCGTGCCAGCAGCACCGGAGACTGGTCCCCGAGATGGGCCGGTTTGACGGCGGCGAGCGCGTCCAGGTCGGCCGCGCCGGCGAAGGCGTCCTCGGCCGCCTTGACCGCCGCGCGCAGGGTCTCCGGTGCGAGCACGTCGACCGGCTGTTCTGTGGCTCCGGACATGACTCCTCGGCGTCCACTGGGACTGTGTTGTCGGCGGCACGCGGGCATGCTGCCGCACGTGCACATCGGGCAGCTCAGTCTAGGGGATCGGGCTCCAGGCCCGGCCGCTCACCCTCCGCTTCCGGAGCCGCTGCGCCGGATCCGCCCCGTGATCACGACCGACCGTCGCCGAAGACCCGAACGGACGTCAGCGGATCAGGTGAGGACCGCCCCTCGACCGACTTGCCGCGGATGGCAGCCCGGGTGACCGCGGGACGGATGTGGGACGGGCGGGACCGGGTGTGGGACGGGTGTGGGACGGCGGCGCTGCGGTGCTTGTCACGGATACCCGCACGGGGTGACGGCGGGGCAGGACGGGGTGGCGGCGGGGCAGGCTTGCGACAGCGGAGCGCCGTGCTTGCCGCGGACACCCGCACGGGACCGTGCAGCTGGACAGGATTAGGACGGCAAAGTCGCCGTGCTTGGCGGGCGAAGTCTTGTGGGTGTTCGGGAGAGAAGACCGCGGGATCGAAGCTCGGGGGTGGGCGGCCGGGATGCACCGTTCGGATGGCGGCAGCGGGCGAAGGGGGTTGGCGGCCCGGTCAGGTATGCGGCATGCGTGCGGCAGGACCTGGCAAAAGTGCGGATGGAACCCGGCGAGAGCACGGAAGGAACCTGGCAAGAGTGAGAAGGGAGCAAGAGCGAGGAGGAAGTTCGGCATGAGTGCCGAGGGAGTTCGGCAGAGTGCGGAGGAAGTTCGGCAGGAGTGCCGCAAGCCGCGGCAGGAAGCGCAGGTGGGCTGGCGAAGCGTTCGGCATCGGGCATCTCAGCGTGCGGCTACTGATTTCTGCGTCGTGGTTTCCGTGTCGTGATTTCCGCGTCGTGGCTGGCGGCGAGCCGCCGCAACACCAACCTGCCGCGACACCATCTCGGTGACAGTTCTGGCAGCACAGGGAAACGATCATGCGCCAAGCAAGCCGGAGCCCGCGGCGGGACCCGTTGAAGGCAACCGGGGGTCAGAGGCGGAAGGCGGTCGTCACCTGGCGAAGAAGTTCGTCCGCCGAAGTCACAGTGTCAACCTCGATCGCCCGCAACCCGAGCCTCGAGGTTTCCTCGCGGAGGCGGGTCGTGAACATCCGGTCCCGTTCGGCGAGATTGCCCGCAGCCCGGGCCGGATCACTGGTCCGCCATACGAAACCCTCCCCCGGCGCGCTCCGGCCTTCGATCGCCGCGTGGCGGAACTCCGGCGTCGGCAGGAGCCAGACGGCCTGGTCCACGGCTCCCAGCAGCGGCTTCACCAGATGCGGCAGCAACCGGAGACCGTCGACGACGACAGACGGTTCCGAAGGCAGGCCGAGGAGATCTTCGACAATCAGCCCGAAACCCTCGCCCCGGAACCAAGGGAACGTCTCCAGCATGACGTCCGGGGACCGGCAGACCCAGCGTTCGTCCATGTCCATGGACAGGAAGGCGTGCAGCATCGGAGCTGTAGAAGGAGTCGTGTGGGCGCGCATAGTGTCGTCGGTCGCGTAGTGGCGCCAGCCGTAGCGGGCGGCGAGGCGGCGGGCGATCGTCGATTTGCCCGCGCCGGGAGTGCCGCCGATCCAGTAGACGTGCCGGAGATCCGCCGCGGTCAGCGGTGCGCGGCCATTGCCGCCGTGTAGACGCAGACTGCGGCGGCGGTCGCGAGGTTCAGGCTTTCCGCCTTGCCGTACAACGGGATCCGGACTGCTTCGTCCACAGAGGACAACACGTCCTCAGGCAGGCCGTGCGCTTCGTTGCCGAAGATCCAGGCCACCGGGTCTCCGAAGTGGACAGTCTCCAGCGAAGTCGACGCGTAACCGTGCGCGGCCAGCGTTCGGAGGCCGGCTGAGCGCAGCGTCGTCAGGACCGACGGGATGTCGCGGGCGCGCGCGAGCGGGACGTGGAACGTGGACCCGGCGGCGGCGCGGACGCTTTTGCCGTTGTGCGGGTCGACGGTGTCGCCGGCCAGGACTACCGCGTCGGCGCCGGCAGCGTCGGCTACCCGGATCACGGTGCCCGCGTTGCCGGGTTCGGCGACGTCGACCAGGACCACCACCAGCCGGGCCGAGGCCAGGACTGTCTCCAGCGGACGGTCGACCAGCGAGCAGACCGCGATGATTCCTTGCGGCGTCACGGTTTCCGACAGGCTCGCGGCCGCGCGTTCGGTGATCGGCGAGACGCGAGGGGCGGCTGCCACCAAGGAAGGGTGTGCTGCGGCGGCGCGTTCGGTGACGAAGAGCTCGTGCACCGTGCCGTGAGAAAGCGCCGAGGTGACGGCGTTGACCCCTTCGGCCAGGAAGCGGCCGGTCTTCTCTCGTTCCGCGCGCCGGGTCAGTTTGCGCGCGGCAACGACCCGGGGGGTCCGTTCGGTGAACGGATCCGCCCCGGGCCGGAAAATGCTGCCGGTCAGGCCGACTTCGCTTCGCCGGTCGTGACGTTTGCCTTGGCGACCTCGGCGAGCGCGGCGAAGGCAGCCGCGTCGTTGACCGCGAGGTCCGCGAGGATCTTGCGGTCCACCTCGACACCGGCGGCCTTCAGGCCCTGGATGAACCGGTTGTAGGTGACGCCGTTGGCGCGAGCGGCCGCGTTGATGCGGGTGATCCACAGCTGGCGGAAGTCACCCTTGCGCGCGCGGCGGTCGCGGTAGGCGTAGTTGAGCGAGTGGAGCGTCTGCTCCTTGGCCTTGCGGTACAGCCGCGAACGCTGGCCGCGGTAACCGCTGGCCAGTTCGAGAGTCGCGCGACGCTTCTTCTGGGCGTTGACCGCCCGCTTGACGCGTGCCACTGGTCCATCCTGTCGAATTCGGGGGGTGCGAGGACCCCGGGGTGGTCGGGAAAGGGTGCGGGCCTCAGCGGCCGAGCAGGCGCTTCACGCGGCCGACGTCGCTCTGGGCGACCTCGGTGGTGCCCTCGAGACGGCGGGTGAGGCGGTTGGACTTCTTCTCCATCAGGTGGCGGCGGCCGGCCTTCTGGCGGCGCAGCTTGCCCGAACCGGTCACGCGGACGCGCTTCGACGTGCCCTTGTGCGTCTTCATCTTCGGCATGCTTGTTGTCCTCTTCCGTGCGGCGGCACACCGGATGACCCGGTGTGCCGCTGACTGTGCTGGTCGGCGCTGGGGCGCTACGCCTCGGGAGCCGATTCGGCCGAATCGGCCTTCGCCGCCTTCGGCTTCACGTTCTTGTGCGGGGCCAGCACCATGATCATGTTGCGTCCGTCCTGCTTCGGCGACGATTCCACGAAGCCGAGCTCGGTGACGTCGTCGGCGAGCTTCTGCAGGAGCCGGAAACCGAGCTCCGGCCGGGACTGCTCGCGACCGCGGAACATGATCGTGACCTTGACCTTGTTGCCCGCCGCCAGGAACCGCGACACGTGACCCTTCTTGGTCTCGTAGTCGTGCTGGTCGATCTTCGGCCGCAGCTTCTGTTCCTTGATGACGGTCAGATGCTGGTTGCGCCGGGAGTCGCGGGCTTTCTGCGCGCTCTCGTACTTGAACTTGCCGAAGTCCATGAGCTTGGCCACGGGCGGGCGTGCCTGCGGGGCCACCTCGACGAGGTCGAGATCCGCCTCCTGCGCAAGCCGCAGCGCATCTTCGATCCGGACAATGCCGACCTGCTCGCCGTTAGGGCCGACGAGCCGGACTTCCGGCACCCGGATGCGGTCGTTGATGCGTGTCTCGGAGCTGATGGGGCCTCCTTGGTCCGAGTGATGTTTTCTCGTTCGACCTGGTGCCCACACGATTCAGGCCCCGGACGCCGGCTGCTGCCGGTGCACGGGGCCCGCTCTGTCTCCGATCGCGCCCGGCCGGAAAGCCGAACGCTTCGCCTCCGCAGTACGCTGCCAGGACGGCATGCACCACTTCGGCGAGACCGGACCCGGACACCTCAGTCGGTGACACGGGTGGGAGCGGGGCTCCACTTGCCGCCCCCGATCGCTCGGGAGCTGGTCGCACGTGGAAGGGTACCAGACGTGTCTGAACAACCTTCGCCACCGCCCCCGTATTCCCCCGACGACCGCGGGCTCGAGGAGATCCCGAGCGTCGAGGTGATCAGCCGCGCCGCGGTGATGCTGCTGTCCGCGGGAGCCGAACGCCTCGGCCTCGCCGACGCCGACCCGGAGAACTCGCCGCACCGCGACCTCGACGAGGCGCGCCGCCTCATCACCGCGCTCGCCGGGCTCGTGACCGCCTCCGCCGAGTACCTGGGCCTGCACGCCGGACCCCTTCGCGACGGACTGCAGTCGCTGCAGAAGGCGTTCCGCGAGGCGTCGGTCGTGCCGGATCCGCCGGGCCAGGGGCCGGGCGAGAAGTACACCGGGCCGGTTTACTGAGCCCCAGAGTTCCAGGAAGGCAGGACCCGCTCCGCGATCGGCCGGGGCGGGTCCTCGTCATTTCCGGCGGGCACCGAGGCATGCCGCGTGGGTGGGGACTCCGCGACGCGCCCCCTGAAGCGGCGGCTCTCGGCTAGGCCTCGTCATTTCCGGCGGGCAGTGCCGCGCGGGAGCAGGACTGCGCAAACTGAACCCTGAAGCATGCGGTCGCAGCGGGAACCTCGCCGTTTCCGGCGGGCGGCACCGAGGCATGTCGAACTGCGCGACTCGCCCCTGAGACATCAGCTCGCAGCGAGGTCCTCGCCATTCCAGCGAGCAGCGCCAACGCATGCCGCACGGGCAGAACCGCGCGACGCGGCGTCCCCAGCGCCGGGTCCCGTCGTTCCGGGCCATTGCCTCCAGCTGCCTCCGACATCTAACATGTTAGATGTGAGTGCACTCCCCAAGGTCTCCCGCCCGCTGCTGCGCGACGAGGCGTACGAGCTCATCCGGCACGCCATCATCGACGGCAGCCTCCCGCCGGGCACTTCCCTGCGCGACTCCGACCTCGCCGAGCAGCTCGGGCTTTCCCGCGCCCCGGTCCGGCAGGCGCTGCTGCGGCTGGCCGAGGACCGGCTGGTGGTGTCGAAGCCGCAGAGTTACACGAGGGTCGCCGAGTTCGTGGCCGACGACGTCCGCGACGCGGTCCGGCTCGTCCGGGCGTTGCACGAGCTGGCCGTGCGCGAAGCCCGGCTCGGCCCTCGGCAGATCGCGGACATGCGCGAGGCCAACGAGCGGTTTCGCGAAGCTGTCGCCGAAGGAGACGTCGGCAAGGCGATCGAAGCGGACGACGAACTGCACGACATCCCGGTGCGGGCGTGCGGCAACCGGGCGGTCGCGGCGACGCTCGACCGGTACACGCCGCTGCTGCGCCGGCTCGAATACGCGCGGTTCAGCTCGCTGCCCGCGCATCGCTCGGTCACCCGGCACGAGGAACTCATCGACGCGTTGGAAAGCGGCGACGAGAAAACCGCCGCACAGGTCACTTCCACGATTTGGACCGATCTCGAAGCCCTCCTGGAGGACGCGTGAGCCTGGCTGATTTCCCCCGTTTCCCGTTGCTCGTCGGGCCCTCGCCGGTGCACCGGCTGGAGCGGCTGACCGAACACCTCGGCGGCGCGGCCGTCTGGGCCAAGCGCGAGGACCTCAACTCCGGCCTCGCTTACGGCGGCAACAAGACGCGCAAGCTGGAGTACCTCGTCGCCGACGCGCTCGCCAAGGGCGCGGACACGCTCGTCTCGATCGGCGGCGTCCAGTCGAACCACACGCGGCAGGTCGCGGCCTCGGCGGCGCGCGCGGGAATGAAAGCCGTGCTGGTGCAGGAAAGCTGGGTCGACTGGGCCGATCCGCTGCACGACAAGGTCGGCAACATCCAGCTGTCGCGGATCCTCGGCGCGGACGTCCGGCTCGTCGACGCCGGGTTCGGCATCGGCTTCAAGGAGAGCTGGGAGCAGGCGCTGGCGGAGGTCGAGGCGAACGGCGGCACGCCGTACGCGATCCCGGCCGGGGCGTCGGATCACCGACTCGGCGGGCTCGGGTTCGCGAACTGGGTGCTGGAGCTCGAGGAGCAGGAACGCGAGCTGGGCGTTTTCTTCGACACCGTCGTGGTTTGCTCGGTCACCGGCAGCACGCAGGCGGGGATGATGGCCGGAGCGGCAGCGAGCGGGAAGCCGCGGCGGATCCTGGGGATCGACGCGTCGGCGAAGCCCGGGGAGACCCGCGAGCAGATCGGCCGGATCGCGAAGAGCACGGCGGAGCTGATCGAAGCCGGATCGGTTGACGACCCCGAACTCGACGAGCGTTATCACGCGGGCGTTTACGGAATTCCGGATGAGCAGACGCTCGACGCCATCAGTACCGCCGCACGGTTGGAAGGCATGATCACCGACCCGGTGTACGAGGGGAAGTCGATGGCCGGGCTGATCGACCTCGTGCGCACCGGTGAGATCGCGAAGGACTCGAACGTGCTGTACGCGCACCTCGGCGGGCAGCCCGCGATCAACGCGTACACGAGCGTCCTCGGCTGAAACCGGGTGCCCGGCTCGTCGCCGGGCACCCGTGCGGCTCAGTCCAGAACGGCAAGCACGTCGATCTCGACCAGGAGACCGGCGGGCAGCCCGACGTACACCGTGGTGCGGGCCGCGTGCGGGGCCTCGCCGATCAGCTCGTTGTAGACCTCGTTGAACGCGGCGAAGTGGCTGGTGTCGGTGAGGTACACGCGCACCATCACCGCGTCCGCGAAGCTCGAGCCCGCTTCTTCGAGCAGCGCGGTCAGGTTCTTGAACACCTGCCGGGTCTGGCTCACGACGTCGTCGCCGACGATCTCGTTCGTGGCCGGGTCGAACGCGACCGCGCCGGCGACCTGCAGGATGTTCCCCTTGCGGACGGCCTGCGAGAAGTTCGCCGGCGGCTTCGGCGCGTTCTCGCTGGTGATCGCCGTCTTGCCCATCATTGCCCCTTTCCGTTCCCCGTCCATCCACTGTGGACGGAAGCTTTCTCCGCGGCGGCCAGCAGCTCGGGCACGAGCGCCAGCAGCCCGTCGTAGTCCAGCAGCACCTTCGGCACCGACATCGACGCCGCGGCGAGCACTTCGCCGCCCGCGCCGCGCACCGGCGCGGAAATGCAGTGGATGAAGTCCTCGTGCTCGGCATTGTCCACCGCGTACCCGCGCTCAGCGACCTGGTCCAGCTCGGCCAAGTACGCCTCGGGCGTGGTGATGGTGTTGGCGGTGAGCACGACGTAGTCGATCGCGCGGGCGATCTCCTCGCGTTTCGCCCGCGGCATCGCCGCGACGAGCACCTTGCCGACCGCGGTGCAGTGCAGCGGCGCGCGTTTGCCGACCCGCGAGTACATCCGGACCGCGTGGTGTCCCTCGAACTTGTCGATGTACACCACCTCGCCGTCCTCATAGGACGCCAGGTGCACGGTGTGCCCGGTGCGCAGGTTCAGCTCGGCGAGCGCTTCGTGCGAACTGCGCCGGACGTCCCGGTCCTCCAGCGCCTGGTTGGCGAGGTCGAAAAGCGCGCTGCCGAGCCGGTAGTGGCGAACTCCTTCGCGCCGCACGAAATGGTGCGATTCGAGGGTGCGCAGCAGCCGCAGCACAGTCGTCTTGTGCACGCCGATCTCTTCGGCCAGCTCGTCGAGCGTCTTGCCGCCGCGGGCGAGACCGCTCAGCAGGGTCAGCGCGCGGTCGAGACTTTGGCTCACGTGGCCACCACTCCCTCTCCGGTGAGCCGGACCGAACCCCAGCTGTCGGCGTCCGCCTGCACCAGCTTCGTCACGACGGCTTCGGCCAGCGGTACGCCGACGTCGTCTTGAGTCAACAGCGTCGCCGCGGCTTGCAGGTGACCGCGCCGAAGCCTCGTAAGCGGATCGGCGCCGCGCAGAGTCGCGGCCAGGAATCCGGCAGCGAACGCGTCACCCGCACCGACCGGCTCGACCACGTCAACGCGAAGCGCGGGCGAGAACAGCGGTTCGGCCGAGCCCTCGACGAGCGTCGCGCCGCGTTCCCCGTGCTTGACCACCAACGTACGCGGGCCGGGCAGAAGCGCGCGCAGCCGCACCGGATCACCGGTGCCCCACACGCGTTCCGCCTCGTCGTCGCCGGTCAGCACCAGGTCCGCCTTCCCCGCCAGTTCGGCGAGCACGGACTGGTCGCGTCCGGTCCACAGCGCGGGGCGGTGGTTGACGTCGAACGACACGAGCAGGTCGCCGCGCGGACGGTCGAGCAGCGCGCGGACGAGCGCGAGGCAGCTGTCCGAGAGCGCGGGAGTGATCCCGGAAAGGTGCAGCACGCGAACACCGGAGAAATCCAGCCGGGACACCAGGTCCGGGCCCATGCCGGACGCGGCGGACCCCGAACGGTAGTAGCGGACCGGACTGCCGCCCGCGCCGCTTTCCTTCACGTACAGCCCGGTCGGGCGCGTCGGGTCGACCACGACGCCGCGGACGTCCACGCCCGCCGAGGCGATCTCGCGGACGAGCGCGCGGCCGAACGGGTCGTCGCCGACCGCGCTGACCCATCCGCTCGGCACGCCGAGGGCGGGCAGGTGGCACGCGACGTTCGACTCCGCGCCGCCGATGGTGCGCAGCCAGGTGCGCACCTCGTCCGGCGGGCCGGGTTCGGCGGGCACGAACAACGCCATCGACTCGCCGATGCAGAGCACTTCGGGCGACCCAGTCGGACTGCTGGTCACTGACGTCCCTTCCCCGTTGACCTGTGGCGACCCGGATGCTACACCTATGCAACGCATTTTGCGCAACGTCCGTTGCAAGATACGCAACCGAGGTCCCAGATGAACAGCAACGCCGCTCTCACCGCCGCCGTCCGAGCCGGGCGCGGCGAACGGATCGACTGGCGCTTCCGCGCCCTCCCCCCGGCACTGTCCGGGCTCACTCTCGACGAAGCCGCATCCCGCCGCGCGAAACTCTTCGACGACGGCTTCTTCGGTCCGTTCGTGGTGCTCGACGCTGCCGCGATGGAGCACAACCTCGCCACCATGGCCCGCTGGTGCGCCGAACGCGGCATCGCGCTCGCGCCGCACGGCAAGACGACGATGGCTCCGGAGCTGTTCGCCCGGCAGCTGGAGCACGGCTCGTGGGGCATCACCGCGGCGAACGCCGGGCACGTGCGGATCTACCGCGCGTTCGGCGTGCCGCGGATCCTGCTGGCGAACCAGCTCGTGGATCCGTCCGCACTGCGCTGGCTGGCCGGCGAGCTGGCGGCGGATCCGGACTTCGAGTTCGTCTGCTGGGTCGACTCCGTGCGCAGCGTCGAGCTGATGACCGAAGCGCTCGCCGGTGCCGAACGGCCCGTCGATGTGCTGGTCGAGCTGGGCGGCGAAGGCGGCCGGACCGGCGTCCGCGACGCGGCGACCGCGCTTGCCGTGGCCGAGGCGGCGGCGAAGAGCCCGGTGCTGCGGCTGCGCGGCACGGGCGGCTACGAAGGCGCGCTTTCGCACCACACCGACGAAGCCGCGCTGACGAAGATCAGTTCCTATGTGGACAGTCTCCGCGACGCGACGGTCACGTTCGCGGATAAGGGTTTGCTCGCCGACGGCCCGGTGTACGTCACCGCAGGCGGCAGCGCGTACTTCGACCGCGTCGTGGACGAGCTGACCAAGCCGTGGCCGAACGGTCTCGAAGTGGTCCCGATCCTGCGCAGCGGCGCGTACCTGACGCACGACGACGGCTTCTACCGCGAGATCTCGCCACTCGGCGAGCACCCGCGCATCGCCGGTGTCGACAGCTTCCGTCCGGCGCTGCACGCGTGGGCGCAGGTGACGTCGAAGCCGACGCCGGCGTTGGCGCTGCTCACCGCGGGCAAGCGCGATCTGCCGTACGACGAAGGCATGCCGGAGCCGCAGCTGTTGCGCAAGGACGGCGTGGTCACCGAGCTGACTGGGCACACCGTTCCGAAGCTCAACGACCAGCACGCGTTCCTCGAGCTGCCGGAAGGCTCGCCGGTCGAGGTCGGCGACTGGGTGCGGCTCGGGTTGTCGCACCCCTGCACGACGTTCGACAAGTGGTCGCTGCTGCCGGTCGTGGACAGCGACGGCGAGACAGTGGTCGATTTCGTACGGACGTGGTTCTGATGGATCTCGTGATCCGCGGCGCACGCGTCGCCGACGGAACCGGGGCCCCGCTGGAAATCCGCGACGTCGGCATCGCCGGCGACCGCATCGCCGACGTCGCCGCGCCGGGAGAACTCACCGCGCCGCGCGTGCTCGACGCGACCGGGCTGGTCCTCTCCCCCGGCTTCATCGACATGCACTCGCATTCCGACCTGCAGGTGCTCGCCAACCCGGACCACCTGGCGAAGATCAGCCAGGGCGTCACTACCGAGGTGCTGGGCCAGGACGGTCTCTCGTACGCACCGGTCAACGACGAGGTGCTTGTCTCCCTCCGCCAGCAGCTGGCCGGATGGAACGACGACCCGGCCGGGTTCGACTGGAACTGGCGCTCGGTCGGCGAATACCTCGACCGGCTCGACCAGGGCATCGCGACGAACGCCGCGTACCTGGTCCCGCAGGGCACGGTGCGGATGCTGGTGGCGGGCTGGGAAGACCGGCCCGCCACCGGCGCCGAGCTGGCCCGGATGCAGGAACTCGTCGCGACCGGGCTGTCCGAAGGCGCGTTCGGCCTGTCGTCCGGGCTGACCTACACGCCCGGGATGTACGCGACCACCGAGGAACTGGTCGAGCTGTGCCGCGTGGTCGGCGAGCGGGGCGGTTACTACAGCCCGCACCACCGCAGCTACGGCGCGGGCGCGCTGGAGGCGTTCGCGGAGATGGTCGACGTCTCCCGCCGCTCCAGTTGTCCGCTGCACCTCGCGCACGCGACGATGAACTTCTCCGTCAACAAGGGCAAAGCGCCGGATCTGTTGCGGCTGCTGGACAACGCGCTCGACGACGGCTGCGACATCACCCTCGACACGTACCCGTACCTGCCCGGCGCGACCTACCTGTCGGCGCTGCTGCCGAGCTGGTCGACCGAAGGCGGATTGGAACCAACGCTCGCCCGACTGTCCGATCCGGACACTCGCGAACGGATCCGGGCGGAGATCGAAGAGTCCGGTTCGGACGGTGCGCACGGCGTGCCGATCGACTGGGACGCCATCGAAATCAACGGTGTCCGCCGCGAGGAGAACGCCGCGTTGGTGGGGCACAGCGTCCTCGCCTCCGCGCGTGCCGCGGGGAAATCCCCCGCAGAGCTGTACTTCGACACGCTGATCGACGAAAAGCTCGGCACCTCGTGCCTGATGCACGTGGGGCACGAGGAGAACGTGCAAGCCATCATGCGGCACCGCACGCACACCGGCGGCTCGGACGGCCTGCTGGTCGGCGCGCGGCCACATCCCCGCGCGTGGGGCACCTTCCCTCGGTATCTCGCGCGCTACGTCCGCGAACTGGGCGTTCTCGAACTGGCCGACTGCATCGCGCACCTCACCGGGCGCGCGGCACGGCGGCTGGGGCTGTCCGACCGGGGCCTTGTCCGGCCCGGTTATGCGGCCGATCTGGTGCTCTTCGACCCGGACACGGTCGCCGACACCGCGACGTTCGACAACCCCCGGCAGCCCGCCGCGGGTCTCTCCCACGTCTTCGTCAACGGCGTCGCCGCCCTCGAAGACGGATCCCCCACCGGCGCGCTCGCCGGGCATTCCCTTCGCCATCCCGGGAGTCGACGATGATTCACTGGCTGCAGACCAGCACGGCCGGTCTGCTCACGCTGGCCGCGGTGTCCATCGCGGTGCTGCTTTTCCTCATCATCAAGGTGAAGGTCGAACCGTTCATCGCCTTGATCGTGGTGGGCCTGCTCACCGCGCTGGCCGCGGGCGTGCCGGTCGGCACCCTGGTCGGCACCGCGCAGAAAACCTCGGATTCGCTGCTGGAGAAGGGCTTCGGCAGCATTCTCGGGCACATCGCGGCGATCATCGGGCTGGGCACGCTGCTCGGTTCGATCCTGGAGAAATCCGGCGGCGCGCGCGTGCTCACCTCGGCGCTGCTGCGCACGTTCGGCGAGAAACGCGCTCCGCTCGCGATGGGTCTTTCCGGGCTGATCTTCGGTATCCCGGTGTTCTTCGACATCGGCATTTTCGTGCTCGCGCCACTGGTTTACGCCGCGGCGAAGCAGGGCGGCCGGTCGATCGTGCTGTACGCGATGCCGTTGCTGGCCGGGCTTTCCATCACGCACGCCTTCATCCCGCCGCACCCGGGACCGGTCGCCGCGGCCGGGCTCCTGCACGTCGATCTCGGCTGGCTGATCCTGATGGGCGCGGTCTGCGGCATCCCGGCGTGGTTCATCGGCGGCATCCTGTACTCGACGTGGATCGGCAAGCGGGTGAACGTGCCGCTGGCCGAGGACTTCGCGAAGCTCGCCGGGGAAGAGGGCGAGCAGGACGGACCCGCGCCGTCGCTCAAGCTGGTCGGCGGGATCATCGCGGTGCCGCTGGTACTGATCCTCGTGGGCACGTTCGGCAGCATCCTGCTGCCCAAGGGGTCCACCGGCGCGGGTATCGCGGCGTTCCTCGGCACGCCGGCCATCGCGCTGACCATCGCGACGCTGCTCGCGTCGTGGCTGCTCGGCCGCCGTCGCGGGATGAGCGGCGCGGATCTGGCCCAGCTTTCCGCCAACGCGCTGCGTCCGGTCGCGATGATTCTTCTCGTGGTGGGCGCGGGTTCGTTCTTCGGAGCGGTGCTGTCCGCCACCGGCATCGGCAAGGCGGTGGCCGGTTCTCTCGGCGACGCCGGGCTTCCGGTGCTGCTGGCGGCGTACATCATCAGCTGCGGCATGCGCATCGCCCAGGGTTCGGCGACGGTCGCGATCGTGACGACGAGCGGCATCGTCGCGCCGACAGTGCTGGAACTGCATTATTCGCAAGCACAATTGGCGCTCCTGGTGGTCGCGATCTCGGCCGGGTCGATCATCGCCTCGCACGTGAACGACGGCGGATTCTGGATCGTGTCCCGGTATTTCGGGCTGACCGTGACCCAGACCCTGAAAACCTGGACGGCTTTGGAAACAGTCCTTTCCTTGAGCGGTTTCGGTGTGGCAGCATTGGTGATGGCATTGGTCTGAACCACATCGGCACAGGTTCCGGGGGTATTCGATGACCGAGATTTCCCGTCGCACGTTCGTCGGCGCAGTCGGCGCGGCCGGGGCCGCCGCCGTGGTGGGCGCACAGCTCGCCACGGCAGCGCCCCGTCCGCGCGCGGCCACGACGGTGTACGTCGGCAGCTACACCACCAGCGCACCGGCGGGCCACGGGCTCGACGTCACCCAGCGAGCGGCGGGAAGCCCCGCGCTCGCGCCGGTGCGCACCGTCCCGAAGCTGACCGACGTCTCCTGGTTCGACCGCACTCGCGACGGCCGGATCCTGTACGTCACCAACGAAAACGAGGGCGCGGAGACCGGTACGGTGTCCGCATTGGACATCTCCGACCCGACCCGGCCGAAGCTGCTCGGGTCGACGTCCTCCCAGGGCGGCTCGCCCACGCACCTTTCGGTGCACCCGAGCCAGAAGTACGTGCTGGCCGCGAATTACGACTCCGGCAGCGTCGTCGTGCTGCCGATCAAGTCCGGCGGCAAGCTCGGCGCGGCCACCGACCTGCAGCAGCACCAGGGCAAGGAGCCGCACGCGCACCAGGTGGTCGCCGACCCGTCCGGCAAGTGGGTGCTGGCGGTCGACCTCGGCACCGACTCGGTGTACGTCTACTCGTTCGACACCGGCAAGGGAAAGCTGAAGCTGCACAAGCAGATCACCCTTCCCGCCGGTGCCGGGCCGCGACACCTCGCGTTCCACCCGAACGGCAAATTCGCTTACGTCGCCCAGGAACTGCGGCCGGAGATCACCGTCGCCAGCTGGGATTCCGCCACCGGCGCGTTCAAGCCGATCGCCGTCGTGCCTGCCGTTCCGCCGGGCAGCACCGGCGAACTGTTCCCCGGCGAGATCACCGTGTCGCGCGACGGAAAGTTCGTCTACGCCACCGTTCGCGGCCCCAACACCATCGCCACCTTCACCGTCGCCGACGGCGGAGCCGGGCTCACCCTGGTGTCCTCGGCTCCCTCCGGCGGCAACTGGCCGCGGCACCTCGCGCTCGATCCGGACGAGAAGTGGTTCTACGTCTCGAATCAGCGCTCCGGCACTGTCACCTGGCTGCCGCGCGACCCGGCCACCGGCTTGCCCGGCAAGTCCGCGGGTTCGCTCGCGGTGCCGAACGTCAATTCCGTCTTCTTCGTCTGAGAAAAACCGGGGCTGTCACGCCGCACAGCCCCGTCTTTTCCGGTCTCCGACCGGTCCCCTCGACAGGAGTCACCGATGAAGCTGCGTTCTGTCCTGCCCGCTGTCGCCACGCTGGCGTTGCTCGCCGCGTGTGCGCCCACCCAATCCGGCCCGGCCGCCTCCGGCGGAAACCAAACCGACGGCACGCTGAGAGTCTGGCTGTTCGACGAAGCGAACCGCGCGCCGAAGGAGGCCGCGGTCAAGGAAGCGATCACCGAATTCGAGGCCAACCAGGCCGGCGTGAAGGTCGACGTGCAGTGGGTTCCGGTGGAAGGCCGCGCGGACAAGTTCTCCGGCGCGTTCAACGACCCGTCCAACGCCCCCGACGTCGCCGAGTTCGGCAACACCGACGTCTCCAGCTACGCGCAGACCGGCGCGTTGTCCGATCTCACCAAGGACATCTCGAACTGGTCGGACGGCAAGGACCTGCTTCCGTCCGTTTTGGACACCGCCAAAGCGAACGGCAAGATCTACGGCATTCCCTGGTACACCGGCATCCGCGCGTTGTACTACCGCACCGACGTGTTCGCCGAACTCGGCCTCAAGCCGCCGACGACGCTGGCCGAGCTGACCGACGACGCGCGCAAGATCCGAGAGAAGAAGCCGGATCTGTACGGCATCGCCACCGGCGGCAAGTACACCTACGCCATGCTGCCGTTCATCTGGGCCAACGGCGGCGATCTGGCCAAACAGGACAATGGCAAGTGGACGTCCACTGTGGATTCCCCGCAAGCCAAGGCCGGTGTCACCGCCTACGCGAACCTGATCAAGGACGACATCTGCCCGCCCGCCGCCTGCGCCAACCTCACCGGCACGCAGAGCGTGACCGCGTTCGCCGGCGGCAAGGCAGGCATGGTGATCGGCGGCGACTTCAACCGCAAGGCTGTCGAAAAGGGCTCGGTGAAGGGCAAGTACGCGATCATGCCGCTGCCCGGCACCACTCCGAACTCGGTCGCACCCGCGTTCGCCGGAGGCAACCTGCTCGGCGTGTTCGGCGCGAGCCAGCGCCACGGTCTCGCGGTGCAGTTCGCCGAACTGCTGGCCGGCATCAAGTACCAGGAGAAGATGTACGCCGCGATGGGCAACCTGCCCACCCTGGCGTCGGTGCAGAAGAAGCTCGCCGCCAGCGACCCCACGCTGAAGGCCTTTGTGGACACCCTCACCGCGGGGACGAAGTTCGTGCCCGCCACCCCGGCGTGGTCCAAGATCGACAGCCAGAATGTCCTGCCCACCGCGGTGCAGCAGATCGCGACCGGCGGCAAGGACGCGAACGCCGCGCTGGCCGACGCCGCCGCGGCGATGAACAAGAACTTCGGCTGACCCGTGGCCGCAGTCCGTTCCGCGACCGTCCGCCGCGACGGCCGCGCGGCCCTTCTGTACCTGCTGCCCGCCGGGATTCTTCTCGGCGCGCTGCTGGTGTACCCGATTTACCAGCTGGTCGTGATCTCGCTCTACGACTACGGCCAGCCGCAGGCGGCGGGCGCGGCCCCGCTGGTGTTCCTCGGCCTCGACAACTACGTCAACCTGCTCGCCGACGTCCAGTTCTGGACGGTGCTCGGCAAGACGGTCGGGTTCGCCGCCGCCTGCGTGATCGGCAGCCTGGTCGTCGGCACGGCTCTGGCCGTGCTGGCGAGCCGGGTCCGCTCGTTCCCGCGCACGCTGCTGTTCCTGGCGGCGCTCGGCGCGTGGGCGACCCCGGCGATCGCCGGCTCGTACGTCTGGCTGTTCCTCTTCGACACCGATTTCGGCCTGGTCAACGAGGTGCTCTCAGGCATCGGGTTCAGCGGCATGGAGCACCACTCCTGGACGTTCGGCACCTTCGGGACGTTCGGGCTGGTCGCCGCCGAGGTGATCTGGTGCTCGTTCCCGTTCGTCATGGTCACCATGTACGCCGGGATCAGCGGCGTGCCGAAGGAGACGCTGGAGGCGGCGGCGCTCGACGGCGCGTCGGTCTGGCGCACCACGCGGTCGGTGATCCTGCCCGCGGTGCGGCCGCTGCTCACCATCGCGACCGTCCAGTCGATCATCTGGGACTTCAAGGTGTTCACCCAGATCTACGTGATGACCAACGGCGGCGGCATCGCCGGGCGCAACCTGATCCTGAACGTCTACGCCTACCAGCAGGCGTTCGCCGGGCAGGAGTACGGGCTCGGCTCCGCGATCGGGGTCGTGATGACCTTGCTGCTGCTGTCGATCACCGGGCTGTATGTCCGGTCCCAGCGCCGGAGTGCCGCATGGCTGTGAAAATCCGCCGCCCCGCGCGGCTCGTCGCCGAAATCGTGACCGTGGCGATCGCCGGGATCGTCGCGTTCCCGCTGTACTGGATGGTGCTGTCGGCCTTCAAACCGGCGGGCGAAATCCAGTCGGCGCATCCGAAACCGTGGACGTTCGCGCCTTCGCTGGACAGTTTCCGGCGCGTGCTCACGGTTTCCGGGTTCGGCCGGTTCTTCCTCAACAGCCTCGCCGTCGCGGTGGTCGTGGTGCTGCTGTCGCTGGTGCTGTCGTTCCTTTCCGCGGTGGCACTGACGCGATTCCGCTTCCGCGGGCGCGGGATGCTGCTGGTGATGATCCTGGTCGCGCAAATGGTTCCGGTGGAAGCGCTGACCATTCCGCTGTTCTTCCTGATGCGCTCGGTCGGCGGGGCGGTGCCGGCGTTCGGGCTCAACGAACTGGGCTCGCTCGTGCTGGTGCACCTGGCGTTCAGCCTGCCGTTCGCGATCTGGATGCTGCGCGGGTTCGTCGCCGCGGTGCCCGACGAACTGGAGGAAGCGGCCACTTTGGACGGTGCGTCGCGGATGCGGTTCACCTGGCAGATCCTGTTCCCGCTCGTCGCCCCCGGGCTGGTGGCGGTGAGCGTGCTCGCGTTCATCCACGCGTGGAACGACTTCCTGTTCGCCAAGACGTTCATCATCTCCAAGACCGAGAACCAGACTCTGCCGCAGGCGATCCTGGTGTTCTTCAAACCGGAGGACACCGACTGGGGCGCCGTGATGGCCTCGTCCACCCTGATGACGATCCCCGTGCTGGTGTTTTTCGTGCTGGTGCAGCGGAGGCTCGTCGGCGGGACGGCCGGGGCCGTGAAGGGATGACCATGCCCGGATTCGACTCCCTCCTCCCCCGTCCGGCGTCCGCGGAACCCGCGCCCGGCACCTGCCCGTGGCCTGCTCCGGTGGAGGTGCGCACCGCGGATCTCCCCGCCGAGGGCTACCGGCTCACGATCACGCCGGACGGCGTCACCCTCGACGCGGCCGACGCCGCAGGCGAGTTCTACGGCCGCCAAACCCTGCGCCAGCTGGCGGGCCCGGACGCGTTCCGGGCCGTTCCGATCCACAATGGACCGGTCGAACTGCCGTGCGGGACGATCACCGACCATCCGCGATTCGCCTGGCGCGGCTGTCTTTACGACGTCTCGCGGCACTTCCGGACGAAGGCCGAGGTGCTGCGGTTCGTCGATCTGCTGGCCGCGCACAAGATGAACGTGCTGAACCTGCACCTCACCGACGACCAGGGCTGGCGGATCGAGACGCCGGAATTCCCCCGGCTCACGTCCGTCGGCGGCTGGCGGAAGTCGTCGATGGTCGGCAGGCACGACGGCCCGGAACGCGACGGCCGCCCGCACGGCGGTTACTACACTGTGGACGATCTGCGCGAGATCGTCGCGTACGCCGCCGCCCGGGCCGTCACCGTAGTGCCCGAAGTGGACATTCCCGGACACGCCCGAGCCGCCATCACGGCGTACCCGGAACTCGGCCCGGCCAGCGACACCCCTTGGGAGGTCTGGACTTCCTGGGGGATCAGCACCTCGCTGCTCGATCCGTCGGGGTCCACATTGGACTTCTTCCGCGCGGTCTTCGACCACGTGCTGGACATCTTCCCGTCGCCGGTGATCGCGCTCGGCGGCGACGAGGTGCCCGGTGTCACCGAGGCGCACCACCGGTTCGTCCGGGCGATCGCGGACCATCTCGTCGCGCGCGGGCGCACCCCGATGGGCTGGGACGAGGTCCTCGACGGCGGCGACCTGCCGACGATGGTGATCGGCGTGTGGCAGGACCGGGAACGGGCTTCGCTGGCGGTGAAGGGCGGGCACGAAGTGGTGCTCTGCCCCGAGGACGGCGTGTACCTCGACCACCGGCAAAGCGACCACCCGGACGAACCGATCCCGGTCGGGTACCTGCAGGATCTCGAGCATTTCTACGGTTTCGAGCCCGAAGCCGGGCCGCGCGTGCGCGGGGTCCAGGCGCAACTGTGGTCCGAGCACCTGGACACCGTGCGGCGGACGGACTATGCGGCGTTCCCCCGGCTGTCGGCGTTCGCCGAGGTCGCGTGGAGCAGCGGCCCGCGCGACTACGCGGAACTCCTGCCCCGGCTGCGGGAGCACCACCTGCCGAGACTGGACGCGCTCGGCGTGGAGTACCGGCCGCTCGACGGACCGCACCCTTGGCAGACCCGGCCGGACGCGCCGGGACGGCCCCGCTGAACCCCGGGCGGCTCGACCTCCTTCAGGCCGAGCCGCCCGGTTTCAGGAGACCGGCCGGGCGCGGAGCGCGGTGCAGCAGCCGGGGACTGTAGGCGGGCCGGTACCACGATCTCGCGGGGACAGTGCCGATCTTCGGCCAGTCCGGCGACGGTTCGAAGCCCGGCCTGCGATGGGCTCGCACGTGGACTTGGACGATCTCCCCGGAAAACCCCGCGGAGTCGCCGGAGAACCGCCC
Source organism: Amycolatopsis sp. NPDC114503 (assembly GCF_055633655.1). Taxonomy (NCBI): domain Bacteria; kingdom Bacillati; phylum Actinomycetota; class Actinomycetes; order Pseudonocardiales; family Pseudonocardiaceae; genus Amycolatopsis; species Amycolatopsis sp. NPDC114503. The sequence goes on along the minus strand of NZ_JBVKDT010000022.1, from coordinate 70,631 downwards.
CTTCCCGGCGGTGATGCCGACGATCTCCTCCGACATGAGGTCGTCGCTGCCGAAACTGCGGAGCCTCGCGATCAGGATCCGCAGCCGTTCCGTCTGCTCGACCGCCGTCAGCTCCTGGAACTCGCGGCGCTCCCGTTCGGCGGAAGCATCGAGCCGACGGGCCCGCACCCGTTCCGGCACGCCGTCGAACAGCACCGTGGCGAGCTGCTCGGCGACCCAGATCAGCCGCTCCCGACGCGGGACGTCGTGCAGTTCCGCGACCAGCTCGGCCCGCCGAGGATGTCCCTTCGGGTAGACCCTGGCCAGCAGGTTCACCGCGAACACCGGGAAGAACCCGAAGACCAGGGCCGTCAGGAACAACGTGCCGGCTCCCCAGGTCGCGAGGTGACCCGCCAGCTCGTCCATCAGACCCACCCGAGCCGGATGCCGCGGAACCTCTCGTCGGCTGCGGCCCGCTCGAGCAGCGCGCCCAGCTCGGCCTTCCCTTTCCCGGTCAGCGTGTAATACCGGCGGGGCGGCCTGCCGTCGGCCTCCTCGACCGATTCCCAGCCGTCTTCCAGCCAGCCCTCGGCCAGCATCTGGGTCAGCCGGGGGTACATCGCGCCGGAACGGACTCCGGACGCCCGCGACAACCGGTAGCCCCAGTGCCGGTCGTCGGGGGCGGCCATGAGTGCGGCGGCGAGCTGCACCAGGGCGTGCGTTACGCGCATCAGCCAAGTATGACCTATGTCGCTCAAGCCCTCAACTAGCCGACGGCCGGGCCGAGGAAAGTCCCGCCGGTCGCGTCGACGACCTGTCCGGTGACCCACCGGGAGTCCGCCGAAGCCAAGAACGCGACCACGTCGGCGATGTCGGCCGGTTCGGCGATCCGCCGCAGCGCGGACGCCCCTGCCATCCCCGCGCGCATCCGCTCGTCGGCGAACATGAACGCGGTGCGGTCGGTGGGCGTCGGGCCGGGGGCGACGGCGTTCACCGTGATCCCCCGCTCGCCGAGTTCCTGCGCCAGGCTGCGGGTGAACACGTCGAGCGCGCCCTTTGTCATGCTGTACGCCAGCTCGAAGGGCAACGCGATCCGCGTGTCCGCGGACGAGATGTTGACGATCCGGCCGCCGTCCCGCAGCACCGGCAACAGCTTCTGCACCAAGAAAAACGGCGCTTTCACGTTCACCGCGAACACCCGGTCGAAGTCTTCCGGCGTCGCCGTGGTGATCGAACCGGCGCCGGTGGCCGCGTTGTTGACCAGGATGTCGAGCGCGACTTCGCCGGTGCGCTCGCGCAGCTCCGCCGAGAGACGGTCGAACAGCGTCGCCGCGTCTCCGTCAACGCCCAGCGTCGCCTGCACCGCGAACGCCTGCCCGCCGTTCGCCTCGATCGACGCGACAGTCTCCTTGGCCGCCGCTTCGTCGCTGCCGTAGTGCACGGCGACCAGCGCGCCGTCGTTCGCCAACCTGGTCGCGATGGCCCGGCCGATGCCCTTGCCGCCGCCGGTGACCAGTGCGATCTTCTTCGTCATTTCTTGCTCCCCTGCGTGGTGTGAACTTCGATGTCCACACCTTCGGGGAGTCCGCTTACCGTCCGCGCACGAAGCGCTGACGGGCTCAGCCAGGCTTCAGCCGGTACCAGACCTCCGGCCGTCCGACCTGCCCGTATCGCGGTTCTCGCTGGGCCAACCCGTTGTCCGCCAAGTACTCCAGATACCGCCGCGCGGTCACCCGGGACGCCCCGATCGCGCTCGCCGCACCACCGGCGGACAGCCCCTCGCCGGCCCCGGCGAGCGCGTCGGTGATCGCGTCCAGCGTCTCCGCGCTCATGCCCTTCGGCAGCGGCGCGGACTCGGTGGTGCGCAGTGTGCCGAGCGCGCGGTCGATCTCCGCCTGCCCGGTGACCTCGCCGGACGCCTCGCGGAACGACGCGTAGCGCTCCAGCTTGTCCCGCAGCGAGGCGAAGGTGAACGGCTTCAGCAGGTACTGCACGACCCCGACCGAGACCGCCGCCTTGACCAGCGCGAGGTCGCGTGCGGACGTCACCGCGATGACGTCGATCGGCAGCCCGGCCGCGCGCAGCGAACGGCAGACCGCGAGGCCGTGCGTGTCCGGCAGGTAGAAGTCCAGCAGGACCAGGTCGACGGGTTCGCGTTCGCAGAACCGCAGCGCCTCGCCGCCGGAATGCACCACCCCGGCAACCACGAATCCGGACAGCCGCTCGACGTACAGCCGGTGCGCCTCGGCCGCCACCGGCTCGTCTTCCACCACCAGCACCCGGATCACGCCTGCACCTCCTGCCTCGGCAACCGTACGGTGAACACCGCGCCGCCGTCGCGTCCGACGTCGATGGTGCCTCCGTAGCGCCGGACCGCCTGCACCACCAGCGCCAGCCCGAGACCGTGCTCGTCGCCTGCCTTCGTCGACCAGCCCCGGCGGAACATCTCCCCCACCGCTTCCTCCGGCACGCCGGGGCCGTTGTCCGCGACGCGCAGCAGCAGACCGTCCTCTTCGGACCGTGCGGTGACCACCACCGCCGGGCGCGCGCCGGATTCCCGCACCACAGCGTCGATTCCGTTGTCGATCAGGTTGCCGAGGATCGTCACCAGATCCCGTCCGGCGACGCCGGGACCGAGGTCGTCGATCATCGTGTCCGGCGTGATGGTGAATTCCACGCCGCGCTCGCTCGCCTCCGCGGCCTTGCCGAGCAGCAACGCGGCCAGCACCGGTTCGGCGACCGCGGTCATCACGCGGTCGGTGAGCTCCTGCGCCAGCGCGAGTTCGGCGGTTGCGAAGTCCACAGCGTCCTCGGGACGGCCCAGTTCCACCAGCGACACGACCGTGTGCAGCCGGTTCGCTGCCTCGTGCGCCTGCGACCGCAACGCTTCGGCGAGGCTGCGTGCGGTGGTGAGCTCGCCGGTGAGCGTCTGAAGTTCGGTGTGGTCGCGCAGAATCACGACGGTGCCCTGCGCGCGACCGCCGGAACTGACGAGCGTGGTGCTGACGACCAGCACCCGCGAGTCCGTCAGATGCAGTTCTTCGGTGCGGTTTTCCGGCGCGGTGAACGCCGCCGCCAGCTCGGGCGACAACCCCAGGTCGGCAAGCGGCTGGCCGACCGGGTCGCCGCTCAGCCCGAGGAGCGTGCGGGCCCCGTCGTTGCACAGCCCGACCCGCCCGTCGCGGCCGACCAGCAGCACCCCCTCGCGAACCGAATGCAGCACCGCTTCGTGGTACTCGAAAAGATTGCTCAGCTCCGCCGGAGCGATGCCGCGCGTCTGCCGCTTCAGCCGCGCGCTCACCAGCCATCCTCCGCAGGCGCCCACCAGCAATACTGCCGCCGCGACGCCGAGCAACGGCCAGACGCGCTCCTGCACCTCGGCCGAGATCGCCGCGATCGTGATGCCCACCGCGACGAGCGCGACCACGCGATGGTTCGCGTCGAACACCGGCACCACGACGCGCACCGACGGGCCGAGCGAACCGGTGTAGGTCTCGGACACCACTCCGCCCTGTTGCGCCGCTTCGATGTGCCCGAGGAACCGCTGTCCGATCAACGCCGGATTCGGGTGCGTGTAACGGATTCCTCGCGGCGACATGATCGTCACGAAGTCCACGCGCGTGTCCACGAGCACCCGTTGCGCGTACGGCTGCAGGGTCGCGGTCGGGTCGGCGGTCGCCGCTGCCCGCGCGACGTCCGGCGCGTCCGCGATCGAACGGGCCACCGCGAGCGACTGCTCCCCGGCCCGGTCGGTCGTCGTGCGCCGGGCGTCGAGATAGGCGATAGTGATCCCGCCGGAGACGAGCACGAGCAAGATCGCCAGCTGCAGCACCAGCAGCTGACGGGCCAGGCTCCAGCGGCTCGTCCGGATCCGAGGTGTCGGGGGCACCCGCTCATACCAGCACACGCACGGGTCCGGCAGCACTCCGGCGCCGCTGCCGGGAAGTCCACACCGGACACCTCCTGCCGCGAACTCAATGAACACAACGGTGACGCCGGTCATACCCGCCCCGCATAGTGACCCGCGTTCCCCCCACCGAGCTGGAGGCAACGGTGCCGACACCGACCCCCGAGAACGCCACAGCAGTTGCGCCCAAGCGCGACCGCACGCGTTACCTGTACCTGGCCGTGATCGCCGCCGTAGTGCTCGGCGTCGCGGTCGGCCTGCTCTGGCCGTCCGTCGGCAAGAGCCTCGCCCCGCTGGGCACCGGCTTCGTCAACCTGATCAAGATGATGATCTCGCCGATCATCTTCTGCACCATCGTGCTGGGCATCGGCTCGGTCGCGAAGGCGGCGAAGGTCGGCAAGGTCGGCATCACGGCGCTGGTCTACTTCATCGTGATGTCGACGTTCGCGCTCGCGATCGGGCTCGTCGTCGGCAATCTGCTGCACCCGGGCAGCGGCCTGCACCTCAACCCGGCCGACGTGTCGAAGGTGCACCAGCAGGCCAAGGGCGAGGGCGGGGTCGACTTCCTGCTCGGGATCATCCCGAAGACCTTCGTGTCCGCGTTCACCGAGGGCCAGGTGCTGCAGACGCTGCTCGTGGCGCTGCTGGCCGGGTTCGCGCTGCAGAAGCTCGGCAAGCGCGGCGAGCCGATCCTGCGCGGCATCGAGCACATCCAGCGGCTCGTGTTCCGCATTCTCTCGATGATCATGTGGGCCGCCCCGGTGGGCGCGTTCGGCGCGATCGCCGCGGTGGTGGGCGCGACCGGCTGGGGCGCGCTGCGCAGCCTGCTGGTGATCATGCTCGGCTTCTACCTGACGTGCCTCGTGTTCGTGTTCGGCGTGCTCGGCGCGGTGCTGTGGCTCGGCGCACGGGTCAACATCTTCAGCCTGCTGCGCTATCTCGGCCGCGAATTCCTGCTGATCCTCTCGACGTCCTCTTCGGAATCCGCGCTGCCGCGGCTGATCGCGAAGATGGAGCACCTCGGGGTCAGCAAGCCGGTCGTCGGCATCACGGTGCCCACCGGGTACTCGTTCAACCTCGACGGCACCGCGATCTACCTGACGATGGCGACGCTGTTCATCGCCACCGCGCAGGACCAGCCGCTCGCGCTCGGCGAGCAGATCACGTTGCTGCTGTTCATGATCATCGCCTCGAAGGGCGCGGCGGGCGTCAGCGGCGCCGGCATCGCGACCCTGGCCAGCGGCCTGCAGTCGCACCGCCCGGAACTCGTCGACGGCGTCGGCTTCATCCTCGGCATCGACCGGTTCATGTCCGAAGCCCGCGCGCTGACGAACTTCGCCGGCAACGCGGTCGCGACTGTCCTCATCGGATCGTGGATGAAGGAATTCGACCGCGAGCGTTCGCAGCAGGTGTTCACCGGCCAGGCGCCGTTCGACGAAGCGACCCTGCTCGACGAGAAACCGGCCGAGCCGGCCGCCCCAGTCCCGGCGAACGCCTGAGACCCAGTCCGGACCCGGGCCCCTTCCCTCCGGGTGCGGACTGTTTCGGCGCCGCAGCCGTGCGCGTCCCCCGTGCGCGCGGCTGCGGCGCTTTCCATTTCAGCAAGCAGTGCGGCCGTCGTATCCCTGCCGCGAGACCGCGATCGCCTCGCGGTGCCGCTCCGCCCAGTCGACCAGGCCAGCCAGCGAGTCGTACAGTTCGCGCGCCATCTCGGTCGCCTCGTACTCGACCTTCGGCGGGACCGTCGGGTAGACCGTGCGCTTCAGCAGGCCGTCGCGTTCCAGGTTCCGCAGGGTGAGCGTGAGCATGCGGCGGCTGATCCCCTGCACCGAGCGTTCGAGTTCGGTGAACCGCACCGGGCCGCGCGTCGCCTCCAGCAGGATGCCGATCACCCACTTCCCGCTGATCCGGTTCACGACCTCCATCACCGTGCACACCGCGAATTTCGCCGGGTCGAAGTCCGTGGCCTCGTCGGTCACAGCGATGTTCCCCTGGGACATGAAAGTGCCTCCTTCCGCAGTGCTCCATGGTCACACATGATGGGCACTGTAACAAGAGATGCCCTGGCTACGACCAGCGGAAACTCCCCCCCTGTGCCGGTTATGGAGGACTTTGTCATGCCCGAAACCGCTCGGCATCGCGGCGCGGCGCTCGCCGTGCTGTCGGCCGCCTCGCTGATGGTGGTGCTCGACAGCTCGATCGTCGCGGTCGCCCTGCCGGTGATCCAGACCGACCTCGGGTTCAGCGCGCCCGGGCTCGCCTGGGTGGTCAACGCCTATCTCGTCGCGTTCGGCGGCCTGCTCCTGCTGTCGGGACGCCTGGGCGACCTGGTCGGACGGCGGAGGGTGTTCCTCGTCGGCATCGTCGTTTTCACCGCCGCTTCGCTGGCTGCCGGCCTTTCGCCGAACGCGACCACGCTGGTGGTCGCGCGGTTTGTTCAAGGCGTCGGCGGGGCTCTGACGTCAGCAGTCGTCTTGGGAATGATCGTGACGCTCTATCCCGAGCCGCGCGCCCGCGTCCGCGCGATCGGCGTGTACAGCTTCACCCAGGCCGCGGGCGCGTCGATCGGCATGGTCGCCGGAGGTGCGCTTACCCAGGGGCTGGACTGGCACTGGACCTTCTACATCAACCTGCCCATCGGGGTCGCCGCGCTGGTGCTGACTCCGTTGGTCGTCGCCTCCGACCGCGGTCTCGGTCTGCGCACCGGTATCGACGTCCTGGGCGCGCTGCTGGTCACCGCCGGCGTGATGCTGCTGGTGCTGGGCATCGTGCAAGCAGGCGACGCCGGCTGGACTTTCCTGACGATCGCGACTCTTGCTTCCGCCGTCGTCCTGCTCCTGCTGTTCCTGCTGCGCCAAGCCCGGACGCGAACCCCGTTGCTGCCCCTGCGCTTGCTCCGGGTGCGCGCGATCAGCGGCGCCAACCTGACCATGGTCGTGATGGTCGCCGGGTTCCTCGGGTTCCAGTTCGTCACCGCGCTGTACTTGCAGCAGGTTCTCGGTTTCGACGCTCTCGCCACGGGTTTCGCCTTCGTCCCGACGCCGGTCATGATCGCCGCGTTCTCGCTCGGCCTGGCCGACTGGCTCAACACCCGCTTCTCCCCGCGCGCGGTCCTGGTCGCCGGTCTGCTGACGACGTCGGTCGCTTTCCTGTACCTGACCCAGGTCCAGACAGCTGGCGGTTATGCGGTGCACGTCTTGCCTTCGCTGATCCTGATGGGCGCTGGGGCCGGGATGGCGATCCCGGCGCTGATGGGCTTGGCGATGTCCGCCGCGACCCCCGAAGACTCCGGCGTGACGTCCGGTCTGATCACCACGACCCAGCAGGTCGGCGGCGCTCTGGGGACGGCCGTGCTGGCCACCGCCGCCGCGACCCGGACGGCCGAGATGCTGAGCGGCGGTGCTTCGGAGAAAGAGGCGCTGGCTTCGGGGTTCCGGGTGGCTTACGGGTTCAGCGCCGGGTTGACCGCTCTCGCCGCGATCCTCGCCGCGGTGATCCTGGGCCGCCGAACCGCTGCGGCTCCTGCCGCCGCTCCCGAACCGGTCGCCCGCTAGCCCCTGGCTGGTTACCTCGACGCCTTACCTCGGAGCCGCGAGGTAACCAGCCAGCCCGTGCCGGCCCCGCCGCATCATCCACGCGTGGTTGGCGCGAAAGAACGGCCGAGCGACGACGTCCAGCTTGCGCAGCAACGGTTTCCGCACCTGAACGTGCTGCGTGATCTCCAGCCGGGCGCCCCCGCGCTCGGCGTGGATCGCCCCGGCGAGCACCCCGTCGAGGTCGCCGCTCAACCGGACGCGCACCCGCAGCCCCGCCGCGTCCTGCTGCTCCCGGCGCATCGCGATGACGAGCCGATACGGCAACCGGGAACGGCAGACGACCTGGGCCGTATCGTCGTCGACCTGGCGCACCGACCGGACGTCCGGCCACCACCGCGGATAGGACTCGAGGTCGACGATCGCGTCGAACACCCGCCGCGGGAGAGCCGGCAGCCACCAGTCGCTCCGGAACGAGTACTCGGCGTCCCTCTTCTTCTCGAGGACCACAGTCCGCCCCTCTCTCCCGATCAGCGGAACGCGCGCTTGTCGATCTTGACTGCCGTTTCCTAGGCTGGCCGTCCCTTGGGTACGCCGCCGCCTGAACCATCGAGGAGGCCTGCCGTGCCATTAGCCGCCCGAACCGCCCTCGCCGCGCTGCTGACCGCAACGCTAGTCGGCTGCGGCTCCCCCGCGCCTCCAGCCGCTCCCGTTTTCACCGCGACCCTCACCTCGCCGACGAACGTCGTCCTGCACTGGCCCTCCGACCCGGCCGCGGCGGGATACCTCCTCGAATACGCCAACGCCGCCGACGGCCCGTGGACCGCGCTGCAGTACCTCCCGCCCGGCCAGACTTCTTACACCCACCCGAACCTGATCCCGGAAACGCCGTTCTACTACCGAATCCGCTCTTTCGCCGGTCCGGTATCGGCAACCGTCACGGCAGGCAATGCTTCTCAATCCGGTACCGCTGCTCCTCCGCCGACCGGCGCCCCGGCCAACCTCACCGCGACTCCCGCACCGGACCAGAGCCTGCACTTCGCCTGGACCGACCACTCGGCCGACGAAGCCGGTTTCCTGCTGGAGATCCGCCGTCCAGGCACCCCGGATTTCGCCCCGGTCGAGGTAACCGATCCCAACGCGACTCAATGCGCGCTGTCCCTCTTGCCCGGCGAACAAGGCTCGACTTTCCGGATCCGCGCCCTGTCTTACGGCCCGCTCTCCCCCGTCGTCGAGCGCACGACCGGAAAGGACTGACCCCGCCCGCCGCGCAGCAAAGAGCCGCCCGGTACGGGGACCGGGCGGCTCTTCCTGTCTCGCATCGTCTCGAAGCGCGGCCGGGTGCGGGCAAGCCGCGCGTCAGGCCGGGTTCAGCACCTCCGCGAGGAACTCGCCGGTGTAGCTCCCCTCGGTGGCCGCCACCTCCTCGGGCGTTCCCTCGGCGATCACCATTCCGCCGCCGGACCCGCCCTCCGGGCCCATGTCCACGATCCAGTCGGACGTCTTGATCACGTCGAGGTTGTGCTCGATCACGATCACCGTGTTTCCCTTGTCCACCAAGCCGTTGATCACGCCGATCAGCTTGCTGATGTCCTCGAAGTGCAGGCCGGTGGTCGGCTCGTCGAGGATGTAGACGGTCTTGCCGGTGGAGCGCTTCTGCAGTTCGCTCGCCAGCTTCACGCGCTGGGCCTCGCCGCCGGACAGGGTCGGGGCGGGCTGGCCGAGGCGGACGTAGCCGAGGCCGACGTCGACGAGGGTCTGCAGGTGCCGGTGGATCGCCTTGATCGGCTCGAAGAACTCGGACGCCTCCTCGATCGGCATGTCCAGCACGTCGGACACCGTCTTGCCCTTGTAGTGCACCTCGAGCGTTTCCCGGTTGTACCGGGCGCCCTTGCACACCTCGCACGGGACGTAGACGTCCGGCAGGAAGTTCATCTCGATCTTGATCGTGCCGTCGCCCGCGCACGCCTCGCAGCGCCCGCCCTTGACGTTGAACGAGAAGCGGCCCTGCTGGTACCCGCGGACCTTCGCCTCGGTGGTCGCGGCGAACAGCTTGCGCACGTGGTCCCACACGCCGGTGTAGGTGGCCGCGTTGGAGCGCGGCGTGCGGCCGATCGGCGACTGGTCGACGCGCACCAGCTTGTCGACGTTGGCGAGGCCGTTGACCCGGGTGTGGCGGCCCGGGACCTGGCGCGCGCCGTTGAGCTTGTTCGCCAGCACCTGCGCGAGGATGTCGTTGACCAGGGTCGACTTGCCCGACCCGGACACGCCGGTGATCGACACGAGGCAGCCGAGCGGGAACGACACGTCGATGCCGCGCAGGTTGTGCTCGCGCGCGCCCACCACGGTGAGCTGCCGCTTCTTGTCGACCGGCCGCCGGATCGCCGGGATCTCGATCTGCCGCCGCCCGGACAGGTACGCGCCGGTGATCGATTCCTTGTTCTTCAGGATCTTCTTGTACGGGCCGCTGTGCACGATGTGCCCGCCGTGCTCGCCCGCGCCAGGGCCGATGTCGACCACCCAGTCGCTGGCCCGGATGGTGTCCTCGTCGTGCTCGACCACGATCAGCGTGTTGCCGAGGTTGCGCAGCCGCGTGAGCGTCTCGATCAGCCGGTGGTTGTCGCGCTGGTGCAGGCCGATCGACGGCTCGTCCAGCACGTACAGCACGCCCACCAGCCCGGAGCCGATCTGCGTCGCCAGCCGGATGCGCTGCGCCTCGCCGCCGGACAGCGTGCCGGAGGCGCGGTCGAGCGACAGGTAGGTGAGCCCGACGTCGAGCAGGAAGCGCAGCCGCGCCTGGATCTCCTTCAGCACCGCGCCCGCGATCATCGCCTCGCGCGGGCCGAGGACCAGCTGGTCGAGGAATTCCGACGCCTCCGCGATGGACAGCGCGCAGACCTCGGCGATCGACCGGTCGCCCTGCGTCGCGTGCTCCAGCGTGACCGCGAGGATCTCCGGCTTGAGCCGGGTGCCCTGGCACGCCGGGCACGGCACCTCGCGCATGTAGCCCTCGTACCGCTCGCGCATGTACTCCGAGTCGGTCTGCTCGAGGCGCCGCTCCAGGAACGGGATGACGCCCTCGAAGGCCGCGTAGTACGAGCGCTGCCTGCCGTACCGGTTGCGGTAGCGGACGTGCACCTGCTCGTCGACGCCGTGCAGCACCGCCTTCTGCACGCGGGCGGGCAGCCGCCGCCACGGCGTGTCCATGCGGAACCCGACCGCCTCCGACAGCGATTCCAGCAGCCGCAGGAAGTAGTCGGCGCTCTGCCCGCCCGCCCACGGCGCGATGGCTCCCTCGGCGAGCGACAGCTCGTCGTCGGGCACCACCAGCTCCGGGTCGACCTCCTTGCGGATGCCGATGCCGGTGCACTCGGGGCACGCGCCGTAGGGCGAGTTGAACGAGAACGACCGGGGTTCGAGGTCCTCGATCGCCAGCGGGTGTCCGTTGGGGCAGGCCAGGTTCTCGGAGAAGCCGCGCACGCGGTGCGGGTCGTTCTCGTCGAGGTCGACGAAGTCGAGTTCGACGAGGCCGTCGGCCAGCCGCAGCGCCGTTTCCACCGAGTCGGTGAGCCGCTGCCGGGCGCTGGTCTTGACCGCGAGCCGGTCGATCACCACGCCGATCTGGTGCTTTTCCTGCTTCTTCAGCTTCGGCGGGTCGGTGAGCGGGTGCACCGTGCCGTCGACGACCACGCGCGCGTAGCCCTGCTGCTGCAGGTTCTGGAACAGGTCGAGGTACTCGCCCTTGCGCCCGCGCACGACCGGCGCGAGCACCTGGAACTTGGTGCCCTCGGGCATTTCCAGCACCTGGTCCACGATCTGCTGCGGCGTCTGCTTGCTGATCGCCTCGCCGCACTTCGGGCAGTGCGCCTTGCCCGCGCGGGCGTAGAGCAGCCGCAGGTAGTCGTAGACCTCGGTGATGGTGCCGACGGTCGACCGCGGGTTGCGCGAGGTCGACTTCTGGTCGATCGACACCGCGGGCGAGAGGCCCTCGATGAAGTCGACGTCCGGCTTGTCCATCTGCCCGAGGAACTGCCGGGCATACGCCGACAGCGACTCCACGTACCGCCGCTGCCCCTCGGCGAAGATCGTGTCGAAGGCAAGACTCGACTTGCCCGACCCGGACAGGCCGGTGAACACGATCATGCTGTCGCGGGGCAGATCGAGATCCACGCCGCGGAGGTTGTGCTCGCGCGCTCCGCGAACAACGAGGCGATCAGCCACGCCTTCGTCCCTTCCATCGTTCTGCTCGGTGGCCCGCCGGGAGATCCGGTGCCGACGGACGTGCCCAGGGTAGGGACGACCACCGACAAAAACCGGACCGCACGTGTTCTGCCTGGGCTTTTCCGCTCTCCGGGGGCCGGGGGAAGCGGCCCGCGGCGGGGTCGCCGGACGCTGTCGGAGGCCCCGCGCGGCGGAGCGGATGCGCGGGCTGGCCCGGTTCCACGATACAGGTCGGCGAAGGCTGCCCGGCCCGGGTGCACGGCCCCCGGGAACCGGGCGGGGGCAGGGCGTTCCGGCGGGTTTTCCGGAACCTGCCGGACCCGGCCGATAGGTTCTGGGCGTGGCAAGCGACGAAGCCGGAGCCGTGCGGATCTACGCGGCGGGGAAAGGCAGCGACAACCCGGGACCGGGCGGCTGGTCCGCGCTGCTGGCCTACGGCGAACATCGGAAATCCCTCGCCGGCGGGGCGGCGGAGACGACCGCAGGACGGATGGCGGTGACGGCGGCGCTGGAAGCGCTCGAAAGCCTGAAACGGCCGGTCCGCGTGCATCTCTACAGCGACAGCGAGTACCTGCGCACGGCGCTGGACGGCCAGGCGTCCGACGACCTCCTCACCCGGCTCCGCACCTGCGCCGCTCGCCACCGGATCACCTGGCGGGCGGCCGAGGAACCGGACGCCCGCGCCCTGCTGGCCGAACTGGCCGACCGCGCGACGGAAGCGCGCCCCACCGGACGGCCGGCCGCTCCTCCGGAAGACGACGAGTGCCGGCACGGCATGACCAAGGCCTACTGCGCCGACTGCCGGCAGCTCGACGCCGGAGTCCTGCCGACCGGATACCGCACGGCGGGCGGCAGCGCCTACCACAACGACGCCGACTGCTACTGGCTGCGCAGGGGCCAGCAGCGGCAGGAGCGGATGGGCCGCGACACCCACGAGATCGTCCGGATCGCCTGGGCGTCGGTGATCCCGGGCGAACTCGAACCGTGCGAGCACTGCTGCACGACGGAATGGCTGACGCGGCATCGGCGCGGCTGACCTCAACCGCTCTGCATGACGCAGCGGACCCGGTCGAACCGGCCCGCGGCGAGGTCGTCCTCGCGGATCAGCCAGTACAGAACGCCGACGTCGCCCCACATCAGGCCCGCGTCGCCGTCGCTGTCGATCTGGGCGAGCAAAGCCCAGCGCAGCGCTTCGCCGGCGAGATCCGATTCGGACGCGTCGTCCGGCAGGACCGCCGCGGCGACCTCGTCTTCCGGCGGGCCCTGGACCGGCCAGGAGCAGCCGCCGATCTGGTGGTACGGCGCGGTCGCCGACTCCCGGAGGCGGTCGAAGAACTCCTCGGACCAGTTGCCCGGATCGGAGAGCGGGAGCCCGTCGCGGGCGAGCGTGCGGCGCAGCACCTCCTGCCCGGAGTTCGGGAAAGTGCCCGTGATTTCCGCGGACACCTCCAGCCGCGGATAGACGTCGACTCCCTCCGGCGCCGCCCGTTCGGCGGTCTCGGCGTCAGCCGGAACGACCACGACCCCGCCGAGAGCGGTCAGATCGACCGGGGCCTCGGCCTGGAACCAGTCGTCGCAGTAGAAGAACAGCAACGAACCCGAGGCGGGCAGCTCGATCCCGCCGGGCACCCGGGGCAATGCCGCGCAGTCGATCGAGGCGACGAAGTTCATCGGCAGCTCGCCCCGCCAGACGGGCCATTCGACGTCCGCGGGCAGCGCCGGGCTCCCGCCGAGACAGCCGACGCGAGCGCCCGTCCCGCCCGGTGTCAACCGGACCGCGGGCCGGAACACCGTTTCCCACGCCTCGGCCACGTCCGGCGGCAGGTTCTCGCGCGCCAGCTTGGCGAGCGGGTCGATCCAAGAGGTCATGCGGAGATCTTGACAGCAGGCACCGACAAAAACGGCCACGTGGTCGCCGCGCGGGTGATCCGGCTACCGTGGGGACTCGTGAACATCGCCGACACTTACACCGGACACGTCGAACCGGGCGGCGACGCCGCGCGCCGGACGCTGGACGGGCTGACCATCACCAAGCTCTCCGTTGGCCCGATGGACAACAACGCGTACCTGCTCGTGTGCCGCGCGGAGAACGAAGCGCTGCTGATCGACGCGGCCAACGACCCGGAGCGAATCTCCGACCTCATCGGCCACGGCCCCGACCGGCCCGCGCTGCGCACCGTCGTGACGACGCACCAGCACGCCGACCACTGGCAGGCACTGGGCGCGGTCGCCGGAGCGAACGGCGCGAACACCGCCGCGCACCCGCTGGACGCGGAACCGCTGCCGGTCCCCCCGGACTTCCTGGTCGAACACGGCGACACGCTGAAGGTCGGCGAGGCAACGCTGGAAGTGATCCACCTGCGCGGGCACACGCCGGGGTCGATCGCGCTGCTGTACCGGGACCCGAAGGGGCACGGGCATCTGTTCACCGGGGATTCGCTGTTCCCAGGCGGGGTCGGGAAAACCGGGTCCCCGGAGGACTTCACGTCGTTGCTGGACGACGTGTCGGCGCGGATTTTCGACGAGCTGCCGGACGACACGTGGTTCTACCCGGGACACGGGGACGACTCGACGCTGGGAGAACAGCGTCCGCACCTGGCCGAGTGGCGCGAACGCGGCTGGTGAGCTGACGACCTTCTCTGACGGGGCTGCCTGAACTTTCAGGCAGCCCCGTCTGCTGTTTGGCGCGGCGGCACAACGGCCGAGGCTCCTGCCGAAAACGAACGATCGTGCTAGAAAGGTGTCATGGGCAAGGGCGAGACAACCCGGCAGGCCGTACTGGACCGCGCCGCCGCGACTGCCAGCCGGATCGGTCTCGCCGGGCTGACGATCGGGTCGCTGGCGGCGGACACCGGGATGTCCAAGAGCGGTTTGTTCGCCCACTTCCAGTCCAAGGAATCCCTTCAGGCGCAGGTCCTCGCCTACGCGCGAGAGCTGTTCGCCGATCAGGTCGTGCGACCGGCGCTGGCCGCTCCGAGGGGCGAGGCCAGGGTGCGCGCGCTGTTCGAACATTGGGTCGCGGCAGGCAGGGAAGGCGGCCCCGGCTGCCTTTTCGTGTCGGCTTCCGCCGAGTACGACGACCAGCCCGGCCCAATCCGGGACCAGCTGGTGCGCGACCACCTCGACTTCACCGACTCGGTCGCGCAGATGTTCCGCACCGGGATCAGCGAGGGCCAGTTCCGCCCGGACGCCGACCCGGACCAGTTCGCCCACGACCTGCACGGCGTGATGCTCGGCTTCTTCCACGCACACCGGCTGCTGGCCGAATCCGCCGCGGAGGCGAGGACCCGGCGCGCCTTCGAAAACCTGCTCGCCGCCGCGAAGTAACCCGCATCGACCAAAGGACAAGGTTATGAGCGTTTTCTGCCTCACGAAAAGCACGATCGTTCGTTTTACCCTGCCTCCGGCACGGGACGAGCCGACCGGCCTCGCCGCGACGTCCGGCTTCGGCCGCCCGGTGCCGTGCGGCGTCCAAGAGCGAAGATCGAGGCGTGCCAACGGAAATCCCCTTGCCGACCACTCACCTGAGCCGACGCCGGCCATCACCGAAAGACGGGATTCCGGCTCCTCGCGCGAAGGGGCCGTCTCATGCTGAGGACCGGTTGGCGGGCAGGCCCGGCGAACGTCGGCGGCGAACCGGTGTTCGTCGCGATCACCGAGTTCCGGCCGCGCCGGCGGCGGGACATGCTCGCGGTCGCGCGGGCCGGACTCCGGCTCGGGCGCGGCTGGCCGGAGCTTCCCGGCGCGATCGGGATGTGGCTGTGGTGCCAGCCGACCCTCGGACGCACCGGCTCGGTCTCGGTCTGGCGCGACGAGGAAGCGCTGCGCGGCTTCGTCCGCTGGCCGCCGCACGTCGAAGTGATCAAGCGGTTCCGCGACGAGGGCGCGTTGAGCAGCCACGGCTGGTGGACGCCGTCGTTCGATCAGGAACGGATCTGGGAACTGGCCCGCGAACGACTAGCGAGCCCTCGGGCTTGAGCCGTGCGAGTGTCCGTCGTTTTGTCCCGTCTCGACCGGGAGAGTACGGAAAATCCCAAGCCCGCCAAGGGAATTCGGCCGCAATTACGCGTGCCGCTTTGCCCTGCCAGGCTCCGGCGAGTACGCAGACGAAGGTCAACTTTCGCGGCACAGAAACCTGGGAGCGGCATGACAGCGCAGCTATGGTCACGGCGGACGTTGCTAGGCGGCGTGGCAGGCAGCGCGGCGCTGCTCATCACCAGTTGCGCGTCAAAACAAGCCAAAGCGACCGCCGCGGCTCTGCCGCCCGCTCAGCCTGGCGGGGCGCGGGTGATGATCATCCGGCACGCCGAGAAACCGGCCGGATCCGGTGGGCCGCAAGGGATCGACGTGAACGGCAACTCCGATTCGCACTCGCTGACCGTCCGCGGCTGGACCCGGGCGGGCGCGTTGGTGGAGCTATTCGCGCCGGCGACAGGCTCGACAAGGGAAGGACTCGCCCGGCCGACCGCTGTCTACGCGGCGGGCGGCAACGGCGGCGAGGGCACCCGGCCGAGGGAGACCGCCGGGCCGGTGGCGGAGCGGCTGGGCACAACCGTCCTGACCACCTACGCCAAGGGCAGCGAGAGCGCGCTCGCGGCGGAGGTCGCCCGGCGGACGGAGCCGACCTTGATCAGTTGGCAGCACGAGGAAATTCCCGCGCTCGCGGCCGCGTTCGGGGTCGCCGCACCGCAGAAGTGGCCGGACGACCGGTTCGACGTCGTCTGGGTGCTGACCCCGGCCGGGTCCGGCTGGACGCTCACTCAGGTGCCGCAACTGCTCCTGGCCGGGGACAGCGCCGATCCGATCAAGTGACCGCGGGTCTGTGCGCCCAGGTCGGGCGCACAGACCTGATCACCCAAAACTCACTGCCGCTCGAAAGGCAGCTTCTCCCCCGCCTCCACCGCGAACGGCAGGTGATTCCCCTCCGGCGGCAACGGGCACGTGGCGAAGTCCGTAAAAGCGCAAGGCAGATTCACCGCCCGGTTGAAGTCCAGCGTCACCGTCCCGTCCGCGGCGGCCTCGGCGACCGGCAGGGAACGGTTAGCGGCATAAGTCGTCACGCCGCTGGTCTCATCGGTGAAGAGAATGCTGTACCCACCAGTCTTGCCATTGAACGCGGTGAGCGCGTGCTCGACACCATCGCGCTCGAAGACGACCCGGCCAGGCGCGGTGTAGACGTGCGACAGTCCTTCCACGACCGCGCCAACAGTCGTCGGCCGCGGTTCGTCGAAGGCTTCAAAACGCCCGGTCAGAACCCAAGCGGGGTCGGGTTCGTACGCGGGTACGCCGTGGAAGTCGTGCAGCACTGGGGCTTTCGGGTCGTGGACGCGGATCAGGTAACCCGACCTGCGCGCGATCTCGATCTCCACCGAGCCCGCCGTCACGCGGGTGCCCGCGCCGCTGTTCACCAGCTCGAAACGGCGGACATCAGTCAGCAAAGTGCCTTCGTGCCGCAACTCCCCGCCATCCGGGTCGACGTAGGCGGCTTCGGCGTCCTGCCACCATCGGCCGGGAAGTCCGGGGTACGTCCGGGGCGAGTTCTCGAGCCAGTCGAGCGACACCAGCGCCAGCCAGCCGTACGGATCGGCCAGCGTCTTTTCCCGCTCCGCTTTCCAGTCCTGCCACGCCTGCGCGAACTCCACCGCCATGTCCGGATCCCTTCAGTGAGTGTCCACGGCACAACACCGGCCCCGGCATGGCATTCCGGCTCTCAGCACGTGGGAACGGTAGGGTCGCCCGGGTGGCGGAGCAGACGGAACAAACCGTGGAGATCTACACCGACGGCGCGTGCAGCGGCAATCCCGGACCGGGCGGCTGGGGCGCTCTCCTCCGGTACGGCAAGCACGAGCGCGAGCTGTACGGAGCCGAGGACACCGTCACCACCAACAACCGCATGGAGCTGATGGCTCCGATCCGCGCGCTGGAAAGCCTCACTCGCGCGGCCGTGGTGCGGATCTACACCGACAGCACGTACGTCCGCAACGGCATCCTCCAGTGGATGCCGCGCTGGAAGAAGAACGGCTGGCAGACGCAGGCGAAGCAGCCGGTCAAGAACGCCGACCTGTGGCAGCGCCTCGACACCGCCTGCGAGCGCCACGAGGTCGAATGGCTCTGGGTCAAGGGCCACGCCGGGCTTCCGGAGAACGAGCGCGCGGACAAGCTCGCGGTCAAGGGGTCGCAGGAAGCTGCGGCGGCCGGGGTGCGCCGGGCTCGCGGCTGAGCCGTTGCGGCTGAACTCGCGGGCTTGGCCTTACCGCTTCGACGAGGTTCCGTGGACCGAGATCGCCGCCCGGTTTCACGAGACGGCGGCGGGCGCATCCGGAGTTCCGGCATCCGGCAGACATCGTCGACAGCGTTCTGGCCTGCGAAGGCGCACACCGCTTGGCAGGGCTCACGTCGATGCACGACGGCCCGCCCGGTCCCGGATGAGCCGCCGATCGCGGTCGTGGCCGTCCGGTCGCCTTCGTCCGGCCAGGTGGGCGCGGGCGGGGTGTACCTCGAGCATCTGTCCCTGACCGGCCACGACGATCGGATTTTCCGGCCCGCGGAAGAGGCGGTGCCGTTGTTCTGGCGGTTCATGATCGAGAGGTTCGGGATCGCTCCCATCAACCGACAAAAAAATTAGTCTTGACAAGAAGAACCATCGGAAGGCAAGCTCGGCAGCACCAGAACGCCGAGAGGACGAAGCCATGCCGAAGTTCACGACCGTCGCCGAGTACGTCGCCGCGCAGCCCGAAGCGCTCCGCGAGATCTACACCGCGCTCCTGCCGGTGCTCGACGACGCGATGCCGCACCCGGCCACGCTCTACCACGGCGCTCCCACCTGGAAGACAGGCAAAAACCCGGTCTGCCTTGCGAAGGCGTACAGCTCGTACGTGACGCTCGCGTTCTGGCGCGGCCAACTGCTCACCGGCGCCGGCCTCGAACCGAGCGCCCGCGAAATGGCCCACGTGAAGCTGCGCAGCGCCAAGGACGTCGACGCCAACCAGATCACCGCCTGGGTGCAGGAGGCTCTCGCGCTGGAGACAGAATCAGCGGCGTGACCAACCCCTGCCCCTGCGGCCTGCCCGAGCCCTACGCCGACTGCTGCGGCCGATTCCACCGCGGCGACCAGAACGCCCCGACCGCCGAACGGCTGATGCGGTCCCGCTACTGCGCGTTCGCCGTCGGGGAGCCCGAGTACCTGCTCGACACCTGGCATCCGGACACCCGCCCGAAGCGGCTGCGGCTCGATCTCGCGCAGGAGTGGACCCGGCTGGAGATCCTCGGCCAGACCGGCGGCTCGCTGCTGCAGAACGAAGGCACTGTCGAGTTCCGCGCGCACTACCGCTACCAGGGCCACGACGAGTCGCAGCACGAGAACAGCCGCTTCGTCCGCGAGGACGGGCGCTGGTACTACGTCGACGCGCTCTAAGCGGAACCGCAGGGGAAAATCGGGCGAAAAGACCCCGTCGAGGTCTGTTCCCGGGCGCTCCGGGCGGCTACCATCACCGGCAATCGTTAAGGAACTTTACTAACAATTGCCACTCCCCCATCGCCGCCGCCAGGAGCCCGAGGAGGACCGCTCGTGACCCCACGCCGGCCAAGAATGCCCGGACGGCTGTTAGCAGTCGCCGCACTGACCGCCGCGTTGATCCCCGGCGTCGCCGGGGCCGCTTCGGCCGGGCCGGAGCCCGGCCAGGCCGCGATTCCCGGTTATCTCATCCAGTCCTCGGCCAAGGTGTCCGACGACGCCTCGGTGTCGAAGCCCGGCTTCGACGCGAAGGGCTGGTACCCGGTCGGCTCTCAGTCGACGGTCTACGCCGGGCTGCTCGCCAACGGCCGCTACTCCGACCCGTTCTACTCCACGAACATGAAGAACGTGCCGTCCGCGGACTTCAAGGTCCCGTGGTGGTACCGCGCCGACGTCAAGGTCGCCGACCCCTCGCAGCGCACCTACCTCGACGTCAGCGGCGTGCTCTCCAAGGCCGACGTCTGGGTGAACGGCGCCCGCGTCGCCACCAAGGACGACATCAACGGCCCCTACACCCGGCACGACCTCGACGTGACCAAGCAGGTCCACGAGGGCGTCAACAGCGTCGCGTTCAAGGTCTACCCGAACGACCCGAACAACGACCTGTCGATGGGCTGGATCGACTGGGCGCAGACCCCGCCGGACCAGAACATGGGCCTCGCCCGCGAGATCGTCGTCCGGCACAGCGGCCCGGTCGCGCTCCGCGGCGCGCACGTGGTCACGAAGCTGAACGTGCCCGCGCTCGACCACGCCGACCTCACCGCCAAGGCCGACGTCCGCAACGACTCCGACTCGGCGGTCCGCGCCACGGTGTCCGGCACCGTCGCGGGCAAACCGGTGAGCCAGGACGTTTCCCTTGCCGCGCACGAGAAGAAGACCGTCTCGTTCCCGGTGATCGGCGTCGACAAGCCGCAGGTGTGGTGGCCCGCCGGGATGGGCGGACAGCCGATGCAGCAGCTGGACCTGACCGCGACCGTCGGCGGGACCACGTCCGACGCGAGCCACTCCAGCTTCGGCATCCGCGACGTCAAGGCTCCGCTGAACTCCAGCGGCGGGCGGCAGTACGTCGTCAACGGCAAGCCGCTGATGATCAAGGGCGGCGGCTGGTCCCCTGACCTCCTGCTGCGCTGGGACGCGGGCCGGGCGGCGGACAAGCTCGCCTACGTCAAGAACCTCGGCCTCAACACGGTGCGGCTCGAAGGCCACATCGAACCCGACGCTTTCTTCGACCTCGCGGACCGGATGGGCGTGCTGACCATGCCCGGCTGGGAATGCTGCGACAAATGGGAAGGCCAGGTCAACGGCGACGAGAAGGGCGAGCCGTGGACTGAAGCGGACTACCCGATCGCCAAGGCGTCCATGACCGCCGAGGCCGAGCGGCTGCGCGACCACCCGAGCGTGCTGTCGTTCCACATCGGCAGCGACTTCGCGCCCGACGCGCGGATCGAAAAGGGCTACCTCGACGCGCTGTCCGCGGCGGACTGGCCCGCCGCGGTGATCTCCGCGGCGTCGGCCAAGGCGTCGCCGAAGCTCGGCCCGTCCGGGATGAAGATGAACGGCCCGTACGACTACGTCCCGCCGAACTACTGGTACGACAAGGCGCACAAGGACGCGGGCGGCGCGTGGAACTTCAACTCCGAGACCAGCGCCGGGCCGGACATCCCGACGATGGACACGCTCAAGCGGATGATGACGCCCGCCGAGCTGGAAACGCTCTGGAAGAACCCGGCCGCGCCGCAGTACCACCGCTCCGAATCGGAGACCTTCGCGAACCTGAAGATCTTCGGCGACGCGCTGGCCGGCCGCTACGGCAAGCCGACGGGCCTGGACGACTTCGTCCGCAAGGCGCAGCTGGCGCAGTACGAGAACGTCCGCGCGGAGTTCGAATCGCACTCCCGCAACTTCACCGACTCCAAGGACCCGTCGACCGGGCTCATCTACTGGATGCTCAACAGCGGCTGGACGTCGCTGCACTGGCAGCTGTTCGACGCCTACCTCGACCAGAACGGCTCCTACTTCGGAGCCAAGAAGGCGAACGAGCCGCTGCACATCCAGTACTCGTACGACACCAAATCGGCCGAGGTGGTCAACTCCACCGCGAAGAAGGCGACCGGCCTGACCGCCAGCGTCGAGCTGTTCAACACTGACGGCACGAAGAAGTTCTCGAAGACCAAGCAGGACCTGTCGGTCAACGGCGGCGGCGCGCACGCGAAGGCGCTCGACATCGGTTCGGTCAGCGGGCTTTCGTCCACCTACCTGGCGAAGCTGGTGCTCACCGATTCGGCGGGCAAGGAGGTCAGCCGGAACGTGTATTGGCTGTCCACCAAGGACGACAAGCTCAACTGGAGCAAGTCGGACTGGTACTACACGCCGACCTCGTCGTACGCCGACCTGTCCGGGCTGTCGAAGCTGGGCGCGGCGAAGGTGGCCACCACGGCGACCTCCGCACCGGGTCCGGACGGCACCACTGTCACCACCGTGAAGCTCACCAACACTTCGTCGGGCAAGACGCCGGCGTTCATGGTGGACACGCACATGGTGGACAGCGCGGGCACTCCGGTGCTTCCGGTGTCCTGGTCGGACAACCAGGTCAGCCTGTGGCCGGGCGAATCGGTGACGCTCACCGCCACCTACCGCACGGCCGATCTGCACGGCTCCGCGCCTTCGGTGCGGGTCGCGGGCTGGAACACCGGCACGCAGACCGTCCGCGGCTAAGCGCCTCGTGAGTGGCAATGCCGGTTAGAACCGGCATTGCCACTCACGAGCCCCACAGCCGCCGCTGCTCCGAATCCGGATCGGACACCGTCACGCTGACGTCGTCGAACACCCGCGTCACCCGATCCCCCGGCGCATACTGCTCCCACCCGGGATCACCGGTCGCCACGAACCGGACCCACGTTTCGAACATCTCCTTCGCCATCGCCTGCAACCGTTCCGGATCGGGGCGGGCGATGGCGAACAGGAAGCGCCAGTGGGTGTTGCGGACGTCGTCGAACACGAACGGCAGGTCCACCCCGTGCGCCGCGCCGAGGCCTTTCCCGCGCGGCGCGATCCGCCAGTCCAGCCGGTACATCCACGCCGTGCCGCCCGCCGCGTGCTGGGTTTCGGCGAGCCGGATCGCGGGCAGCCACCAGTCCCCCGCTGTGCGGACGCGGTTCACCAGCTGGTCTTCCGGCCAATCCGGCAGCAGCTCCCGGTACGCCTCGGTCATCCGGGCGATGACGTCCGGTTCGAGCATCGTCGAGCCGGTGCCGAGCAGTTTCGCCCCGCCGGTTTGCAGCCACGAGAACAGGTCCTGTTCGTCGGCCGTCGTTCCGGTGAGGATCCGGACTTCTCGCGCCGCACCGTCCGCGACCGCTTCTCCGGGTCGCTGCGGCAGAAGATCCCCGTCGACCACCACGCGGTACGACACGAGCGTGCCGAGTTGAGCCGTGACCCGTTGCTGTGCGGCCAAAATCTCCGTCACCGGCAGTGAGGACAGGTCCCCGCCGTCTAGCTCCTCCAGCACCGCCTCGCCGACATCTTCCGCCTCGGCCGGGGTGTGCACGACTGAGCCGACCCCGGTGCCGCTCTGCACGATCGCCTGGCTGAACAGCCCGCGTGCCGCCGGAACCGCCAGCAGCGTCCCGACGGTGCGGCCGCCGTTGGACTGCCCGGCGAGCGTCACGCGGCGCGGGTCGCCGCCGAACGCGGCCACGTTGTCGCGGACCCATTCCAGCGCCAGAGCCTGGTCCTGCAGCGAGAGATTCCCGTCGGAAACCCCGGGCAGGCGGAGCATGCCGAGCACCCCGAGCCGGTACCCGACGGTCACGACGACCACGCCGCGGCGGGCGTACGCGGACGCGTCGAACTGGTGCGGCGCGCCCATCACCCCGCCGCCGCCGTGGATCCACACCAGCACTGGGTACGAGCCGGGGGCCTCGGGCGCGTAGACGTTGACGTACAGGCAGTCCTCGTCGCCGACGAAGCGTTTCCCGGTCACATCCGGCTGCGGGGCTTTGGCGGCGAACTCCGTCGCGTCGCGCACGCCGGTCCAGGACGCCACCGGCACCGGCGGCCGGAACCGCAACTCCCCCACCGGCGGTTCCGCGAACGGCACCCCCAGGAAACGCCCGACACCGCCGGCCACCTCGCCGCGGACGGCACCGGCCCGCGTCTCCACCGTCGTCACGACCGGGAGCCTAACGCTGGCCCCCGCGCGTCCTCCGGGGCCGCAGGTGATGATTGTCCGGTGGAAATCGCAGCGGAATTGGTGGCGCTGGTCCTGACGGTCCTCCTGGTGACCGTCGTCGCGCGCCGGATGGACTGGTCGGCGCCGCTGTGCCTGGTCGCGGTCGGCGTCGGGGTGTCGTTCGTCCCCGGGGTGCCGCAGTACGAACTGGACCCGGAGATCGTCCTCATCGGACTGCTGCCGCCGCTGCTGTACTCGGCGTCGCTGCAGACGTCGCTGGTCGCGTTCCGCAAGCTGCGCGGGCCGATCGCGCTGCTGTCGGTCGGGCTGGTGGTGTTCACCGCTTTCGGCGTCGGGCTCGTCGCGTGGCTGGTGGTGCCGGGATTGCCGCTGGCCGCCGGGATCGCGCTCGGCGCGGTCGTCGCGCCGCCGGACGCGGTGGCGGCGAGCGTGGTCGCGCGGCGCGTCGGGATGCCGCGCAAACTCGTCCGGCTGCTGGAGGGCGAAAGCCTCTTCAACGACGCCGCCGCGCTCGTCGCGCTGCGGACCGCGATCGCGGCGATCGCCGGCGCGGTCAGCCTCTGGCAGGTCGGCCTCGACTTCCTGCTCGCGGCCGTCGGCGGGATCGTCGTCGGCTTCCTGGTCGGGCTGATCGTGACGTACGTGCGCGCGAAGCTGGAGGACACGCTCACCGACACCGCGCTGTCGTTCGCGGTGCCCTTCGCGGCGTATCTGCTGGCTGAAGCGGTGCACGGATCCGGTGTGCTGGCAGTGGTGGTCACCGGGCTCATCCAGGGGCACCAGACGCCGCGGATCCAGTCCGGGCCGTCGCGGCTGGCCAGCAGGCTGAACTGGGAAACCGTCCAGTTCCTGCTGGAGAACATGGTCTTCCTGCTGATCGGCCTGCAGGTGCGGGGAATCCTGCACGAGGTCGGCAAGAGCGGGCTGTCGCTGTGGCAGCTCGTCGGGATCTGCGCCGCCGTGCTCGCCGCGACGATCCTCACCCGGATGCTGTGGATGGTCGGCATCGGCGTGGTGAAACGCCTCCTGAACACCCTGGGCCTGGAACGCGGCAAGGTGTGGCCGTGGCGCTACTCGGCGGTGATCGCGTGGGCCGGGATGCGCGGCGTGGTCACGCTCGCCGCGGCGTTCGTGCTGCCCGCGGACACCCCGCAGCGGGCAGTGCTCGTGCTGGCCGCGGTCGTGGTGGTGGCCGGGACGCTCCTGGTGCAGGGCATGTCGCTGCCGCCGCTGATCCGGCGGCTTCGGCTGCCTCGTCCGGACCCGGCGGAGGACGCGTTGCAGGAGGCCGCCGTGCTGCACGACATGACCCGCGTCGCGCTCGCGAAGCTCGAAGAACTGCGCCGTCCGGAAGACCCGCCCGAGGTGATCGAACGGCTGCGCGACCGGTTGCAGGGCCGGTCCGACGCCGCGTGGGAACAGCTCGGCCGGCAAAGCACGCTCGCCGAAACCCCGAGCGACGCCTACCGCCGGCTACGCGTCCAACTGCTCGAAGCCGAACGCGAACAGTTCCTGAAGGCGCGCGACCGCGGCACCGCCGACGACGCCGTGCTGCGCCGCGTGCTGGCCCGGCTCGACATCGAAGAATCCATGCTCGACCGCGAAGAGGAGGAACCCCCGGTGGCCGAACGCGAACTCAGCACCCCCGCCGCCACGGCCGGGTCGTGCAAGCACCTCAGCCACGAGTGGCCTGCCAAGGAGCCCAGCTCCCAGGATTCCTGCGCCGAATGCATCGAGGCCGGGATGACGTGGGTGCACCTGCGGATGTGCCTCAAGTGCGGGCACGTCGCCTGCTGCGATTCGTCGCCGGGCAAGCACGCCTCGCAGCACTTCCACGAAACCCGGCACCCGGTGATGCGCAGCTTCGAGCCGGGCGAGACGTGGCGATGGTGCTTCGTGGACAAGCAACTCGGCTGAACCGACCGGTTAGGGTCGGGGCATGACCACGCCCGAACAGGAAGTCGAGTACCGCCAGCACCGCTTCAGCCCGCCCTCGGGCGCCACCGAGATTTTCCTGGTGCGCCACGGGGAATCGATGCCGCAACGGCTGAGCGAGCCGTTCGATCTCGTCGACGGACAGGCCGACCCGGACCTCGCGCCGGAAGGACGGGACCACGCCGCGCGCGTAGGCGAACGGCTGGCGTCCGAACGCATCGACGCGGTGTACGTCACCACGTTGCGGCGCACCGCGCAGACCGCGGCGCCGCTGGCGGAGAAGCTCGGCCTCACCCCCGTCGTCGAACCGGAGCTGCGCGAGATCCACCTTGGCGAATGGGAAAACGGGCTCTTCCGCAAGCACACCGCCGAGGGGCACCCGCTGGCGCGGAAGCTGTGGGAAGAGCAGCGCTGGGACGTCCTGCCGGGCGCGGAATCCGACGAAGCGTTCGGCCTGCGGATCCGGGCCGCGCTCACGCGCATCGCCGCGGCTCACCCGGACCAGCGGGTCGCGGTGTTCACCCACGGCGGCGTGATCGGCGAGGCGTTCGCCCAGGCGAGCCGCGCGCTGGAGCGGTTCGCGTTCCTCGGCGCGGACAACGGATCGATCTCGCACCTCGTGGTGCACGGCGAAAACTGGCTGATCCGCGGCTTCAACGACCGGTCTCACCTGGCGGCCCCGCTCGGCTGAGCGGACTCGTCGCGGCGGAGGAACCCCGCCGCGACGAGCTGCACGGTCGCCAGCACCGCGACCGATTCCGCGGCCAGCAGCCCGATCAGCACCAGCACCTGCGTGGTACCGGCCTGAAGCGGGCTAGCCCCGCCCAGCAGGACGCCCACGTATGCGCCCGGCAACGTCACCAGCCCGACCGTCCGGGTCTGGTCGAGCGCCGGGATCAACGCGTGCCCCGCCGAGGGACGGCAGATCTCCAGCGCGGCATGCCGAGGCAGGAATCCCAGGGCGAGCGCGGCTTCGTACTCGCCGCGGCGTTGTTCGAGCTCGTCGAGCGCGCGACGGGCCGCCTGCGAGGTCGCGGTCATCGAACCGCCGATCACGATCCCCGCGACGGGCACCACCGAAATCGGCTTCGCCGGGACGACCCCGGAACCCAGCACCAGCCCCAGCACCGGAACGACGCCGGACGCCAGCGCCAGCGCGACCCACCCGATCCGCCGCGGCGCCCCGATCCGGCCTGCGGACGTCGCGGCGGCGATGGAGAACATCGCGAGGACGAACAGTCCGGTCAGCCAATCCGAACGCAGGATGAAGGTGATGACCAGCGAAACGAGCGCGAGCTGCGCGACGGCCCGGACGGCCGCGACGAGCACCGCCCGCCCCTGCCCCAGCTGCCCGAACCGGACGACGGCCGCGCCCGCGAGCGTCAGCACGACGAGCACGGCGATCAACGCGGGCCCGAACCCGATCGCACCGTTCACCGGGGTGATCCTGCCCCAGACCGAGCTGCACCGCGCCAGAACCGCACCGCTCCGCCGAAGGTCCGTGAAGGACTCCTTGAGGGAATCTGATTCCCTCAAGGAGTCCTTCACGGACCTTTACGGATGCACGGCGCTGCCGGAGAAGTCCGTCCGGACAGCGTCGGCGCGCGGATCAGGCGCTGCAGCTGAGCTGCCGTCCCTCTCCCGACACCGTTTTCTCGGCGACCACGTGCCCGTCCACCCGGATCCGGCACAGCAGCGCCCCGTCGCTCTGCGCGACCAGGCTGCTGAACACCGGCTGTTCGGCGGGAGCCTTCCGCTCCACCGTCACCGACCAGGGCAGGCGCACCTCGGGCTGTTGTTCGAGGTCGCCGCCGGTCGCGACGTAGGTCAGGTTGCGCGCGACGTCCCCGCCGGTCAGCTCGTAGACGACCGTGCGGCTCACCTCGTGCACCGCCGCCGGTTCGACGGTCACCGACGGCACCGACGCGGCCGGGGCGGGCCGGTCCGGGGTCGCTTTCGGCATGACGTACCACGCGACAGTGACCGCGACGGCGATGACGCCGACCACGACCACCACGCTTCCGAGCGGCCGCAGCCTGCCCGAATCCCCCCGGGCCGCCGTGGGCCGGGTCGCGCCAGGAACACCCATGGAGAGGTCTTCTCTTCTCGAGCGCACTTCCCGCGAGTGCGACGTCTGGTTCTTCGCCAGACCGTTACACGGCGTTAGCCAACCCGGGAAAATGAGCTCCTTTTCACCCTGTTGGGGGTAGCTGGGGTTCGCTCACGAGCACGGTCACCACGCACGATGCCAATAACTCTCGCGCACACCCCGTCTGACCCAGGGTGATCAGTCGACCAGCCCGGCCTCGGACAGCATCCGCAGCACGCGCTGTCCGGCCGGCGGGCAAGCGGCGGCGTCCGCGGCGCGCAGCCACGCGGCTTCGGCGATCTCCGCCGACGGCTCCGGTTCGCCGGCGTGGTCGGCGGTGTAGCAGGTCATCCGGACGCGGCGGCCGTCGGCGAATCCGTCGGCCTGCTCGTCGAGCAGCGCGAAGAACCGGAAGCTGAGCGGGTCGAGCGCGACGCCCAGTTCCTCGCGGATCTCCCGGCACAGGCCCTCGACGTCGCCCTCGCCGGGTTCGCGCTTGCCGCCGGGGAGATAGAACTTCTGCTTGCCGGAGGTGCGGACGGACAGCAGCCGCCGGTCCTTCACGTGGACCCAGGCCAGGGCGTCGATCGGGGTCATGGACGCATTCTGTCGTACCCGCGGGGCATGATCGTGGGGTGTACCGCGAAAGCCTCCCGCCGGAACCCCTGCGCCGCCTCGTGCGGTGCTGCTGGGAGTCGGTGGAGCCCGGCCCGAAACGGATCGTCCCGGACGGCTGCGTAGACCTCGTCGCGGGCGACGGCGAGGTGTTCGTCGCGGGACCGGACACGGCGGCGTGGACGTCGGTGTTCCCGCCTGGTACCCAGTTGCGCGGCCTGCGCTTCCGACCGGGCGCGGCGGCGGCGATGCTCGGCGTGGGCGCGGACGAACTGCGCGACAGCCGGATCTCCCTGACGGACCTGTGGAACCACCGCGGCGCGACCCTCGCCGACGAGATCCTCAACGGCCGCGACCTCGCCGACGCGATGTCCGACGTCGCGACAGAACGGGCGGTCGCAGCGGATCCAGTGGTGGAGCAGATGCTGGCGCGACTCGCACAGCATCCAGCCAATGCCCAATCCGCGTGGCACCCGGCCAAAGCAGACCGCAGCGAACGACAGGCGCGCCGCCTCTTCACCCTCGCAGTCGGCTACGGACCAGCCACCTACCGCCGAATCCTCCGCCTCCAACGAGCCATCGCGCTGGCACCCGCCACCGCGACCCTCGCCGACCTGGCCGTCGCCGCGGGCTACTCAGACCAGCCGCACCTGACCCGCGAATGCCGGGCGCTCACCGGCCTCACCCCGAGCGCCTACTTCGCGCAGTAGCTCACTCCGCCGCCAAATCCTGCTGCCGCACAAGAACGCGCGAGACTCCACCGGCACCGCATTCACCCCGGCCGCCTGCTTCGCCTCGCAAACTCACTCCGCCGCCAAATCCTGTTGCCCGGCAAGAAAATGCGCCGTCTCCACCGTCGCCGGATACAACGCCCGGTAGTGCGCGTAAAACTCGTCGTACCGATCCGCCCGCTCCGGATCCGGCCGGATGACCTCGGCGACCGGGTTCCACGCCTCGATGTCCGGCTCCAGCCCGACCGCCACCGCCGCCAGATAAGCATCCCCGAAACACGCCCCGACAGTCTCCGTCGGAAGATGCTGCGGCGTCCGCGTCACGTCGCTCACGATGCCCGTCCACACCCGCCCCTGCGTGCCGCCGCCGACCGCCACCAAGCGGCGTGCGGGCGAGCCCATCGCGGAGAGGTTGTGCCGCACCCCGTAAGCCGTTCCCTCCAACGCCGCTCGGTACAGCTCCGCCCGGCCGTGCGAGGTGGTCAGCCCGGCGATCACCCCGCGCGCCAGCGGATCCGGCACCGGAGTCCGCTCGCCCGCGAAGTACGGCAGCATCAGCAACCCGCGGCTGCCCGCCGGAACCTGTCCGGCCGCCGCGACCAGCTCGGCGAAATCGCCGTCGAAGAGTTCCCGCAGCCAGTCGGTGATCGCGCCGGACGTCGCCATTCCCGCCGCCAGCGAGTAGCTGCCCGGCAAAACCCCGCGCGTCGCCCACAATCCGGAGACCGGCCGGGCCTCGGCGACAGCCTGGACGAGGAACATCGTGGTGCCGTACATGACCATCGTGTCGCCGGGGTCGCGCACGCCCGCGCTGGTCGCTTCGGCCCACGCGTCGACCGTGCCGCAGGTGACCGGCATTCCGACCGGCAAGCCGGTCTCGGCGGCGGCCTGAGCGGTGACCGTGCCGACGACCTCCGTCGGCCAGGCCAGCCGCGGCAGCTCGATCCCGGGCGCGACGAGCGCGGCCCAGTCCTCCGCCCAGCCGCCCGTGCGCAGGTCGTACATCGGGTCGCACTGGCTGGCCGAATGGTGGTCGAGCACGTATTCGCCGGTCAGCCGCTGAACGAGGTACGAACTCGCCATCAGGAACTGCCGGGCCCGCGCGGCGACGTCCGGCTCGTGCCGGTACAGCCACCGCCATTTCGGGCCGACCGCCTGGCTCGACAGCGCGCTCCCGCAGCGTTCCACAATGGACTCTTCGCCGAGTTCGGCGGTCAGCTCGGCGATTTCCGCGCCGGCCCGCGTGTCGACGCCGTAGAGAATCGCCGGGCGCAGAGGACGGCCGCCGGCGTCGGCGGGAAGCAGCACCGGGCCGATGCCGCTCACCGCGAGCCCCGCCGGTTTCCGGCCGTCGGCCAGCAATTCGCGCACCAGTTCGGCGAACCCGGCCCACCAGACGGTCTCGGCGTCGTGCTCGAACCAGCCGGGCC
This sequence comes from Amycolatopsis sp. NPDC114503, assembly GCF_055633655.1. Taxonomy (NCBI): domain Bacteria; kingdom Bacillati; phylum Actinomycetota; class Actinomycetes; order Pseudonocardiales; family Pseudonocardiaceae; genus Amycolatopsis; species Amycolatopsis sp. NPDC114503. The sequence continues at coordinate 40,486 of NZ_JBVKDT010000022.1, read as the reverse complement.
GCGGGCGGGAGGTGCTGTGCGGGCGGGCGGCGCGCGCCAGTACAGTGCCGTCCGCACCCACGAGGACGCCTTTCGAACTGGACGTGCCGATGTCGATGCCGAGCAACGGGCCCGGTCGCATCACAGCACCCCCGGCAAGCGGACGGTAAACGATTACCGGCAAGGTATTCTGCGCTCACCGGGGTGTCAAGAAAGCCAGGACGAGGAGGCTCGGTGGCCACGATCAGCGACGTCGCCGCCAGGGCAGGCGTCTCGACCGCCACGGTGTCGCGGACCCTGAACGGCAAGTCCACAGTGGACCCCGAGCTGGCCGCTCGGGTGCTCGAGGCCGCCGAGGAACTCGGCTATCACCCGAACGGACTGGCGAGAAACCTGCGCCGCCAGGAAACCGCGGTGCTCGCGCTGATCATCTCCGACGTCGAGAACCCGTTCTTCACGTCGATCGCGCGCGGGGTCGAGGATCTCGCGCAGGTGTCGGGGTATTCGGTCGTGCTCTGCAATTCCGACGAGAACGAGGACAAGGAGCGCCGGTACCTCGACGTCGCGCTGCAGGAACGCGTCGCGGGCGTGCTGCTCTCCCCGACCGGCCCGGCCACGAACGTCACGCGCCTGCGCCGGCTCGGCACCCCGGTGGTCGCGGTCGACCGGCCGCTGCCCGGCACTGACGGCGACCAGGTGCTCGTCGACACCCGCCGCGCCGCGCGGCAGGCGGCCCGGCACCTCGTCGCGAACGGCTACCGGCGGGTGGCGTGCCTGACCGGGCCGTCCGGCGTGCGCACCGCCGACGACCGGCTGTCCGGCTACTTCGACGCGGTCGGCGAGGAGAACGCGGTCTACCGCCGCGCTGAATACCGCTCGGAAGGCGCCCGCCGCGCCGCCGGGGACCTGCTGGACCAGCCGGAGCCGCCGGACGCGCTGCTGGTCGCGAACAGCACGATGGCGATCGGGGTCCTGGAGGCGCTCGCGGAGCGGAGCCTGCGGGCCGGGCGCGACATCGGCATCGTCTCGTTCGACGACGCACCGTGGACGACGCTGATCGACCCGCCGCTGACGGTCGTGGCGCAGCCGGCGTACGAGATCGGCCGGGTCGCCGCGCAATTGCTGCTGGCCCGCATCGCCGACAGCACCCGCGAACCGGTCACCACGACCCTGGACGCGCAGCTGATCGACCGGCAAAGCTCGCACCGCTGAGCGGACCGTGCCGGGGAACGCCGGCACCGGACCTCGCGGCGAAATCCGGCGAGCACGTCCGGGACGAAAACGGAATCCGAGGGAAACGACGTGCCTGGCGGCCCGGCGGACATCCGCCGAGCCGCCAGGCACGCCCCACCCCCTGTCCCCCCAGCTTCCGCCGCGGACGGCGGAGCACGGGCCGCTCCCGAGGGCGGGAAACCGATTACTCGTTCGCAACGTAAATCCGCGGTCCGGGAGTGTCAAGCACTCGAAAGCCTGGACAAGCCACCCGGTGCGGGGCAGACTGTCCCGACATCGCCTACGCATCGTGTTGACTTCTGTGCGATGCGTGGCGATCTTTGGTGAATTCACCCACAAAAGGGCCAGAAACCGCACGAACCCGCACACACGCGCTAGGCTGAGCGTATGTCGATAGCGCTGGAGAACGTTCTCGCCAGAGCCGGCCTCAAGGCCGACGCGAACGAGTTCCTCACGCTCGTGGAGGACGCGGCCCGCAGGCTGTCGCCGCCCAACCCCGACCCCTCGCACTACTTCTCGCCCGACCAGCAGGCCGCGCTCACCGACGCGGGCCTCGACCTGAGCCCGCGAGACGAGGGCGAGCCGGACTTCCGCGCGCGCACCGTCGCCGCGCACGCCGTGCTCGCCGATTCCGCGCTGTCGGTCGGCCAGGCCGCCGAGATGCTGAACGTCGACGACAGCCGGATCCGGCACCGCCTCAAGGAAGGCAGGCTCACCGGCTGGAAGGACCAGGGATGGCGGCTGCCCGCGTGGCAGTTCAACGGCGCGGGCGTGCTGCCCGGCCTCGAAACCGTGCTGCGCGCCGTCCCCGAGGACCAGCCCGCGCTGGTCGTCGCCGCGTTCATGAACACGCCGCAGTCCGACCTGGTGATCAGCGACCGGCCCGCCACGCCGCGGCAGTGGCTGCTCGCCGGCGGCGACCCCGAGCAAGTGGCCCGGCTCGTCGCCACGCTCGGCTCGCCGTTCTGACCCGCTGACCTTTCCCGCCTGCGCCCGCTCCGCCCTCCGAGCGCCAGGCCCGCCCCCTGCCCCGACACAGGACGGACAACCTCCCCCGCATGGCCCGGCTCCCCTCGCCTCCGGCGCGGTCTGCTCTGGTCAAAGGGCTGGACCGCAGCCACGACGTGGTTTCGGTGCAGCCCGAGACCCGGCTGGTCCGCATCTTCACCGCGCACGGCAACCATCCGCAGCAGTGGAACACCTTCCGCTACACCGGCCCGCTCCCGCACGGCCGGTTCGACCAGCAGCCGCCCGGCCGCGGCGGCCGTCCTGTCACCGACCCGGGCAACGGCGTGCTGTATTTCGGCCTGACCGTGCGCACCAGCGTCGCCGAGGTGTTCCAGACGACCTCCACGGTGGACCGCACGACGCGCGGCCCCCGGCTGGTCGTGGTGCGCCCGACGCGGGTGCTGCGGCTGCTCGACCTCACCGGCCTGTGGCCGACCCGGGTCGGCGCGTCGCAGGAGATCTCCAGCGGCCCGAAGAAAATCACCCAGGCCTGGGCGCGGGCGATCCGCGGCGCGATGCCGGACCTCGACGGGCTCTGGTACCGCTCGTCGATGGACGCGGGCAGGCCCTCGGTGTGCCTGTGGGACCCGCCCGCGGGCGCGGCGCTGCCGATCGCCCCGGACGTCCTGCTTCCGCTGGACCATCCGGGGCTCGACGTGCCGCTCGGGCGGGTGTGCGAGGAGCTGAACTACACGCTGCTCAGCTGAGGTGCCGCGCCCACCAGGCCAGCACCGCCTCGAACCGCTGCACCCGGTGCCGCGGCTTGCCCGAGCGCGTCAGCTCGTGCCCCTCGCCGGGGAACAGCAGGAACTCCGTCTCGACGCCGGCCTGGCGCAGCGCCACGAACTGCCGCTGCGCCTGCTCCAGCGGGCAGCGCCAGTCCTGCTCGGAATGCGCGACGGCGAACGGGATCCGCACGTCGGAGGCGTAGCTGAGCGGGCTGCGGCGACGCTGTTCCTCCGGGTCCGCGCCGACGTAGCCCTCGGTGAAGTAGTAGCCGATGTCGGAGCTTCCGGCGAAGGAATCCCATGCGTTCACCGCGCGCTCGCTCCACGCCGCGCGGAACCGGTCCGGGTGCTTCGCGGCGACCCAGCTCGTCATGAACCCGCCGTAGGAACCGCCCATGATCCCGGTCCGCGACGCGTCGAGGTCCGGCCGTTCCAGCGCCTTGTCGAGGAGCGCGAGCACGTCGTCGACATCGACGGTGCCCATGTTGTGCACGACCGAAGTACCGTGCGATTGCCCGTATCCGGCCGATCCGCGCGGGTTGCCGAGCACGACCGCGAACCCGGCTGACGCGTATACCTGGGCCTCGTCGAACACCGTCCATTCCTGCTGGGCGAACGGCCCGCCGTGCACCACGCGCAGCACCGGATGCGGTCCGTCGCCCTCGGGAAGCACGAGCCAGCCGTGCACCGGGTAGCCGTCCGGCGCGGTCGTTTCCAGCTCCACGACCTCGCAAAGACCCTTGTCCCGCAACGGCTTCGAGTAATCGGTGAGCACCCGTGGGCCGTCCGAACCAAGCACCACCAGCTCGCCCGCGGTGTCCGGACCGGCGACAACCGCGACGACAGTTTCGCCGTCCGCCGCGAATCCGTGGACCGCCGAATGCCCGGCATGCAGCACGCGCAATTCGTCGAACTTCGCGCCGTCGGCGTCCGTCGCGATCGCCCGCAGTTCCACCGCACCGCGGTTGCGCACGGCGACCAGCACCTCGTCGCCGAACGGAACTGCCGGACCGGCGCCGATTTCGATGTCGACAGTCTCCACATCGGTCAGCCGCCGCGGTTTCCCGTCCGGCACGACCGCGTACAGCCCGGAGTTGGAAGCGACGACGACACCGTCCTCATGGGACGTGCCGACGAAGTAGAGCGTGCCGTCCGGCGCGTACACCGGCTGATCGGCGTACCCGGCGCAGGCGGCGAGCACCTCGGGTTCGCCGCCGTCGACCGGGAACGCGACGAGATCGTGCTCGCGCGTTTCCGTCCGGTCGAAGTCGTGCGGCACGATCACGACGACCCGCTCGCCGTCCGGCGTCCAGACCGGCTGGCTGACGCTGTAATCGCGCGGCGTCACCGCTTCCGGCTCGCCCTCTTCGAACGTGTCGAGCACGAACAGCCGCTTCGGCCGGTCGCGCAGGAAGCCGATGTTGTCGAGGCGGTAGTCGAGCCGGGTGATCAGCCGCGGCGCTTCGAGCTCCGGCGTGCGGCCGTCGGCGTCCTCGGTGCCGTAGCGGCCCGGCTCGGCTTCCCGCGCGGTGAACGCGAGCCAGCGCGAATCCGGGGCCCACGCCGGAGCGTCCGCGCCGAGGTGCAGCGACGTGAGCTTCCGGGCTTCGCCGCCGCCGACGGGCATCACGTGCACCTGCGGGCTGCCCTCGGCGCCCTTGCCGTCGCCCGCGCGCAGGAACGCGACCCAGCGGCCGTCCGGCGAAATCGCCGGGGCGGAGTCGCGCGTACCGTGCGTCCACGGAGTTTCGCCGCCGGACAACGAGATCCGCCGGATCGCGCTGCGGTACTGGTCGGCTTCCAGATCGGGACTGCTCACCGCGGCGAGCAGGAGGTCACCGCGCAGCGCGGGACGGCCGGGGACGGCGAGGACTTCGATGTCGGCAGGACGCATGCCGACGACCGTACCCGATCCTTAGCAAGGCAAACGACCTATTTCGCCTCTACCGCCCGCTGTTCGTCGCGCTTGGCTTTCGCCAGGCTCGCCACGGTGGTGACGGTCAGGACCACGACGATGACGCCGAGGGACATCCAGTTGCTGATGTCGAGCCAGTCCGGCGCGAGGTGGTACTCGTGCAGCGCGTGCACCACCAGCTTCGCGCCGATGAAGGCGAGGATCACCGCGAGGCCGTAGCTGAGGTACACGAGCTTCGTGACCAGCCCGCCGAGCAGGAAGTACAGCTGCCGCAGGCCCATCAGCGCGAACGCGTTGGCGGTGAAGACGAGGAACGCCTCCTGGGTGATGCCGAAGATCGCCGGGATGGAGTCCACCGCGAACAGCAGGTCGGCCGAGCCGATCGCGATGATCACCAGCAGCATCGGGGTGATCTTCCGCTTGCCGCCTTCCTTCACCAGGTACTTGTGGCCGTGGTAGTCGTCGGTGACCGGCCAGAGCTTGCGCACCCAGCGGGTGAGCGCGTTCTCGTGGTACTCCTCCTCGTCGCCCTTGCCGCGCAGCATGCTGATCGCGGTCCACACGAGCACCGCGCCGAAGACGAAGAACACCCACACGAACTGGTTGATCAGCGCCGCGCCGACCGCGATGAACACGCTCCGCATGCCCAGCGCGAGCAGGATGCCGACGAGCAGCACGCGGTGCTGGTGGATCGCGGGGACCTTGAACGAGGTCATGATGATCATGAAGATGAAGAGGTTGTCCACGCTCAGCGAGTACTCGGTGATGTACCCGGTGAAGAACTGGACCCCGGGATCGTGCCCGGCGAAGAACCAGACGCCCGCGCCGAAGAGCACGGCGCAACCGATGTAGAAAATCACCCAGCGCGCGGCCTCGCCGGTGGTCACCTCGTGCGGCTTGTGGTCGACGATCACCAGGTCGATGGCGATCAACGCGAGCAGCCCGCCGACTGTCGCGAACCACAGCCACAGGGGGACGGTCATATCTGAAACCTCCGGATAGTGCGCAGCAGCAACTAACCGGAGGTCTCTCCCGCCGGTACGAAACCGGCCGACGGTGCCGGGGACCTGGGCGAATGACTCGCCGGGTACACCGTGCTGACGACACCGCCGCGAAGGAATACTCCCCTCACAGCGCGTTCAGTCTGCCGGTTACAGCCTGCAAACGCCAGCCGAGGTTGCCCACATCACCGAACCGGCCGTGTCACCTTCATCACTCCGGGCGTCCCACCGCCGAACCGGACGGATCCGGACACTCTCCGCTCACACCACCAACACCCGCCACCCCTTCCCCTACCCGCCTTCCCCACCCGACCGAAACTGCGGGATCGCGCCGGCGTTTGGGGGTGAGCGGCGGGACAGGCCGCAGGCCCCTCCCGCCGCTCACCCCCAAACGCCGGCTAAAAGCGATCCCGCACGCGGCGGCGGAGCCGACGCCAAAAACACAGTTTGGCGACTCTCCAACCCTCCTCGACCCCACCTCTCTCCGCGATACCCATCTCTCACCCCCCTCCCCATCCCCACACCCGCGGGTGAACCATGTCTAATCCATGTAAAGCCACCCACCCGTTCTCAGCAAAATCGTCATAACGTCGCCTCGTGCCCCGATTCCCGCTCCCCCGCACCCGCGGTTCCCGGCTAACCGCCGTCGCCGCCGTGCTCCTGGTCGCCGCCGCCGCGGTGACCGTCTGGGCGACCCGCGACCGCGGCCCCGCGCCGGTCCGGACCCAGGACGCCTTCGTCTCCACGCCCGCCGGTCCCGGTTCCCCCGATCAGGTCCGGATCGACACCACGACCTACTACCCCGAACACACGCCCGCACCGGCGGTGCTGCTCGCGCACGGCTTCGGCGGCGACAAGTCCAGTGTGGACCCGCAAGCGCGCGAACTGGCCCAGCGCGGCTTCGTGGTGCTCACCTGGTCCGCGCGCGGATTCGGCCACAGCACCGGCAAAATCGGTCTGAACGACCCGGACGGCGAGGTCGCCGACGCGCGCCGCCTGGTCGACCGGCTGGCGGCAAGTCCCGAAGTGGCGGCCGGAGCCGACGGCCAGCGCGAGATCGGGGTGACCGGGGCGTCGTACGGCGGTTCGCTGTCGCTGCTGCTCGCCGGGACCGATCACCGGGTGCGCGCGCTCGCGCCGGTCATCACCTACAACGACCTCGGCCAAGCCCTCGTGCCGAACGCCGCGGCGGCGACCGCGCCGTCGGCGAAAACTCCGGCGGCCGGCGCGTTCTCCCCGGACGGCGTCTTCAAGAAGACCTGGGCGGGCATCTTCTTCTCCGCCGGTTCTGGCGCGGCCGCGGCGAGCACGCCGTCTGCCGAAGCGCCGGAAGCGGGACAGAAGACCAACGACAACGGCAGCACGGCGGGCAACAGCGGAGGCACCGCTCCGCAAGCCGCCGCGCCACCGGCCGGGGCACGCGCGGAGCGGCCGTCCGCGGATCCTTGCGGACGGTTCACCCCGGCGGTGTGCAAGGCGTACACGGAACTGGCGACGACCGGCAAGGCCAGCCCGGAAACGGTCGCGCTGCTGCACCGCGTCTCCCCCTCGTCGGTCACCGGCAAGATCACCGCGCCGACGCTGCTCGTCCAAGGCGAGAGCGACACGCTGTTCGGCCTCGACCAATCCGACGCCACCGCGCGGCAGATCACCGCGGCGGGCGGATCGGTGCGCACGATCTGGTACACCGGCGGGCACGACGGCGGCATCCCCGGACCGCAGCTGCGCGCGAAGATCGGCGACTTCCTGTGGTCGTCGCTCACCGGCCAGGGCGACCCGGGCCACGGGTTCAGCTACGACGTCCAAGGCACGTTGCGCGCCAACGGAACCCCGTCGGTACGGACGGTCAACACCGCGGCGTACCCCGGGCTGAACGGCGACGGGACCGAGCGGAAGCAGGTGGCGCTCAGCGGTCCGGCGCAGCCGATCGTCCGGCCCGCTGGCGCGAATCCAGCGGCGGTGAGCGGGATTCCGGGACTCAACGGGCTCGCGTCCAGCACCTCGCGGCTGGCTCCGCTGTTCAGCAGCGACCCGCCGGGACAGGCCGCGCAGTTCGGCACCGCGCCGTTCGAAAGCCAGGTATTGCTGTCCGGTTCGAGCACCGTCCGGCTGCGAGTCGCGACTGATCCGGCGCATCCGCAGCCGGAGGCGGTGCTGTTCGCGAAGCTGTACGACGTCGGACAGGACGGCACCCGCGTGCTGCCCGCGAACGCGGTCGCGCCGTTCCGGGTCACCGGGCTGCCCGCCGACGGCACGCCGGTCGACGTCACGGTGACGCTGCCGGGCGTTGTGCGGCCGATCGACTCCGGGCATTCGCTGCGGCTCGTCGTCGGCACGACTGATCAGGCGTACTCGGTGCCGACGCAACCGGGAGTGTTCCGGGTCGGGCTCGCGGCGCGCGCCGCGCTCGCCGTTCCCGTGGTGCCGGGCGCTTCGGTCGGAGCTCCCCTCCCGGTCGGGCAGCTGATCGGCATCGGCGTGACGCTGCTGATCGCGATCGCGGTCGTCGTGGTCGCGGTGATCCGGCGGCGGCGAGCGCACGACGTCGACCCGGAACTCGCGGACACTCCGCTGGTGATCAAGGGGCTGCGCAAGCAGTACGCGGGCGGCTTCACCGCTGTGGCGGACCTGTCGTTCCGCGTCGAACCGGGCCAGGTGCTCGGCCTGCTCGGCCCGAACGGCGCGGGCAAGACGACCACGCTGCGGATGCTGATGGGCCTGATCACGCCGACCGCGGGCGAAATCCGCGTGTTCGGCCACCGGATCACGCCGGGCGCGCCGGTGCTGTCGCGGATCGGGTCGTTCGTCGAAGGATCCGGGTTCCTGCCGCATCTGTCCGGCAAGGCGAACCTGGAGCTGTACTGGGCGGCGACCGGGCGGCCGGTCGAGAAGGCGCACTTCACCGAGGCGCTGGAGATCGCCGGGCTCGGCGACTCGGTGCACCGGCGGGTGAAGACCTACAGCCAGGGCATGCGGCAGCGGCTCGCGATCGCGCAGGCGATGCTCGGGCTGCCGGAGCTGATGGTGCTCGACGAACCGACCAACGGGCTCGACCCGCCGCAGATCCACCAGATGCGGGAGGTCCTGCAGCGCTACGCCGCCACCGGGCGCACCGTCGTCGTCTCGAGCCACCTGCTGGCCGAGGTCGAGCAGACGTGTTCGCACGTGGTGGTCATGCACCGCGGGAGGCTCGTGGCCTCGGGCGAGGTCGGCGAGCTGGCGGCCTCGAGCGGCGAGGCCACGTTCCGGGTCGGCGACCCGGCGGCGGCCGCGGCGACGCTCAAGAGCGTCGGCGGGGTGTCGGACATCGAGACCGAGGGCGATCTGGTGCACGCGAATCTCGACGGGCTGCCGCGCGCGGACGCCGTCGCCGCGCTCGTGCGCGCCGGGGTCGCGGTCGAGCAGGCCGGGCCGCGACGACGGCTCGAAGACGCGTTCCTGCAGCTGGTGGGAGAGGATTCATGAGCGAGGGCAACGGTTCCGGCGGGGTGCACACCGACCCGGCCGCACTGCAGGAACTGAGCGACCTGGCCACCGCGGAACCGGCCGAGGTCGGACCGGACGGCGCGGTGGCGGGCTACCGCGCCGACCGGACGCTGCGGCTGGGCGTCGAGCTGAAACGGCAGCTGCGCCGCCGGCGGACCCAGCTGGTGCTGGCGTTCGTCGCGGTGCTGCCGTTCATCCTCGTGGTGGCGTTCCAGATCGGGCAGTCCAGTCCCAACCGCCGCTCCGGCGGGTTCGTGGACCTCGCGACGGCGAGCGCGCCGAACTTCGTGGTGCTCGCGTTCTTCGTGTCCGGCACGTTCCTGCTGCCGATGATCGTCGCGTTGTTCTTCGGCGACACGATCGCGAGCGAATCGTCGTGGTCGAGCCTGAAGTACCTGCTGGCGATCCCGGTGCCGCGGCACCGGTTGCTGCGGCAGAAGGCCGCGGTGTCCGGGCTGCTGTCGATCGCCGCGCTCGTGCTGCTGCCGGTGGTTTCGCTGCTGGTCGGCATTATCTGGTACGGCGCGGGCGACGCGATCAGCCCCACCGGCGACGCGGTCAGTTTCGGCGACAGCCTGCTGGCGCTGCTGTTGTCCACTGTATACATCGTGGTGCAGCTGGCCTGGGTCGCCGGTCTCGCGCTGCTGCTGAGCGTGTCGACGGAAGCGCCGCTGGGCGCGGTCGGCGGGACGGTGCTGGTGGCGATCCTGTCGCAGATCCTCGACCAGATCACCGCTTTGGAGGGCTTGCGGAACTATCTGCCGACGCACTATTCGTTCGCCTGGATCGACTTGATCTCCACCGACATCGACTGGACGAACCTGGCCAGCGGCGTGCTGTCGTCGGTGATCTACACGACGGTGTTCCTGCTGCTGGCGGGCCGCCGGTTCGCACGCAAGGACGTCACCAGCTGAGCCGGATGTCCGGTACGGTTCGGCGCGTGACGATCCACCTGGAACTCGATGCCGGCGTCGCACTCGTGACCCTCGAACACGGGCGCGGCAACACCCTCGACACCGCCACCTGCAAAGAACTGGTGATCAGACTCGAAGAGGCCGACGCGGCCGGTGCGCGCGCAGTCGTGCTCACCGGCTCCGGCGACATGTTCTCCGCCGGCGTGGACCTGCTGGCCATCGACGAGGGCGGCTCGCGCTACGTCGGCGATTTCCTGCCCGCGCTGTCGGACGCGTTCCTGGCCGTCTTCGGCTTCCCGCGCCCGGTGGTGGCGGCGGTGAACGGCCACGCCATCGCGGGCGGCATGGTCCTGGCGGCGGCGTGCGACCACCGGATCGCCGCCGACGGCCCCGGCCGCATCGGCGTGACGGAGCTGCTCGTGGGCGTGCCGTTCCCGTTGTCGGCACTGGAGATTCTGCGCTGCACCTACGGGACGAACCCGCTGCCGTCGCTGATCTACAGCGGCGCGACGGTCACCATGGCCGACGCGGTCCATCGCGGCCTGGTCGACGAGGTCGTGCCCGCCGAGGACGTGCTCACCCGGGCGCGCGAACTGGCCGCCCGGCTCGGCGAACTGCCCACGGAGGCTTTCGCGCACACGAAGCAGCAGCTGCGGCAGCCGTACCACCAGCGGATCGCGGAGAACCGCGTCTCCGACGACGCACAGGTGGAGCGCCTGTGGCGGTCCGAACCGGCGCTGGCGGCGGTGAAGGCGTACGTGGAGAAGGTGCTGAAGCGCTGACCTCTCCCCCGGCGTGCTGCCCGGGCAAGCTCGGCTCCGACCCGGCGCGTTACCCGGGCAGTCTCGGCGCGTTACCCGGGCAAGCTCGGCTCCGACCCGGCGCGTTACCCGGGCAGTCTCGGCGCGTTACCCGGGCAAGCTCGGCTCAGACCTGGCGCGTTACCCGGGCAGCCCGGGCTCGGGCCCCGGGGCGATCGCGGGACGAGAGACTTTCTTGCCCCAGCTCTGCCCCCGCACCCATTGCTTCGGCCGCATATTTCTGTGAAAGTCGAGGTGAGGGTCCGGGAACCGGGGGTGCCTCAGTTCGGAGCGCACCCCCGGGCCGGGGGCTGCCCAGGCTTCTTCCGCCGGTCCGGCAGGCGTCAGTTTTCTTCCAGTGTGACCAGCTCGAGGTCGGTTTGCGGGAAGTCGTCGCCGGGGCAGAGCAGCGGTTCTCCGGCGAGCTTGGCGGTGGCGCAGCCGTGGCAGTCGCCGAGATTCAGCTTCGCCGGATGGCACTCTTTTCCGAACTGGCTGAAAGCGTCAGTGGCGATCTCGCTGTGCTCCTCGGTGAAAGGGCGACCGCGATGCGGTTGCCCTGCATGAACCTGGCCAAAGCCAGCCTCCCCCGGGAGCCGAGCCGCACCGTCAAGGCAACGCCCACCTCCACCAAGGTCGGCGCGCCGATTCTCGGCACGGTCGCCTCGGCGAGAAGTTCTTCGAGCCGATCACGGCCCGGCTCGCGCAGGAGAATCGCCACGATCGCGCAGCTGTCGACGGGGTAATTATTTGATCCCGGCCGCGTCCATCCCCCGCAGTTCCTTCTTCAGGTCGGAGACCTCGTCGCGCAGCCGGGCGGCCAGTTCGAACTGCAGGTCGCGGGCGGCCTGCATCATCTGGTCGGTCATCTGCTGGATCAAGTCGGCCAGCTCGGCACGCGGCATCGACGACACGTTCTTGTCGGTCAGCATGCCCGAGCTCCGGACGCGGTCGCCCTGTTCCGGCTTCTTGCCGCGCGAGGCGTTGCGGCCCGAGCCGCCGACCGCGACTGCCTCGTCCGAGTCTTCCGCTTCGGTGTAGACGCGGTCGAGGATGTCGGCGATCTTCTTGCGCAGCGGCTGCGGGTCGAGGCCGCGCTCCTCGTTGTAGGCGACCTGCTTGGCGCGGCGGCGGTCGGTCTCGTCGATCGCGTACCGCATCGAATCGGTGATCTTGTCCGCGTACATGTGGACCTCGCCGGACACGTTTCGCGCCGCGCGGCCGATGGTCTGGATCAGCGACGTGCCGCTGCGCAGGAAGCCTTCCTTGTCCGCGTCGAGGATCGCGACCAGCGACACCTCGGGCAGGTCGAGGCCCTCGCGCAGCAGGTTGATGCCGACCAGGACGTCGTAGTCGCCCGCGCGCAGCTGGCGCAGCAGCTCGACCCGGCGCAGCGTGTCGACCTCCGAGTGCAGGTACCGGACCCGGATGCCCAGCTCCAGCAGGTAGTCCGTGAGGTCCTCGGCCATCTTCTTGGTGAGCGTGGTGACCAGGACGCGCTCGTCCTTGTCCGCGCGTTCCCGGATCTCGTGCACCAGGTCGTCGATCTGCCCCTCGGTCGGCTTCACGACCACCTTCGGGTCGACCAGGCCGGTGGGCCGGATGACCTGCTCGACGAACTCGCCGCCGGTCTGGCCCATCTCGTACGGGCCCGGCGTCGCCGACAGGTACACCGTCTGCCCGATCCGGTCGGAGAACTCCTCCCAGGTCAGCGGCCGGTTGTCGACCGCGCTCGGCAGCCGGAACCCGTAGTCGACGAGGTTGCGCTTGCGGCTCATGTCGCCCTCGTACATGCCGCCGATCTGCGGCACCGTCTGGTGCGATTCGTCGATGACGAGCAGGAAGTCTTCCGGGAAGTAGTCGATGAGCGTGGCGGGCGCGGTGCCCGCGCCGCGGCCGTCGATGTGCCGCGAGTAGTTCTCGATGCCGGAGCAGAATCCGACCTGGCGCATCATCTCGATGTCGTAGGCGGTGCGCATCCGCAGCCGCTGGGCCTCCAGCAGCTTGCCCTGCTTCTCCAGCTCGGCCAGCCGCTCCTCCAGCTCGGCCTCGATGCCGCGGATCGCCTTCTCCATCCGCTCCGGCCCGGCGACGTAGTGCGTGGCCGGGAAGATCCGGACTTCCTCGACCTCGCGCACGATGTCGCCGGTGAGCGGGTGCAGGTAGTACAGCTTGTCGATCTCGTCGCCGAAGAACTCGACGCGGATCGCCAGCTCCTCGTACGCCGGGATGATCTCCACCGTGTCGCCGCGGACGCGGAAGGTGCCGCGCGCGAAGGCGATGTCGTTGCGCGAGTACTGCACGTCGACCAGCGCGCGCAGCAGCACGTCACGCTCCACCGTGGCGCCGACCTCCAGCTTCGTGGACCGGTCGAGGTACGACTGCGGCGTGCCGAGGCCGTAGATGCACGAGACGGACGCGACCACGATGACGTCGCGCCGCGAGAGCAGGTTCATCGTGGCGGAGTGGCGCAGCCGCTCGACGTCGTCGTTGATCGACGAGTCCTTCTCGATGTAGGTGTCCGTCTGCGCGATGTACGCCTCGGGCTGGTAGTAGTCGTAGTAGCTGACGAAGTATTCGACCGCGTTGTGCGGGAACAGCTCGCGCAGCTCGTTGGCCAGCTGCGCGGCCAGCGTCTTGTTCGGAGCCATCACCAGCGTGGGCCGCTGGACGCGCTCGATCAGCCACGCGGTGGTGGCCGATTTGCCGGTGCCGGTGGCGCCGAGCAGCACGACGTCTTTCTCGCCGGCGCGGATCCGGCGCTCGAGATCGTCGATGGCCGCCGGCTGGTCGCCGGCGGGCTGGTACTCGCTGACGACCTCGAACCGGCCGCCGGCACGAGGCACCTCGGAGACCGGGCGGAAGTCGGACTGGGCGAGGACGGGGTGTTCGGTTGCGAAAGCCACGAGAACCAGGGTAGGCCGGGGCACCGACAATTTCCGCGACGGCCGGTGTGAGCTGGGGATCCGGCACTCTTCCGGGGCGGATTCGAGGCCGGAGCGCCGGTGGCCCGGCCGGGCGTGGGCTCGGCGGCGAAGGTCAGCAGGAGCCGTGCGCCCACCTAGAAGTCCGTGAGGGGAACCCTGAAGGAATCAGATTCCGTCAGGGTTCCCCTCACGGACTTCTGGCGTAGGTGCGCGGCCGGGGTCGCTGGGTGGTCGTCGTCAGCAGCTGCAGCAGTCGCATCCGTCGCAGCAGCTGCAGCAATCGCAGTCACAGCCGTTGCAGCAGTCACAGCTGTCGCAGGCGCCGCTGTGCGGTTCGCCGCTCCACGGGCCCGGGTACGGGTCGCGGCAGCAGAACTGGCACGAGCAGCACATGTACGTCGCGATCGCGCAGCCCGCGAAGAAGTTCCGGCGTTTCGGCGGGACCGCGAATTTCGGGACCCAGCAGGCGCCGCCCTTGCCGTCCAGCGAGCCGCCGTCCTCCGGCGGTTCGGGGCCGTCCGGGCCGCCTGGGCCTCCCGGGCCGCCAGGTCCTCCGGGACCACCTGGGCCGCCTGGTCCGGGAGGGCCAGCAGGGCCGCCGGGACCCGGCATTCCGGCGGGCCCGTAACCAGGCACCGGAGCGCCGTAACCCGGCGGCGGGCCGTACCCGGGCGTCCCCGGCGGCGGCCCGTACCCCGGCTGCCCGCCGGGCCCAGGCGCACCGATCCCCGGCCCATAAGGCGACTGCTGCGGAGTCGGCCCCGGCCCGATCCACCCCGGCGGCGGCTGCTGCCCGTGCATCCCAGTCCTATGACCATGCAACTGGTGATGCCCGAACGCCCGCCGCACCGCCTGGCGCAGCTCGTGCACCAGCAACGCGTGCACCAGCGCCGAATCAGCGAACTCCGCCTCGCGCAGAGCCAGCTCGACCCCGAGCACCGCGTCCGTGCACAACCGGTGCGCCTCGTCCAGCGCGGTTCCCGCGGCCAGCAACGGATTCCACGAACCGGACGCGGCGTCCGAAGCCAGGTCTTCCACCGCGTCGAGCAAATGCGCCACCCGGCCGAACAACCGCCCGGCCTCGGCGAGCGGCGCGCGGTTGCCGGGGCGTCCGGCCAGTACCGCGGTCTGCGCGAACGCCGCGGAGGACGCCAGCTCCGCCGGTTCAGTCGCCAGCAACGGCGAGTCCCCAAGACGAATCGCCCGCTCCAGCTCGCCCTGCCGGCCGACCGCTTCGGTCAGCACCGCGGTGTCGAAGCCGACGCCAGCACCCGTCCGACCGCCCTGCGCGGCCCAGCGTCGCGCCACGAGACGCGCTGCCCCGGCGACCGGACGCCGGGCGAAAGCACCGTCCCGGTCGGCGACGTGGTCGTCGACCTTCGCCGAAGCCAGTACCAGCGAAACCGCCGCAGCGAGCCGGGCGCCGTCGCCGACCGCGACTGACGCCGAGCGCATCGACCGCAACGGGCACGGTCCCGCGGCGCGCCGGGGTCCGCTCGGTGTCTGTGCTTCGACCAGCGCCGACACGATCAGCGCGTCGTAGTTCGTCACGACCCGGGCGAACTGGCCGTGCTGGTCGCGCAGGGCGAGGCAGAGGCCGCACAGGTGAGCCATCCAGTCCGCGTGGAGCCGCCCGGCCAGCCGGTGCCGGCAGGGTCTGATGATCCCGAACAAGTGCTTGTCCCCCCAGGAGAACCGAACGACCCGCGAACTTTAGCCTCTCGGCCGGGCCCCTACCCGGCTTTCCGGCGATTCTCGCGAAGGGCGCGGGCAAGGCAGGATGGGCGGATGACCGATCTGCACCCGCCGAAGGTCGAGACCTTCGACCCGGCCGCCCGCGTGAACATCGACAACAAGGGCATCCGCCGCGACGTGGAGGAGTTCCGCGAGGAGCCGTTCGGCCTGTACCTGGCGCGGCCCGCGCCGGGGCGGGCGCAGTTCCACTACCTCGAGTCCTGGCTGCTGCCGGAGCTGGGGCTGCGGATCACCGACTTCTGGTTCGCCCCGGGCCACGAGCGCGACCAGGACTTCTACCTCGACGTGGTGCGCGTGCGCCGCGACGGCCCGCGCTGGGTGGCCACCGACCTCTACCTCGACCTCGTGCTCAAGGACAAGATCTCGGTCCGGGTGATCGACACCGACGAGCTGCTCGCCGCCGTTTCCGGGAAGCTGCTCTCCCAGGAAGAAGGCGAATACGCGCTCGAAGTCGCCTACGCTGCCGTCGAGGGCCTCGCCGTGCACGGTTACGACCTCGCCGCCTGGCTGTCCACAAAGGACATGACACTCGGCTGGCGCAGGCATCCCTAACGAGGAACGGGGGAATTCCCCACCCCCGCCCGGCGGTCAGCCGGATTACCCGAAGCGGCTCCCCCGGCCACGATCAGCGGCATGGAACGAACCGCAAACCAGGTGACGCTCGACCTCGTGTGCTCGCTGTATCGCGAGCACACCGAAGCGTTGCGCGCCGCGAAGGACGCCCAGCGAGCGCACCGCCGCGCGCATCCGGCGATGAAGACCCAGCTCGACGACGTCGAGGCGGAGATCACCTACCTGCTCCTGCGCCACCTGCGCCCGGAGAAAGTCGTGGAGATCGGTTCGCTGCACGGCTGGTCCACGAGCTGGCTCCTGCGCGCGCTCGCGGACAACGGCTCCGGCAGGCTGACCACGATCGACCTCATCGGCAACGCCACCAAGACCGTCCCGCACGCGCTGGCCAAGGGCCGCTGGGAATTCCGCCAGGGCGACGCGCGCACCCTCACCGCCGACTGGATGTCCGATGTGGACTATCTGTTCGTCGACGCCGACCACGGCGCGCGCTTCGCGAGGTGGTACCTCTCCGACGTCTTCCCGAAGATCGACGCCGCGGTCAGCGTGCACGACGTGTTCCACCGCCGCACCCCGCTGCCGTTCACCGAAGGCGCCGAAGTGGTGCGCTGGCTGGAAAAAACGCAGAATCCGTACTTCACCGCGGCACGCGCCCGTGCGGAACACGCGTACGCTCGCCTCAACGAACTCAGGCGCGAACTCGGCGTCGACAGCGTCGTCCACACCGGCCGCGACAACCCGATGATCTACTTCCGCATCCACCGATCGGTGGATGCGCGGCTTACAGCCGGTGGACCGGAAGTCGCACCGTTCCGCTGATCCGATCGGCCGCTCCAGCCGGGATTCTCGAATACAGCAACCGCTGCGATTCGAGAGGGGACGGCAGACAATGCCGGTCATCGAGGTGCTGAACCTCCGCAAGCGCTACCGCGAGAAAACGGCGGTGGAAGACGTTTCGTTCACCGTGGAGCGGGGCGAGATCTTCGGGATCCTGGGGCCCAACGGCGCGGGCAAGACGACCACGGTCGAATGCGTCGAGGGCCTGCGCTCCCCCGACGGCGGCACCGTTTCGGTGCTCGGGCTCGACCCCAAGCGCGACGTCCGCGAGCTGCGCCAGCGCCTCGGCGTCCAGCTGCAGGAAAGCCGGCTGCCCGACCGGTTGCGCGTCGCCGAGGTGCTCGACCTGTTCGCCGCGATGTACCGCACCCCGGCCGATCCGGAGCGGCTGATGGACCTGCTCGGGCTCACCGAGCAGCGAAACTCCTTCTACCGCAAGCTTTCCGGCGGACAGCAGCAGCGCGTGTCGATCGCGCTCGCGCTCGTCGGCAGTCCCGAGGTGGTGGTGCTCGACGAACTGACTACCGGTCTCGACCCGCAGGCCCGCCGCGACACCTGGGACCTCGTCGAAGCGGTCCGCGCCGAAGGCGTGACAGTCGTGCTGGTCACGCACTTCATGGAAGAGGCGGAACGGCTGTGCGACCGGATCGCGGTGATCGACGCCGGACGCGTCGTCGCGACCGACACCCCGACGGGGCTGGTCGGGCGCGTCGGCGGGGAGCAGCACATCCGGTTCCGCCCGTCCGTGCCGGTCGATCCTCGGGAACTGGCCGGGTTGCCGGACGTGCTCAAGGTCGAGCGCAGCGGCGCGCATCTGGTCGTGACCGGCGGTGCCGGCGCACTGCAAGCGGTGACGTCGTTCCTCGCCCGGGCCGACGTGGTCGCGGGCGATCTGCGGGTGGAGCAGGCCAGCCTCGACGACGCCTTCGTCGCGCTGACCGGCCGGAAACTGGACTGAGGGGGAACCGGAAGTGTTGTCGAAGCTGACCGTCGCCGAGGCGAAGATCTTCCTCCGCGACCCCGGTGCGCCCGCTGTGGTGCTCGGGATCCCGCTGGCGCTGGTGCTGGTGTTCGGGCTGATGCCGGGGTCGCGCGAGCCGAGCGCCCAGTACGGCGGCCAGTCGTCGCTGGCCACGGTGATCGCGCCGATGGCGGTGGCGATCCTGCTCGGAATCCTCGCGGTGTACATGCTGCCGGGCGCGATGGCCGCGCACCGGGAGAAAGGGGTGCTGAAGCGGCTGGCGGCGAGCCCGATGTCGCCGTCGCGGCTGCTCGCCGCGCAACTGCTGGTGAACCTCGCCATCGCCGTGGTCGCGATCGTGCTCGTCGTGGGGGTGGGCACGATCGCGCTCGGCATGGCCCTGCCGAAGAATCCGGGCGGCTTCGTCGCGGTCGCGCTGCTCGGCGCGGTGTCGCTGTTCTCGGTGGGCACGCTGCTCGCCGCGTTCGTCCCGAGCACCCGCGCGGCGAATGGGATCGGCGCGGCGGTGTTCTTCCCGATGCTCGCGCTCGGCGGCGTCTGGGTGCCCAAGGAGCAGCTGCCGCCGGTGCTGCAGCACATCGCTGACGTCCTGCCGCTCGGCGCGACGCTCGGAAGCCTGCGCGACACCGCCGCCGGACACGCACCGCACTGGCTGCCGATGGTGGCCCTCGCGGTGTTCGCCGTCGTGTGTTCGACGCTCGCCGCCCGATTCTTCCGGTGGGAGTGAGTGCGATGACTGCGACGCAAGAAGAAAGCACGACCCGCTCGGTCGCGCCGTTCGCCCGGATGCCCGTGTTCGGCATTGCCGCGCTGCTCGCGGTGCCGTTGGTGCTCACCGCGAACAACTACGGCTACTTCGGCGACGAGCTGTATTTCCTCGCCGCCGGACGGCATCTGGCCTGGGGTTACGTGGACCAGCCGCCGCTGCTGCCGCTGCTCGCCCGTGCGATGGACACGATCGCGCCCGATTCGCTGTTCGTCCTGCGGCTCCCGGCGATGCTGGCGATGCTCGCCGGAGTCGTGTTCGCCGCGCTCATCGCCCGCGAACTCGGCGGCCGGACCCGCGCGCAGGTCATCACCGCCGCCACGTTCGCCGCCTGCACGCAGTTCGCCGCCAGCGGCCACTACCTGGCGACCTCGACGCTGGACCCGTTCCTCTGGACCGTCCTGCTCTGGCTGGTCGTCCGCTGGATCCGCACCCGCCGCGACGGCCTGTTGCTGTGGGCCGGAGTAGTCACCGCGCTCGCGCTGTACGTGAAGTTCCTGATCGGCGGGTTTTGGATCGTCGCCGGGATCGCGCTGCTGATCTGCGGTCCGCGCGAACTGCTGCGCCGTCCGATGCTGTGGGCGGGTGCGGCGATCGCCGTGCTGGCACTGGTCCCGACGCTGGTGTGGCAGGCGCAGCACGGCTGGCCGCAGCTCAGCATGGGCGCGGCGATCTCGAACGAGGTCGGCCAGACCTGGGGCGGACGGCTGCTGTGGCTGCCCGAGGTGCTGCTGATCGCCGGCATCCCGATCGGGGCCGTGCTGCTCGGCTACGGTTTGTGGCGGCTCCTGCGGTCGCCGCGGCTCCGTCCTTACCGCTTCCTCGCCTGGACCACGCTCGCGCTCGCGGTGGTGTTCATCGCGGTGAACGGCCGCAATTACTACATCGCGGGCATGTTCGCGCCGTGCTGGGCAGCCGCGGCGGTGGAACTCGAAAGCGGACAGGCGTCGCGGTGGTGGCGCTGGATCCCGACCTGGCCGGTCTACGTGCTGGCCGCGCTGCTGATGCTGCCCGGCGCGCTGCCGGTGTGGCCGCATTCCTGGGTCGAGAAGAACCCGTCGCTGCCGACGCCGGCTTTCTCGTTCGGTGAAGTCGGCTGGCCGGAAGGGACGCAGTCGGTCGCCCAGACATTCCGTCGCGTGCCCGACCCGGCACACACCGCGATCGTCGGCGAGACGTACTGGACGGCGAGCGCGCTCTATCGCTACGGCCCGGAGCTCGGCCTGCCCGAGCCGACCAGCCCGAACCGCGGATACGCGACGCTGGCCGTTCCGCCCGATTCGGCGCGCGACGTCCTGTTCGTCGGGGCCGATCCCCGGCCGCTGCTCGGGCACTTCGCCCACCTCGAGCCGGCCGGCACGGTGAAAACCGGGGACGCGAAGCCGAGTGTGCTCGACGGCACGCCGATGTGGCTGGCCACCGCGAGACTGCAGCCGTGGCCGGAAATCTGGTCCAAGCTGGCGAACACCGGCGCTTGACCGGCGCCACCCGCAGTACGGCGGCGTCAGGCCTCGCCCGTAGGGTGCGGGCGAGGCCAGCCCCCGATCCGCCGACAGGGAGCAGGATGGATGCCGTGACCACGGCCACCGCACCGAGCACGCCCGACCGTGCGCTCGCCGACTTCGCCCGGCGGCCGGTCTTCCTGCTCGCCGCGGGGACCGCCGCCGTACTCCTCGCCACCGCCGGCCGCTACGGCTACTTCGGCGACGAGCTGTACTTCCTCGCCGCGGGCAAACACCTCGCGTGGGGATACGCGGACCAGCCGCCGGTGCTGCCGTTCCTCGCCTGGCTGGCGAACTCGATCGCGCCGGGCTCGCTCGTCGTGTTCCGGATCCCGGCGATACTGGCGACCGCCGCGGGCGTGGTGTTCACCGCGCTGATCGCCCGCGAAATGGGCGGCGAACGCAAGGCGCAGACCCGCGCCGCCGCGGCGTACGCGATCTGCGGGCAGTTCGTCGGCAGCGGCCACTACCTCGCGACGTCCACTGTGGACCCGCTGCTGTGGACGATCGTGCTGTGGCTGCTGGTGCGCTGGATCCGTACCCGCGACGACAATCTGCTGCTGTGGCTCGGCGTCGCGACGGCGGTCGGGCTGAACGTGAAGTTCCTGATCGGCGGATTCTGGGCGGTCACCGCGATCACCGCTCTCATCTTCGGACCGCGAGACCTGTTGCGCCGCCCCAAACTGCGGCTGGGCGCGGCGATCGCTGCTGTCGCGTGCGTACCGACATTGCTCTGGCAAGCCTCGAACGGCTGGCCGCAGCTCGGCATGGGTGATGCGGTCTCCCGCGAAGTCGAGGAGGCGGGCGGCCGGGCGATGTTCGTGCCCGCGCTGCTCGCCGGGGCCGGTTGGGTCATCGGCGCGCTGGGCGTGCTGTATGGACTGACGGTGCTGGTCGGCAGCTCCCGGCTGCGCGCGTACCGCTTCCTCGGCTGGACCGCGTTGGGCGTTTTCGCGCTCTTCCTGATCGGCAACGGCCGGTTCTATTACGCCGCAGGCACTTTCGGCCTGCTGTGGGCCGCCGCCGCGGTGCATCTGCAGGACCGGCGGCCCGCGTTGTGGTGGCGCTGGGTGCCGACGTGGCCGATGTTCGTCCTGTCCGCGCTGTACAGCCTCCCCTATGCGCTCCCGGTCTGGCCCGAGCAGTGGCTGGTCGAGCATCCGACCGCGCCGCGCCCGGCGTACGCGATGGAGGAGTACGGCTGGCCGGATCTGGCCGCGTCCGTCGCCACGCAGTACCGCGCGCTGCCGCCGGAGCAGCGAACCCGCACCGCGCTCGTCACCGGCGGATACTGGCAGGCGGGCGCGCTCGGCCGGTACGGGCCTGATCAGGGCTTGCCTGAGGCGTACAGCGCCAGCCGCGGCTTCTGGTACTTCGGGCGGCCGGACGACAAGGCGGACACCGTCCTGTTCGTCGGCCGCGAACCGGCGAAGCTCGCGGCGCACTTCCGGTCCGCGCGCATCGTCGGCGAGGTCGACAACCGGCTGGGCGTCCCGAATGCCAGCCGCCACCTGCCGATCTGGCAGCTCGACGGCCGGATCGGCAGCTGGGCCCAGATCTGGCCGCAGCTCAAGGACCTCAAGGCGTGAGACTCGAGGACGTCCGAGACGTCAAACTCGATTGGCAGGGTTCGCTGCTGCCCCCGGCCAGGTCCCGGGCGGGCGATCCGCCGGTGCGGTGGCATCGGTGGTTCGCCGGGATCGAGACGGCGCTCGCGTGGCTCCTGCTGTTCGTCCCGACCCTGCTGAGCGCGCTGAGCAGCCAGCCGAACGACCACCGGATCACCACCGTGCTGATCGCCGCCGGGGCCGCGGTGTGGCTGGCGCTCACCACCTTCGCGCTCAGCCCGAAGCTGCGCGAGCACCCGACAGCCGCCGCGGCGGCGTTCGCCGGGGTCGTCACGTTCGGCTCGATCCTCCAGTCGCGCGACGCGTACTTCATCGTCTTCATGGTCTACGGGTTCTTCGCGGCGATGCGGATGAAGCCGATGCCGGTCGCGGTGCTCGGCGTAGGCATCAACTCGCTGCTGATCAACACGATGACGCTCGGCGGGCCGATCCACGCGCTGTCGGTTTCGCCGGGAATCTGGGGCACGGTGGTGATCGTGCAGACCGCGGCCATCGGCGGCGGCGGCGCGTTGTTCGCCGCGGTGGGCAGGCAAAATCAAGAACGCAAGCGCGCGCTCGAGCAGCTGGCGGCGGCCGAGGCGGAGAACCGCGGGCTGCAGCGGCAGTTGCTCACCCAGGCGCGCGAGGCCGGTGTGCTCGACGAGCGCCAGCGGCTGAGCCAGGAAATCCACGACACGCTCGCGCAGGGGTTCACCGGGATCATCACCCAGCTCGAAGCCGCCGCGCAGGCCCGGGGCGACGCGGCGGAATGGGAACGCCACCTCGCCGCGGCGACCCAGCTGGCCCGGGAAAACCTCACCGCGGCCCGGCGTTCGGTCGCCGCGCTGCACCCGGAAGCTCTCGAAACCGCGACGCTGCCCGAAGCGCTCGCCGAGGTCGTCCGGCTGTGGAGCGAACGCACCGGCGTGCCCGCGGAGTTCTCGGCCACCGGGACCGCCGTCCCGCTGCATCCGGAACTCGAGGCCACCCTGCTTCGGATCACCCAGGAAGCACTGTCCAATGTGGCCAGACACGCCCAGGCGGGCCGGTCCGGGATCACCCTGTCGTACATGGGCGACGAGGTGACGCTCGACGCGCGCGACGACGGCGTCGGCTTCGACCCGGCGCGGCCGCCCGCCCCGCCGTCGGCCGAAGGCGGCCACGGCCTGCCCGGCATGCGGCGGCGCGCCGAGCGGCTCGCCGGGACCCTGCACGTCGAGTCCGAGCCGGGCGGCGGCACCGCGATCTCGGTGCGCCTGCCCGCCGTTCCGGCTGCGACACTGGACCCGACCGAGGGGGCCTCATGACCATCACCCTGCTCATCGCCGACGACCACCCGATCGTCCGCGACGGCCTGCGCGGCATCTTCACCGGCGAGCGCGGTTTCGAGGTGCTGGGCGAGGCCGCGCACGGCGCCGAGGCGGTCACGCTCGCCGAGGCTCTTCGCCCGGACGTCGTGCTCATGGACCTGCGCATGCCCGGCACCGACGGCGTCGCCGCGATCACCGAACTCGCGCGCCTCGGCAACCCCGCGCGCGTGCTCGTGCTGACCACCTACGACACGGATTCCGACGTGCTGCCCGCGATCGAGGCGGGCGCGACCGGCTACCTGCTGAAGGATTCGCCGCGCGAGGAACTGTTCCGCGCCGTGCGCGCCGCCGCCCGCGGCGAGGCGGTCCTCTCCCCCGCGGTCGCGAGCCGGATCATGGGCC
Source organism: Amycolatopsis sp. NPDC114503 (assembly GCF_055633655.1). NCBI lineage: Bacteria > Bacillati > Actinomycetota > Actinomycetes > Pseudonocardiales > Pseudonocardiaceae > Amycolatopsis > Amycolatopsis sp. NPDC114503. The sequence goes on along the minus strand of NZ_JBVKDT010000022.1, from coordinate 16,764 downwards.
AGATGCGCGCACCGGCCCAAGAACCGTTGTCGCAGCGCGAAATCGAGGTGCTGAACCTCGTCGCGCGGGGGTCGACGAACAAGGAAGCGGCGAAGAAGCTGTTCATCAGCGAGGCGACGGTGAAGACGCATCTGCTGCACGCGTACGCGAAACTCGGCGTGAAGGACCGCGCGGCCGCGGTGGCGGTGGCTTTCGAACGCGGCTTGCTCGGGTCCTAGGCCCAGAGCTCGCCGCCTCTCGACGCTACCCGCGCAACTACCGCGGCCACGAACTCCTTCCCTGGCAACGGATCCAGCCTGCGGCCATCCCGAAGCCGAGGCGCGACCAGATCCGCAGCAGCCTCTCGCGCGCCGATCATCACCTGGTACGGCGCCAACCGCCGATCACGGATCCGAGAGCCCAGACTCCCCCGGTCCGCCGGGACGACCTCGGCGCGCAGCCCGGCGTCCATCGCTTCCTCCGCCACCGATCGGGCCGCCGGGAGTTCCGCGTTGCCAACAGGAAGCACAGCCACCTGCATCGGAGCCAGCCACGGCGGGAAAGCGCCGCCGTGCTCCTCGATCAGCTGCGCCAGCACGCGTTCCAGGCTGCCGAGCACCGCGCGGTGCACCAGAACCGGCCGGTGCGCGCGGCCGTCCGGGCCGACGTACTCCAGCCCGAACTGCTCCGGCTGGTGGAGGTCGATCTGCACGGTGGACAGGCTCGACTCGCGACCGGAACTGTCGGCGATCTGGACGTCGATCTTCGGGCCGTAGAACGCGGCTTCGCCGGGCCCGCGTTCGTAGTCGACGCCGTCGAGCGCTTCGACGAGCACGTCCGCCGCGCGCTCCCACGCCTCGGCCGCACCTGCGTATTTGCCGCGGTTGTCCGGCAGAGAAAGGCGGTAGCGCGCGGGTTTCAGGCCAAGGTCGCGGTACACGCGGCGGATCAGCGCGAGCGCGCTCCGCACCTCCGCGCCGACCTGCTCGGGGAGGCAGAAAATGTGCGCGTCGTTGAGCTGGATCGCCCGCACCCGGCTGAGCCCGCCGAGGACGCCGGACAGTTCGGCGCGGTACATTCCGCCGAGTTCGGCCAGCCGCACCGGCAGTTCGCGGTGGCTGTGGGCGCGCGAGCGGTAGATCAGCGCGTGGTGCGGGCACAGGCTCGGCCGCAGCACCACCTGTTCGCCGCCGAGATCCATCGGCGGGAACATGTCGTCGCGGTAATGCGCCCAGTGGCCGGAAAGCTCGTACAGTTCGCGTTTCCCCAGCACCGGCGACGACACGTGCCGGTAGCCGGCTCGGCGTTCGACCTCGCGGACGTACTCCTCCAGCACGTGCCGCACGGCGGCGCCGTCGGGCAGCAGATACGGCAGTCCGGCCCCGATCAGCGGGTCGCTGCCGAACAGGCCGAGTTCCCGGCCGAGTTTGCGGTGGTCAGGCATGGCGGTCTCCTCACGGAAGGCGAGGCGAGCGCACAGCGAGAAGCCCGGGGCGCTCGCCCCGGGCTCGATGGCAGTGTTCAGCGCGCCGGGACGGGATCCGGCGTCGTCGTGGACTGGGCGCGCTTCATGCCCGGACGGTAACCCCGCGCGAGGCGGGACCGCACCTGGTTTTCCGCGTCAGGGCTTCCAGCCGCTCTGCGCGGCCCACTGCTCCGCGCGCACGAATGCCGCGTTGACCCAGCCCTGCTTCTCCTCCGCGTACTGCTCGACCGTGCCGTCCGCGGAATGCTTGCGCGCCAGCTCTTCCTTCACTTGGGCGTAGCTGTCGCGCTCGTCCGGGTGCGCGCGGATCCAGTCGCGGAACAGCAGCGCGAGCCGCCACGCCGGGGTTTCGGTGGACCGGACGTGCAGGTTCACCGGCCGCTTCGGGTCGGCGCTCTGGTGGAACCGCTTGAGCCACTTTCCGTCGCCGTCCTGCGGATCGTCCCACCATTCGCCTTCGCGGCGCGGGAAACCGGCGTCGGCGAGGGCTTCGGCGAGCGCGTCCGCATCGTCCAAAGAGGACACTGTGAGCTGGAGGTCGAGTATGTCCTTGGCGGGCAGGCCCGGCACGGCGGTGGACCCGATGTGGTCCGCGCGCACCAGCCGCGAACCCGCGATCTGCCGCAGCCGCGCCAGCCGTCGTTCGGCCTGCAGCGGCCAGCTCGAGTCGTACGGCGAGATCACCGGCGAGGCGGGCGGACGCCGTTTGCGCAGCCGGAGATTCGCCTCGAACGGCACCAGCCGGTCCGCCCACAACGCGTCCACTTCGGCGAGCACGATGTCCTGCGTCCCGCCGTTGTCGAGCCAGACGTCCGCGACCGCGCGGCGCTGTTCCTCCGCGGCCTGCGCCCGGATCCGCGCCCGGGCGTCGGCCTCGGGCATGCCGCGCACCTCGACCAGCCGGCGCACCCGCACCTCCACCGGCGCGTCGACCACCAGCACCAGGTGATACGCGGGCGCGAGATCGTTCTCGACGAGCAACGGGACGTCGTGCACGACCACCGCGTCGTCCGCGGCCGCGGCCATCAGCTCACCGGTGCGCTGCCCGACCAGCGGATGCACGATCGCGTTGAGCCGCTTGCGGGACTCGTCGTCCGCGAACGCGCGCGCGGCGAGCGCGGGCCGGTCCAGCGAGCCGTCCTCGGCGAGGATTTCCTCGCCGAACGCCCCGGTCAGCGCGGCCAGCCCGGGCGTGTCCGGCTCCACGACCTCGCGCGCGATGCGGTCCGAATCGATGACGACCGCCCCGTGTTCGGCCAGCCGGTTCGCCACCGTCGACTTCCCCGCACCGATCCCGCCCGTCAGGCCCACTCGCAGCATGGCCACACCTTAACGAGAGCCGCCGTCACCCGCTCGGGCGACACCGAACCCCCCTGCACGTGCAACCGCACAGGTACCCGCACACCCTCCGCGTAAACGCAAGCACATTTTCGGGCGTAGCCGAACTGATGTGGGTGACACGCCGCGCGCTTGCGCTGTTTTCGCGGGTCGAGTGCGTACCGTGCGCGGCGGAAGGGTCGCCCACACGGAGGAACAATGGCGGATAAGCACGTCGGGAAGCACCGGCTCGGCACCCCGGGCCTGGTGCACTGCGTCGCCTACCGCCAGGTCTCGGACGCACTAGCGGAGTACCGGCGCACGTGGTTCAGCGCCCTGCTCGTGCCCGCGAAGCACAGCCTGGCCGGCCTCCGCCGCCGCGCCCGCGAAGCCGCACTCGAACGTGCCTGGGTGCCTTCGGTTTCCCTGGAACGCGCCTGACCCTCCGCCTTCGGCACCGCGGCAAGGTCTGTGAGGGGAACCCTCACGACCCACCCACCCAACCGCAGCCGACGCACCCAACAGCCAGGCACCCAGACCCTGCCCTGCACCCCGATACGAAGCCTCCCTGCGGTCTGGGGTTGCTTGTCAAGGCATCTTTCCCGCCTTGACAAGCAACCCCAGACCGTCAGCACAATCAGGCTTCGGGGTGCCCCCACCGCACCAATTCCGTGAGGGGACCCCTCACAGACCCTGATTCCCCCAGGGTTCCCTTCACGAACCGGCAGATCAGACCGCGTGGGTTTCGATCGCGATCTCGTGGCTCAGCGTCCGGTGCACCGGACATTTGTCCGCGATCTCCAGCAGCCGTGCACGCTGGGCGTCGTCGAGGTCGCCTTCCAGCGAGATCTCCCGGGTGATCCGGCTGATCAGCCCGACCTCGGTCTCGCAGCGTTCGCAGTCGCGGGCGTGGATGCGGTCGTGCCGGAGCCGGACGGTCGTGCGGGTCAGCGGGATTCCCTTGCGGTCTGCGTACATCCGCAGCGTCATCGAGGTGCAGGTGCCGAGCGCGGACAGCAGAAGGTCGTACGGCGTGGGACCGGCGTCCGCGCCGCCCACGCTCACCGGTTCGTCGGCGAGGAATTCGTGGCCCGCGGTCGTGACGCGCTGGGTGTAGCGGCCGCTCCCGGCATCGGTGACGACGACAGTGCCGGGTTCCGGCTGGGTCATGAGGGCGGATTCCTTCTGCTCGGCACTGCCCGCCCTGTGCGGGCGGTCGCTTGTGGACGGTCCGGGAACGACGTTCCCAAGAAGCCGTGAATATCGTATCTTCTGCTTGCGAGACGCGGACGCGCTTCCCGCGGAGCACGGGCAAAAGGGGGTGGGAGATGGCCACCCGGCATCTCTCGACACGGCCGGCGGAGCAGCACCACCGCGGCCGGTTCCTCGACGCGGCGCTGACCGTTCTGACCGAGCGAGGCGTCGCCGGATTGACCGTGCGCGCGGTGGCGGAACAGGCCGGGGCGTCCACGATCACGGTGTACACGCGCTTCGGCGGCCGCACCGGCCTGCTGGACGCCTTGTACGAACGCGCTTTCGACCTGCTGGGCGAAGAACTGCGCGACGTTCCGCGGTCCGAGGGCGACGGGGTCGCCGACCTGGTGGAGGTCGCGCTCGCCTACCGCCGCTTCGCGCTGGAAAGCCCGGCTCGCTACGGCTTGATGTTCGAGCGCTCGGTGCACGACTACGACCCGGATCCGGCGTTGCGGCAAGGAGTGCTGCGCACGAGTTTCGCCGAGTTCGTCGCGAAAATCGACCTGGTCTGCCCGCCGGGCGTCGTCGCGCAGGAATGCGGCTACCTGCTCTGGACGGCGATGCACGGGCTGGTGAGCGTCGAGCTGACGATCCGCTCGCAAAGCCCGCTCGACGACTGGTTCCTCGACCCGACCGAATCGGCGCACGAGACGATGTACCGGCGCGGGGTGCGCGCGACCATCGACGGGCTCGGCCTGCGCACCTGACCGGGCGCGGGCGCGAAAGATCTCGGGGACGTTCGGCCCCAGGTCCGTGTCCTGATGTCCAGACCACGACCGACCGCGCCCGGCGTGCGCGAACAATCCGAAAAACAGTTCGGCCCCGGTCCGTGCGGACCGGGGCCGAAACTGTTCAGAGACTCAGCGAGTCAACGCTCACGCGCCGCCCGACAGCTTCTCGCGCAGAGCCGCGAGCTGCTCGTCGCTGGCGAGCGTGCCGCCGCTCTTCGCCTCGACCGGAGCGGACGAGGTGTAGCTCTGCTCGCCGCCCTCGATGCCGGTGGCAGCGTCGGCAGCGGCTTCGGCGTCGGCCTCGGCGGCCTTCTTGACCTGCGCCATGTGGGCCTCGTAGCGCGTGTGGGCCTCGGCGTACTGCCGCTCCCACTCCTCGCGCTGCTTGTCGAAGCCTTCCTGCCACTCCTGCGTGTCCGGGTCGAAGCCCTCGGGGTAGATGTAGTTCCCCTCGGTGTCGTACTCGGCGGCCATGCCGTACTGGGTGGGGTCGAACTCGGTCTCCGGCGTGACGCCCTCGTTCGCCTGCTTCAGCGACAGCGAGATGCGACGGCGCTCGAGGTCGATGTCGATGACCTTGACCATGACGTCGCCGTTGACCTGGACGACCTGCTCCGGGATCTCCACGTGGCGCTCGGCCAGCTCGGAGATGTGCACCAGGCCCTCGATGCCCTCCTCGACGCGCACGAACGCGCCGAACGGGACGAGCTTGGTGACCTTGCCCGGCACGATCTGGCCGATCGCGTGGGTGCGGGCGAACTGGCGCCACGGGTCTTCCTGGGTCGCCTTCAGCGACAGCGAGACGCGCTCGCGGTCCATGTCGACGTCCAGGACCTCGACCGTGACCTCCTGGCCGACCTCGACGACCTCGGACGGGTGGTCGATGTGCTTCCAGGACAGCTCGGAGACGTGCACCAGGCCGTCGACGCCGCCCAGGTCCACGAAGGCGCCGAAGTTGACGATGGAGGACACGACGCCCTTGCGGACCTGGCCCTTGGCGAGCGCGTTGAGGAACTCGCTGCGCACCTCGGACTGGGTCTGCTCGAGGTAGGCGCGGCGGGACAGGACCACGTTGTTGCGGTTCTTGTCCAGCTCGATGATCTTCGCCTCGAGCTCGCGGCCGACGTACGGCTGCAGGTCGCGCACGCGACGCATCTCGACCAGCGACGCGGGCAGGAAGCCGCGCAGGCCGATGTCCAGGATGAGGCCGCCCTTGACGACCTCGATGACGGTGCCCTTGACGGGCTCGTCCTTCTCCTTGAGCTCCTCGATCGTGCCCCAGGCGCGCTCGTACTGCGCGCGCTTCTTGGACAGGATCAGACGGCCTTCCTTGTCCTCCTTCTGGAGAACGAGGGCTTCGACCTCATCGCCGACGGCGACAACCTCGGCCGGGTCGACATCGTGCTTGATGGACAGCTCGCGCGAGGGGATGACGCCCTCGGTCTTGTACCCGATGTCGAGCAGGACCTCGTCGCGGTCGACCTTGACGATGATGCCTTCGACGATGTCCCCATCGTTGAAGTACTTGATCGTCTTGTCGATAGCCGCGAGGAAGTCTTCCTCCGACCCGATGTCGTTGATGGCGACCTGCGGGGCCCCGGTCGGGGCGGTCGGGGCGGTGGCGGTGTCGGTGGTCATTAGGCGGGTTGCTCCGGTGGATGGGTGTCGTAGGTGGATGTGAAGTTGGCTACCGGCGGTGCACGCGGCGAGTCCCGCAGCCATGGCATGCGGCGACCCTGCTCAAACGTCCGGCGACCAAACGTTCCACCAGTGAACGACCGCGGCATGACCCGCTGACGATGCGCGGCCCCGGTGGGTAGTCACCCAGGCAGCGCGAACCCCACTGCGCTAACACGTATCGTACGCGGGCCCCCGCGAGGGACACAATCAGGGTCGCCCTGGGCTCCCGGTACCTTCTTTCCAACGTTTCCGCCGGTCCGGGCATTCCCCCGCCCAGCCGGCGCCACCGGGAGAGGAGACCGGCATGACCGAGCCCGCCGCAGCCCCGGCGGCCCCGTCCGGCGACCGCCACGCGAGCGCCGAAGAACGGCTCGGCACCGTAGGCGTCGCCCACCGCGAAGTCGGCGGAAATGAAGCGGAAGCGGCGAATCTGGCCTGGTGGGACGCGGACGCCGACGACTACCAGGCTACCCACGGCGGATTCCTCGGCGACGCCGATTTCGTCTGGTGCCCCGAGGGAGTCCGCGAGGAGGACGCGCGGCTGCTCGGCGACGTGCGCGGACAGCGCGTGCTCGAAGTCGGCTGCGGGCAGGCCGCGTGCTCGCGCTGGCTCGCGGCCGCCGGAGCCGAACCGGTCGCCACCGATCTGTCCGGCGGCATGCTCCGGCACGCTCGCGAGGGCAACGTCCGCACCGGCGCGACGGTCCCGCTCGTGCAGGCGAACGCCGAGCGGCTCCCGTTCGCCGACGCCAGTTTCGACATCGCGTGCTCCGCGTTCGGCGCGCTCCCCTTCGTGCCTTCGCTGGAGACGGTGTTCGGCGAGGTGCGCCGCGTGCTGCGGCCAGGCGCACCGTGGGTGTTCTCGGTGACGCACCCGATGCGGTGGATCTTCCCGGACGATCCCGGGCCGCAAGGGCTCACCGCGACCCAGCCGTATTTCGACCGCACGCCGTACGTCGAGGTGGACGACGACGGCACCGCGACGTACGTCGAATACCACCGCACGCTCGGCGACTACGTGCGCGCGCTCGCCGCCTCGGGCTTCGCGCTGGAAGACCTCGTCGAGCCGGAGTGGCCGGCGGGCCACACGCGCACCTGGGGCCAGTGGAGCCCGCTGCGCGGAAGGCTGTTCCCCGGCACCGCGATCTTCCGCACGCGCCGCGACTGACCGGCTACGCTGCGCTGGTGAGCTCCGCAGGCCGATTCGCCGCACTCGACCCGCTCCTGCCGCCGCCCGTTCCGCTCGCGAGCGGCGACCGGCTGCGCGCGGTGACCGCGTCCGGCGCGCAGGTTTCCGCGATGCTCCAGCGCTACCGGCACGGTCCGGGCGACGCTCCCCTGCTGTGGTCGGCGGCCGAGGTGTGGCAGCTCTTCCCGGATCCGGAGACGGCGGGCACCGAAGGGTTCGACGCGTTGCTCGGCGCGCTTCGGTCCGAAGTGGACACTGAAGCGCCGGGCTCCGATTCGGCTTGCGTCGTCAACTGGCCGAGCCGCGACGCCGAAGCCATCCGGGCCTTTCTCGACCACGGGCTGGTTCCGTTGTCCGCGCTCGCCGTCCGTCCCGCTGTCGTGCCGGAAGAGACCGGGTCCGAGGCTTCGATCCGTCTCGCCGGACCGGACGACTACACCGCGGCGCTGGCGTTGTGCACGGCCACGTTCGATTACACCGGCCTTGTCGCGCACCGGAAACGAGAGCAGACCGCGGAACTGCTCGGCCCGGCGCTGCGCCGCGCGCTCGGCGAGAAGGCGACTTGGGTCGCCGAGGTCGACGGCGAAGTAGCGGCGCTCGCCCAATGCGACTGGGTCGAGTCGGCGCCCGGGAACGAGGCCGCGGAACTGCTGCCGACCGGACGCTGGGGTTACGTGAACAATGTCGTCACCGGCCGGGCCAGCCGGGGCAAGGGGATCGGCCGCGCGCTGATGGCCCGCGCGCACCGCGAACTGCTGAACCAGGGCGCGACCGGCACCTACCTCTATTACAACCCGACCAATCCCCTGTCGTCGGTGTTCTGGCACCGGCAGGGCTACCGGCCGCTGTGGACGTCCTGGGAAGCACACCCAGTGTGGGCGCTGCGGTGAGCCGACCGCTCTTTGGTGTGACGTCCGGCGAGCCGCCTTGCTGACCGCTCCAGGTCGGGTCTAACTTTTGAACTGACTAGTCAGTTCAAAATCCGTGGAGTGTGTCCTGTGCAGGTCCGTGCCGACCGGGTGTCCCTGAAGGGTCCCCACGGCCCCTTGTTGCCGCCTACCTCGCTCACCGTCGAGGAGGGCTGCCTCACCGTCGTGCACGGCGAGCCGGGCGTCGGCATCACCGCGCTCGCGCTGGCGCTGGCCGGGCGGCTGAAGCCGACCACCGGCACCGTGACCGCCGATCCGGAGGGCGACCTGCGGCGGCTCGTGGCCGTAGTGGACTCGCCGGGGGTCAGCGAGCCGGACGATGCCTTGTCGCTGCGCGTCGTCACCGGCGAAGAGCTGGCCCTCGCGCACCGTCCTTCCGGCAAGGATGCGGTCACGGCTTGGCTCTCGCAACACGACGCCGGGCCGTACGCCGACAGCCGGTTCGAGAGTCTCGAACCCGCGCTGCGCACCCGGCTGCTCACCGCGCTGGCCTCCGAACGCGACGGCGTGCGCGTGCTCGTCCTCGACGCGCCCGACCGGCACACCAGCGACGTCGAGTCCTGGGCCGCCGTCGCCAGGGAGCACGCCGCCCGCGGGTTCGCGGTGGCAGTGCTCGCCGCGACAACGCCGGAGTCGGCGCTCCCCTACCCGCCGGCCAAGGTCGGCGAGGCCGAGCAACCGGATCCGATCCGGTTGTACGTGCCGCCGGAAACCGAGGCCGAGCAGACCAAGCAGCTCACGGACACCGCCGAACTGACCGCCGAAACCGAGAACTCCGAGGGAGACCGGGCATGACCACCCCCCACAAGCGGGCCGGCGGACTGAACGCGTTCCGGATCGCGCGCAACGAGCTGCGCAGGCTGTCCACCGGGACGCTGCCGAAGCTCGCCATGTTCGCGCTCGTCATGGTGCCGCTGCTGTACGCGTCGTTCTACCTCTACGCGAACTACGACCCGTACGGCCGCCTGGACAAGCTGCCCGCCGCCGTGTTCACCGAGGACGCCGGCGCGAAGGATTCCGGCGGAGCCGAGCGCAACGTCGGCCGCGAGGTCACCGACGAACTGGTGAAGTCCGGCACCTTCCAGTGGCATCAAGTGTCCGAAAAGGACGCTCGGGACGGCGTGCGGGACGACAAGTACTCGTTCGCCATCGGCATCCCGCACGACTTCTCGAAGGCGCTGCTGTCGTCCGGCAATTTCGAGCCGCAGCAGGCGACCATCACGCTGACCACCAACGACGCCAACAACTATCTGTCCGGCACCATCGCGAAACAGGTCGCCGACCAGGTCCGCAAGACGATCGCGGAGAAGGTGGGCAGCGAGGCCGCGGACAAGTTCCTCGTCGGTTTCTCCACCATCTACGGCAAGATCTCCGAAGCCACCGACGGCGCCAAACAGCTCGCCGACGGCGCGGCGAAACTCCAGACGGGGCAACATCAACTGGCCGACGGGGCGAGCCAGCTCGCGACCGGTTCGGCCAGTCTCGCCACCGGCTTGGGCACGCTCAAATCGAGCACCGCGCAGCTGCCGAGCCAGACTCAGAAGCTCGCCGACGGGGCAGGCCAGGTGGCCGACGGCAACCAGAAGGTGGCGAGCGCGGGTTCGCTGGCCGCGTCCGCTTCCTCCGACGTGATGGGCCGGATCGACAGCTACCGCACCCAGCTGGCCGCGAAGCTGCAGGAATCCGGGATGTCGGAGAACCTCGCCAACTCGATCCTCGCCGACTACGACAAGCTGCGCACGGACGCGAACCAGGCGAACGGGAAGATCCAGTCCGCCAACGGGGACCTGCAGAAGCTCTCCAGCGGCGCCCGGCAGGTGTCCGACGGGGCGCACCAGCTCGCGTCCGCCTCTCCGCAGCTGGCCAACGGAATCGCGCAGGCGTCCGACGGCGCGAACCAGCTGCGCGACGGAGCCGCGAAGCTCAACGACGGCGAGAAAACCGCGGTCACCGGCACCGACCAGCTCGCCGACGGTTCGGTGAAGCTGCGCGACGGCCTCGCCGCCGGGCTGAAGCAGATCCCGAACCCGGACGACCCGACCCGCACCGCCACCGCGAACACGATCGCCGACCCGGTCGCGGTCACGTCGAACGGCGTGGCGTCGGCAGGAACGTACGGCGCAGGGCTCGCGCCGTTCTTCATCTCGCTGGCCACCTGGATCGGCGCGTTCGTGCTGTTCCTGCTGATCCGCCCGCTGTCGACGCGCGCGCTCACCGCCGGCGCGTCGCCGCTGCGGGTCGCGCTCGGCGGCTGGCTGTCCTCGGCCGTGCTGGGGCTGGGGCAGGTGATCGTGCTGTTCGCCGCGGTGACCTGGCTGGTCGGCATCCACGTGGCGCATCCGCTGGGCGCGATCGGCTTCGCCTGTCTGGTGTCACTGGCCTTCACGTCGATCGTGCACGCGCTCAACGCGCTCTTCGGAGCCGTCGGCAAGTTCCTCGGCCTCGTGCTGCTGGTGCTGCAATTGGTGAGCGCGGGCGGCACGTTCCCCTGGCAGACGATCCCGGACGCGCTGTATCCGCTGCACATAGTGCTGCCCATGGGCTACGCCATCGACGGGTTCCGGCACCTGCTCTACACCGGCGCGTCGATGCAGATCCTCGGTGACATCGGGGTGCTGGTGGCGTACCTCGTCGGAGGGATCCTGCTGTCCACTCTCGCGGCGCGCAAACACCGGGTGTGGTCGGTCTCGGCGCTCAAGCCCGAGCTGAGCCTGTGAGAGAGGCGACCAAACGGAAGCTCTTCGAGGCCACGTTGCGGCTGTCGGCCAGCCGTGGCCTCGTCGGGCTGACGGTGGACGACATCGCGGCAGAGGCTGGGGTCGCCAAGGGGACCGTTTACTACAACTTCGGGTCCAAGGACGGGCTGGTCGACGCGCTGCTCCGGTTCGGCGTGGATTTGCTCGCCGGGCGGCTGCGGGCGGCCGGGACGGATGACGATCCGCTGGCGGTGATCGAGGCTCAGGTCGATACGACGCTGGAGTTCATCGCGGAGTATCCGGGGTTTTCGCAGATCGTGGTGAGCGAGTTGTGGCATACGCCGGGGCGGTGGCACGACACGCTGGCTTTGCTGCGGGAAGAGTTGATCGCCGTGGTCAAGGCGCAGCTGGAGAGGCTGGGGGCGGCTGGGCGGTTGCCGGAGGGGCTGGACATCGCGACCGCGGCGGCCGGGGTTTTCGGGACGATGCTCGTGGTGGCGTTGGATTGGCAGGTTTTTCATCCTGCTCGGGATCGGGCGGATGTGCTGGGGTCGGTGATGTTGCTGATCCGCGGGTTGAAGAGGTGAGCTTGGGGCGTGGCGGGGCCCGGCTTTCGGTGCCGGGCCCCTGGGGGTTAGTGGCAGTTGGCGCAGCAGCCGCAGCCCTTGCCGGTGCAGGCGGAGCAGCATCCGTGCCGCAGGACGGTCTGGAACAGGCGTTTGATCATTGCTCGGTCCTTCCGGGTTGGTCGTTCCTGCGTGGGTCACGCTAAGTGGGGTGGTGGTTACGGGGGTACCGCTGACTGGGCAGGTGGGCGGGTGAATCCTCTTTGGGGGGTGTCGGGGGCGGCTCGTCGCCTGGCGGCGACGTTGCGCCTCGTTGTCGTGGGGCACCCCGAAGCCCGATTGTGATGACGGTCTGAGGGTGGTTGTCAAGGCGGGAAAGATGCCTTGACAAGCAACCCCAGACCGCATTTTGGCTTCGTATCGGGGTGCGGGGGTGGTGTGGGTGCGCTGGTGAGTTTGTGTGCGCGGGTGCGGGTGGTCTGTGAGGGGAACCCTGAGGGAATCAGTGTCCCTGAAGGTGGCCCTCACGGACTTGGGCGGCATCACTGTCCACAGGGGACGTTGAGCCAGTCGGCTTTGGGGATGGCTTTGCGGGTGTCTTCCAGTCTGGTTAGCAGGGCGTCCAGTTGTGCTGGGTCAGCGGTGTATTCCAGGATCGCTCGGTAGAAGGCGCCGGTCATGGTTTTGGGCATCAGGTCTGAGGCGTCGAAGCAGACTGGTTTTCCTGAGGTGATGGTGTCGGCGACCTTTCGTCTTACCGGGTCTCGGTAGACGTCCTTCGCTACTGCGGTTCCTGCGGAGAAAGCCGTTGCGTTGGGGTTGCCTGCCCAGATTTGCTGGGCTTCGGGCGAGACCAGGAAGTCCAGGAATTGGCGGGCTTGCGAGGTGTCGTTGAACATCGCGGCCAGGTCCGCCGAGACCTCGGACGCGCCGGATCCGGGGAACGGGAAGAAGTCGTAGGCAGGCGGCGGGCTGGAGTCAGGCTTGCCTGGCCGGTTTTGTCGCCGATTTCGTTGCGCCGGACGCTGTTGGCGGTGGGGCACGCCGGGGATTCGGTTTCAACCGCGCCGCGATTCGCGCTCATGATCGGGATGCGCAGCCGATTCTCGCTCGCCCGAACGGAGAGACCGCACAGATTTCGTTGCCTGATCCGAGGAACCGCGACGACAGGACTGGATTCGATCGCCGACGCGGGCTGTCCTCGTGTTCGCCCGAACGGGCGCAGCACCGAGGCCGGTGCGCTCGCCGACCCGCGACCGTCCGCTGGATTCCGTCGCCACGCCGCAAACTCGAGCGCTCCCGCACCGCCGATCCCGTCTCCAGCCGCGAGACCGGCCCCTGCTGCCCGGGGCCGGTCATCGACCCCGGGCACTGCTCCTCAAGCTCAGCGCGTCAGTGCGCGGCCTCGTTCCACGAGCGCCCGTATCCGACCGAAACCTCCAGCGGCACCGCCAGTTCCGCGGCCGAGCCCATGCCCTCGCGGACCAGCTTTTCGACATCCGCGCGCTCGCCGTCGGCGATTTCCAGGACCAGTTCGTCGTGGACCTGCAGCAGCACTCGGCTGCGCGAGCCCGCTTCGGCGAGGGCGCGGTGCACGTTCAGCATCGCCACCTTGATGATGTCCGCCGCGCTGCCCTGGATCGGGGCGTTCAGCGCCATCCGCTCGGCCATTTCGCGGCGCTGGCGGTTGTCGCTGTTCAGGTCCGGCAGATAGCGGCGGCGGCCGAAGATCGTCTCGGTGTAACCGCGCTTCGCGGCCTCGCCGACGACCGACTGCAGGTAGTCGCGCACCCCGCCGAACCGCGAGAAGTACGCCTCCATCTGCTCTTTCGCGTCTTCTGTCGAGATCTTCAGCTGCTGCGACAGGCCGTACGCCGACAAGCCGTACGCCAATCCGTACGACATCGCCTTCACCCGGTACCGCTGTTCCGGCGTGATTTCCGCGGCGGGCACGGAAAACGCGCGCGACGCGACGAACGTGTGCAGGTCCTCGCCGCTGTTGAAGGCCTCGATGAGACCCTCGTCCTTCGACAGGTGCGCCATGATCCGCATTTCGATCTGGCTGTAGTCCGCGGTCATCAGCTCGGCGTAGCCGTCGCCGACCACGAACGCGTCGCGGATGCGCCTGCCTTCCTCGGTGCGCACCGGGATGTTCTGCAGGTTCGGCTCGACCGACGACAGCCGTCCGGTGGCCGCGATCGTCTGCTGCAGCGTGGTGTGGATGCGCCCGTCGTCGGCGACCGATTTGATCAGGCCCTCGACCGTGGTGCGCAGCCGCGTCGCGTCGCGGTGTTCCAGCATGTGCTGCAGGAACGGGTGCTCGGTCTTCTCGAACAGCGACTGCAGCGCGTCGGCGTCGGTGGTGTAGCCGGTCTTGGTGCGCTTGGTCTTCGGCATGCCCAGCTCGTCGAACAGCACGACCTGCAGCTGCTTCGGCGAACCGAGATTGATCTGCTTGCCGATCACCTCGTACGCGGAGTCCGCGGCCTGGGTGACCCGGCTGAGGTAGTGCGCCTCCAGCTCGGTGAGCTGGTCGACGTCGACCGCGATGCCCGCCGCCTCCAGTTCGGTGATCACTTCCAGCAGCGGCAGTTCCAGCTCGGCCAGCAGCTTCGCGCCGCCGAGTTCCTCCAGCTCCGTGGCAAGCGCGCCGGCCAGCTCGAAGATCGCGCGCGCTTTCACCAGTTCGGCGGAAATTTCCTTCTGCTCCAGCTCGTCCGCGCCGCCGTCGAGCAGCGACAGCTGACCGTCGCCGTCTCCGGCTTCCGAACGCAGCTCGCGGTGCAGGTAGCGCAAGGCGAGGTCGTCGAGGCCGAACGTGCGCTGGCCCGGCCGCGCGAGGTACGCGGCGAGCGCGGTGTCCATGCTGAGCCCGGCGAACGTCCAGCCGCGGGCGCGCACCGCGTGCAGCGGCACCTTCAGGTCGTGGCCGATCTTGCGGATCTTCGGGTCCGCCAGCCACGCCGACAGCGCCCGGTCGTCCGCCTCGTCCATCGCGGTGACGTCGACGTACGCACCCTCGCCGTCAGCCGTCGCGAAGGCGACCGCCTTGAGATCGGAACGGACCGACGCACCGGTCGCCCGGAACGACAGCGCCACCGGCTCGGCCGCGCCGGCGTGCGCTTCGAGCCACGCGCCGAGCGCGCCCGGCGCGAGCGCGGAGCCGGACACCTCGAAGCCTTCGTCGGCCTCCGGTTTGGCACTGCTCAGGTTCTCGAAGAGCCGGTCGCGCAGCACGCGGAACTCCAGCTCGTCGAAGAGGCGGTGCACCGCCTCGCGGTCCCACGGACGCAGCTCCAGCTGGTCCGGCACGGATTCCAGCGGCACGTCGCGGACCAGCTCGGTGAGCTGCCGGTTGAGCTGGACCGACGACAGGTGCTCGCGCAGCGCGTCGCCGACCTTGCCCTTGACCTCGTCGACCCGGTCGATCAGGTCGGCCAGCGAGCCGAACTGCCGGATCCACTTGGCCGCGGTCTTCTCCCCCACGCCGGGGATGCCCGGCAGGTTGTCCGACGGGTCGCCGCGCAGCGCCGCGAAATCCGGGTACTGGGTCGGGGTGAGGCCGTATTTCTCTTCCACCGCGTCCGGCGTGAACCGCACGAGGTCGGAAACGCCCCGCTTGGGGTACAAAACGGTCACCCGATCGGTGACGAGCTGCAACGCGTCGCGGTCGCCGGTACAGATCAAGACGTCGTAGCCGTCGCCCGCCTGCGTGGTGAGCGTGGCGATGACGTCGTCGGCCTCGTAGTTCTCCTTCGTCAAGGAGGGGATGCCGAGCACGTCGAGCACCTCCTTGACCAGGTCGACCTGGCCGCGGAACTCGTCCGGCGTGGCGCTGCGGTTGGCCTTGTAGTCGGCGTACGTCTCCGACCGGAAGGTCTTGCGCGAGAGGTCGAAGGCCACCGCGAGATGCGTCGGCTTCTCGTCGCGCAGCAGGTTGATGAGCATCGAGGTGAAGCCGAAGACCGCGTTGGTGACCTGCCCGGTCTTCGTGCGGAAATTCTCCGCGGGCAGGGCGAAGAAAGCGCGATAGGCCATCGAATGGCCGTCGATCAGCAGCAGCCGGGGGCGTTCCTGCGCACCGGCGGCGCCTGTGGTCTTGGCAACGGTTTGGTTCTCACTCGGGCTCACGGGGGCGAGTCTAGGGTGAGGGTCTGACACTCTTGCGTGTCGCATAGGTTGAGGAGCAGAGAGTGACCGAGCAGACGGCGGAAATCACGCCGGGCCAGTTCGCGGGCATGGACCCCGCGGTCGCGGGCCAGCAGCTGAACGACAAGATCGGACTGAAGCTCGTAGAGCTGACCCCGGAACGGGTCGTCGGCACGATCCCCGTCGAAGGCAACCTCCAGCCCTACGGCCTCCTGCACGGCGGCGCGAACGCCACCGTCGCCGAGGCGCTGGGCTCGGTGCTGGCCGCGCTGAACGCAGGGCCCGAACGCGCCGCGATGGGTTTGGAACTGTCCTGCACCCACCATCGCGCCGTCCGCTCCGGCGTTGTTACCGGGGTGGCGACTCCGCTGCACGTCGGGCGGGGGACGATCACGTCGGAGATCGTGCTGACGGATGACGAAGGCCGCCGCACCTGCACTGCGAGGCTTACCTGCGTGGTGCGAGACCGCCCACCAGGTGCCTGAACTGTGTCTAATTGCCTCGGCTCCGCCGAGGCGCCGAGATCGCCTTCAAGCCGGTCTCTTCCCGCTCGGTTCACCCGGCCCGGGGGGCCGTGCGAACCGAGCGGGAAGAGACCGGCGCGATCTCGGGTTTTGGTCGGGTTGAGGTGAAGGGCTTTCACAAACTGCGCTACCGCAGCTGGCGCACTCAACTCGCCAAGGCAGCCACACTCCCCCGCACCCCGATACGAAGCCAAAAATGCGGACGGCGGGTGCTTGTCAAGGCATCTTTCCCGCCTTGACAAGCACCCGCCGTCCGTCATCACA
>NZ_JBVKDT010000021.1:0-124704 GCF_055633655.1 Amycolatopsis sp. NPDC114503 | reverse complement strand
AACTCTTGCGGATACTTCGACGAACCAGACACAAACACATCCTTCCCCAGGCCAAAGCCAAGGATCAGAGTGTCCGACCCACCGGGGGAACCTCATCACAATCAGCTTCGGGGCGCCCCCAACCCACCAGGGCGCAATGTCGCCCCCAGGCGACGAGCCGAACCCCTCACCGATCCGACCGCAACGAAGCCGGATCAAACCCCTCCCACTCATCACTATCCACAATGGACTCAACCGGAGCAGGAGCAGGAGCAGGAGCAGGAAACCGCCTCTCCCCCACCCTCTCCCCCCGCAACCGCTGAAACTCCTCCACCGTCATCCCCGGATCATCCTCAGCAGACCGAGCCGGAGCCACCCGCCCAGACAACGCCTCGACAAGCAACCCAGCCTCCTCCCCCAACAACAACCCCACCCGGTTGTAACAATCCTGCTCAGCCTCAGCCATAGCCACCCGCACAACCTCAAGCACCAACGCCGAAACCCGCGAAGGATCCCCCTCCATCAACGAAGGCGCAAGCCACAACCGCTTCAACGCCCCCAACGCGTCCACAGTCACCTCAACCGACCCATCCAACGCATGAGCCGACCCGCGCGCCTCCGACATCAACGACGCGACCTGCCCCAACGCAGCTTCCCGATCCCGCGCCAGCGAGATCAGCTCCCGAGTCTTCACAACACCACCGGCTCTTCGTCATAAAAATCCGGATCATCCTCAGCCAACGCCGCATACCCCAACGCCGCCACGGCCTCCGCCCCCAACACCGGTGCCAAAACCTGATGCATCCGATCCCCGGCCCGCCGCTCAGCCCGCCGCGACAACTCCAGAATCTGCGAAGCCACCGCCTCCGACCCACCACGCAACGCAGCCCGAGTCAACGTCAGCCCAGTCAACAACCCACCCGGCGCAACCTCGACCGAAACCCCACCAGCAGCAGCCTTCCCCACCACCGGCCCGGCCCGCTCAAACCGAGCAGCAGCCGCCTCCCCGGTCCGGGAAGCCTCTTCCATCACCCGCGCCACCGCGCGATCCAGGTCGAATTCAGCCACCACTCACCCCGTAGGCCGGTAGAACCCAATGAACTGCTGCCCGGCGTTGGTCATCCGGATCTTGCTGATCTGCACCGGATCCCCGGCCTCGACCATCTGCCCGTCGCCGATCACCATCGCGACGTGCCCGGACCACACCACCAAATCCCCCGGCAGCAACTGATCCATCGACGGCACCTCGGCCCCGACAGTCTGCTGCTGAGCCGTCCGCGGCAACTGCAACCCGGCGTCCTGATACGACGTCATGGTCAACCCGCTGCAGTCAAGCCCCTGCCCGCGCGCGGTCCCGCCCCACACATACGGCACGCCCAGCTGAGACAACGCCGCCCGAACCGCTTTGGCCGCGGTCTCATTAGGCGCCATCACGGTCTTCCCGCCCGGCAAGTTAATCCCGACGCCACTGCCCGGTTGCGGCGGAACAGCTACCGGCAACCGCGGCTTCCCGGCAAACCCGCCGCCGCCTCCACCGCCGCCGGAGTCGCCGCCCCCGCCACCACCGTGGCTGACGTGCGCCCCGTTGCTGTTGAACGCCTGCGGCACCGACGTCGTCGCGCTGCTCGCGGAAGTCGAGTCCGACCCGCCGAGCCGCTGCCCCAGCCCGGTCAGCTTCCCGAGCGTCTCCTCGGTGAACGTCGCCGCCTGACCGGTGAGCTGCCCGATTTTGGTCTGCAGCTGCAACAGAATCTGCCGAGCCGCGGCCGCCCGGCTTTCCGGCGGCTGAATCCCGTTGACCGCCGCCAGCGCCTTCATCGAAGACGCGATCTCCCGCAGAATCTGGTCCCGGACCTGATCATTGCGGATCTCGCCGACGTGCAGCGTCTCCGCAGCCTCCGCGACCGTGCGCTCGATTTCCGCGCTCTCGTCGAGAAGGTCCTGGACTTCCTTCTCCAGATCCTTCGACGTCGCGACCGCGCGCTCGGAGGTCGCCCCGGAACTGGCCTGCGCCAGGTTCACCCGCTGAGCGCCCGCGTGCTGATTCGCCTGCCCGACGGACGTCTGCAGCGCGACATGCCCGTCGCGCGCGCCGTTGATCGCCGACGGATCGTGCTTCAGCTTCGCGGCGAACTGATTCGTGGTGTCCAGTCCGTTGCGGACCAGATGATCGACCGGAGCGTTCACGAAAACCTGCGCAAAGCGTCGCCGTGTTCCTGCTCCACCGCGGCGTAATTGCCCTGTGTGCGCCGCGCGGCCTCGCCGACGTCGTGCCAGCCGCCGCCGAGTGCGTGCATCCGTTCCTGCAACGCCCGCATCCGCGCCCCGTACGCGCCGGCGAACCCGGATTCGTCCCCGATCGCGGAGAACCCGTCGCCGGACAGCGTTACGTGCGGACCTAGATGTGCTTTCGCCGCCGCGCGCACCTCGTCGCCGAGTGGGTCGACCTGCTTCGCGTAGTTCTCATACGCGCCGTCGTCTACATGAAAACCGGACACAACCCGCCCCTCCCCTGAGCCCTGCGGCCCAGGTTAGCGGACGGGTTGTGCCCGGACAGGCGAATTGACCGGATCAGGTCAGCCGTTGAGAATCTTGGTCAGCCAGTCCCCGGAAGCCGGGACCGCCTTGCCGTCGACCGCGACCGTCGGCGTGCCGAAGCCGACCTGGCCGTTGCCGAAGTCCTGCTGGAGCTTCGGGTCGCCCTGGATCTCCTGGAACGCCGCCTGCAGCTCCCGGTCGTAGGCGCCCGCGTTGACTGCCTGCGCGAACTTCGGGTCGCTGATCCCGAGGTCCTGGCCGAGCTTGATCAGCTGGCCCTTGTCGTACCCGCGGCCGCCTTCCTGCGGCTGGTTCTTGAACAGCGCGTCGTGGAACGCGGTGAACTTCTGCTGGTCGGCGGCGGCGAGCGCGGCGTTGGCCGAGTCGAGCGAGTAGCCCGGCGGGTCCGAGTTCTTGTTGAGCAGGATCACCATGTGGTAGCGCACGGTGAGCTGGCCGTCGTTGATCGCCTTCTCCATCCGCGGCCCGAAGTCCTGCTGCAGTTTGGCGCAGTACGGGCACAGGAAGTCGGCGTAGACGTCGATCGTCTTCGGCGCGCCCGGTTTGCCGACCGACACCACGGCCCCGTCGCGCTTCTCGACCACGCCCGTCCCGAGCGACGCGGTCGTGCTCGGCTGGATCGCGCTGCCCTGTGTGGCGTTCTTGCTCGAGTTGATCCAGAGCACGCCGCCGATCACGAGCGCGGCGACCACCACGAGGGCCACCGACACCGCGATGATCTTGTTCCGGTCGCTCCCCGAGCCCCGCGCCTGGGCGACCGACCTCGCGGCCGCCGCCTGCTGACGGCTTTTCCGCGCGTTGCGCGCAGCTCCACCCACTGTTCCTAATTCCCTTCCGCGATGCCCTTGGGGTAGTCGTCCGGGGCCTCGCCTGAGTTCCCGGCGTTCCTGCCCTTGCCCCAGCCGAGCCAGCCGTCGACCGAAAGCCACGTGCGCGGCCGCGCGAGCAGCCACACCGCGAGCAGGGCGAAACCGGTGTCGCGCAGGATCTCCTGCGGGTACTCGGTCTGCCCGGCGTTCACGCGCCCGCCGCCGCCGAAACAGCCGCAGTCGATGCTCAGCCCGCGCGCCCACGACTGCGCGATGCCCGCGACGAGCACGGCCAGCAGCAGCAGCGAGGCGCCCGCGACCCAGCGCGTGGCCAGCCCGGCGAGCAGCAGCAGCCCGAGCACCAGCTCCAGCAGCGGCAGCCCGGTGGCGACCGGGCGCACGAGCGCGTGCGGAAGCACGTCGTAGGCCTGCACGGCGATGTACGTCTGCCCCGGGTCGGCGATCTTCAGGCCGCCGGACACGAGCCACACGGCAGCCAGCCCGAGGCGGGCGAGCGTGCCGATGGTGTCGAGTACAGGTTGGGGCAGTCGGCGCACGCGCTTAGGCTAGCCGTCTGACCTGAGAACTATGTGAGCAGCCAACCGGCGAAGCGGAGGCACCGATGCGGTTTCGCGCAGTGCTCGCCGCCGTGTTTCTGCTGGTCAGCTGCGTATCATGCGGATCGTCGACGGTATCCAAGGACGATCCGCTTCCCACCCGGGCGCGTGACGGCAACCACCTGACCATCGGGATCCGGTTCGACGCGCCGGGCCTTTCGCAACGAACTGTCGACGGAAGGCTCGCGGGTTTCGACGTCGATGTCGCTACTTTCGTCGCGCGCGAACTGGGCGTCGAGCCGGACCGCATCACCTGGCACGAGACCACCCCGGCCCGCCGCGAGACCGACCTGACCTCGGGTGCGGCCGACCTGGTCGTGGCCACCTATTCGATCACCGACAAGCGGAAGCAGCAGGTCGGCTTCGCCGGCCCGTACTTCGTCACCGGCCAGGACCTGCTGGTACGGCTCACCTCGCCGGACATCACCGGCCCGGAAAGCCTCAACGGCAAGCGGCTCTGCTCGGTCACCGGGTCGACGCCCGCGCAGATGGTGAAGGACAAGTTCGCGCAGCGGGTGCAGCTGGTCGAGTACCCGCGCTATCCGGACTGCGTCACCGCCCTGCTGGCCAACCAGGTCGACGCGGTCACCACGGACGCGGTGATCCTCGCCGGGTACGCCGCGCAGAACCCGGAGCTGCTGAAGGTGGTCGGCCGTCCGTTCTCCACTGAGCGGTACGGCGTCGGCCTGCGCAAGGGCGACACCGAGGGCCAGCACGCGGTGGACGACGCGATCCGGAAGATGGTGTCCAGCGGTGCCTGGCGGAAGTCGCTGGAGACGAACATCGGGCCCTCGAACTATCCGTTGCCGAATCCACCGGAGATCACCGAGCAGTGACCGACCTAGCCTCGCTGCCGGACCTGCCCGTCCGCGCGGTGCTGCCGTCCGTGCTGGGCGCGCTCGACGACCACGGTGCCGCGGTGCTCGTGGCCCCGCCGGGCACCGGCAAGACCACGCTCGTGCCGCTCGCGCTGAACCGCGGCGAAGGACGCGTCGTGGTCGCCGAACCGCGCCGGCTCGCTGCTCGGGCCGCGGCCGGGCGGATGGCCGCGTTGCTGGGCGAACCGGTCGGCGAGACGGTCGGGTACGCCGTGCGCGGCGACCGGAAGGTGTCGTCGCGCACGCGGATCGAGGTGGTCACGTCCGGGCTGCTGGTGCGGCGGGTGCAGCACGATCCCGAACTGGCCGGGGTGTCGACCGTTCTGCTGGACGAATGCCACGAACGTCATCTCGACGCCGATCTCCTGCTCGCGCTGCTCCTCGACGTCCGCGCCGGGCTGCGCGACGACCTCCAGCTGCTCGCGACGTCGGCGACAGTCGCGTCCGGACGGCTGGCAGAGCTCCTCGGCGACGCTCCGGTGATCACCGCACACGCCCGCACGTACCCGGTCGAGCTGAGCTATCGCGCTCCGGCGCGCGGGGAGCGTCCGGAAGCCTCAGTGGCGTCGGCGGTCCGGAAAGCACTGTCCGAAGGGGACGGTGATGTGCTCGCTTTCCTTCCCGGGGCAGGCGAAATCGCGCGTACGTCTTCGTTGCTGAGTTCACTGGACGCCGACGTTCTGCCGCTGCACGGACGGCTTTCCGCCGCCCGGCAAGACGAAGCGTTGCGACCACGCGACCGGCGCCGCGTGGTTCTCGCGACCGCCGTCGCCGAGTCGAGCCTCACCGTTCCCGGCGTCCGCGCGGTCGTGGATTCAGGCCTCGCGCGCGTCCCCCGGGTCGATCACCGACGCGGTCTCGCCGGGCTCGCCACGGTGCGGGTTTCGGCCGCGGTGGCGGAACAACGCGCTGGTCGTGCGGGTCGCGAAGCGCCTGGCCGGGCGTACCGCTGCTGGCCGGAGCACGAGCAAGCGACGCTGCCCGCGTACCCGGAGCCGGAAATCCGCACTGCTGAACTGGCCCGGTTCGCGTTGGAACTCGCCTGCTGGTCCACTCCGGACGGAACCGGCCTCGCCTGGTGGGATCCTCCCGGCGAAGGCGCACTCGCCGCTGCGCGAAGCCTGCTCGTCACGCTCGGCGCGACCACGCCTGACGGTGCTGTCACGCCGCGCGGACAGAAGATGGCCGACCTCGGCTTGCATCCCCGGCTGGCGCGCGCGTTGCTGGACGGCGCGGAGGCTGTCGGGGCTCGCGCTGCCGCGGAAGTGGTTGCGCTGTTGGATACCGGAGCGACGCTGACCGATGTCGAAGCCGAACTGCGACGCCTCCGTTCCGCCCACGACGACGCGGCCCGCCGCTGGCAGCGGGACGCGAAACGGTTGGCAGGATTAGTCAATTCGCCAGCTAAAGCCTCCCCGGACGCCGCGTTGGTCGTCGCCCTCGCGCATCCGGAACGGCTCGCGCGGCGACGCGCCGGGGCGGCACCGGTGTACCTGATGGCCAGCGGAACCGCTGCCGAACTGCCCAGCGGCAGCGGTCTGGGCGACGCCGAATGGCTGGCTGTCGCCGAAGCCACCCGCGATCCGGGCCGCGTGCACGGCACCATCCGGCTCGCCGCGACCGCCGACGAAGCACTGGCGACGCAAGCGGCGCCAACCCTGGTGTCCGAAGTGGACGAAGTGCATTGGGACGGCGAGGTCGTCGCTCGACACGTCCGCCGCCTGGGCGCGATCGTGCTGTCCGAAAAGCCTTTGCGCAACCCAGATCCACAGCTCGTCCACGACGCGGTGGTCACCGGGCTCCGCGCCGAAGGTCTCGGATTGCTGCGCTGGAGCCAAGACGGCACCCGTCTCCGCGAACGCCTGGCCTTCCTGCACCGTGCACTGGGCGAGCCGTGGCCGTCGGTGGACGACGAAACCCTGCTGTCCGATGTAGACACCTGGCTGGACCTCTCCCGAGTCCGCCGCCGAGCCGATCTGGCGAACGTCGACGCCGGAACCGCCCTGCGCGGCCTGCTCCCCTGGCCCGAAGCCGCGCGGCTCGACGAACTCGCCCCGGACCGCCTCGAAGTCCCGTCCGGTTCGCACTACCGCGTCGACTACCACGGCGACCAGCCGGTGCTCGCGGTCAAGCTGCAGGAGACCTTCGGCTGGACCGAGACACCGTCACTCGCCGACGGCCGCGTGCCGGTCGTGCTGCACCTGCTGTCCCCCGCCGGTCGTCCGGCCGCGGTCACCGCGGACCTCGAATCCTTCTGGCGCACCGGATATGCCGCCGTCCGCGCCGATCTCCGCGGCCGCTACCCGAAACATCCGTGGCCGGAAGACCCCGCGACCGCCAAGCCGACCCGCCACACCACCCGCAGGACCCGCTGACCCCTGCCTAAAGTCGGGGTCGGTCCGCGACGGTCGGCCGATGTCCGAGGACACCGCGCCGGCGCAGACTTCGCCCTATGATCACGTTTCGCGGATTGACGAAGCGCTACGGACAGAAAACAGTGGTCAACGGCCTCACCTCGGTCATCGAGACGGGCACGGTGACCGGGTTCCTCGGCCCGAACGGCGCGGGCAAGTCCACCACCATGCGGATGACCGTCGGCCTCGACCGGCCGGACTCCGGCGACGCCCTGATTCGCGGGAAACCGTATGCAGAACTGCGGTTCCCGCTTCGCGAGGTCGGCGCGCTGCTCGATGCGAAGGCCATGCATCCCGGGCGCAGCGCGGGCAAACACCTGCTCGCGATGGCGCGCAGCAACGGAATCGCCGCCAACCGCGTCGAGGAAGTGCTCGCGACAGTCGGACTGAGCGACGTCGCGGGCAAGCGCGCCGGGACGTTCTCGCTCGGCATGAGCCAACGGCTGGGCATCGCGGGCGCACTGCTCGGCGACCCGGGCGTGCTGATGTTCGACGAGCCGGTCAACGGCCTCGATCCGGACGGCGTCCGCTGGGTGCGGCAGCTGATGCGTTCGCTTGCCGCCGAAGGACGCACGGTGTTCGTGTCCAGCCATCTGATGAGCGAGATGCAGCTGACCGCGGACCGGCTGCTGGTCATCGGCAAGGGTTCGATCCTCGCCGACGCGGCGATCGGCGACTTCATCGCGGGCAACTCGAGCCGGTCGGTCGCGGTGCGCGTGCCGGATCCGGCCGAGCGCGCGAAACTCGCGGACTGGCTTCGGGGGAACGGCCGGTCGGTGCTGCCCGGGGAGGACGGCGAACTGCTCATCGACGAGGTGAGCGTGGCCGAAGTCGGGGATCTGGCTCATGAACTGGGCGTCCGGCTGCACGGGCTTGCCGAGCGGACCGCTTCGCTCGAGCAGGCGTATATGGAACTGACCGCCGGATCGGTGGAATACGGGGTTACGGCATGACGAAGCTGGCGATTTCGGCGGAGTGGACGAAGTTCTGGTCGGTGCGGGCGACGTGGTTGTCGCTGATCGGCGGAGGGCTGCTGATGGCGTTCTACTCCGTCGTCTCGGGGATCTCCCAGCACGCCGAGGACGAGAGGCAGCAGACCGCGCACGGCATCGTCAACACCGGGGCGATCTATCTGGTCGAGTTCTGCGTGCTCGCGGTCGCGACGTTGTTCGTGACGAGCGAGTACACCAGCGGGTCGATTCGTTCGACGCTGCAATGGGTTCCGGTGCGGGCCCGGGTCACCGCGGCCAAGGCTGCGGTGCTGGTGCCGGTGCTTTTCGTTTACGGCGTGGTCGTCGCGGTTCTCGGCATGGGGGTCGCCTCGGTGCTGATGCGTGGGGCTGGGGGTCCCACGTCGCTGTCGCAGGGGGCGATCACCGCACTGGGCATGGGAGCGTATTTCGCACTGCTCGGCGTGCTGTGCCTGGGGATTTCGTTCGTGCTGCGCAGCGCGGCGGGCACGATGGTGGTGGTGATCGTGCTGCTGCTGCCGTTGCCGATGCTGATGTCGTCGTACGTGTTTCCCGGCGCGATGAACTACTTCCCGGCCTTCGCGGGCATCAACGCGATGGTGCCGCCCGGCGACGCGAACCCGATGCTCGGCGGCATGCCGCCGTACGGACCTTGGGTCGGCGTGCTGGTCTGCCTCGCCTGGGCGGTCGCCGGAATCGCTGCGGGGACGGCACTGCTGAACCGCCGCGACGCCTGATCAGGCCTGCGACAACCCCAATCCGGCGAGCACGGCACGGGCTCCCTCGACCAGATCGGCTTCGGTCGGCGGGTTGAGGGAGCCCGTGCCCGCGAGGGCGTCGAAGATCGATCCGTCGAGCCAGCCGATGAGCACGCGGGTGTGGTGCTCCGGCGTCGGAGAACCAGCCGCGGCAAGGACTTCCGCACACCGCCGGCGCAATTCCAGACCACCGGCGTCGTACCGGGCCCGCAGCTCCGGCCGTCGAACCGATTCCAGCGCGAACTCGTAGCGCGCGAGCATTCTGGTGCGGCCGACAGTGATCGACCGGTACACCATCGCGCCAAGGAATTCCGCGAGTTTCCCCTCCGGCGGCGCGACTTCCGCCTGGTCCAGCGCGACCATCCGGTCCGCGGCCAGTTCCAGCAGCGCCGCGCGGGTGCGCGCGTAGTACGACGTCGAACCCGCGGGCAGCCCGGCCGCCCGGTCGACGGCGCGGTGAGTCAGCCCGCGCATGCCCTCGGCCGCGATCACCTCGACGGCTGCGTCGCCGATCACAGCTATTCGTTCCACTCCCGGGACACTACAGGTGTAGAGTCCTCTACAGACGTAGAGGAGGTCGGCATGGCTTCGCGACGCGCGGTCGTGGTCGGGGGCGGCATCGGCGGACTGGCTGCGGCGATCGGGTTGCGCCGGGTCGGATGGGAGGTCACGGTGCTCGAACGGGCACCGGAGCTCACGGCTATCGGCGCGGGAATCTCGTTGTGGCCCAACGCGCAGCGAGCACTGGCCGAGTTGGGCGTCGAGTCCCGGATCTCGGCCCAGCGCGGCGGCGGGCTGGTCGACTGGCGCGGGCGACGGCTGGCCAAGTGGGACGCCGACCTCTTCGTGCGCAGCCACGGATTGCCGCTCGGCGCGATCCACCGGGCGAATCTGATCGACACACTGGTGTCAGCGCTGCCGGACTCGTGTGTGAAGACCGGGGTCGAGGTGACGAGCGTCGAGCAAAACGGCGTGGTGCACCACAATTCCGGCTCGATCGAGGCCGACCTGGTCGTGGCCGCCGACGGGATCAACAGCCCGATCCGGCAGGCGCTGTTCCCGGCAGCACGCGTGGAGTACAGCGGTGGTGCGGCGTTCCGCGGCATCGCCAAGCTGCCGCTGAAGCCCACGCTGAGCACGACGTGGGCGGCCGGGATCGAAATCGGCGTACTGCCGTTGCTGGACGACGAGGTGTACTGGTGGGTCTCGGAAGCCCGGCCGGCCGGGATCCGGCACGACGACATCCACGCTTACCTGAGCGCGAAGTACGGTCGCTGGCACGACCCGATCCCGCAACTCATCGACGCCACCCCGGAAATCCTGCTGCACGACACGCATCACCTGGCGACGCCGCTGCCCAGCTACGTCCGCGGCCGCGTCGCGCTCCTCGGCGACGCTGCGCACGCCATGCCGCCGTTCCTCGGGCAAGGCGGTTGCCAAGCGTTGGAGGACGCGGTGGTGCTGGCTTCGCACGCCAATCAGTCCACAGTGGACGAAGCACTCCGTCGTTATGACGCTGAACGTCGCCCGCGCACGCAGAAGGTCGCGAAGGCGTCGATCCAGGCCGGCGCCAGTGGACCGCTCCTTCGCAACCCAGCGGCGGTCGCACTTCGGGCGGCTTTTACCCGGTTGCTGCCCGCAGCGGTCACCACTCGGGTCGGGGCCAACATCAGCCGTTGGCAACCGCCGACGCTTACACCAGCCCCGCCTCAAAAGCCGTAATCGCGGCCTGCACCCGGTTGCGGACGTCCAACCGGGTCAGGATCGTGCTCACGTGCGCCTTCACCGTGCCCTCCACCACGAACATCCGCGCCGCTATGTCCGCATTGGACAGTCCCTCGGCCAGCAGCACCAGCACTTCCCGTTCCCGGTTCGTCAAGACGTTCACCCGCTCGCGCGCGGTCGCGGCGCGGCTGAACCGGCTGCCGGACAAGCGCGTGATCACCCGGTGCGCGACCTTCGGCGACAGGAAGGCCGCACCGTCGGCCACCGCGTGCACTCCGGCCAGCAGTTCGCGCGGATCGCCCGCCTTGAGCAGGAATCCGCTCGCGCCGAGGCCGAG
Source organism: Amycolatopsis sp. NPDC114503 (assembly GCF_055633655.1). NCBI lineage: Bacteria > Bacillati > Actinomycetota > Actinomycetes > Pseudonocardiales > Pseudonocardiaceae > Amycolatopsis > Amycolatopsis sp. NPDC114503. The sequence goes on along the minus strand of NZ_JBVKDT010000021.1, from coordinate 113,657 downwards.
AGCGCGTTCGATGTACTCGTCTTCGCCGAACGTCGTCAGCATGAGAACACCGGTGTCCGGCAGCAGTTTGCGGATCTCCTCGGCCGCGGCGAGCCCGTCGAGGCCAGGCATGCGGATGTCGAGCAGCGCGACGTCCGGCCGGTTCGCGCGCGCCATTTCGATCGCCGCCCGTCCGTCCGCGGCCTCGGCCACGACCTCGATTTCCTTGTCCGAGGCCAGAATCGCGGCCACGCCGGCGCGGATCATCGCTTCGTCGTCGGCCAGCAGTACGCGGATCACGGTTCGTCCTCACTGTAAAGGTCTTTGCTCGCCACTCGATCGTCCACAAAGCACAGCCGATAGACGGCATGGTTGAAGTTGAGCCAGCTTCGGCCTGCTCCGTAGTACTCGCAGGCGCTTCGATCAGGCTGCGGCGGCACGTTGATCGCCGGAAGCGTCGTGCGCTGGCGCGAGGGCAGCATCGGCACGACCGCGGAATGCGGCATGCCGATCTGGATCCGATCGTACGAGTCCGGCGACAGCTCCGACGACGACCACTGGGCCAGGAACGCCACTCCAGCGCCGCCGATGATCACCCCGAACAGCCCCAGCGGCACCACGATCGCCTGCACCAGGCTCGACCGGACGGCGCGGCGCGCCCGTTCCAGCTCGCGCGCGGCCTGCCCGATCACCTCGTCGTCCTGCTCCGGCGCGGGCGCGGCGTCGTGCGGCAGCCGCGCCGCCACCTCGAACCCGCCGTCCGCCTGTCCTGCGGTCAGGCTCCCGCCGACCAACCGCACCCGCTCGTGCAGGCCGATCAAACCCCGTTGCCCGGACCGGACGGGCAACGGCCCGGCGGGCGGCGGCGCGTTCCGTACCCGGACGTCCGTCGCGTCAGCAGTACTGGTCACGTCGATCGAAACGGCCGCGCCAGGCGCGTACTTCGCCGCGTTCGTGAGCGCTTCCTGCACGACGCGGTAGACCGCCCGCGCGACCATCGGCGGCGCGTTGTCGAGACTGCCGAGCCGCGCGCCGATCTCGATCCCCGAGGCACGTGCGCGGTCGATCAGCTCCCCCAGATCGCCCTGCACCGGCTCGACCGGAGCGGCGTCCTCACGGAGCACGCCGATGATCTCGCGCAGCCGTTCCGTCGCCGTCGCCGCGCCCGCCCGCAGTTGTCCGGCGGCTTCGCGTTGCTTGTCGCCCAGTTCGCTGTCGACCTCCAGCGCCGCTGCCCGCACCGCGATCAGGCTCAGTTCGTGGCCGAGCGAATCGTGCATGTCGCTGGCGATCCGGGCCCGTTCCCGCAGCCGCGCCTCCTGCGCGACGAGCCGGTGCCTGCTCTCCATCTCCTCGGCGCGCCGCCATCCGTCCTGCGCGAGCTCGCGCCGCAGCCGCACGTGCCGTCCGAGCAGGCACGGCGCGACCCCGGCGAACGCGAGCGTGCCGAGCACCGCGCCCCACGCGTCGAATCCCGACGTCGGCAGGAAAGCGAGCGGGATCCCGGCCACCGCGATGACGAAGAAGCTGATCATCGCGACGCGCGCCCTGGCAAGCCGCAGGCCGGCCAGGTACGAGATCACGACGATCAGGAAGAACTCCCACACCGCGACCCGGCCGCCCCAGCCGAACGCGATGACGATCGCCGTCGCCATCGCCACCACCAGCGCGACCGCCGGGTACACCCGGGCAGTCGCCATCGCCACGGTGACCGACGTCAGCCCGTAGGCGAGCTCCCAGCCGTTCGGGCTGTTCGGCGCGTCGAGCAGGACGAACCCGCACAACGCGGCCCAGAGCAGCACGTCGAACGCCACGCGCCAGCGGAACCGCGTCGCCTCCTTCATTCCGCTGACGCTACAAGGGCCGCCCGATTCGTCACCACCGCCGAAAGTCAAGGTCGAGATCGTGAGGCATGATGGGTCACCATGGCTGAACGCACCCTGGCCGAGCAGCTCGGCGCTCCGCTGCCGGACGGCATCGAAACCCTGCCTGAGCAGCACAAACAGGATCTGGCAGCGGCGTTGCGCGACGCCCGGCACCGGCAAGCGCAGGCGCTCGCTCGCGCGGGTGAGGAAAGCCTGAAGTACGTGCCCGCCCTGCTGCGCGGCGCGGTGCGGAAAGCGGTCGGCCTGTGAACCCGGAAATCCTCAAGCTCGCCCGGGTGCTCGACGTCGACCCGGCCCGGCTCGACTACCTCGCCGACGTCGACCAGGGCGAGGTGCGGCTGCTGCGCGAGCAGATGACGACCACGCTGTTCGACGCGAACCTCGTCGTGCTGGAGCGGATGGCGCTGGCGAGCAGGCTGTTGCCGGCGGGCGTGACCGCGAAGATCGCGGAGAAGGTGTTCGGCCCGCTGCTGTGCGCGCGGATCGCCGGTCTGGTCGACGTGTCGCGCGGCGTCGACGTCGCGAAGCGGCTGTCGCCGAAGTTCCTCGCCTCGGTCGCGGCGGAGCTGGACCCACGACGTGCGACTTCGATCATCACGCGGATCCCGGTGACGACGGTCGTGGCGGTCGCCGAGGAACTGACCCGCCGCGAGGACTGGATCACGCTGGGCCGGTTCGTCGGCCACTTGCCGGACGAAACGGTCCGCCGCTGCATCGGTCTTCTGGACGACGCCGGTCTGCTGCGCACCGCGTACGTGCTGGACGACCGGAGCCGGATCGACCACGTGCTCGCTCTGCTCGGCGACGACCGGCTGCCCGCGCTGGTCCGGACCGCCGCGGCGGACGAGTCGCTGTGGGCACCGGCACTGGACGTCCTGGCCCACCTGAACGAAACTCGCCGGGCAACGGTGCGACCGCTGCTCGACGAGCTTCCGGAAGAACTGCGAACCCGCGCCGAGGCGGCGCTCGCCTAGGCCACGATCAGATAGATCCCGTACCCGATCACCGCGGCGCAGATCGCGAAGCACACGACCGCGCCGGTCAGCTGAACCGTGCCGCTGCCGCCGTGCGCCCGTGCCGTCACGCGCTCGGAGAGCCCACGCACGCCGTACGCGAACAGCCCGGTGAGCACGACCACCGCGGCCAGCGCCACCACGAAAACGATGCCGAGAGCACCCCAGTTGATCGCCATGTCGTGCTCCTCAAGCCGCGACCGGGGCGGCCTCGACGGCCTCCGGCTCGTTGTTGATCGCCATGTCCTGCTCCCTCAAGTCGCGATCGGGGGCGGGTTTAGCGCCGTCCGGCTCGTCGTTGATCCCCATGCCCCGCTCCCTCAAGCCGCGACCGGAGCTGCCTCAGCGCCCTCCGGCTCGTTGTTGACGGTGGCCGGCGTGACCGGATTGCGCCGCGACGCGAGCCAGATGCCCAGCGCGAGCAGCACCCCGACCCCGCCGACGAGGACGGTGCCCCAACTGCCGCGCGTGGAGACCGCGGCCGCGATGGCACCGACGATCGCGGCGGCGGGCAGCGTGAGCGCCCACGCGATCACCATCTTGCCCGCGACGCCCCAGCGGACCTCGGCGAGCTTCCGGCCGAGCCCGGAACCGATGATGCCGCCCGAGGTGACGTGCGTGGTCGACAGCGCGAAGCCGAGGTGCGACGAGGCCAGGATGACCGCCGCGGAACTCGTTTCGGCGGCGAACCCTTGCGGCGTCTGGATTTCGGTGAGCTTCTTGCCCATCGTCTGGATGATCCGCCAGCCGCCGAAGTAAGTGCCGAGCGCGATCGCCGCACCGGAGGCGAGGATGACCCACACCGGCGGATTGGACCCCGGTGCGAGCGAACCCCCGGCGATCAGCGCGAGCGTGATGACGCCCATCGTCTTCTGCGCGTCGTTGGTGCCGTGCGCGAGCGAAACCAGGCTGGCCGAAAGCACCTGGCCGGTCTTGAACCCCTTGCCGACGACGTCCTGGCGGGACTTGGCCGTGATCCGGTAGACGAGGAAGGTGCCGACGATCGCGACGACGCCCGCCACCACCGGCGACGCGATCGCCGGGATCAGCACCTTTTCGACGACCTTCGCGAAGTGCACGGCGTCCGCGCCGGACGCGATCCAGGTCGCCCCGATCAACCCGCCGAACAACGCGTGCGACGAACTCGAGGGCAGCCCGACCAGCCACGTCACGAGATTCCAGACGATGGCCCCGACCAATCCGGCGAAAATCACCACCGGCGTGACCTTGGTGTCGTCGACGATCCCGCCGGAAATGGTTTTCGCGACCTCGATCGAAAGAAACGCGCCGACGAGATTCAATACCGCCGAGATGGCGACCGCGACCCGGGGCTTCAGCGCGCCGGTCGCGATGGAAGTGGCCATGGCGTTGGCCGTGTCGTGGAACCCGTTGGTGAAGTCGAAGGCCAGCGCCGCGACGATCACCACCAAGACGATGAGAGAAAAGTCCATGCCCGCTCTCCACTTCGGAGTGTCCTGCGAGAGTGACGGTACCGACGCGGGCGGGGTCTCCAGATCCCTCAGCGGGTGGCCAGTAGTTGAACTCTGAATGAACGAGATCTTGCCGACGTGGCTGATTTTCCGCTGTTCACCTGCTGGTCCTTTTTCATCGTTGCCCTGATGGTTCGAGACCGCGCGCGAGGCCGGGCGCGGGGGCAGGAACTCTGCCCCCGCGCACTTCTCACGCTGGTTTACAAAACGGATGCCGAGGACATTTCCGGCAATGGATTCTGCCCCAGATGCCGCACCCCATTCGCCGCGGACTCGCGCACCGCAGCGAATCCGCACCGGCGCATTTCCGCCTCGTATTCCCCGATCGCGTCCGGATTTCCGCTGCTCAACGCGGCGGCGAGCGCGGCGCCGTCGCGCATCGCGGTGTTCGCCCCGGCCCCGGCGGCCGGGCTCATCGCGTGGATCGCGTCGCCGACGAGGGTCACCCGCGACGGCTCCCACGGCCCGACCGGCACGCTGGTCCGGATCGAGACGAGGAATATCGTTTCCGGGAGCCAGCTTTCGACGATCCGGCGCACCTTCGGATGCCAGCCGGAGACCCGGTCGAGCGCGAGCTTGTGCATCTCGTCCCCGGACAACGCGCGGAGTTCGTCGTCGGTCAGCCCGAAGATCTCCACGCGCGCACCGAAAGCGCAGGTCATGTACGGCTCGTCGAGGCTGAGCCGCACGTCGGGCGCGAGCCGCGCGCAGGCGTCGGCGATCGGCTCCGGATAGTCGACCGGCGCGACTCCGATCATTGCCTTGCCCGGCCCGGAAATAATGTTGAACACTGAGAACATCGCCGGGTCGAACAACTCCCGGTTCGCCTCGGTGAGCGGAATCTTCCCGTACAGCTGGCGCAATCCGGTGTCGACGACTTGCGCGTGCGGAAGATAGTGGCGGCGCACCGGCGAATTCACCCCGTCCGCGCCGACGAGAAACGCGCCGCGCGCCTGCGTCCCGTCGGCGAAGTGCGCGATCACACCGCTCTCGTGCGTTTCGTACCGGACGAGCTCTTTGCCGAAGTGGACGTTGTCGAGCCCCTCGAACAGAATCTCCCGGAGAGTGAACCGGTTGACGTTGCGCTGGGCGTCGCCGTCGTCCAGCACGAACTCGGTGAGCTGCGTCAGCTGGCTGTCGTAGATCGTGGTGGCGTTGCGCGGCTGGCCCGAGGTGGCCCGGAACAGCTCGTGCAGGTGCGCCGGGAGCACGTCCCGCAACGCCTGGTCGCCGCGGGAATCGACGTGCAGCCGATAGCCTTGCCTGCGTGCGTCCAGCGCGGAATCGCGTTCGTAGACCGCACACGGGATCCCGGCTTTGCGCAGCCCCTGCGCGAGACACAGCCCGCCGAGCCCGGCCCCGATCACGAGGACGGTGTTATCGGCGTTGCCCGCGGCGGCATTATCAGTGTTATTCGCCATCAGCGAAGTCCCTTCCGTACCAAGTTCTGGTTCGAGAGGGACGCACTGGGCTGGCCCGCTTACGCCGGGCGCTTGGAAACAGAGCGAATGGATCGTCCAGCCTAACCCATACCGGACAATGGTCTTTCGCGCGTCCTGTTCCCTTTCACGTTAGCGCAGCGGCGGACTCGGTCGCCACCCGGATTAACGCACCTTTGCCCCTTTCCGCCACACCGAGCGGGTCAACGGGACCCCGGGCCGATAAGCGAGATGCGTGGTGGACGGAGCGTCGAGTACGTGCACATCCGCCCGTGCCCCCGGCCGCAGATACCCGACGTCCTCGCGGCGCAGCGCCCGCGCACCGCCGGCGGTCGCCGACCACACAGCCTCGTCGACTGTCATCCGCAGCTGAAGCACAGCCGTCGTCACGCAGAACGCGACCGACGTGGTGTACGAACTGCCCGGATTGGCGTTGCTGGCCAACGCAACCGTCGCTCCCGCGTCCAGCAGCCGCCGCGCCGGAGCCAACGCCTGCCTCGTGGACAAATCGCACGCCGGAAGGATCGTCGCGACCGTGTCGGACGACGCGAGCGCCTCGACGTCAGCATCGCTCAGGTACGTGCAGTGGTCGACGCTAGCCGCGTCCAGTTCCACCGCCAGCCGCACGCCGGGACCTTCGCCGAGCTGATTGCCGTGCACGCGCAGCCCGAGCCCGCGTTCCGCCGCCGCCTTGAGCACGCGCGCCGACTGAGCCTCGTCAAACGCTCCGGTCTCGCAGAACACATCGGCCCACCGCACGTGCGGCGCGACGGCGTCCAGCATCTCGCCGCACACTAAGTCCACATAGGACTCCGCGTCGGCACCCGGCGGCACCAGGTGCGCACCGAGGAAGGTCACCTCATCAGCGACCGCGCCAGCGATCCGCGCCGACCGCGCCTCGTCAGCGACAGTGAGGCCGTACCCAGTCTTCGTCTCCAGGCAGGTGGTGCCCTGCGCAGCCGCTTCCTCGACATGTCGACGAAGGTTCGCCGCCAGCTGCTCGTCCGAAGCCGCCCGCGTCGCATCGACCGTGACCGCGATTCCGCCTGCCGCGTAAGCCTGTCCGGCCATCCGTGCCTCGAACTCGGCGGTGCGGTCGCCGGCGAACACGAGGTGGGTGTGGCTGTCCACCCACCCGGGCAGCACAGCGCGACCCTCGACGTCCACGCGCTCGTCGGCGTCCGGGGCCCGCGCCGCCGGACCGGCCCACGCGACGGTTTCGCCGTCGAGCACCAGCGCGGCGTCGCGGAGCTTGCCCAGCTCCGGGTCGTTCGTGGTGAGCTCGCCGATTCCGGTGATCAGAACTGCCACAGCGCCTCTATCTCCTTGGCCAGTATGGTTTCCGGTCGTTCGATCAGCACGTGCGCACCGTCGCGCACCACTTCCCGTCCGGCCACCACCACGGTACGGACGTCCGCGGCAGCGGCGGCGAACAGCACGCCGGACGGTTCGATCCCAGCCGTGCGCACCGTATCCGTCGCGACGGTGACCAGGTCAGCCCCAGCGCCCGCCGCGAGAGTGCCGGTCTCCGGCCAGCCCGCGGAGATGTGCTCGGTCCCTGCGGCAAGCAGCTCTTCCGCGGTGAACCGGCCGCGTTCCTCGCTGGCCAGGCGGTCGTCCAGCTCGAGCGCCCGGGTCTCCTCGAACGCGTCGACCACCGCGTTGCTGTCACTCCCGATGCCGAGCCGCGCACCCGCGTCGAGCAGGCTTCGCGCGGGCCCGATACCGTCGCCGAGATCCCGCTCAGTGGTCGGGCAGAAACACGCGCCGCTCTTGGAATCGCCCAGCCACTTGATGTCCTGCTCGGTCAGGTGCGTCGCGTGGACCGCGGTGAGCCGCTCGCCGAGCACGCCGTAATCCCAGAGCAACCCGGTCGGCGTCCAGCGATACGCGGCCTCGCACTGCTCGTTCTCCGCGCGCTGCTCGGACAGGTGGATGTGCAACGGCCGGTCCCGCGGCACCGCGTTGTCCACCTTAGGCAGCTCGTACTCCGGCACCGCGCGCACCGAGTGGATCGCCCCGCCGACGCGGAACAGGTCGTCTTCTTTCAGCAGCGCGACGCGTTCCGCCCAGTTTTCGGCGGAACCGTCCGAAAACCGCTTCTGCGCCTCGTCCGGCGGCACACCGATCCCGCCCGCGAGATAACAGGTGTCGAGCAGGGTCATCCGGATCCCGGCGTCCCGCGCGGCCTGCCGCAGCGCGTCGCCCATGGCGTTGGGCGACGCGTACGGCTTGCCGCCCGGCCCGTGGTGCAGATAGTGGAACTCGGCGACGCTCGTGTACCCCGCCAGCACCATCTCCGCGTAGACGCCGCGCGCGAGCCGGTAGTACGAATCCGGATCGAGCCGGGCGGCGAGCGAGTACATCCGCTCGCGCCACGTCCAGAACGTGCCCCGCTCGTGGTGCGTCCGGCCTCGCAGCGCGCGGTGGAACGCGTGCGAGTGACCGTTGGCGAACCCGGGCAGAGTCAGTCCATTAAGGACAGTTCCGGTCTTGTGGGTGTTGGCCGCCACCGCAACGATCCGGCCGTCGGCGATCTCGATCCGGACCGCGTCCGCGACCCCCTCGGGCAGCCAGGCCCGTTCGCACCAGTAGATGGTCATCTCGCGAGCCGCTCCAGCACCTCGGCGAGCGCCCGCGCACCGGCCTCGACGTCGTCCGCCTCAGCGAATTCCTCCGGCGCGTGGCTGATCCCGGTCGGATTGCGCACGTACAGCATTCCGGACGGCACGAATCCCGCCAGGATCGCCGCGTCGTGCCCGGCACCCGTGGGCAACTCGGGCGGCGCACCCAGCCACTCCCCCAGCGACCGCCGAAGCGACTCGTCGAACACCACGTCGTCCGAGTACGACTCGCGCGTGACCGCCAGCTGGCACCCTTCCGCCTCCGCGGCAGCCTGTGCCTCGCGGGCGATCTCCTCGACCAGCTCCGGCGTCGAAGTACCAGGGACGCGTGCGTCCAGCCAAAGGTCCACAGTGGACGCAATCACGTTCGTCCCGCCCGGCGTGGGCACGAGCCGCCCCACCGTCGCCCGCGCGTCCGACAGCTTCCGCGCCAACCGCCGCACCGCCAGCACGGTCTCGGCAGCAGGCAGCATCGGATCAACGCGGTCCGCGAGCAACGTCGCACCGGCGTGGTTTCCCTGGCCAGCGAACGAGAATCGCCACCGGCCGTGCGCGATCACCGTGTTGCCCACGGCCACCGGCGACCCGAGGTCGATCAGCCCCCTGCCCTGTTCGACGTGCAATTCCAGGAACTGCCCGACCAGCCCGAGCCGATCCGGATCCGCGCCGACGCGGTCGACGTCCAGCCCGGCCTTCGCCGCGGCCTCGGCGAACGTGACACCGGACGGATCCCGCAACGCCCGGGCCCGGTCCGCGTCGATCGTCCCGGTGAGCAGCCGCGAACCGAGACACGGCACGCCGAAGCGCCCGCCCTCCTCCTCGGCGAACACGACCACCGCGAACGGCTTTGCCGGACGGAACCCCTTGGCCTGCAACGCTTCCACCGCCGCCAGCGCACTCACTACGCCGAGTGGCCCGTCGAACGCGCCGCCGCCCGGAACCGAGTCCAAGTGGCTGCCGGTGACGACCGCGTTCGCGCCAGGAGCGCCCCACCACGCCCACAGGTTGCCGTTGCGATCGGTTTCGACGTCGAGGCCCAACTGCTGCGCTCGTTCCACGAACCACGTGCGCAAGTCGTGCTCCGGCGCATCGAACGCGTGCCGCGAGTAACCGCCGCGCCGGGCATCGCGCCCGACGTCGGCGATCTCGCCGAGCAGCCCGGATGCGGTCACGCCTGCTCCCGCATCGGCACCCGCACGCCGCGCTCGTCGGCGACCTCGGCAGCGCGGTCGTACCCGGCGTCGACGTGCCGGATGACGCCCATGCCCGGGTCGTTCGTGAGCACCCGCTCCAGCTTCTGCGCCGCCAGCGGCGTGCCGTCCGCGACGCTCACCTGCCCGGCGTGGATGGACCGGCCCATGCCGACCCCGCCGCCGTGGTGGATGGACACCCAGCTCGCGCCGGACGAGGTGTTGACGAGCGCGTTGAGCAGCGGCCAGTCGGCGATCGCGTCGGAGCCGTCGGCCATGCCCTCGGTCTCGCGGTACGGCGAGGCGACGCTGCCCGAGTCGAGGTGGTCGCGGCCGATCACGACCGGGGCCTTCAGCTCGCCGCTGGCCACCATCTCGTTGAAGCGCAAGCCGGCCAGGTGCCGCTCGCCGTAGCCGAGCCAGCAGATCCGGGCGGGCAGGCCCTGGAACGCGACCCGCTCGCCGGCCATCTTGATCCAGCGCGCCAGCGATTCGTTCTCCGGGAACAGTTCGAGCATCGCCCGGTCGGTCGCGGCGATGTCCTCCGGGTCGCCGGACAGCGCGGCCCAGCGGAACGGTCCGTTGCCCTCGCAGAACAGCGGCCGGATGTAGGCGGGCACGAAACCGGGGAAGTCGAACGCGCGCTCGCAGCCGCCGAGTTTCGCCTCGCCGCGCAGGGAGTTGCCGTAGTCGAACACCTCGGCACCGCGGTCGAGGAACCCGAGCATCGCGTCGACGTGGTCAGCCATCGACTCGCGCGCCCGGTCGGTGAACTCGTCCGGCTTCTTCGCCGCGTAGTCCTGCCAGTCGTCCACGCTGATGCCCTTGGGCAGGTAAGACAGCGGATCGTGCGCTGAGGTCTGGTCGGTGACGATGTCCACCTCGACGTCGCGGCGCAGCAGCTCCGGCAGCAGTTCGGCGGCGTTGCCGACCACGCCGACCGACAGCGGACGCCGTTCCTTCTTCGCCGCGGTGACCCGCCGGATCGCGTCGTCCAGGTCGTCGGCCACCTCGTCGAGGTACCGGTGCTCGACGCGGCGGTGCGCGCGTTGGGCATCAACCTCGATGCACAACGCCACCCCGTCGTTCATCGTGACAGCCAGCGGCTGCGCGCCGCCCATGCCGCCAAGCCCGGCGGTGACGGTGAGCGTGCCGCGCAAGGTTCCGCCGAAACGCTTCTTCGCCACCGCGGCGAACGTCTCGTAGGTGCCCTGCAGAATGCCTTGCGTGCCAATGTAAATCCACGAACCGGCGGTCATCTGGCCGTACATGGTGAGGCCCTGCTGCTCGAGCCGGCGGAACTCCGGCCAGGTCGCCCAGTCGCCCACCAGGTTCGAGTTCGCGATCAGCACCCGCGGCGCCCACTCGTGCGTGCGGAACACGCCGACCGGCTTGCCGGACTGGACCAGCAGCGTCTCGTCCTGCTCCAGCGCGGTCAGCTCGCGGGTGATCGCGTCGAAGCTCGCCCAGTTGCGCGCGGCGCGGCCGGTGCCGCCGTAGACCACCAGGTCGTCGGGCCGCTCGGCGACCTCGGGGTCGAGATTGTTGTGGAACATCCGCAGCGCGGCCTCGGTCTGCCAGTTCTTAGCGGTCAGCGAGGTGCCGCGGGCGGCGCGGACGGTACGGGCGGTGCTGGTCATGCTCAGGCCTCCAGTTCGGCTGCGGCCAGGACAGCGCCCGAGGCCACGAGTTCTTCGGCGGCCGCGATCTCGGGCGCCAGGTGACGGTCGGGGCCAGGCCCTTCGACCTTGGTACGCAGCAGGTCCCGGACGCGTCCGGTGACCGGCGAGGGCTGCAGCGGCGCGCGGAAATCGAGCGCGCGGGCCGCGGTGAGCAGTTCGACGGCGAGCACGGTGGTCAGGCCGTCGACCGCCTTGCGCAGCTTGCGCGCGGCCGACCAGCCCATGGACACGTGGTCCTCCTGCATCGCGCTGCTCGGGATCGAGTCCACCGAGGCGGGCACCGCGAGCCGCTTGAGCTCGCTGACGACGGCGGCCTGGGTGTACTGCGCGATCATGTGCCCGGAGTCGACGCCGGGGTCGTTCGCGAGGAACGGCGGCAGCCCGTGCGAACGCGCCTGGTCGAGCATCCGGTCGGTGCGGCGTTCGGCGATGCTCGCCACGTCCGCCACCGGCACCGCGAGGAAGTCGAGCACATACGCGACCGGCGCGCCGTGGAAGTTGCCGTTCGACTCCACCCGGCCGTCGGCCAGCACCACCGGATTGTCCACAGCGGACCAGAGTTCCCGCTCCGCGACCAGTTCCGCGTGCGTCAGCGTGTCCCGCGCGGCGCCGTGCACCTGCGGCGCGCACCGCAGCGAGTACGCGTCCTGCACGCGGTTGCAGTCCGGGCCGCGGTGGCTTTCCACGATCTTCGACCCCTGCAGCGCCGCGAACATCCGCGCCGCGCTGGTCGCCTGCCCCGGGTGCGGCCGCAACGCCTGCAGATCGGCGGCGAACGCACGGTCCGTGCCCAGCAGCGCCTCGACGCTCATCGCCGCGGTGAGGTCCGCGACGTCCAGCAGCCGGTGCAGATCAGCGGCGGCGAGCAGCAGCATGCCGAGCATGCCGTCGGTGCCGTTGGTGAGTGCGAGGCCCTCCTTCTCGGCCAGCACGACCGGCGTGATCCCGGCCGCCCGCAACGCGTCCTCCGCGGGCTTCCGCTCGCCAGCGTGGAACACCTCGCCCTCGCCCATCAACGCCAGCGCGACCGCGGCCAGCGGCGCGAGGTCGCCGGAGCAGCCGAGCGAGCCGTACTCGTGCACGACCGGCGTGATGTCCGCGTTGAGCAGCGCCGCAAGCGTTTGCGCCGTCTGCGGTCGCACGCCGGTGTAGCCGCTGGCCAGCGTGCGCAGGCGCAGCAGCATCAGCGCGCGCACCACCTCGGTCTCCACCGCCGGCCCGGCACCCGCGGCGTGCGAGCGAATCAGGCTGCGCTGCAGCGCGGCGCGGCTCTCGACAGGGATGTGGCGCGTGGCGAGCGCGCCGAACCCGGTCGAGACCCCGTAGGTCGGCGACGTGGCGTCGGCGAGGTCTTCGATGTGCTGGCGAGTGGCGGCGAGGTTCTTCTCGACCGACTCGGCGAGCCCGACGTGCGCGTGCCCGCGGACAACGTCGACGACCTGCGCCGCGGTCATCGGCTTCGAGCTCAGGAGGACTGGTTCCGGCATGCCCACATTGCACCTCCCGGCGAGCCGCGGCGACAGTGCGGAGTCGGCGGTAGTGTCTGGGATTCAAGACAACACGTGGCGAGAGCCTCGACTACCGGAGCGAACGGACCCCTCATACTCCGTCCGGGCGGTGCGAGGGGTCCCCTCGCGCCATTTCCTGAGGAGGCAGAGGAGTCCCCGGTGAGCAGTTCCGACGTCCCCGCCCTGCGCAACGGCCTCTCCGTCCTGCGCCTGCTCGCCGGCCACGCGGGCCCGGTCTCCGCCGCCGCCATCGCCCGCGACCTCGACCTGCCCCGGTCCACGACATATCACCTGCTCAACGAACTAACCGCGGCCGGCTTCGCCACCCACCTGCCCGCCGAACGCCGCTACGGCCTAGGCATCGCAGCCTTCGAACTAGGCTCGGCCTACCTGCGCCACGACCCGCTGGAGCGCTTGGCCGGGCCGCTGCTGCGCAAACTGGTAGACCGCATCGGCCACACCGCACACCTGGGCGTCCTGCACGGCAACGAGTCCCTGTACCTGATCAAGGAACGCCCAGCCCGCCCGGAAACGCTGGTCACGGACGTCGGCGTACGCCTGCCCGCCCACCTGACCGCCTCCGGCCGCGCGATGCTGCAACACCTGCCAGCCGCACACGTCCGCGCCCTGTTCCCAGCCGCCGCGTCGTTCGTCCTGCGCACTCCCCGCGGACCGAATTCACTGGCCGCGCTACGCCGCACCTTGGCAACCGAACGCCGCCTGGGCTGGTCAGTGGAAGACGGCCACGTGACGGCGGGCTTCGCTTCTGTCGCTGCGCCGGTGTTCGACCACGGGTCCCGCCCGATGGCGGCGATCAGCGTGACGTTGCGTCATCTGTGCCCGGAGGACGTTCCTTGCCAGGAAACCTTCCCCGATTTGGCGGAAGCTGTGGCTGCGACTGCAGCAACACTCACTACCCACATCGGCGGCAACCGGCCGGAGTGAGATCAGGATTTTGCGGCCTGCATGCCCGCGGCCTCGTCGGACTCAGGGACCAGGCTCAGCGCAAGTAGAGGCATGAACTCGCAAAGCACCTTCTGCACGACGGTGCCCCCCGAGAAATCGTGGCAGTCACCAAGCACGCCAACCTAAAACCCGGCGGGCGAGCTGGACACCCTGAGCGCAAACACCGGCTCACGCGAAGAATCCGAAACCACAGCCGTCTTCCGCACCCATTGCCCGCCAAACCACACCAAAGCCGTAGTCCGTGCAGAACCCCGGCTCGTGGCGGGCAGATCCGACCTGCTGGTTCGCTACGTACCGCCGATGACCAAAGGCACCATGTACAAGATGAGACGCCACGTCGCAGCATTAGCCGTCATGAGCTTGGTGCTGACGGCTTGCGGCACCGGGGAGCCCAACCCGATGGACGCTCGACAACAGCAGTTCGCTGAACTGGCACAACGTCCCGACATCGATCAGGCCTCCGCGCGCTACGCCGATATGTCGGCGAAGGTCCGCGACGCCCTCTCCGCCGCGTTCCCGGCGTTGAAGTGGCGACAGACCACTCAATTGACCGGCGCAGCCTGTGGCGAGGACTACCCCGGGCTCAACGGCGACGGAGAAATCCGAGGACTGCCGAACTGGCTGGCCGAAGGCCCCCTCTCCGACGCCCATTGGGAGCAGGCGGCATCCGCAGTCCGCACCGTGGCACACCAGTACGGATTCACTGCAGAACAAGCGACCGTCAACCGACCCGACGATCACGAAATCGTCTTCCGAGACCAATACAGCGCAGAACTGAACTTCGGCGCTGCCGTCAACACGACCCTGCTAGTCCGCACCGGCTGCCACCTGACAACAAACGCGAAAACCCGCAGCCCCCCGCCCGGCACCTAACCCACGCCTCGCCCTCCGTCCCGGAACCCCGCCACACAACCCGACCACAACGACGGGGGTCCAGGGGGCACAGCCCCCTGGCGGGGGTTTGGGGGTCCGACCCCCAAAGCAAAAACGAAGAAGAGCCCTGGCCAACGCGCCAGCGTGGCAGGGCTCTTCTTCGTTTCGAGTGGAGGTGCCGGGAATTGAACCCGGGTCCTCTAGCGCCTCCTCAAGGCTTCTCCGTGCGCAGTCCGCTCTGTCTCTGCTTGGCCCCTTCAGTCACGCGAACAAGCTGAAGTGACGAGCCCAGCCACTGTTTGCTTCCCTACCGGGCCCCGTGGCCGGGACCGGCGGTAAGCCTCCTAGCTGATGCCGGCGACCGGGTCGGAGGCGACCCCGGGCCGACAGACTTGCTCTGCTGCGATCAGGCAGCGAGAGCGAAGTCGCGCTGGCTATTGGCCTTGGCGCTTATTAGGTTGCGATGACGCTTACGGTGGTCTCTCGCCTGCACCGGCACGCTTCCCTTGATTCAACGTCCAGAGTCGAAACCGTTCACCCCCTTGTAGGTGCTTGTAACCTCACCATCATAACTCCCCCGGCAACCCGATAATTCCGGCATGGGCCAGTGCATGGGCCAGCAGGCGGGGTAGGGCTGTCCCCACCTCCAAGATGCCCGCTCGCCCCCTGGTTGCCCGGCACCGGTCCGGCCATGCTGAGCAGGTCAGTTTCCGCAGTGAGGGAGCCCCGCCATGGTCACCGTGCCCGCCGGTCGCAGTTTTGGGCGCCGCACTCCGCCGTTGGGCGGGGCGCTGGCTTATCTGCTGCTCAACCTGCCCATCGGCATCCTCTCGTTCACGCTGATCGTGACGCTCGCGGCGGCCGGGTTCGGGACGCTCATCGTGTGGCTGGGCGTTCCGCTGCTCGCGCTGCTCGTCCTGTTCGCTCGGACCGCGGGGCGGGTCGAGCGGGGGCGGGTGTTCGCGCTGCTGGACGTGTACGTCGACGACCCCTATCTGCCGTTGCCTCCGTCGGGGCTGAAGCAGCGCTGGCTGGCCCGGCTGAAGGACCCGGCGACCTGGCGGGACCTGTCCTACCTGTTCCTGCTCTTCCCGCTCGGCCTGCTGGAGTTCGTGCTGGTCGTGACCGTGTGGGCGGTCAGCTTGGGCCTGGTCGGGCTCCCGATCTACTACCGCTTCCTTCCGGACGGCGTCTACTCCTTCCCGAGCTACGATGTGCCCTGGTTCGTCGTCGACTCGACGGTGACCGCGCTGCCGTGGGCGGCGCTGGGGGTGTTGTTCGCCGCGATCGCCGTGGCCCTGACGAAGGGGCTGGCTGCGCTGCACGCGGCGTTCGCGACCGGGCTGCTGCGGCCCACGGTCGCCCAGCGGCGCCGCATGGAGCGCTCGTGGAACGAGATCGACGGGATCACGGTGGCCGGATGACTTCGCAAGACCCGCCTCCGGAGCACCCCCGTCCGCATCCGGCCCGCACGATCGGGTACATGATCCCGTCGTTCGTGCTGCGGCTGCTGCAGTTCATCCTCATCGTGGTCGGCGGGACCGTCGGCACGGCGACGCTCATCATCTGGATCGGCTTCCCGATCCTGCTGGCCGTCACCGGGTTCATCCGCTGGTCAGGCGACCTCGAACGGCGCTGGGCCCGCCGGATGCTCGGCACCCCGATCGGCCCGGTCGAACGGCTTCCGCTGGACGGGCAGTCGCTGACCCGCCGCTGGCTGACCCGGCTGTCCGACCCGACGACCTGGCGCGACCTGGCCTACCTGATGGTCGCGTTCCCGCTGTCGATCGTCGAACTGCCGATCGCGCTCGCGTCGATCGTGCTGCTGCCGATGGCGATCTGGGTGACGCCCTGGCTGGGCTGGCTGCACGGCAACCTGGCGCTGTCGATGCTCGGCCCGAACCGCACGAAGAAGCTCGAAAAGAAGGCTGAGCACCTGCAGGCGTCGCGGGCTCGTGGCGTCGACGCCGCGGAGGCCGAGCGCCGCCGGATCGAGCGTGACCTGCACGACGGCGCCCAGCAGCGGCTCGTGGCGGTCGCGATGAGCCTCGGCCGGGCGAAGTCGAAGTTCGACAACGACCCGAACGCGGTGCGCGACCTGATCGACGAGGCGCATTCGGACGCCAAGCTCGCCGTTTCCGAGCTGCGCGACCTCGCCCGCGGCATCTACCCCGCCGTGCTCGGCGACCGTGGTCTCGACGCGGCCCTGTCCGCGCAGGCCGCCAAGTCGCCGATCCCGGTGGACGTGCACGTCGACGTCGAGCCCCGGCCGCCGGCCGCGGTCGAGACCACGGCGTACTTCATCGTCGGCGAGACCCTCACCAACATCGCCAAGCACTCCGGCGCGACCGAGGCGATGGTGAAGGTGTGGCGCTCGGACACGCACGTCATCACCGAGATCACCGACAACGGCCACGGCGGCGCCGAGGTCCGCCCTGGCGGCGGGCTCGCCGGGCTGGCCGACCGAGCGGCGACCATCGACGGCGTGATCACCGTCGTGAGCCCGGTCGGCGGGCCGACGGTCATCAGAGCGGACCTGCCGTGTCAATGGTGACCCGTTCGTGAGTGAATAGCCCCCGGGAGCTTTTCACTCACGGACCTGGGGGCTTTGATGCGAGTAGTGATCGCCGAAGACGCCGTGTTGCTTCGGGCGGGGGTCACCCGGTTGCTCGCCGACGAGGGCATCGAGACGGTCGCCGCGGTCGACAATGGCGACGATCTGCTCGGCGCGATCACCGAACACCGTCCTGACCTGGCGATTGTCGACGTCCGGATGCCGCCGACGTTCACTGACGAGGGCTTGCGCGCGGCACTGGCCGCCCGCAAGAAGATCGCTGGACTGCCGGTGCTCGTGCTGTCCCAGTACGTCGAGGAAAGCTACGCGGTCGAACTGCTGTCCGGCGGTGCCGGAGGCGTCGGCTACCTGCTGAAAGAGCGCGTCGCCGACGTGGACGAGTTCCTGGACGCGGTCCGTCGCGTCGCGGACGGCGGCACCGCCATCGACCCCGACGTCATCGCCCAATTGATGGCCCGCGGCCGCCGCAACCCGCTCGATTCGCTCACCGCGCGTGAATCCGAGGTACTCGGACTGATGGCGCAGGGCCTGTCCAACAATGCCATCGCGAACTCGCTGGTCGTGTCGCACGGAGCGGTCGAAAAGCACATTGGCAACATCTTCGCCAAGCTCGGTCTCGAGGCCAGCTCCGAAGAACATCGCCGGGTCCGCGCGGTGCTGACCTACCTTGGCCGTTAAACCTGGCCGCTGAAACCCCTCACTCGAACTGACGGCAGCCCGGGCGGGCATCCCTCGCTTACCATGGACTGATGCCGAGCGAGGAGAACCCGATGTCCGACCGCAGCGTCCGCTTCTTCGGCGGCCCGCTCGACGGCCGGGTGCAGGAACTCGCCGACGAGGAACCGGTTCCGGGCACCGTCGTGCGCCACATCCACCTGCACGGCGGCCCGAAAATCGAGACGCGGTACGAACTCGGCCTGACCGAGAGCGGCTGGGCGTACCGCGTGCAGGCGCGCGAATCCGAACCGGAGCCCGACACTCTCCCGTAGGGGTAGGGCAAACCCCACCTCGCACCCCCTGCTGGCCAGAGCCCCTTTTCGGTGGTCTGCACCGCTGTTTCCGAGCCCGGGAACCGACAGGCTCTTCAGCATGACGACGAGCCAGTTGCCGACCCGCAGCCCAAGGGCGACCCGGGACAAGTTCCTCGACGTGGTGCGCGCCGGAGCGATCCTCGCGGTGATCGCGCAGCACTGGACGATGCCGGTGCTTTCCTTCTCCGGCAACACTCTTGCCACCGGCAACGCCCTCGCGACGCCGGGCTGGTGGATCATCACCTGGGCCTCGCAGGTCATGCCCCTCGTCTTCTTCGCCGGCGGCGCGGCGAACCTGATCTCCTTGCGCCGCGCGGAATCCACCCGTGCCTGGTTCGCCGGGCGCGTGCGCCGGCTGCTCGTTCCGGTCCTGCCGCTGATGGCGGTGTGGCTCGTCGTGCCAGATCTGTTGCACGGCATGGGGGTTCCGTCTCAACCGGTCCAGGTGGCCAGCGCGATCGCCGCGCAGCTGCTGTGGTTCCTCTCCGTCTATCTGCTCACCGTGCTGCTCACGCCGCTGATGGTCGCCGCACACCGCCGCTGGGGTCTCGCGGTGCCGGCGGTACTGGCCGGACTGGGCGTTCTCGTTGACGTGGCACGGTTTTCCGACCTCGGCCTGATCGGGTACGCCAACGCCGTCATCGTCTGGGTGGCCGTGCACCAGCTCGGTTTCCACTACGTCGAAGGACGTCTCGGCTCGCTCAGCCGCCGTGCCGCGCTGGCCGTGTCCGCCGCCGGTTTCGGGGTGACGGCGCTGCTGGTCGCGTTCGGTCCGTACCCGGCGAGCATGATCGGCATGCCGGGCGCGCCGGTGTCCAACATGAGCCCGCCGACCGTCCTGCTGCTGTTCCTGGCGCTCGGCCAGATCGGCTTCCTGCTGGCGTTCCGCGAGAAGCTCGTCTCGCTCCCCCGCGTCACGGCCGCGCTCAGCTGGCTCAGCCCGCGGTTCATGTCGGTCTACCTCTGGCACATGCCCGCGCTGGTCGTGGTTTCCGGCGTGACCGTGTTCGGCCTCGGCTACTCGACGCCGACCCCGGGCTCGTCGATGTGGTTCCTGATGGCGCCCGCCTGGTTCGCGGTGTGCGGCGCGGTGCTGCTGGGCCTGCTGCGCCTGTTCGAACGCTTCGAGATGCAGCCGGACGGCCTGGTCGTGACCGCACGGACGCCCCAGCTGGTGCTGGCGGGCCTGCTCGCCTCCGGCGGTCTCCTCGGCCTGGCCGCGCACGGGTTCGCCCCGCTGAGCGACGGCAACCTGCTGAATGGTCCGCTGCCGTGGGTGGCGCTGGTCGCGGCCGGGTTCGCGCTGGCTGGACGTCAGGTGTCGCTGCCGCGCGGCCGGGCCCTCGTGGCGGTCAAACGCTGAGCAGCTTCGCGGGGGTGTCGTGCAGCACCGCTCGCAGGAAAGGCTCGCCAAGGCGATCGTCGGCTGCCCAGCCGGCGATCGCCCGCAGCTGTGTGGCGTAGGAGTACGGGATGTTCGGGAAGTCGGTACCGAGGACGACGCGGTCGGCCACCTCGGCCAACCGGACCGTCCAGTCCGGCGGCAGCGGCGACATCGCCTCCGCGAACGGCACGCCGACCATGGTGGTGTCCAGGTGCACCCGCGGGTACCGGGCCATCAGCTCGAACGCGGTGGTGAACTGGGGCATCGCCGCGTGCGCGAGGACGGCGGTGAGCCGCGGATGCCGTTGCAGGACTTCCTCGAACACCTCGAGCCCGGTGAAATCGCCGCGCAACGGCCCGTGTCCACAGTGGATCACCACCGGCACGCCGGCGTCGGTCAGCGAGCCCCACACCGCGTCGAGCAGCTCGTCACGCGGGTCGTAGGCCCCCACCTGCACGTGCGCCTTGAAGCACCGGGCTCCCGCGCGCAACGCACTGTCCACATAGGACGCCGCGCCCGGCTCCGGGTAGAACGTGCCGGTCGGCACCGCTTCCGGCACCTGCTCGGCGAACTCCAGCACCCACGACGTGAGCCACTCCGCCATGCCCGGCTTGTGCGGGTACACCAGCGGCGCGAAGGCTTTCACGCCCAGCGCGCGCAGCGTCTCGATCCGCTCCGCCTCGGGCGTGCGGTAGTGGATCGGCCACGGCGTGCCGTAGTGCTGCTCGGCGCGGTCGAAATACGCCCACACCTTGTCCAGCACCGGCTTCGGCAGGAAGTGCACATGCAGGTCGACGATGCCGTCGAGGCCGAGCCCGGCGATCCAGCCCGGGACGTCGGCGTCGGTGGCCGGACCCGCGCTCACTCCGTGAACCGGCCCTTCAACGCCCGCCCCATCGCGCGGCTGATGTCCTTCTGCGCGTCGCGCTTGGCGAGCGACTGGCGCTTGTCGTAGGCCTTCTTGCCCTTGGCCAGCGCGATCTCGACCTTGACCTTGCCGTCCTTGAAGTACATCGACAGCGGCACCAGCGACAGACCGCTTTCCTTGGTCTTGCCGATGAGCCGTTCGATCTCGCGCCGGTGCAGCAGCAGCTTCCGCGTGCGCCGCGGCATGTGGTTGGTCCAGGTGCCCTGGGTGTACTCGGGGATGTGGACGTTGCGCAGCCACACCTCTCCGTCGTCCACCGTCGCGAACGCGTCCACCAGCGACGCTTTGCCGGCCCGCAGGCTTTTCACCTCTGTGCCCACCAGCACCATCCCGGCCTCATAGGTGTCCAGGATGGAGTAGTCGTGCCGAGCCTTGCGGTTCGACGCGATGACCTTCTGTCCACGTTCCTTGGGCATACCGACCACTTTACGTGATGTGTCCGACGGCGAGCAGCGGATTTCTCCGCCGCTAGTGCCGCACGTACAGCCGCAGCGTCACGTATCCGGTGATCGCCGAGATCACGATCGACACCGCCAGCAGGATCGGCGCGACCGGGAACAGCACCTCGAGCGTAGTGATCTGCGGGAACACCTCGCCGGTGAAGACCGTGTCGAGGAAGGACAGCTTCGTCAGAAGCAGGAACACCACCCCGAGCACGGCGCCGACCGTGCCGGCGACCACCGCCTCCAAGAGGAACGGCAGCTGGGTATACCACCGCGTCGCGCCCACCAGGCGCATGATGCCGACTTCCGTCCGCCTCGTGAACGCCGAAACCTGAATGGTGTTCGCGATCAGCAGCAGGGCGGCGACGGCCATGATGAGCGCCATCACGAACGCGATGTTCCGGACTCCGTTGAAGACGTTGAACACGCGGTCGAGGAACTTCTTCTGGTCGTCGACCTTCTTGACGCCGGGCTGGCCGGTGTACTGCTTGATGATCGCGTCGGACCGGTCCGGGTCCTTCAGCTTCACCTGCAGCGACGCGGGCAGCGCCTCGGGACCGGTGAGCTCGAGCAGTTCGGGCTGGCTCGAGAAGATCTTCTTGAACCGGTCGTAGGCCTGGTCGCGGTTCTCGTAGACGACCGACTCGACACCGGGGTTGTTCTGCAGCGACTGGCGGAGCCCGTTGCAGAGCGCCTGCGTGCAGTTCTTGTCGTTCGCGCTCACCTCGTCGACCAGCGAGACCGAAACTTCGACTTCGGCGAGGAAGTTCGCCTTCATCTTGTCGATCGTGCGCACGGCGAGCAGACCGCCGCCGAGCATGGCGAGCGAGACCGCGGTGGTGAGGATCATCGCGATGGTCATCGTGACGTTCCGGCGCAACCCGGTGACGACCTCGCTGAAGACGAAACTGGCTCGCATCGCTCTCGTAATTCCTTGGGTCGGGGCGGAAAAGGGCGGGGTGCGTCAGCGGCCGATGCCGTAGACGCCGCGGGCGTCGTCGCGGATCACGCGACCGAGCTGCAGCTCGACGACCCGCCGCCGCATCGAGTCCACGATGGAATGGTCGTGCGTGGCCATCAGCACCGTGGTTCCGGTGCGGTTGATCCGCTCCAGCAGCAGCATGATGTCCTGGCTGGTGTCCGGGTCGAGGTTCCCGGTGGGCTCGTCGGCGAGAAGCACGAGCGGACGGTTCACGAACGCGCGGGCGATCGCGACGCGCTGCTGCTCGCCGCCGGAGAGCTCGTTGGGCAGCCGGTCGGCTTTGCCGTCGAGGCCGACGAGTTCGAGCACCTCGGGCACGACCTTGCGGATCGTGGGCCGCGGTTTCCCGATGACCTCGAGCGCGAACGCGACGTTTTCCGCGACGGTTTTGTTGGCCAGCAGCCGGAAGTCCTGGAACACGCAGCCGATGGTCTGGCGCAGGCGGGGGACCCTGCGCCGGGCGAGCTTGGCGACGTCGAAGTTCGACACCATGACCCGTCCCTTGGAGGGCACCTCTTCCCGCAGCAGCAGCCGCAGGAACGTCGACTTCCCGGAACCGGACGGGCCGATGAGGAAGACGAACTCACCCTTGTCGATCTCGACCGACACCCGTTCGAGGGCGGGACGGGTCGAGGTCTTGTAGACCTTGGAAACCTCTTCGAGCCGGATCACGGTTCGGCATCCTACCCATGGACCCCGTTAAGCCCGGGTTGCCGGTGCCTTGGGTGACCCGCGCCTCGTCCCGGCGCGGGTCGCGGCCGCTCCCCGGATCAGACCGCGTTCGCCTGCTTGCGCCAGCGGATTCCGGCTTCCAGGAAGCCGTCGATGTCGCCGTCGAGGACCGCGGTGGGGTTGCCGACCTCGAATTCGGTGCGCAGGTCCTTGACCATCTGGTACGGGTGCAGCACGTAGGAGCGCATCTGGTTGCCCCAGCTGGAGCCGCCGTCCTTGAGCGCGTCCATCTCAGCCCGCTCCTCCTCCTTTTTGCGCTGCAGCAGGCGCGCCTGGAGGACCTTCATCGCGGCTGCCTTGTTCTGCAGCTGCGATTTCTCGTTCTGGCACGAGACGACGATGCCGGTCGGGATGTGGGTGAGGCGGACCGCGGAGTCGGTCGTGTTGACGCTCTGCCCGCCGGGGCCGGAGGAGCGGTACACGTCGACGCGGATGTCTTTTTCAGGGATGTCGACGTGGTCGACTTCCTCGACCTCGGGCAGGACCTCGACGTGGGCGAAGGACGTCTGCCGGCGGCTCTGGTTGTCGAACGGCGAGATCCGCACGAGGCGGTGGGTGCCCTGTTCGACCGAGAGGGTGCCGTAGACGTACGGGGCGGTCACCTTGAAGGTGGCGGACTTGATGCCCGCTTCTTCGGCGTAGGAGATGTCGAAGACGTCCGTCGGGTAGCCGTGCCGCTCGGCCCAGCGCAGGTACATGCGCAGGAGCATTTCGGCGAAGTCGGCCGCGTCGACGCCGCCCGCTTCGGAACGGATGTTGACGACGGCGTTGCGGTCGTCGTATTCGCCGGACAGCAGGGTGCGGACTTCGAGCGCGTCGATGTCTTTGCCGAGTGCGGCGAGGTCGCCCTCGGCCTCGGTCATGCTGCCGCTGTCGCCCTCGTCGGCGGCGAGCTCGTAGAGGACGCCGAGGTCGTCGAGGCGCTGGCGCAGTTCGGAGACGCGGCGCAGCTCGGCCTGCCGGTGGGACAGCTGGCTGGTGACCTGCTGGGCCTCTTCCACGTTGTCCCAGAGGGTGGGGCTGGACGCCTGTGCCTCGAGCTCGGCGACCTGGGCCCGCAGCGCGTCGAGGTCCATCACCGACTCGATCTGCGTCAGCTTGCCGGTCAGGTCCTTCAGCGCCGCATCGAACTCATCACTCACGTCGGACAACGTTACGGCAAAACCCACGACCGGTCGCGAACCGGTCGTGGGGCCGTGGCGAAGCTCAGGCCGCCGGGATCGAGTCGAGCAGCTTCAGCGCGGCCTTGGCCTGCGCCTGGGCGAACTCGGCGACTGCCTTGGCGTAGGGGCCGTCGGCGGTCTTGGCGGCGTTCTTGGCCTCTTCGAGCTGCGCCTGGTAAGTGGTGCGGGCGCTGTCGAGCAGGGCGCTGCGCTGCTTGGCCGTCAAGGAGCCGGCGTGCACGAGCCGCAGGATGAGCGGGCTGCGCAGGTGGTCGGGTCCGGCCTCGGACGTGAGCCACGTCTTGAAGGCCTTCTTGCCTGCCGCGGTGAGCACGTACTGCTGGCTCGAACGGGGTCCCTGCTTGCCGAGCCGGACGAGACCCTCTTTCGAGAGCGCCGGGAGCTCGCGGTAGACCTGGCTGCGGGTGACACTGAAAAAGGCGCCGAAGCGCTCGTCGGCGCCCGAGACCAGCTGCCCGCCCGTGGCGGGGCCGTCATGGAGCAGACCGAGCAGAGCGGCGGCGGTTGCATTCAATTCGGACACCCCTCTACGGTCCCACTTATCCGTCGCTGTGTCCACAGTGGTCACCACTGAGTCCATTGTGGCCAGCGGCAACCCCTCTAACAGCCCAGTCCGCAGGTATGTCCACAATAGACTCTGCCACTCTCAGCAACCACCGCCGAAACGATCACCGCGCCGCAACCACCACCCGAGCGACGGCCAAATGGCGCACAAAAAAGCCGGGGCCCGTGCATCCGCACGAGCCCCGGCTTGATTCCAAGTAGCGGGGACAGGATTTGAACCTGCGACCTCTGGGTTATGAGCCCAGCGAGCTACCGAGCTGCTCCACCCCGCGTCGTTGTGAAAACAACAATACACGCCCCTCAAACCCCCCGAACACCACCCCCACAAACACCCCCTGACCAGCAAAAACACCCCAACTCCACTACCCCCGCCCGCCAGACCTCCCCACCACGATCCCCACGAAACCCGCCGCCCAAAGAAACAACCACCACGACTTCCGCACTCCCACACTCCGACCCCACCCCAACGCCGGAATATTCCAACCCCCACAACGATTCCCGACCCTCCACAACAGACAACGAAGAGGTCTAAACCTGCCAAACCCCCCAAGCGACAACCCCAACGCACTTGGCAACCTCAAAATTCTTGCTCTCTAGGCGACTTCACCCCCGCAAAGCCCCAACCCCCAACCCCAAGCCCTCTAACCGCACACGCCCCCGAATTCCCACCGACCGACGCCGAACAACACCACACACACATCGGCCCCGCGCACTCGGACATGGCCTGGCTCGAACCGACGCGAACCAAAAGGCGAGCCCCCACCCTCACGTGCCCCAAACGGGGGTCCAGGGGGCTCGCCCCCTGGCGGGGGTCTGGGGGTTCGACCCCCAGGGCAATAACGAAAGAGACCCGCCTTCGCGCTTTACGCGAAGACGGGTCTCCCATCTCTGTAGCGGGGACAGGATTTGAACCTGCGACCTCTGGGTTATGAGCCCAGCGAGCTACCGAGCTGCTCCACCCCGCGTCGTAGGACCTACCTTACGCCCTGGTTTCCCTAGGGTGCAAAGCAGGTGCCTATTACGTAATCGAGGTCACCCGCCGGGCTTGGACGGCGGCCCGCTGGAGGCGGGCGGAGCGGTCGGTTTGGCGGCGTAGTACTCCTTGGTGGCCGCGTCGAGCGCTTGCATCCCGGCACCGTAGTCGGCGAAGTTGCCGGATTGCTGTGCTGCCTTCATTTTGGCGAGCGCGGCCTGGATGTCGCCGACTGCCTTGTCCATGGCCGGGTTGCTGCCGCCGGTGCTGGGCGGCGGCACCTGGGTGCTGGACGTCGGCGGGGTCGTCGTGGTGCCGGGGTCGCCTTCCTTCGGCGTCGTGGCCGCCGCGCCGGTGCCCTTGCCGAAGACTTGGTCGAGCGCCTCGTTGAGGGTGGACGCGAAGCCGATCTTGGCTCCGTAGGAGACGAGCACGCGCGCCAGCTGCGGGTAGCTCAGCTGGTTTCGCTGGCGGATGTAGACGGGTTCGACGTAGAGGAATCCGTCGGCGACCGGCAGCGTGATCAGGTTGCCGTAGATGGGAATGACGTTGGGGTTGTTCAGCAATGTCCGGTCTTGGGCGACGCGGGGGTCGCTCTGGAACCGGTTTTGCACCTGGACCGGTCCGTCGACCTGGTTCGCGCCGCTGGCGGGCGGCAGTCGGAGGACGCGGATGGTGCCGTAGTCCTGCGGATCGGACGAGATGGACATCCAGGCGGAAAGATATTGCCGCTGCAGACCGGTGAGCGCACTGGTCAGCTGGAACGTCGGCCTGCCTTCGCCCGCCGCGTTGGCGAGGACGTAATAGCCGGGCTGGTTGGCGACATTCGAGCCGGCCGTGGTGGAACTGCCGTCCTCGGTCGGGTCCTGCGGGACGCTCCAGAACGCCTGCTGCGCGTAGAACTCCTGCGGGCTGTCCACGTGGTAGCGGGCGAGCAGTTCGCGCTGGATCTTGAACAGGTCCTCGGGGTAGCGGAAGTGCGAGCGCAGTTCCGGAGAAATCTCCGAGCTGGGCTTCACGACGCCGGGGAAGACGTTCTCCCACGCCTTGAGGACGGGTTCGTTGTCGTCGATCGAGTACAGGTTGACGGTGCCGTCGAACGCGTCGACGGTCGCCTTCACCGAGTTGCGGATGTAGTTGATCGAGTTGTTCGCCTGTTTGGTGACGCCGTTGAGCGAGTCGTTGGTCGCCTCGCCGAGCTGCGTCTGCTGGGCGTACGGGTAGTTGTCGAGCGTGGTGTAGCCGTCGACGATCCACTGGATGCGGCCGTTGACCACCGCGGGGTACGGGTCGCCGTCGAGGGTGAGCCACGGGGCGACCTTGGCGACGCGGTCGCGCGGTTCGCGGTTGTACATGATCTTCGAGCCGTCGCCGATGGCGTCGGAGAAGAGGATCTTCGGTTCGCGGTATTCGGCGGCGAACATCAGCCGGTTGAACCAGTTGTCGAGCGAGACGCCGCCCTTGCCCTGGTAGAGGTAGCCGCGCTGGGCATCGGTGTCGTATTCGCCGGGAGCCTTGCCCGGAGTGCCGCCGACGATCGCGTAATCGGACTGGTTGGTCAGCTCGCCGTAGTAGATCCGCGGCTGGTCGACCTTGATGCCCGGCTGGCCGTTCACCGAGCCCGCGCCCGCGGGGTTCGTGGTGTCGCTCGTGGTGGCGATCGGGTAGCCGCCGTCGGAGTTCGAATCCTTCACCGCACGGTCGATCGTGTTGGCGGGCGCGGCGACGAAACCGTTGCCGTGCGTGTAGACCATGTGCTTGTTGATCCAGTTGGTCTGGTTGCCGCTGAGCCCGTCGGTCTTCATTTCCTTGGCGGCAACGATGTAGTCCTGCGTGGTGCCGCCGATGGTGTAGCGGTCGATGTCCAGCTTGGACGGGAAGCCGTAGAAGTTCTCGCGGCCGACGCGCTGGGTGAAGGTGTCGCTGAGGATGTTCGGGTCGAGCAGCCGGATGTTGGACACCGTGCCGGTGTCGCCCTTCACCGCGTCCGCGGTGGTTTCGGTCTTGCCCGGGTACTGCTCGTACTTCACGTTGGTGAGGCCGTACGCCGCGCGCGTCGCGTCCATGTTGCGCTGGATCGACGGCGCTTCCTTCTCGTTGGCGTTCGGCTTGACGGAGAACTGGTCGAGGATCGCCGGCCAGGCGACGCCGACCAGCACGCTGGAGAGGATCAGCAGGACCAGCGAAATCGCCGGCAGCTGCAGATTCCGCAGGAACGCGCCCGCGAAGAAGGCGATCGCGCAGATCACCGAAATGCACAGCAGGATCAGCTTCGCCGGGAGCACCGCGTTGAGGTCGGTGTAGGTGGCGCCGTTGAACAGCGGCATGTTCCGGTCGGACAGCAGCAGGTTGTACCGGTCGAAGAAGTATTCGACCGCCTTCAGCAGCACGAAAAGCCCGACCGTGATGGCGAGCTGCGCCCGCGTCGGGCCTGCCAGCTGGCCGCCGCGGCCGGCGAGCCGGATGCCGCCGAAGATGTAGTGCGCGATCAGCGCGCCGAAGAACGAAATGACGATGGTGACGAACAGCCAGCCGAGCAGCCAGTTCACGAACGGCAGGGAGAAGGCGTAGAAACCGAGGTCGATGCCGAACTCGGGATCCTTCTGGCCGAACGAGGTGCCGTTGAGGAACAGCTGGATCGTCTGCCAGTCCCCGGTCGCCGACGCGCCGGAGATGACGCCGGTGAGCACCGGGATGCCGATGCCGAACAGCCGGATCCGGCTGACGATCACCGAGCGGTAGCGCGAGAGCGGATCGTCGCGGCCGGACACCGGCACGAACACCGGGCGCGTGCGGTAGGCGATCAGCAGGCTGACCGCCAGCGCCCCGCCGACCAGCAGCCCTACCGCGAGGAAGAGCACGACGCGGGTGACCAGCTGCGTGGTGAACACCGAACGCGCCTGCAGTTCGCCGAACCACAGCCAGTCCACGTAGGTGTCGAGCAACCGGACGCCGGCCAGCAGGGCCAGCACGATCACCGCGGCGATGATGAGAAGGATCCGGCTGCGCCGGGACAGCTTCAGGCTCACCGGGGGCCGAGTCGCCACGG
The DNA here is from genome assembly GCF_055633655.1 of Amycolatopsis sp. NPDC114503. Classification (NCBI taxonomy): domain Bacteria; kingdom Bacillati; phylum Actinomycetota; class Actinomycetes; order Pseudonocardiales; family Pseudonocardiaceae; genus Amycolatopsis; species Amycolatopsis sp. NPDC114503. Next base: position 85,162 of record NZ_JBVKDT010000021.1, on the reverse strand, counting down.
CAATGCTCCTGTCTTCGTGAACACGTTCGCCGGGGACAGCTGTGTCCCCGTGACCTCTAACTCTACGGACGGTGCCCTGAGTTCCCGGGACCACCCAAACCGGGCACGCGCGGCGCGTCGCGGAGACGCCTGACACGATGGTCGCCATGCCACCGAGTGAGCCGTCTGCCGCCCACCCTGTCGCCGGGCTGGCCCGGGAAGTCGAAGAGTTCGTCGCCGCCGCGGGCTGGAACCAGCCGCCGCAGTTGTTCGCGCTGGTGCCGACCGCCGCGCTGCTGGACGAACAGCCCGAACTGGCCGGTCAGCTCGACCGTTCGAACCCGCTGACCCCGGTGGCCCAGGAGGCGCTGCCGGACGGCGATCTCGCCGAATCGCTCGGCCGGATCGCGTGGCCGGACATCGTGGTCGGATGCGCGCTGGCGCAGGAAATCATCGTGCTGCCCCCGGACGTCGAGGCGGAACTCGAAGGAATCGCCGAGGCGGACGCCGAAAGCCTCCGCCGCGCCGCCGCGGACCACCCGCGCCGCACCGAGGCCCGTCTCGTCGCCGCCGTCCTGCGCGAAGGCGACGCGGCTTGCGTCATGCGGCTGCGCGGCGTCCAGCCGGGCGACGAGGACGAGAACGCGGTCGACGAGCTGGTGGAAAGCCCGGATCTCGCGCCGAATCTGGTGGACGCGCTGAAGACAACCCTGCAGCCCTGATCTTGCCCCAACAGTGAAGGCCCCCTCGAAGTTCGAGGGGGCCTTCACTGTGTCTGTGATCCGGTCAGCAGTGCGCTGTCGGTCGACCGGCCTTCAGGTTGTCCAGTTGCTTGAGCGCGTCGTCGAGCGTCGACACCTTGATGAGGTTGAGCCCTTCCGGCGCGGCTGATTTGGCCTCGGCGCAGTTGTGCTCGGGGACGAGAAAGTCGGTCGCGCCCGCTTCCTTCGCTCCGACGACCTTGAACGAGATCCCGCCGATCGGCCCGACCTGGCCGGTCTCGCTGATCTCGCCGGTGCCCGCGATGTGCCTGCCGCCCGCGAGGTCGCTGCCCGGCTTTCCGGGCGGGGTGAGCCGGTCGATGATCGCGAGGGTGAACATCAGCCCGGCCGACGGGCCGCCGACGTCCTGCAGCGAGATGTCGACGGAGAACGGCGCGACCGCGCGGTCGACGGCGGTCAGTCCGAGGAAGCCCTGAGTGCGGTCCTCGCGCTGGGCGAGCGTGACCGGCACGGTGCGTTCCGGCTGGCCGAGGTGCTGGAAGGTGACCTGGACCGAATCGCCCGGCTTGGTGTTGGCGATCGAGGCGGCGACCTCGGCGGCCTCGCGGACCTGCTTGCCGTTGACCGCGATGAGCTTGTCGCCGGGGGCGAGGATGTGGTCGGCCGGACTGCCGGACACGATCTGCTTCGCGACGACCTGCACCGGATAGCCGAGGTGGCGCAGGGCGGCGACCTGGGCGTTGCTCTGCGAGTTCTGCAGCTGCTGGATGTTCTCCTGCTTGACCTGCTCGTTGGTCTCGCCCGGCTTGTAGTACTCCTCGCGCGGCGCGAGCGCGTAGCGGCCGCTGGCCCAGAGGCCGAGCGCGGTGAAGAGGTTGATGCCGTCGTTGAGCGAGACGGTGGTCATCCGCAGTTCGCCGCTGGTGCCGTAGGTCTGCTGTCCCTTGACCTGGATCACCGGGTTGCCCGCGGCGTCGCGGCCGAGGGTGTCGTAGGTGGGTCCGGGGCTGATCGCGACATACGGCACCTGGACCAGGAACCCGGCCACGACGAACACCAGGAACAGCACGCCGCTGACCAGCATCGTCCATCCGCGGCGGGTCATCCGCCGGTCGCTGCGGGCCGGCGCGCGCGACGGCTCGGCGCGGCGGGACTGGTTCGCGGTGTCCTCGTCCGGTTTTGTCACGAGCGACAGCGTACGGTGACTGTGTTCGCTTCCCGGTGAAGGCCACGGTTGACGCGCTGAGCCGAGTCCTACCCGCGTACGGTGGAGCTATGAGCAATCCCCCGTTCGGCTTCGGACCGCCCGATCCCGACAAGCGAGGCGACAACGACCCCTCGAACCCGGGCCAGCCCGGCGGAGCCGAGGCGTTCAACCAGCTCGGGCAGATGCTGAGCCAGCTGGGCCAGATGCTGAGCCAGGCGGGCTCGTCGAGCGGGCCGGTCAACTACGACCTGGCGAAGCAGATCGCACTCCAGAACCTGAGCGGACGGGACGACGCCAAGCTCGGCTTCACCTCCGAAGGCGGCGACTCCGCCAGTGCCGTGCGCGACGCCGCGCACCTGGCGGAACTGTGGCTCGACGCGGCGACGATCCTCCCCGCGGGCGCGACGTCGACCGTCTCGTGGTCGGCGCGCACCTGGGTCGAGAAGACGCTGCCGACCTGGCAGCGGCTGTGCGATCCGGTGGCGCAGCAGGTGTCCGGCGCGTGGATGCAGGCGCTGCCCGAGGAGGCCAAGCAGGCGGCGGGTCCGCTGCTGTCGATGATGGGCCAGATGGGCGGCATGGCGTTCGGGTCCCAGCTCGGCAACGCGCTGGCGCAGCTCGCGCAGGAAGTGCTCACGTCGACCGAGGTCGGCTTGCCGCTCGGCGAGGCCACGACGTCGGCGCTGCTGCCGGCGAACATCGAGAAGTTCACTGAGGGCCTGGAGCTGCCCGCCAGCGAGGTGCTGGTCTTCCTGGCCGCGCGCGAGGCCGCGCACCAGCGCCTGTTCGCGCACGTGCCGTGGCTGCGGCAGCGTCTGCTGGCGACGGTCGAGGAGTTCGCCCGCGGAATCACCGTCGACACCTCCGCGCTGGAGTCCCTGGCCGGAAGCATCGACCCGGCGAACCCGGCGAGCATCGAAGAAGCGATGTCGTCCGGCCTGCTGGAGCCCCAGACCACCCCCGAGCAGCAGGCCGCCCTGAAGCGCCTGGAAACCCTGCTGGCGCTGGTAGAAGGCTGGGTAGACGTGGTGGTGGCGGAGGCCATCGGCGACCGCCTCCCCGGAGCCGAAGCCCTGCGCGAAACGCTGCGCCGCCGCCGCGCGACCGGCGGTCCCGCCGAGCAGACCTTCGCGACCCTGGTGGGCCTCGAACTCCGCCCGCGCCGGATGCGCGCCGCGTCGTCCCTGTGGAAGCTCGTGGAAGACCGCCACGGCGTGGAAAAGCGCGACGGCCTCTGGTCCCACCCCGACCTCATGCCGACCGCCGAAGACCTGGACGAGCCCCTGGACTTCGCCGACCGCATGTCCGAACCGGCGGCTCTCGCGTCGGACCTGGACCCGATCGCGGAGCTGGAGCGGACGGAGAAGGCCGAGCGCGAGGCCCGCGAGAGCAAGTCGGCCGCCGAGGGCGGCGACGAGGCTGGCGGGGCTGGCAGGGCTAAGGACTCCGACGCTGGCTCCGCCGACAAGGGCGACGAGACCCCGAAGGACGAGGGGAACTCGCCTTCCTGAGGCCGCCTGCCCTGGCTGCGCTGCCGTTCACACCCACCATGCGGACCGTCTCACCTGGTTGAGGCGGTCCGCGTGGCGTTTGTACGGCCAGCAGCCCTCTCCGCACACGCTCGCCTTCGCGGCTTCCTGTCATTGCCAATCCGCTGCGGGTCATTGCCAATCCGCTGCGGCTTTCGTCTGCCCGCAGACGGCTGCCCGCTTTCCGGAAGCCCCGTTTTCCGGAAGCCCTGCAGCCGTCTCGTCCTCACTCCGGACCACGACAGCCGTGCGCCTAGCCCTCTTGCGAAATCCTCAGCCCGTCGCCGCAGGCCACGCCCTCCCCCGGACTTCTCGCCAGCCGCACTGGCCGCTGACTCTCCAACGCGTCCCCACCCCCTCAGTCCTCCTCCGAAATCCCCCACCCAGCCGCCGCCGAAAGCCCCTCCAGATACCCGATCGCCCGTTCCGTCTTCGGATACCGGTTGACCAGCGTCCAGAACGCCGCGTCGTGCCCCGGCTCCTTCAAATGCGCCAGCTCGTGGATCAGCACGTAATCCAGCACCCACTGCGGCACCCGCTGGAGCCGATCGCTGACCCGGATGGTCGCGTCCACCGGCGTGCACGATGCCCACCTGGTGCGCATCGGCGGCACCCACCGCACGCTGGCCGGCAGCGCTTTTCCGTCCAGGTACTTCGCCCCGAGCAGGGCACAGCGCGCCAGCAACGCCGCATCCGACGCCTTGGGCGGCGCTGCCTTCCGTCCTCCCGAGCGCAGCAGCCTGCGCTCCATCTCCGCGACCCAGTGTTTCTCTTCCTCGCTGGTCATCCGTGCCGGGATGAGGACCACCAGGGTGTCCTCGTTCCAGTACGCGGTGACCGTCCGGTGCCTGCGCTGGCTGCGCCGCACCTCGACCTTGTGTTGAGAAGTGTCCGACGGGGCCTTCTCGCCCCTGCCTCTCAGTGAGGGCATCCGTGCTTCGACCACTCGACAACGGTAAGGCTCAGCACCGACAACTTGGAGCGCCGAAAGGTCACAGCCCTGAGTTGTCCACAAGTAGATTTCCCTGTGGACAACTCAGCTTCTCACCCGCGAGTGGAGTTCCGGAGCTGCCAAGCTGGCCGCATGACCCTGTCCAGTGTTCCGCCGCCGGATGTGCTCCTCCCGGCTTATCCGACGTTGCTTCCGGGCATCCACGTGCTCGAACGCGACGGCAACGAGATCCAGTTCGGCCTCGACCCCCGCCACGGCATCGTCGCCAACGGCCTGCCCGCTCCGATCGTCGACAGCGTCCGCAGGCTCGACGGACGGCGGGGCCTCGAGGACGTCCTGCTCGCTGTAGGCGAACACCGGGAGCAGTTCCAGCTGCTGCTGAAACAGCTGTCCGCGCTCGGTTTGGTCACGGAAGCGGCGAAGAAGAGCGCGAAACGGGTCGAGACCGGGTTGTGGTCGCTGCGAGCCCGGCACTACCAGCCAGCACTCACGGACCGTCGCTGGCAGAGCCTCATCGCGGTCCATGGCAGCGGACGGATCGCCGTGGCAGTCGCCGCGCTGCTCGCGGCGTCCGGAGTCGGACACCTCGACATCCGGGCGTCCGGCACGGTCACCGAAGCCGACCTCGGCTCCGGGTTCACGCCTGCTGAGCTGGGCCAACCGAGGCAACGCGCGATCCGGACCGTCGTCGCGCGGGTCGCGCCCGACGTCACCACCGCCCGAAACCAGCGACGCCTCCCCGACCTCGTGCTGCTCACCGACACACTCGTCCCGCCGCCGGAAGAAGTAGCCGAACTGGTCGACTCCGCCACCTCCCACCTGCCGGTCCGGGTGTGCGAGGGCACGGGCATCGTCGGGCCGCTCGTCGTGCCTGGTCGCAGCGCCTGCCTCCGCTGCTGTGACCTGCACCGGACCGACGCTGATCTGTCGTGGCCAAGGATCGCGACGCAGCTGGTAGGCCGGATTCCACGAGCGGACCTGGGCGCCGTGCACGCCTGCGCCTCGCTCGCCGTCGCGCAGGCGATGCGGCTGCTCTCGCCGAGCGAAACTCCGCCGCCGACCTGGAACGCCACGCTGGAGATCGACAACTTCGACGGAAAGTTGCACCGCAAGAACTGGGAGCCGCACCCGGACTGCGGCTGCGGTGCGCCCGTTCCCGTGGAAGAAGGTCCGTTACCGGCGCAAGAGGTGCCCGAGGAGGTGCTGCAAGAGACGTAGGACACACCTGGGTGCGGTAAGCAGGCTGCGGACGTCGCGCTCATCAAGGCAGAATCGCAGGGTGACCGACTTTCGCGACCGAACCGGAGACCGCGATTCCGCCATGCCGCGTCGCGGCGCTGCCCGTACCGCGAAGCTGGCGAGCCTTCCGCTCGGCATCGCCGGACGAGCTGTGGGCGGCTGGGGCAAGCGGCTGGCCGGGCAGAGCGCTGAGCAGGTGAGCGCGACGCTCTCGGCCAAGGCCGCTGAGCAGCTGTTCGAGGTGCTGGGCACGCTCAAGGGCGGCGCGATGAAGTTCGGGCAGGCGCTGAGCGTCTTCGAGGCCGCGGTGCCGGACGACATGGCGCAGCCGTATCGGGAAGCGCTCACGAAGCTGCAGTCGGCCGCGCCGCCGATGCCTGCCCGGCAGACCCACCGCGTGCTCGCCGAGCAGCTGGGCCGGTCCTGGGTCGGACGGTTCTCGCACTTCGACGACGAGCCGGCCGCCGCGGCGAGCATCGGCCAGGTGCACCGCGCGACCTGGCACGACGGTCGCGAGGTGGCGGTCAAGGTCCAGTACCCCGGTGCCGACGAGGCGCTGCGCAGCGACCTGCGCCAGCTGCAGCGCTTCAGCAGGCTGTTCCAGGCTTTCGTCCCGGGCACCGACGTGAAACCGCTGCTCACGGAGCTGGCCGAGCGGATGGACGAGGAGCTCGACTACCTCGCCGAAGCCGACAACCAGCGCGCCTTCGCGAAGGCATTCGAGGGCGACCCCGAATTCCTGATCCCGCGCGTCGTGGCGAGCGCGCCGAAGGTCGTGGTCAGCGAGTGGGCCACCGGCACCCCGCTGGCCAAGATCATCTCGGACGGCGATCCGGCCACCCGCGACCTCGCCGGACGGCTGCTCGCGGAGTTCCACTACTCGTCGCCGGCGCGGGCGCATCTGCTGCACTCCGACCCGCACCCCGGCAACTTCATGCTCGCCGACGACGGCAGGCTGTGCGTGATCGACTTCGGTGGCGTCGCGAAGCTGCCGCACGGAATTCCGCGGCACCTGGGCGAAATCACGCGACTCGCCCTGGACGGCCACTCCGACGAGCTGATGCGACTGCTGCGCGAAAACGGTTTCGTGCGGGCGGATTCGTCGCTGGAAGCGGACGAGGTGCTCGCCTACCTCGCGCCGTTCACCGAGCCGCTGGCCGAGCCGACGTTCCATTTCACGCGCCGCTGGATGCAACGGCAGGCGGGGCGCGTCGGCGACTCCCGGGGCAACGACTTCCACGTCGGCCGCTCGCTGAACCTGCCGCCGGAGTACCTGATGATCCACCGGGTCACGGCGGGATCGACCGGCATCCTCTGCCAACTCGACGCCGAGATCCCCGCTCGCGGCATCGTGGAACGGTGGCAGCCCGGGTTCGCCGGCTGAGTTATCCACAAGGCGAGAGCGCAACTCCGAGTTGTCCACAGATTGCGCAAGGTGGTTTCGCGGAGTTGATCAAGCCGTCATTCTCGATGTATGACGACTACGACAAGCACAGATTCCCTCGCTTTCGGTGACCTGGTCTCGCATGGAGTTCTCCATCGACGGCATCTGCGCGTCGCGGGAATTTCCGATCGAAGAGCCGCCCAGCTCTCCGGCCCGGGCGGCCCGTGGCGACAGGTGTATTCCGGCGTCTACCTCGTGCACGACAAACCTCCGAGCCGAGAAGAACTCCTGCACGCAGCCGTTGCCCGGTATGGCCCCGGAACCGTCATCACCGGCACAGATGCGTTGTGCGCACACGGAATCAGCCATCCGCGGACCCCGGAAATCCATCTCCTGGTGCCACACAACCGAAGGCCCGCCAGCGAACCGAGCATCATCACGTACCGCACCGCTCGAATGCCTGAGGCAATCCTGATCGAGGGCCTGCCCTACGCAAGCGCCGCCCGCGCCGCTCTCGACCTGGCCAGGCGGGAAAACGATCCGGACGAGATCGCAAGACTGGTCTCGCTGCCGCTGTATTGGGGTCTGGCGGACCGCGCCGAGCTGACGCGCGAACTGGACAACGGAAACCAGCGCGGCTCAGCGGCCGTACGCACAGTCCTGCGCAGCCTCGACGACCAAGAAACCTTCGCGCACGGACAAGCACTCCGTGTCCTCCAACGAACCCCGCTGCCCACCCCGCAATGGAACGTCGCAGTCTGCGATCGCCGCGGCCGCCGGCTCGGTACCGCAGACGCTTGGTGGGACGAAATCGGCCTCGCCTGGCGCTACCGCACCGGAGCAGGTCCCGACGACTTCAGCCACCTAGCCCTGGCCGCAACCGGGACCGTGCTGTTTCGGTGCACCCCACGCCAACTCCGGGATTCATCAGAGGAGATGAGCGCTGAGCTTCTCAACGCGTACCGCCATGCGGCGCGCACTCCTCGCCCGAAAGTGCGCGCTGTCTACAAGACAGGAAATGCCGCATGACCCAGATCTGACGCACAGGCAAGACGACGCGAGGACCCGCGCGCTGCCATCAGCGCCCGGCAGGCAACTTTGCTTCAGCGTCCCCCGCGGTCGTTGCGCGCGAGCTGAATGACCAGTGCTCAAAGGCATCCAGCCGTCCGTCGTTGAGCACGCAGCCCGGTCACGAACGCTCGCCCGACAGCCTGGGGCTCATTGCGCGCCCGATCACCAGTATTCGTCGGGCAGCTTGCCCTCGATGTCCCGGACGTGGTTGCGCGCGCAGTCCGGGCAGAGCCAGCGCTGCTCGCCGTTTTCCTTGGTGCTGACCCAGGCCAGGGCCGCGAGCGCGTCCGTTTCGGCAGCACGTGCTCGGCCGCACCAGGAGCACGTCGGGTCGGGCGCGGTCACGGTCGACGTCCGTGGTGCACGGTTCGCGCGCCGAGCAGGAAGAGATCGCGGCGTTTGCCGAGGTAATGGGAGCTGTCCGGATCGAGCAAAGAAGCCAGCGTCGCGCGGTCTTCCTCCGCGAGATGGTCGGCACCGTGCGTCGCGAGACGGGAAAGGTGGTGGTGCACATAGTCGGCGAGACCGTCCGGGCCAGGTGCGGGGTGGTCCACCAACGCACTGAACGAGCTGACGTCGGCGAGCCCGGCCCGTTCGAGCGCGACTGTCCAGCCGTACGGCATCGGCACGGCACCGTCGATGCCCTCGCGCATTCCGACGAACCACTCAGCCTGCGCGGCCTGCAGCCGGTCCTCTAGGCCGGGCCGTCCGACTCCGAGATCCCAAGGGAGGCAAGAAAAAGACAACCCGCCCTCAGCGAGAGCGACCACGCCACCAGCCCGCGCGACAGCGGCAAGCGTGCCAATCGCGGCCTGCTGGTCCGGAAGATGATGCACCACGCGCGACGCCCACACGAGATCCGCGGCGGGAAGCAAGTCGGGCAAGGCACCGTCGGCGAGATCGGCGACGATCGCACGAACCTCGACTTTCGGTGTGGCGCCTCCGGCTGATTCCGCATCCCCGGCAGCTCCGTCGGCGGCGGCTCGTACGGCGCGCTCGGCCTCGTGGAGCAATTCGGGAGTCGCGTCGACCAGGATGATTGTGCCGCCGTGCTGGGTGGCCAGGGTTTGGGCGAAGTGGGTGCTCATTCCGCCGGCACCGCAGCCCAGGTCGATCACCGTCGGGTTGGCGGGGAGTTTCTCGATCAGGCGGGCTGCGATCGCGGCTTGCGCGGGAGCGTCGAGGGTGTCGGCTGCACGGAGGAGAACCAGCCGGTCAGCCCAGTCGATGTGGTCGTGCGTATGTCCGGACACGGGCTCATTGAAACACCCGTCCGCGGGCCCGGACGAGAACGAGCCTGGACGGTCCCCCGACAGACCGTCCAGGCTCGTTCCGGCGAAGTCGTGAATCAGCGGCGGAATGGTCGCGCGGACGCCTGCCCCTCCCCATGGGCAATGCGCTTGCGCGGTCGCTCACCGCGAAAACCGTTGCTGGATGCTCGCCGCCCGAGCCGGTTGGGTAGGGCGAATCAGGGCGACGGGCGTCCGATCGCCTGGCTCGCAGCCGGGTGATCGGGCGACCGAACCTGACCGAATCCGCGCGGCCCGGGATGAGCCGGGCAGCGCGGAATCGTGCGGGAGGCGGGATCAACGCCCGGGCGGCCGACGCTCGCCACCCAGGATTGGAGGCAATCCTGGTGGCGGGCATCGGCTCCCGGACACAGGGGCAGCGGCCGGGCCAGACGGGGTTAGCCGAGCCAGGCCGAGGCAGCCAGCCGAGCCAAGCGGGCCAAGCCGGTCAGCCGGGCAGGCCGGGCAGCCGGGCAGGCCGGGCAGGCCGGGCAGCCGGGCAGGCCGGGCAGACCGGGCCGGGCCGGGCCGGGCAGGCCAGCCGAGCCAAGCGAGTCAGCCAAGCCGGTCAGGCCGGGCGGGCCAGCCGAGCCAGGCCAGTCGGCCGCGCCGGGCCAGGCCAAGCCAGGCCGGGCCAAGCCAGGCCGGGCCGGGCCAAGCCAGGCCGGTCAGGCTGAGCTAGCCGGGTCAGGCGAGCCAGCCAGGCCAGTCGGCCGCGCCAGGCCAGTCGGCCGCGCCAGGCCAGTCGGCCGCGCCAGGCCAGGCCAGGCGAGCCAGGCGGGCCAGGCGAGACCAGCCGAAGCTAGGCCCGCCTGGCCGGACTGAGTCACCGTTAATTGGGTGGTTGGTATCGCTCCGCTCGGCTGGTCGCCCAGCGGGCTACCCGCGACCAGCGGCGCGCGGCTCGCGCTTGGCGCCATGGGCGTTGGGTTTCGCATTCGGTTATCAGGTCGCGTATTCGCGCTCGGGACAGTTCTTCGTGAAGCAACATCTTCGTGATCTCCTGAGACTTGTTCTGCTTGGGTTTCGGCTGCACGCGGACCGGTTTTCCGGTGCGGGCCTCGAAATCGCGCGTGGTGATGAGGTCGACGGTCATGCGGCGGCGCTCCGGGCTGCGGCGGCGGGTTCGAGGGCGGCGTTCTTGCGCGGACGACCACGGGGCCGCTTGCGCGCGATCACCGCACCGCGCTCGAAGATCTCCCCTCCCCAGACACCCCACGGCTCACGCCGGGCGAGTGCTCCCGCGAGGCAGGCCTCGCGGACCGGGCAGGCGGCGCAGAATGCCTTGGCCCGCTCGAGTTCCGCGGGCGATTCGGCGAACCAGAGGTCCGCGTCGCGCGAGCGGCAGGGGAGTTCGGGTTCAGCGACCCCGTCGAGCAGGTCGCCGATGTCGAACCCTTCGGCTAAGGGGCCCTCGGCGAGGGCGATGGCAGACGACATTTCCATGCTCCTTTGCGATTCGGTGGTGGTGTGGCGGTGGGCGATCGAACTGGACAACTTGTTCCTTCTTGTTGTGCAGCCACAAAAACACGAAGGCCGCGGATCCGGGTTACCGGTTCCGCGGCCTTCGTGAGCCTTGAGTCCTGACTAGGTCAGGAACTTCGCTCCCGTATCGACAACGGAACACGGAACTGCTTGATGGTCGGCAGATCGACATCAACCTGCGGGTACGCGGCAACAACGGCGGCGGTCGCGAGAGTGATGCCGGCCGGGGCCCCGTTGCGCTCGATGCGACGCAATCCGTCGATGTGACGACGCGTTCCGTCGACGTGCGCGAACATGGACACACCGGTGCCCTGGCGCGGGGCGGCGACGGTCATGCACAGCGACAGACCGGTGCCAGGGTTCGTGTGCATCAGATTGCTGATCATTTCACCGGCACCGCCTTTCTCTGTCGGACTGCGCCGCGCGAAGCGGCAGCCGTCGTTTCCATCCCCAGACCGGGCTCTCGCCCGGGTGCCTACGCAGGTTATGCGCCCCGGCACAACCGGGGCAACTTATTTTCCCAAATCTCTGCCGAAGAGACGAAGATCGCCCCCTAGCAGCAGGTTCGCCGCATCGATCACCGCGAAGACGCGGTCAAGATCGCATCGACGCGCGGACCACGTCGAGCACTTCCGCGCCGAACCGCTCCAGTTTCGTCGCGCCGATCCCGGAGATCGACACCAGCGCGCCGTCGTCGGTCGGCCGTTGTTCGGCGATCGCCATCAGCGTCGCGTCAGTGAACACGACGAACGCCGGGACCTTCAACTCCCGCGAACGCTCCCCGCGCCAGGTCTTCAGCTTCTCCAGCAGATCCTCATCCACTGTGGACGGGCACTTCCCGCACCGCCCCAGCTTGACCTCCATGGTCTGCACCAGCGGACCGCCGCACAGCCGGCAGCGCGCGACGTTCGAGCCGGGCTTCGACACCTGCTGCGAACGGGCGATGCGCGCGGCCGGGTGGTCCTCCGGGATCAGCCCGTACAGGAACCGCGACCGTCGCCGGTTGCGTCCCCGGCCCTGCCCGCGCGAGAGCGACCACGACAGGGACAGATGCTCCCGAGCCCGCGTGACCCCGACGTAGAACAGTCGCCGTTCTTCTTCGATCGCGGCATCGTCGCCGTCCGCGTGCAGGATCGGCATGGTGCCCTCAGACAGCCCGACGAGGAACACGGCGTCCCACTCGAGCCCCTTCGCCGCGTGCAGCGAGGCGAGCGTGACGCCTTCGACGGTCGGCGGGTGCTGCGCCACCGATCGCTGTTCGAGCTCCGCGACGAATCGCGGCAGGTCCGCGTCCTCGACCGACGCCGCCAGCTCCTCGGCCAGTTCCACCAGCGCGAGCAGCGCGTCCCACCGCTCCTTCGCCGCTCCGCCGGACGGCGGCTGCTCGGTGAGCCCGACCCGCGCGAGCACCGAGCGCACCGCGGTGACCAGCTCCAGCGAGGTCGACTCCATCGACGCTGTGCGCAAGGCCGACATCGCCTGCCGCACCTCGGTGCGCTGGAAGAACCGCTCGCCGCCGCGGACCAGGTACGGGATCCCGGCTTCGGTGAGCGCCTGCTCGTAAGCCTCCGACTGCGCGTTCACCCGGAACAGCACCGCGATCTCGCTGGCCGACACGTCCGCGTCGAGCAGTTCTCGGACCCGGCGGGCGACCGCGCTGGCCTCGGCGGCCTCGTCCTCGTACTCGGCGAACCTCGGCTCCGGACCCTCCGGCCGCTGTCCGATGAGCTTCAGCCGCGAACCGGCCGGACGTCCGCGCGCGGCGCCGATCACGCGGTTCGCCAGCGCGACGACCTGCGGCGTGGACCGGTAGTCGCGTTCGAGGCGCACGACGGTCGCCTCCGGGAACCGCCGCGTGAACTCCAGCAGCGACTTCGGCGAGGCGCCGCCGAAGGAGTAGATGGTCTGGTTGGCGTCGCCGACGACAGTGAGGTCGTCGCGGCCGCCTAGCCACGCGTCGAGCAGCCGCTGCTGCAACGGCGTGACGTCCTGGTACTCGTCGACCACGAAGCAGCGGTACCGGTCGCGGAACTCGGCGGCGACCGCGTCGTGTTTCTCCAGCACCGCGGTGGTCTGCAGGAGCAGGTCGTCGAAGTCGAGGACCTGCGCGTTCGTCTTCAGCTCCTCGTACCAGCGGTAGACCTCGGCGACCTGCGCGACCGGCGCGGGGGTGTCGCGCTGCATCCGCGCGGCGACCGAGGGGTAGTCGTCCGGCGACACGAGCGACGCCTTGCTCCACTCGATCTCGCTCGCCAGGTCGCGCAGCACCTCGGTCTCGGTGCTCAGCCGGACGCGCTGGGCGGCCTGGGCGACGAGCCGGAACTTGTTGTCGATCAGGTCCCACGGCCGGTCGCCGACGACCCGCGGCCAGAAGTAGCGGAGCTGACGGCGGGCGGCGGCGTGGAACGTCAGCGCCTGCGCCGCGTCGACGCCGAGTCCGCGCAGCCGGGTGCGCATCTCCCCCGCGGCGCGCGTGGTGAAGGTGACGGCCAGTACTTGCCCGGGCGAGACGTGGCCCGATTGCACCAGGTGGGCGATGCGGTGCGTGATCGTCCGGGTCTTGCCGGTGCCCGCGCCGGCGAGGACGCACACGGGACCGCGGGGGGCCGCCGCGGCGGCGCGCTGCTCGGGATCAAGCCCGTCGAGCAGGCCCGCGCGGCTCTGCCGGCTCTGGGGAGACGATGCGATGGCCACCCCGCGATCCTCGCAGAGGGGGCCGACGGATTCCCGGCCGGGCACGCGGCCGTATCCTGGTCATATGGCGGGCAAGCAGGACAAGGAAGCGGCCAAGCAGGCCAAGCGGGAAAAGCGCGCTGCGAGCAAGGCACGGCGCGGCCAGCTGTTCGAGGCGTTCAAGATGCAGCGCCGCGAAGACCCGATGCTCATCCCCTGGATGGTCGGTTCGATCGTGGTCGTCGCCGGTGTGCTCTTCGGCATCGGGTTCATCTTCGACATCCAGTGGACGCTGCTGCCGCTGGGCATCGTGCTCGGCATCCTGCTCGCCGTGATCATCTTCGGCAGGCGCGTGCAGCGCACGGTCTACGGGAAGGCCGACGGCCAGCCCGGCGCGGCCGCCTGGGCGCTGGAGAACCTGCGCGGGAAGTGGAAGGTCACGCCGACCGTCGCCGCGACGACCCAGCTCGACGCCGTCCACCGCGTGCTCGGCCACCCCGGCGTGATCCTCGTGGCCGAAGGCGCCCCGCACCGGGTGAAGAGCCTGCTCGCGCAGGAGAAGAAGCGCGTGTCCCGGCTGGTCGGCGACACCCCGATCTACGACGTCACGATCGGCCACGAGGACAAGCAGGTCCCGCTCAAGAAGCTGCAGTCGCACCTGACGAAGCTGCCGCGCAACCTCAAGCCGGCCCAGATCGACGCCCTCGAAGCGAAGCTGGCCGCTCTCGGCTCGCGCGGCGCGGCGATGCCGAAGGGGCCGATGCCCGCGGGCGCGAAGATGCGGAACGTGCAGCGCACCATCCGCCGTCGCTGACGCTGCTTACCGAGAACCCCCGGCCCGCTGCGGCCGGGGGTTCTTTTGTTTTCGAAACAAGCGCGGCTTGAGCAGGTCCGGCCGACGCCGTGCGCGTCTCCGACCGGCGTCAGCGCATCCGGATGACGACGGTGTTGGTCGCGCGGTCGAGCCAGTTGCGGCCGTCGGCGTTGCGCACCAGCGGCGGGAGCAGCAGCGCCGTCAGCACCATCCGCACCAGCGCACGCCACGCGCCGACCATGGTCGCGCCGTCCAGGCGGGCCACCCGGATGCCCAGGACGGTCATGCCGGGGGTGAAGCCGAAGAACGTCACCGGGGCGACCGTGATGACCGCCCAGACCGCGCCCGCCCAGAGGTTGAACGTCTGCATCGCGGCGGCGTTCTGCAGGTCGTAGCGCACGAAGAGGGCGGTGATCAGGGACGCGAGCACCAGGTCGACGACCAGCGCGAGGAAGCGCGGACCGCCGCCGGCCACCGAGCCCACGCCGGATTCGGGCAGGCCCATCGACTCGCCGCGCCACTTCGGGGCCTCGCGCGGGCCCGCAGTGGTGGAGCCGTCGCCAGCGCCCGGCAGCCATTCACCCGTCCATCTCGCCACCCGTCCAGGGTATGCCGGTGGCGCGGACCACATCCGGCCTGGTCGACTGGGCAGTGACGGGAGCCCGTTAACACCGGCGAAACATTCGGGTGACGGTCGGGCAACACCGCCCTCTTAGCGTGAGCCGAAGAGAGTACAGCCGCCGGTAACGAACGAGAAGGAGTCACCGAGGGTGCCCACTACTCCAGACGACATTCAGCGCCTCATCGCCGACGAGAAGGTCGAGTCGATCGACGTCAGGTTCTGCGACCTGCCGGGCGTCATGCAGCACTTCACGGTGCCGGCCAAGGCGTTCGACCTGGAGGCGTACGAAGAGGGCCTCGCCTTCGACGGCTCCTCGGTGCGCGGCTTCCAGTCGATCCACGAGTCCGACATGCTGCTGCTGCCGGACCCCGAGACGGCGCGGATCGACCCGTTCCGCAAGGCGAAGACGCTCTCGCTGAACTTCTTCGTGCACGACCCGTTCACCCGTGAGGCCTACAGCCGCGACCCGCGCAACATCGCGCGCAAGGCCGAGCAGTACATCGCGGAGTACGGCGTCGCCGACAACGTCTTCTTCGGCCCCGAGGCGGAGTTCTACATCTTCGACTCGGTCCGCTTCGAGGACGCCGAGCACCTGTCGTTCCACGAGATCGACTCGATCGAGGGCTGGTGGAACACCGGCGCCGACACCGAGGGCGGGAACCAGGGCTACAAGACGAAGTTCAAGGGCGGCTACTTCCCCGTCCCGCCGGTCGACCACTTCGCCGACCTGCGCGACGACATCGTCCGCCAGCTGACGAACTCCGGCTTCGAGATCGAGCGCGCGCACCACGAGGTGGGCACGGCTGGTCAGACGGAGATCAACTACAAGTTCAACACGCTGCTGCACGCTGCCGACGACCTGCAGCTGTTCAAGTACATCGTGAAGAACACCGTGTTCGCCGCGGGCAAGACCGCGACGTTCATGCCGAAGCCGCTCGCCGGCGACAACGGCTCGGGCATGCACTGCCACCAGTCGCTGTGGAAGGACGGCCAGCCGCTGTTCCACGACGAGTCCGGCTACGCGGGCCTGTCCGACACGGCGCGGCACTACATCGGCGGCCTGCTCAAGCACGCGCCGAGCCTGCTGGCCTTCACCAACCCGACGGTGAACTCCTACCACCGCCTGGTGCCGGGCTTCGAGGCGCCGGTTTCGCTGGTGTACTCGCAGCGCAACCGCTCCGCCTGCGTGCGCATCCCGATCACCGGCAACAACGCGAAGGCCAAGCGCGCCGAGTTCCGCTGCCCGGACTCCTCGGGCAACCCGTACCTGGCGTTCTCCGCGATGATGATGGCCGGGCTCGACGGCATCAAGAACAAGATCGAGCCGCCGGAGCCGATCGACAAGGACCTCTACGAGCTGCCGCCCGAGGAGGCCAAGAACGTCAAGCTGGTCCCGGGCGACCTGGGCACCGTGCTGGACACGCTGGAGCAGGACCACGACTACCTGCTCGAGGGCGGCGTCTTCACGCCCGACGTGATCGAGACGTGGGTCCAGTACAAGCGCGAGAACGAGATCGACCCGCTGCGGCTTCGTCCGCACCCGTACGAGTTCTCGCTGTACTACGACGTGTGATGCGGGTGGCCGTCACCGGGCCGTTCAAGGTCAGCAGGTGACGACCCACTAGGCACGGGACGGCGGTCGAGGGAATTCCTCGGCCGCCGTCCCGTTTTTCATGCGTTTGAATGAGGCGGCTTTGAGGGCCGCACGTCCGAGCGTGCGTTTTTCTTACCGTTGTTGAACTTTCGTTCGTCTAATGTGGACTATTTCTTTCCGGGCTCTCCCTCCTCGGACGGGGAGGAAAGTCTTGCCGCTTGACGTTCTTCGTAGTCGGCCCAGTACAGGGCTTCGTGGTGGTGCCAGCGGTCGAAGTCCGCGACGGTCCGATACATCCCCGCGTTCGCCAGGTGGAATGCCACCCATTCCGAACGGGCCGCGCCGGACGCGGGACGCCGAGCCGTTGCGGAGGAGTGGGCGTCTTCCAGCGTGGCCGGTTCAGCCTTGGTCGTCATGTGCCGGTCCTGCCAGTGTGTCGAGGACGGCGGCCAGTTGGCCCGCGTCGTCGCGGAGTTGGCGAAGGGCGAACTTCTGTCTCTGCGTCGGATCGGTCAGCGGGCTGCCCTTGTTGAGGCAGCACACCAACTCCTGCAGGGTTTCCGGTCCATTGGCGTGCATTCCCGCCACCGCTTCCGGGCCAAGCGTCCAGATCCCGTTGAACAGCACCGTCTTGTCCTCCCTTTCGCTGCCAATGGCGTGCCTGGTCCTCGAATGCCTCGGCCGCGGACTCGATCGCGGCCAACATCCACCAGGCCAGGTCTTGACGCTCCGCCGCGATCGCCCGCCAGGCCTCAGCGACGACCCACGAAGCGTGCGCCATGACAGACGCCGCCTCGTGGTCGCCCTGACCCGCACGAGCCGCGAATTCCGATGCGGCACCGTACTTGCGGTACGCGTCCTCCCACGCCTTCACCGATTTCTTGATCACCATTGCGACTCCCAGTCAGGCCGCCGTCAGCGCCGTCACGCGGCCTTAGCCGTCTGCTCCTGCTGCGCCGAACTCGACCCGCCGCCGTCCGCGACCGCCTTGAAGCCCGTCGCGCGGTAGCCGCAGGACCGGTACTTGAACTCCGCGTTGCCCGCGACGCACGGTTCCGCCGTCAGCCCCTCCAGCTCGATCGGCCGCATCCCCGGCAGAACCTCACTGGTCGTCGGCACCGGCTGCACATCCGCCAGAAACGTCACCTCATACGACGCGCGCTTCGCGTTCGGCTCGCTCAGGCCGGTGACCGTCCCCTTCCACTGCCGCTTGCCCGCCGACTCGTCGACCCGCTGCTGAGCAGGCCGACCTGCCGCCCGGTCCTCTCGCGACTGGCACTCGTTGTCCGGCGACACCTCGCCAACCATCACCGAACCCTGCGGGAACGCCTCGTCGAACTCGACCGGAAACCGAAAGCCCTTGCTGATCGCCATGTTGGATTCACCTGCTTCACCGTTGTGTCCCGCCTCACTGGCGGCTACGTACACAATCGGCTGACCAGGAGTTTCATCGAGATGGCGCGGAGGTCTCGTCCCGAACTTCTGACCATCATCGAGTCTCGTCTTTGTCTCATCCGCCTGCTACGGTGGTCGCATGGCGGACCACGACGCGGGACCGGCGACCGAGAAAGCGAACGTGCTCAAGGTGCTGTTGAAGCAGCGGCACCTACAGGGCCATCGGGCGTTCTGCCGCGAGTACGACAAGCACGCCGCCAAGATCGACGACACGTTGAAGGGCGGCTATCCCAGCAAGGCGCAGTTCTACCGGTGGCTTTCCGGGGACGTCCGCGGCCTGCCTTACGCCGACCACTGCCGGATCCTGGAGAGCATGTTCCCCGGGTGGACTGCCGAGCAGCTGTTCCAGGAGCACACCGGGGGAATCGGGTTCGTGCCCGAGCCGCCGTCGACCAAGCCCGCCGCGCCAGCCGCACCACCGGTTGCCCGTGCCGAGGGCATGGCCGACGTGACCGCCGTGTTCACCACGCGGCCGGAGTTCAGCCACGAAATGCCGCCGCACCGGCTGTTCGACGACGCGGACTCGATCAGCATTGTCGGGCTGTCGCTCAACGCCCTGTGCCAGCAGTACTCCGACCGGTCGCTCATGGAACTGCTGGAGAACGGCACCACGGTCCGAGCACTGTTCCTCGACCCTGCCGGGGAGTACATCAAGGCGCGCGAACGCGAAGAGGGTCACCCGCCGGGCGTTCTCACCACGTTGACGACGCTGAACATGCAGACCTTGCAGCGCCTCCACTCCAAGCTCAGCCCGCCCGCGCGAGAGAACTTGCAGATCCGCACCTACGACGAGCCTGTGCGGTTCAACATCACCGTCATCGACAACGACACCTGCGTAGTCCAGCCCTACCTACCGGACGCGCGAGGTGTCGAGTCACCGACGCTGGTCATGGAACGGCAGGCAGGCAAGCCCGCCGGCCTTTTCGACACGTTCGCCCAGGTCTTCGAATCCATGTGGGCGCGTTCGACGGAGGTCACCGCGTGAAGAACGACGACCTTGACGCGATGCTCGCCGTGGCACAAGAAGCCGTAGAGATCGGGCACAAGCTCATGACGACCCAAGGGCCGGGCGAGGTTCACGCCAAGGGAGACCGCGACCTCGTTACTGATCTAGATCTTCGGATCCAACGAGAGGTCCGGGCGTTCCTGGAACGCGCCACGCCGGAGATCGGCTTCCTCGGAGAAGAAGAAGGCGGCGGCACCATTGACCCAAGCACACCCCAGGTCTGGGCGCTGGACCCCATCGATGGCACGTCCAACTTCGCACACGGCATACCGCTCTGCGCGACCCAGCTAGCACTTGTCCACCACGGCAAACCCGTGGTCGGTGTCGTCGTCGCCCCGTTCTTGGACCTCAGCTATTCCGCGGTTGAGGGGACGGGCGCGTACTGCAACGGCAAGCCAATCCAGGCCAGCACCAACGGCAGCCTCGCCCGCGCCATCGTCTCCATCGGCGACTACGCCACCGGCACAGGCGCAACAGAGAAGAACCGCCGCCGGTTCACCATCACCCAGGCCTTGGCCGAGAACGTAGAGCGCGTCCGCATGTTCGGGTCGGCAGCACTCGACCTCGCATTCGTCGCCGAGGGCCGCATAGACGCATGCGTCATCTTGTCCAACAAACCATGGGACACCGCAGCCGGTGTACTCGTCGCGCGCGAATCCGGTGCACGCGTCACTGACGCCGCAGGCACGCACCACACCATCAACTCTGCCGAGACCATCGGAGCGTCACAAGCAATTCACCGCGCGGTGATGACAGTTCTTAGCTGACAGCCAGCGTCAAACAATACTCAAATTATGAGCCTATCAACGACGGAGAACTCCGAGATAACCATGGGAAAGCGCACATTGCGCCCGCAGACTCCCTTCATCCGGTTGACAAGATAACAAACATTCCACCCGCATATGACAGTGACACACTCAGGATCGAGCAAATATACCAAACCGCTTAATCCGAGATTTTACTTTCCTATTTCGCAGCCCCTCAAAATCGTCTACCGCCAGATGCTCCCTGACGGACGATACTATCTCACTGGCGCATTCCTCCAGCCCAAAGACCTTATCATTAAATCGATTGTATATCCACGAGTCGTTTGCATTCCCAATATCTTCAATCGTCGGGTAATTCTCTACCATTTCCGGCGCACACTCAGTGAGCAATTTTCCGAGAATAGACAGATTTTCATGATTTCTATCTTTCATATTTTTAATCGCGGACACGCATGAGCTTGGCATATAAGGGTTCTGCATAAAGCCATCGAGCTTTTCGTCGAACTCCGCCATCTTTCGCGGCACATGAAGCTCCAGGTGCTCATACCCCTCACTCCATCTACCTTGCTGCCTAGCCAGAATTCGCCTCTTTTGCTCAGCCGCGTCAGCCGAATCGAGCTTTTCGCGAACGGGCTCATTTGCATGCGTGAATAGCTTGTTCATGGCATCCATCGAGAATACGGAGGATGGACACCTGCTTCGAGCATACGGGCGAGATTCGGGGTCGACGGGCATCATTGAAAATTTTGCCATAGTGTAACTGTCGTACATCGCTGCAACATTGGCAGAAAAAGCGTCTTCCTGGCCTGAAATCCTGCGGAGACGACCCTCGTCAGCTCCGACAAAATAAGTTAGAACATTCGATAACTCTTCAATTTGACGTTTAAAAAATTCTGTTCTCATAGGTTGAAGAATCGTTTTTCTGGCATGCAAGTAGGTCAGTACAGTGACAGTGCCGACTGCCACCCAGAAGACTGATTGAATTATAGCCGGGACCACCTGCCACCAACCCGGGTCGTCCGTTTGCTCAGCGAGGTGCAACATCCCCTTACCGTACATCAGGTTTCGGGGTCCTACATTGACCCAATGTCTCGTAGCCGGATCCAGAAGGAGTATTTGTGCAACATGTGTCAAACACGGACACCGGTCGAGGGCAGGTCAACGCTAATCGCCCACCGCCAGATCCCCGCTCCGCAAAATCACCTTAACCATAACAAAACTAATTCCTGGTCGGCACAGCCTGCCACTCAATTCGTGCGCAAGGCGCTCATCTTTTCGCTACTTATCAGCTGAATCCAACTCGCCTTTCGGTGCCGAATTAGGACCGACGGTAAGCTGCTGAACACTATTACTCGACCCAATTTGATACTGTTCAATATATTGCTGAATCTGAACCACGGCAGGCGTGGGCTTAGGCTCTCCTGGCACGGCTTGTGCAATTTGCAGGCTGTTTGCACCTAGATTGATCGCGAGATCAAGGGCGACAATCAATCCGAGCACCTTCTTCGCTACCCCACTCTTCGCGACAACGGATATTCTTTCACGCTTCGTCTGCAGGCCGCCCACGATCGCATCGTTCACCGTTGCAAGATCTCTGATCCCGAACTGCGCAGGATGCTCTAATACAAGTCTGATCTCGCGAAGCCGACCAAGCAACCAGTCGAGAATTTCTCCTTGCAGGTCAACAGAGTTCTCGACCTCCTCGATCAGCGACAAGACCTGTTCAAGCAAAGAACCTCGTTCGGAATCGCTTAGCTGCCCCTCCGACCTCTTGCCATGAAGAATAGCTGAGCAAACCTTTAGCGAGTGTATACCAGACCGTTCGTCCAGTGGTGCCAAGAAATCTGCCATAGCAGTAGTCGAACATCGAGCAAACGCAGTGATAACTTCGTCGACTTGACCAAAATGCTCCAGGTGAATTTCATGAAGTTCAGGTTCAACTTCTTTCATTTGAATGCGGGTATCAACGGCCATCTTGGCCACATTTGCGATCGCACGAAAGAACTGAGGACTGAATTGATCCACTTCGAATACAGTCGCCCATTGCTGAGACGCCGATGCGCTTTGCGTCGTTCCGCGCGCCAACTCCAGTAGCGCCAGCAGTCTTCCTGCAGGGTTGTCCAGATAGTCCGACATGGGAACACTCTACGTGATCAACAGCGGGACACGGCACCTCACTGGAACAGACCGTCTGCAAATCGGAACAAAGAGCGAGCAGTAGATCATCTTCGTGGGCAACACACCTCCATCTCGCTAGCAGGATGAAACAGAGTCCGCCCGTGAAGCGACTAAGAGTCTGCAACGCAGACGACGGTTCGACATGACGCCTGACGAAGTGGCGGCATGAGACGCAATTTCTTACCCACGACCTTGGGCAGCAGCGAGCCGGGACCCGTGTCCGGGTCGATCTCTGGGGGGACGGAGGCGAACGTTCAACTCGTCGACTCCATGAACCTGGCCGCCTACAAAACTGGGCGCAGCTATCAGCACGTGGGTGGCCGCTACAACCAGTCACCAGTGATCATGGCTGTGCCCACCACAGGCCACTTGCATGTCACTGTCGATCATGGCGGCCATGCAGGCACCAGCGACGTGACTGTGAGGGTACTCAGGGGCGGCCAGTTGTAGGACCGCCTAACCACATTGAGCCGATATGGCACCGGCTAGCGACAATGCAGGATCACCGCTAAGAATCGAGAGATTCCCTAGCCAACCGGTACACCCGGATAGCTGCACAGGTCGTCGACCGGTTGAATAAGTGCGAAAGGGTGCCGGCTGCACAGTCGACAGCGTCCTGCTGCCGAACTTGGCTCTATGGGATCAAGGCGCGCCGCCGTTGGCGGCGCGCGGGTCACCTCCCGTACGGCGGGCTCCGCCCAATGGCGGACGCGAGCCTGCCGCTCCGCTCCGGCCCGCGCCGCCGGGCAAGCCCGCCGTAGACCAGGTAACGCGAGCGCACCGCCAACGGCGACGGAGATTCATCGAGCTGCCCAGCTCAGTCCCCCGACTTACGGCAGCCGACGCTGAGTGGTCACCAAGGGTCCCTCGTTACTCAGCGTCTAACACCGGGTCGGCCGCATCAAGGCGGGAAAGCGTGCCTTGACACGACCGCCCGGCGCTAGAGGCAGCAGGGACGAGGGAGAAGGGGGCGAACAGGAACCCCACGAGGCCAGTTCCGCGGTCGGCCGCCGGACAGGTGCGAGAAGGACCCGCCAGGCCGTCAGACGTCGGCGACTGTTGACCATGAACGACCGACGACAACCGCTAACCAGCAGGTCAGAAGGGGTACAACTGGGCAGACCGCAGGTCAGCGCCGAGGCGTGACAGACCTACGACGTGTGATGCGGGTGGCCGTCACCGGGCCGTTCAAGGTCAGCAGGTGACGACCCGCTAGGCACGGGACGGCGGTCGAAGGAATCCTCGGCCGCCGTCCCGTTTTTCATGCATTTGAATGAGGCGGCTTTGAGGCCACATGGAAAAATCCGCGGGTGGACCGACAGCGATGGGTAGGCGGCTACCCGGCCGAGCTCAGTCGGCGTCAGCGACGGTGGGTTCTCGCTTGCGCCATCGCCAGTACGTGCAGCGTCCTGATGTGGCTTGCACTGGCCGTGTTCTTGAGCCAGTGGACTTCATGGATCTTTGCGGCGTTCTTCGTCGCAAGCGCGGCGTACAACTGGCGCGTCTACCTGACTCGACGCCTTAGGTGCTAGCGCTGGAGCCGTGCACATCGCGTGCGGCGACGAAGGCAGCGACGCAGCGGTCCAGGTCCTCGCGCGAGTGCTCCGACGAAATCTGCACCCGGATGCGCGCCTCCCCCAGCGGCACCACCGGATAACTGAACGCCGTCACATACACGCCCAACCGCCGCATCCGTTCGGCCACGCGGGCAGCCTCGCCTGCGTCGCCGAACATGACCGGCACGATTGGGTGTTCGCCGGGCAGGAGGTGGAAGCCCGACCGTTCCATGCGGGCACGGAAGCGAGCGGTGTTGCGGTGGAGGGCCTCGCGGCGGGAGGAGTCGGCGAGGTCCAGGGCGGCCAGGGCGCCTGCCACGATCGCGGGCGGTAGGGCGTTGGAGAACAGGTACGGCCGGGAGCGCTGCCGCAGGAGTTCCACGATCTCGGTATGGGCGCTGACATACCCGCCGGAGGCGCCGCCGAGTGCTTTGCCCAGCGTGCCGGTCACGATGTCGACTCGGTCGCGGACTCCCAGCAGTTCGGGGGTTCCGGCGCCGGTCGGGCCGAGGATTCCGGTGGCGTGTGAGTCGTCGACCATGACCAGGGCGTCGTAGCGGTCGGCTAGGTCGCAGATTTCTCGCAGTGGGGCGATGGTGCCGTCCATGGAGAAGACGCCGTCGGTCACGATGAGGCGGCGGCGGGCGGCGGTTGCCAACTGAGTTTCTAGCTCGGTCAGGGTGCGGTACAGGTGGCGGCGCGCCTTTGAAAGGCGGATGCCGTCGATGATTGAGGCGTGGTTGAGGGCGTGGGAGAGAACGGCGTCCCGCTCGTCCAGCAGGGTGGCGAAGACGCCGCCGTTTGCGTCGAAGCAGGAGGAGCAGAGGATCGTCGCGTCGGTGCCCAGTAGCGCTGACAGGCGCGATTCCAGGGTGGTGTGCTCGGTATGGGTACCGCAGATAAAGCGGACGCTGGCCATTCCGAAGCCACGGGTTTCGAGGGCGTGTTTGGCGGCGTCGATTACTGCGGGGTGGTCGGCCAGGCCTAGGTAGTTGTTGGCGCAGAAGTTCAGGACTTCCCGTCCCTCGACGACAATCCGCGCCGATTGCGGCGAGCTGAGGCGGTGTTCGGTCTTGGACAGGTTTGCGCGGCGGAGTTCGTTTAGCGCGGTGCGCAGTTCGAGTTGGACAGAAGCGTAGGTCATGAGCGGGGCCTGAATTGCTGGACCTCGCGTCGGCGGCCGTCCCATCCGGTGCGGTGCAGCCAGTCTTCGAAGGTCATCAGTCCGGGGTGGAGGCGCCGCAGCAGGGCGAGGTCGCGGTCGTGCGCGGCGACGTCGTGTTGCTGGAAGAAACCGAACATTCCGGCGTAGTCGTGGCCGACGTCGGGGATGCTCGTGCGGAGGGCGTCGAGCGGCAGGTTTTCGTAGCGGGAGGGCGTCCCGGTTACGCGCTCGAAAGTCTCGGCGATCTCGGTGCCGGTGAGGCTGTCCGAGGAGACGGCTAGATCGCGTGCGCCCCAGGATTGCCAGTGTTCCAGCATGTGCACTGCGAACCAGGCGATGTCGGCCAAGGCGATCATGGGGTATCGGCCGGAGCCGAGCGGGAGGGTGAAGACCACGCCGTCGTCGAGTGCGCCTTCGGGCGACAGGCGTGATTGGAGGTTCTCGAAGTACGGCGAGGTCACGAGGATCGAGACGTGCTCGGAATACCAGCCGTCCGGTTCGTGCCGCATCATTTCTTCGGATCGGTGGAGCTGGATGTGTGCGGCGACTGCGGCTTTGGCCTCGTAGTGCGGCGCGAGAACGCGTCCGGAGGTCAGGGTCGCGGCGCTGTCCAGCGATGACCACACGAATCGGTCGACGCCGTGTTGCCGGGCGGCTTCAAGGATGTTCATGCCTTGCGTGAACTCGGCTAGCGGGCTTTTGGCGGAGAAGAAGTCGGTGTTGCAGAAGACCCGGGAGACGCCGTTCAACGCGGACTCGATGCTGCGCGAATCGCTTGCGTCGCCTCGAATCAAGCGCACGCGGTCGTGGGCTAGAGACGCTGCGCGCGGCGAATCTGGGTCGCGGGTGAGGACCGTGATTTCGTCGTCGGTGTCGGCGAGGAGTCGTGCGACGACCCGGCTGCCCATGGCTCCGGTTCCGCCGATGATGAGGGTGCGGGTCATGATGCGGCTTTCTCGGTGTGAAGCACGTGCTCGGCCAGCTCGTGGTGGGTGGCGATCCAGAGGTCGTCTCGGAGGAGGGCGATCTGCTGGAGCAGCTGGTCGAACTGGTCGGCGAACAGCGGGCGTCCGCCGACATGTGCGTGGACGGTCAGGTTGAGGATGCCTGGCGTCGGCTGGCGGAGGAGGTAGTCGAGAAAGTCGACGTGGATGTCTCGGTACGCGCGCGGGCCGGCCATTACGCCGCGTACGTCGGTGAAGTCGCTGTGCATGAGGTAGGCCAAGGGGCCCGCGGAGGTGGCCGCGATATAGGGCAGGTCGCGGTCGCTGCGGTCGCCGGACCAGAGGTAGCCGGACGCGGCGAGGAGGGCGGGGGTGTGGCGGGATTCGGTGGCTCGCGGGCTGAGCCAGCCGGTCGGCCGGGAGCCGGTGACCTGGCGCAGGATATCGGTGCAGCGATTGATGTTTTCCGCTTCGGCGTCGGCGCTGAGCTGTCCGGGGATGATGTCCTGGGCGTAGGAATGCGCGGCGATCTCGTGGCCGGCGGCGTGCGCGGCCAGGACGGGTTCGGGATGCCGTTCCGCGAGGAGGCCGCTGACGCCGAAGGTGGCCGGCAGGTCATGCCGGTCCAGGATCTCGAGCAACCGCCACACTCCCGTCGTCGCCCCGTATTCGGCCCACGACATGCTGTGCCGGCATTCGACCTCGGGCAGCGGCCACGCGGCGGCCATCGGCGCGTAGACCGGCCAATGGCCGTCAGACCACGATTCGAGCGCGACGCAGATCTTCACCGCGACCTTCTTGCCGTCCGGCCAGGCCCGCACGGGTCCCATGGGCATTCTCCGCTTCTTTCCGTCGGAATGTTCCTCACGGTAGCCGCGGGAGAGGGATTCATTTAGCCTCGTCGGCGGAGAGGATTTATCCACGCGATGCATAAGCCAGAAGTCACGCTCGATCGAATGCGCACGTTCGTCCGGGTCGCCGAAAGCGGCAGCTTTTCCGCTGTCGCACGGGATCTCGGGGTCGGGCAGTCCACCGTCACGCGGCACGTGAGCGACCTGGAGGAGGCGCTCGGGGTCTCCGTGTTCAGCCGCACCACCAGGAGCATTTCGCCGACCGAGGAGGGTCGCCGTTATTACGCTCGCGCCACGGAGATCCTGCGGCTGGTCGAGCAGGCGCAGCAGGAGATCGAGGACGCCAAGGCGGGCGCGTCCGGGAAGGTGCGGATCTCGTGCTCGGCCTTCTTCGGGGTCATGCATCTGAGCCGGCTGATCTTCGACTTCCAGGATCGCTATCCCGACATTCGCGTCGACTTCGTTCTCACCGACGAACGCTCCGACTTGATCCGCGACGGCGTCGACGTCGCCATCCAGATCGGACCGCAGCCGGACAGCGAACTTCGGCTGCGTCCGCTCGGGATGGCGCACCAGATCCTGGTCGCGGCACCCGATTATCTCGCGCGGCGAGGGACGCCTGATTCGCCAGAAGATCTGTCGTCGCACGACGTGATCCGGCGGACGAGCGTCGCCAAGAGCGGCGAGCTGACGCTCATCGACGAGCAGGGCGCGGCGCACATCGCGACCTTCACGCCACGGCTTCGCGTCGACCATGGGCTTGCCGCGAGGGAGGCGCTTGTCGCTGGACGCGGGATCGCACCGGTGCCGCGGTGGCTGGTGGACGATCTTCTCCGGGACGGGAGGCTGCGGGCGGTGCTGCCTGGGTACGGGTGTGCGCCGTTGCCGTTGAATCTGCTCGTCGTGCCGGAGCGGGCGGAGTTGACCCGGGTGCGGCTTTTGCGGGACTTTCTCGCGGAGGAGATCACCCGAGTTCCGGGAGTGGGACCGCTTCCCCGTCAGTGAGGCTTGTCGGCGCGGACGATCGCCGAGTACAGCTTGTTTCCGACCTCGTGAGTACGCCGGACGTCCACGTTCACCAAGCCCGCGGCGTGAAGCAAGGCTCGGTAATCGTCAGCCGTGAGTGCCCCGCCGAGGCATTCCTCGTCAGCGGCCGCACGCTCCGCGTCGGTCAGGGTTTCCTCTGCGAGGAGGTCGGTCACTCCGAGGCGGCCGCCGGGACGCAGAACGCGCGCGATGCCCGCGAAGACAGCCGGTTTGTCCGGCGACAGGGCGATGACGCAGTTGGAGATCACGACGTCCACGGTGTTGTCCGGCAAGGGAATGGCTTCGATCGTGCCCTTGACGAACTCGACGTTCGCGAGACCCGCCTGCGCGGCGTGCCGCCGGGCGAGGGCCAGCATTTCGTCGGCCATGTCGAGACCGATGGCGCGGCCGGCGGGTCCGACGCGCCGGGCGGAAAGCAGGACGTCCAAGCCCCCGCCGGAGCCGAGGTCGAGGACAGTTTCACCGGGTCGCAGATCCGCGACGGCGAGCGGGTTTCCGCAACCGAGGCTGGTGGCTGCCACCGTTTCGGGGACGCTCTCTTCGGTGTAGTGCACTGCACCGAGTCGTTCGGATTCGGATAGCAGGCCGGTGGCCTCGCCTGCCAGTGCCCGGCGTGCGGCATTGGCGTAGCGGTCACGGATAGCGTCCTGGCCTGGCCTCAATTCGGTGCCTCGCAAGCGATGTCGGCGAAGGGGATGGCCGCGCGGCCCATCACGACATCGGCCGCGCTGGGGAAGCAGGACAGGCATTGCTCGTTCACCCGGTACAACCGGGCGGTGCCGTGCGGTTGCACGAGGACGAACCGGGCTTCGGTCAGGATCTTCAAATGCGCCGAGACGGTCGATTGGCTCACGCTCACCTGCTCGACGATCTCGCCGACCGACAGCGGACGATCCGCGGAGGCGATCAGGTGCAGGACCTGGACGCGGGTTGGATCCGCGAGTGCGCGGAACCATCCGGCGTAGGTCTCCGCGACGGTGCGGTCCAGCATGACAACCTCCTTCATCGTCCATCGACGATAGACGATGAAGGGCTCAGCCGGCTAGTTCGGCGAGCAAAGCCCGGACCCTCCGGTCGATCTCGTCTCGAATGGGGCGGATCTGGTCGACCGGAAGGCCTGCGGGGTCGTCGAGTTTCCAGTCGAGGTAGCGCTTGCCAGGGAACACCGGGCAAGCGTCGCCGCAACCCATGGTGATGACGACGTCGGCGGCGCGGACCGCTTCGGCGGTCAAGGGCTTGGGAAATTCGCGGGTCAGGTCGATGCCGAGTTCGGCCATGACCGCGACGACGGCGGGGTTGAGCGTGTCGGCCGGCGCGGATCCGGCAGAGCGGACGACGACCTTGCCGCGCGCGTGATGGTGCAGCAGCCCGGCCGCCATCTGCGAGCGCCCGGCGTTGTGGACGCAGACGAAGAGCACTTCGGGGACTGTCATGGCGAAACCTCCGCAGTTGCGAATCGACGCCGAAGCGCGAGAGACACGTAGACCAGCCCGACAAGGACCGGGACTTCGATGAGCGGCCCGACGACTCCCGCGAGAGCTTGTCCGCTCGTAGCACCGAAAGTGGCGATCGCGACGGCGATAGCGAGTTCGAAGTTGTTGCCCGCGGCGGTGAACGCCAGCGTCGTGGTCCGTTCGTACGACAGGCCGACCGCCTTGCCGACCGCGTAGGAGCCCGCCCACATGAGTCCGAAGTAGACCAACAACGGCAGCGCGATCCGGGCTACGTCGAGCGGGCGACTGGTGATTTGGTCGCCTTGCAGCGCGAACAGGACCACGATGGTGAACAGCAGTCCGTACAGCGCGACCGGGCCGATCTTCGGCAGGAATCGGGATTCGTACCAGGTGCGTCCCTTGGCGCGCTCCCCCAGCTTCCGCGAGAGATACCCGGCGAGCAGCGGGATGCCCAGGAACACCAGCACGCTCTTCGCGATCTGCCACGCGGAAACGCTCAGATCGGCTTGCGGCAGGCCGAGCCAGCCGGGCAGCACGGCGAGGTAGAACCAGCCGAGGACACCGAACATCACGACCTGGAACACCGAGTTCAGCGCGACCAGCACGGCGGCGGCTTCCCGGTCGCCGCAGGCCAGGTCGTTCCAGATGATCACCATCGCGATGCAGCGGGCGAGGCCGACGATGATCAGCCCGGTCCGGTATTCCGGCAGGTCGGGCAGCAAAAGCCAGGCGAGCGCGAACATCAGCGCCGGGCCGATCAGCCAGTTCAGCACCAGCGACGGCCACAGCAGCCGCCGGTCGGCCGTCACGCCGCCGAGCCGGTCGTAGCGGACTTTCGCCAGCACCGGGTACATCATCACGAGCAGCCCGAGGGCGATCGGCAACGAGATCCCGTCGACGGACACCGCGTTCAAGACCCCGGCCAGGCCTGGAATCCACCAGCCGGCCAGCAATCCGAGCACCATCGCGGCGGCGATCCACACCGGAAGGAATCGGTCCAAAGTGGACAGCTTGCCGACGACGCCGGTTTCCGCCGTCATGCCAGCGCCTCCGTGCCGCCCGCGACCAGCACCGCCGAGAGCCGGGCCAGGACCTCGGGGTGGACGCGGTAGTAGACCCAGGTGCCGCGCCGTTCCCCGGTGATCAGACCGGATTCGCGCAGCACCTTCAGGTGATGGGAGATCGTCGGACCGGTCAGGTCGAACGCGTCGGTCAGGTCGCAGACGCACGCTTCCCCGCCGGCGTGGGACGCGATCAGCGACAGCAACCGCAACCGCACCGGGTCGGACATCGCCTTGAACAGCTTCGACAGCTCCACGGCCTGGTCGGCCGTCAGCGGCTCGCGCGCCAACGGGGAGCAGCACGCGTCCATCGCGGCCAGCGGCAGTTGCTTCGACATGCGTCTATCTTGACAGATCTCTATATAGACAGCAATCTGGGTCCCAGCTTGTTTCGACAATCATCTATTCAAGGAGGACCGATGTCCCGAGTTCAGCTCGCCCTGCGGGTCGGAGACCTGGCCGGTTCGATCGACTTCTACTCGAAGCTGTTCGACGTCGAACCGGCCAAGCTCCGGCCCGGTTACGCCAACTTCGCCGTCACGGAGCCCGCGCTCAAGCTCGTGCTGCTGGAAGGCGAGCCCGGCCAGGCCACCGTCCTGGATCACCTCGGCGTCGAGGTCGAGTCGACGGACGAGGTCAACGCAGCCAGCAAGCGCCTCACCGGCGAGGGTCTGGAGACGTTGACCGAGGACAACACCACCTGTTGCTACGCCGTGCAGGACAAGGTGTGGGTGCACGGCCCCGGGCAGGAACCTTGGGAGGTCTACACGGTCAAGGCGGATTCCCAGACGTATGGCTCCGACAGTGCCGCGCTCGCCTCTTGCTGCACGTCCGACGAAGCCGTCAAGCCCGAGGGCTGTTGCGCCTGACCGAACTCGGCAGCTCGCTCGCCGTCGACCGGGTGCGGCGGGCGAGCTGCCGGGTTCGGCCCGGGCAACCGGGATCCGGAGCACCGGCTCCTCGGGCAGCGGTCCTGGCAGCGCGTGAACTGTTTGCGATGCCACTGCCGCTCGCCTTTCCCGGCGCGGTGAATCGCTGGCGAAAGATCTTGCCTCAGCCAATTCGCCGCGGCACGCATGCCGCCGGGGTCGCGTCGCTCAGCTGGCCCCGGACGCCCCGCGTGCGCGCGACGGGATCGGAATCAGTTCCTTGATCCGGAGCGGCGACACCTCTTGCCACCAGCCGTCCGGCGCCGTTATGTTAATGAGAAATCACTTCTTCCGAGACTGTCGACAGAGGGCGGCGAGCAGCCCCTGGCCGGTAATGGGATGGCAACGACGCCTACCAGAGAGGCAGACAAGTACATGGAGAATCTCAGCAGAAGGAAGGTGCTGACCCTCGGCGCGGCGTTGGGCATCGCGGGCATGGCGGGCACCACCGGCACCGCGTGGGCGTGGTCGGGCAAGGGATCCATCGCCGGGAGCGGCACGGGGGCTGACCCGTTCCAAGTGTGGGACGACACTGCGGACGCGGTGGCGAAGGCATTGCTGGCCGAGGGCAAGATTCCCGCGGTCAATACGGCCTGGCAGGGCTGGATCGACAACAACGCTCCGTTGCCCGCGGGCATGCCGGATTATCTGGTCGCGTATCTGAGCCAGGTCAACAAGCTTCCGTCGTGGGCGGATCCGGCCAAGCTGGCCGCTTCGGAGAAGCTTTACACCCGGTTGAGCAGTTATCTGTTCGTCTCGGAGACCCTGGGCAGCGGGATCATGAGCACCGTCATTCCGCGGGAGGCGCGGGCGGTTTACTGGTCGGCCGGCGGCGCGGACATGAAGCAGCGGGCGGCCAAGACGTTCACGTTCGGCTACGACCTGCATAATTCCAAAGCCTGGGCGCCGGACGGGCATTTTGTCGTCACGGCCAACAAGACTCGGCTCGTGCACGCCGTGGTGCGGAATTTGCTGCCGACCTCCGCGAAGTACCAAGCCGGAGCGGATCAGCCCAAGCCGATCAGCAATGGCGATATTCTGCGGACCTTCCATTCGGTGGCGACGTTCGCGCGCAGCAACATGCTCAAGTGGAACATCGCGTTGTCGGCCGCGGAGCAGGACGCGGATCTGCACGCCTGGCAGGTCGCGCTGCATCTGCTCGGCGTGCAGGAGCAGTTCATTCCGCAGACCTGGGCGGACGCGGAAGCTCAGGCGCAGCAGATGTTGTGGCCGGTGCTCGGGCCGACCGACGAAGGGGTCAACCTGGCGCAGACATTGCTCGGGTACATCGAGAAGCCGACGCTCGGGCTCGATTCCGGATTTGTCAACGAGCTGGTGCGGTATCTGCTCAATGACCAGATGGGCGATTGGCTCGGGCTCCCCCGCGATTACGCGCAGGCGGCGCTCGTGCGGATCGAGTGGCCGGCGTATGTAGCGTTTCGGGAGGGGGCGTCCAAGATCATGCCGGGCAGTTTCTACCTCTTCGACCAGTTCGTGCGCGGCATTTCGATGCTGTACCTCAACAATGGGACGTCACCCACGCAGACGCCGATCACGCTTCCGACGGCGAATCGGCCGGGCGCTTAGAGTCCCAGCGCACTCAGCAGGAAGGCAGTGACGGCGGCGCGGTGGCCGGGGGTGTCCTCCCATCGCAGCCGCCGTCCGGTTTCGACGACTGCGCCGAAGCCCGCGTGCACCAGCACGCGGGCTTGGTGCGCGTCCAGATCCGGGCGGGCCAGGCGGAGTTGTTGTTCCCAGACGGCGATGTGCTCGCGTTGGGCGAGGTTCAGCGGGCGTTGCAACGCGGCGGGAAGGCCGCCCAGTTCGGCGGCGGCGACGTTGGTCAGGGCGGTGTGTTCGAAGCTGTACGCCACGTAGGTCGCGGCTAGCACGGGCAAGGCTTCCGCGCCGGTGGTGCCGTGGAGGTTTTGTTCTACCGCCTGCGACAGGAGTCCGGCGGCTTGCAGGCAGGCGGCCGCCAGGATTTCGGCTTTGTTGGGGAAATGGCGGTAGAGGGCTGAGGGCACTAAGCCCACGGCTTCGGCGATTCGGGCGTTGGTGACGGTGGCGAATCCGTCGCGTTCGAACAGCGGGACGGCTGCGGCGAGGATTTGCGCGCGGCGGGTTCGCGGAACGGGCTGGGTGGGCAGCGAGACCGAGGGCGCGGGCACGGAGGTCGTTGCGATGGCTAGGCGCAGGGCGGATTCGGTCAGCAGATTCTCGGCGCGGTGGTGGGCGATCGACGTGCGGTGCATGGTGATCGAGCCGATCGCGCCGAGTGCGGCTACGGCGCGGAGATCCGCGTCCGGGGACGGCTGCACCACGTCTGTCACGCGCGCGACGACTCGGGCGAACTTGGCGCTCAGGACGCGGCGGTCGGCTCGGTCGAGGTAGCGGGCCTCCCAGCGGTACAGGCCGCCGGACTCGCGGTGGGCGACCGTGACGCGGGCCAGCGGGCGGAGGACGTCGTCGGCGGGGGCGTCAGCGGGGACGGCGTCCAGCGCGGCGACCAGTCGGTCTGCCATCACGTTGGCGCATTCGGTGAACAGGGCGTACTTGTTCGGGAAATGCCGGTACAGCGCCGCCGCGGTGATTCCGACGGCGGCGGCGATCTCTTCCATGGACGCCGCGTGGTAGCCGCGTTCGCTGAAGGCCCGGCCCGCCGCTTCGACGATGAGCTGCTTGCGGTTGCGCGGACGGGTGGCCGCAGCCGGTTCGGAGGTCACTGCGGACCCCGAGCACCCGGATGCGGAAGTATGGCCATGCCGGCCAGTCAATCACGAGACGGGCGGGTCTTCACGCGGGACGCGGGGTCATCGCCACCGCTTGATCCAGGTCAGGAGTTCCGCGTCCCGCAGGGACGGGACCACGACGTCGGCGGGGAATTCGGTGCCGGGCAACGTCGGGACGCCTACCACCGGCACGCCAGCGGCGCGGGCGGACCGCAGGCCGGTCATCGAGTCCTCGAAGGCGAGGGCCGACGCCGGGGCCACGCCCAGCCGGGCGCAGGACGTCAGGTAGATCTCCGGCGCTGGCTTTGGCTCGGCGACCTCGTCGGCGGCCACGCTGATCTGGAACTCGAAACCGCCTCGCGCCAGTGCGGCTTCCAAGAGCGCGCGGGGCGAATTGCTGGCCACTGCGACCGGTACCGCGGCGGCGGCCAGTTCGACCAGTTCGTGGGCGCCGGGCATCGCTTCGGCCTTGGCGGACACCACTTCGGTCACCATGGCCAGCAGTTCGTCCGCGATCGCGGGGCCGTTGCCCGGTTCGCCGAACACCTCGGCCATGGTGTCGGCGGCCGCGGCGACTGATTTGCCGATGACCAGCGCCTTCTGCTCCGGACCGAACGGGAGGCCACGGCGGGCGAACAGCTCGGTTTCGGCGACGGACCAGCAGGGTTCGGTGTCCATCAGCAGGCCGTCACAGTCGAAGACGACCGCCTCTGGCGTCCAGTCGAACAGCATCAGGTCCCCCTCCAGGCAGCAGACCTTCAGTCTGTCATCGCCCGGCTCCCTGTTCGAGGTTTCGGCGGATTCGGTCCCTGGCCGAGGAGTCGCCGGTTCCCCAGTCGGTGCTGCGGACTTCGTGGTGGAGACCGTCGGCCATGACGAAACGGGGGTGGCGCAGGGAAGCCAACGACTCGGTCGGGTCGCCGGCTACCGCGATGAGGTCCGCGCGGAGGCCAGGAACCACTCGACCGGTTACGTCCGCCAGGCCGCAGACTTGCGCGGCGATTGAGGTGGCGCTGGCAAGTGCTTGCCGGGGAGTCATTCCGGCCTCGGCGAAGGTGTCCAGGCAGTCCGCGTAGCGTTCGAAGTGGACTAACGGGATTCCGGCATCGGTTCCGGCGACGATGTTGGCACCCAAGGAAATCAGTGCGCGGAGGTTGCCGACGACGGCGTCGCGTTCGTCCCACGGACACATGTAATCCGCTGCGGTGCAAGCAGTGTTCATCGTCGGGCTGACGGCGATTCCGCGCGCGACGATCATCTCGGCGATCCGGGGGTCGAACTGCGTGCCAGTGCGGGTGACCCAGCCGCAATGCTCGATGCAGTCGACACCGGCGAGTACCGCTCGTTCGATGCCTTCGACGCCCAAGGCGTGCGTCGTGACCGACAATCCGCACGAGTGCGCTTCAGACACCAAGGCAGTGAGCTCATCCACCGTGTAGCGCGCTTCGGACGGATGGCTGCCGGGGGTCATGAAGCCGCCGGTGGTCATGACTTTGATCAGGTCGACGCCGTCGTCAGCGTGTTGTTTGACCATCGTGCGGACCTGGTCGACGCCGTCCGCGATCCCGCCCATCGACGCGGCATGGCCGCCGGTGACGGTGATCGGAGCGTTCGCGGCGAGCATTCGCGGGGTGGCTTCCGGTGTGACGGCAAGGAAATCCCGCACGCGGGTGCCCAGGGTGCCGGGTGCGCCCAGATCGCGCGCGGTGGTGACGCCAGCGTCCAGCAACCGGTGCGCGTTGGCGATCATCCGGCGGGTCAGCGCCTCGTCGTCGACGGACATTTCCAGGGTGACCTCGCCGGCACCTGGGTCCTGGCAGAGGTGGACGTGACAGTCGATCAATCCGGGCATCAGGGTGACGTCGCCGAGGTCAGTCACCTCGCCGGCGGGGGCGGAATTCCTTGGCCCGGCATAGACAATCACGCGGTCCGCGACGGCTACGGCGGCGTCGTGGATCACTGAGGCGGACGCGTCGGTCAGCAGCCGCGCGGCGGTGAAAATCATGTCTGCCTCCGGTATTCCGCGAGAGCTTTCGTCAGCCACAGTGAACAGCCAGCACTTCCACTGCGCAACCCTCTCTTGCGTCCACCCGATCGTCGTCATTGACGCGACACAAGTCATCGCTCACACTGATGCACATTCACTCAGGCTGAACACAGAGACGTGGGTAGCTGAGGAGCGATCATGGCCCGGACCGCCAACCGCCGCTGGCATTGGCTTCTGCTCATCGTCCCGTTCGTGTGGTGCGTCGCGGCGATTCCCCTCGTCAACCGGATCGACTACGCCTTCGGCTCGATCCCGTTCCTGCTGGTGTGGATGACCGCGGGCGTCCTGATCGGCTCCGGCGCGATCGGTCTCGTCTACGCGATCGACCGCCGCCGCGGCGACCTGGACCAGGTGTAGCGCGATGGCACTGGCGCTCGCTCTCGTCATCGCGGTCGGCTCGATCGTCTGGGGCACCGTCGCCGCCGCGCGCGGCCGGACGATGAATCTGCAGGAATGGTCCGTCGGCGGACGCCGGTTCGGCACCTGGCTGTTCTGGTTCCTGCTGGTCGGCGAAACGTTCACCACGTTCGCGCTGCTCGGCGCCTCGCAAGGCGTGTTCAGCAACGGCGCGCCCGGGTTCTACGTCCTCGGCACGGTCGTGCTGACCGCGGCGGTCGGCTACTGGGTGGTGCCCAGGATCTGGCGCGCGGGCAAGCAGCACGGCCTGGTCACCATGGCCGACTACTTCACCACCCGCTTCGAAGCCCGCTGGTTCGGCGGGCTGGTCGCCGTCTTCGGCATCGTCGCACTGCTGCTGTACGCCCAGGTCCAGCTGACCGGGCTGAGCCTGATCCTGGCGAGCCTGTTCGGCGGGGAAGTCCCGTCGCTGGTCTACGTCATCGCCGGCGGGGCGCTGGTCGCCGGGTTCGTGCTGGTCGGCGGGATGCGCGGAGCCGCGTTCACCGCGATCGTCAAGGACGTGCTGCTGATCGCGATTCTGCTCGTGGTCGCGATCGGCGCGGCGAACGCGGCCGGCGTGAGCGGTCCGCTTGGCGTGTTCGACGCGATGAAACAAGCGCATCCGAGCGGCGCGACCCTGCCCGGCCTTCACGGGTCGACCGCGACGAACACCTGGTGGTGGATGAGCTTCCTGCTGCTCACGCCGCTGGGCTCGTTCGCGCTGCCGCACATGTTCCAGGTGTCCTACAGCGCGAAGGACGTCGCGACGATCCGTCGCAATCAGGTGATCCAGCCGCTGTATTCGCTGTTCTACGTCCTGATCGTGATGATCGCGCTCGCCGCGGTGCTCGCGCTGCCGAAGCTGACCGACAAGCAGGCCAACGCGTCGCTGCTGATTTTCGTGCGCGAGAAGTATCCGGAATGGGTCATCGGGTTACTCGGCGGCGCGGGCATTCTCGTCGCGCTCGTGCCGACCGCCGTGCTTGTCCTCGCGGCCAGCAGTCTCTTCACCCGCAACGTGCTCGGGGCGCGCTCGACGAAATGGGCCTCGTCGCTGACTGCGATGCGCATGGGAGTTCTTGTTTTCACTGCGCTTTCCGTACTTCTTGTCGCGCACAGCAACGAAAAGCTGTTGAGCATCATGACGAGCGTGTACAGCGCCGTCGGACAGCTGGCCCCCGCGCTGTTCCTCTCGATGCTGTGGCACCGGGTCACCGCGCCCGGGCTGGCGGCGGGTGCGTTGTGCGGCGGGCTGATCGTCAGCGTGCCCGCGCTGGGCTCGCTCGTCGCGCACACCATGCCGCCCGGAACCGTCGTCGGACTGCCGGCGCTCGTCGTCAACTTGATCGTGACGGTGGCGGTCAGCCTGGTGACCCGGCCGCCGTCTCAGACCGCGGTCGACGTCGGGGCCGGGGACCGCTCACCGGCCCCCGCGGAGGCCGGTGACCTGCGCCGGAGCGCCGTTTGACGATAATGATCGGGTGACCGTGACGAGGATCCGCGAGTTCCGCACCCTGCGCGGGCTGACCGTGCGCCAGCTTGCCGACCAGGCGGGAGTGTCGACCGGCTTGATCAGCCAGGTCGAGCGGGGCGTGACCGACCCGAGCCTGGAAACCATGCGGCGCATCGCCGAGGTGCTCGACGTCCCGCTGTTCAGCCTGTTCCAGGAGCCGGACGAGGAAACCGTCGCGGTGATCCGGCACGACGACCGATATCGGATCTCCTCGCCGCACCACGCGATCACCTACACCCGCGCGTCGCCGGGCGGCGCGAAGCTCGAAGTGCTCGAAGGCGTGCTCGAACCCGGCGGCGTCTCGTCCGACGAACTGCGCTCGCATCCGTCCGAGGAATGCGTGGTGGTGATCGCCGGACGGCTGACCGTCCAGGTCGGCGAGCAGACGCACGTGCTCAAGACCGGCGACAGCTGTCACTTCGATTCGGCGATCCCGCACCGCTTCCGCAACGACGGCCGGACCACCGCCCGGTTCCTCGTCAGCGTCACTCCACCGAGTTACTGATACTTCCGTCGGAGGCATCCGCCCGCGAATTGGTCTAGACTTTTCG
The DNA here is from genome assembly GCF_055633655.1 of Amycolatopsis sp. NPDC114503. Lineage (NCBI taxonomy): Bacteria > Bacillati > Actinomycetota > Actinomycetes > Pseudonocardiales > Pseudonocardiaceae > Amycolatopsis > Amycolatopsis sp. NPDC114503. The sequence goes on along the minus strand of NZ_JBVKDT010000021.1, from coordinate 46,947 downwards.
TTCCGAAACCGGCGAAAAGGACGGACTGATGCGTGGGACGACGGTGCCCCCGGGAATGTGCTGCAGACCGGTCAAAACCGGTGAACTTCCGCTGCACCGGCTTGAGGTGCCCGCGCCCGACGCGGTGCCGTTCGCGGTCGGCTCTTTCGACGCGGTGGGACCGTTGTCGCGGGCGGAATTCCCGCACCGGCACACATTCTACGAAATCGTGCTCGTCACCGGCGGGACCGGCGCGCACGTCGTCGACCTGACGCGGTGGGAGCTGAGCCCGCCGCACCTCGGCGTCGTCACGCCGGGCCAGGTGCACCATTGGGAGGCGAGCGGGCTCACCGGATCGGTCGTGCTGTTCACCGACGACTTCCTTTTCGACCATCCGGCCGACCGCGAAACCCTGCGCAGGCTGCGCGAACGGCCGTGGCTGCGGCTGGACGGGACCGAGCACGACCGGACCGCGCGGCTGATCGCCGAACTCGAGGAGGAATTCCGCCGAGGCGGCGAGGACGGCGAATCCGTGCTGCGCGCGCTGCTGCACGTGCTGATCGTGCGCGCCGGAAGGCTTCCCGGCATTCCGCCGGCGCCCGCCCCCGTCCGTGCCCGCGCGGTAGCGGCGGAATTCGCGCAGCAGGCGGAAAAATCCGAGCTGGGACTGTGGTCGGTGCGCGCGCACGCCGAACGGCTCGGCGTCACTCCCGGCTACCTCACCGAGGCCGTCAAGGCGGCAACCGGGCGTACCGCGGCGGAATTGGTGCGCGAGGCGCGAACCCAGGAGGCGAAACGGTTCCTGCTGCGGACGAATCTGTCCGTGCGGCAGGTGGCGAGTCGCGTCGGATTCGCCGATCCAGCCTACTTTTGTCGGTTCTTTCGGCGTGAAACCGGCTTGAGCCCCGGCGGATTCCGCCGCACCGGCGACACCGCCCCGAAGATTCACCACGACTGCATGACTCCGTCCATCGCTGCGGGCTGATCTTCTCCCTACGGTCGAGGGGAATCCCGAGCCCCCACCGAGGAGCAGGCATGAACGAAGACAGGAAGTTCAGCCGCAAAACAGTGTTGAAAGCCGCGCTGGCCGCCGGAGTCGCCGCGCCGGTCGCGCTCGTCGGCGGTCCCGCGCTGGCCCGCACGAATTTCGCGGGCGGGCAGAAGGTCGAGCCGACCCCGTACTGCCACGACGGCGACGAGCCGACGATCGACCAGACCGAAGGCCCGTACTTCACGCCGGGCTCGCCCGAGCGCAGCGTGCTCGTCGACGGGAACACCCAGGGCACGCGGCTGACCGTGAGCGGGTACGTCTTCGGAACGGCCTGCCAGCCGATCGGCCGCGCGCTGCTGGACTTCTGGCAGGCGGACGACAACGGCGCGTACGACAACGTCGGCTACAACTTCCGCGGCCACCAGTACACGAGCGACCTCGGCGAGTTCAAGCTGACCACGATCGTGCCCGGCCTCTACCCCGGCCGGACGCGGCACATCCACGTCAAGGTGCAGGCCCCCAACGAGCCGATCCTGACGACGCAGCTGTACTTCCCGGGCGAGCCGCGGAACAACACCGACACCATTTTCGACCCGCGGCTGCTCATGACGGTCCGCGACGCCCCGAACAACGCCAAGGAGGCGGCGTTCGACTTCGTGCTGAACGTCGCGCAGACGCCGACCGGCGGACCGACCACGGGACCTCCGACCGGCCAGCCGGGCGGGACGTCCTGGGCCACCGGCAAGGCGTACACCGCCGGTACGCGCGTCACGTTCAACGGGGTCGGCTACGTGTGCCTGCAGGGCCACACCGCCCAGCAGGGCTGGGAACCGCCCAACGCGCCAGCGTTGTGGCAGAAGGGCTGACCCCCTCCTGAAGAGAACGGCGGGCTCCCCCGGGCCCGCCGTTCTCCGTTTTTCCGGGAAGCCCGGTCCGCGCTGTCGAGTTACGGTCGACTCATTCGTCTTCCATTACGACGACGCCGGACCGGCTCTCGGAGGACACATGCTGTACCTGCTGGTGATCTACAACTGCGACCGTCCCGAACCGGGCGATCCGGCCTTCCCGGACGCGCTGGCCAGGGTGAACGCGTTCGCCGACGAATGCCGCCGGCGCGGGGTGTTCGTGTCCGGGCATCCTCTTCAGGGCGAGCACACCGCGACCACGGTCAGCGTCCGCGAGGGGAAGACGCTGATCACCGACGGGCCGTTCCTGGAGACCCACGAGCATCTCGGCGGCGTTTACGTCCTCGACTGCCGCGATCTCGACGAAGCCCTCGAGCTCGCCGCGCTGTGCCCGATGGCCGAGGTCGGCACCGTCGAGGTGCGGCCGGTCGCCGGCGTGCCTGGGCTGTCCCACCAGGCATGACCTCGGCGTTGCTGCGAGAGGCCTACCGCGAGCACCGGGCCCGGATGCTCGCGGCGCTGGTCCGCGTCCTCGGCGACTTCGAGCTCGCCGAGGACGCGCTGCAGGACGCGTGCGCGCTCGCCCTGCGCAACTGGGGCGACGAGCCGCCGGACGACCCCGTGGCGTGGCTGCTGACCGCCGCCCGCAACAGCGCGATCGACCGGCTCCGGCGCGCCCGCCGCGGCCAGGAGAAGCTCGCGCAGCTCGAAGAGACCACGAGCGCGGCACCGGCCGAGAAGCGCCTGCTCGAGATCGGCGACGAACGGCTCAGCCTCGTCTTCACCTGCTGTCACCCCGCGCTCGCCGAGGAAGCGCGCGTCGCGTTGACGCTGCAGGCGGTGGCCGGGCTGACCGCCGGGCAGATCGCGCGGACGTTCCTGGTCAGCGAGGCGACGCTGGCGCAGCGGCTGGTGCGGGCCAAACGCAAGATCCGCGACGCTGGGATCAGCCTCGCGGTCCCGCCCGATCATCTGCTGTCCGAGCGGCTGTCCGGGGTATTGGCGGTGCTGTACTTGATCTTCACTCAAGGCTACACCTCGCCGGAGCATCGGGAGCTGCGGCAGGAAGCGATCCGGCTGGCGAAGCTGGTCGCGACGCTCATGCCGGACGAACCGGAAGCGCTCGGCCTGGTTTCGCTGCTGCTCGTGCACGATTCGCGCGCCGCCGCCCGGTACACGCCCGGCGGCGACGTGGTGTTGCTCGAAGACCAGGACCGAAGCCGTTGGGACCACAGCGAAATCGCCGAGGCGATCGGACTGCTGGACCGTGCGCTGCGGTTCGGGATGGCGGGGCCGTATCAGCTGCAGGCCGCGATCGCCGTTCAGCACGCTCAGGCGCGTTCCGCGGCGGACACCGACTGGGCGGCGATCGCCGGGCTGTATCAACGATTGCACGAAACGAATCCGTCGCCGGTGATCGCGTTGAACCACGCCGTCGCGGTCGCCATGGCCACCAGCCCGGCAGAGGGCCTAGCGCTCATCGACGGCATCGAAGGCCTTGACCGGTACCACCTACTGCACGCCGCGCGCGCCGATCTGCTCCGCCGCCTCGGCCGTACCGCCGACGCGATGGCCGCGTACCGGCGCGCGCACGAACTCGCCGTCAACCCAGCCGACCGGCGATTCCTCGCGGGCCGCTTAGCCACTTTGGAGTCCTGATGAGACTGTCCATTCTCGACAACGGACATCGCCTGCGGGCCAAGCTGTTCCTGTCGATCACCTCGAAACAGCCGCCGGACATCGTGAAAATGCTGCTGTACCGTCCCGGTTTCCTCACCCGGCCGCTGCTGGACATCACCGTTCCGGCGATGCGCGGCCCGTCGTATTGGACGGCAGGCGAACGCGAATTCCTCGCCATGTCAACGGCGTTGCTGCACGAGTGCCCGTTCTGCGTCGACTCGCACGCGGAGCTGACCCGGATCGCCGGAACCGGTGAGATCGACCCGTCGCGGCCGGACGCGGCGCGGCCCGAAGTGCGCGCCATTCGGGCGTTCCTGGAGACCGTCACGCTGAACCCGGAGCAGATCGTGCTGCCGGATCTTCCGCCGGCGGCGATTCGCGAGGCGCTGCGGGTGAATCTGGTGTGGAACGTCGTGAACCGGCTCGCGAACGCATTCGGTTTCGTGCTCCGCGAAGGTCAGCTGGAGAGCGGAACCCGTGCCCTGCACAAATTCGGGTACCGGTTCCCGGGCTTCCTGCTCGCCGGCGGTCCGGCGGACACGCACGAGGACCCGGTGGAGAACATGCGGTATTCGGTGTTCACCGCGCCCGCCGTGACCGATCAGGCGCTTCGCCGCGCGGCGGCGAGCGGCGACGGCCTGCCCGCGCCGTTGCAGCCGTTCGCGACGAAGGTCCGCGACGCGTCCTACCGGCTCACCGACGCTGATTTCGCCGAGCTGGCCGCGAAATACCAGGAAGACGAGGTCTACGAGATCACCGTCGCCGCTGCCGTCGGTGCCGCGTTGCGCAGTTTCGATGCCGCGCAACAGAAAGTCGACGCCTAACGCGAACCGGCGGCCGGGGTGCGATACCCCGGCCGCCGGTTCCTGTTCTCCGCTCAGGGGCGGTAGAGCTCCTTGGCGACGTCGATGTTGTCGTTCTTGTCGACGTGGATCTCGGCGAGCGGCGGGGTCGGGCCGGCCAGGGCCTCCATCAGCGCCTGCTCGGTGCACGGGTTCGTGCCGCGGCCCTGCTGGTCGATGGCCACGTCGCCGCCCGGGCACAGTTCGGCCGCGCCGAACACCTGCGCGGTCTTGCTCACCGGCAGCCGGTAGGTCTTGCCGTCGCCGGGAACCGGCACGAAGTGCCCGTTGTCCGCGCCGCCCTTCTTCCAGGTGATCAGCTGGAACTGGGCCATGTTGACCGAACGGTCGAAGCCGGTGAACTGCACGGTCTGCGTCGTGTTCGGGAAGCGGCGCGTCGGGGCGGCGGGCTGCTCGCCGGAGCCCTTGCCCGCGGTCGGCGCGGTCTTGATCATGAACTCGCTGCCACCGTCCTTGCCGCAGTTCACGACGCCCTGGGTGAATTCTTCTTCCGCACCCAATGCGCAGTCCCAGTGTCCTTCAATTCCGAGAACACGGTGGCCGGGGCCCTCGCCCTGCGACGGCGCCAATTCGTAGTACTTCGTCATCACAGTGAACGCTTCGGTGCAGCCGGGAATGCTTCCGTTGGTGCTCTGCACCGCGATCAGATCCATTTGCTTGCCGCCGGCCGGGCCGACCTGCCCGCCGAGCTTGCTGCAGTTGACGTCGCCGTTCGACGTGGCCGCGGTGCCCGCCGCACCGGCCGAACCGCCCTGCGGGCCCTGCTTGACCGCCGCCGCGTCGGAAATGCTCTTCGCCGCGGAACCATTTCCGTCGACATTGTTTCCGCTGCACGCGGAAAGCAACGCGGTCGCGGCGACCGCCCCGCCGACCATGACCAGCTTCATCGACTTCATCGCGGTGAATCCCATTGTGCGCTCCCCGTGTCTTTGGCGAATCTCTAACCCCAAAGACGTGAAGCACCGAATGACGTTGCTCGGAAGTTCCGCGGAAAGCCATAGTTGCCCCAATGTCGCCCCCGCCTGGTCCGTGCGGGCAGGACCTCGGCGGGCCTCGCAACCCCGGCCTAGAACACGTCGCGCAGGGTCTCCAGGAGGAGGGCGATGTTCGCCTCGTCGCGGCGGTAGTAGGTCCACTTGCCCCGCCGGGTGGCGACGACCAGCCCCGCCTGCCGCAGCATCGCGAGGTACTGCGAAGTGGTCGACTGGCCGAGGCCCACGCGCTGCTGGATGTCGGTCACGCAGACGCCGATCTCGACGTCTTCGCGCTCCTGACCGGGGAAGCTCATCGGATCCTTGAGCCAGACCAGCATCTGGCGGCGGGTCGGGTTGGACAGGGCTCGGAACACCGCCAGCAACTCCGCCTCCGAGAACACCGGACGATCCTAACGCGCACTTTCATATTGACAATTCGCGATATGTAGATCTATGTTGGCCGCATGCCGACTTCGATGCGCGTGGCGGAACTCGTCCGCTTCGGGGCCGCGGACGCCGCGTTCGCCGCCCGTGAGCTGCCAAGACCCGTTCCCGGACCCGGACAGGTGCTGGTACGCGTGGAGGCCACGTCCGTGAACCCGCTCGACCTGCAGACCCGGCGCGGCGACTACCAGGACCAGGTCGCGCTGCCCGCGGTGATCGGCAACGACGTGTCCGGCGTGGTGGTCGAGACCGGCCCCGGGGCGGACGACTTCCAGCCGGGCGAGGACGTTTGGTACCTGGCGCCGGTGTTCGCCGGGCCGGGCACGTACGCCGAGTTCCACGTGGTCGACCAGGCCCTGGTCGCCCGCAAGCCCGAGGGGTTGTCGCACGTCGAGGCCGCCGGTCTCGCGCTCGTGGGCGTGACAGCGTGGGAGGCGCTGGTCGAACGCGCCGGAGTGCGGGCCGGGGAACGGGTCCTGGTGCACGGCGGGGCGGGCGGGGTCGGTTCGGTCGCCGTGCAGCTCGCCAACGCGCTGGGAGCCGAGGTGGTGACCACCGCGCGGGCGAAGGACCACGAGTTCGTCACCGGACTGGGCGCGCACGTCGCGATCGACTTCTCCGCCGGGGACTACGTGCCGCAGGCCCGCGCGGTGGACGTCGTACTGGACACGGTGGGCGGCGACACCCTGACTCGCAGCCCGGAGGTACTCGCCGATCGCGGTCGCGTTGCGTCCATCGTGGACATCCCCGAACCGCAGAACCTGCTCGCCGCGTGGGGCGTCAACGCGACCTACCACTTCCTGTTCGTCAGCCCCGGGCGCACGAAGCTCGAGTCCCTCGGCCGCCTGGTCGACCTGGGCAAACTCCGGCCGGTGATCGGGGCCGTGCTGCCGCTGTCCGACATCGCGAAGGCGCACGCCTTGGTGGAAGGCGGTTCCGCTGGCGGACGTCCGCGCGGCAAAGTCGCCATCGCGGTGGGCTAGGTCGTGAGGCCGAGCGCCGCCAGCCACACCCGAGTCAGCGTCGCCGCCGCGTCGTCCAGCGAGCTGCCGGCGACAAACGCCTGGTAGAAGACGCGTTCGGTCATCCAGACCAGCGCCGCGGCGACCTCCGCCGCGGTTCCGGACGGCAGTCCGGCGCGCTCGGCGACACCGCGCATGGTGTCGGCGAGCGCGACCACCGCGGAACGCCACGCCTGGTCGATCGCCGGAACCGACGGCGACAGTTCGACAGCCGTGCGCATCACCGTGCCGTGCTCGCGCCACATCCGCGCGGTCTGCTCGATCCCCTGCCGGACCGCGTCGCCGGGAGCCGCGGCGGCCGCGTCCACTGCGTCGACCTCGGTGCGCAGCTTGGTCACCGTCCGCTCGACCAGCGCGGCGAGCACCTCGTTCTTGGACCCGAAGTAGAAGTAGAGCGCGCCCCGGGTGATCCCGGCCTCCTGCGCGATCGTCGCGACGGTCATGCACGATCCGCCCGTCGAGTTCAGCTGCTGCTCCGCCGCGTCGAGAATCGCGCGTTCGCGCAGGTCTCCCTTGGTCGGAGCCGTCCGGCGACGCGGGCGGATGTCTCGCTCTTCCACCTGCACGTTCTATCACGCCGACTATTTTTGACGCAGTGCAGATTTTTCTCAACACGGTGTAGAGTCGGCTTCATGACCAAGATCTTCCTGATCACCGGCGCCAGCTCCGGCCTCGGCCGCGCGTTCGCCGAAGCCGCGCTCCAAGCCGGCCACACCGTCGTCGGCACCGTCCGCAAGCAGGCCGACGCTTCGGAGTTCGAGCAGCTCCAGCCGGGGAAATCCCTCGCGCGCCTCCTCGATGTCACCGACGACGACGCCGTGTTCCGGACCGTCGACGAGATCGAGGCCGAGGTCGGCCCGATCGACGTCGTCATCGCCAACGCCGGGTACGGCCACGAGGGCGTCTTCGAAGAGTCGACGATGGCGGAGCTGCGGGCACAGTTCGAGGTGAACGTGTTCGGCGTCGTCGCGACCGTGAAGGCAGTGTTGCCATATCTGCGACAGCGGCGGCGCGGGCACATCCTCGGCGTCACGTCGATGGCCGGGCTGATCACCGTGCCGGGCACGTCCTTCTATCAAGGCAGCAAGTACGCCGTGGAAGGCATCCTCGAAACCGTCGGCAAGGAGGTCGCGCCGTTCGGCGTGCACGTCACCGCGATCGCGCCGGGATCGTTCCGCACCGACTGGGCGGGCCGGTCGATGGTCCGCACCGACCGTTCCGTGCCGGACTACGACCAGGTCATGAACCCCATCCGGGAACACCGCCTCGCCGCCAGCGGCAACCAGCTCGGCGACCCGCGGAAGGCCGCGGAGGCCGTGCTGCGCATCCTCGACGTCCCGAACCCGCCCGCGCACTTGGTCCTCGGCTCGGACGCGCTGCGTCTCGTCGCGAATGGCCGCGCGGCGGTCGACAAGGAGATCGAGGAGTGGGCCGAGCTGAGCCGGTCTACCGACTTCCCGGACGGAGCCCAGCTGTCTGGCTGAGCCTTAGCCCACGTACGCGGTGAAGGAATGCTTGGCCTGGTACCAGATCGAGATGCCGATGGCCCCGGCCGCGGCCGCGCTGCGCAGGTCCAGCGGGCCGGGCCGGTCGGAGAGGAACGTGAAGTTCCGGATCTGCGCGCCCGGCACGAAGTCGCCCTGGGTGCCTTCCTTGGTCGAGCGCACGAAGTCCATCTGCTTGATCTCGATGGTGTCGCCGTATCCGGCGAACAGATACAGATACGGCGGACGGCCGGCGAGCGGAATGTAGAAGTGGTCGCCGTTCGGGGCTGCGGGAATCAGCATCAGAGTCTCCTCGTCATTGCCGGGGGCGGGCCCGGCGCCGCCGCCGCCGGGAAGCGGGATGTATTGCTCGTCGATGTCGCACGTGATCCGGTCGACCTTGACCTTGCCGTCGTTGCGCTGCCACAGATGGGTCCAGGTCTTCTCCGCGGCCGTGGGCTGCGAACCGCAGCGCCAGTACCAGGACACGGCCCCGGCGTCGTGCACCGCGCGCAGCGTCTCGGAAAACCCGTAAAACCCGGCCCGGTTCCGGCCGACCACGCTGGCGAACCCGTTCGCGAACCGCACGACGTCGTCGAGCTGGTAGGCCGCCGCGTGGGCGTCGGCGGCGCAGGCCATCAGCGCGGAGTCCGGGACGCCCATGCCGCGCGCGTCGGCGAGGCCCGCCTGCCCGAACGCGACACCGCGCGCGAAGTCGTCGTCGTTCCCGCTTCCCCACGCGTCGTCGGTGCCCAGTTCGATGACCAGTGCGACGGTCATCCCGCCGCCGACGAGAGTCCGGTATTCGGTGCCGGTGAGCCGTTTCGTGCCGCGGCCCAGCCCGGCGTAGCGGATCACGCCGTCGAAACCGGCCGCCTTGAGCGCCGACGGGCTCGGCGGCCCCTCGGAATAGTCAGCCCAGCGCATGGTGGTCCGCCCCGGTTTCGGCGTAGCTCGGCGGCCGGTTGGAGCCGAGCAGGATCCGCGTGAGCCACGGCGGCATCTGCGGTTCGAGCTGACGCAGCAACGCGTACACGATGGCCAGCACGACCGGGACGATCACCTGGTTGCCGAGCCCGGCCACCGCGTCGGTCACCGAAGCGGGCAGGCCGAGCGAGACGAGCCACGCGACGAGCGCCGACCACAGGCCGGGGACGACGGTGCGCAGCCAGGAGGTGAAGTGGTCGCCGAGTTGCGTGGTCGGTTGGGTGGTCTGTTGCGGCATGGCTGGTTCCTCCGGCTCGGTGGCGGGTGTGGTCGGGGGCGCGGACGGCTCGGTGGTGGCCGGGGGCTCAGGTTCGGCCGGTTCCGTGGCGAGATCCGCAGCGAGCGGGTCGACGGAATCGGCCGATGCCGGGGTGAGATCCACCGTGGGCGACTCGACGGGATCGGCCGGTTCCGGGACGTCGAACGACGTTTCGGCCGGATGCGGCAACGCCGAGCTGATCCCCGGCGAGGGCGTGGACGAACCGCCGTTCCCGCCCGCCCCGGCGGTCTTCGCCGCAGGAGCCGGGCTCGCCTTCGGCTGGAGCGCCGCCGAGCCGGAGGCCGCGGTCGCACCGGCTGATTTCTCCGCCGCGAACACCACCGAATCAGTCGGATGCGCGACCGGCGGCGCATCGATCTCGGCCACCTTCTTCGGGGCCTCCGCAGGAGGTGCGGGCGCGACGGGATTCGGTCCCGGCCGGAAGAGCGGTTCGAAGGCGTCCGGCGGATGGCTCACCTTGCCGTCCCCGTCGAGCACGCCCAGCACCGCGTAGCGGTATTCGACCCCGTGCGGCGGCATCGGACGCGGGCCGTCGTCGTCGCGAGGCCATTCGACGTCTCCGGTCACCGTGCGGGCCGGGATCTGCCAGAAGTCGCCGCGCCGATAGGTGCCCGGCTGACCGGCCGGGACCTCCGCCGACGATCTCGGCGGGGCCTCGAACCGGACCTGGACGCCGTCCTCCAGGTCGATCCAGGTGTTCTCGACCAGCGGCACCGCGCCGTCCTCGCTGTCGTCCGGGGCGAGATGGTCCCAGCGGCGCAGGAACGGATGCAGGTCCGCGTCGGAGCCGGGGCCGCAGCGTCCGTCGAGTTCGTCGTCCAGCGTGACCAGCCGGTCCGCCGGGTCGATCGCCACGACTTTCCGCAGTGCGGGCGCGGATTCGGGCCGGTCCTCCGCGGGGAGGTCGTCCGCGACGCGGGTGGCGGCCGCGTCGTCGAGCAGTTCGACCCAGTCGCCGACGTCCAGGTCCAGTTTGCTGTCCCGGCCCAGCGTGCCGAGGGTCACCGTCGCTCCGGACACCGAGACGATCGGGAACACCACCGACGCGTTCTCCCGCGACCATTTGAAAGTCGCACCGTGCAGCGTTCGACCGAAACCCTTGGTGGGCGAGGAATCCGTCCATCCGCGACCACCGGTGTGCACCTCGACGCGGTACAGCTGGTTCTCCTGACCGCGGAACCGCGCTTCCGGCGGCAGGTGACAGGCATCGGTGTCGCCCGGATGTTTCGCTTGGGCGGAGAGAAGGCCGGGTTCCGGGTTCAGGGATTTCCGGAAGGTCTCGAAATCGTCGACGGTCGTTCCCGCGCACCAGGCCACCTGCCAGACAACTTTGGCCCGCGCCGCGGTGTCCGGACCGGGGTCGCCGAGCGCGATCTCGCGGATCGCCGGGTCCTGCACCGCGGTGATCAGCCGTTCCCACACCCGCAGGTACACCACGAACGGCCCGGTCTCGGGGAGTTCGTCCTTCTCCGGGTCGAGGTAGCCCTCGGGTTGGGTCCAATAGGTCGTGGCCTGGTCGTTCTCGACCAGCAGTCCGTCGACGTATAGCCGGCCGGCCGAGATGCTCAGGTCGTCAATTTTCGAGTGGTCCTGGTGCGGGTCGATCCGGAACCCGTGCGCCCCGGCGGGCGCGGCGGACTGGCCGAGCAGATCGGCCACCGTGGTCCGGAGCTGGTACAGCAGGATCGCGGCCTGCTCGTTCGCGTCCGCGTCGAGCTGGACCCGGCCCTGCTGCGCCAGCACCGCGGAGAAATGCTTCAGCGAGTCGAAGGTGCGGCGCGAGAAGTCGGCTTGCATGACGGTCTCCTAAGTGGCGAACAGGATGCCGGCGTCCGTGCCGGCCGGGGTGTACTCGGCGAGCCGCAGCCGGAGACTGTCCTCGCGTTGCGGATGGAAAAGGTCGTGGAAGACCCCCATTTCCGAACCGTCCTCCGCGCCGCGGCTGATTTCTTCCGGCCCGGACCGCGCGAGTTGCGCGTAGCCCGGGGTGCCGTAGCGGACGGAGGTGAACTGGGGGACGACGCGGACCGGATCGCCGGAATGCTCCGGCTCGCAATGGAATCGGGGCGGGGTGCGCGAATTCTCCGGCAGCCAGCAGAACCGCACGCAGCCGGCTTGACGCCGGGCGATCCGCACCCGACCGTCCATAATGGAGTTTTCGAGCAATCCGGCGGCATGGGCGAAGACGGAACCCAACACCGTGCACCGGCGAATGTCGACCACCGCGTGCGCACAGCCGTCGTCCGAGCCGCTCAACGCGGCGAGGCCGGGTCCGGCGGCATCGAGAATGCTGTCGCTGAGCCGGATCTGGTTGGGTTCGCGGTGCACTTCGTCGGCGGTGACGAGGATCGTGCCGAGGATGCTGTGTTCCACGCGGAGACACGCTGACGTGTCAGTGAGTTCGACACTCGCCTCTTCCTCGTGTTCCGGACAGCATCGCGTGTCGAGCGACCACCCCGGCACCAAAGTGCAGTGCCGCAAGGCGAACTGCCCGACCGGACCGTGCACCTGGACGCTGCGCCCTGTGATCAGGAGCCCGTCGAAGACGACCTTGGGCAGCGGATCGTCTTTCGCGCCGCGGTCGCTCCCGATGATCCGCAGCGCGTCCGGACGGTTGCTGGTCCAGTCGAGCAGGCGCAGCACCGGACGTTTCCCGTCGGCCGCCCGCAGGGTCAGGCAATCGCCGCGGTCGACCACCAGCTTGATTTGTTCCTGATACGCCCCGCTGTCGGTGAACTCGATGACCGCCTTGCGCGCCTTCGGATTGGTTTCCTTCGCCCGCTGCCACTCCTCGACGGCTTCCATGACGAATTCGTGGTGCCCAGGACCGACGCGATAGACGGGCTTCACTGCGTCCGTCTCGCGCGGATACTCACCAGCGCCGAGGTCGCCGGAAAACCCGTAGTGGTAGTCGACCCACACCCCGGATTCCGGCGCCTGCCGGGCGGGGAAGGCGATCCGGCCGAGCACCGGGTCGAGCGCGACCTTCCCGTGCGCGGGCCGGTAACGCCAGCCGGACAGATCCGCGGGCACGATGTCGGCCAGCGGGATCGGATTCCCGTCGCTGAGGTAGACGCACAGGCTCTTCTCGGGTCCATAGTAGACCGCCGGACGCTCGGCAAAAGCTTGCCGTCGAATGAAAACCGGCACGTTCGTCTCGTCGGCGATGTGATTCGGCGACGGCTCCCGCACCGGAGAAACGATCAACGGAGTGTCGTTGCCGAGGATGCTGAACGTGAACCGGGTCCGCGCCCGGTCCTCGCAATACGCGGGCCCGCGCGTGATCGAATACGGCTTCAGCCGCCACACGTACAGACCGATCTCCGGGATGCCATAGCGGCCGGTCCCCCGGTGCGACGTGATCCGCCGGACGTCGGTCGAATGCGCCAACTCGTCGAACGGCCCGTCGAGCCGGTCGAGCGCGTCGGCTCCGTGAAGGTCGGCCAGTGCTCCCCTGGTCAGCCTCCTCCGGTCGGCTCGCGGGTCTCGGCCGTGCAGCCGGATGGCTTGCGAAACCGCCAGCAGCTGACGGAATTCGACCGCCCGCGCCGGCCACTCCGCGACATCCGCAGCGAGCTGTTCCAGCAACGCCAAGGTCCCTTTGCGCCGCCGGTTTCCGACGGTGTGCGCGACATCGCGGCGAGGCGCGAGAGCCGACAACAGCCGCCGGGCCGCCGCCGATCCCGTCGCGAGCGTTTCGTCGGCGCCCGGCAGGATCTGGTACCCGACGAGATCGCCGAGGTACGGCGCAACCCAGTCCTGACAGGTCTCGATGAACCAGTCCGCGTACTGCGCGTCCAGGTCTGCGCCGATCAGGTCGGCCTGTTCGGTGATCACGCCGAGCAATGCCTTCAGCGGCCCCGCATTTTCCTCGTCGTGCCGCCGGTAGACCGACGGCATCAGCTCGTAGAGCCGGTCCGGATTGCGAGTCACGGAATCCTCACCACCATCAACGCCTCCGGAACCCCGGCCGGGAGCACGGCGAGCCGCGCGGGCCGGATTCCGCGGTACACAGCCAACTTCTGTCCCGCCTCAAGCTCCGTCGAATCCAGCCCCGGGTTCAACCGGACCAGTTCGTCCACCGTCAGCCCGTGCCGGAGCGCGATGGTCGTCAAGGTGTCCGCACCGAACGAATCCACGAAGCCCACCTCGTCGAAAACCTCCTCGAACCGCGCCCCGGACGCCCCGACGCACGGCTTCGCCTCGGTGAGCCGGTCCGCGACCGTGGCCAGCTCGATCGGCGTGACGTCGCCGCCGATGCCGTCGAACACAGTGATCGCGGCGTAGTCGACACCCGGCACGGCCTGGATCGCGGCGAACGCCTCGCTGAGGAACGCAGGTTCGCCGAGTTCCCTGCGCGCAAAGGAAAACTTGTCCAGCAACGCGGCGCGCACCGCGGATTCCACCAGCTCCCACGAGTAGTCCGGCAGCACCTTGATCCCGGCGCGCAGCACGAGCAGCACTCGTTCCCGCACCGCGACTCGCACCTCGACACCGCGATCGCCGAAGCCGGCCAGCGCCGCTTCCAACGCGACCACCGAGCCGGAGGACGAGTCGATCCGCGCGTCACCGGTCGCCGCGACCGTCACGTGCACGACCCGCCGTCCGCCGTCAGACAGCTTGACTGCCTTGGCTTTCCCGATCCCGGCCCGCGCCCGCGTGAAGTCCTCGTAGTCGCGGACCGACACCAGCCGGTCGAGCGCGAGCATCCGCAGCGGAATCGACGCCCGGGCGTCGGCCGGTCCGTCGCCGTCCGCTCCCCCGCCGGACGCCAGCGGGTTGGTCACCGCGCGCACGCCCGGCGGCCGGCCGGTAGCCTGGCTGATCTGCCCGGCCGCGACATTCCCGTCGTGGCCCGCGCCGATCCGGTAAGCCGCCGTCACGTTCTCCACCCCCGCGGGAATGCGCGCTCCATGGACACCGTCGCCGAACCGAAGCGAGCGGGTGCCGCCCGCGCCGACGGAGACCTCGTAGTCGTGACTCGTCGGCCCGGACCACACCAGTCCGTCGGTTTCGTGCCAGCGCACGCCAGCCACGCGAGCGATGAGGGTGCTCTCCGCGCCGGAAGCGTTGGCGGACGGCCGGAACGTGAGCGGGTTGCCCGCATTGGCCTGGCGCAGCTGGAAAATCTGATTCGCGACGCCCGGGTCTCCGCTGCCCAGCACCTCGGTGCGGGTCTCGCCCTGGTCCGCCTCCACGACGTTGCCGTAGACAGTCACGGTGTCCCGGCGGTAGCGGTAGGACAACTCCGTGGCCAGCGACAGGAACGTGCGGACCCGGCTGCCGTAGCGGGTCGGTTCGACTCGCTGCCGGATCCCGGCGGCCATCGTCACCTCGGCGGCCTGGACCCCGCTGGTGTGCGGCACGTCGGTGCGTTCGCCGGACACCACCAGCCACCGTCCCGGCCGCAGCCCGTCGTAGACCCGCGACAGCTCGATCTCGGTGCCTTCGACGTCCTTAGTGATCGGGTCGCCAACCGCGGTGAGCGTTTCGCCGCGCGCCCAGACGACCGTGCCCGCCGCCGGAACCGGCGAAACGACCTGGTTCACCGTGATCTTGGTGACCTGCTTCTTCCCGACCGGCTCGGACTTTCCCGGAACAATCACGTCCACGCTGGCCAGCTCCACCAATGTCACTTGCGCGGCGGACTGCTGACCGTCCGGCGATTCCAGCACGACCCAGCTGCCGCCCGCGATGCCGTCGTACACCGCGTCCAGCCACACCTTCGTGGTGCCCGCCGGGTCCGCCTGCGCGCCGGCCGGGCGAGCGATCGCGACCGCTCTGGTCCGCATCACCTGGAGGCCGGACAGCGCGGGCGGCGGCGCGATCTGCTCGTTCGCCCAGGCGTGGTGCAGGTTCTGCCCCAGCCGGGGGTCGGCCTCGATGAGCAGCTTCGGGTGCACGTCCGAACCGGCGTGGAACAGCTGATCCACTGTGGACGGAAGATCGACCGCCTTGCGCGGCGGACGGGACGGCTCTCGACGCAGCCACGGCAGCACCGGGGTGAGCCCGACCAACGCCGCCCCTCGGTCGCAATCAGTGCCATAGCTGCTTCCGCATCCCTCGAAGCGGTATCCCGGCGACGAGCAGAACAGTGCCCTGGCGAAGTTGCCCAGGTAGCGCAGCTCCGGATGGCTTTCGCGCAAAGCCGCGGTACAGAGCTTCAGCAGCACGTCCGTCGCGTCCGAAACCGGCCCGACGAAATCGCGGAACCAGTCCTGGATCGCACAGCTCGCGTGCGCCCGGGCGAGCGCGGCCTGCTCCGCCAGCTCGGTGCTCGCCTGGTAGGCCGTGCGAGCAAGGACATAGGTCACCGTGGCCGAGGTGCCGAGACTGGCCAGATAGGTCTGGGTGGCGGTCAACGCCTTTACCGTGTGGTCGCTCCAGGGCGACGACGCGGGCCGGAGGTCCAGTGCGGTTCCGATCGCCTTGAGCAGGTCGGCGATCGCCTGGTTCAGGTCGTCGAGACCCGAGGTGACCAGCTTTACGGTCGTCCGATTGGCCTGGAAGTCCGCAGCCGCTTCGGCGACCACGCGGATCCTCGGCGGGAACGTGCCGAACAGCAGGAGCAACCGGTCCCCCGGCTTGAGCGCCGCGGTGGTGCCTTGTACCCCGATCCTGGGGATGTCGCGGGCGCTCTTGTCGGTGATGTCCACCGGGTCGGCAGTGGCGACCTGGAGCGCGTTCCACTCCTCGCGGGCTTGGAGTTCCGTCGTGGTCTCGAACGTCTGCGGCAGCTGGTTCTGCGCGGGCACGCTCTTCGCTGCGGTGCCCGCCGGAATCACCGTCCGCGCGCCGGGATCCAGCGTGTACGCGAGATACGTGGTCGCCGCCAGCGCGGGTCGCGGCGTGTAGCCGACGAGAGCGCCGAGGTGGTTGAGCGATTCGGGTTCGGCGGCGGTCCGCAGGTAGCCCTCGTTGGCGATCCGCTCCTGGTAGAAGGTCAGCACGTCGCCGACGACGGCCCAGCAGTCCAGCAGCGCGATCGCCGGGTCGTCCGGGTCGCGCGTGGTGAGCGGGGCCAGCGCCGCCCGGCTCGCCAGCCGGGCCAGCATCGACTGGCGGAACCGCGCGTAGGTGCCGATCCGCCGCGACAGCGCGGGCAGGCCGGGGCGCTGGTAGGTCGTCGCCGGGGTGGTTCGCGCGCCGTTCATCGTCCGCCTGCCAGGTCGAGGGTGAGCTGCCCGTTCTCGGGACGGCTCGGGTCGTCGTCCAGCTGCGCCACCTCGAGCGGCCCGATCGGCAGGACGCCGGTGGCGAGTGCGGTGCCGGGCGGGCCGAACAGCCGCTCCAGCCGGGTCACCTCGGCGTGCCGGACCCCGGGTACCGCCGCCGCGGCCGCGACGAGCCGGCCGACCCGGATCGGCGTGCCGAAGGTGAGGCGATCCGGCTGGAAGAACGCGCCGAGAGCCCGCCGCAGAGCCGTCCGCACGTGTCCGGCGATGTGGTCCGGCAGCACCTCGACGTGCACCGTGAGGTCGAGCGGGACGAGGGCCGCGGTGAAGACCGAAAGGTCGTGGCCGATCCGGCGGTAGCGGTACAGCCCGGCGCGGGTTTCGTCGAGCAGCCAGCTCGGCGCGACCTCCGTGCCGAGCGGATCGATCGCGACCTGTGCCTCGTACCAGCTGCCTGTCCACCGCAGGTCGCCCGCCGCCCGTTGGACGCTCGGCGAGGCGCCGGCCAGCGTCGCGTAGTCGTCGGCCGTGATGGCGCGCAGCAGACGACGACGGACCTCCTGCGGAGCACGCCGGCGGACCTCGGGCACCGGCTCGGGATCCACCCCGCCCTTAGCAGGCAAAGGATTCCGCACGTTTCGGATGCCGGGTACGTCAGTGCGGTCGAAGATGATGCTGCTGATGGCTTCGCGGCCGACGTTCCCGGCCAGACCGGTTCCCACGCGCAGTGACGCGGTTAGCTCGCCGCCTAAGGGAAACTTCGCGCCATTGCGGCCGTCGCCGAACCGCAGCACGGTCGCACCGGTATCAGTGACCTCGCCGACGAAGTGCCGGTCCGCCGGTCCGCTGTCGAGCAAATCCCGCTGTGGCAGCCAAATGCCATGATTTCGGTCAGTGACCGTCACCGCGGGCAGCGCCGCGCGCGGATCCGGTTGCGCGGCGAGACTTGCCGGACCACGGAAGGCCGCACGGTGCTCGTCGAGCTTCGCGCCTTCGTCCGCACCCCAGCTCTGACCGATCTCCCAGCCCTCGTTCTTCGCCGTAAGCACGTATCCAGCACGCGCCTGGCGGATGAGGTCTTTCAACCGTTCCAGTTTGGTTTCCAGCAAGTCGTCGAAACACGCCAGCAAGTACCGCAGCGCCCGTCGCGGATGCTCGCGGAGGTGCAGCTTCTTGACGAGCTTGGCCCCGAAAAGCACGGTGACGAACTTAATGTCCTCTTCGGACAGTTCGCTCCGCCACAGCTTGATCAGCCTCGCGCGGATCCGGCTGGGGAGGCCGACCAGCCATCGCGCCTGCGCGGCCGCGACGTCGGCGGGATCCGGGAACGGAACGCTCTGCGTGACCGGCTGATGTCGCAGCTGCGGCTGAACAACCACCGGCAATGGCGGGTAAGCAGGTTTGGGTTCAGCCTCGCCGCAACCGCAGTCACAGTCGCGCGGACACTGCGGTTCCTCCGGCGCGGGGTCGGGAACGCAGTGGCACTCCGGGTCGATCCGCTTGCCGTGCTCAACCAGCACCACGTTGCCGCGGGCGACGCCGACCTCAAGGTCGACACATTCGGGTCCGCCGCGAGCGTTGACGCACAAGGGGTAGGTGAGCGCATCTTCGCGAGCCCACGTCACCTCCAGCAGCTTTTGCTGGTACAGCTCGTCTTCCGTCTCGCTCACCGACGTCAACCGGACTGCCTGCCGGTGCGTGTGGTCAGCGTCGGCCGGAAGACCGGACGGCACGCCGATCAGTTCCTCGAAGAGCAGCACGTCCCCGGAAGCGAGACACAGCGCCCGGTCACTGTCCACAAGGGTCGCCGAAGTCGCCCCGGCGGGCAGGCAGCAGTCGTGGTCGCCCCACGTCCAGAGGCTGATCCGGTTGCGCGCGGGGATCAGCCGAACCTCTTCGTCGTGGACCGGCTCGAATACCTCCGATGCACCGCGAAGATCGCTTTCCCTCAAGGAGGTGCCGGGCAGCGTGCTAAACCGGAAAGTCCCCTTCGGGAGCGAGACCTCCTCGTCCGCTTCGATACACACCCAAGCCCGCGCGGAACATCCGTCGTGCATCGGGTAGTCGACCAGCCGGGCGTGCCGCCGCACGGAAACACGCAGCCTTGCGGTGTCCAGATACGCCTCGGTCGCCACGGCGTCTTGCTGATAGCTCAGCCGGTCGCCTTCGTAGGCGAGCAGTTCCGTGAGCATGATGCCGATGTCGGGGACGTGTCGTTCGGTCCAGGACGGCATCGTCAGCTTCAACCGGTCCAGCAGGAGTTGCCGGAAGCTGGCGTAATCCTTGCTGAGGTAATCGATCTCGACCACGGCTTCGGCCGGTGGCACGCTTTCCTCGACCGGCGCGCAGTCGACGTCGCCGCAGCTGCCGAACGTGAAGTCCACATGGGAGTACCGCGGATCGAAGCCCGGATACGGCCTCGTCCCCGGTTTGCCGATCGGACCGCATTCCACAATCGACAACCGGTAGGCCGACAGATCTCCGGCCCGGTCGACCGTCAGCCGCACCGCTTCGGCAAGGTCGGGATCGTCGCTCGCCCACAGTTCGACCGCGACGACAGCGATCCCAGTCACGCGCCGACCGCCGTCGATCCGGAAGTTCGCCGGTACCAGCTCTTCCGGTGCCTTGCCGAAGAATCCCACCGTGAGGCTGCGACCGTCGTCGCTCACGCCCACCGAGTCGATCCCGTTGCCGCCCGCGACGCGCACATCCGCCCGGCGGCGTTCGTCCGCACAGCCGATCATGCCGCCCTCCCGGTGATGACGTCCTCGCGCCGTTCGCCGGTCGCGAGGAGGACGTAGCCGATCTCGATCCGCAAGGTGCTTTCCTCAGCGGTGACTTCCAGGTGCTGCACCGTGATCACGTCGCCGAGCCAGCGGTGCAACGCTCCCTCCGCCGACGCCTGCACCGCCGCCGCCAGCTCCGGGCTGTTCGGTTCGAACACGAGGTCCAGCAGCCCGCAGCCGAAGTCCGGGCGCATCACGCGCTCCCCTGGCGTCGTGAAGAGCAGTTGCTCGATCAGGTCGAGCACGTGGTTGGCGTAGCCGGTTTCCGCGACCCGGCCGCGCTGGTCGAAGTGGAACGGGAAGTCGATGTCCACAGTGGTCACCTCCCCGTGACAAACTGTTGCATGACAAGCACTATCGGCGGACCGGGCGAAAGCGATCCGAGACAGGTTCCGCCTCCCTGTCCGGCCGGAGGCAGTTGCGTGAGCACCGGAGTCCCGCCCGCCAGCAGCGACGAAATGTTCGTCCACTGCACCGTCGCGCACGGCGGAGTCAGCGCGCATCCGGCGACGATCAGCTGGTCTTTCGTGGTGAGCACGGGCATTCCGTTCACCAGCGCCGCGGGCGGTCCGGCCGGGATCGCGGTCACCGCGCCGCCGTGCGGACAGGTCATCGTCATTCCGACGTGGAGCACAAAGCCCGGCATGCCCGCACCCCCTAGTTCGGAACGACGAAGGTGCCGTTGTTGATGACGACCGACGTTCCGGCGAGCCGGATCGAGGCGAGGCCGGGACCGCAGGACAGTTCGATCCCGGTCTCGTTCAGCTTCACGTACGGCCCGGACGGCCCCATGATCTGCAGCTGGATGCCGCCGGTCGGCCCTGGCTGCTGGGTGATCAGCAGGTAGTTCTGCGGAGGCAGGCCGACCGTGGTCAGCGGCGTCCCGATGACGACCTGCGGCACGCCGGGCGGAATGCTCGACGCGATCGGCGGCCCTTCCTCGGCCACGTCGCGCCGGAATCCGGTCCACACCGCGCGGCCGATGTCCCCGCCCTGGAACTCGACCCACACCCCGGACCCGATCAGCGGCACCACGTTCATGCCCGGCGTCGCGGTGCACGCCCGTGCCCAGATCGCGTTGTCGCCCAGCACGTCGCCGACCCGCACGAGCAGCCGGTCGAGCCCTAGCGGGTCTACATTGGACACCACCTCGCCCTGGTAGGTGCCGTCGAACCGCGTTTCCTCGGTCATGCGCTCACCTGCTGGGAGAAGGGGACGAAACCGTCCCTGGCCAGGCCGAAACTCTGCTTGTACTCGCCGCGTTTGATCTCATGGGTGACCCGGTTGACGTAGTAGAGGCCGTCGTACGCGAGCCCCGCGCCGCGCACCCCGACCAGCGCGCGTGCCTTGAGCACGTGGCCGTACCGGAGCACGTCGAGCTTTCCCTGTCCGGTCACCGCGTCGGCGGCTTTCGCGGTTTTGCTGAGGCCGCGCAACAAGATCTCCGTCGTGGACCGGCCGGCCAGATCTGGCAACGGCTGCTCCTGCAGGGCCACCGCGGGACGAGCGGCCAGCGGCGGCCGCAGCAACGCGATGTCCGGCACCGGAATGGAGAAGCCGATCTTCGTGTGGGGCTCGGTGATCCGGATCGTGTACTGCTTCCCGGACATTCCGTCGAAACTGAACGACAGGGATTCCACATTGGTCGCCGTCCCGGAATCGACGGTGAGCGCGGGCTGCACGACCCCGGCCCGGATTTCCGGACCCCAGTACCCGATGCTCGCACCCGGCACCGGCCCCGGGATCAGGTAGAACGAATACCCCGCCTGCCGCGCCAGTTCCCGGAGATAGCTGAGATCGCTGCCGGACTGGCCGTCGATTTTCGACTGCGGCGGCTCCGGTTCCCACAGCAGCACCGGCGCCGGCGCGGGCACGACGCCGTACATCGCGTACTTCGCCAGGATCTTCAGCACCCGCACCTGCAGCGGCATCCCGGGAAAAGTCTCCCGCTCGTACCGCAGGTCCATCAGCGCGGTGAGGTCCTCGCCGGTCACCGTGAGCCGCGACTCGCCGGGACCCGCGCCCGGGCTCATCTCGTGCCGGGTGATCACGCCGTCCATCAGCACGTCCGCCGAGCCGCCGACGATCGCCGAGAGCACGACCCGCGCGGGCGGATCGAGCAGCCCGGACGGCAGCAACGCCGTGGTGAGGACCGATTTCCGGCTCACCGCGAACGTCAGCTGGAACCCGCTGCGCTCGCCCGCGGACGAGGTCACCTGCACGGACTGCAATGCGTCGATCAGTTCGCGGGGCACCGGCGCGGCGAGGACCCGGCCGGCCATCAACTGCAGCTGAAAGCTCTTACCCACCAGTCCCTCCCGCCGGAATCCCGGGCGGCAGCGTGATCCGCAGCC
The DNA here is from genome assembly GCF_055633655.1 of Amycolatopsis sp. NPDC114503. Lineage (NCBI taxonomy): Bacteria > Bacillati > Actinomycetota > Actinomycetes > Pseudonocardiales > Pseudonocardiaceae > Amycolatopsis > Amycolatopsis sp. NPDC114503. The sequence continues at coordinate 25,023 of NZ_JBVKDT010000021.1, read as the reverse complement.
GGCGGCCCGGCTCCGCAGTCAGCGCGTCCGGATCCATCGCCCGGTTCGCGTCGGCGATCCGCCAGTACTGCTCGGCGTCGCCGAACACGTCGCCCGCGATGCGGTCGAGCCGGTCCCGGGGTTTGACCACGCGCTCGCCGATCTGCGCGAGCTGCTCAGGCTGTGGCAGCAACCGCCGCTGGACGAAGCGGACCGAGCGACCGTCCGGAAGGTCGCACACCGCGGTAGGCAGGCCGTAGTAACGACTGGTCGCGGAGAACATCAAGCACCTCCTAGACGGTCGGCACGCCGACGTCGGTCACCGGGTTGTTGACGCGATCGGCGAAGCGTTCTTTCTGCTGGAGATACGTCAAGTACAGCGTTCCGCCCTTGGCGCGCGCTCCCGGATCGCCGGGATGCGGGTAGCCGAGATCGTCCACAGTGAGCACCCGGACGGTGACGCTGACCTTGGCCCGGATCGGATTGAGCGCGGCGTCGAACGCTTCCTCGGCCACGCTGAAGTCCGTGATTCGTACCGGTAGCACACGTTTAGGCCCAAGCACGAGCACCGTCAGCGGTGCCTCGACCGGCACGATTTCCAGCTGTCCTCGTCCAGCCAGCAGATCTTCGTTTTGCAGCTGGGCGTACGTCGGCGAAAGGCTTTTCTCGAGTGCGCACAGCACCGGGAACAATCCGTCGGGGAATTTGTCAGGTGCCGCGGTAGCGTCGAACTCGGCCTCGAACCGGTACGACTCGTGCGAAGGCCCCTTGAGCCGCAACGCTTCCAGCCGGTCGCCCGGTTCACCGCCGAGGCCCTGCACCTGCAGGGTGCGAGTGAGCGTGTCCGGGTTGTACTGGAACGGAATCGTCTTCGACGCCCGCCCGCTGTCCGGATCCACCAGCACGAACCCGCCCCGGACGGGATTCAGGCTCTGCGGAAAGGTGGTCATCGTCGTAGTCCTCCCCAGCGAACGGCGGAACGCCTTGCCTCAAAGCGTGCCGGGACCGCGTCACCGAGCCGTCACCATTCAGTCAGCCACCTCGCGGATGCCGCGGTGAATCGCGCGGGCGATCGCCTCCGCGAGCGTGCCGTCCGACAACTCCGCCACCACGACCCGACGCCGCGACGCCCGCCAACCCCGACGCGGCGCGGCGGCCATCTGACGAACCAACTCCGCCCGCACCGCGTCCCGAAGCCGACCAGGCTCCTCGGCCAGCCCGGTCAGCACCAGCCGATCGATCCGGATCGAGATCACCGCCGGAAATCTCGTTCCGGCACCGGAAGTTCAAGCTTCCGGAACTCAGTACGCGCGGCGGCCAGCACAGTCTCCATCCGGATCGGCGACCCGGCCGCCGCCGCCAGGAAGGCCGCGTTGAGCGCGATGTTGCGGATCATCGCACCGCTCGTCTGCAGCTGCGCCAACCGGCCGAAATCGATCCCCTCGCACGGAGCACGCGTCGGAAACGCCTTCTGCCACATGATCTTCCGCTCGACCGGCCCGGGAAAGGCGAACTCGACCACGAACCTCAGCCGGCGCATGAACGCGGTGTCCAACGCCGAGCGCATGTTGGTCGCGAGGATCGCCAGTCCGCGGTGCGCTTCCATCCGCTGCAACAGGTAGTCGACCTCGATGGTGGCGTACCGGTCGTGTGCGTCCCGGACCTCGCCGCGTTTGCCGAACAGCGATTCCGCCTCGTCGAAGAACAGGATCGCGCCCTCGGCGGCGTCGAACAGCTTCCGCAGGTTCTTCTCCGTCTCCCCGATGTACTTGCTGACCACTGTGGACAGATCGATCCGGTACAGGTCCAGCGCCAGCCGGTTCGCGAGCACCTCGGCCGCCATCGTCTTGCCGGTTCCGGTCGGTCCGGCGAACAGCACGCTCAAGCCGGCCCCGCGTTCGCCGAAACCCCACGTCTCGTGCACCGTCGTGCGCTGGCCCACCTGGTCGGCGATCTCGCCGAGCAACCGGCGGGACTGTTCCGGCAGCACGAGATCGTCCCAGCCCGCGGCGGATTCGAGCCGTTGCGCGCGTCCGTCCAGCCTCGGCCGGGTGCGGACCCGGCATTCCTGCCACACCTTCTCCGGATCGGCTCCGGCGACCGCGGTCACCGCCGCGATGCCCGGCAGGTCGAGCGCGAACTGTGCGGCCAGCGCATCGATCACCGGCTGCTCGCTCCCGAGCGCTTCCCGCCACGCCAGCGCCCGTTCCGCCGGCGTCGGCGGGCCGACCTCGATCGACCGGAGCCCCGGCCCGCCTTCCCGCACGGCCAGCACCGCAGGCCCGGTGATCCGGTCGAGAAACCGGGAACCGTCCGCGTCGTCGGCTTCGAGGTACAACGCCAGCGGCAGCAGCGCGGCCTCGCGCTGCCAGCTCCGGGCCAGAAGATCCAGCTCGACCGGCTGCGTAGGCAGCGAGGCCGCTTCAAGTCGGTACGCCGCCAGCCCGGAGATCTCCGCCGCGTGCGCGGTGACCTGTCGTTTGGCGGCCTCGTCGGCACCGGTGAGCTGAACCGGACCAGCGAGCGCCCACTGACTGGCGACTTCCTCGGCCACCCTTCGCTGCGAAGCCGACAGCTCGGTGAGAGCCAGTGGCGTGACCAGCGGACTCAGCCGGCCGTCAAGAGTGTTGAGCCCCTTCAGATAGTTGACCGCACGCTCGGCGGCCCGCAGCGGCGCGGACACCACGCCATGCCCGGCGACACCCTCGATGAGCTGCCAATACCGCAGACCGCCTTGCGGCGACACGGCTTCCCACGCCGGGTCCGGCAGTACGCGAAGAGCCAACCCGAACGTCGGACAGGCCAGGTGCGGGTTGCCGTGTGCCTCGGCGCAAAGCCCGGCGATCGACGGATCCAGCTCGACCGCCGCGCACAGCAGCAAGGTGTCCCGCTCGAACCGGGACAGCCCGAGCCGCGCCGCCAGTACCGTCAGCGCGGGCGGCGGGTCGATCGCCTCGGCTTCCTCGACAGCGGCGGTCGAGATCTCTTCGCCGGGGTGTCGCAGCGCCTCCCGCAACCACGCCAGCGACGCGGCGAGGAAGCGTCCGTTCGCCGCCTCCCAGGTCATGAGATCGTCACCGTCTGAGTGGCGTCGAACACCGGCTTCGGCCCGGTGCGGTCGACCAGCAGACTGTCCACGCCGCCGATCCGGAGCCGCGCGAGATGCGTGCCCACCGGCGCGTCCGGGACGTCGAAGGTCAGGTCCGCGCCGGTCACCGGGTCCTCGGGCTGGGCCGCGACCGCGCGCCGCTCCAGCACCGATCGCGACCCGAGGACCAGCAGCACCGGCTGCCCGGTCCGCACCGGAGGACGGCAGACCAGCCGGACCACCGCGGCGGTGCCGTCGCGGTGCACGGTCATCGGCATCGCGCTGGTGATCTCCGGCGCGACCGCGAGCGAAACCTCGTTCGTCGCCGTCGTGCCGGACGCCACCGCCACCGACCACAGACCAGCCGGAAACGCCTGCGGCGGCCCCGTCAGCTCAAACCGGACCTCGGCCGCGCTGCCCGGCACGACCGGAATCGAAACCGGCCCGGGGAGCAGCGGATGCGACAACCGGACCTCGTTCGCCTGGTCGAGATTCGCGCCCCGCAGAACGACGCGCCCGCCGAGCTTGGCCGACGCCTGTTCGTGCTCGAGACCGTCGGCGCCGACCGCGACCGGCACGGCGGCGGTGAGCTGCGGGTACGGCGATTCGACGCTGGCAGCCGCTTCCGGCCCCCGGTCCTGCGCACCCCGGCGCAACACCGGCACCGACGTGCGCGGAGGGCGGCGGCTGTCGATGAACACCGGCCCGGCCTCGAACGCGACAGTGAGCCGGTAGCTGGTCTGGAACGCCGACCAGAGCGAGTAGATGTCCTTCTCCTCGAAGGATTGCCAGGTGAGCCGAACCAGTTCGGACTGCTCCGAGACGTCGCTGGGCGACTGCACCTGCCTCAGCCGCGCACGGCTGAGGTGCGGGTGTTCGTGCAGCGTCCGCAGCGCACCGCCGAGCATCCGGTGCGCGATGGTGTCCGCGCCGCCCGGGACGTACGCGGTGAGCAGGTAGTGCAGGACGAGCGGCAACTGCGGATCGCCGTGCTCGCCGGGTCGCAGCCCCACGGGATCCTCGTTGCGCAGCGCCTCGTCGATGTCGATTTGGTACAGGAACAGGTTCAGCTGCGGATCGCCGCTCGGCCCCGGCGTCTCGTGCGGCGGCCGCGCTTCGACCTTCGCGCCGCTCTCGACCTCGCGCGCGCCTTCGAGGACCAACTGGACCAGCGCCTCGGTCACGGCCTCGATCGCGTTGGCGTCACTCATCCCCGCTCCCGGAGGTAGTCGTCCAGGCTCAGCAACGGTTTCCGTTCCTTCGGCGGTTTCGGCGGTTTCGGCGCCGCCGCCGGGTCCGGACGGGCGACGACCTCGACCCGGCCGATGCTGATGTGCACGTCCGGTTCGGCCGGTGCTTTCTGCCGCCGGATCACCAAAGGCTGTTGCAGTTGCTGCTGAGGCGGCGGTCCCGGTTCCGGCCGAGGGCGCGCGACTGGATGCGCCCGGACCGGTTCAGCCGCCCGTACCCGCGCGGGCCGGTCTGGGCCTGGAGGCACCGGGACGGTTTCTCGCTCCGGCGCGGTGACTGGCTGCGGTACCGTCTCTCGCTGCAGGTGTTGGGTCTGCACTTCGCGTTCCAGCAACGATTCTGTGACCTGCTCCGAGTTGAAGACGGTCGCGCGCTCGGTGTGTGTCCGAGATTCGACAACGTTTTCTCGGACCACCTCGCCCGGTTCGCTTGGCTCCGGAGTCGGCACCTCATGGAAGTGTTCGACCAGGTGCGTCGGCCGCACCGAGGTTTCCCGGCTTCGCTCGACGGGTTCCGGTGGTGGCACCCGGGTTTCATGGATGCTTTCGACTCGCTCCGTGTGCGACACTTCGCGCTCGCGGACGCGCTCGACTGGCTCCGGAAGCGTCGCCAAGGTCTCCCGGATAATCCGCCCCAGGCTCGGAACCTCGCGGACGCGTTCGGTTTCCTGTGTCACCAAGGGATTCGGGTCCGATGTGGTGAACGTGCCCATCGGCAAATCGGGCTCCGCCCCGACCGGGCTGACGGGTTCGAACAACGTCGGCACGAGCGGCCGGATCGGCGGCGCGTCGATCCGGCCCAGCAACCGGTCCACGAAATCGTTCATGCCCCAGTCCCCGCGAGTTCCAGATAGCGTCGGCGCCGCCCGGGGCTCACCGCCAGCACTTCCGCCTCCGACCAGCCATAGGCGAGCGCCAGCGCGTGCACGTCATACAACAGCCGCCGCGCGCGAGCTTCCAGTTCAGTCCACAGATAACCCGCGATGTCGAAGGGCGAAGCCCACCGATGACCGCACACCGCACAGTCCAGGTCAATCCGAACGTCAGCCCGCGGATCAGCCGCGGCAAGCGCGGACGGCAACGCGGCGAGCACCGCGTCCGACAGTTCGCCGGCCCGTACGGCAACCACACACCGTTCGAGCAACGCCCGTCTACTGTGGACTTCCAGCAGATCCCGGCTCGTCACCGCACGGAACTCGACCTCGTACCCGTCGACAGCCACGACCCTCGACGCGTCCACTTGCGACGGACGCAGATCCCGGCTCGACAGTTCCAGCTCAAGTTCCCCGTCGCACGAAGGACAGCTCACCAGGCACGGAAACGCGGTCCCGAAGCACCGTTCCCGCAGGGCCAGCAGGAACTCGTCCCGCCGGCCCACCGCGAGATCGCCGACCTCAGCCGCCTCCGCACCACCGGCGACCGCCAGCGCGAGCGCCCGCTGTACCGCGTCCAGACCGTGCGCCACCTCCCATACGTCGAGAAGGTTCGCTTCGGTGAACATCACGCCGGATCTTCGAAGAACGTCTCCTGCGGCTCCGGAACCTCCTCGGCGACCCACCCCTCGTTCTCGACCTTGATGTGCTGCACGGCGACCGCGTTGGCATTGGAGTCCAAATCGGACACCGGCTGCCATTCCGAGACCCAGCAGTTGAAGACCTGATAGGACAGTACTTTCTGGCCGCCCTCGTCGAAGACGTCGACGATGAGGTCGCGGCGGAAGTCCTTGAGCGAGGTCTCCAGTCCCTGCCCGGAGTTGGCGAAACTCCACACCCGGTTCGCCCACTGCGCGAACACCTTGTCCGCGGTGACGCCGCGTTCGAGAGTGATCGCGTCGTATTCGGTGCGGCCGGGGAGTTTCGCGCTGGTCGCCGGATCGCCGCCGGACCGGTGCTTGATCACCTCGGTGCTCCGCTTGAATCCGGTGATCTTGCTGACCCCGAGCAGATAGTCGCCGCCGGCGAACTTCACCCGGAACCGGAAGTTCTTGTACGGATCGCGCCGCTTCGTCTTGCTGTCGGACATGACGTCTTCCTCCTGCTACACCTGGATCTGGCCGGCGAGCTGCTGGATGTGGATGAGCACGAACTCGGCGGGCTTCAGCGGGGCGAACCCGACCAGGATGTTGACGATGCCGCGGTCGATGTCGTTCTGCGGATTGTTCGTCGCGTCGCATTTCACGAGATAGGCGTCCTTCGGCGTACGGCCTTGGAACGCGCCTTGCCGGAACAGGGTGTTCATGAACGCGCCGACGTTGAGCCGGATCGACGACCACAGCGGTTCGTCGTTCGGCTCGAACACGACCCACTGCGTGCCGCGGAAAAGGCTTTCCTCGATGAAGAGCGCCAATCGCCGCACCGGAAGGTATTTCCACTGACTCGCGAGCACGTCCGCGCCGCGTTGAGTGCGCGCGCCCCAGATCACATTCCCCACCGAAGGCATGCCGCGCAGGCAATTGACGCCGAGCGGGTTGAGCACGCCGTTCTGCAAGTCGGTCAGCGGCACGGTGAGGCCGCTGATGCCGCTCAACGTCGCCTCGGTTCCCGCCGGAGCCTTCCAGACACCCCGCTGGACGTCCGTGCGCGCCCACGTTCCCGCGATCATCCCGCACGGAGGGAACTCGCGAACCTTGTTCTCCTGCTTGGGATCCGACTGCTTGACCCGGGGGAAATACAGTGCCGCGTTGCGCGCGCTGTCGTCGTTCAGCACGAAGTTGAAGTTCTTCACCGCACTGGCCGCGTCATTCGCCGTGAGCCACTTCGGATCCGGGTCCACGATCAGCATCGCCCGGCGGTCCAGGCACAGCTTGAGCGCCTTGGTCAGTATCTGCGCCGGGCCGCCGATCAGCCCCGGCGCACCGGGCAGGCAGAGCATGTTGAAGATGTCGGTCTTGAGCAACGCGTAAATGCCGCTCTGCTGTCCCGGATCGCCGAGGAAATCCTCGGCTCTCGGCGTCGGACCGTCGTCTCCGTGGTCTGCGGCGGTGTACCAGACGCCGTTCTTCTTGTCGTCGCCGAACGGGTCCTGGCCTTCTTCCAACCCGGCGGAACTGTGCGCGTCCGGCCGGTTCCCGGCATGCTCCACCGACGCGATCAATCCCGAGGACGAGATGACATTCCCCAGCGAGCGCGGGGAATTCTGGTCGATGCTGACGTTGAGATACTGCTCGGTGACCTTGCTCTTCGCATCGCGGATCGTCAGGTTGTACAGCTGGTGATTGTCGTCCTTGACGGTGTTGTAGTCGACCCGCGCCAGCAGCGTTCCGTTGGCCCAGGCCCCCTCTCCGCGCGCGTGCAGGGTCGGCCCGTTCGGCAAGGCGATCGTCGCGGCGAGGGCTGTGCGGGGCGGCGTGGTGTCCTCGGCCTCCGGCTGACCCGTGCCCGCCGGCGGAGTGGACGTCGGGGGCGGAGTTCCGTACACCCGAACGATTTCCGCTTCGCTGCCGCCGTTCTGGTAGAACTGCCAGACCGCGTAGCTGAGGTCGCTCGCCGGGTCGAGGCCGCCGAATTGCTGTTCGTAGTCCTCCCAGCTCGTGATGTGCACCGCCACGTTCGCGACGCCGCGCGGTGCGGTGCCGACGAAAGCCGCGACCGAGGTGGGCACCCCGGTGATGGTCCGAACCGCGCTCGGCAGTTCGTCGATATAGACACCCGGAAAGGTGGGCGTGATGGGCATGGCCGTCTCCCTCCGCGGCTTTCTCGGCCGTGGTCGTGAGCGTGCACTGGTTCCGTCACCGCGGCGTCACGTCGCCGTCGCCGGCGCCGATCCGGCTCAGCCAGCGGTCCACCGACGCGAGAACCTGTTCGCGGGTCGTGAGAACCTCCGACGTCGTCGCGTCGGTGCGCACGTCCGCGGTGGTCGTGATGCGGACCCGCAGCTGTCCTTCGGACGTGCACCACGCCCGAAGGACGTGCAGCGCGATTCGCTCCGGGTCCGCACCTGCCATACGGTGCAGTACAACGGTTCCCCGTCACCGCACCGTCACCCGGATCAAGCGAGCAACGCCCGCACGCCCGGGCTGGGCCGCACGCCGAGTTCGGTGTGCAGCAGTTCCGCCAAGGCGCGATAAGCCCGCACCGCTTCGCCGCGGTTCCCTTCGAGAAGGTGAACGCGGATCAGGCAGCGGTGCGCGCTTTCCCGCAGCGGTTCGGCGTCGACCGCGGTGAGCGCGGCGTCGATCGCCTCGGAGAACCGGCCCGCCTCGCCGAGCCGTCCGGCCAGGCATTCCAGCGCGTGCAAGCGAAGCTGCCGCCACCGCTCGCGGAAGACGAACAGCCAGTCGTCGTACCAGTCCGGCAGCAAATCGGTCGACAGCAAGCCGATCACCAGTTCGCTGTCTTCGGGAAGCTCCCCGCCGGCGGACGCGAGAGAACGCGCCAGACTCGACGCTGCTTGTACATCGACGGCCGCGGTATCGGCGAGCGACAGCCGCTCAGCGGTCGCCTGCACCAGATCCCGATGCACCCGGCCGATCCGCCACAACGTGGTGCGGAGGCTCGCCGCACCGTGTTCCTCCGACGAGTCCGCCCACAACACATGCGCGACTTCAGCCCGCCGCACAGGCCGGTCTCGAAGCGCTAGGTAAGTCACTAACCTTTGAGCCGCACGGGAAAGCGGCCTCGCGTCAGCCGCGCCTCCCACCGCGAAGGCCGGCAACATCTGCACGACAAGCACCGACGCCGTTCCAGTCCCCTCCCGCGATTCGTAGTCCACCGTTTTCGTCCGCGAACCGACCATCCGAACCGACACCCCCTCGATCCACGGCAGCCTCCCCCGCGAGCACTGCCGGTCGTACTCCGATGGTCGTGACCGCCCCGCCGCCGCGCCATCCGTGCTACCACGTAACTTCGCTGGTCCCGCAGAAAGGAAAGGAACTGAAGATAGGTGCGCTGGTTGAACGCGTTGGCGGGCCAGATCTCATCACCCGGCCGCAGCGCCGCACCAGCCATTCGGCGGTACCGCGAACCCCACCCCCGCGAGCAGTTTCACCACGACGTTGACGCTTCCGCCCGCATACGCGCCGGAAAGTTTTCCCGCCCGGCCAGCCGGACCGAGCCGGAGCGCCACCGCTGACCGTTCGAACTGATGGCCTGCCGCCGGTCCACCGCCACGCCGCTGCTGGACCACGCGCGCCAGCTCACGCGCGAGGAATCGCTTGCCGGACGTCCCAGCGCGGGCACCCGGACGTGCTGCTCCATCGAGAACCCTCCCGATCACTGGGCCACCGGGGCAGTGTCACCGGAATCCGTCACCGCGACGTCACCGTTTCCCCGCGACGGCCGGTAAATTCGGCATATTCCTTTTCCGTGGCCCGACCGTCGGTCAGCGAGCACCGTTCTCGCCGCGCCGGTCGCGCACCCACTGCGCCAGCCGAACCCGCGATTTGAGGCCGAGCTTGCGGTAGACGTTACGGAGATGCGTCTCCACAGTCCGCTCACTGAGGAAGAGCGCGGAGGCGATGTCCGCGTTCGACAGCCCCTTTCCGACCAGCACGGTGATCTCTGACTCCCGCCGGGTGAGCGGCCCGGACCGCTGCCCTGAAACCGAATGCCCCTGCTTCACGATCCGCTCCGGCCAGGGAGTACTGCCCGCCGCGGTGAACGCCGCCGTCGCCGAGGACGCCATCACCTCGGCTTCCGACGGGTCCAGCAGTTCGGCCAGCTCCACTTCCGCCTGTGCGGCAAGCAGATTCATCCCGAACCCGCGAAGCACGGTCGCCGAACCACGCAGCCGGTCGACCGCCTCCGTCGCGTTTCCCCGGGCAGCATCGGCGAATCCCTGCTGCCGGTCGGCGAGCGCGTGCAACACCGGAGCGTTGCTGCCCGCCCCTCGAAGCAGGCCGACCACACGGTCAGCTTCCGCCAGATCTCGCCGCTGCACCGCTGCGTATCCGGCGAAGGACACCCGAAGACAGTTGAGCTGCGTGTCGCCGAACGGCAGTGTGTCGGTCAGTGCCGGAGCTTGCGCCGCCACCCCGCGCCGCACCGCCAATGCCGTCGCCGCCAGGTCGAACGCGTCCAAGAGGTCGATCTGCGAAGGATCGTAGTGGCGGCGCGCGTCGGCCAGATCCGCCGCCGCTTCGTCAAGGTGACCTCGTTCCGCACGGACAAACGCCCGTCCAGCAAGGGTTCGTCCCACCAGCCGGTCCTGCCCGACCCGGCGCGCCTCCGCCACCGCACTGTCCATTTCAGACAGTGCGGTCCGGAGGTCCCCGGAGAAGTACCTCGTGGTCGCGAGCATTGTCTGCAGATAACACGAGGCAGACGGCAACCATTGCCGCACCGCCGGAGTACTGCTGACGTCCGCGACCCGGATCGCCGTGACGAGATCGCCGCGCAGCGTCGACAAGCCGTTGAGCATCATCCGCGGAGCGAACGCGAGCCGCGGGCCTTCGTCGCCACACCGAAGCGCAAGCTCCAGCGCACTGCGCAACTCCACGACCGCCGTTTCGACGTCACCCGACAACGCCGCCAGCGCCCCGGCCCCCAGATGCGCGACCGAATGCGCCCCCGGAGTGTCGCTTGTGGACGGCAGGGCGACGAGTTCCCGCGAAATCACCGCCAGCTCGGGAAAATCGCCGTGCCGCAACGCGATGATCCAATGGATCAGCAACCGCGTCGGCGGATCCGTCTCTGGACGGCGACCGCTGGCCCTCGCCAACCCGACCGCCGCCGGAAGATTCCCGCGCTCGACTTCGAGCAGCGCCTGCAAATGCCGCCACGCCCGCCGTCGCTCGGTGTCCTGCCCACGCCGCTCGCTCAGCGCGACCGCGTCCCGCAACAGCTCGGCGGCCTCGTCCAACCGGCCACGGCCCTGCTGCAACCTCGCTAAATCGACAAGCAACGCCGGCACCGCGTCCGGCCGCGCATCCCGCGCCCGCCGCAACGCAGCCGCGAGATACTCAGCAGCTTCGTCCAGATCCCCGACGGTCAACGCGCGGGTCCCCGCCGCGCTGAACGCCTCGATCGCCCGATCCACCGGAACACTGTTCCCGCCAGCCGCGTAGTGCGGTGCCGCCGCGACAGTACGGTCCGCGCGATGCAGCGCCGCTCCGATCGCCGCGTGCAGCGCCCTCCGCTCAGCGAGCAGGAGTTCGTGATAAACCGCCTCGGCGTAAAGAGGATGCGCCACTTGATAATGCGGCTCGATCTCGGACTGATGCTCAGTGACCAGCCGGCGCCCGACCAACCGCCGCAGCGCCGCGTGCAGCGCGGACAAGCTCATCCCGGAGACATCGGCGAGCACCTCCGGCCGCCCGTGCGTCCCGGCGACCGCGACCACCTCCAGCAGCCGCCGGTCCACCTCGCCGAGCCTGCTGATCTGCTCCCGCACGACGTCCCGGATCACTTCAGGCAGCGGTCCGCACATCCGGCTAGCGACAAGATGCCGGGTCAGCGCGACCACGAACAACGGGAACCCGGACGCCCGAGCCGTGACCGCCCGCAGCAACGCGAGCGGCGGCGGCGTGCCCAGGACGTGCTGCACCAGTTCGCGCACCGCCTGGTCGGTGAGCGGCGCGAGTTCGAGCAGCCGGTCCGCCTGATTCCGCCGAGTCGCCTCCGCCATCGCCTCGAGCGCCTCGTTGTCGACGCCCGAGCGGAAACACCCGACCACGAGCAGCGGCAGTTCCTCCGCGTTGCGCCCGAGATAGTGCAGCAGTTCGACGGTCCCCCGATCAGCGCAATGGAGGTCGTCGACGACGAGCAGCACCGGACTGCGGAGGGTGAGCTGCCGCGTCGCCGCGAGCACCGCTTCGCACATCCGGGTGCGCTGCAGTCCCGGATCCCCGGCTTCGGGTGAAACCGGACGCAGATCGGGGAACAATGCGCCGAGATTACCGGGCTCCGGAGAAAATCCGGCGGATTCACTCAGATGGCCGCGGAAAGCCTGGACGATCGGCGCGTAGGAAAGGCCCGACAACAACGGGTCCGCGCGCCCCTCGACAATCGCGAATCCCTTGCCCCGAGCCGCCCCGATCGCCTCGGCGGCCAGCCGGGACTTGCCGATCCCCGGCTGCCCGCACACCACGACCGCGCCCCCTCGCCCGGCACCCGCAGCGTCGATCGCCCCTGCCAGCACAGCGAATTCGGCGTCCCGGCCGATCAACGGAACGCCCGGCTCGGATCCGCGATACGAGGCGCCCCCGCCTCTTCGAGGCAGGTCCGCACTCCCGGCCGGTACGGCGTCCATTCGCCAGCCTCCCCGAACAAGTGCCCACGAAACCATACCGCCCGCGAGCAGGAAGACGAGCGAATTTCTCGGGAGGGGAAAATGGCGAGGAGAATCTGGCCGCTGACCTGCGGACGACGCATCCGAGCCGCTCGTGGCCAGCCTGCGGCGCACAGCTGAGGACAATTTTCCGGATGTGGGCAATGGGGTGAATGGGACCGAGGAGCAGTTCCGGCGACGGTTCAGGGTGCGGTGCGGAAACGGCGTGCGCGTGGGCCTGGGCGGGTTCTGCCGTGGCACGCTCCGCGTGCGAGACGAGGCGAACCGCGAACCTCACCGGCTTGCGGCCCGGTGCAGTGCTCCGCCGGTGTTCCAGGATCGCCCGGCACGCGCTGCCCGGCGCTCCGCGATCGAGCGCGCACGCACTCCGGCCCGCGCTGCCCGGCCTTCCAGGATCCACCGCGCACGCGCTCACTTGCTCGGCGCTGGGGACCCGTCTCACACACCGCTCTGGCCCACGTCACCCACCCGCAGCGCCAGGCCCGCCGCACACAACGCCTCGGCCCGCACCGCCCTCACGCCAGAGGCCCACGGCACGCGCCCTCCGGCGCACCACCCGCACACCGCCGCAAACACACCGCGCACAACACCCCCAGCGCGCCACCCGCCACAGCTCCGCACCCAGCGCGCCACCGACCCACGCCAGACCCGCCTGGCCGAGCCCCGCGAAGGGGCGCCCGCACCCGGACGCCCCCACCCGGGTCACTCCACCAGCAGATCCTCGATCATGATCGGAATGCTCCGCACCCGAACCCCGGTCGCGTTGCACACCGCGTTCGCCACCGCGGCCGCCATGCCCACCGCGCCGATCTCGCCTACTCCGCGGGCTCCGACCGCGTTGTGCAGCGTGTCCGGGTATTCGACGAACTGCACGTCGATCTCCGGGATGTCGGCGTTGACCGGCAGCAGGTAGCTCGCGAAGTCCGCGTTCGCGGGACGTCCGCTCGGCTCCGTTTCCAATCCTTCGTGCAGGGCCGCCGACACGCCCCAGATCATGCCGCCGGACAGCTGGCTCCTCGCCTGCGTCGGGTTGATAATCCGGCCGCCGTCGAAGACGCCCAGCATCCTCGACACCCGGACCTCGCGGGTCAGCCGGTGCACCCGGACCTCGCAGAACTGCGCGCCGAACGAGCTGAACGAATGCTTCGTCATCTCCTCGCCCGGTGCGGAGGAACCCCTGGCGGACAAGGATTCCCGGCCGATCGCGCGCAGCAGTTCACCGAACGGCATGGTGCCGCGGTTGCCGTGCAGCAGGCCCTCGGCGTACGTGACCACCTCGCCCTCGAACGGCGCGCCCGGTTCGGCGGCGAGCGCCACCAGTTCGTCGAGCAGTGCGGTCGCCGCGAGCATGATCGCGGTGCCGGTGCTCGCCGTCGCGGTCGAGCCGCCGGACATCCCGCCCGGCGCGTACCGGGAATCGCCCAGGTGCGGGGTGACGCGTTCCGGGTCGATGTCGAGGGATTCGGCCCCGATCGTGGCCAGCACGGTGAGCAGCCCGGTGCCCGGGTCGGCCCCGCTCGTGGAGACGTCCGCGGTCTCGTCCGCGTTGAGCGTGATCTCGACCGTCGCCGGGAAGCGCAGGCCCGGGAACATCGCGGTCGCCGTGCCCATGCCGACGAGCCAGTCCCCGTCGACGTGCCCGCGCGGCGACCGGTTCGCCCAGCCGAACCGCTGCGCCCCGATCTCGTAGCACTCGTCGAGGTGCTTGCTCGACCACTGCAGGTCGACCCCGGGAGGAGCGAGCGAACTGTTGCGCCTCCGCAGTTCGATCGGGTCCATCTCGAGCGCGATCGCGAGTTCGTCGACCGCGCTCTCGAGCGCGAACGACCCCGACGCCTCCCCCGGCGCGCGCATGAACGTGCCCGGCGGAATGTGCAGCGGCACCATCTTCTGGCTGATCGACAGGTTCTGCGTCGCGTACCACTCGCGCGAGGTGCCGTGCGAAGTCGGCTCCACAAAGGACCGGCTCATCGACGTGGCCGACCAGGAATCGTGCTGCACCGCGATCAGCGTGCCGTCGCGGTCCGCGCCCAGTGCGACCTTCTGCACCGTGGCCGGCCGGTTCGCGGTCGCCGTGAACACCTGCTCGCGGGTGAGCGCGCACTTCACCGGACGGTCCAGCGCCTTGGCTGCGGCCGCGGCCAGCATCGCCGGCGCCGAGGTGCCCGCCTTGCCGCCGAACGCTCCGCCCACGTACGGGTTCACCGCGTGGATGGCCGACGGCTCGATGCCCAGCACCCCGGCCATTTCCGCGGCTTGCAGGTGACTGGCCTGGTTTCCGCTGTAGAGGGCCAGCTCGCCGCCGTCCCACTTCGCGACCGCCGAATGCGGTTCCATCGCCGCGTGGTTCTGCGTCGCGGTGCGGTAGGTCTGCGAGACGACGACCGGGCTCTGCGCCAGTGCGTCCACAATGGACTCGACGCCGTCGGCGAGTACCTCGATCGACGGCGGGGCACCCCGACTCTCCGGCGCGTCCTCCGCGGTCGCGAGCCCATCCTCCATCGACGTCCGCGCGGGCTTCTCCTGGTACGAGACCTCGATCAGCCCCGCCGCGTCCCGCGCCTGCTCGAACGTTTCCGCGACGACCAGCCCGATCGGCTGTCCGTAGAACACCACGTCCCGGTCGTGCAGCGGCAGCCACACGTCGCCCATCAGCTGCGACTTGAACGGGTGCAGTTCGAGCGGGTCGAACGGGCTGTAGACGCTGACCACCCCGGGCGCGCTCTTCGCCGCGGTCACGTCCATCGCGGTGATCTCGCCGTGCGCGATCGTGCTGAGCACGATGTACCCGTACAGCATGCCCGGGAGAGTGCGGTCCAGCGCGTAGTCTGCGGCACCGGTGACTTTCCGCGGAGCGTCCAGCCGCGCACTCATGCCCGGCTCCCTTCGGTCAGTTCGAGCAGCGCGCGGACGATCGTCCGCTTCAGCAGCGAAGGTTTGAACACGTTGCCGGACAACGGCTTTGCCCCGTCCACCGCGACCGCGGCGGCAGCCGCGAAGGCTTCCTCGGTCAGCTCCGCACCGCGCAGCGCCTCTTCCACGGCGGGCAGCCGCCACGGCACCGTCCCGACCCCGCCCGCCGCCACACGGGCATCGGCGATCTTCCCGTCGCGCACGTCGAGCGCGACCGCCGCCGAGCACAGTGCGAACTCGTACGACTGCCGGTCGCGGATCTTGACGTACGTGGAGTTCTCCGCCCAGTCGAGCCGCGGCACGCGCACCTCGGTGATCAGCTCGCCGGGGCGCAGGTCGTGCTCGATTTCCGGGGTGTCGCCCGGTTCGCGGTAGAACTCGGTCAGCGCGACGGTCCGGGTTCCCTCGGCACTGGCCAGCACGACCTCCGCGTCGAGCGCGACCAGCGCCACCGCGACGTCGCTGGCGTGAGTGGCCACGCACGAGTCGCTGGTGCCGAGGATCGCGTGCATCCGGTTGACGCCGGAAATCGCCGAACAGCCACTGCCCGGCGAACGCCGGTTGCACGGCATCGCGACGTCACGGAAGTACGAGCACCGCGTGCGCTGCATCAGGTTTCCGCCGATGCTGGCCATGTTCCGCAGCTGCTGCGACGCGCTGAGCAGCAGCGCGCGCGAGATCGCCGGGTACACGCCGGGATGCGCGGCGATGTCGCCCATCCGTTCCAGCGCGCCGAACCGCAGGCCGTCGGCGGTGTCGATGCCCCGCAGCGGCAGGTCGTTGATGTCCAGCACCTGCTGCGGGGTCAGGACGTCGAGCTTCATCAGGTCGACCAGGGTGGTGCCGCCTGCCAGGTAGGCGCCCGCGCTGCCCAGCGCGTCCTCGACCGTGGCGGGTGCGGTGAGCTCAAACGGTCGCATCGGCCTGCCTCGCCTGTTCCACGGCGCGCACGATGTTCGGATAAGCCGAACAGCGGCACAGATTTCCGGACATGAACTCGCGGACGTCGGACACGTCGTCGCGCACCGCGGCGACCGCCGACATCACCTGCCCGGACGTGCAGAACCCGCACTGCAGCGCGTCCTGGTCCACGAACGCCTGCTGCACCGGGTGCAGTTCGTCCTCAGTGGACAGTCCTTCGACGGTGGTGACGGGACCGCGCACGGCGGCCGCGAGCGTGAGGCAGGACAGCACCGGCTTGCCGTCGACGTGCACGGTGCAGGCGCCGCACTGACCGCGGTCGCAGCCCTTCTTCGGGCCGGTGATGCCGAGCCGCTCGCGCAGCGCGTCCAGGAGGGTCACTCCCGGCTCGACGCCGAGTTCCTCGGTTCTTCCATTGACTTCAAGGGAAATGTCCACAGTAGGGTTCGCTTTCCCGCAGTCCGTCCGCGGCGGACGTCCTGCGGCGTGATGGTGGTGGTGACGGCCCTTCGGGAACACGAGCCGCCGGAGATAAACCGGATATTCATCCGCTTGGCTCGCTTTGCACGAGGCTAGCGGATTAGAATCCGGTACGCAACGAAGTGGAGCTACTCCAGGTGCGGCTGGAGCGGCTCCAGGGCAGACAAACGAAGAGACGCGGGAGGCGCGATGCCGGTGAGCCCGCGGCGGGCGGATACCCGGCGCAACCACGAGCGGATCCTGGCGGTGGCGGCGGAAACCGTGAGCCGGGCAGGAGAGGTGTCGTTCAACGCGGTCGCCAAGGAAGCGGGCGTCGGCGTCGGCACGGTGTACCGGCACTTCCCCACGCCGGAATCGCTGGTGCTGGCCGTCTACGAGCGCGAGGTGAACCAGCTCGTCGAGATCGTGCCCGAATTACTCGCCAAACATTCCCCCGATCAGGCGTTGCGCGTCTGGATCGTGGACCACCTGGCGCACTACATGATGACGAAACGCGGGCTGGCCAACGCGTTGCGCGCGTCGCGAAGCGAGTTGCCGACACAGGCGTACGCGCGGATGCTCGACGCGCTGGACACGCTGCGGAAGGCGAACGCCGAAGCAGGCACGATCCGGCCGAATCTCACCACGGAAACGCTGATGCGCGGCCTCGGCGGGCTGTTCTTCCTTACCCCGGAAGGAGATTGGAAGGCAGAGACCGAAGGAGTGGTCGACCTGGTGTGGCACGGAATGCGGCTGGACTGACCGGCGTCACGCCGCGGTGAGGGTTTCGATGATGGTCCTCGCGCTGGCTTTCGGATACGCCGTCGGGCCGTTGTGACCGCCGGGCCACGGGGTCAACGGCAGGTCCAGTTCTCGTGCCAGTGCTTGCGCGCAGCGGTGAGTCCACAGCTCGCCGGACTTCTCGCCCGCGCCCACGATCAACCGGTCCCGATGCGCGCGAAGAGCCTCGACATCCAAGCGGTAGGCGCGCCCCGCGCCAAGATCGTGTTCGAAGTAGAACGACATGTCCTGAATGAACTGCGGCGTCACCACGAGTGCCGGGGCATCGGCCTCGCGGTCGGCCGGATTCATGCCGATCAGGGCGGCGAGTTGCCCCAGAGCCGCTCCCGCACCAGAGGTCTCGAAAGTCTGGGCCAGGCGCGCGAGCCCGGCGTCCGCTTCTTCCCGCACCGCGCCGCTGAGCAGATGAGTGTCCGGAGGCTCGTGCGCGACCAGCTTCACGACGTCCTGCGGATAGCGAGCCAAGAGATCCAGAGCGATCAGGCAGCCGATGCTTGTAGCGAAGAGACGCACACCGCCACCGCCGAGCGTCTCGATCAAGCTGTGCAAGTCATCGGCATGCGTCTGGATTGTCGGAGACGGCGCGCCCAGGGCAAGAGGGCTGCGCGAGACGCCGCGGCGGTCATAGGAGACCACGGTGAAACGCGGCTCGAGCATCTCCCGCATCGGGTCTGTCTGACTAGCCTGTCCAGCTCCGCCCGGCACCATCACCAGCACCGGACCGTCTCCGGCTGCCTGCCCGCGAACTACGCAGCCAGCAAGAGACACGTGCAACGAGCTTCCCACCACGAGCACTCCCCCTTGAGCTTTGGGCCGCCGCACCAGGCGCGATCACTCCGAGGTCGACAACACCTTCAAATCGACCCCAGCACGCTCGAAATGCCCCCGCGGATCCGGCACCAACTTGCGCTTCTCCAGATCCATCAGCCCCAGCGTGCACTTGATCTCGGCCGACAGCGTCCCGTCCACCTTGATGATGCGCGAGGTCATCCAGAACACCTTGCCGTCGCCGAACGAGGCATCGCAGGTCACGTCCACCTCGTCGCCGGCGCGCAGTTCCCGCCGGTAGACGATGTTCGATTCGAGCAGAACCGGCGCGAGCCGCGATTCGTGCAAAGCACCGCCGCCGGCTGCCTCGAAGACTTCCAGCCGGGAGACCTCGCCGTACGAGTGGTACACGGCATGGTTCAGGTGGCCCAGCGTGTCGAGTTCGTAGTGGCGCACCTTGATCCGGGTGCGGAACGGTTCGCGGTCGGTCACGAGGCCCAGGTTAGTTGTCGTAGAAGAGTTCCTCGACCACAGCATGCGCGTGCCTCGTCACACGGCGGTAGGCGTCGAGGAACTCGCCAGGGTCGTCGTCCACCGAGTAACCGAACACGCGCGCCACCGCGGCGAGGTCACGGCCAGTGCCGGGCACCTCGTCCGCTGCTTTCCCGCGGACCAGCATCGTCGCGTTGCGCACGCGGGTGGCCAGCAGCCAGGCCTCGCGCAACGACTCCACCGACTCGGCCGGCGCGAGACCCGCTTCGGCCAAGGCGGTCAGCGCGTCGAGAGTCGACGTCGTCCGCAGGCCAGGCACCTCGTGCGCATGCTGCAACTGCAGAAGCTGGACAGTCCACTCGACGTCGGCGAGACCGCCTCGGCCGAGTTTCGTGTGCCGCGTCGGGTCGGCGCCTCGCGGGAGACGTTCGGTCTCCACCCGGGCCTTGATCCGCCGGATCTCGCGCGCGTCCGTCGGGTCGAGCCCGCCCTCGGGATAGCGCAACGGGTCGATCATCTCGATGAACCGCCGGCCAAGCTCCTCGTCACCGGCGGCGAACCGGGCCCGCAGCAACGCCTGCGACTCCCACACCTCGCCCCAGCGCTGGTAGTACGCCCGGTACGACTCCAGCGTCCGCACGAGCGGTCCGCTGCGTCCTTCCGGCCGGAGATCGGCGTCGACGACCAGCGCCGGGTCCGCGCTCGGCGCGCCGAGGATCTTCCGCACCGTCTCCGCGACCGACGAGGCGAACCGCAGCGCTTCGGCGTCCGGAACCCCTTCGGCGGGCTCGCAGACGAAGAGAACGTCGGCGTCCGAGCCGTAGCCCAGTTCCGCGCCGCCGAGCCGCCCCATGCCGATGACCGCGATCGTCGCCGGGGTACGTCCCAGCTCAGCCTGCCGTTGCCGGTAAGCCGCCGACAACGCTCCCTGCAACACGGCCACCCACACGCTCGACAGCGCTTCGCAGACCGAAGGAACATCAAGCAGTCCCAACAAATCCGCGCAGGCGACGCGCAACAGCTCATGCCGGCGCAACGACCGCGCGGCGGTGACGGCAGCGCTCAACCCGGGCTGACGGCGTACGGCGGCCCGCAGCGACGTCGCCACTTCGGCCGGCGTGCGTCCGGTCAGCCGAGCCGGATCTCCCAGCAGCTGCAGCACTTCCGGCGCGCGGACGAGCAGGTCCGGCACCAAATTCGACGTGCCGAGCAGGAAAGCCAGCCGCTCGACGACCGTGCCCTCGTCACGCAGCACGCGCAGGTACCAAGGCGTGTCCTGAAGCGCCTCGGACACCTTGCGGTACGAGAGCAGGCCGCCGTCCGGATCCGGCGTATCGGCCAAGCAGTCGAGCAACACCGGGAGCAGCGCCTGCTGGATAGCCGCGCGCCGCGACACCCCCGAGGTCAGCGCCTTGATGTGCTGCAGCGCGCCTTCCGGTGCGGCATACCCGAGCGCGGCGAGCCGGCTGGCGGCCTGTTTCGTGGTGAGCCGCAACGCTTCCGTCGGCACATTCGCGACCGACTGCAGCAGCGGACGGTAGAAAACCTTCTCGTGCAGCCGCCGAATCCCCTGCGCGTGGCGGCGGAACTCGGCAAGCAGCGCCTCGCCTTGGCTGCGTCCGCGAACCGCCCGAATCCCACAGGCACGCGCGAGAATGCGCAGCTCATCGGTGTCCGAGGCGGCCGGGAACAGGTGGGTACGCCGCAACCGGCGCAGCTGCAGCCGATGCTCGACGGTGCGCAGGAACTCATATGACGAGCTCATCTCCGCCGCATCCGCGCGGCCGACGTACCCACCGTCGCCCAGCGCGGCCAATGCCTCCAAAGTGGACGGCGAGCGCAGCGCCGGATCCACCCGGCCGTGCACGAGTTGCAGCAGCTGCACCGCGAACTCGACGTCCCGCAGTCCGCCGCGGCCCAGTTTCAGCTCGCGTTCGAGATGCTCCGACGCGACGTGGTCCTCCACCCGCCGGCGCATCTGCTGTACCTCGGTCACGAAGTTCTCGCGGTCCGCGGCCGACCACACCATCGGCGCGACCATCTCCGCGTACTGACGGCCCAGTTCGACGTCGCCCGCCACCGGACGAGCCTTCAGCAAAGCCTGGAACTCCCAGGTCTTCGCCCATTTCTGGTAGTACGCGGTGTGCCCTTCGAGCGTGCGCACCAACGCGCCGCTCTTGCCTTCCGGCCGCAACGCCGCGTCGACCTCGAAGCACGCGTTGCCGACGAGGCGCATCATCGTGCTGGCCAACCGGGTCGCGACGCCGAGATCACCGGCCCCGACGAAGATGACGTCGACGTCGCTCACGTAGTTCAGCTCGCGACCGCCGGTCTTGCCCATCGCGATCACCGCGAGCGTGCCTTCGGCGGACGCGCCGACCTCCTGAGCGGCGACCACGAGCCCGGCCTGCAGCGACGCTTCGGCGAGGGTGGTCAGCTCGCTGGCGATGTCGCGGAACTGCGGGTGTTCCAGCCCGGGCTCCACGAGATGACCGAGGTCAGCCGCGGCGATGCCAAGCAACAGTCCGCGATAGCCGGCACGCAACTCATGTTCGGCCGCCGTCCCGGTGACGTACGTTCCGTCGTTCTGCCGAACCCGCTCAAGCAACCGTTCCGCGAACTTCGCCGGATCGGTGCAGCGGTTGTCCGCGAGACAGCGCCACTCACCGGGATTGGCGACGAGGAAGTCCGCCAGCGCGGTGGAGGTGCCGAGCACGCCCAACAGCCGCCCGCGGAACGTCCGGTTCTCGCGGAGCGCGCTGTCCAGTTCGGGCCAACCTGGTTCGTCGGCCTCGCGGATGCGGTCGAGCCCGGCTAGCGCGAGGTCGGGATCCGCGGCACGGGACAGGGCGAGCAGGACGTCAGTCGCGCCGTCGGCGGGTCCGCCTTCGGTCCACCAGCCCGCTGCGCGCAGTTGACCGTCGGCCCGGGTGTCAGTGAAGCCGTACCTGGCCGCCGAAGCTGTAGTCCGCGCGCGCTCTGCCATCGCTCACACCGTAGCCGGACATGGGGCGGTTCAGGCAGCCAGGCGGTCCGGTTCGGTGTCGGCGGCAGAAGGTTCGGGGACCTGGAAGCTGTGCGCGGTGACGGGTTTGCGCCGCGACAGGAGGTAAATCCCGGCCGCGAAGAGAATCCCGGCGACGCCGACCGCGATGGTCCCGGCCTCGCCGAGCGACGCGATCTTGCCCGCCGCCGCGCCGACGATCGCCGCCGCGGGCAGCGTGAACAGCCACGCGAGCACCATCCGGCCCGCCATCCGCCAGCGCACCGGAGCCTCGCGACGGCCGACGCCGGAGCCGACGATCCCGCCCGAGCACACGTGCGTGGTCGACAGCGGGAAGCCGAGGTGCGAGGACAGCAGGATCACGACAGCGCTGCTGGTCTGCGCGGAAAAGCCCTGCGGACCTTCGATGTCGGTGAGGCCCTTGCCGAGGGTGTGCGTGATCCGCCAGCCGCCCAGGTACGTGCCCAGCGCCAGCGCGGACGCGGCGCTGATGATCACCCAGACCGGCGGAGCGGACCCGGCGGGGAGACTGCCCGCCGCCACGAGCGTCAGGGTGATGACGCCCATCGTCTTCTGCGCGTCGTTGGTGCCGTGCGCGAGCGAGACCAGCGACGCGGAGACGATCTGTCCGACCCGGAACCCGCGGCCTCCGCGCTTGCGGACCAGGAACCGGTAGACGAGGAAGGTGACCGCGGCCGCCGCCACGCCCGCGATGATCGGGGACGCGGCGGCCGGAACGAGCACCTTGTCGACGATCTTGGCGAAGTGGACGGAGTCCGCGCCGGCGGACACCCAGGTCGCGCCGATCAGGCCGCCGAACAGCGCGTGCGACGAACTCGACGGCAGGCCGACGTACCAGGTGAAGAGGTTCCAGACGATCGCCCCGATGAGCCCGCCGAACACGATGGCGGGCCCGATCCTCGTTTCGTCGACCAGACCGCTGGAAATCGTTTTCGCGACCTCGACCGACAGGAACGCGCCTGCCAGGTTCAAGACCGCGGAGATCGCGACGGCGACGCGGGGCCGGAGTGCTCCGGTGGCGATCGAGGTCGCCATCGCGTTCGCCGTGTCGTGGAAGCCGTTGGTGAAATCGAAAACCAGCGCCGTGCAGATCACGACGACGACGAGCAGCGAGGGGTCCACCCCGACCTCCGAACCCTACGGAAATACCTCTCGCAAGGTACCTGACCGTTTGGGTGAACCGTTAACTCGCCGTAAGTGATTCCGACGTCATCCGTTAAGCCAGCGGCAACTGGCGTTGACTTTCCGGAGCCGCCTGCAGCTGACCGGCGGCCAACTGGACGAACCTGCGCGCGAACGGACGCCACGTCTCGGCGATCTCCGCGTGCGCTGAGATCAAGGAGTCGCCCTCGAGCGCGCCCGGACGGGTGAGTTCCGCCATTTCCGGCTCCGCCTCGGCCCAGGCGAGGACGACGTCCGGAGTGGTCTCGATGTGGAACTGGACACCGTAGACACAACGGTTCATCCGATACGCCTGGTGCGGGTACTTCGGCGTGGACGCGAGCAGCTCGGCGCTCGCCGGCAGGACGGTGATGACGTCGCGGTGGAACTGCAGGACATCCGGGAGGAAGGGCATGTCCGCGAAGAGCGGATCGATCCACGCCGCGTCCTTCTTGGACACGAGCCCCGGCCCGACCTCAGGCCCGGCCGCGCCCTCCGCGACCTGCCCGCCGGTCGCGACGGCGAGCAGCTGCGCGCCGAGACAGATCGCGAGCGTCGGCACGGCCTTCCCCACCGCGGCGGCGAGAAGCTTCCGGACGTCGACGAGCCAGGGGTGCTGGGAGTCGTCGAGCGCGCCCATGCCGCCGCCGAGACAGATCAGCCCGTCGTAGCCGTCGAGACTCGCGGGCAGGCCCTGCTCCGGCGGCAGCCGCACGTCGAGCTCCGCACCCGCCTCGGTGAGCCACTCCCCGAGCGGGCCGAGCGGGTCAGTGGCGTCGGGCTGGATGATGAGCAGACGAGTCACGGCGTCCAGGGTACGGCCATGCCGGCCTCCGTCGGATAGCCGTGGGCGAGCCAGGTCGTGATGCCGCCGGAGAGCCGCTTCACCGTGAAGCCGAGCCGCGCGAGCCGGTACGCGCCCTGGGTGGCGGCGTTGCAGTAGATGCTCTCGCAGTAGCAGACGTAGACGAGGCTCCGGTCGAGGTCACGGGTGCTTTCTTCGGTCATTTCCCGGTACGGCAAGCAGATCGCGCCCGGCAGGTGCGCTTCGGCGAACGCGCCGGGGCTGCGGGTCTCGACGAGGACGTAGCCGTCGGTGCGAGCGTCCGCGAAGTCCAGGGCGAGATCGACCGGGTCGACCTCGAAGGCGAGTTCGCGCCCGAAGTACTGGACGGCGTCGGCGGCTTCGCTGGGGAGGGAAAGGATCCGTGGTTTCACGCTGTTGATCCTCCCGTTCCGCCGCCGGTGGGAGACAGGGGAAGATCCAGGTGTTCCGCCGTCTTCACCAGGGTTTTCCGGGTCTGGACGGCAGTTAGCCTGGAGCTTGGGAAAGGGGTGCTGCGAGTGGATCTGGACGACGTTGATCGGCACCTGCTGGAGCTGCTCCAGTCCGACGGCCGCCTGACGTTCTCGGAACTCGGCCGCCGGGTTTCGCTGTCCGCGCCTGCCGTGACGGAGCGGGTGCGCCGGCTGGAACAGCGCGGAGTGATCACTGGCTACTCGGCACGGGTCGACCCTGAAAAACTGGGTCGTCCGATCCAGGCGATGATCCGGGTCCGCGTCCGCAGCCTGGACGGGCCGCGGTTCCGCGAGGCGATCCTCCCGCTGCCGGAGATCACCGACGCCGATCACGTCACCGGGGACGAATGCTGGCTGCTCCGGGTGCACTGCCGGACGACGGCGGAGCTGGAGCAGTTCGTGGAACGAGCCCAGCGCTACGGCGAGACGACGACGTCACTGGTGTTCTCGTCTCCCGTTCGGAGCCGCGGGCTGCCGCTGTGACCTGGATACGACGAAGGCCCGAACCTCGCCTGAGGTTCGGGCCCTAATGGTCCGGAAATAAGCCTGGGCCCCGGGAGAACCGCGTGGGTTCTCGACCGGGGCCCAGACCATTCAAAGTAAGTTCGGCGGTGTCCTACTCTCCCACAACCCTTCGGTTG
>NZ_JBVKDT010000020.1:0-127966 GCF_055633655.1 Amycolatopsis sp. NPDC114503 | reverse complement strand
CGGCTCCCGGCTCCCGGCTCCCGGCTCCCGGCTCCCGGCTCCCGGCTCCCGGCTCCCGGCTCCCGGCTCCCGGCTCCCGGCTCCCGGCTCCCGGCGACGGTCTCACACGCCGGGAGGCAACGAGCGTTAGCCTCCGGTTTAAAGGCGGGAGGCAACGGGCGTCAGCCTCCGGTTTAAAGGCGGGAGGCAACGGGCGTCAGCCTCCGGTTTAAAGGCGGGAGGCAACGGGCGTCAGCCTCCGGTTTAAAGGCGGCCACGTCCGCGGCGACCGTGCCAGCGGTCTCACCACGGGCAAAGTGGCGACAGCGTCAGGTTCCGGCCGTGGACACGGCCTCTTCCGTGGCGACCACGACCGCGCCCACGGCCCGGCCAGAGCAGAGCGGCGACGGCATCACCGCCCAGCACCGAAACCGACCTCCGCCGAGATGACCGTGCCAGCGTTTCCGCCCGGGACGGAGCGGCAGGAGCCTCACGCTCCAGTCTTGAAAGTGACCTCCTCCGTCGGCACCGTGCCCGCAGTCCGGCCGGGAGCGGTCTGGTGGGTCCAGTAAAGATTCGTGTGCGCGATGACCTCCGCCGGAGACGGAGCTCCCCACTTCGTGAGGTCATCCGTCGTGTGGGCGTCGCTCACCAAGGTCGCGTCGTAGCCTCGGGCGAAGGCGCCGTGCAGCGTGGAGCGGATGCAGGCATCCGTTTGGGCTCCGCTTACTACCAGGTGGCCTACCCGCAGGTCGGCGAGGACCGACTCCAGGGTGGTGTCTTCGAAGGAGTCGCCGTAGGACTTCTCGATCAGGGGTTCGGAGGGCGAGGGCTTCAGCTCCGGGACCAAGGCCCAGTCGGGGCTGCCCTTCTCCAGCCCCTCGTCGGAGTGCTGGACCCACACGACTGGGACCTCAGCCGTCCGGGCTTTGTCCACCAAAGCGGCCACGTTCGCGACGACGGCATCGCGTTCGTGCGCGTCTGCGACGACGCCCTGTTGCACGTCGACGACGAGCAATGCGGTGTTCGGGCGGTTGTTGAGCGTGGTCATCAGGTTTCCCTCCAGTCAGGTACCGCTCACGCTAGCGCCGACCACCGACAAAAACCGTCACTCAGGGCGGAGGGCATCGTGCGGGGAGGACGGGCCGAACTCGGTTTCGAAGCGGGTCAGCAGGCGGGAAAGGAGGACATTGAGCTCCGACAGGTCGTCTTCGTCCAGGGCGGAGGCGAACAGGGACTGTTCTCGATCGGTGCGCTTTTTCGTGGCGGCGGCCCAGCGGGCACGACCTTTGCGGGTCAGGCGGATCGGGCGGCTGCGGCCGTCGGCGCCGGCCGCGACGCGTTCTACCAGGCCCGCTCGTTCCAGGCGGTCGATGCGGACCGTGACGGTTCCGGAGGTGACGCCGAGGCGCTCGCCTAGTTCTTTCGGCGTCAGCACCGCCGCGCGGCCGGATCGGTGCAAAGCCGACAGCGCTTGCCAATCCCCCGTGCTGAAGCCGTATTCTTCCGCGACGCCGCGCAGCACCTGCTCGAACTGCCGCGACAGCCTGCCGATCCGCTGCCGGGCCGCTTCGACCTGCGGATCCACGCCGTCTGGCATCACGGCCAGCCACTCGGGCAGGCCCGCTCCCGCTGAGTCCAACTGGACACTCCCTCGAAGCTCAAGGTAGTTTGGTTTGAGTATCAAGGTACCTGGTCCTGGGGAGGTCCGCATGTCCGGACGCGTCTGGTTCATCACGGGAGCGAGCAGCGGGTTCGGCCGCGTGCTCGCGGAAACCGTGCTGGCGCGCGGGGAAAAGGTCGTGGCCACGGCTCGCGACACGAGCGCGCTCGAGGAGTTGAAGACATTCAAAGCCCGGCTGGACGTTACTGATCCGGCGTCGGTGGAAGCGGCGGTGAGCGCGGCGATCAGCGAGTACGGGCGGATCGACGTGCTCGTCAACAACGCGGGGCACGGGCTGGTCGGCGCGCTTGAGGAACTGACCGACGCGCAGGCGCGGCAGGTGCTCGAGACCAACGTTTTCGGCGTCCTGAACGTCACGCGCGCGGTGCTGCCGCATCTGCGGGCGCAGCGCAGCGGGCACATCGTGCAGTTGTCGTCGGTGGGCGGGGTGGTCGGGAATCCCGGGCACGCGTTGTACGCGACGTCGAAGTTCGCGCTGGAGGGGATGTCCGAGGCGCTCGCCGGGGAGGTCGCGCCGCTCGGGATCCGGGTGAGCCTGGTGGAACCGGGGCCGTTCCGGACGGACTTCGCCGGGCGGTCGATGACGTTTTCCGAGCCCATCGACGACTACCGCGAAACCCCGGCGGGCGTTATGCGCCAGCGGTTTTCCGCGCAGGACGGCGCGCAGCCGAACGATCCGGCGAAGGCCGCCGAGGCCATTCTCAAACTGGTCGACACTCCGGACGCGCCATTGCGGCTGCCGCTCGGGCCCGAAGCGGTGAACCGGATCCGGGCGAAGCTGGAGCAGCAGCTCGCGGATCTCGCGGCGTGGGAGGAAGTTTCGCTCGACACGCGTTATCCGGACGACTGAACGAACTCCAGCCGTCCGGACAACCCGGCAGGTCAGCCCACGGGGCCTTCGGCGGGCACGACGGTGACGTTCTGCTGCTGGCCGGTCTGGTCGACGACGGTCACGGTCAGCTTGTCGCCCGGGTGGTGCTGGTCCATCAGGGCGGTCAGCGTGGTGGGCGAGTCGACCGCTTTGCCGTCCACCGCGGTGATCACGTCGCCGGCGGCGAGGCCCGCCTTCGCGGCCGCGCCGTCGGGAACGACCTGCTGGATCGCGGCGCCTGAGCCGGATCCGCCCTGCTGCTGTTGCTGCTGTTGCTGCTGCTGTTGCTGTCCGGCGTCGCTGACGGTCACGCCCAGGAACGCGCTCTTTCCGATGTGGACGGTGTCCGTGCCGGTGCCGCCGACGATCTGGTGCGCGATGGAGATCGCCTGGTTGATCGGGATCGCGTAGCCCTCGTTCCCGCTGGAACCCTGGGAGCCATCGCCCTGCGAGTCGCCCTGCGAGCCGTTGTTGTTGCCGGGGAAGCCGTTGCCGAGCCCGCCGTGACTGCGCCGTCCCCCGCCGCCGTTGAACTGGTACCCGGCCGAGGCCGCGGTGTCGACGCCGACGACCTGGCCCTGCGCGTTCACGAGCGGTCCGCCGGAATCGCCGGACTGGATGTTCGCGTCGACCTGGATCAGGTCCTTCAGCTGCTCGGACGAGCTGTTCGATTCGTCGGACGCGGTGATCGACTGGTTCAGCGCGGTCACCCGCCCGCCCGCCGGGACCGGCGCTCCCCCGGCGCCGCCGGCGTTGCCGAGGCCGACGACCGCGTCGCCGACCTTGACCGACGACGAATCGCCGAGCGTCTCCGTGGCCAGCCCGGACGCGTCGGCCAGTTTGAGCACCGCGACGTCGTGGCTGCGGTCGTAGCCGAGCACGGACGCGGTGTACGTCTGGCCGTTGCCGATGTCGGTGACCTTGATGCTGGTCGCGCCCTCGACGACGTGGTTGTTCGTGAGCACCTCGCCGTCGGCGGTGAGCACGATGCCGGTGCCTGCCGCGGCCGCGCCCTGATAGCCCAGCTCAGTGTTGATGTTGACGATGCCCGCGCTGACCTTCTTCGCGATCGCCTGCGGGTCGATGGCCGTGTTCGACGGGTTGGTCTGGTTGCCGATCGAACCGAAGTTCTGGTTCCCGGAGACGGCGGACGGCGCGGACGGCGTCCACACGAAGTGCCCGATCCCGAGCCCGACGGCGACCGACAACGCGATCGCGCCGACCGTGACGGCCGCGGTCCGCAGCGGATGGCTGGCGCGCTGCGGCCGGTGGTAAGGCGTGGCGAAGTGCTGCGTCGGGTGCGGCTGACCGGCGTATTGACCCGGCTGCGGGCCGTATGCGCCAGGCGGCGTGCCCCAAGCCTGCTGCTGTCCCCAGCTATGCTGGTACGGCTGCTCCGCTCCCGGCGAGTAGGGATACGCCTGTCCGCCGTAGCCGGGCTGTCCCTGGTCCTGCCCGCCGCGCTCCTGCTCGTTCATGGTCCGCTCCCGCGTCTCGTGACCCTCCGCCAGCTCAGCAAACACCCGGTACCTGAGATTTTCCTTGCCGTCGTCCGTGCGGAAGCTGTGTACCCGAGCGGCAGGCACGGAAAAGCCCCGTCCGGCTCAGAATGGGCTGAGCCGGACGGGGCCCGCGGAGACCGCGCCTTCTCCGCGCCGCCGGGGGTTCCGGCGGCGAGGGTGGTCAGCTCACGTGCACGTAGTCGACCACCAGCTGTTGCGGGAACTGGGTGTTGCCGTCCGGGTCGCCCGGCCAGTCGCCGCCCACCGCGAGGTTCAGGATGAGGTAGAACGGGTGGTCGTACACCCATTTCTTGCCGTTCAGGTCCGCCGGGGTGCGGGTTTGGTAGGCCTGCCCGTCGACGAGCCAGACGATCTTGTCCGGCGACCAGTCGACCGCGTAGGTGTGGAAGTCGTCGGAGAAATTCGGGCCGTTGAACGCCGCGCCGATGCCGCCCGCCCCCGAGTAGCCGGGGCCGTGGATGGTGCCGTGCACGGTGTTCGGCTCCTTGCCGATGTTCTCCATCACGTCGATCTCGCCGTCGTCCGGCCACTGACCGCCGCCGAGCATCCAGAACGCAGGCCACATTCCTTGCCCGCGCGGCAGTTTCATCCGCACTTCCATGTGCCCGTACGCCTGGCTGAACTTGCCCGCGGTGTTGAGCCGCGCCGAGGTGTACTGGCACGCGCCGTACCAGCAGTTGTTGCCGGAGTTCTCTTTCTTCGCGGTGATCACGAGGTGGCCTTGGCCGTCGAGCGCGCCGTTCGCCGCGCCGGAGGTGTACCACTGCCGTTCGTGGTTGTTGCCGTTGTTGTCGCCGGTTTCGTAGCTCCACTTGCCCCCGTCGGCGGGTGCGCCCGCCGGGCCGTCGAAATCGTCGGAGAACCCGGCGGCCGGAGCGGCGGCGGGGGCCGCGTTCCCGGCGGGCGTGAGCGCGACCGCACTGGCGACGGCGAGCGCCGCGGGAATCGCGAGCAGCCTCCACCGGGAGGAGGTGTGCGTGGACGTCATCGTCATCCCTCAATCACTCGAGGGGCGGCCTGGCGGCGCCACCCCGGGTTTGTTGTGGATGGCAACAAAGTATGCCCACCAGCGCCTTCACCGGCAAGATGTTCCGTGGGTCATTTTCCGACCGGAGCCGGGGAAAGGTGCTGCCGGAAGCAATTCCGGGCAAGGCCGGGTGACCGGACGGGCAAGCGGTCCGGTCACCCGGCTCGATCAGTACCGGAACTGCTGCAGCTGACGTCCGTCCGCCGACGGAGCCCAGCCGGTGCGGCTCGCCGGGTCGAGCTGTGCCGAGCGCTCGGTCAGCGGGTCGAACTCGCCGCCGAACGGACCGGCGACAAAGTTCAGGCCCGGCACCACTGCCACCGGTTTCCCGGCGGCGAGGTCGACGACGGCGAACTGGCTCGTCGCGTTGTTGTCGGTGACCACGCCGCCGACCTTGCCGAACTGCGACAGCACCGGCGGCGTCCGGAACGCCTCCAGCCCGAGACGGTGCACGCCGTCGACCGCCAGGAATCCGCCCTTCTGCTTGCGCACGCCGATGGTGCCCGCCGGCGCCAGCGTCGCCTCGTCGACCGACACCAGCGACGACGTGCCGACGATGTTGAGGCTGATCGCGCGGTAGTCCGACTGGTAGATCCGCCCGGCTCCGGAGTCGACCGCCAGCCCGGTGGCACACCCGCTGCCGCCGTCCGCCCGCCGGACTTCTCCGGAGTTCAGGTCGATGCGAGCCACTGGGCCGGCGCCGCCGCTGAAGCAGATCAGGCTGCTGTTGGCCCGGCTCAGGTAGACGAAACCGTTCGCCGGGTCGAGGTCGAGCATTCGGTACGCGCCTGCTCCGACGCCCGGCGGATCGGCGGGCAAGGGCTTGCCGAACGTGCCCGTGGCGAGGTCGAGCGGCACCACGGCATCGGCGTTGTCGCCGTCGTGGTGCGCCAGGAGCGCGGCGCGGTGGTGCACGGGATCCACGCGACCGCCGTCGAGCGAGTACCCGGCGGCGGAAGCGCTGGCGACGAGCTCGCCCGACGCCGTGTCGTAAGTCTCCACAGTGGACTGATCGCCGCCGAAGTGCAGCAGTGCCAAGCGATGTGCGTCCGGATCAGCCCCGAGCACCTGGTATCCGCGGTCCGGCGACGCATCGCTGGCGACCACCCGGCCGTAGGTGCCCTTCGCGGCGTCGTACTCCCGCACCGACTCCCCCGCGCCGGGTTCGCGCAGCGCGACGTACGACGTTCCGGTGGCCGACGCGGCGAAGCTCGTCACCACGGTGTCGCCTGGAGCGAGGCCGTCGTCGACGGTGAGGAACGATGTCGGCGACGCTTGGCCGAGGATCCGTCCGTGCGCGTCGGTCGCGAAGACGCGGACGTTGTAGGACAGCGAACCGCCGAGCCCGAGCTTGCCCGCGTCCAGCGACGCCGTGCCGTTGCGGCCGGGAAGCTGTTGGTAGGCAACCGATCCGGCGCTCGGACCGCCTGCGTCCCGGGTGTCGCCGTTCGCGTTCGTCACGGTGTTGAGCGACTTGTACAGCGTCGGCGCGGGTGCGGAGAACTCGACCGCGGCACCAGTTGCGCCGCGGATGCCGCGCACGTCGTAACCAACCGAGAACCCTGGTGCGGCGCGGGTGATCTCCGCGTGGTGTCCGGTGCCGAGGATGGGCGCGTCTGGCCGCTGTCCGGCATCTCCGCCGACGCGAACGGCGGTGAACTCGCCGTACACCGGATCGCCGACGCTGCCGGTGACCGAACGCTGCACGATTCCGATGCCGTAGATCCCGCTGCCGGAGGCGAATGCTGACGCTGGCACCAGCACATCTCCGGACGCAGCGGTCAGCGGCGCGGTGAACGTGGTGCCGAACAGCGGGGCGCTGACCGGGCTCCAGTGTCCGAGCGTCGAGACAACCAGCTGCGGGTTCGACAGGTTCCGCACGCCGGTGAGGTCGTAGTGCACGCTCGTCGACTGTCCGCTGTGGACGGTCGCGGGCGCGACCGGGGCCTGGGCTTCGGCGTAGGTGCCGTCGGTCGGGCCGAAGGTCAGCGTGCGGGTGGCTGACGCGATCGGCCAGCCTGCGATGCGGACCTCGAAGGTGACCGGCACGCTCCGGTCTGTCGTCGCTACCACCGGCATTCCGGCCGCGGCAAGGATTTCAGCCGGGCTCAGCCGGACCGCGGGTACCGCTGAGCGGAACTCCTTGCCGCCGATCTTCAGCGCGTACGACGCGCCTGGCGGCGCACCCACGACGTCGGCACCGATCGTGACCGGGCCGACCAGACCTTCACCGGTGCCTTTGGTGGCAAGGTCGATCTGGCCGTCCGGTGCGTCTTCCAGGAAGGAAGCGCCGAGACCGCCGGTGGTCACCCGGTGCGCGATCGATACCCGCGCGATGGCCGGAGAAGTGTGCACGCCGAGCACGGACTGGAGAGCGGCGGTCACGTCGAGCTGCGGCCCGACGGTCACCGGCCGGTCAGCTTGCGGCGGGGTCGACACCGGTCGCGCCGAATGCGTCAGCACGTTCCGGACGTCGAGCGGATTCATCGGGCGGCCGCTCAATTTCGCCGCTTGGAGCACGACGGCGGCTGCGGCGGCGGTCATCGGCGCCGAGGCCGAGGTACCGCCGTTGAGCACGGGAGTCACGTCGTGGGCGGAGCCGCGTTCGGTGTGCTCGTAGACGAGGATTCCGTCGCTGGGCGCGGAAATGTTGACCCGCGAGCCGAAGCCGGACGAGTAAGCCGCGCCGCCGTTGAAGCGGGTCGTGGCGTACGTCGGGTTGTGCGCGGCCGGGGTGCCGGATCGCTGCGGCACCGACAGGGTGTCGTCCAGTGTCGTGCCGCCGACGGCGATCGCGCCGCTGTCGAGGACCTTGGTGGGCGTCGTGGAGTACGCGTCGTCGTCGATGTCGGTGGTGTCACCGGCGTTGCGGGCGACGTCGGTGGGCGTGCTGCCGCCGTCCGGGCCGACCGCGGCCGGGGTGTAGAGCCGGGTTCCGTCGTTGGCCGAGATGGTGACGACGATGCGGTACTGGTGCACGATCGTGCTGACGACGGACTGCAGCAGCGGGTCGTCTTCGAGGTACCGGCCGGGGAAGCCGACGGCGTCGGTGCCTTCGCCGAGGCTCGCCGTGATCACGTTCGGCCGCGGCGTCTGCCGGGCGGCGGCCAGCAGCGAAACCGCGATCTGGTCGACGGTCGGCTCCTGCGGCACGACGAGCCGGTACTGCGCGCCCGGCGCGATGCCGAGCAGATCCGTGTAGCCGGAACCGGTCGCGCCCGGCCGTTGCGCGTCGTGCGGGAGCGGGGCCATCACGCCGAAGTCGAGCAGCACTTCGCCGAGCGCCGGGTCCTGGCCTTCCGCCGCGCCGAGCGGGTCCAGGCGGCCGGACGGGCTCGCGGTGTAGGTCGGGATCAGCGGCATGGACGGAAGGTCGAGGTAGCGCTGGCCGTCGCGGACGATCGTCGTCGGGCCGTAGGTGCGGACGTACTGGTCGCCCGCGTCGGCCATGCTCTCGTCGGTCAGGTCGCCGATGGAGACGTTGGTGATGATCTGGCCGGCGCCGGGCAGTTGGCCGTACTTCGACTTCAGCAGGCTGTACGCGCCGAGCGCGTTGGTGCCGCCGGCGTTGAGGTAGCTCTCGGCCGACGAGCTGACGCCGTAGTTGTCCGGCAGCGGCGCGGGCGGTTTGGCCTGAGTCTGCTTCTGCTGCGCGGACTGGGGCACCGGGACTGGACCGGTCGACATCGCGGACACGCGCCGGTTCACCCGGGCGCTCACTACGCCTGGGGTCTTCGACAGCTTCTGCGCGGCCTCGTCCGCGTCGGAGCCGCGGAGGTGGACCAGGACGGTCTTCGACAGCGCGGGAACGTCGGTGGCGTCAGGGAAAACGGGCTCGACCGAAGCCGCGCCCACTTGGGCCAAAGCGGCGTTGACAACGTTGTCGGAAGTGCGAGCGGCCCGTTTGCCCGCCGCGATCGGCGGGCCGGTCACGGATGTCGACGGCGCTAGCTGAAGGACGACGTCGGTGGGTTGCTGCCGGGTGAAAGCGGCCCGGACAGCGTCGTCCGTGGGGGCGAAATCTCCGAGCGCGGACGTGCCTCGAGCAAGGGGCAGCACGGTTTTCGCGACGGTCTTGCCGTGGGCGTCGGTGCGGGTCGCGGTGCCGTCGGCGGCGAGCGCGACCGCTCCCCCGTCCGGCATCGCGACGTGTCTGGACGGTGGCTGATCCGGTGGCGGCGCGGCAGAAGCCGGAGCCGCGGCGAGGCCGCACAGCGTCACCGCGGCGGTGGCCGAGGCGACGAGGATGCGCAGCGAGGACGTTCGGGCGCGAGACACAGCGCCCCCTTTCGGGTCGGGGGGACGGGGGTCAGTGGTCGGATCAATTTCCCAGCCCGCGACGGCGTGGCGCAAGATAGCCACCATGACCAATAGTCGCCAGGCGGCGGATTCCCGCCAGGCCGCGCCGGATTTGTCCGCGCTCGGCCTGCCGCTCGCGGACATTCGGGTCTATACCGCGCTTGTCGGGCATCCACGCACCCGGGCGGCGGACGTGGCCGAGCAGTGCGGGCTGTCGACGCAGCAGGTGTCGCGCGCGCTTTCCCGGTTGACCGCAGCCGGATTGGCGAGCCGCGTACCTGGACGACCGGCGCGTTACCTCGCCGCGCCGCCCGATCTCGCACTCGGCGGGCTGGCCGCGGAACGGGCCGCCGAACTGCGCGAAGCACGGGCGAAAATCGAAGAACTGATGGAAGTGCACCGCGAGGCGAGCCGGTTCACGCATCCGGCGGAACTGGTCGAGGTGGTCACCGGGACGGAGAACATCGACAGCCGCGTGCTGCGGCTGCAGGAGGAGGCACGGACACAGATCCGAGGTTTCGACCGGCCGCCGTACGTCAAGCCGCCCGGTGCGAATCTCGGCGCGGAACAGCGGCGGCTGAAAGCGGGCATCGCCTATCGCGTCATCTACGCGCAAGCCGCCATCGCCGTGCCCGGCCGGTTGCAGGGCGACATCCTGGCCAGCCACGGCGAACGGTCACGGGTGCGGCCGACGCTGCCGATCAAGATGGTGATGGCGGACGAGAAGGTCGCGGTGATCCCGATCAGCTCGTCGCCGCACGTCGTGGACGCCGCGTACATCATTCACGCGTCGGCGCTGCTGGACGCGCTGGTCACGCTCTTCGAGGCGGAATGGGACCGGGCGGTGCCGATCACGCGGGCACTGACCGGCGGGGATCGTGATCCGGACACCGCCACGCTGCTGACGCTGCTGGCGTCCGGGCAGACCGACGCGGGGATCGCCCGCGCGCTCGGGTGGAGTGCGCGGACGACGCAGCGCCGGGTCCAGCGGCTGATGGCGGAGCTGAACGCGACGACCCGGTTTCAGGCCGGGATGAACGCTGGCCCGCGGGCTGTTGTGACGGAGTCCGTGAGGGTGGCCCTCACGGCGGGGGCTGGTCCGGGGCGGGGGCGGGTCCGGGGGCGGGGGCTGTGAGGGCCACCCTCACGGAAGCTGAGTCCCTCAGGGTTCCCCTCACGACCCGCCGAAGTCCGTGAGGGGCCCCTTCACAGACTTAGATTCCCTCAAGGGGCCCTTCACGGACTGGACCGCGACGGTGCGCGGAGCGGCAGTGCGCGGAACAGCGGTGCGCAAAAGCAGCAGCAGTGGCGAGTCAAGCCTCGGTGTCGGAGGAGGCGCGTTCCTCCAGCAACCACAACACCCCGCTCGGCGGGAGCTGCAGCACCGCCGACGCGGGCTGCCCGTGCCACGGTTCCTCGGCCGCCTCCACCGCGCCCAGGTTCCCGACCCCCGAGCCGCCGAACGACTCCGCGTCCGTGTTCAGCACCTCGGTCCATCGCCCGGCGGCGGGAAGCCCCACCCGGTAGTCGTGGTGCGGGACCCCGGCGAAGTTCGCGATGCAGGCCAGCCGCGAGCCGTCCGTGCCGAGGCGCAGGAAGCTCAGGACGTTCCCGGCCGAGTCGTTCGCGTCGATCCAGCGGAAACCCTCCGGCCGGACGTCGCCGCTGAACAGCGCGGCGGTGTCCCGGTAGATCGCGTTCAGCTGCCGGATCAGGTCGCGCACGCCGCGGTGCAGCGGGGTTTCCAGCAGGTGCCAGTCCAGCGACCGCGATTCCGACCATTCGCTCGGCTGGCCGAATTCGCCGCCCATGAACAGCAGCTGCTTGCCCGGATGCGCCCACATGAACGCCAGCAGCGCGCGCAGTCCGGCGGCCTTGTTCCAGTCGTCGCCCGGCATCCGCTCCCACAGCGAACCCTTGCCGTGCACCACTTCGTCGTGCGAGAGCGGCAGGACGAAGTTCTCGCTCCACGCGTACACGAGCGAGAACGTCATCTCGTTGTGGTGGTACGCCCGGTGGATCGGCTCGTGCGACAGGTAGCGGAGCGTGTCGTGCATCCAGCCCATGTTCCACTTGAAGCCGAACCCCAGGCCGCCCAGATGCGTCGGGCGGGTGACGCCGGGCCAGGCGGTGGATTCCTCGGCCACCATCACCACGCCGGGGTGTCGCTTGTAGACAGTCGCGTTCAGTTCCTGCAGAAACCGTACGGCGTCGAGGTTTTCCCGGCCGCCGTACTCGTTCGGCAGCCACTCGCCGTCCTTGCGCGAGTAGTCGAGGTACAGCATCGAGGCGACCGCGTCGACGCGCAGGCCGTCGAGGTGGAACTCCTCCAGCCAGAACAGCGCGTTCGCGACGAGGAAGTTGCGCACCTCGTTGCGGCCGAAGTTGAACACGAGCGTGCCCCAGTCCGGCTGTTCGCCGCGGCGCGGGTCCTCGTGCTCGTACAGCGGGCTGCCGTCGAAGCGCGCCAGCGCCCAGATGTCGCGCGGGAAATGCGCGGGGACCCAGTCGACGAGCACGCCGATGCCGCGCTGGTGCAGATGGTCGACGAGGTAGCGGAAGTCGTCCGGCGAACCGAAGCGCGACGTCGGCGCGTAGTACGAGGTGACCTGGTAGCCCCACGAGCCGCCGAAGGGATGCTCGGCCACCGGCAGGAATTCGACGTGCGTGAAGCCGGTTTCCTCGACGTAGTCGGCCAATTGGTCGGCCAGCTCGCGGTAGCCGAGCCCGGGCCGCCACGAGCCGAGGTGCACCTCGTACACGCTCATCGGCGCGTCCGCCCAGTCGGTCGCCTCGCGCCGGGCGACCCAGTCGTCGTCGCCCCAGGCATACGACGATTCGGTCACCTTCGACGCGGTCGCCGGCGGCACCTCGGTGGCGAAGGCCATCGGGTCGGCCTTCTCGTGCCAGTGCCCGTCCGCGCCGAGGATGCGGAATTTGTAGCAGCTGCCGACGGAAACGCCGGGTACGAACAGCTCCCACACGCCGGAGGACCCGAGCGAGCGCATCGGGTGGCCGCGGCCCTCCCACGCGTTGAAGTCGCCGATCACCCGCACGCCGCGCGCGGTCGGCGCCCACACCGCGAAGGACACGCCTTCGACGACGCCGTTCGGAGTGTCGTACCGGCGCACGTGCGCGCCCAGCACGTCCCACAGCCGCTCGTGCCGTCCCTCGCCGATGAGGTGCTGGTCCAGCTCCCCCACCGTCGGCAGCCAGCGGTACGGATCGTCGGTGACGACAGTGTGGTTGTCGTAGCCGACTTCGATCCGGTAGTCGCCGGGATGTTCCGGCAGCGCCGCGGCGAACAGCGCGTCCGCCACGCGCTCCAGCGGAACGCGGCGCTCGCCCGCGACGACGGACACCGACGTCGCGCCCGGGCGCAGCGCACGCACGACGATGTCGCTGCCGTCGGTGTGCACGCCGAGCACCGAGTGCGGGTCGTGGTGCTCGCCTGCCAGCAGCCGGTCGATGTCGAGCGGAGACGGCGCCGCCGAGGGCAGATCCGCGGGGACAGCGTTCACGGGGGTCACTCGCTTCCGTCGGTGCTGCGGGCGATCGCCGCCAGGGGCACGCTCAGCCAGTCCGGCCGGTTCGCGTGCTCGTAGGCGACCTCGTACACGGCTTTGTCCAGTTCAAAGGCGCGGAGCAGGTCCGCGTGCTCCTGCGGGTCGCCGACCGGGCCGCCGGCGCGGGCGTAGCCGGCGCAGAACGCGGCGCGGTTGCGCCGGGCCCATTCCATCGCGTGCCGGGTCACGTCCGCGTTCTCCGGCTGCCCGACGAGCCGCTGGTGCGCCGCGTAGTCGAACGACCGGAGCATGCCCGCGACGTCGCGCAGCGGCGAGCGCAGGGCGTGCCGTTCCGCGACCGGGGCGGCCGGTTCGCCTTCGAAGTCCAGCAACAGCCATCCGTTGACGGTACGCAGCACCTGGCCCAAGTGCAGATCGCCGTGGATGTACTGGATGACTATCGGCTCCTCGTGCGCACGGACTGTCTCGAACACTTCGCGCAGCGCGGGCGCGTACACGGCCAGTTCCGGGACCATCTCGGACACCTGGTCGAGGCGCTCGGTCATCGCGCGCACCGTCCGGTCCAGCTCGTCGCTGTCCGCGGGCTCGGTGCCGAGCGCGGTCGCCAGGTCCGCGTGCACCTCGGCCACCGCGGCGCCGAGCCGCTCGGACTCGCCGGCGAAATCGCCGCCCGCCTCGGCCGCGAGCTGGTCCGGATCGGCCAGCAGGTCCCGCACGCTCGTGGTCGCCATCGCCCAGCCGTCGACCGCGTCCGGCAGGAATTCCTGCAGCATCCCCATCGTCGCGGGCGCGCCGTGCAGTTCGCCGGAGATCGAGCCGACCACGCGGGCGATGTGCTTGCATCCGGCGTCCTGCAGCGCGCGGTGCAGCAGCAGGTCCTTGTTCGTCCCCTCGCTGAGCTTGCGGAACAGTTTGAGGATGTACTGCCCGCCGTACACCAGCGAGGTGTTGCTCTGCTCGGCGGTGATCGGCCGCGAACGCAGCCCGGGCTCGAGCGTCGCGTCCGGCTCCGCCGCGAACCGCAGCGGCCCGACGGACCCGCCCGCCGCCATCCGGTCCAGCAGCCCGGCGGTGAGGTCCGCGTCGCCGCTCGCCTCGTAGAGCCCTTCGCCGAGCACCGAGGCCGAGGCGACCTCGGGAACCCCGGAGCGGCTGCCGATCAGCAGCTGGTAAGGCTCGGTGCGGTCGCCCTGCACGACGTCGACGACCGCGTGCACGAGCAGCGGATCCGGCCCGGCCAGCATGGTGAGCCCGGCCGGGCGGACCTCGTCGACCGGCCGGTCCTTGCCCGCGAACCAGCGCTGCGCGGGCAGCCAGCCGGGCAGCAGGGCGGTCAGCGCCCCGGACACCTCGGCCAGGTCGGGATGTGCGGGCGGGGAACCGTGGTGCGACAGCGGACTCACCTCATTCTTCCGGCTCGAGCAGCTGGAACCAGTAGAACCCGTGGCCGGGCAGCGTGAGCAGGTACGGCAGCTCGCCGATGTCCGGGAAGCGCACGCCGCCGGTCAGCTCGACCGGCGTCGCGCCCTGGTGCGCGGACAGGTCCAGCTCCACCGGCTGCGGGAAACGGGACAGGTTGTTGACGCAGACCACGACGTCCTCGCGGCCGTCCGGGCGCAGCCACCGGCGCTGGTAGGCGAGCACGCTCGGGTTCGAGCCGCCCAGGTCGGCGAAATCGCCCTGGCCGAACGCGTGGTGCTGCTTGCGCACCTCGATCATCCGGCGCGTCCAGTTCAGCAGCGACGCCGCGTTGTCGGCCTGCGCCTCGACGTTCAGCGCCTGGTGCCCGTACACCGGGTCCATGATCACCGGCAGGTAGATGCGGCCGGGGTCGCAGGTGGAGAACCCGGCGTTGCGGTCCGGCGTCCACTGCATCGGCGTGCGGACCGCGTCCCGGTCGCCGAGCCAGATGTTGTCGCCCATGCCGATCTCGTCGCCGTAGTACAGCACCGGCGACCCGGGCAGCGACAGCAGCAGCGCGGTGAACAGCTCCTGCTGGTTGCGGTCGTTGTCCAGCAGCGGGGCCAGCCTGCGGCGGATGCCGATGTTGGCCTTCATCCGCGGGTCCTTGGCGTACTCGGAGTACATGTAGTCGCGCTCTTCGTCGCTGACCATCTCGAGCGTCAGCTCGTCGTGGTTGCGCAGGAAGATGCCCCACTGCGTGCCGGACGGGATCTGCGGCGTCTGCAGCAGGATCTCCGAGATCGGGAACCGCGACTCCCGGCGCACCGCCATGAAGATCCGCGGCATCAGCGGGAAGTGGAACGCCATGTGGCATTCGTCCCCGCCGACCTCCTCGTCGCCGAAGTACTCGACCACGTCGCTGGGCCACTGGTTCGCCTCGGCCAGCAGGATCCGGCCGGGGAACTCGTCGTCGACCACTTTCCGGCAGCGCTTGAGGAAATCGTGCGTGCGCGGCAGGTTCTCGCAGTTGGTGCCCTCCTGTTCGAACAGGTAGGGCACGGCGTCGAGGCGGAAGCCGTCGATGCCGATGTCGAGCCAGAACCGCAGCACGTCGATCATCGCGTCCTGCACGGCCGGGTTCTCGTAGTTCAGGTCCGGCTGGTGGGCGAAGAACCGGTGCCAGTAGAACTGGCCGCGCACCGGGTCGTAGGTCCAGTTCGACGTTTCGGTGTCGACGAAGATGATCCGCGCGTCGGCGTAGCGGGAGTCGTCGTCGCTCCACACGTAGTAGTCGCCGTACGGGCCGTCCGGGTCCGAGCGCGACTGCTGGAACCACGGATGCGCGTCCGAGGTGTGGTTCAGCACCAGGTCGGTGATCACCCGGATGCCGCGCCGGTGCGCCTCGTCGAGCAGGTACACGAAGTCCTCGACGCTGCCGAATTCCGGCAGCACGGCACGGAAATCGCTGATGTCGTAGCCGCCGTCGCGCAGCGGCGAGGCGTAGAACGGCGGCAGCCACAGGCAGTCCACCCCGAGCCATTCGAGGTAGTCGAGCCTGCCCGCCAGCCCGCGCAGGTCGCCGGTGCCGTCGCCGTTCGAATCGGCGAAGGCGCGCACCAGCACCTCGTAGAACACCGCGCTCTTGAACCATTCCGGGTCCTTCGGCGCCGCGTGCGCGTGCGCGAAGTCGTCCGCCTGCGGCTCGACCAGCAAACCGTCGGCCGTCACCGCCTCGCCCGTGTGCGGCACGTCCGCCAGTCCCGCCGCGGCGCCGGGCCGGCTGTCCTCGTCCATCCGTTCCACCTTGTCGTGAGTGCCTGTGCTGAACAGTGGTTATCCCGAACGGCGCCGGGATAACCACTCCGAAGTCCTGGCGCCGGGTTCAGGCCGCGAGCCTGCGGCGCAGCGCCACCACGTGCGCGACCGCCCGCCACGGTTCGAGCCGGACGAAGTTCGCCTGGCCCCAGTCCCACGTCTCGCCGGTGACCTCGTCGTGCGCGATCAGCCGTTCGGACCAGTCGAAGCCGAGCGAGGGAAGGTCCAGCCAGAGCGTGCCCTCGTGCGCGCCGTGCGGGTCGAGGTTCACCACCGTGACGACCGTGTCGCCGGTCGCCGGGTCCTGTTTGGAGTAGGCCAGCAGCGCTTCGCTGTCGACGTGGTGGAAGCGCAGCGACCGCATGCCCTGCAGGGCCGGGTGCGCGCGGCGGATGGCGTTGAGCCGGGTCAGCCACGGTTCCAGCGAACGGCCTTCGGCGAGCGCGCGGGCGAAATCGCGCGGGCGCAGCTGGTACTTCTCCGAGTCGAGGTACTCCTCGCTGCCCGGCCGCACCGCCTCGGATTCGAACAGCTCGTAGCCGGAGTACACGCCCCAGGTCGGCGACATCGTCGCGGCGAGCGCGGCGCGCAGCGCGAACATGCCGGGACCGCCGTGCTGCAGCGATTCGTGCAGGATGTCCGGAGTGTTGACGAACAGGTTCGGCCGCCCGTGGTCCCAGTGCTCGACGAGGTCCGTGCCGAACTCGGTCAGCTCTTCTTTCGTGGTGCGCCAGGTGAAATACGTGTAGCTCTGGGTGAAGCCGAGCTTCGCCAGCCCCCACAGCCGGGCCGGGCGGGTGAACGCCTCGGCGAGGAACAGCACGTCCGGATGCGCGTCCTTCACCGACTGGATCAGCCACGCCCAGAAGTCCGGCGGCTTGGTGTGCGGGTTGTCGACCCGGAAGATCCGCACCCCGTGCGACACCCAGTGCAGCACGACGCGCAGCACCTCGTCGTAGATGCCGCGCGGGTCGTTGTCGAAGTTGACCGGGTAGATGTCCTGGTACTTCTTCGGCGGGTTCTCCGCGTAGGCGATGGTGCCGTCCGGGCGGGTGGTGAAGAACTCCGGGTACTTGACCACCCACGGGTGATCGGGCGCGGCCTGCAGCGCGAGGTCGAGCGCGACCTCGAGGCCGAGTTCCTCAGCGCGCGCGGTGAAGGCGTCGAAATCCTCGATCGTGCCCAGCGCCGGATGGATCGCGTCGTGCCCGCCCTCGTCGGCTCCGATCGCCCACGGCGAGCCGACGTCGTCCGGCGTCGCGTCGAGAGTGTTGTTGGGGCCCTTGCGGTTCACCCGCCCGATGGGGTGCACCGGCGGCAGGTAGACGACGTCGAAACCCATGCCCGCGACGCGGTCCAGCTCGAGCTGCGCGGTGGCGAAGGTGCCGTGCACGGCGCGGCCCTGCGCGTCGACGCCGCCGGTGGAACGGGGGAAGAATTCGTACCAGGAACCGAAAGCGGCGCGTTTGCGGTCGACCCACAGCTTCAGCGAGCGGCCCTTGGTGATCAGCTCGCGCACCGGGAAATCGTGCATGAGCTGGCGGACCTCGGGCGACAGCGCCGGTCCGACGCGCTCGGCGAGATCGCGTTCCTCGTCGCGCAGCGCGGCCGCGGCCCCGGCGAGCAGCGGGCGCTCGGCCCGGCGCTCCGGGCGGCGCGACACCCGGTCGAGCAGCAGCGCCCCGCTCTCCAGGTCGTTGGCCAGCTCGCCGGGCCCTTGCCCCGCGGCGATCTTCACCTCCACCGCGTGCTCCCAGGTGGCCCACGGATCGCTCCACGCGTCCACGCGATAGGTCCACATGCCCTCGGCGTCGGGCACGATCACCGCGCCGAACCGGTCGAGCCCCCGGCCCTGCTCGGCCATCCGCGTCTGGCGCGCGGCGCGGTCGCCCGGACCGCGCCAGGCGACCGTCGCGGCGACCGCGTCGTGGCCCTCCCGCCAGACCGTGGCGGTGACGGGGAAATGTTCGCCTGCAACGGCTTTGGCCGGATATCGGCCGCAGCTGACAATGGGTGCGACGTCGTCGATCCCGAGCCTGCCGGTCATGGCAATGCCCCTTTTTCACGGTGGGTGGGAGGTGGGTCGGAGTGCGCTTGCGCGAGCACGGTCAGTGTGCCTGATTCCTCCAAAGCCGTTGACAGCGGGGCCTTTTTCTGATTTTCCCGCCACCCGGTCGGGCGAAACGCGCCCATTCGGCGGAACTCCCGGACGCATTCCCGTCTCCCGCCCGCAACACGAGCGCCGAATTGCGTTAACAATCGGCGGCACGTTCCGGTGATTACCCGCGAGTATCGTTTCGCGGTGCTGGTCCGTGAGGGGAACCCTGAGGGACTCTGATTCCCTCAGGGTGCCCCTCACAGACGGACGGGCAGGGTGCGGTGCTGGGTCGCGAACTCCGGCTTCCTACAGCTGCGGAATCTCCACCGTGTCCCGCGGCGCGCGCAGCAACAGCAGCGACCGCGCCTCGACCGTGATCCGCGCCTTCGGCTCCAGCACGCCGGGGTTGGCCGGGGTGCCGTCGGCGGTGCTGGTGTCCAAGGTGGGCTTGAAGGTCTCGCCGTACTCCGGGCCGGGCAGCACGATCTCGGCCGGTTCCGCGCCCGCGTGCAGCACCAGCAGCCACGAGTGGTCGGTGACGAGCGCGCCCTCGCGGTTGCGCGCCTGGCTGTTCGACCCGTCGACCCACATGCAGAGCGTGCGGCGGTCCTCGTCGAACCAGTCGATCTCGTCGAACTCCTCGCCGTCGGGCCGGAACCAGACGAGGTCGGGCTTGCCGGTGACCGTGGTGCGGCCCTCGAAGAACTCCGGCTGCCGCAGCGCCGGGCTGTGCGCGCGCAGCCGGATCACGCGGCGGGCGAAGTCGAGCATCGGCTCGGTCGCCTCGGTCGGGGTCCAGTCGACCCACGACGTTTCGTCGTCGAGGCAGTAGGCGTTGTTGTTGCCCTGCTGGGTCCGCCACATCTCGTCGCCCGCGGTGAACATCGGGGTCCCGGTGGACAGCAGCAGCGTCGCGAACAGGTTGCGCGCCTGGCGGGTGCGCAGCGCGACGATCGCCGCGTCGTCGGTCTCGCCCTCCGCGCCGTGGTTCCACGACCGGTTGTCGTTCGTGCCGTCGCGGTTGTCCTCGCCGTTGGCCTCGTTGTGCTTTTCGTTGTAGGACACCAGATCCCGCAGGGTGAAGCCGTCGTGCGCGGTCACGAAGTTGATCGACTGCCACGGCCGGCGCAGGTTGTGGTCGTACAGATCGGACGAGCCGGACAGCCGGTACGCGAGGTCGCGGACGCCGGTCGCGCCGCGCCAGAAATCGCGGACGGTGTCCCGGTAGCGGCCGTTCCACTCGGCCCACTGCGCGCCGAAGTCGCCGACGCGGTAGCCCTCGCCGGTCGCGTCCCACGGTTCGGCGATCAGCTTGCAGCGCGACAGCACCGGATCGGTGGTGATCGCGGTGAGCATCATGGATTCGCGGTCGAACATCTCGCCGCGCGGGCGGCCGAGCGTGCTCGCCAGGTCGAAGCGGAACCCGTCGACGCCCATCTCCTGCGTCCAGTACCGCAGCGAATCGGTGACCAGGCGGACGACCGTCGGCGAACCGGCGTCGAGGGTGTTGCCGCAGCCGGTCAGGTC
This sequence comes from Amycolatopsis sp. NPDC114503, assembly GCF_055633655.1. NCBI lineage: Bacteria > Bacillati > Actinomycetota > Actinomycetes > Pseudonocardiales > Pseudonocardiaceae > Amycolatopsis > Amycolatopsis sp. NPDC114503. Next base: position 108,212 of record NZ_JBVKDT010000020.1, on the reverse strand, counting down.
AGCCATGTGCCCGCGGCGGGTGTGCAGGTAGTACGCCGGGGCGTCGAGGCCGCGCAGCGAGAGCGTCGGGCCGTCCGGGCCGCCTTCGCAGGTGTGGTTGAAGACGACGTCGAGAATCACCTCGATGCCGGCCGCGTGCAGGGCCGCCACCATCGTGCGGAATTCCTCGACCTCGCGGCCTGGCTCGCTCGCGTACCCGGCGTGCGGCGCGAAGTAGCCCAGCGGCGAGTAGCCCCAGTAGTTGTGCCGTCCCGCGCGGATCAGCGACGGCTCGTCGGCGAACGCGTGCACCGGCAGCAGTTCGACCGTCGTCACGCCGAGCCGCGTCAGATGCTCGATCGCCACCGGGTGCGCGAGGCCGAGATACGTGCCGCGCAGCGCCTCCGGGATGAACGGATGCTGCTGGGTGAACCCCTTCACGTGGAGTTCGCAGATCACCGACTCCTCGAACGGAACTTCCGGCTTGACCCCGGTGTCCTGCCCGCCCGGCGAGGCGACGACCGACAGCGGCACGACGCCCAATGAGTCCACAGTGGACATCGGACCGCGTTCGGGGTCGCCGGTGAAGCCCTGCGCGGCGTGCAGGCTGGCGAGCCGCCCGTCGATCCGCCGCGCGTACGGGTCGACGAGGAGCTTGGCCGGGTTGCAGCGGTAGCCGCGCGCCGGGTCGTACGGTCCGTGCACGCGGTAGCCGTAGCGCTGGCCGACCGTGACCCCCGGGACGAGGCCGTGCCACACGCCGAACGTGCGTTCGGTCAGCTCGATCCGCCGCTCGGAGCCGTCGTCGCCGATGAGGCACACCTCCACCGCGTCGGCGACGGCGGACGTCACCGCGAACCGGACGCCGCCCGCCTCCGGGTGGGCGCCGAGCGGAAACGGACGTCCGGCGAGGACCTGGTTGTCGGTTGCGGGTCGCTGTGCCATGCGCCGATCCTTTCAAACCCCGGGCGGCGGCGGGCTCCGGCGCTTGGCTGAACTTGCCCGGGGCAGGGGTGGTGACCTGGGGAGACGGCGCGGCAAGCCGAGGTCGGGCCGGGCGTGCCCCGCAGGGGATTGGCCTGCTGGAGCCCCTAACTGCCAGGTCCGCTGACAGTTTTTGTCAGTGGTTCGCGGCATGCTGGGCACATGCGCGCGAGCCGCCTCGTTTCGATCCTGTTGCTGCTGCAGGCCCGGCAGCCGAGGACCGCGGACGACCTCGCCTCCCGGCTGGAGGTCTCCCCTCGCACGATCTACCGCGACATCGAGGCGCTGAGCGCGGCCGGGATCCCGGTGTACGGCGAATCCGGCCACGACGGCGGGTACCGCTTGGTCGACGGGTACCGCACTCAGCTGACAGGCCTGACCAGGCAGGAGGCCGAGGCGCTCTTCCTCACCGGGCTGCCCGCCGCAGCTTCCGGGCTCGGCCTCGGGCCGGTCGTCGCGAACACCGAGCGCAAGCTGCTGGCCGCGCTCCCCGCCGAGTTGCGATCCCATGCCGACCGGGTCCGCGAGCGGTTCCATCTGGACGCGGCGTCCTGGTATCACGGCACGGAAGCCACGCCGGAGCTACCGACGGTCTCGGACGCGGTGTGGCAGCGACGCCGCGTCCGGATCCGGTACCAGCGGTGGGCCGCGCCCCATGAACTGACCCGAACGGTCGAGCCGCACGGCGTGGTGCTCAAGGCCGGTCATTGGTATCTGGTCGCGCGTTCCGGAGAGTTCCGGACTTACCGGGTGGCACGGATCGTCGCGGCAGCGATGCTGGACGAGCCCTTCGACCGGGCTGAGGACTTCGATCTGGGCCGCTACTGGTCGGAGTACCTGGACAGCTTCGACTCCCGGCGGCACCATGGCGAGGCGGTGCTGCGGCTGTCGCCGGAGGGAATGCGACTCTTGCCTCAGCTCGCCGAGCCCGCCATCGCGCGTGCTGCTTCGGAGAGCGGGGTCGTCGAGACAGACGGGTGGACGCGAGCGGTCGTTCCGATCGAGCACCACGACCAAGCCGTCCACGATCTCCTGCGGCTTGGCCCTCTCGCCGAAGTGGTTGCGCCGCAACAGCTTCGCGACCGGCTGGCCGAGGCGCTCACGACGATGCTGCGGCGCTACGCTCCGTCCTCATGACCGGCGACGCCGCGCCCAAGCGCTCCTTCCTCGTGCTGCACGACTACGGCATGGGCGGTCTCTGGTGGTGGATCTCGGCGCGGTCCGAACGGGAAATCCGCGAGACGTTCGCCTGGACCGAGGTGGTCGCCGATCCGGAGGTCGTGGCCCGGTACCGGAACGGCGGGCTGCCGGTGGTCGACGTCGACGACGCCGAACTGCCCGCCGGGCTCGACAGCTTGCGCGCCGAGCGCGACGGGCAGCGCGGGCGCGCCGGGTTCGGCGCGCTCGAGGACCGGGAGGTCGTGCACCTGCGCCGTCGCGACGAGGAGGAGAACACCGACTGGCTGGTCGAGGTCGGGCCGGACGGACGCCGGACCCGGCAGGTCGAGGTGCCCCGCCTCGGGACCGCGCTGCGCAGCGGCCCGGACGACTGGCCGCTCAACCCGCCCTTCGCGGACCTCTTCGCCCCGGAGACCGCGGACTGGGAGATCAGCGCGGCCGAGTTCGAGAAGCACTGGGCTCAGGCGCGGCCCACGACCCCGGAGGTCAGCGAGTAGCGACCAAGACGAACGACTCCGCGGGCAACACCGTCGCCTCTCCGCCGACCTCGGGATTGCCCCACGAAGCCAGCACCTCCCCCGCCACCGGAAGTTCGACCGGCTTCGCCGCGAAGTTGCACGCCAGCCGCAGTCCGCCGCGGTGCAGGATCAGCCACGCATCGTCCGGCGCGGTCTCCACGACCACCCGGTCCAGCCGAGGATCCGTCAGCTCCGGACGCGAGCGGCGCAGGCGGATCAGCGTCCGGTACAGGCCGAGGATCTCCCGGTGGCCCGGTTTGCCCGGTTCCGACCAGTCGAGCCGCGAGCGGGCGACCGTGGCCGGGTCCATCGGGTCCGGGACGTCCGTTTCGCCCCAGCCGTGCCGGGCGAACTCGCGGCGCCTGCCGGTGCGGACGGCTTCGGCCAGTTCCGGGTCCGGGAACGACGCGAAGAACTGCCACGGCGTCTCCGCGGCCCACTCCTCGCCCATGAACAGCATCGGCGTGAACGGCGAGCAGAACACCACCGCGGCGCCGCAGGCCAGCAGGCCGGGCGAGACGGTCGCGGACAGCCGGTCCCCGGTCGCGCGGTTGCCGATCTGGTCGTGGTCCTGCAGGTAGGCGAGGAACCGGTGGCCGGGGGCGACGCGCCGGTCGAGCGGGCGACCGTGCGTGCGGGAGCGGAACGACGACCAGGTGCCGGCGTGGAAGAATGCCTCCCGCAGGGTCTTGGCCAGCGCGCCGGGCTCGGCGAAATCGGTGTAGTAGCCGGTGGTTTCGCCGGTGAGCCGGACGTGCAGCGCGTGGTGCAGGTCGTCGGACCACTGCGCGTGCAGGCCGTAGCCGCCGGCGTCCCGGGCGGTGACGAGCTTCGGGTCGTTCTGGTCGGACTCGGCGATCAAGGTCAGCGGCCGGTTCAAGGCTGCCGACAACGCCTCGACCTCGGTGGCGAGTTCTTCCAGCAGGTGCACGGCGCGTTTGTCCACGAGCGCGTGCACGGCGTCCAGGCGCAGGCCGTCGAGGTGGAAGTCGCGCAGCCAGCCCAGGGCGTTGTCGAGGACATAGCGGCGGACTTCGTCGGAACCGGGGCCGTCGAGGTTCAGGCCCGCGCCCCAGTCGGTGCGGCCGGCGAAGTACGGGCCGAACCGGTCGAGATAGGCGCCGGACGGGCCGAGGTGGTTGTAGACGACGTCGAGCACGACCGCGAGCCCGCGCGCGTGACAGGCGTCGACCAGGCGTTTCAACCCGTCGGGACCGCCGTACGGTTCGTGCGCCGCGCCCCACAGCACGCCGTCGTAGCCCCAGCCGGCGGTGCCGTCGAAGGAGTTCACCGGCAGCAGTTCGACGTGCGTGACACCGAGGTCGACCAGGTGCCCGAGCCGGTCGATGGCCGCGTCGAACGTGCCTGCCTCGGTGAAGGTGCCGACGTGCAGTTCGTAAACCACGCCGCCGGGCAGCTGCCGTCCGGTCCACGACTGGTCGGTCCACTTGAACGCCGAATGGTCGTAGACGCGCGACGCTTCGTGCACGCCGTTCGGCTGGCGCAGCGAGCGCGGGTCCGGCAGCGGGCGGTCGTCGCCGCCGAGCAGGAAGGCGTAGTCGGTGCCGGTGACGTCGGACTGCCACCAGCCGTCGGCGGCGGCGGTCATCTCATGGTCGGCGCCGTCGACGCGGACGCGGACGCGTTCGGCCGAGGGAGCCCATACGCGGAACATCAGGAATCCTCCCGCACCAGAAGCGCGACCGGGTAGTGATCGAACAACGCGGACGCCTGCGGTGCGTCGCCCACCCCACGACCAGTCAGCACGTCGGTCCATTCGCCAGCGCGCAGCGGCAGGACGGTGTCGCGCCAGCCGCCCGCGCGCTCCAGTCCCAGCGGCAGCCGGGTGACTGCCACGGTTAGGTCGGTGCCGCGTTCGAAGGCCAGAAGGTGTTCTGCGGCAACGCCTTCAGCGTGCAACGGCCGATATCCGGTGAAGAGCTCCGGCCGGTCCCGGCGCAGGGTCAGCGCGTGGTGCACCACCAAGAGCTTCGCCGCGCCGGTCTCGTCGATCTCCGGCTGTTCGCCAGCCTGGATGCGTTCGAGCAGGTCGCGTCGCACCGCGTAGTCGACCTCGCGGCGGTTGTCCGGGTCGACCAGCGAGTAGTCCCACAGCTCGGTGCCTTGGTAGACGTCCGGCACGCCGGGCCCGGCCAGCTGCACCAGTTTCTGCCCCAGCGAGTTCGCCCAGCCCGCGCCGCGCACGCGCTTGACGAACGACTCGACATCCTCCGCCAAAGCGGCGTCGCCCAGCACGGCGGACGGCCACTCGGCGACGGCTCGCTCGAACTCCTCGTCGTGGTCCGTCCAGGAAGTGCGGAGCTTCGCTTCCTTCGCGGCCTTGTCGAGGTAGTCGCGCAGCCGTTCCGGCGAGATCGGACACGCGCCCACCAGCGTCTGCCACGCGAGGAGATTCAGCGCGGGCTCGTCGATCCCGCGCGCGGCGGTCCAGCGCCGGACCGCGACCGCGAACTCGTCCGCGACCTCCGACAGCGCGGCCATCCGCGCCCGGGTGTCCTCGGAGCGCTTCGTGTCGTGAGTGGTCAGCGTGGTCATCGTGGCCGGGGCCGCAGCCGCCCGGCCCGCGGCCAGCGTGTGGAATTCCCCGGTGCTCAAACCGAATCGGTCCGGGTTTCCGCCGACCTCGTTCAGCGCGGCGAACCGGGTGAACCGGTAGAACGTGGTGTCCTCGGTGCCCTTCGCGACGACCATGCCGGACGTCTGCTGGATCCGCGTCGCCAGCTCGCCGTCCGGCGCGCCGCGCACCTGGCTGTCGAGCGCGTCGAGGGCCGGGGTCAGTTCGGGCCGCCGCTTGCGCGCCCGCGCGACGGCGGTCGCCCAGTGCCCGGAACCCTCGGGGAGATACGAACGGTAGACCGGGAACGCGATCATCACCTCGGCGACGGCGGCGCGGGCCGCGTCGGCATCCACGCCCTGGAGCAGCGCGGCGATCCGGTGCACCTCGGCGACCAGAATGTTGTCAGTCACCAAACGCCGCGCGCGTTCCTCGACCGCGTGATAGTCGGTGCGCACGCCCTGTTCGGCGGCGAGCCGGGTGAACACCGAGGCGGCGGCCGGATCCACGAACACGCCGGTGATCTCGCGCAGCGCGTCGTACCCGGTGGTCCCGTCGACCGGCCAGCTCTGCGGCAGTGCCTCGCCCGGGTGCAGGATCTTCTCCGCCACCAGCCACGCACCGGGCGCGCCCTCGCGCAGGCGCCGGAAGTAGCCGCCGGGGTCGGCGAGCCCGTCCGGATGGTCCACGCGCAGGCCGGTGACGTCGCCGTCGGACACCCAGCGCAGCACCTCGCCGTGCGTCTCGGCGAACGCCTCCGGCCGTTCCACGGTGACCGCGGCCAGGTTCGTGATGTCGAAGAACCGCCGGTAGTTCAGCTCGCGGTTGCCGCGCCGCCAGCCGACCAGCTCGTAATGCTGGCGCGCGTGCACGTCGGACGGCGTGCCGTCGCCGGTGCCGGGCGCGATCGGGAACCGGTGGTCGTAGTAGACGAGCTCGGCGCCGTCGACACTGTCCTCGACGGTCAGCTCGGCTACGGCACTGTCGTCCCCGAGCACCGGCAGCAGCAGGCGGCCGCGGCTCCAGTCGATGTCGAAAAACGGTGCGTACGGCGAATCCTGGCCGTTCCGGAGGACGTCCCACCACCACTGGTTCGCCTTCGGCACCTCGACGGACATGTGGTTCGGCACGATGTCCACCACGAACCCGAGCCCGGCGTCCTTCAGCCGCGCCGACAACGCCTTTCGCGCTTCTTCGCCGCCCAGTTCGCCCCGGGCGCGCGTCGGATCGGTGACGTCGTAGCCGTGCGTGGACCCGGGCGTCGCGTCGAGCATCGGCGAGCCGTACAACGCGCCGATGCCCAGCTCATGCAAGTAGTCCACGATTCCCGAGGCCTCGGCGAAGCCGAACTCCGGCCGCAACTGCACCCGGTACGTCGAAGACGGCGTGCTCATTCGCCCTCCTTCGCGGTGCGCTGCAATACCACCAGCGAGCGAGCGGCGAGCGTGAACTTGCCGCCGCCCTCGACCGGCTCGACGTCGGTTTTCCCCACGCTGCCGGTCTCGGTGTCGACCACGACTGTCCATTCGCGACCGTAGCCGTTGCCCGGCAAGGTCATCGCGATGTCCTCCCAGTGCGCGTTGAACGCGAGCAGGAACGAATCGTCCTCGACCGGCATCCCGCGCGGGTCGAGGTCCGGAATCCCTTCCCCGTTCAGGAAAATCACCACCGATTTGCCGAACGCGTCGTCCCAGTTCTGCTCGGTCATCTCCTCGCCCGCGGGAGTGAACCAGGCGATGTCGCCGAGTTCTTCGCCCTTGCGCACCGGCTTGCCCTGGAAGAACCGGCGGCGGCGGAACACCGGATGCGCCTTGCGGAACGCGGTGAGCGCGGCGGTGAACTCGACCAGACCGGCGTTCTCCGTCGCGAGTTCCCAGTCCATCCAGGACAGCTCGGTGTCCTGGCAGTAGGCGTTGTTGTTGCCCTGCTGGGTGCGGCCGAGTTCGTCGCCGTGCAGCAGCATCGGCACGCCCTGCGACAACAGCAGGGTGGCGAGCAGGTTCCGCCGCTGCTGGGCGCGCAGCGCGAGCACCTCCTCGTCGTCGGTCGGGCCCTCGACGCCGCAGTTCCACGACCGGTTGTCGTCCGCGCCGTCGCGGTTGTCCTCGCCGTTGGCCTCGTTGTGCTTTTCGTTGTAGGACACCAGATCGGTGAGCGTGAAGCCGTCGTGCGCGGTGACGAAGTTGATCGACGCGAACGGACGGCGGCCGTCGTCCTGGTACAGGTCCGACGAACCGGTGATGCGCGACGCGAACTCGCCCAGGGTGGACGGTTCGCCGCGCCAGAAATCGCGGACGGTGTCGCGGTACTGCCCGTTCCATTCGGTCCACAGCGGCGGGAAGTTGCCGACCTGGTAGCCGCCCGGCCCGACGTCCCACGGTTCGGCGATCAGCTTCACCTGGCTGACGATCGGGTCCTGCTGAACGAGGTCGAAGAACGTCGACAGCCGGTCGACGTCGTAGAACTCGCGGGCCAGCGCGGAAGCGAGGTCGAACCGGAAGCCGTCCACGTGCATCTCGGTCACCCAGTACCGCAGCGAATCCATGATCAGCTGCAGCGTGTGCGGACTGCGCACGTTGAGCGAGTTCCCGGTGCCGGTGTAGTCCATGTAGTACTGCGGATCGTCCTCGACCAGGCGGTAGTACGCCTCGTTGTCGATGCCGCGCATGGACAACGTCGGGCCGAGGTGGTTGCCCTCGGCGGTGTGGTTGTAGACGACGTCGAGGATCACCTCGATGCCCGCCTCGTGCAGGGCGCGGACCATGCCCTTGAACTCCTGCACCTGCCCGCCCTGGCCCTGCATCGCGGCGTAGCCGTCGTGCGGCGCGAAGTACCCGATCGTGTTGTAGCCCCAGTAGTTGCGCAGGCCCTTCTCGTCGAGGCCGTGGTCGGTGACGAACTGGTGCACCGGCATCAGCTCCACCGTGGTCACGCCGAGTTTCTGCAGGTGCTCCACGATCGCCGGGTGCGCGAGCCCGGCGTACGTGCCGCGCAGCCGCTCCGGCACGAACGGATGCGTCATCGTCATGCCGCGCACGTGCGTCTCGTAGATCACCGTTTCGTGGTAGGGCACCCGCGGCGCGCGATCGTTGGCCCAGTCGAAGAACGGGCTGACCACCAGCGAGTACGGCACGTGGCCGGCGGAGTCGTCTTCGTTGAGCTGTTCCGGTTCTTCGAAGCGATAGCTGAACAGCGCCTCAGACCAGTCGACGCCGCGGGACAACGCCTTGGCGTACGGGTCGATCAGCAGCTTGCTCGGGTTGCAGCGCTGGCCTCGGCTGGGGTCGTGCGGTCCGTGCACGCGGAATCCGTACCGCTGCCCGGGGCCGACGCCGAGCAGGTAGCCGTGGTGGACGAAGCCGTCGACCTCCTCCAGCCGCGAGCGGGTTTCGTTGCCCTCGTCGTCGAACAGGCAGAGATCGACGTGCTCGGCGACCTCGGAGAACAGCGCGAAGTTCGTCCCCACGCCGTCGTAGGTCGCGCCGAGCGGGTAGGGCTTTCCGGGCCAGGGCCGCACAGGGCTTCTCCTTGGGCATCGGTTTTCGTTGTCCGGACGGGCTTTTCGAGTGTTTCAGCGCACCGGGCGGGCCGCGGCGAGCGGGGCGACCGCCGCCCGCACCCGCGGGTCTGCGAAGAACCCGTCGACGGTGACGGGAAGCGGGATGCGCCAGTTAGGGTACTCATCCACTGTGCCCGGCAAATTCGGCTGGCGCCGTTCGCCGACCACGTCCGCCGGTGCGGTAAGCACGAGTCGCGACGCCGCCGAAGCGAGCAGCGTGTGCAAGGCGACCACCAAGTCGTCGTCCGGAATTCCTTCGCTGGCAACCAGTTCGAGCAACGCCGTCCGCTCGGCCGCGGCTTCCGCGTACTCCTGTTCCACCGGGCGGTCGAGCTGGCCCAGCTCGGCGCGGACCCGCACGTGCTCGGCGTCGAGCCAGCCGGACACGGTCGGCAGGTCGTGCGTCGAAATGCTGGCCATCGCGTCCGGATCCCAGCTCTGCGGACGGACGAACGGCTTGCCGGGCGCGTCCCAGTCGCGCTGGAACCACAGCACCGCGGAGCTGAGCAGGCCGCGTTCGTGCATGGTTTCGGTGACGGTGTCCTCGACGGTGCCGAGGTCCTCCCCCACCACGACCGCGCCCGCGCGATGCGCTTCCAGCGCGAGCACGCCGAGCATCGCCTCGGCGTCGTAATGCACGTACGTGCCGCGACCAGCCGGTTCGCCCGGCGGGATCCACCACAGCCGCCACATTCCGGCGACGTGGTCCACCCGGATGCCGTCGGCGTGCCGCAACACGCCGCGCACGACGTCGCGGAACGGCGCGTACCCGGCTTCGGCGAGCCGATCCGGCCGCCACGGCGGCAGATTCCAGTCCTGGCCCTGCTGGTTGAACGCGTCCGGCGGCGCCCCGACCCGCACCTGCGCGGCGAACACGTTCCGCAGCGCCCAGGTGTCCGCCCCGCCGGGATGCACCCCGACCGGCAGGTCGTGCACGACGCCGACCGGCATGCCCGCATCGCGCGCGGCGCGGCGGACGTTGTCGAGCTGCTCGTGACAGAGCTGCTGGAGCCAGCCGTGGAACTCGATCCGCTCGGCCAGCTCCTCGCGCGCGGCGGCCACCTCGGCGCTGCCGGGATCGCGCAACGGCTCGGGCCACTCGCGCCAGTCGCTGCCGTGCACCTCGGCGAGCGCGCCGAAGGCGGCGAAATCGCGAAGGTCGTCGTCCCATTCGATCGGATGCGGGTGGTGCGGGCGCAGCAGTTCCAGCGCGGCGCGTTTGGCGGTCCACACAGCGTCGTAGTCGATCAGCTCGCCGATCGGATCCGGCGCGAGCGCGAGCACCTGCCGCTGGGTGTCTTCGCCGGCGCGGGCGAACGCTTCGGTGTCGGTTACCCGCAGGTACAGCGGGTTCGCGAACCGGCGGCTGGACGGCGAATACGGCGAACGCTCCACCGGATGCACCGGACTGATCGCCTGCACCGGGTTCACGAGCAGCACGCCCGCGCCCAGTTCGGCGGCCGACCGGGACGCCATCGCGGCGAGATCGCCGAAATCGCCCATCCCCCACGACTGCTCGGAATGCAGCGCGTAGAGCTGCAGCATCCAGCCCCACGCGGGCGGCGCCTCGGGCAGCCTCGCCGGGACGACGGCCAGCGAAACCCGTTGCTCTGCGGTCACGATCGCGTGCCAGCCCAGCGGAAGGTCAGCCGGAAGTGTGGTGCCGACGTCACGCGCAGTGCCGTCTTCGAGTTCGACCGTGCCGGCTCGGCCGAGTTCGCGTTCTTGCCCGGCGCGCACGACGACAGTCGGCGGCAACGCGTGCGAGGCACGGGCTTCCCGCACCGCGGCCAATTCTCGCTGAATTGCCTGTGGAGTACCGGCATCGACGTCGAGCTGCGCCAATACGGCGATCACGATGTCAGGGTCGACCTGTACTTCGATCTGGTCGGCGTTTTCGTAGCGGGTCGCGACGCCGCGGGCGGCGGCCAGTTCGGCCAGTTCGGGGGTCACGTTTCGGTCCGGGGAAGGGGAATGCGCACCGGGCCAGTGTCCCGGGCGGTGCCGCGCGGCGCCATTCGCCTCGCCGCCGCAGACGGGCGAAGCGATGACCGGCCGGTCGGGGGGCGTGCCGGCCGGTCACCGCCACACGAAACAAGAGGGAAGGCCGCTCCAGGAATGACGCGCGGCGGCCGAGTTCACCCGTTCAGGTGCTATTCGCATTTTCACCGCGCAGGTCCATACCAACGGAGGTAGCGCCGTCCGAAGTGGACGCCGGTCAGGCTCCGGCCGGCTGCCCGAGCTTCCCGGCGAGCCGGTCCAGCCACGCCTCGACCTCGCCCGCCGAGCGGTCCGGGAGCCCGAACACGACCTCGGTGACGCCCGCGTCCTCGAGCTTGGCCAGCCCCTCCGGATCCGGGCGCGGGCCGAGCGTGATCACTTCCGGCTCGCCGTCGCGGCCCTCCTCGCGCCAGATTTCGCGCAACTGCGCGACTTTCGCGGTGATGTCGCCTTCGCCGGGCGTGGTCAGCCAGCCGTCGCTGTGACGCGCGATCCAGCGGAACGTCCGCTCCGTCCCGCCCGCGCCGACGACCACCGGCACCTTGGGCTGCACCGGTTTCGGCCATGCCCAGCTCGGCCCGAACTCCACGAACTCGCCCGAGTAGCTCGCCTCTTCCTGTGTCCACAGCGCGCGCATCGCCTCGAGGTACTCGCGCAGCGCGGTGCGCCGCCGTTTCCCGGGCACCCCGTGGTCGGCGAGTTCGTCGGTGTTCCAGCCGAACCCGACGCCGAGCGTGACCCGGCCGCCGGACAGGTGGTCCAGCGTCGCGACGGTCTTGGCGAGCGTGATCGGATCGCTCTCCACCGGCAGCGCCACCGCGGTCGCCAGCCGGATCGTCGAGGTCACCGGCACCGCGCTGGCCAGCGCGACCCACGGGTCGAGCGTGCGCAGATAGCGGTCGTCCGGCAGCGAGGAGTCGCCGGTCCGGGGATGCGGGGCGTCGCGCCGGATCGGGATGTGGGTGTGCTCGGGCACGTAGAACGTCGCGAATCCGGCCTCTTCCGCGGCTTGGGCGGCCGCCGCCGGGGAGATGCCCCGGTCGCTGGTGAACAACACGATCCCGTATCTCACCCCCGGCACGTTATTAGAACGTGTTTCAGTTTGCAACGGGCTTCCGGGCCGGGCGATTATTCCTGGTGAAACCCGGGCTTGACGGCGGTGCGGGCCGGGTATTCCACTGGTAGTTGCGCTTGACCCGGCCCGTCCTTCCCGAGGAGGGGATCATGCTGCCCCATCGCGACCGCAGCGCCCTGCGGAAGATCGAAGAGGAACTCGCCGCGAGCGACCCCGTGTTCGCCGCGACGCTGAGCCAAGGCGTGCTGCCGGCGCAGTCCCGGCGGTGGCGGAAGATCCTCGTCCTGGCCGAGGTCACCGCCGCGCTGATGCTGGCGTTCGGCCTGATGGGAGGAGAGACCGGCTGGTTCCTGTGGGGCCTGCTCGCCGCGCCGCTGCTGGTGTGGGCGCACCGGACCCTGCTGCAGCGCGGCCGCGAGCGCACGGCCGACGACCAGCCGTGATTTTCAGCGTTGCGCGGCGCGTTCGAGCAGCGGGGTGAGCCGGTAGGGCACCATCTCGCGCATGACGAGCGCGTTGTTGGTGCGCTCGACGCCGGGGATTTCCAGGATTTCCCCGGCGATCCGGTACAGGTCGTCCGCGTCCGTCGCGACCACGTGCACCAGCAGGTCCTGCGCCCCGGTCAATCCGCGCACCTGCAGCACTTCCGGCACCGCGGCGAGGGCGCGGCCGACCTCGTCCAGCAACCGCTGCCGCGCTTGCACCGTCACGAACGCGGTGAGCGGGTAGCCGAGCGCGGCCGGGTCGATCCGGTGTTCGGCCGAGCGCAGCGCGTCGCCCTGTTCGAGCCGGGCGAGCCGGTTTTGCACGGTGTTGCGGGACAGGCCCAGTTCGTCGGCGAGCGCGACGGCGGTCGCCCGCGGGGTGCGGCCGAGCGCGAGCAGGATCCGGGCGTCGGTGGCGTCGAGCCGCTGAGTGCTGGGCATGCTGCGCAATCCTCTCCGCACCGCGAGGTGCTGACTTGGGCGTTCTGCGCAATGTCGAACGCGCTTGTTGTGCACCCTACCCAGCTCTGCTGGACTGTCCTGAACTTTCCGCCCAAGAAAGGTCCGATCCGTCGTGAGCAGCGCCGCCCCCGAACGCCTTCCGGACAACGACACGGTGACCGTCCTGCGCGAGGTGCAGGACCGGGTGCTGTGGCTGTCGACCGCGATCATCGACCACGCGAACCGCGTCCGGCCGAATCCGACCGGGCTCAAGGTCGGCGGGCACCAGGCGTCCAGCGCCTCGATGGTGTCGATCATGACCGCGCTGTGGTTCGCCCGGCTGCGCGCGCAGGACCGGGTTTCGGTCAAGCCGCACGCCTCCCCCGTGCTGCACGCGATCAACTACCTGCTCGGCGATCTCGACGAGAAGTACCTGACGACGCTGCGCGAGTTCGGCGGCCTGCAGAGCTACCCGTCGCGCTCGAAGGACCCGGACCAGGTCGACTACTCCACCGGTTCGGTCGGCATCGGCGCGACCGCCCCGATCTGGGGCGCGCTGGCGCGGCGTTACGTCGAGTCGCACGGCGGCGGCGCGGGCGCCGGACGGCAGTACTCGCTGGTCGGCGACGCGGAGCTGGACGAGGGCGCGTGCTGGGAGGCGATCCTCGACCCGAACGTGGCGGAACTGGGCGAGGTCGTCTGGATCGTCGACCTGAACCGGCAATCGCTCGACCGCGTGGTGCCGAACATCGGCGCGACCCGGCTGCAGGGCATGTTCGAGGCGGCCGGCTGGCAGGTGCTGACCGTGAAGTACGGCCGCCTCCTGCAGGAACTGTTCGAGCGGCCGGGCGGCTCGGCGTTGCGTGCGCGGATCGACGAGATGTCGAACCCGGAGTACCAGCGGCTCATCCGCTGCACCCCGGCGCAGCTGCGCGAACGCCTGACGACGCCGGAGCTGGCACCGCTGCTGGACACACTCGACGACGACACGCTGCATGCCGCCATCCGCAACCTCGGCGGCCACGACCTGTCCGCGCTGCTGGACACGTTCGACGCCATCGACGACCACCGGCCGACTGTCGTTTTCGCTTACACCGTCAAGGGATTCGGCCTCGCGAGCGAGGGACATCCGCAGAACCACTCGTCACTGCTGACCGCCGAGCAGCTGGGTTCGCTGGCCGAACGCGTCGGAATCTCGCTGGACGACCCGTGGCAGAAGTTCCCCGAAGGCTCCGCCGCCGCCCAGCTGTGCGCTTCGACCGCTACTCGCCTGGAGCGGGAAAGCGTTGAGCTGCAACCGGTTCCGGCCCTGCCGTCCGACATCGGCCGCACGCCGTCCGGCCGCACGACGACGCAGGCCGCGCTCGGCCGCGCGCTGCTCGACCTGACCCGCGAAGCGCCCGAAGCGGCGGAACTCGTCGTGACGCTGTGCCCGGACGTCTCGTCCAGCACCAACCTCGGCGGCTGGGTCAACAAGGTCGGCGTGTGGTCGCCGCAGGAACGCGTCGACTGGTTCGCCGACGACCCGGAGACCATCCTGCACTGGCGCGAGCGGCCCAGCGGGCAGCATCTGGAGCTGGGCATCGCCGAGGTGAACCTGGTGAGCGCGCTCGGGGAACTCGGCACGACGTGGTCGCGCTGGGGCCGTCCGCTGCTGCCGATCGGGGTGCTTTACGACCCCTTCGTGGAGCGCGCGCTGGAACCGTGGTCGTTCGGCATCTACGGCGGCGGACAGTCCATTTTGGTCGGTACGCCGTCCGGCGTCACCCTTGCACCCGAGGGCGGTGCGCACCAGTCGGTGACCACGCCGTCGGTCGGGCTGGAACAGCCTGGCTGCGTGACGTACGAGCCCGCGTTCGCCTTGGATGTCGAGTGGACCCTGCTGGCCTCCCTGTCGCGCCTCGGCCGCCCCGACGGAACTTCCGCCTACCTGCGCCTCTCGACCCGTCCGGTGGACCAGAGTCTCGCCGCGGTGCCCGCTGACCCGGCCGCGCGGGAACGTCGCCGCCGCCAGGTCGTGGCCGGGGCGTACCCGATCCGCACTACTGCCGTGGCGCGTCCGGACGTCACGCTGGTGACGATGGGCGCAATGGTTACCGAGGCGCTGGAAGCCGCCGACCGGCTCGACGCGCTGGGCAAGCACGCCGATGTCGTGTGCGTGACGAGTCCTGGCCTGCTGTTCCGTGCTGTGCAGGCGCGGGCGGGCCAGGACACGGCTGAGACGTGGATTCTGGAGTCGGCGCTGCCGTCCGAACGCTCGGCACCGATGGTGACGGTCCTCGACGGGCACCCGCACACGCTGGCGTTCCTGGCGAACGTCCACCGCGTGCGGGCGGCGCATCTCGGCGTGACGCGGTTCGGGCAGTCCGGGGATCTGGAGAGCGTGTACCGGCATCACGGGATTGACACGGACAGCATTATTCAGGCCGCGCTGGACGTCGCGGACTGATCGAGGAGGACGAACGGCTGACCGTCCTTGCCGTCGCCGACGGCCGGGTCGTGGTCCGGCTCACTCCGGCGATGACCGAAGCGCTCGGACAGCCGCGCGACGAACCGGAGTTGCGGCAGCGGCTGGCGGCGGCGGGTTTTGTGCTGCACGGGGCCTCGGACGCCGAAGCATTCGCCGCGTTCGAGCCCGCCGCTTCGGAACAGGATCTGGACGACGCTTCCGTCGAGCTGGGGCGGTCTACGGCGCGTTCGCCGACGGGCGGCTCGTGGCTGTCGCGAGCATGTACCCGTGACGCGCCGCTGGCCGACCTCGGTGTGGCGACGCTGGCGGAGCACCTGGGACGTCGTCTCGCCGGACTCGCCTCGCTGACGCCGCGGTCGCTGTCGTGTCGGGTGCCTCAGTCCCCGATCCGGATCAGCGAGCGGGCACCCTGCCCTTGCCGCATCCGGTCGAACGCCTCGCCCACCTCGTCGAGCGAAATCCGGTGCGTCACCAGGGTTTCCAGGTTCAGCGCACCGGACCGGACCTCGTCGGCGAGAACCGGAATGTCGAGATCCGGGTCGGAAGCGCCGTAGACGGTGCTGGTGAGCGTCCGCGCGAAGTGGAAGATCTCGAGCGGGTTCAGCACGACCTGCTGGTCTTTCCGCCCGACGCCGACCACCGTGCAATGCCCGCCGCGGCGCACCGAACTCCACGCCGCGCGGATCGTGGCCGCCGCGCCGACGCATTCGAAGGCGTAGTCCGCGCCGCGGCCCTCGGTCAGCCCGCGCACCTGTTTGGCGAGTTTGTCGTCGCTCACCAGGAAATCCGTCGCGCCGGCCGCGCGGGCGAGCGCTTCCTTCTCCGGCGACAGATCGGCCGCGATGATCTGCCCGGCGCCCGCCAGCTTCGCCCCGAGCACCACGCACAACCCGATCCCGCCGAGACCGAGCACGAGCACGCTCTGTCCTTTTCGGACTTTCGCGGTGTTGCGCACCGCGCCGACCCCGGTCAGCACCGCGCAGCCCATCAACGCGGCCAGATCGAGCGGAACGCCGTCCGGCAAGGGCACGACGGATCGACCGGGCAGCACGGTTTCCTCAGCGAATCCACCGACTCCGAGTACGACGTTGAGCGGCCCGCCCTCCAGTTCCCCGCGCGGCAACGTGGTGACGCCCTCGATCGCCGAGCACAACCAGGGTTCCCCGGCCAGGCAGAACCAGCATTCCCGGCACGCGGCGGCCCAGTTGAGCACCACCCGGTCCCCCGGCTTCACGTGCGTGACCGCGCCGCCGACCTCGGCCACGACGCCGGACGCCTCGTGTCCCGGCACGAACGGGTACTGCGGGCGCAGCGTTCCGTCCACCATGGACAGATCGGAATGGCACACCCCGGCGGCCGCGATCCGCACCCGCACGTCCTGGGGCCCGACCGGCGGCAGCATGATGTCGCAGACCTCCGGACGGCCGCCCTGCTCGCGCACAACCACGGCTTTGACCACGGTGTCTTCTCCTTCGGGTCGTGCTAGAGCTGGATGGATTTGAGCTCGGTGAACTCGTCGAGCGCCGCCCGGCCCATCTCGCGGCCGAGACCGGACTGCTTGTAGCCGCCGAACGGGGCGAGCGGGTTGAAAGCCCCGCCGTTCACGTCGATCTGCCCGGTCCGGACCTTCCGCGCGAAGGCCAGCGCCCGGTCCTGGTCCGCCGACCACACCGCGCCGTGCAGGCCGTAGCGGGAGTTGTTCGCGATCCGCAGCGCGTCTTCCTCGTCGTCGAACGGGATGATCGACAGCACCGGGCCGAAGATCTCCTCCTGCGCGATCGTCGAATCCGGGTCCACACCGGAGAAAACTGTCGGTGCGACGAAGTAGCCTGTGGCGGCAGGAGCTTCGGTCCCACCGGTCACCAGAGTCGCACCCTCGGCGATGCCCTTCTCGATGTAGCCGCGCACCCGGTCGCGCTGCGCCGCGGAAACCAGCGGGCCCAGTTTTGTCTTGGGGTCCAACGGATCGCCCGTCGTGAACCCCTCGGCGAACGTCTTCGCGAGCGCGACCGCTTCGTCGTGTTTCTCGCGCGGGACGAGCATGCGCGTCCACGCCGTGCAGGTCTGGCCGCCGTTGAGGAACGCGTTGGAGACGCCGACTTTGACCGCCGTCGCGAGGTCCGCGTCGTCGAGGATCACGTTGGCCGACTTGCCGCCCAGCTCCAAGGTGACGCGCTTGACCGTGCGTGCCGCCAGCTCGGCCACCCGGGTACCGGCGCGCACCGATCCGGTGAACGACACGACGTCGACCTCCGGATGCGTCGCCAGCGCCTCGCCTGCCACCGGGCCGTATCCGGTGACCAGATTGACCACGCCGGGCGGAAAACCGGCGTCGTGGATCGCGTCGAACAACTGGTAGGCGCTCAACGGCGCGACCTCGCTCGGCTTCACCACGACCGTGCAGCCCGCTGCCAGCGCCGGGGCGATCTTGCAGGTGATCTGGTGCAGCGGGTAGTTCCACGGCGTGATCGCCGCGACGACACCCGCCGGTTCGCGCACGATCAGCGAGTTGCCGACCTTCTCCTCCGGCTCGTCCTGGCCGAGCAGATCGACGTACGTCTTCACGTCGGTCTGCGGCAGCGCGGCCTGGATCCGGGTCGCGATCCGCAACGGCGTGCCGACGTCCTTCGCGATCGTCTCGCCGATCTCGTCGGCTCGCTTCGCCAGCCCGTCGAGGAGTTTGCCCAGCAGCTCCGCGCGTTCCGCTTTGGTCGTCGCGGCCCACGCCGGAAACGCTTCGCGCGCTGCCCGGACCGCCCGGTCCACGTCGGCGGCCGTGCCCTCCGGGATGCGCGCCTGGACCTGCTCCGTGGCCGGGTTTTCCACCGGGATCGCGGCTTCCGAGCCCGAACGGACCCATTCGCCGCCGATGTACAGCACGTCGCGCTCAGCCACCGAGTCTCCTCCGACCTAGGTTCTCTCCCTCTCGCCGGATTCTATAGAAAACGCTCCCGCTGTCTAGTGCGCCGCGAGGACGCCCTGTGCCGCGAGGAAGTCGACCAGCAGGTCCCCCGCCTCGCGGATGTGCGCCGCCATCGCCTCCCGCGCCGCGTCCGGCTTGCGCTCGTTCAGGGCGGCGAGCACCCGATCGTGGTCGTCGCGAGCGAGGATCGGCCAGCCGGGAATGTCCGCATACGCCGAAAAGGGCACGTACCTGAGCGTCAACGACAGCATCCAGGTGAACTTGGGCGCGGCGGCAGCGTGATTGACCATGCGATGCAACGCGAAGTCGGCCCGTTCGGTCGCGTCGAGGTCGCCGTCGCGGACGGTTTTCTCGATCTCGCGTTGAAGATCGTCCAATTGCGCCAGCCCCGCCGGGTCGAAGGTCTCCGCCGCCCGCGCGGCCAGCTCGCCGGAGACGTAGGCCTGCATCGCGTAGACGTCCACGACATCCCGGCGCGTCACCGGAATCACCCGGAATCCGCGCCCTGGACGGAAATCCACCATGCCCTCGCCCGCGAGCGCCATCAACGCCTCGCGGACCGGGGTGGCGCTGACGCCGAGGCGCTCGGCCAGATGCTCCGTCCGCAGCCGCTCGCCGCCGCGGACCGCGCCGGTCAAGATCAGATCGCGCACCTGCTTGGCGACCCGCGGGCTCAGCCGTTCGCGCGCTTCTCCGGCCACTGTCACGAAAACTCCCCGCCAGCGTTCGATTTCCCGCTATCGTAGCCGTTGCCCGCCAATGTGATGCCGGTCACTTTTTGCTCCGGCGAGAACCTGCGGCGGGGGTCGCCTCGACTATCCGGACGAACCCCCTGCACCGGGGTGAACCGCAGAGAGTGTCCTCAATGGACGCTTCGAGGGAGGAAACGAAATGTCAGTGAAGTCTTCGGTTCTGCGCCACGGCCGCCTCGTGGCCGGCACGGCAGTCGCGGCGGCCGTCATCGCCGGAGGAACGATCGGAGTCGCGGCGGCGGCCACCGGCGACCATCCGGCGATGCCCGTCGCCGCAGCAGCCGCCGCGCCCGCCGCCCAGCCGCCCGCCGCCGAGCAGCCGCCGGAGGGAGCCAGGGCGATCGTGAAGATCGACCCGAACCCGGCCGCCCCCGGCGGAGACATCACGCTCACCGGCAACTGCGGCGGAGGCAAGGGCCTGAAGAAGGTGATCGGCGGATTCCCGGGTCATCAGATCCTGAAGGACGTCAAGATCGTCGACGCGAACCCGGAAGCCTTCAAGGCAACAGCGAAAATCACCACGAAGGTCGGCAACGGAGTCGGTCCGGTGATGGTCGACTGCGACGGGGAAGCAGGCGTGACCCTGCTGGTGACCCACACCCCGCCGGCGGGTGAGTAGCGATGACAGGGAGATCCCGCGGCACGAGGGTGACCCGGCTCGGTTCGGACGCGACACTGGCTGATCCGGCCACAGCCCAGCGCCGGTCTTGACCGGATCGGCCCGGCGACGTCACGGCCGAGCAGATCACGCACCCCGCGCTGTGAAGGTCGGCCGGCCGGCCGGGTTGGCTTGCCCGGCCGGGCGGCACCGACTGAGCGAGGGCACAGCCCAGCGCTGGTTCTAGCCGCGTCGGCCCGCCTGCCACCGGACGAGCCGATCACCCCGCCGCGCGGGTGAATGCCAACTCGGCCGGGGCACAGCGTCGCCGTGGGGTCGCCTGACACGCTGGCGTCCCCGTTCGACCTGGCCACGTCAACGATCGAGCAGTCGCGCTGGCCGCCCCGGCTCGACCCGGCCACGTCAACGACCGACCAGTCGCGCTGACCGCCCCGGCTCGACCCGGCCACGTCAACGACCGACCAGTCGCGCTGACCGCCCCGGCTCGACCCGGCCACGTCAACGACCGACCAGTCGCGCTGACCGCCCCGGCTCGACCCGGCCACGTCAACGACCGAGCAATCAGGTGCTCGGCGCATCCGTCCGGAAGGAGACCCCATCGGCCGAACAGGCCGCCCGCCAACGCGGATGATCACCGGCTCGGCTCGACGGCGTCCCGCAGGCCGCCGAGCAGCAGACAGGTGACCGGCCAGTCCCCCAGGCTGGCCGGTCACCTCCCGGCCGCCCGATGCGGTGTGCCGCGAGGCGGGCGTCACCACCTCGCGGCACACCCGCTCACCCACCCCCGCCAGGGTGGAAAATTCCGGGCCCGCCAGATCGAATCCCCTGCTGTGAGGCGATGTG
Source organism: Amycolatopsis sp. NPDC114503 (assembly GCF_055633655.1). Classification (NCBI taxonomy): domain Bacteria; kingdom Bacillati; phylum Actinomycetota; class Actinomycetes; order Pseudonocardiales; family Pseudonocardiaceae; genus Amycolatopsis; species Amycolatopsis sp. NPDC114503. The sequence goes on along the minus strand of NZ_JBVKDT010000020.1, from coordinate 87,809 downwards.
TAAGCGCTGTGAGGTTGCTGTGCATCCGGCCGCACGGGATGCCCGACAGGCGTCGGCATGGTCATCTTGAAGCGTGAGAGTCAACGTTTCCCGGACAGCGCTGATCGTCTGCGCGGCGGCCGCGATCGTCGCGACCGGCGGCGCCAACGCCGTCGTCGACACCGCCGACGTCACCGGCCCGGCCGTTCAGGCGAGCGGCGCGGGCACCCCGGCCGTCTCGACCGGCGATGGCTCCCCCAGCTCGGCGGCGGCCACCCCGACCGGCGACGATTCACGCAGCGCAGGAACGACCATCACGTCCGGCGACACCGGCACGTCCCCCAGCGCCGCGGCGACCGGGACGGCGAGCCCCACCGTCGGCGCGCTGTTCTCCGGCGGCAACCACTTCTGCTCGGCCAGCGTGGTGCACAGCCCCACCGGCGACCTGCTCCTCACTGCCGCGCACTGCGTCAGCGGCGACGTCTCGGGCGTCACCTTCAAACCCGGCTACCACGACGGCATCGCCCCCTACGGCACCTGGCAGGTCACCGCCGCGATCACCGCGGACGGATGGAAGTCCTCGTCCGACCAGGACCTCGACTTCGCGTTCCTCAAGGTCGCCCAGCCCGGTTCCGCGAGCCTCGAAAGCCTCACCGGCGCCAACCAGTTGGGCACGAACCAGGGCTTTTCGCACACCATCACCCTGACCGGCTACCCCGACGGCACCGAACAACCAGTCGTCTGCACGGGCGCCACCACCCAGTCCGACACCTACCAGCAGCGCGTCGCCTGCCCCGGCTTCCCCGACGGCACCAGCGGCGGCCCCTGGGTCATCAACCAGGACCCGAACACCGGAACCGGCACCGTCATCGGCACCATCGGCGGCTACCAAACCGGCGGCGCCACCGCGGACGTCTCCTACAGCGCCTACTTCGACGACGACATCGCCCAGCTCTACAACTCGGCGATCCGCTGAACCACGCCGCGAACGCCTCCGCCTTCCGCGGAACCGGCATTGCCTGAAACCGGCAATCCGGAGGTCATGCGCGGCAAGCATTCAACCCCGCCGCCCAGACGATCTTCACCGCGCCGCGAGGAGAGCCGTCGCCCCGGAATCTTGTTGGCACCAGGACACATCGCCGCCGGGCGGCGGAGACACGAGTTCGGGAACAAGCGTCGTCCGGCAAGAACGGGGAACTCCCGGCGGAGTGCGCGATTTCGCCGGGACAATCAGCGACCCCCTCAACCCCAGAGCGGAACGGCGTGGTCCGCCGCGCGAACGATGGCGCTTCCGTCGAGGGTGACCGAGGTCAGGTCGATGCCCAGGTCCGGCCACTCGGCGACGAACTCGAAGGGAACCGCCGGCGGAAGCGGCCAGAGCCAGAGCCGCCGGTGGCTGTCGTAGTACTGGTCGCCGCCGGAGGAATCGCCGCCGGCCTCGACGAGCATGGGGCCTTCCGGCCGGTCGGCGGGATCAGCCCAGCCGGGAAAGGCGTGTTCGACAGTGGTGGCCTTCGAGCCGTCGGGAAAGCGGACGCCGAATTTCCAGCCCCCGTCGGCCGTCTCGACGCCGGAAAGGTAGTCGAAGTCGTTTTCCGTCACGCTTTTCCAGGTCGAGGCGTCCAGCGGACCTCGGCGGATCGCCAAGTGCAGAGCAAGCAGACAGCCCCCGGGAAAGGCGACCGCGTAATGCAGCGCGGCCGCCACGCGGTCGGTTCGGGCGATGAACTGCTGGACCGGCACCACCTGCCCCAGGATTTCCCTGGGCGGCCCCTGCCAGGAAACGGTTTCCATACGCGGGATTTTAGCAGCCCCGGCGATTCCGTGCGAAGAGAAAACCGCCATGCGTCCGGAAAAGACGACAGGTTCCCCAGGATTCCCGGGGAACCTGTCAAACTACGAAATTCAGAGGTAGATCGAGACGCTGGGGTTGCCGGAATGGCAGATGGTGCCGTCGATCAGCGTCGCGCCCCCGTTGTGGACACGGTCGAAGGTGTAGCCGAACTGGTTCAAGCCAGTCCAGATCCGCGCCGCCTTGTCGTCGAAAATCGCCCCGCTGTAGGTCTGGTGGGACGTTCCGTTGCGGTCGCTGAGCGAGACGTCCCATGACCAGAAGAAGGCTTTCGCGGGAGTGTTGCTGAACCCGCTGACGACCGCGACCTGGTTGGTGCCGGTCTGGCTGACGCGAATCCAGGAACGGCCGCAGTTCCCCCACACCTCGGCGTAGTCGGTGTTGGCGGCCGCGGGTCTCGCTCGTCCGCTGGACGGTGCGTCCGGTTGCGGGTGCACGATCACGCTCTTGGGCAGGTTCGACCGGGGGTCGATCGGGACCGACTGCCGGTCCCCGTTGGCATAAGTGACAATCCGGTAGCCGTGAGCCTTGGCGACCGCCGCGTCGAAGCCCACCGCGTGCATCCCGGGCTGCGTTTCCTGCGTCGCGCCCGGCATCGGCGCGGCGGCCGCGGACGTGGTCCCGCCGAGCACGCCCAGCACCACGGCGAGCGAGGACCCGACGGTCGCGGCCAGCCAGGACCGCGTCCTGGCCGGTTTCCGGTTCTTGGTCATTTTTCAGCGCACCTTCCTTGTTGTTTCTTCTCGGGGAAGAACTGTTCGGCATCGCACCGCCGCTCCAGAAGAAGTCAGGAAAAAGAAAAATAGACATTCATCCGGCGATGCCGAACGGCAGCTGCTGCACGTCAAAAGTAAAAAGCTAAACCCAGCGTGCTTATTTCCATTTAGCAGAATCAAGCGTAGAGCAGCGTAATCACGACTGTCAACCGATGACTGTTTGGCATGGTTTCAGATTGATTCTTCAATGATGAACAAACCGCCGCGAAGCGTGGCGCTTCCTACCGGATCCGGCTGCGCAAAGAATTGAAGTCCGCGAATTCGACTGGTCTGGCGAGGCGAGCGGTCGGCCAGTCTCGGACACCTGCCGCGTCGAAGGCTTCGGCAGCGGCGTGCAGCGCGGCCGACGGCCGGGACGACGGCAAGGGCTCGCATTTGGTCGGCACTGCGTTGGTTCTGGCCGGGCAGGGACGTCTTGTCGGGGAATTCCGTCGGCATCGCAGCAGTGGCACGGTCGTAGTCCATGGTGAGGCAGCCGTCGGCGGCGGTCTCGTATCCGATGCGGGCCATGAGGTCGCGGTAGAAACTGCCTGCTCCGACGACGAATCTGGCGACGCAGGGACTGGCCCGGCACGAGTCACCGACGGCGAGCGGGAGGGCGGCCGCAACGTCGAATCCGTCGAACGTCGCGCCGGACGCCCGGCCCGGAGTCAGCTCGAGCTGGGCGGTGCGGCCGGTGCCTGATGCAGCGAGAGATTCTGCCCGGCCTTGTCATCCGCGGCCCACGCCCCGGACTCCGCCGTCCACGTCTGGCCTGCGAAGCTCACCCGGTCCACTCCCAGTTTCGCCGCGCGGGCGACCAGCCAGCTCGCGATCCGCCAGCCTTCCGCGGCGGGATGCGCTCCGCTCAGCCGCGCAGTGCCCAGTTCGGCGTTCGCGACGGTCACCAGATTCGTGGGCGGGTTCAGCGTCAAGTTCCGGCAGGTCAGCGCGGCCGGGTACTGGCCGGTCAGCGCGCCGGTCAGCGCGGTGGCTTCGTCTTCCCACTGGGCGTACGCGTCGGGGGCGCCGGAACGCTGCACGGCCTGCGCCGCTTCGGTGATGGGAATCGTCTGCCAGTTGTCGAGTTTCGCCAGCTTCTTGTAGAACTCCGTCGCCGAATAGACCGGGTCCTGGAGCTGGTCGGGCGTGCCCCAGCCTTGGCTCGGGCGCTGCTGGAACAGGCCGATCGAGTCCCGGTCGCCGCCGCTCAGGTTGCGGAGTTTCGACTCTTGCAGGGCCGTCGCGAGGGCGACCGTGACCGCGTGCGAGGGCAGGCCCTGCTTGACGCCGACGGCGGCGATGATCGCGGCGTTGTTCATGGGGTCCGGTTGCAGCGTGTACTGCGGCGCGGAGGCGTCGTTCGGTCCCTTCGGCAACGCGACAGTGCAGCCGGGGGTCTTGACCTCGTCACTGCTCGAGAACATGACGACCACGACGACCACCGCCGCGAGCGCCACGACGACCGCAAGAATCGCCGCTCGCACGCCACACCCGCGCACCCGTGCCCGCCCTTCCCCACTGCCCACTTAAGTGCACAGTCTGCCCGGACGTCCCAGTCGCGAGACGCTTGGGTCGGGTCAGCCGGCGTCGGGCGCGCCCAGGAAGACGGGGTTCGACATGGCGACCATGGCGTTCGGCGTCGTGGTCTTCGGACCGCCCGACGGACGCCGCACCTCGACCCGGACCCAGCGGCTGTAGCGCGGGTACGTCGTCCACGTGACGGTCGCGGCGCCGGCCTCCGGGACGGTCTCGCTGTGCTCCGGGCCGAGCTGGTCGAGGAAGGTCACGGTCGTGCCGGGCACTCCGCGAACGACCGCGCGCACCTCGATCGGCGTGCCGGTGCCCGCGACGAGCCGTCCGCCGATGCCCGCGGTGCGGCCCGCGCCGGAGACGGAGAAGTCGAGCTGGACGTCTTTCGATTCGGCCAGCCAGGACCGGCCTGCTTTGAGCCCCGCGAGCAGTTCGGCCCGGCCGAGCCGGTCTGCCTGGACGACCGTGTGCGGGAGCGCGACGGTCTGGTCCGGATTGTGCGCGTCGGAATCCCCGATCGCCGGGATCCACCGGCCGCCGCGCAGCAGGCCGTCCCAGTGCGTGACGCTCGCTTCGTCGTCCGCGGTCCACGGACCGTTCCAGACCTCGACGAGGTCGGCGATCTCGTAGGCGAATTCATAGGTGCAGCCGAAGCAGTTCGCGAACGGGTGCGCGGCGGTGACCAGGCCGCCCGCCCGGTGCACCTGGTCGGTGAACCGCCGGAAGTCGCGCGGGTCGGACGCGCGGTAGCGCCAGTCGATCCACATTCCGGCCGGGACGCCGATCGCGGGCCAGTGCCCGGACCGCGTGGTGACCTCCTCGCCGTTCAGGATCAGGAGGTCTTCGGTCGCGTAGTCGCCCCACACCAGCTGCGAGCTGGACGTGTTGTGGTCGGTGGACACGATGAAGTCCAGCCCGGCCGCCCGCGCGTCCGCGACCAGCTGCTCGGGCGTGCGCCTGCCGTCGGAGTGGACGGTGTGCAGGTGGGAGTCGCCGCGGTACCAGGACCGGCCGCGGTCGCGCGCGGGCGCGGTCTCCGGGGCGGGGTTCGGCCGGAACGGCTTCGAGGTGTCGCGGCCGAACGTCAGCGTGATGTCGACGCGGTAGTTCAGCCCCTGCGGCGCGACCGTGTACGGGCCGAGGACGACGTGCCAGCGGCCCGGCGTGATCGGTCCGGCGAGGTACCCGGGCGTCGCCTCGGCGGCGCTGATCGAGAACCGGTCGCGGAAGCCGCCGGACCAGCCGCGGAAGCCGCGGCGGGTGCCCAGTTCGTGTCCTTCCGGCCCGAACATCCCGATGTCGCAAGCATTTCCGCGCGTTCCGGCGGGCACCGGCGGCTTGTCGTAGGAGTACCCGACGTCGATCTGCTTCACTCCGCGCGGCACGTCGACCGGGAGGTAGTACCAGTCGGGCACGTCCGGGCGAAAGGTGCCGGTGACGGTCTTCGTCTGCTGCCCGGCGCCGGGCGCGGGCTCGGCGAACGAGACGCCCGGCACCATGCTCATCGCCGCGCCCGCCGCTACGACGCCGCCGGCCCGGAACAGCGTGCGCCGGTTGAGTTCCCCAGTGGACATGCCTACCTCCGCAGCAAAGAAGTCGCGCCGACGCTAGCCGCCGCGGGAACCCCCTTCAACGACGCTGCGGTGAACACTCGGCGCCTCGCCTTGCGCAGCATCGACGTCCTCGGCTCGCCGAGCCGCGCCCCGAAGGAAGCCCTCAGCGCACCAAGCCACATCCCGAAGCTCTCAGCACACCGAACCGCATCCCGAAGTCAGCCGGAGCGTCCGGCGAAGCAGGATCACTTGCCCCGCACGGAATAGTCACCCACCAACCCGATAGTCACCCCCAATCCGCGCGCTCGCCGCCGCCCGGCGGACCGTGCCCACCCACGACCGCCTCACCTCACCGCATCCTCCACGACCCGGTCCAGCCATTCCTCCAGCAACGCCTCGAACAACACCGGCTGCTCGAACTGCAGGTTGTGCCCCGCCCGGTCGAGCACCGCGTAACTCGCCCGCGGATAGTGCCCCAGCAACCCGTACAGCTCCGCGAATCCCGTGGACGCGTCCTGCCGCCCGCACACGATGAGCGCCGGTTTCCGGTACGCCGGACCGCTTTCCGGATCGACCGACAACCTCCAGCCCGCCAGCATCCGCTGCAGCGCGCTCCGGTCGGCGGCCGCCAGCCCGGGCGCGACGTCCGCCCGGAACCGCGCCAGCGTCTCCGCGGACTGGACCACCGCGACGTCCCCGTACTCCTCCGCCTCCGCCGGATCGAGACTCGCCAGCAGCTCCGGATCGGCGCGCAGCACCTCGTGGTCCGGCACGTCCCGCTCCAGCACCGGCACCGGGCGGCCGACCGGGCACACCAGCGCCAGCCCGGCGACCCGCGCGGGCCTCGCACGCACCAGCCCTCGCGCCAGATAGCCGCCGTACGACTCCCCGACCAGCAAGAACGGCTCGTCGCCGATCAGGTCGTCCACCAGGTCTTCCAGCGCCGCGACGAGGTCGTCCGACCCGCGCGCGGAGCCGGCGGGCGATTCGCCCATCCCGGGCAGATCCGGGTAGATCCGCCGGAATCCGGGCCGCCGCGCGAAGACCGGCTCGAGACAGCCGGTCATCAGGCGGTGGTCCGGCATCCAGCCGTGGACGGCCAGCACCGGCGTGCCGGAACCGTGTTCGACGTAATGCATCGTTCCCTCCCTGTTCGCCGGACACCGTTGTACCGCACGGCACCGACAATTCCGGGACACGGCGGCCGGGAGGAGGGCGGCGCCGGCCGCGGGATACGCATATTCCGGGACAATTTCCCGGAAAGTCAGCCGCGAGAGCTGATCAATTCTCTTTCGGGTGCCGGCCGCCCCGGAGCGGGACGGCGCGGAACACAAGCCAGCAGAAGGAAACCTGCCACGACGCCCAGGAGCACGTGGCCGGCGACGGCGCACAATCCGCACAATGCGGTCCATAGGACGATCTTCATCCACCGAGTGTAGGACCGCGAAGAATCGACGACGGCCGACTTGGGGAAGACTTAGGGTTCGGTTAAGCAGAATTCCCCGGAAGAAGCACTAAGAAAGGGTTGCCTTTCCTTTCCGGCTCGCGAGGGGCCCTTCCGGTGCGGCGGCGGGGGCGGTCCGGCAGGATCGGGGCCGTGCCCACGCCCGGAACCAGCGCGCTCGTCGTCACGCTCCCGTCCGCCGCCGTCCTGCTCGAAATCGCCGCGGCCGTCGATCCCGGACTCGTCCGGCCCGGCCTTCCGCCGCACGTCACCGCGTTGTACCCGTTCCTGCCCGCCGACCGGCTCACCGAGCGGACCGACGCCGACATCCGGCAGCTCGCCGCCGGCTTCCCCTCGACGGAAGTACAGCTGACCGATCTGGTCACCGCACCCGGATTCGTCGCCGCAGCCGCCCCCGCGCTGCAGCCGCTCGCCGACGCAGTATGCGATCGCTGGCCCGAAGCGCCCCCGTACGGCGGCCGTTTCGGAGCGCACCCGCCGGCGCATCTCACGATCGCTCTCGGCGGCACTGACGATCAGCGCGGCGAGGTCGCCGAACGGGCGCGAGGCGCACTGCCGGTCACCGCCCAGGCGGACGCGCTGCACCTGGTCGTGCTCACGGAGCAGGGTTGGCAGCTCCGGCTGTCGGCTCCGCTCGGAACGCCTGCGCGATAGCCCGCAACCGAGCCACCTCGGCGGCGAAAGCGGTCTCCCCAGACGGTTCTGCGGGCTCGTTCGCCACCGTCGCGGCGGAACTGCGCAACACCTGCGCGGCCGCGCTCGGCGACAGTTCAGGCCCGACGCCGGACAGCAACAGTCCGTCGTTGATCTCGCTCATCATGGTCAACAGCCGCTCCCGGCCGGTCCCCGACGCGTCGTCAAGACGGACGACATCGGGGTATCGCGAAGCCAGGTGCTCCCGAAGCGGCCGCAGCTCCGACCGCGTACGCGCGTCGCGCACCGCCCGTCCCAACGCGGGCAACGCAGGCACCGTCAGCCCCACCACGACCAGCAGCACCGAAACCGCGGGGAAACCGACCGCGAGCGTGCACCGAACCGTCGAAAACGCGCCGCGGCACAGCTTCGTGACCGGATGTTCGGCAGTCAGATCCCTGATCAGATCGACGATCTTCCCGACTAGATAAGCGAAAGCGAACATACAAGCCACGAGCATGGTGCCCAGCCCGGCCCGCAACGCGCCGGTACCCGCGCGCACCGCGCCAGCCGACACCACGGCGATGTCCGCCACCGCCAAGCCCAGGTACAGCGTGTAGACGACGATGTACACGACCAGCGTCGGGTTAGACCGGTACAGCTCGTCGAAGAGGCCGACGCCCGTCGGAAGCCCGCGCGTCGCGAAGAACGACGCTGTGAGCACGACAAGCGCGACAATCAAAGCCCCAAGCCGCGCGCGCCGTCGACGCTCCGCCGCGCCACCGATCTCCGCGACAGTCACCTCGATGCCGTACGCAGCCACCATCGTCGCGAGGTTCGACAGCAGCCGCCCCAGGCTCGGGTACAGCTGGCTCTCGATCGCCTGCGCACTGTCGGCGAGCAAGCACAACGCGACGCCGAGGGCGATCAAGCTGATCGCCAGCCCCGCGCCCGCACCCGTCCGCCGCGCGCGCACCGCGCGCCAGATCCCGACCGCGAGGGCGAGCAGGCCGACCCCGAAGAAAAGAACGTCGATCATCCGCGCGCTACCCCAGCAGCGACGCGAAGCGCCGCGCGCGATCCGCTGCAGCGCCGGAAGCGCCTGGCCGCAACTGGGCGCCGTCCGCCGTCGCGGCGCTCATCAGGAACACGGCAATGAGCTCCGCTTCGTACTCGTCGGAATTCGTGGTGACGCGGGTGAGCAGATGCGACAGCAGGTGCGCGCTGAGATCGGGCGCGACCGTCGCCGCTTCGGCGTCGGTGAGCACGCATTCGCCGCGGTGGTCGCACAGCAGGTGCGCGATTTCGTGGGCGATGATGTGGTCCTGGTGCAGCGACGACGTGCCGGCCGCGTACGCGATGAGGTCGAAGTCGTCGCGACGCTGCCACGCGCCGGAGGGCTGGCCGGGCGCGTAGCGGACCGCGACCAGGTCGATCTCGCGGCCGCGGTGCTGTTCCAGCCGGTCGATCCACGCGTTCATCGACCACGGCCGCGGGGCGGGCACGTGCCGCAGCAGGTCGCGCACCCGGTCGCGGGCGCGCACTCGCACGGTCGGGTCGATGTCCCCTCCCGAGGCGATCGGCGGCTGGACCAGCCTGGTGCACCAGGGCGTCCCCAGTGCTCCGGCCGTCGCCAGCATAGCCGCCCGGCTCACTCCGGCTTGCGTCCGCGCCGGGTGCGATCGCGTCCCTCGGTGTAGCTGTCGAGCTGGTCCATCAGGGCGGAAACGGTCCGCCGGTCCCGCTCGGAAAGCCGCATCGCGCGCTGCGCCAGGTCGCGGGCCTGGGTGTCCCGCCAGGCCACGACGTCGGCGACCTGCTCGTCCACCCGGCCGGCGACCTCGTCGTCGAAGAAATAGGTGACCGGCACGCCGAAGAACCGCGCGAGCGCCTGGATGTGCGACCGTTTCGGGTCGCGCCGGGCTCCGACGGCCAGCTGCTGCACGTGCGTGGCCGACATGCTGACGCCGGTGACGTCGGCGACTCCCTGGGCGATCTCGCGGTAGGAGTAGGGCTTGCGGTCCGGCGGGTGGACGGTCGCGATCAGGTGCGCCAGCCGCTCCGCGAAGCTGCGCTCCTCCGCCTGCTCGGCCATGCCGCCCCCACCACCGTTCCGTCTCCGTAACAGCGTCCAGCATAACCGTCCCGAAAACTTGACACCAGCCGTCCCGTTCCGGCTACACTCGCCCCGCACATCGTTTAGAAAACTAAACACCGGGATCCGCGTGCGGTCGCTGGGGGTGCCCGCACGCGGTCCCGCGCTCGTCGGTGTCTGTCCGTGCCTGTCCGGGCTTGTCCGGCCGAGGGACGCACAAGTGACGCACAGGCTGCGGAGGTAGGTTGTGCGCCATGACACTCCCCCACAGTCCCGAAAGGACACCCGTCGTCGTCACCGGCGGCAGCGGCTTTATCGGCCGCGCTGTCGTGCGCGCGTTCCGTGAGCGCGGTTATCCGGTCACGGTTGTGGACCGCGTGCGCTACGAGACGACGGACGAGGGAGTGCGCGTCGTCGTCGGAGACCTGCGTGACGCCGAAACCCGCGAAGCGGCTGTCGAGGCAGGCGTCGGCGGGATTGTGCACCTCGCCGCGCTGACGTCTGTGCTGAAGTCAGTAGAGCTGCCGCGCGACACGTACGCGGAGAACGTCGCGGTGACACAAGAACTTCTCGAACTGTGCCGCGTACGCGAGGTGCCGCGCTTTATTCTCGCGTCTACGAACGCAGTGATCGGCAACGTCGGCACGAACACCATCACCGTCGACCTGCCGACGAAGCCGCTTACGCCGTACGGCGCCACGAAAGCGGCCTGCGAGATGCTGCTGTCGGGCTACGCGGGCGCGTACGGAATCACGACGTGCGCGTTGCGCTTCACCAACGTGTACGGGCCTGGCATGTCGCACAAAGACAGCTTCGTTCCGCGCATGATGCGCGCGGCGTTGAATAATGAAGGCGTGCGTGTGTACGGCACCGGAGAACAGCGTCGCGACCTCGTGCACGTCGACGACGTCGTGCGCGCGATCGCGCTCGCGTACGAGAGCGGCTACACCGGCCGCGCGATCGTCGGCGCCGGACATTCGGTGTCAGTGCTGGAAATGGTCGAAACCGTGCGCGCTGTGACGGGGGCCGAGTTGCCGATCGAGCACGTGCCCGCGCCGGCCGGCGAGATGCCCGCGGTGGTCGTGGACGTGTCGGCGAGCGCCGAAACCATCGGCTACCGGCCGGAAATCGCCCTCGCCGACGGCCTCGCCACGGCCTGGAAGTACTTCTCCGGACTGGACCGGGCCGAGGCGCCGTGACCGGATTCCTCCGCCGCCACGCGTTCCTGCTGGTGCTCCTCGCCGCGGGAACCACGCTGCGGGTGCTGTCCTGGATCGCGTACCAGCCGGCGCTGCTGTACATCGATTCCTTCCGGTACCTGGACAATCTGCACGGCCTGCGCGCCGACGGGATCAACCCCGTCGGCTACGACCTGCTGCTGCGGCCGCTGCTCGCAGTCGGCGGGCTGTCGTTCGTCGCCGCTGTGCAACACCTGGGCGGGCTGGCGATCGCGGTCGGGATCTACGCGCTGGCCCGGCGGCTCGGCGCACGCAACTGGGTGGGCGCGCTGGCCGCCGCGCCGCTGCTGCTCGACGCCTATCAGGTGCAGATCGAGCAGAACATCATGGCCGAAGTGCTGTTCGAGGCGCTGCTGTTCGGACTGCTGTGGCTGGTGCTGGCCAAGGGAAAACCCAACTGGCGGCGGATCGCGCTGGCCGGGCTGGTGGTCGGATTCGGGGTGCTGGTGCGGCTGATCGGCATCACGGTCGCCGTGCCGTTCCTGCTGTACGTGCTCGCCGCGGGCAGCGCTTGGCGTTCCTGGCGCGGCTGGCGCGACGCCGGGATCGGGCTGCTCGGGATCCTCGTCGTGGTGGTGCCGTACGCCGCGCAAGTCAAGGCAGAGACCGGGAAATGGGGGCTGAGCGGGCCGTCCGGCAGCATGCTCTACGGCCGCACCGCCGCGGTCGCCGACTGCGCGAAACTCCGGCTCGACCCGGTCGTGCGGCCGTTCTGTCCCACCGAACCGGTCGAGAACCGGCTGGTCGACAACTACACGCACGCCGATCTCGACCCGGCGTGGCCCGGTCCGTTGCCGCCCGGCGCGGACAAAGGCGCGCTGGCGCACGAATTCGCGATGACCACGCTGAAAGCGCAGTGGTGGGACGTCGCGACGTCGATCCTCGGCGACTTCGGCAAGAGCTTCCAGTTCACCCGCTACACCGCGGCCACCGACGTGCCGATCGACCGGTGGCAGTTCCAGCTGACCTACCCGCAATTCGCCGACCCAGCCGCGCTCAAGGCGACCACACAGCAGTACGACGGCACGGATCCCGAGGTCAACGAGCCGATCGCGGTGTTCCTGCGCGACTACCAGATCAACGGCGGATTCGTGCCCGGCGCGGTGCTCGGGTTCTTCGCGCTGCTGGGCCTGTTGACCGTGCTGCGGCGCAAGAAACCCCGCCACCCGGCTCGCAGCGGCGCGCTGTTCGCCGCCGGCACCGGATTGTTCCTGCTGTTCGCGTCCGCGGTGTTCGAGTTTTCCTGGCGTTACCAACTGCCTGCGCTCGTGCTCTTGCCGGTCGCCGGCGCGCTCGGGTTCACCACGCTCACTGTCGCGAGCCGTCGTCGCCTCGGCAGTTATCCCGACGCTGTCGACGAAGGCGCGATCGCGGACTTCCACGACCGCCATCCCGGCGCGAAGCTGTCCGAGCTGACCGTGGTGATCGCCGCGTACAACGAAGCCGGCGGCATCGGCCAGGTCCTGGAGAAGATGCCGGACGAATGTCTCGGGCTGCCAGTAGACGTCCTGGTAGTCGTAGACGGCGGTACGGACAACACTGCGGCCATCGCGGAAGACCATGGCGCGTACGTGTGCGTCGCGCCGACTAACCGCGGCCAGGGCGCCGCGCTGCGCCTCGGGTACCACCTCGCTGCCGAGAACGGCGCGAAGTACATCGTGACGACCGACGGCGACGGTCAGTACGACAACAGCGAAATGGCCGAACTGCTCGCGCCGCTTCTCGACGGCACCGCGGATTTCGTGACCGGCTCCCGGCGGTTGGGGCACGAAGAGGCTGACAGCCGGATGCGCTGGGTGGGCGTGCGCGTGTTCGCGTGTCTCGCTTCGGTGCTCACCTGGCGGAAGATCACCGACACGTCGTTCGGATTCCGTTCGCTGCGCGCGGAACTCGCGTGCGCGATCCCGCTGAACGAACCGCAGTACCAATCGTCGGAACTGCTGCTGGGCGCGACCGCGCGAGGCGCGCGCGTGCTCGAACGGCCGATGAGCATGCGGCTGCGCAAGGCGGGCAAGAGCAAGAAGGGCGGCAGCGTCGTGTACGGCGCGAACTACGCGCGGGTCATGACAGGGACGTGGTGGCGGGGGTACGTGCTGCGCCGCGGTCGAAAACGAACCGGTCGAGCATCGTGAACTTCGCGACGAACACCAGTGCGTAGCTGAGCACGTACGCCGCGTCGAGCAGCACGACCCACCAGAAGTGCGACAGGTGCAGCGGCGCGAGCAGGTGCCCGGCGAGCGTGGTCAGGCCGACCGAGGCGAGGCCGCCGAGCGAGATGACGAGGACGTAGGGCAGCAGCTCGCGGCCCATTTCCGGACGGCCGCGGCGGCCCCACACCCAGCGCCGGGTGAGGAAGAAGTTCAGCACCGCCCCGGCCGCGAACGCGCACGCGCTGGCGAGCCACGGGGCCCCGCCGGCGGCGAGCACCGCGATCAGCGTGGCCTGGCTGAGCAGGGTCGCGGCCACCGAACTGGCGGCCGCGCGGAAGAACCGGGCCAGGCCGCGACGGCGCGGCTTGGGCGATTCTTCCGTCGTGCGCGGCTTCGCCGGGTTGGTTACCGTCGTCATAGTCCCAGTCTCCCCTCGGGCCGCCGGCTCCGCCGCGCGACCCCCCGGCCCACAGCGGATTCACAGCTGACTGCCAGCCGAACATCAGCGGCGGGCGATTAGGTTCGGATCCGCCACCGCGACACCGGGCCTCGTGTACCACGAAAGGCCGTGCCTGTCGCGAAAACGAAAGGAAAGGGTGCTCCGGATGCGAGTGCTGGTTCTCGGCGGTGACGGTTACCTGGGCTGGCCCACTGCGCTCCACTTGTCGGACAAAGGCCACGAAGTGGCTGTTCTGGACAACTTCGCGCGGCGGCAGTACGACGTCGAACTCGGAGCCGAGAGCCTCGTCCCGATCGAAGACCTGAGCACCCGCACCGACGCGTGGCACGCGGTGTCCGGAAAGCGGATCGAACGCTACGAAGGCGACCTGCTCGACGCGGAATTCCTCTTTGGAGCGGTGCGCGATTTCCGTCCTTCCGCGATCGTGCATTTCGCCGAGCAGCGGTCCGCGCCGTATTCGATGATCGACCGCGGGCACGCGGTCTACACGCAGCACAACAACGTCGTCGGAAACCTCAACCTGCTGTACGCGATCGCCGAGGTCGACCCGGACATCCACCTGGTCAAACTGGGCACGATGGGCGAGTACGGCACCCCGAACATCGACATCGAGGAAGGCTGGCTCGAGGTCGAGCACAACGGCCGCCGCGACCGGATGCTGTACCCGAAGAAACCGGGCTCGTTCTACCACCTGTCGAAGGTGCACGATTCGCACAACATCGAGTTCGCCTGCCGGATCTGGGACCTGCGCGCGACCGACCTCAACCAGGGCGTCGTGTACGGCCAGCAGACGCCGCAGACCGCGCTCGACCCCCGGCTGGCCACGCGGTTCGACTACGACGCGGTGTTCGGCACGGTGCTCAACCGGTTCGTCATCCAGGCCGTTCTGGGGCAGCCGCTCACGGTGTACGGCAAGGGCGGGCAGACGCGCGGGCTGATCGACATCCGCGACACCGTCGAATGCATCCGGCTGGCCGTGGAGAATCCGGCGGAGCGCGGCGAGTTCCGGGTGTTCAACCAGATGACCGAGAGCATGTCGGTGCGGGAGATCGCCGAACTCGTCGCCGACCGCTTCCCGGGGCCGGTGCAGATCGAGAACCTGGACAACCCGCGGGTCGAGCAGCCCGAGCACTACTACAACGTCAAGCACACCGGGCTGGTCGGGCTGGGGCTGGAGCCGCACCTGCTGTCGGACACGCTGATCGAGTCGATGTTCGACATCGTGGGCGCGAACAAGCACCGGGTGAACGACGAGCGGCTGCGTCCGACGGTGCGCTGGCGCGGGGCTGTCGAAGCCTCCTGACCTCCGGGCCGTTTCCGTCTCGTTTCGCCTGGTTCCGCCGCCGTCGCGGAAATTGTCGGTGGCGGGTGGGATGCTCTTCGGGTCAGCCCCTGCGGGGGACGGAACCGGGAGAGCGGCAAGGAAAACGTGGGGGACGAAGCAGCGGCGCGGTGGAGCCCGGAGCGGGTGCTCGAACTCGCGCCGGACGCCGCGTCGGCGAAAGCCGGGCGCGGGCAGGCGGCGCCGGCGAAATGGTCGGACGCGGGCGCGTCGGGCCGTGCTGTCTGGGGCGCGTGCCAGGGCAGCGGGAAGCGGCCGTATCAGACGACGGTGGAAACGGCCGGGCCCGCGTTCCGGTGCACCTGCCCGAGCCGGAAGTTCCCGTGCAAGCACGCGCTGGGGTTGCTGCTGCGCTGGGCCGACGGGCAGCTCCCCCGCGCGGAGGAGCCCGGATGGGTGCACCGGTGGCTGGACGAACGGGCGGCGCGAGCGGAGCGAACCGAGAAGAAGACAGACGCGCCGAGGGATCTCGAGGCGGCGGCGAAGCGGGCGCAGGAGCGGCTCGCACGCGTCACCGCCGGGGCCGCCGAGCTGCGCGGATGGCTCACCGACCGGGTGTCGGCCGGGTTCGCGACGTTCGAACGCGGCGGCTCCGACGAGTTGTCCGCGGTCGCCTCGCGGATGGTCGACGCGCAAGCTCCCGGGCTGGCGAACGGCCTGCGCCGGGCCGCCGCGCTGGTCGGCCGCGGCCGGGACTGGCCGGATCGGCTGCTGGCCGAGTTGTCGCTGGTGTACGTGCTCGCGGACGCCGCCAACCGGGTGGAATCGCTGCCCGCCGCGCTCGCCGGCACGGTCCGGACCCGGCTCGGCTTCTCGGTGAGCAACGCGCAGGTGCTGGAGTCCGGCGAGCGGATTCCGGACCAGTGGCTGATCACCGGTGCGATCGACGAGGAGCAGGATTCGCTGCGCAGCAGGCGCACGTGGCTGCGGGGCAAACGCAGCGGCCGGGACGCGCTGGTGCTGTCGTTCGCGCCGCCCGGGCGTCCGCTGGACAGTTCGCTGCCGCCGGGGTTCGTGGTCGCCGGAGAACTGGTGTTCCACCCGGGCGCGGTGCCGCTGCGGGCGGTGTTCGACCATCGCGAGGAACCCGCGGCTCCGGTGGGCGGACCGGTGGGCGGCACTTGCGCTTCGGCGCTTGCCGACCATGCCGAGGCGCTCGCGGCCGATCCCTGGCTGGACCGGTGGCCGGTGCTGCTGTCCGATCTGCGCCCGGCGCGGCACGGGGACGGCTGGGCACTGTCCGATGTAGACGGTGCGGCTTTGCCGTTGGCACCGACGGTGGATCCTTGGCCGCTGCTCGCCCTCGCGGCTGAGCAGCCGGTGACGGTGGCCGCGGAGTGGACGACGGCGGGGTTGCGGCCGTTGAGCTGCTGGCATCGCGACGGGATGGTGCGACTGTGACCGCCTGGGACGACCTCGTCGGCACCGTTCTCCTCGGCACCCGCCGCAGAACCGTCGACACCGCTAGTTTTCCTTCCGGGGTAAGGGAAATCGCCGAACAACGCACCGACCCCGCCGACCAGGCGCTCGTCGCCGCGGCGGCGTACACCGGCTATCGGCGCGCCGGGCAGCAACCGCTCGCCGGGATCGAACCCGAACCCGCCGCGGCAGCGGACAACCGCCCGTTCATCCCGGCCGTGGCGCGGGCGCGGCTCGTGCACCTGCTGTCGGCCAACCGGCCCGAACTGGTCGAGGAATGGCTCGCCACGGTGGCAGGCAAGGGATTCCGCGTCCCGGCCGAGCGGCTGCCCGCGCTGGCCGACGCGGCGCGCACCCGGGTGTCGCTGCGGGCGCCGCTCGCCACGGTCGCCGGGCCGGTCGGGGCGTGGCTCGGCGAGCGGAACCCGGAGTGGGCGTTCCTGGTCGCCGCCGCGGACGACACCAGCGACAACGCCTGGCGGTTCGGCACCGCCGCCCGGCGGCAGGCCTGGCTGGAACGCGTGCTCGTCGCCGATCCCGCCCGCGCGCGGGAGACGCTCGCCGCGGCCTGGGGCAACGAACCAGCCGACGTCAGGGCGACGTTCCTGTCCCTGCTCGGCGAGCACCTCACCGAAGAGGACGAGCCGTTCGTCGAAGCCGCGCTCGGCGACCGGGCGGCCGGGGTCCGCGAGATCGCGCTGCGGCTGATCGGCCGGTACCCCCATTCCGCCTCGGGCGAGCGGATGATCGAACGGCTGCGCGCCTGCGTCACCGTGCGCAGCCGCGCGCTGCGGGCCGACGTCCTCGAATTCGCTCCGCCCGAGCCGGACGACGGCCTGGTCCGCGACGGCATCCGCGTCCCGGCCGGGCCTGGGCAGGGCACTGCCCGCCTGCGCGCGGTCATCGCCGCCACTCCCCTGCGATTCTGGGCCGAGTACGGCAGTCCGGGCGAACTGGCCGGGATGCTCGTCGAAGGCCCGCCGCTGAACGTGGTGCGCGAAAGCTGGGCCACCGCCGCGCTTCGGCAACGCGACGAGCAATGGGCGCAAGCCCTCGTGGAAGCCGAGCCGGGCGGGCGCAGCACCGCGGCGCTCATTGGTGTGCTGTCGCCCGAACAGCAGGCCGCCACGGTCGCGAAGCTGACTCGCGGGCTGCCGGTCGAAGCCCTCACCCGGCTCATCCTCGACCTGCCTCAGCCGTGGCCCGCCGCGCTCGGCACCGTGCTGCTCGACTGGGTCGCCGGGCAACGCGATCACCGGCTCGTCGCGCATGCGGCCGCGCTGATCGCGAAAGCCGTGCCCGTCCCCTGCCTCGGCCATCCGCTGGCCGAGATCCCGCTTCCCGGCGAGGCCGCCCCGTGGCGGCGCGCAGTCGCCGAAACCCTGTCCTTCCGCCGTGAAATGCACAAGGAGCTCGCATGACGTCCCCCGTCCTCCGGCCGCACGCCGAACAGGAATACGCCGGCGAACTGGCCGCTCTCGCCGCGGCCGACGACCGGGCGAAGCCGCCGTCGTGGCTGCTTTCGCCGTGGGCGGTGGTCACCTATCTGCTCGGCGGCAAACTCGACGACGGCACCGAGATCAGCCCGAAGTACGTCGGCCCGCGGCGGCTGATCGAGGTCGCGGTCGCCACCCTCGCGACCGACCGCGCGCTGCTGCTGCTCGGCGTGCCGGGCACGGCGAAAACCTGGGTGTCCGAGCACCTCGCGGCGGCGATCAGCGGCGACTCCACGTTGCTCGTCCAAGGCACCGCGGGCACCTCCGAGGAGCAGATCCGCTACGGCTGGAACTACGCGCGGCTCATCGCCGAAGGGCCGAGCGACCAGGCGCTGGTCGAAAGCCCGGTCCTGCGCGCGATGCGGGACGGCAAGGTCGCGCGGCTCGAGGAACTCACCCGCATCCCGGCGGACGTGCAGGACTCGCTGATCACGATCCTGTCCGAGAAGACGCTGCCGATCCCGGAGCTGGGCGCCGAAGTGCAGGCCCGGCCCGGGTTCACGATGGTGGCCACGGCGAACAACCGGGACAAGGGCGTCAACGAGCTGTCGA
Organism: Amycolatopsis sp. NPDC114503; assembly: GCF_055633655.1. Taxonomy (NCBI): domain Bacteria; kingdom Bacillati; phylum Actinomycetota; class Actinomycetes; order Pseudonocardiales; family Pseudonocardiaceae; genus Amycolatopsis; species Amycolatopsis sp. NPDC114503. The sequence continues at coordinate 69,287 of NZ_JBVKDT010000020.1, read as the reverse complement.
GCGCGCTGCGCAGGCGGTTCAACACCGTCGTGCTCCCGCTGCCGGACACCGCCGAGGCCGAGGTGGAGATCGTCCGGCGGCGGGTCGGCCAGCTGGGGGCCGCGCTGTCGCTGCCCGCCGAAGCCGCCGATCTCGCCGAAATCCGCCGCGTGGTCACGGTTTTCCGCGAACTGCGGGCCGGCCGCACCGAAGACGGTCGCACCGCGGTGAAAACCCCGTCCGGCACGCTGTCGACGGCGGAAGCCATCAGCGTGCTCACCGGCGGCCTCGCGCTGGCCGCGCACTTCGGAGACGGCGTGCTTCGCGCGCAGGACGTCGCGGCCGGGATCCACGGTGCGGTCGTGAAAGATCCGGTGGCCGACAGCGCGATCTGGAGCGAGTACCTGGAAACCGTCGTGCGCGAGCGGGAAGGCTGGGCCGACTTCTACCGGGCAGGCCAGGAGATCGCCGGATGACCACTCACCTCCTCGGGATCCGGCACCACGGTCCCGGTTCGGCGCGGGCGGTGGCCGCCCGGCTCGCCGAACTGGAACCGGACGTGGTGCTGATCGAGGGACCGCCGGAAGCGGACCAGCTCGTCGATCTCGCCGCGGACGACGACATGCGGCCGCCGGTCGCGTTGCTGGCGTACGCGTCCGACGACGTGTCGCGCGCGGCGTTCTGGCCGTTCGCGGTATTCAGCCCGGAATGGCAAGCGCTGCGGTACGCCGCCGCGGCCGGCGTCCCGGTGAAGTTCTGCGATCTCCCGGCAGCACACCAGTTCGCGCTCGGCGAGGAACGGACCGCGCCCCGCGCCGACCCGCTCGCGGAACTGGCCGCGGCGGGCGGATACGACGATCCGGAACGCTGGTGGGACGACTTCGTCGAGTCGCGCCGGGGCGACGAATCGCCGTTCGAGGTGATCGCCGACGCGATGACCGCGCTGCGCGAAGACGAACGGCCGGACGATCCGCACGAGCAGCGGCGCGAGGCGTACATGCGGAACGTGCTGCGCAAGACGCGGAAGGAAGGCTACGAACGGATCGCCGTGGTCTGCGGGGCCTGGCACGTGCCCGCGCTGGCCGATCCGCTGCCGCCCGCCTCCAAGGACCAGTCCGTCCTCAAAGGACTCCCCAAGCGGAAGGTCGTGTGCACGTGGGTGCCGTGGACGCACGGCAGGCTCGCGTCGGTCACCGGCTACGGCGCGGGCGTCCGCTCCCCCGGCTGGTATCACCACCTGTTCAGCACCGCCGACGACGTCACCACCCGGTGGCTCACCGCTGTCGCCGGAGTGCTGCGCGAGGAAGATCTGCCGGTCTCCACCGCGCACGTGATCGAAGCAGTGCGGCTGGCCGACACTCTGGCCGCGCTGCGTGGGCGGTCGTCGGCCGGGCTGGCCGAGGTCGACGCCGCCACCCGCGCGGTCCTGTGCGGAGGCGACGACGTCCAGGCCGACCTGGTCACCCGGCGGCTGGTGGTCGGCGAACTGCTCGGCGAGGTGCCGGAGAGCGTTCCGCAGGCGCCGCTGGCCGCCGACCTGATCGCCACCGCCCGGCGGCTCCGGCTCAAACGCGAACCCCAGGCGCGCGAACTCGATCTGGACCTGCGCACCCCCGGCGGCCTCGACCGCTCGCGCCTGCTGCACCGCCTGCAGATCCTCGGGATCCCCTGGGGCGAGCCGGAACTGTCCTCGGTGCGGAACAAAGGCACCTTCCGCGAGACCTGGACCCTGTGCTGGGAGCCAGGTTTCGAGGTCGACCTGGTCGCGGCCGCCGTGCACGGAACCACCGTGCCCGCCGCCGCCACCTCGGTCGTGCGCGAAGCCGTCGCCGAAGCTCCACCGCTCGCCGACATCACCGCCGCGGTAGAACGCTGTCTCCTGGCCGACCTTGCCGACGCGCTGCCGGAAACCCTCGCCGCCCTGGACACCCGCGCCGCCGCCGACGCAGACGTCGCGCACCTCATGACGGCGCTGCCTCCGCTCGCGCGGGCGACCCGCTACGGCGACGTCCGCGGCACCGACACCGCACGGCTGAGAGAAGTCGCCGACCGGATCCTCACCCGGGTCTGCGCCGGGCTCCCGCCCGCCGTGCACGGCATCGACGAGGAGGCCGCCGCACAGTTCTGCGAACTGGTAGACGACGTCCACGAAGCCACCGACCTCCTGGGCGACGCCTCCCGCGACCGGTGGTTCACCGCCCTCGCCCGTCTGTCCGCACGCGACTCGCTGCCGCCGCTGCTGGCAGGCCGCATCGTGCGCCTCCTGCACGACGCCGACCTGCTCGACGGCGCGGAGGTCGAACTTCGGCTGGGCCGCATGCTCACCCCCGGCATCGCACCCGCCGACGGCGCGGCCTACGTCGAAGGCTTCTTCTCCGGCGGCGCACTCCTGCTGGTGCACGACGAACGCATGCTGCGCGTCGTCGACACCTGGCTGACCTCGATCCCGCCCGAGGTCTTCACCGAGGTGCTTCCCTTGCTGCGCCGCACTTTCGGCACCTTCGCCGGCCCCGAAAAACGCGCGATCGGCGAACGCGCCGCCACCCTGTCCGGCGCTCGCCTGGTCGCGCCGACAGTCGTCGAGGACTTGGACGAAATCCGCGCCGCAGCCGCCTTGCCGGTCTTCGCCACCCTCCTGGGAGCCGCCCCGTGAGCACCGATCCCGAACGCCTCCGCCGCTGGCGCCTAGTGCTGGGCGGAGACTCCGACGGCACCGGACACGCACTGTCCGAAGGGGACACCGGCGTCGACAACGTGCTGGCCGCCCTCTACGACGAGCGCCCCAAAAACCCGCGCAGCAGCGGCGAACGCAGCGGCGGCCTGCAAGCCTCCGCCCCGCGCGTCGCGCGCTGGCTGGGCGACATCCGGAAGTACTTCCCCGGCTCGGTGGTCCAAGTCATGCAACGCGACGCCGTCGACCGGCTCGGCATCACCCGGATGCTGCTGGAACCGGAACTGCTGAGCGCCGTCGAACCGGACGTCCACCTAGTCGGCACCCTGTTGTCCCTCAACAACGTTTTGCCGGAGGAGACGAAGGAAACAGCCCGCACCGTCGTGCGCAAGGTCGTCACGGAGCTGGAGGAACGACTGGCCGAACGCACCCGAGCCGCAGTGCGCGGCGCGCTGGACCGCGCGGCCCGCACCCAACGCCCGCGAGGCGCGGACATCGACTGGAACCGCACCGTCCGCCGGAACCTGAAGCACTACTCGCCCGACCTGAAAACCATTGTGCCCGAACAGCTTTTCGGCTTCGGCCGCCGAGAACAAAGCGTCCGGCGCGACGTGATCCTGGCCGTCGACCAATCCGGTTCGATGGCGGAATCCGTGGTGTACTCGGGCGTCTTCGGCGCAGCCCTCGCCTCGATGCGCGCCTTGAGCACGAAATTCGTCGCATTCGACACCGCGGTCGCCGACCTGTCCGATCACCTGGACGATCCCGTCGACGTCCTGTTCGGCACCCAGCTAGGGGGCGGCACCGACATCAACCGCGCGTTGGCGTACTGCCAAGGACTGGTCGAGCGCCCCGAGCAGACACTCCTGGTGCTGATCAGCGACCTGTACGAAGGCGGAGTGCGAGACGACCTGCTGCGCCGAGTCGCGGACCTGGTCGGGTCCGGGGTGCAGGTGGTCGCGCTGCTGGCGCTGTCGGACTCCGGAGCGCCGTTCTACGACCATGAGAACGCGGCCGCGCTCACCGAGCTGGGGGTGCCCGCTTTCGCCTGCACGCCAGACCTTTTCCCGGACCTGATGGCAGCTGCGCTCCGAAGGGAGGACCTGAGCCGCTGGGCAGCCGCCGCGACCGCCCAATGACCTGACGCCACGGCCGAGTTCGCGCAGCACGGTTTCGCCGGGGAACGCACCGAGGCGGATGGGCAACGCCGGTGGGGCTCCGGGGTATCCAGCGGCACAAGCCTTGTCGTCTGCGGACGGGTTCGTCGACGCTGTCGTCGCTTGGCTTAAGGACGCCCCTCATGTCTCGCCGACGGGCCACCGTTTCGCCTTAGGTGTGGCCGTGCGCGGCTTTGTCCCAGCCGAACGGAATACGTTGCCCTGCTTGCCGTTCAGTTCCGCGGTCAAGCCGACGACAGGCACGCTGGCATGCCCGCAGCGGGGAAAGCCTCAGCCGACCGAACAGTCCAGCGCATCCAGCAACCACGTATGCGCGACTCCGACCGGCGCGGCTTCGCCGGTGATCTCGCCCGCGAGATGCCAGTAGCGGCGTACCTGCGGATGCCGGTCGGCAGCGGTGCGCCGCCGCAGCGCGCACCGGAACTCCGGGGTGTCGCCGGTTCCGGCCGCGGCGGCGTGCGCCGCGGCGAACAGGTCGAGCGCGGGCCCCGGTTCCGGCCGGGCTCCAGCCGCCACCCGCGGGGACGCCAGCTCGCACGCCGCGCCGACGCCGTCGTGGAGAACGCCGAGGCGAGTGACCAGAGGGCTGGTCCGCATCCGGGCGGCGAACGCGCGGTCGGCGGCGAGCAGCACCAGTTCGGCGTAGGCGACGACCTGCGCCGGAGTCGGGAGCTCCGGCGGCCGCGGCGCACTCACGGCGAGGAACATGTCGGCCGTGTCCGGCGGGACTGTGCCGGTGGCCATCGGATGCCAGAAGCGGACGAGAGCCTCCTGCGCGACAAACCCGTCCGTCACCGCGGACAACAGCTCGAGCCGAGCGGCGCGGTCGGCAGGCGGCGCCTCCTCGACGGCGCGGAGAGCTGCGCGTCGCCAGGCCAACGTCGTCACCTCGCGGTCCAGCGCGACGCGCTCGGCGGCCACTGCCTCGGCGAGGGAACGCTCTCCAGCGAGAACGTCAGCGATCGACTTCAGGTTCAGACCGAGTCCGCGCAACCGCCGCACCAGGTTCAGGCGGTGCACCTCCGCCGGATCGAACCGGCGGTGCCCGCCGACGCTGCGCGCCGACTCCAGCAGTCCCTCGTCGCAGTAGAAGCGAATCGTGCGGACGGGCACGCCGGTGCGCCGCGCCAGATCGCCGATTCCGAGTGTGTCGCCGGTCACTTCCGATGGAACCTCCAGCCGGGTGGAGTTCCTACGGTACGACCATGGATCTCGACATCGCACGACTTTTCCAGGGATTGCACGAGCACACCGCCGGGTTCGCGGAGGCGGTGACCGGCGCGGATCCGGAGACTCCGGTGCCCACCTGCCCGGAGTGGCCGCTGCGGGTGCTGGCCGGACACGTCGGACAGGCGCATCGCTGGGCGGCGAGCCTCATCCGGTCCGGGGCGGCCCCGGTGCCGGACCCGTTCGAAGCGAACCCCGGCGCGCCCGGCGAATGGTCCGGCTGGCTGCGCGCCGGAGCCGCGGACCTCGCCGACGCGGTGCTCGCCGCCGCCGACAGTCCAGTGTGGACATTCTTCGGCCCGCGACCGGCGACGTTCTGGCTGCGCCGCATGCTCCACGACACGACGGTGCACCACGCGGACGCGGCCCTCGCCGCGGGCGCCGCGTTCGAGGTGGCCCCAGACCTCGCGGCCGACGCGATCAGCGAGTGGCTGGAAATGCTGTCCCACCCGGCCATGACGACGCTGCGACCGGCTTTCTCGGCCCTCCGCGGCACCGGCCAAACGCTCCGGCTCAACCCCGGCGCCAGCGTGGGCTGGCTGATCACCCGCACCCCCGACGGCGTGCGGTGGGAACGCGCGACCGACACCGCGGACGTGACGCTGACCGGTCCTGTCGGAGATCTCCTGCTGGTGCTCACCCGGCGGTTGCCGCCCGGCCGGATCACGATTACCGGGGACCAAGACCTGGCCGGCCACTGGCTCGCACACACGGCGGCGTGAGGTCGTCGACGTTGCGGAAGCCGGCGTGCTCGATCCCTGGCTCAGGGCAGAGCGAGGACGGACGGCGAAGACCGCCGGGCACAACGCGGTCGTCCCGGCTTGCCGGCGAGCCCGAAGTCGCTCTCGGCACCGCAACGGCCCCGGTCACGTCGGTTGAAGAGCCGACCAGGCCAGCAGTGCTGGGCCGAGTGGAAGGACTTCCGCAGTGAAGCGGACTAGGAAGCGGGCCACCGCGGCGGACACCTCGACACGACCGCCGCGCGGCCACCAGAAACGCTGAACACTCAAGGCTGAGGGATCTCAACACGACCCCTGCGGAGCCACGAACGCCCAGCAGAACCGAAGTCAGGAGGTCAAGCACTCCGCCGCAAAGCGCGCTCGAACCGCAGCACCCCGTCGTCCACCCGGCTCAGCCGCAGGTCGGCCGCGTCCAGGACGTAGTTCTGCCGCATCAGCCATGGTCGCCGGTTGCCCTGGCGGGGCAGGACCGAGGCGGCGCGCGTCAGGTAGCCCGACGTCAGGTCCATGATCGGTCGCCGCGTCGACTCCGGGATCGCCGGCGGGCGGGGCACGCACGTGTCGAAACCGTTGCGGGACAGGTGGTTCAGCAACCGGCACACGTAGCGCGAAACGAGGTCCGACCGCAGCGTCCACGAGGCGTTCACATAGCCGAGGCACCACGCGAAGTTCGGCACCCCACCCAGCATCATTCCCTTGTACACCAGCTGTTCCGACGGCTCGATCACCGCACCGTCCACGCTCAGTTCGATTCCGCCGAACGCGATCACCCGCAAGCCGGTCGCGGTGACGACTACGTCCGCGGGCAGGTGCATGCCTGATTCCAGCGCGATGCCTTCGGGGGTGAAGCGGTCGATCCGGTCGGTGACGATGTCCGCGTTTCCGCGGCGGAGCGCTCGGAAGAAATCCGCACCGGGGGTCAGGCACAGTCGCTGGTCCCAGGGCTGGTAGCGGGGCGAGAAATGCGGGTCCACCGGAATCGAAGGGGGCAATTGCTTCGCGGCCCCATCGCGCAAGAACGCTGCCGCGCGCTCGGGCCGCCGCCGGGAGAACTGGTAGAGCAGCGTCGTCACCAGCACGTTCTTCGCTCGAACGACGTGGTAGGCGAGCCGCGAAGGCAGGAATTTCCGCAGGCGTCGGGCGAGGGGATCCGTCCACGGCCGGGCCAGGACATAGCTTGGCGAGCGTTGCAGCATCGTCACCGACTCCGCCTGCGAAGCCAGTTCCGGCACCAGGGTCACGGCGGTGGCGCCGCTGCCGATCACTACGACTCGTTTGCCGGAGAGGTCCAGGGCCTCCGGCCAGAACTGCGGGTGCACGATCTCGCCGCGGAACGCGTCGCGGCCGGGGAAATCGACGACGTGGCCGTTTTCGTAGCTGTAGTAGCCGCTGCACAGATACAGGAAAGAGCAGGTGTGGGTGACGATCTCGCCGTCGTGCGAGACTTCTACCGTCCAGCGGGCCGAGGTCGACGACCAGGCTGCCCGAACCACCCGGTGGCCGAATCGGATGTGCCGGGAAATCCCGTAGTGCGCGGCGGTTTCCCGGATGTACTCCAGGATCTCCGCGCCGGACGCGATGGCTTGTTCCTTGCGCCAGGGGCGAAACGGGTAGCCGAGCGTGAACATGTCGGAGTCGGACCGCACGCCGGGGTACCGGAAGAGGTCCCAGGTTCCGCCGATCGTGTCTCGGGCTTCGAGGATGGCGTACGTCCGGCCCGGCGCCTGCTGCTGCAGCCTGCACGCCGCGCCGATGCCGGACAGCCCGGCTCCGACGACCAGGACATCGAAATGCGCCACAATTCCTCCCCGATCAAGACAAGCTCCGCCCACCCTACGGCCGGGCCGACTCAAGTGGGGCCCCGCCGGGCCAGGCCGGGAACCACCGGCCCGGCGGGGAAAACCGTGCTCACCGCAGGGGTACGACCTTGGTGGCGCCGAAGGTGTCCTTGAGCGGAACCTCCACGGTGCGCCGCCGCACCGTCACGCGGACGCTGTCCTGCAGCTGCGTCGGATCGGAAACAGCGAGGCTGTCCCTGCCGAGCGCCACCGAAGCGGGTCCTGAGACGGATACCTCGTCCACGGTACCCGCACTGTAGAAGTTTGCGAGCAGTGTGTTATCCCACAGCCGCAAGGCCTGGACATCGGCCGTGTTGGCCCGGACGCGCCACGAGAGCGCCGACGCGACAGTCCCCACCACCGACGCTCCGGGCAAGACCGCGTACGCGTACTTCGCGTCCACCGGCTTCGCGCCGTGCTCGATCACCAGTTTCTGGTACCGCCGGGTGTTCGGCGTCGTGGTGCCCTTCGTGTTGGCACCGGTGTCGACGTCGCGCCACGCCCCGATCCGGTCTTCGCGCAAGGCGGTGACCTCGGCGTTGTCGAGCAGGACGTACCCGCCGACGTGGTCGAGGTGCAACCAGCGCGGCCGGTGCAGCGCAGCCGAATCGCCGACCGCGCGAGCGTCGGCCAGCAGCGTGCCGCGTCCGTTTTCGCCGAGGTTGCGGTTTTCGATCGTCGTCCGGACCGCTTGCCCGGACGTGTCGGTGATTCCCGCACCGAGGCAGACGACGCCCGCCGGCGTGAAGAACCACGATTTCTTCGCTGACAAAGAACCGTCTTCGGAGACGAAATCCATTGCGTACGCGCCGTGCCGGGCGTCCCAGCGCACGCCGCCGACGTGCGCTTTCGTCGTCAACGGCGTGGCCGCCAGCGGTCCCGGCGGGCCGGCCTTCGCGGTGGTGCCGGGCAGCAGCGCCGGGTCGACGGTCGGCCAATAGGCGTCGGAATAGTGGCCTTTCGCGTTGGGAAGGAACAGATACAGCACGCCGTCGCCGACGTGCCAGCCGTGCAGGTTCATCCCGTTGATCGACTCGTAGCGCGAGATTCGCGCGGAGCCGGCGCCGAGCGACGCGGACCAGCCCTCGGTCACGTGCACCATCCGGTCCTGCTGGCCGAAAATCCGGTGCGTCGCGACGATCGGCGTAGGCCGAACGCGTCCGGCGAGCATCTCCTGGGCGAACTCGATGCCTGGGGTCGCGACAAGATCTGGACCGGGCGCGAACCGTTCCGGATCGGGGATTTCCAGGAACGGCGCGTACGTGCCTTCCTTGATCCACTTGGCGGCGAGGCCGGACAACTCGGTCTTGACGGTTCCGGTCGCCGAGCGGGCGAGCACGAGGGTGGCGACGGTCAGCTGGTGTCCGATGTCGTGCGCGGTTTCGCCTTGGCGCGACAGCATCCGCCCGCGCACCGGCTCCATCAGCGCGCCCGCGTAGACGAACGGCGCGAACGTGTCCCCGACCAGCGCGTACACCTTCTGCTTCAGGTCGTCCGGCAGCGCGTACTCGGTGCCCTCGGTGACGTGGAGCGTCCCGGCGAGCGCGGTCAGCAGGACGATGCCGTAGTGCCCGGGGTACGGGATGGTGTCGTGCTGGATGAACGAGCCGTCGGCGTGGAAACCGTCGCCCGCCGCGCGGTCCAGCTTCGCCAGGACGCTCGCCGCTCCCCCGCCGGCGACGTCGGTGATCGCGTCGATGCCGGTGCGGATCCACGCGGTGTCGCCGGTCAGCGCGCCGGAAACGATGGAGATGAGCGCCTTGTCCGCCCGGTTCGCGCCGGTTTCGACGATCTTCGGGTTGTTCGCGCGCACATTCGGGTTTCCGACGAACCGCTTGACCGGGCTCACGTAGCGCGCCAGTTCGTCGGCGGTCAGCTGGTCGGCGACCGTGACGAGGGTGTGCAGCAGGTAGTACGGCACGCCGATCTCGTAGGTGTACCAGTTCCCGATCTCGCCGACCTGCGGGTTGTACTGGCTGGCGTAGATCAGCTCCAGCGCCGTCTTGATCCCGTCGAGCACCTTGGGGTCGCCGGAAAGCGTGCTGCCGGGCGTCCCCCAGTCGACGGCGATCGCGCGCAGCCGGGCGTACATCGACGTGGTGTAGTCGCTGCCGGGCCCGAGCGGGAGGTCAGTCCACAGTGGACCATTCCCGGAGACCGTCATGCTGTCGTAGTACGACTTCGCGACCCGGCCGAGGTTCTTCAGCGCGGCCGTGCGCTCCGGCGACGGACGGTTGATGCCCGTCTGCAGCTCGCGGTAACCGGCGACGATGGTCTTGAGCGGATCCGCGGAAGCGAAGGCCGGGCGAGCGGTGACGGCCAGCGCGGCCGACGCGGCGGCGATGGCACCGCCACGCAGTGCGGTTCTGCGGTTCACGGGCATGACGGTGCCTCCCAGTGGGGTTGGTTGTGCGTGGCTAGGCCGGTTAGAACCGGCCTAGCCACTCACGAGGGGGTCTGCTCAGCGCGCTCCGTCGACCCGGCGCGGCAGCTGCCACGGGTTCGCTTCCCGCAGCGCCTCCGGCAGCAGCGCGTCCGGGAAGCTCTGCCACGCCACCGGGCGCAGGAAGCGTTCGATCGCGGCGGTGCCGACCGAGGTCGTGGTCGGCGCGGTCGTCGCCGGGTACGGGCCGCCGTGCTGCTGCGCCCAGCTGACCGTGACGCCGGTCGGCCAGTCGTTCCACAGCAGCCGTCCGGCCAGCCGGGTCAGCGAAGGCAGCAGCGGACGCACGAAGTCGGCGTCGCTCTCCTCGCCCTGGACCGTCGCGGTCAGACCGGGTTCGAGGCTGTCCAGCACCTCGGTCAGTTCCGCCTGGTCGGAGTAGGTGACGATCAGCGAAGCGGGCCCGAAGTGCTCCTCGCGGACAGCCTCGCCGCCAGCCAGGAATTCCTTCGCGGTGGTGGCCAGCAACGACGGTGTGAACGCATCACCGTCCTGCGCGCCTTCCACAATCGACTCGACGCCCGACACCGCACGCAGATCCGCCAGCTTCTGCGCGAACCCGGCCGCGATCCGGTCGTTCAGCATTTCCTGCTGAGCCACCGCGCCGACTGCCTCGCGCAGGGTGTCGTCCAACCCGTGTCCCTCGGGCAGGAACAACAACCCCGGCTTGGTGCAGAACTGGCCCGCGCCGAGGCTGAACGACCCGGCATAGCCCTTCGCCACCGCTTCGCCGCGCGCGGCCACTGCACCCGGCGTGACGACGACCGGGTTGACGCTGCCCAGCTCGCCGTAGAACGGAATCGGCGTCGGCCGCGAGACCGCGATGTCGAACAACGCACGCCCGCCTGGCACGGAACCGGTGAACGCGGCGGCGGAGATCCGCGGGTCCTTGAGCGCCGTGACGCCCTGCTCGACCCCGTGGATCACCGCGAACGCACCCTCCGGCGCACCCGCGTCGGTCAGCGCCCGCGCGACGATCTCGCCGGTCCGCGTCGACAGCTCTTCGTGGCCTGGGTGCGCCTTGAGCACCACCGGACAGCCGGACGCCAGCGCCGACGCGGTGTCGCCGCCCGCGACGCTGAACGCGAACGGGAAGTTGCTCGCGGCGAACACGAGCACCGGCCCGATCGGCACGAGCACCCGGCGCAGGTCCGGCCGGGCGCCCATCGGCCAGGACGGGTCGGCGTGGTCGACGGTCGCGCCCAGGAATTCGCCGTCTCGCAGCACTTCGCCGAACAGCCGGAGCTGGAACGTCGTGCGCGCGAGTTCGCCCTTCAACCGCGGCGCGGCCGGGAGGCGGGTTTCCTGATGCGCCAACGGGATCAGCTCGTCGGCGGCGGCGTCGAGCGCGTCCGCGGCGGCAGCCAGCCAGCGCGCCCGCTCGGCAGGCGTGCTTTCGGCGAACGGCCGGGCGGCTGCCGCGGCGGCGGCCAGGACGCTTTCCAGTTCCGTGGCGGAAGTTACGCGGCTCAATGGATCTCCTCGTCAAACAGTTCAGGACGCCGAGTGCGCGGCAGCGGCGGCGTGCCACCCGGCCCGGTCAGCCGGAGTGCTTTCGACGATCCGCCGGGCGGCCGCCAGCACGCTTGCCCCTTCCGGGACAGAGATTTCGCGGCTCAATGCGTCTCCTACTCAAACAGGTTCAGGACACCGCGTGCACGGCAACGGCCAGCCACTCGCCCGATCCGGCCAACGACCCGGCAGCCGCCAGCACGCTTTCCAGTTCCATAGCGGAAGTTTCGCGGCTCAATGGATCTCCTCGTCAAACAGTTCAGGACGCCGAGTGCGCGGCGGCGGTGGCGGCGTGCAGGTCCGGCCAGCGTGCAGGCCCGGCGAGGCCCAGGTGGTACAGGTGCAGTTCGGTCGCGCCGGCCTTGGCCAGCTCGAGCACGTACGCCTCGATGTCCGGCACCGCGCTCGCCGCGACCGCGGTGATGTAGCTGCCGATCGCGACCCGTTCCGGCAACGCCTGCCGAGCGGCGGCAACCGCGTCGACACTGCCCTGACCGGGTGCCCAGTTCTGCAGCACCACCGTCTCGGCGTCGTCGGCGGCCGTCGGGGTCAGGCCGGGCAGCGCGCCGGTGACCCACGGGTCGAGCGCGCCGTGCAGCACGATCCGCGTCCCCGGCTCCAGCACCGCCAGAACCGCAGCACGCAACGCATCGGTCGCGTGCTGCCGCCCGGAAAGCAGCTTTTCCTTCAACTCAGCCGGAAGTCTATCCTCGGCCACCGACAAATCCGCCGTCGCGATCAGCCGCTGCACCTCGGCACGCAGGGTCTCGCGGACGTCCGACGGGTCGAGACCGGTCCAGCCCTCCGTGCAAGCGTCACAGCAGCAGATCGACAACAGTCGTGCGGTCGCAGGAGCCCACACGCCGTCGGTCTTCTCGTGCTGGTGCTGGTGCACGCTGCCGAGCGGGCCGCACGCCTCCAGCAGCACCGACGAAAGCTTCAGCCCCGCAACGGATTCCGCAGTCAGCGTCGCCGCGTACTCGCGTACCGCGGGCTGCGCCGGACACAGCGCCCACGGGTACGTCTCGCCGAAGCAGTTGCGCACGGCGTACTGCGGGAATTCGGTGCCCAGCTGAGAGTTATGCGTGAGCACGATCCACGCAGCAGCCGGGATTCCGGCGTCGTTGAGCCGCCGGGCCGCCTCGCCGCCGCTGTCCTCCCCCGAGACCCAGTCCGGCGTGGCCGGGACAAGCTCGCGGCCCTCCCACGCCTCCGCGCGGACGGGCCGGTAGAGCGCGGCCGTCCGCGCCACGACCGACGTCTGGTCCGTCGACCACGGCGTCGCGGCGCGGGCGCTGTGGTAGGCCAAAGCCACCGCGACCTCGTCCACGCCGAGGTCCCGCACCCGCTCCGCGAACGCGGTCTCGCCGAGCACGTCCCACGGATACGCGTATCCGGTCACCTTCACCGGCTCACCACCTCGCCGTGTTCGGCTCGAAGCCCGGCGTGTACTTGCGCATGTACGTCACATCGTCCCGTTTGGTCAGTCCACATCGGACATAGTCCTCGTGCGCCCTGGCGAGCGCGTCCTGGTCCAGCGCGATCCCGAGCCCGGGCCGGTCCGGCACCGCCACCGCTCCGTCGACGAAGTTCAGCACGCCCGGCTCGATCACGTCGGCAGTCTTCCACGGCCAGTGCGTGTCGCAGGCGTACGTCAGGTGCGGGGTCGCCGCGGCGACGTGCACCATCGCGGCGAGGCTGATGCCGAGGTGGCTGTTGGAGTGCATGGACAGCCCGACGCCGAAGCTCGCGCAGGCCACCGACAACGCCTGGGTGTCGCGCATTCCGCCCCAGAAGTGGTGGTCGGACAACAGAACGCCGATCGCGCGCGCCCGGAAGGCGGGCTCCACGTCGCCGAAGTTCACGACGCACATGTTGGTGGCCAACGGCATGCTCGCCTCGCGTGCGACCTGCGCCATGCCCTCGATGCCCGGCGTCGGGTCTTCGAGGTACTCCAGCACGCCGTCGAGTTCGGCGGCGACGCGGATGCTCGTCTCGGGCGTCCAGGCCGCGTTCGGGTCGATGCGCAGCGGATGCCCGGGGAAAGCTTCGGCGAGCGCGCGAATCCCCCAGATCTCTTGCTCCGGCGCGAAAACCCCGCCCTTGAGCTTGATCGAGCGAAACCCGTACTCGTCGACCATCCGCTTCGCCGAGCCGACCAGCGCTTGCGGGGTGAGGATGTCGCCCCAGCTGTCCTCCTCGGCCCCGATGTGCGCGCCGTACTTGTAGAACAGGTACGCGGAGAAGTCGACCGCATCGCGGGCTTTGCCGCCGAGCAGGTCGGCGACCGGACGGCCGAGGAGGTGTCCTTGCGCGTCCAGGCAGGCGACCTCGAACAGCGAGTACACGCTGGCGATTGTCTTGCGGATGGAGAACCCGCCGATCAGGCCGTGCTCGTCGGTCAGCACCGTTCCGGCCAGCGTTCGCGCGACGATCCGTTTGAGGCCCGGCAGGTCGAAAATGTCGTGTCCGGCCAGTTCCGGCAGCACCTTGCGCACCTCGCCGAGGAACGCCGCGTCGCCGTACGACTCGCCGAGGCCGACCACGCCGTCGTCGCACACCACTTGCACGACGCTGCGCAACGCGAACGGCTCGTGCACGCCCATCACGTTGAGCAGCGGCGCGTCCGCGAAGGCGACCGGGGTCAGCACCACGTCCCGGATCTTCATCAGAGGCCTTTCAGCACGGCGAAACCGTTCTCGACGACCTTGCCCAGCCGGTCGATCTGCTCGGGCGTCGGCTCGATCAGCGGCGGCCGGACGGTGCCGACCTTGTCGCCGCGCAGCCGGGCAGCGGCCTTGACCAGCGACACCGCGAAGCCGGGCGTCTCGTCGCGCAACGCCACCAGCGGCAGGTAGAACCCGGCGAGCAGCGCATCCATCGTCGCGTTGTCTTCCTCCGCGAGCGCGCGGTGGAATCGGTGCGCGATCTCCGGCGCGAAGCAGTGCACCGCCGAGGAGTAGCGCGCGACGCCGACCGCCGCGTACGCCTTCGCGGACACCTCGGCGGTCGGCAAACCGTTGAAGAACAAGAAGTCCGCGGAACGCTGCGTGCCGAGCGCGCGGATCGTGGTGACGATCCGGGTCATCGCTTCGACGTCGCCGTAGCCGTCCTTGATCCCGACCACCGACGGGATGTCCAGCAGCTTCGCCGCCGCCGGCGCGGTGAAGACGCCGGTGCTGCGGTGGTAGACGATCACCGGCACGGAAGTGTCGCCGACCGCGTAGCGCACGTAGTCGACCAGCCCCTCCTGCGGCCCGGTGACCAGGTACGGCGGAAGCAGCAGCACGCCGTCGGCTTTCCCCGCCTGCGCCGCCGCGACGCCCGCGCGCGCAGTGGCCGCGCCGCCGCCCGCGCCCACCCACACCGGCACGCGACCGTTCGCGACCTCGCGCGCCTTCGCCAGCAGCGCGGCGACCTCGTCGACCGACAGCGAGCTGAACTCCCCGGTGCCGCACGCGACGAACAGCGCGCCCGCACCGGCGGCGATGTGGCTCTCCACGTTCTCCGCGAACCCGTCGAGGTTGAGCTCGAGGTCTTCGGTGAAGGGGGTCAGCGGGAACGCCAGCAAGCCGTCCAGCTCGATTTCGGTCTGTGCCATCAGTTTCTGCTCCAATGTTCACATTCTTGAATGGAGTCTGTTATCGTGACTATGTTCACCCACAAGAACGCTGTTCGGGACGCTAATATGGCCGGACTCACAAGTCAACGGCCCGGTTGGAGGACGCGCATGGCGCAGAAGACAGACCCCGCCACCGCTCCCGCGGAGTCCGCGGGCGTGAAGTCGGCGCGGCGCGCCATCGACCTGATCGAGACGTTCGCCGCGAACGACGTGTGGCTGTCGCTGTCTGATCTCCATGCGCGCACCGGATTCCCTCGCTCCAGTCTGCACGGACTCCTGCGCACTCTGCTGGACGCGGGCTGGCTGGAGGCCGACGCGAACTCCGCGCGCTACCGGCTCGGCGTGCGCGCGCTGATCTGCGGCACGGCGTACCTCGACCGCGACGCGATCGTCCCCTACGCCACCGAAGCTTTAGAGCGCATCCGCGAGAAGACGGGCTTCACCGCACATTTCGCGCGCCGCAACCGCACCGAGGTCGTCTACCTGGAGACGCGCGAATCGCAGCACTCCACGCACCTGATCTCGCGCGTCGGCCGCACCCTGCCCACGCACGCGACCGCGCTGGGTAAGGCGCTGCTCGCCGAGCTGACCCACGAAGAGGTCGAGGCGCTCATGCCCGAGGAACTGGTCGCGCTCACCCCGAACACCATCACCACGCTCGACGCGCTGCACGCCGACCTCGCGCGCACCCGGGAACGCGGGTACGCCGCCGAGATCGAAGAGGGCACCCTCGGCGTGCGCTGCGTGGCCGCGGTGATCCCGTACCGCATTCCCGGCACCGACGCGATGAGCTGCTCGATGCCGCTGGGCAAGGTCACCGACGCCGACGTCGAACGCGTCGGCGAACTGCTGGCCGAGACCACCGCCGAGCTCGGCCAGCAGCTGCGCCGCGCCGGAATCCGCTGACCGCCGCCACCCGTGCGTCTCGTGAGTGTTCGTGCCGGTTAGAACCGGCATCGGCACGCACGAGGCTTTCGTGAGAGGAAATCCATGCCAGACCAGCGTGTGCTGATCACCGGATCGGCCGGCGTCGTCGGCACCCTGATGCGGCCGCGGCTGCGCCGTGAAGGCCGAGTGCTGCGGCTGCTCGACCTCGCCGAGCAGCCCGCCGCCGAGGACGGCGAAGCGGTCGAAATCGTGACCGGCTCGGTCACCGACCCCGAAGCGATGGCCGGGGCCTGCGCGGGCGCGGACGCGGTGATCCACCTGGGCGGGCTCAGCCGCGAAGCGTCGTGGGACGCCACCCTCGACGTCAACATCAACGGCACCCACACCGTCCTCGAAGCCGCCCGCGAAGCCGGCGTCCGCCGGGTCGTGCTCGCGTCGAGCAACCACGCCGTCGGCTTCCGCCGGAACGCCGACGCGGGCGAGAGCGGGCTGCCCGCCGATTCCAGCACCCGCCCGGACACTTATTACGGCGTAAGCAAAGCCGCCATCGAAGCGCTGGGCAGCCTGTACGCCTCGCGGTTCGGCATGGACGTGATCGTCATCCGCATCGGCTCGTGCTTCGAGACCCCGCTGCCGCTGGGCATCCGCGGCCTGACCAGCTGGTTGTCGCCGGACGACGGGGCCCGGCTTTTCGAAGCGTGCCTGAGCGCGCCGTCGCCGGGCTACCGGATGATCTGGGGCGTCTCGGACAACACCCGCCGCGTCTACTCGCTAGCCGAGGCCGAGGCGCTCGGCTACAAGTCCCACGACAACGCCGAGGTCTACGCCGACCAGCTGGCGGACAAGCCCGCGCCGACCGGGGCGGCCGCCGAGTACGTCGGCGGGCCGTTCTGCACCGCGCCGCTGGGCGTGTTCAACCCGCTCTGAGAGGTACCCTCGCCCACGGGGACCCTCGAAGAGGAGGAAGCCGTGGGCGAGCTGGGGCGTGGCGACACGAACGGCATCCTTTCCCTGCCGTGGATCCGCCCGGAACGCACCAGCGCGGGTCTCGGCTGGGACCGGATCTACCTGTCCAAACAGCGCGAACGGCCGTACCGCGCGGAGTTCGGGCCTGCCCGCACGCACCAGCTGATCCTGCACCTGGCCGGTCCGGTCACCGTCCGCCGCGGCGTCGGATCGCCCGGCGAGCGCAGCAGGCGGATCCCGGCGGGCGGGCTCTTTCTCCAGCCGTCGCACCAGGAACTGTCGGTGGAACTCGGCGGCGAACTGGACACGCTGCACGTCTACCTGCCGGATTCGGCGGTGCAGGAGGCCGCCGGGTCGGACGCTCCGATCCAGCTGGCCGACGAACTCGGCTGTGTTGATCCCCTGCTCGAACAGCTCGTTCTCACGCTCGACCGCGTCGTGCGGGACTGGGAGCCCGGCGCTCGCGCGTACGCCGACCAGCTCAGCACTCTCGTCGCCGCGCAGCTCGCGCGGCAGCACCGTTCTGGGCGGAGCGTGCCCGCAGCGGCGCGGCCGGTCGAGGCTTTGACGGACCGGCAGTTCGCCCAGGTGCGCGAGCTGATGGACGAACGCCTGGCCGAACCGCTCGGGCTGGCCGAACTGGCCGCGGCGGCCGGGTTGAGCGTCAGCCGGTTCGCCCGCCGTTTCAAGGCGCGCACCGGCCTTCCGCCGCACCGGTATCTCCTGCGGCTGCGCGTCGATCAGGCCGGGTTGCTGCTGCGGACCGGCACCGAACCGATCGCGGACATCGCCGTGCGCTGCGGTTTCTCCCATCAGGAACACCTCACCCGAGTGCTGCGCGCGCACCTGGGCACCACGCCCGCCGCGCTTCGCCGGGACGGCTGACGCGCGCGTTTCGTGCAGCCCGCTCAGCACGTCTGTGCAGGCGCGGTCTCCCCTCCGCCCGGATACTCGACGTACTCGCGTGGAAGGACCGTCGATGTTCACCTACACCGCCAACCCGGCCCGGGTCGTGTTCGGCAGCGGCACGCTCGCCGTCGTCCCCGACGAGGTGCAGCGGCTCGATGCCAGGCGTGTGCTGCTGGTAGCCGGAAAGTCCGCGACCGCCGCTGCCGACCGGACCGCCGCCGCCCTCGGCCCGCTGCTCGCCTCCCGCTTCGGCGAGCCCGCCATGCACACCCCGGTCGAGGTCACCGAACGCGCGCTCGCCCTGGTCACTGAGCATTCCGTGGACTGTGTCGTCGCGATCGGCGGCGGGTCCGCGACGGGGCTCGCCAAGGCGCTCGCACTGCGCACCGACCTCCCGCAGATCATCGTGCCGACCACCTACGCCGGGTCGGAGATGACGCCGGTGGTCGGCCAAACCGAGAACGGCCGCAAGACCACCCAGTCGTCGCCGAAGGTGCTGCCCGAGGTGGTCGTGTACGACGTCGACCTCACGCTCGGCCTGCCCGTACCGACTTCGCTGACCAGCGGCGTCAACGCGATGGCGCACGCGGTCGAGGCGCTCTATTCGGCGCAGGCCAACCCGATCGTCGACCAGTTCGCGCTGGAAGCCATCCGGCTGCTCGCGGCCGCGCTGCCGAAAATCGCCGCTGATCCGTCCGATGTGGACGCTAGGACCGACGCGTTGCGCGCCGCCTGGCTGGCCGGTTCGTGCCTCGGTTCGGTCGGGATGGGCCTGCACCACAAGCTCTGCCACACGCTCGGCGGCAGTTTCGGTTTGCCGCACGCGGAAACGCACACGATCGTCCTCCCGCACGCCATGGCGTACAACGCGCCGAACGCCGCCGACGCGATGCGGCGGATCTCCGAAGCACTCGGTGCCCCGGACGCTCCGACTGCGGTGTTCGACCTGATCGCCAGCCTGCCGGTACCGCGTTCGCTGGCCGAAATCGGTCTTGCCGAAGGAGATCTCGCCAAGGCCGCCGAGCTGGCCACCGCCGCGCCGTATCCGAATCCGCGCGAGCTCACTCGCGAAGGCATCGAAGACTTGCTGCGGCACGCGTGGTCCGGCACCCGCCCGACAGCCGTTGAAGGCACGCCACCTGATCTGCGCGGGCTCACGCAGGAAGTGGTGGACAGCTTCGCCAGCACACCGGACCCTCGGTTGCGCGAGCTGCTGTCCGAGCTGGTCCGCACGCTGCATTCCTATGTCGTGCGCACCGATCTCACTCAGGAGGAGTGGGAGTACGCGATCGGATTCCTCACCCGCACCGGGCAGATCAGCTCGGACACGCGGCAGGAGTTCATTCTGCTGTCGGACACCCTCGGCGTTTCGAGCGTGGTCGACGTGCTCACGAACTCACGCACGCCGGACACCACGCCGTCGGCCGTGCTGGGCCCGTTCTACGTCGAGGGCCCGCCGGAAACCGAGCAGGGCGCGGATCTCGCCGAAGGACTGCCGGGGACTCCACTGTGGACGGATGTCCAGGTGACTGAACCGGACGGAACCCCGGTGCCGGACGCGGTCGTGGACGTCTGGCAGTCCAATGAGGACGGTTTCTACGACGTCCAGCTGCCCGATCTGGACGGTCCGGTGCTGCGCGCCCGGTTCCGCACCGACGCCGAAGGCAGGCTGCGGTTCTGGACGATCGTGCCGTCGGCGTACCCGATCCCGGACGACGGCCCGGTCGGCCAGATGCTCGCCGCCGTCGAGCGGCATCCGTTCCGCGCTCCGCACGTGCATTTCATGATCGCCAAACCCGGCTACCGCACGCTCGTGACGCAGCTGTTCGTGCGCGGCGGCGACTACCTCGACTCGGACACCGTGTTCGGCGTGAAGGACGGCCTCATCGTCGACTTCGCCGAGCAGACCGGACCCGCGCCGGACGGGCGCGAACCCTGGCGCCGTCTCGATTTCGCCTTCCGCATCTCCCCCGGGAACCCGGCATGACCGGTTATGACACCGATGTCCTCGTGGTCGGCAGCGGCCCGGCAGGCGGTTCCGCCGCGCTGCTGCTCGCGACCTACGGCGTCCGCACCGTGCTCGCGACCAAATACGGCTGGACGGCGCACACCCCGCGCGCGCACATCACCAACCAGCGGACGATGGAGGTCCTGCGCGACCTCGGCATCGAAGACCAAGCGCTCGCGCAAGGCACTCCCCCGGAACTCATGGGCGACACCGTGCTGTGCACGTCGCTCGCCGGGGAAGAAATCGGCCGGATCTCCAGCTGGGGCACCGCCGATCGCTCCGCGACCGAGTACGCCGCGGCGAGCCCCTGCCACATGATCGACCTGCCGCAGACCTATCTGGAACCGATCCTGGTCACGAACGCCGCCGCTCGCGGGGCGAAACTGCGCCTGGACACGGAATTCCTCGACTTCACCCAGGACGCGGACGGCGTGACCGCGCGCTTGCTGGACCGGGTTCGCGGCGACGAGTTCACGCTTCGCGCCCGCTATCTGATCGGCGCGGACGGCGCCCGCAGCCGCGTCGCCGAGCAGGCCGGGCTGCCGATCGACGGCCAGTCCGGCAAGGCCGGCAGCATGAACATCACCTTCACCGCCGATCTCGCCGAGCACGTCGCGCACCGGCCGAGCGTGCTGTATTGGGTGATGCGGCCGGGCGCGCATCTCGGCGGCATCGGGATGGGCCTGGTGCGGATGGTCCGGCCGTGGAACGAATGGCTGCTGACCTGGGGTTACGACATCGCGCAGCCGCCGCCCGACGTCGATGGCGCGGAGGCGGCGCGGATCGTCCGGGACCTCGTCGGCGATCCGCGCCTGCCGGTGGAGATCACCTCGACTTCACTGTGGACGGTCAACCACAGCTACGCCACGCAGTACTCGTCCGGCCGCGTTTTCTGCGCGGGCGACGCGGTGCACCGGCATCCGCCGTCCAACGGGCTCGGGTCGAACACGTCGGTACAGGACGCGTACAACTTGGCGTGGAAGCTCGCGATGGTCGTCCGCGGCGAGGCGGGCGAAGGACTTCTCGACAGCTACAGCGCCGAACGCGCCCCGGTCGGCAAGCAGATCGTGGACCGGGCGAACCTCAGCCGCGACCAGTTCGGGCCGATCTTCGCCGCGCTCGGCGTCGACGGCGACACCGACTCGGACGCCATCACCGCCGGTCTCGCCGCTTGTACCGCCGCGACCGAGGACGGGTCGTTGCGGCGGAAGCAGTTGCGGGCGGCGATCGAGCTGAAGAACTACGAGTTCAACGCGCACGGCGTGGAGATGGATCAGCGATACGTCTCTGCAGCGGTGCTCCCGGATGGCGCCGAGCCCGGGGTGGAACGAGATCCCGAGCTGTACCACCGGCCGACGACCACGCCTGGCGCGAAACTGCCGCATGTCTGGCTTGTCAACGAAGACGGTCGCCGAGTGTCCACACTGGACCTTGTCGGCCGCGGCCGGTGGACTGTCCTCACTGGACTCACCGGCGACGCCTGGCGTGACGCCGCCGCGAAAGCAGCTGCGGACCTCGGACTGGACTTGAGGGTCGTCACCATCGGTTCGCCCGAGGCCCGCGATTCCTACGGAGACTGGGCGCGGATCAGCGGTGTCGAGGAAGGCGGCTGCCTCCTGATCCGTCCGGACGGCTACATCGCCTGGCGTCACGCCACCTCCGGAACCGGATTGCCGGACGCACTCCGCAGCCTCCTCGACCGTTAGCTCACGGCATCCCCCACGGATCGCTCGCCCCGCCCGGCGCGACCGGTCGGACCGTAAAGTCCGGCCTGTCGCCGCGGCGGTACACATACGCGTCCTGACCACGCCCAAGGTCAACCTGCACATCTCCATTGGCCAACCGCCGCCACCGTCGAGGACGGCCATAAGCGTCCGTCACGGTCAGCTCGCCGTCGATCCCCGGCCGCACGACACACGGCGCTCCAGCCTCGCTGTGCACCTTCAGCCAGCGCGTTTTCCCGCCGGCGCGGGAGGCGCTCAGCAGGAACGCGCCTTCGGTCCGGAAGTCGCGCAGCGCGATGTCGCCCCACGCGGCCGGTACCGCCGGGAACAGCCGGAGCACGCCGCCCCAGCTCTGCACCAGCATGTCCTGCACGGATTTCGCCGCCGACAACGGCGTTTCGATGACCGGGCCGGATTCCTTGTACATCGTATTCGGCTGGATGTAACGCTTCTGCAGTTCGCCGAGGTAATACGCGGCTTTCTCGCCTCGGAGCATCTGGGCGGAGATCGATGCGGCGCCGGTGAAGGTGTAGCCCTGCAACGCGCCTTCGAAGCCGACCCAGTGGTTGAGCGAGGTTTCGATGATCTCGCGATGCTCCGGCTGTTCCCAGGTGATCTCGTACAGCGGATAGATCTGCAGCAGATGCGAGTAATGCCGGTGCGATTTCGCGAACGGGACGCCCGCGCCGATCATGTAGCCGTTCTCGTCGGCCGGGTAGTCGGTGAGCGTCGCGAGGACCTGCTGCCACTTTCCCGCGAGCGGATCGGCGATGCGCAACTCGCGCGCGGTGTCCAGCAACGTCTTGCAGCCCCAGCGGATCAGGGCGAGGTCGTAGTTGGTGTCCGGTGCGTTCACGCCGTACTCGGGCGAGAAGGTCGCGGGGAGATGCAGTCGCCCGTCGGGGCCTGGGGCGAGGAAGTGGAGGTAGTAGTTGATTGCCTTGCGCAGCAACGGGAACAACGTGTCGCGCAGCAGCTGGCGATCCATGGTGTGCCGGTAGGTCAGCCAGACGTTGTGCAGCGCCCAGGTGAGGTTGCCGACCTCGGGCGTCGGGGTGTCCTGGCCGGGAATGCCGACCGGGTAGCCGCTGGTCGAATCGGCGAGTCCGTTGAGCAGCGTCATGTCGGTCGTGCGCGGGATGCCCGCGGAATCGGACTGGTAGGGCTTCGCGACCTGGCTGGTCAAGCGATCCCGGTACTTGCCGAGCGCGTAGCTGACCGCGTCGAGTTCGAGATGGTTGGAGCCCTGGATGAGCCAGTACTCCAGTTGCACGTTGAGGTTCCACCACGTCGCGGGCCACGGCGTGTTTTCCAGCCAGGGACCGGAGGTCGCCATCACCGGCGCTTCCCGGCGGGCCGCCGACGCCACTTTGTACAGCTGGATCCAGTAGAAGCTCTGCAACCGGGTGTCCGGAATGGACAGGAAGCTGCGCCGGTAGTAGTCGTGCCACCAACGGCGGTGGTCCCAGGCCAGCACGTCCAGCGCGGGGGCTCGCCGCACCGTGTGCAATGCCCGGGCCGTCGAGGTCTTCTCCGGATGCGACCACGCGACCGACGTGTACAGCGTCCGCGCGCTGCCCCGGGCGACCTCACGCCACGCCGTCACGTGCTCGCCGCCAGCCAGCAGCGGCTGTACCGCGAGATGCGCGTCGCCTGCCTGCTGCAATTGGACCGGCGGATTCTCCAGATATCCGTCCGGCGGCGGTTTCTTCCACACCGGATCAGCTCGCGGGCTGATCGCCTTCGCCGGATGGAACACCCACTGGAACCCGCGCTCGCCCTCCGACGGCCGCACCTCCACCGCCAGCAACGACTGTCCGGTGTGGACGATCGCGCGCAGCTCCAGGCTGCCCGCCGCAGTGGTGATCGTGCCGGCCAGTTCGGCGTTCCAGACGTCGAGCCGCCAGTCGAGACCGGTGATCGCGCCGACCGGTTCGAGCGTGAAGTACCCGATCGGCAGCCGCGCCAGGCCGAACAGCGACCCGAACTGCGGCCGGTGGTCCTGGACCTGACTGTGCTGGACGTTGAAGCGGACCGCGTTGCGGCCGGGTTCGGCGTAGATGCCGGAGCCGAGGAAACCGTTGCCCAGGAACGGTCCCTCGTACCAGGTCTTCGGCATCCGCCGCCAGCGCAGGTCCGCGGTCGCCAGGAAACCCGCCCAGTCGACGCTGTCGCCGCTCGTCTCCGCCGCGCCGGCCGGGGACAGCCCGACCGCTCCGGCGGCGATCCCCGCGAGTGCTCCGCCGAGCACTGTCCGGCGCGAGATGTCCATGTCCGCCAACCTCCTCGTTTCTAGTCAGGCAAACCCCACGCCGGAACGGTGCCGAGTGAGGGAACGTCACGCGGCCCGAAGTCCGGCCGGGCGCCGCGCGGGGTGACGGTGACCGTGCCGCCCCTCCGCAACGCCAGCGTGATCCGCCGCGGCCCCACCGGACGCCACGACAACCGCCGGCCCCATTCGTCGCGCACGTCGATGTCCCCGTCGATACCGTGGTCCAGCACCAGCGGCGCACCCGCTTCGCTGTGCACCCGCACGAACTCCGTCGCTCCCCGCCGCCGCGACGCGTCCACCAGGAACGCGCCCTCGGTGCGCAGCCCGGCGATCGACGCGTCAGGCCACTTCGCCGACACCGACGGGAACGCCTTCACCACTCCCCCGGAACCCTGCAGCACCATGTCCACAACGGACTGTGCCGCGGTGATCGGGCTTTCGATGGCGAAGTTCGATCCCTCGCGGTACATCGTGTTCGCGGTCAGCTCGGTGTCCGCGACGACGTTCCGGTCGAGGAAGAACTTCAGGTACCGCAACGCTTCCTCGGGCTGGTCCATCACCGAGTTCATCGACGACGCGGCCGCGTAGCTGTAGCCGTGCCAGGCCGACTGGTCCGCTGACCAATGCCGGAAGGTGCGGGTCATGATGTCCCGGTCGGCAGGCCGCTCCCAGTTCCGCTCCCGCAACGGGTACAGCCAGAGCAGATGCGAGAAATGCCGGTGCGAATCAGCGAGCCGCACACCGTCGCCGATCAGCACGCCGTCGGCCGGATCCTCGTGGTAAGGAACGAGTTTCGCCGCGATCTCCCGCCACATCGGCACCCGCGGCTCGTTCAGCCGCAGGATCCGCGCGGAGTCGACCAACGTCGTCGCGGCCCAGCGGATCAACGACAGGTCATAGGTGCAGTCGGACGCGTCGGCGTACTCCGGCGATCGGGTGAGCGGCAGATGCAGGAGCCCGTCCGGCCCGGTGAAGAGGAAGTGCCGGTAGAAGTTGAGCGCCTTCGCGAGCGTCGGGTACAGCACGTCGCGCAGCACCGACTGGTCGAGGTGGTGCCGGTACGCGAGCCAGACATTGTGCAAGCCCCACAACAGGTTCCCGGTCTGGTCCGTTTTGGACGTCGTCCCCGGAACGCCGACCGTCCGGACGCCGCCAGGCCGCAGCCGCCAGTCCCCCGGATGCGAAAGCGCGTACGTGTCTCCGTCCCGGTAAGCAGGCGGGACCGACACCTCCAAGTTCGCGTGGTCGCGGCGGAACGTCTCGGTGACCGCGTCCAGCTCGGGATGGTTGGCGCTGTTCACGATGGGATAGGTGACCTGGACGTTCAGGTTCCACCACACCGCCGTCCAGCTGTTGCCGACCTCCGGGAACCACGGCCCCCATTCGGCGGTCACCGGGCCGTCCCTGCGGGTCGCCGAGGCGATCTTGTACAGCTGGATCCAGTAGAAGCGCTGCACCTGCTTGTCCGGCACGGATACGAAGCTGCGCTGGTGGAAGTCGTTCCACCAGCGGCGATGCCAGGCGAGCAGCAGATCCGGGTTCATCGCGAGCGTGCGCCCGACCAGCGACACGGCGTCGCGCGTGTGCGTGGAACGCGGGAAGGAATACGCGACCGCCGCCGCGAACAACCGCTTCGTGCCGACTCGCTTCTCCCGCCACGCCGTCGTATACCCGCCACCAGCGGTCAACGGCTGCGCGCAGTAGCCGTCGGTCTGCTCGGGCTCCGGATTCGCGGTGTACTCCGGCGGCTTGCGCACGGTCCGGGTCGTCGCCGACACCAACGGCGCGAAGCCCCACGTGGCCCCTGACTCGCCCGCACTCGGATCGAGCGAGACGAGCAGAACGCCGAGATCGTTGTGCACCACCGCGGAAAACGCGACCTGCCCGCGCGTGGTGGTGATCGTGCCGCCGAGTTCGGCGTTGTACAGATCGAGGGTCCAGTCGACGCCGGTGATCGCTCCCGCGAAGGTGAGCGTGATCGCGCCGATCGGCAGCCGCGACAGCCCGATTCCCGCTTCCCACTGAATGCGCTGGTCCTGGACCTGGGTGTGGCTGAGCATGAACTTCAGCACCTGTGGTGTCTGCCCGGCGTAGGCCTGGACACCGAGGTAGCCGTTGGCCAGGAACGGCGCTTCCTGCCAGTTCTTCGGCAGCCGCTGCCAGCGCATCCGCGCGTCCATGGCGACATCTCGATGCGGGCTGCGCTGCGCGGCCGATCCGGGCGGCGCACCCTGCGCCCAAAGCCCGCCGAACGCCGCCGCCCCGGCGGCGATCGATACGGAGCGAAGCACCGTCCGCCGCGACACCCCGACCATGACGCCTCCGGATTCATATTACGTTTCGCCCCGCTGAGCGCGAGGTGAGCGGAATATATCCAGACAGGACAGGCAAAAGCCAGGGTTGTTCACTCAGAAAGCCGCACAGACATCCGATGACTGGGATCCGACCGGTGCGCGTTCACGTATGTGACGTCGCGGAAGCCGATCCGCCGGAGCGGACAGTCCGTTTGCCGGCGGCCGGGGAAGAGCGCGCAACCCCCATGAGCAACAGCGAGAGCGGGAACCGGGAAGCAGCATCAGAGACAGCACCCGAAATCCGAACCGCAAAGGGCGCGGCCGACCTGCGCCCGCGTGAACGCTCGACCGAGCCCCAGCATCGCCACAGCGACGAAGCGGATCGGGCCCCCTCCTCGAGCACCTGGACCGAAGTTCTCCAAGAAACAGAAGAAAAGCGCGGAAAATTGGAGGTACAGGCGATCCGCGTTTCCGTCTACCTTGACAGAAAGCAGGGCGCCCCGCGCGTCGAGAAGTCGGTCGAAGAATTCGTCAACCGCCTGAACGGCCAGATCTTCGACCGGGGCAACCCCGTCGTCAAGTCCTGGTTCCGGCAAATGCGCGCGAAACTCGTCTACTTCTCCCAGTCTCCGGCAGGCCAGGACATCCAGGAACTCGCGACGCACGCGGCGGCGGCCAGGCTGGTTCACGCCACCGATGCCAACGTCACCTCGACCATGATGTCGAATCTGGCACCCGTATTGAGCTCGCTGTCGCCGTATTCCAACGCCGTGCTCAGAATTGGCGCGCTGCTCATCGTGAAGACGGACGGAGTGCTGGTCGTCCAGCAACTGAGCCCCGCTCAGCAGCTTGTCCTTCTCCGCCGTCCGGACTTGCTGACCAGCCCGGCGACCGTCCTCGACGAGATTCGTGCCAAGAGCGAGATCGAGGAAACGGATTCCGCGCTTCCCGCTCCCGGCGAGACCTCAACCGCAAGAAACGAAGTCCGTTAGGCCGGGTCCTTGGCCCGCTCCGTACAAGGAGAATCGGCGATTCGTCCGCTTCACGATTCGGTACGCTGGAGCCACCGCTGACCGGAGGGGCTCGATGCGCGTTCTTCTCACGACCCAGCCAGGACACGGGCATTTCGATCCGATGGTCCCCTACGCCGCGGCGTTCCGCCGGGCCGGGCACGAGGTGCGAGTCGCGAGCAGCGCGGCGTTCGCCGGGGCGGTCGAGGACGCCGGGTTCGGCTTCACCGCCGTCGGCGAGAACTTCACCTGGGAGAAGGTGGACGCAACCTTCCCCGAATTCGTCGATTTCGCCCGCCGGGGCCAAGGTTTGGAGTACGCGAACGAAGTCAGCTGGACACGGTGGAATCCGGCCGCGACCCGCGATCTGCTGGCGTCGTTCGAGACGTGGCGGCCGGACGTGCTGATCCGCGAGTTCGCGGAGAACGGGGCCACGCTCGCCGGCCGGGTCGCGGGCATTCCGGTGATCTGCGCGTCGTGGTCGGCCCTGCCCGCCGACGCTCGAAGCTGGGGAACGGTGATCGACTGGCCGCGGACGCTCGACCGCTGCCGGACGGCGGCGAAGACCTTCGGTCTCGAACTCGACGACGCCGAGACAGTGTGGAAGCAGCAGCTGACGCTCACCGGCCTGCCCCCGTCGTGGTTCGCCGGGGCCGGGAAGGGCACGAATCTGCGGCACTTCCGTCTTCCGCTGGCCGAGCAGCCGGACGGCCCGGGCCCGGCGTGGCTGGACGCGCTCGGCCGCGACCGTCCGCTCGTCTACGCGACATTCGGAACAGTCTTCAACCGCAGCCGCAAACCGCGCCAGGCGGTGATCGACGGGCTCGCCGGGCTCGACGCGGATGTCCTGCTGACTGTCGGGAACACCGTCGATCCGGACACTATCGGCCCGGTCTCGCCCACGATGCGCGTCGAGCGTTTCGTGCCGCAGGCCTACGCCTTGGCCAAAGCGTCGCTCGTCGTGAGCCATGCCGGTCTGGGCACGATGCTCGGCGCGATCTACCGGGGCGTGCCGATGGTGTCCCTCGTCCTCGGCGCCGAGCATCCCCTCAACGCCGCGAGCGCGGCAGCGGCCGGACTGACAATCCCGCTCGGCGGGGACGAGATCACCGCCGACCAGGTCGCCGCCGCGGCACTGCGGGCGTTGCACGATCCCGCGCGCCGGGCCGCGTCCGAAACGGTCCGGCAGGAGTGCGCAGGCATGGAAGCCGTCGACGGAGTCGTGCCGCTCGCCGAGGCCTACGCGAAGACCGGCTAGCCCTGAGGACTCAGAGCGGCGGCAACTCCACCCGCTCCAGCCAAGCAGCGAAAAACCCCCGCAAAGACCGCCCCGCATAGGACTCCGCCAGCGACACGAACTGCTCCGTCGTCACCGCGGCATGCCGGTTCTCCACCGCCCACGCCTTCACCAGCGCGAAAAACGCCGGATCGCCGATCTCCCCGCGCAGCGCGTGCAATGTCAGCCCGCCGCGCTTGTACACCCGCTCGTCGAACATCCGCGCCACGCCGGGATCACCGATCGTCACGTCCGCCGGCTTGGCCCGCACCCGCGCGTACCACGCCCGGGCCAACACTTCCGCCGATTCGCCGCCGGACTGCTCCGACCACAGCCACTCGGTGTAGGTGGCGAAGCCTTCGTTGAGCCAAATGTGCTGCCAGTCCGCCACAGTCAGGCTGTTGCCGAACCACTGGTGCGCCAGTTCGTGCACCACGAGACGCTCGTGGGTGCGCTTGCCGTCCACGTGGTTGGCGCCGAAGATCGCCATCCCCTGCGCTTCGATCGGGTCGTCGAGGTCGTCGTCGGTCACGACCACCACGTACTCGCCGAACGGGTACGGACCGAACCAGTCCTCCAGCGCGTCCATCATCCGGCCCTGGCGGCCGAAGTCCCGCGCGAACGCCCGCCGCAGCCGGGGCGGCACGGCGGCCCGTTGCACGACGCCGCCCGGACGGTCGGCGGTGAGCTCCGGAACCCAGGCGCCGCCGGACAGTTCGAGGTCCTCGTAGCGGCCGATCTGGACGCTCATCAGGTACGTCGAGGTCGGCTCCGGCCTTTCGAACACCCACTTCGTGGTGCTCGCCGACTGGTAGCGCGACACGAGATTTCCCGTCGCCGCAACGAGATACGGCGACGACGTGGCCACCGCGATCCGGTAGCTCGCCTTGTCCGCCGGATGATCGTTGCACGGGAACCACGACGGCGCGCCCACCGGCTGGCTCGCCACCAGCGCGCCGTCGGTCAGTTCGTCCCAGCCGATGTCACCCCATCGGCTGGCCACCGGGCGAGGGTTGCCCGCGTAGCGGATCTCCACCTCGAACTCAGTGCCGGCGGGCACCGACCGCGCCGGTTTGACCTGCAGTTTCAGCCCACGCCGCACGTACTTGGCCGGTTTGCCCTCCACCAGCACACGCGACACCCGGAACTCACCGAAGTCGAGCGTCAGCCGCGAAAGCGCCTGGGTGGCCTCACAGGTCAGCACCGCGGTGGCGGACAGCCGGTTCGGCCCGATGCGGTAATCGAGATCGAGGTCGTAGTGCCGGACCCGGTAGCCGCCGTTCCCGTGCGCGGGGAGGTACCCGTCGCCCGAGGTCTCCGCTCCGGGCGCGGCCGCTTTCCCGTTCACCCGCACCGAAACCCGCCTTCGCCCGCCGCCGTGATCTTTTCCAGGATGAGGCGCCGCGACGGGTCCCGCAACGGTCGTGCCCTCACCGCCGCCAGGCCGAGATCGGATTGCCGAGCCAGCGCGAGTCCGCGGGGACCGCGTCGCCGCGCGTCACGAGCGAGCCCGGGCCCACCGTGGTGCGCGCGCCGATGCTCGCGCCCGGCAGCACGATCCCGTGCGGGCCGAGCGTCGCGCCCTCTTCGAGCGTCACCCGCGACATGGTCATGATCCGGTCGTGGAACAGGTGCGTCTGGACCACGCAGCCGCGGTTGATCGTCGCGCCGTCGCCCAGTGCGACCAGGTCGGACTCGGGCAGCCAGTAGGTGTCGAGCCACACGCCGCGGCCGATCTTGACGCCCATCGTGCGCAGCCACGCGGGCAGCAGCGGCGTGCCGCCGAGCGACCCGATCAGCCACGGCACCGCGAGCGCCTCGACGAACGTGTCGGCCAGTTCGTTGCGCCACACGAACGAACTCCACAGCGGGTGGTCGATCTCGCGGAACTTGCCGACCAGCAGCCACTTCGCCGCGGTCGCGGTGAGCGCCGCGACGATCCCGGCGGCCAGCAGCACCGGCCCGGCCAGCAGCGCGGCGGCCCAGAAGCCGCCCCACGCCGCCAGCGCCAGCAGCGCGAACGCGACGCCGACGGTCAGCGCGACCGCGCACATCACCGGCAGGATCCGGCACAGCTCGACCAGCGCGCGGGCCGCCTTGAGGTGCAGCGGCGGCGTGTACGTGCGGCTGGTGTCGCTCTCCCCCACCGCGCGGCGCACCGGCAGCGGCGGCATGCCCAGGTACGAGGAGCCCTTCTTCGCCTTCGCCGGCGTCGAGGACAGCACCCCGACCAGCCCGCGCTTCGGCACCGAACGGCCCGGCGCGGTCATCCCCGAGTTGCCGAGGAACGCCTGCTTGCCGATCCGCGCCGGGGCGGCGTGCAGCCAGCCGTGGCCGAGTTCGTAGGTGGCGACCATGGTGTCGTCGGCCAGGAACGCGCCACTGTCCACTTTGGTCATCTTCGGCAGCGCGAGGACGGTGGACGCCTCCACGTTGCGGCCGACCTTCGCGCCGAGCAACCGCAGCCACACCGGCGTGAACAGGCTGGCGTACAACGGGAACAGGCCTTCGCGGGCCATCCCCATCAGCCGCTCGGTGGCCCAGACCTGCCACGCGACGCGGCCGTGCACCGGGTGGTACCCCTCGACCATGCCGACGCCGAGCGCACGGACACCGGCCAGCACGAGCAGCGCGTAGGTCAGGAAGTAAGCGACGGTCGCGACCGGCACGAACAGCAGCGCCTGGCCGAGCGCGGCGCTCACATCAGAGGTGCCGGCGATCGCGTAACCGATCACCGCGACACCGGGCAGCGCGGCGATCCCGGGCAGCAGCCCGAGGAACACCGAGGTGACGCCGTACACCGACGCCCAGAACCGCGACCGCGGCGGGCGGCTCGACGGCCACTTCAGCGCGTCCTTGACGTCCGAGCGCACCGCGGGCGAACCGGCCCAGCGCTGGCCCGCCGGGACCGCGCCGCGCACGGTCGAACCGGCGGCGATCTCCGAGCCCTTGCCGATCCGGGCGCCGGGGAACAGCGTGCTGCGCGCGCCGACCCGGGCCTCGGCCCCGATCCGCATCTTGCCGATGTGCACGACGTCGCCGTCCACCCAGTGGCCGGACAGATCGACCTCGGGCTCCACCGCGGCGCCGCGGCCCAGCTTGAGGAAACCGGTGACCGGCGGCGGCGAGTGCAGGTCGACGTCCTTGCCGATGCGCGCGCCCAGCGCCTTCGCGTACGTGGTCATCCACGACGCTCCGGCGACGCTGTCCGCACCGCTGAACTCGGCCAGCTTCTCGGCGGTCCACAGTCGCAAGTGGACACTGCCGCCGCGCGGGTAGGTGCCCGGGCGCACCCCGGACAGCAGCACGCGCGCACCGCCCGCGGCGATGGCGATCCGGCCCGCCGGGGTGAACAGCACGAGCCAGGCGAGGACCAGCCACGCCCAGTTCAGCGTCGGCGCCCAGGAAACGCCCAGCAGCGCCAGCACGTTCGAGCAGGCGGCGGCCAGCGTGGTCCAGCGCAGCCCGACGAGGCCCATCAGCGGCACCATCAGCAGCGACTGCACGAGCCCGGCGCGGCGCGGCGTCGGCGCGATCTCGCGGCGCTCGGTCTCCTCGCCGCGGAGCGCGTCCAGCTTCGCGGCCAGCGCGCCGAGCTTCGGGTGCTGGTAGATGTCGCTGACCGACACCTCGGGGTGGCGGGTGCGGATGCGCGCGATGAGCTGCGCCGCGGTGAGGCTGCCGCCGCCGTTGGTGAAGAAGTCGGCGCCGGCGTTGCTCACCGACACGCCGAGGATCTCGCTCCAGCCTTCGGCCAGCCACGCCTCGGTGGGCGACAGCCCGGCCGCGCTCGCGTCCACAGTGGACAGCGGCCACGGCAGCGCGGCGCGGTCGACCTTGCCGGACGTGCGGGTCGGCAGGTCCTCGATCGTCGCGAGCAGCGGCACCAGCGCGGCGGGCAGCTGCGCGCGCAGCCGGGTCGCGGCGTCGTCGGTGTCGAGAGTTTCGCCGTCCTCGGGGACGATGTACCCGACCAGGACCTGATTGCCCGCCTTGGTGCGGCGGACGGCCGCGGCCGCGCCGCGCACGCCGGGCAGCGCCTGCAGCGCCGCGTCGACCTCGCCCAGCTCGATCCGGCGTCCGCCGAGCTTGATCTGCTCGTCCAGCCTGCCGAGGAACAGCAGGCCTTCCGGCTCCGCGCGGACCATGTCGCCGCTGCGGTAGGCGCGCTCCCAGCCCATCGACGGCAGCGGCGCGAACTTCTGCGCGTCCTTCTCCGCGTCGAGGTACCGGGCCAGCCCGGCGCCGCCGATGACCAGCTCGCCGGTCTCGCCCATGGCGACCGGCTCGCCCTCTTCGTTGACCACGACGAGCTGCCAGCCGACCAGCGGTAGGCCGATCCGCACCGGGCCCTCGCCGGTCATCTGCGCGGCGCAGGCGACGACGGTCGCCTCAGTGGGGCCGTAGGTGTTCCACACTTCGCGGCCTTCGACGGCCACGCGCTCGGCCAGCTCGGGCGGGCAGGCTTCGCCGCCGAAGATGAGCAGGCGCACGTCTTCCAGCGCGTCCGCCGGCCACAGCGCGGCCAGCGTCGGCACCGTCGACACGACAGTGATGCCTTGCGCGACGAGCCACGGGCCGAGGTCGACGCCGGTGCGCACCAGCGCGCGCGGCGCGGGCACCAGGCAGGCGCCGTGCCGCCAGGCCAGCCACATCTCTTCGCAGGAGGCGTCGAACGCGACGCTCAGCCCGGCCAGCACCCGGTCTCCGGGGCCGATCGGTTCGTCGGTCAGGAAAAGCTGTGCCTCGGCGTCCACGAAAGCCGCCGCCGAGGCGTGCGTGACCGCGACGCCCTTCGGCTTGCCGGTGGAGCCGGAGGTGAAGATGATCCACGCATCGTCGGCCGGGCCGGGACGGCCTTCGCGGCCGTTCGGGGTCCCGGCGACGGTGATCTCGCCATCCGTCGCGATCGCGGCGACGCCCGCCTCGCCGAACACCAGCTCGGCGCGCTCGTCGGGGTCGTCCGCATCGACCGGCACGTACGCCGCGCCGACCGACAGCGTCGCCAGGATCGCGATGTACAGCTCGGCACTGCCGGAGGAGATCCGGATGCCGACGCGGTCGCCGAGGCCGACGCCGTGCTCGCGCAGCTTGCGGGCGTAGGAGTCGATCTCTTCCCTGAGCCGGCGGTAGCTCAGCGGGCCGGTGCCGTCGTCGAGCGCCGCGGCGTTCGGGTGCTTCTCCGCGGTGGCGGTGAGGATGTCCAGGAGGGTGCGCTCGGCGGCCGGGGCGGCGGTCTCGAACAGAGCGGGCGAGAGCGCGGCCTCGACGGCGAGAGTCAGGGCTTCGGTGCTGCCGGAATCGGCGGTCAGCGTCACCGGGCCACCTCGGCGGCCGGGCGCGCTCCGGTATTCCGGAACGACGTGAACAGGATCGAACTCTGGGCGCGCAAGCCCATCACTCACCTTTCGCGAGCGTCATTCGGGCTTGCCGTCCGAATGAGGCGCCCGTAGCGACCGTCCACCTTACGCGGTATTCAAGCCCAGGTCGCGTCTGGGTAACGGCCGCGTGTCGGACGTCACCGCAGGCAGGTCCGGCCAGGGAATCCCCGGGAATCGGATTCGCCGGGAATTCCCTGGCCGGGAAAGAAATCAGCGGTTGCGAGCCGCTTTTCCGCCCGCCTTGGGCTTCTGCTTCTTTTCGCGGACGCGCACATTCACCCGGACGGGACTTCCCGCGAAGCCGAACTGCTCGCGGAATTTCCGCTCGATGAACCGGCGGTAGCCCGCCTCGAGGAACCCGGTGGTGAACAGCACCAGCGTCGGCGGACGGATGCCCGCTTGCGTCGCGAACAGCACCTTCGGCTGCTTGCCGCCGCGCACCGGCGGCGGCGTGGCCGCGACGAGGTCGGACAGCCAGCCGTTGAGCTGACCGGTCGACACACGCTGGTCCCACGACGACAGCGCCGTGCGCAGGGCGGGCGCGAGCTTGCGCACCGCGCGCCCGGTGAGCGCGGAGACGTTGACCTTCTCCGCCCACGGCACCCGCACGAGGCCGCGGTCCAGCTCGCGCACCATGGCGTACCGGCGGTCCTCGTCGACCAGGTCCCATTTGTTGAACACGAGCACGCACGCGCGGCCCGCCTCGACCACCATCGTCAGCACCCGCAGGTCCTGTTCGGACAGCGGTTCCGAGGCGTCCAGCAGCACGAGCGCGACCTCGGCCGCGTCGATCGCGGTCTTGGTGCGCAGCGAGGCGTAGTACTCCGCGCCGTCGGCGAAGTTGACGCGCTTGCGCAGGCCCGCGGTGTCCACGAACCGCCAGACCTCGCCGTCCAGCTCGACCAGCGAGTCGACCGGGTCGACCGTGGTGCCCGCGACCGAGTCGACCACCGAGCGCTCCTCGCCGGAAAGCCGGTTGAGCAGGCTGGACTTGCCGACGTTCGGCTTGCCGACCAGCGCGACGCGGCGCGGCCCGGCGGTCACCGCGCCGGCTTCGCGCGGCGCCTCGGGCAGCGCGGCCATGATGGCGTCGAGCAGGTCGCCCGAGCTGCGCCCGTGCAGCGCGCTGACCGGGTGCGGCTCGCCGAGGCCCAGCGACCACAGCGAGGCGGTGTCGGCCAGCAGCCGGTCGTCGTCCACCTTGTTCGCGGCCAGCAGCACCGGCTTCTTCGAACGGCGCAGCACGCGCGCGACGGCCTCGTCGGTGGCCGTGGCCCCGACCGTCGCGTCGACCACCAGCAGCACCGCGTCCGCGGTCTGCATGGCCATCTCGGCCTGCACCGCGACCGAGGCCTGCAGGCCGGTGGCGTCGGGCTCCCAGCCGCCGGTGTCGACGAGCGTGAACCGGCGACCGGCCCAGAACGCGTCGTAGGCGACGCGGTCGCGCGTCACGCCCGGCACGTCCTGCACGACCGCCTCCCGGCGGCCGAGGATGCGGTTGACCAGCGTGGACTTGCCCACGTTCGGCCTGCCGACCACGGCGAGCACCGGCTGCGCGGCGGCCGCCCGGCCGTCGGCCTCCTCGGCCTCGATCTTCGCGTCGAGCGCGGCGAACTCGGACTCGTCGGACCAGCTTCCGTCGACCTCGCCGAGACCGTCCACCGCACTGTCGGCGGCGTCAAACCCCGCCGACGTGCTTCCTCCCGCGGAGGCGGCGTCAAACCCTGTCATCGTTTCCCAACTTCACCTACGGCGTGGCGAACCCGTGTTCGCCGCGCCAATCGTCCAAAGACTGCACGAGCGCCGCGAGCTGCGCGCGGAGCTCTTCGGTGCCCTGGTCCAGGCCCTTGCGGCCCGGACCGACCTTCATCGCGAACGGCTCCCCGAAGAGGAGGTCCACGCGCGGGCGCCAGCGGCGCTTGCCGTCGGCGGGCTTGCGCGTCCCGCGGATCGCGATCGGCAGCACGGTGGCTCCCGAAGCGCGCACGAGCCACGCCGCGCCGCGTTCGGCCGCCCCGACATCGCCCTCGCCGCGAGTGCCCTCCGGGAAGATCCCGACCGCCCCGCCCGCCTTGAGCACCCCGACCGCCGTGGTCAGCGGCGTCCGGTCGATCTCGCCCCGGCGGACCGGGATCTGGCCGATCGCCCGCAGGAACCGGCCTCCGATCCCGGTGAACAGCTCGGCCTTGGCCAAGAACGCGCTGCGCCGCGGAAGCATTCCGATCACGAGCTGCGGATCGACGTTCGAGCTGTGGTTCGAGATCACCACGAGGGGCCCGTCGGCGGGCACCCGGTCGCGGCCGTGCACCCGGATCCGGAACGCCGGACGCAGATAATACCGGCCGGAGATCCGGCCGATGTCGTGCAGGAGGCCGTTCGCCCCCTCGGGGAGGGCGCCGCTCACCGGCTGACCCCCGCCTCGGCGGCGGCCGGTTCGGCCGGGCAGTCGCCCAGCAGTCCCCGTCCGCGGGCGAGTTCGGCCAGCGCGACGATCACCTGGTCGATCGTCAGCTCCGAGGTGTCCACCTGGACCGCGTCCCCGGCCGCGCGCAGCGGCGAGGCGGCGCGGGTGGAGTCGATCCGGTCGCGGCGCTCCACCGATTCGCGGGCGGACTCGACGCTCGAGGCCCGGCCCGCCGCGGAGTCCTGGGTGTTCCGCCGCGCGGCGCGGACCTCGGCCGAGGCGGTGAGGTAGATCTTGAGCGGCGAGTCCGGCGCGACAGTGGTGCCGATGTCGCGGCCCTCCACGACGATCCCGCCTTCGTCCTCGATCGCGTCGGCGATGATCCGGCGCTGGCGGGCGACGAGCACCTCGCGCACCTGCGGCACGGCCGACACCGGCGACACCGCGCCGGTCACCTCGGGGCCGCGGATCTCGGCGGCCACGTCCTCGCCGCGCAGCCGGACGTCCGGCCGTTCCGGGTCGGTGCCGAGCGCGAAGTCGACGTCGTGCGCGAGCGCGCCGATCGCGTGGTCGTCGGCGAGGTCGACCCCGGCCCGCAGCACGGCCAGCGTGACGACGCGGTACATCGCTCCGGTGTCGAGGTAGCGGGCGCTCAGCCGCCGGGCGAGCTTGCGCGCGACCGTGGTCTTGCCGGTTCCCGACGGGCCGTCCAGCGCGACCACCCCACGTAGGGCTCCCGTCACCGATGTTCTCCTCACGTTCGTCCCGCACACCCAGTCCGGTTCATTCTGCCGGTAGCCGGTCTCGGCACTTCAGGCGGTGTCCGCGGCGCAAGTTCAGGCAGTGCTAGACAAGCTAGCGTCGCTAAGTTAGCGTTGCACTTGTTCCTAGCGCTGCTAACTCCTCCGGAGGGTCCCCATGCTGATCGCCGCTTACGTCCTCGCCGCCATCCCCGTCCTCGGCATCATCTACGTCGGCTTCACCTACCTCTTCGCCCCGGCGAAGACCGCCGCGACGTTCGGCCTGCGGGAGATCCCGACCGGATCGACGGCGTTCTTCGAGATCAAGGGCGACCGCGACCTCGGCACCGGGCTGATCCTCGGCGTCGCGATGCTGACGGGCAGCCCGCAGCTGGTCGGCTGGCTGCTGCTGGCCGCGACCGTCATGCCGGCCTGCGACATGCTGATCATCCTGCGGCACAAGGGGAAGAAGGGAATGGCCTACGGCGTGCACGGCGCGACCGCCGCGTTCATGGCCGGCACGGCGGTTCTGTTCCTGCTGGGCTGAACTCCGCGAATCGGACAATGAGTTACCGTGGCTGACGTGAACGTCGAAGTCACCCCTCTTCCCGGAATCGGTGTCCGCAAGGACTTCGCCACCCGCGCGGGACGTCGCATCGGCGTCGTCACCCAGCGGGACGGCAAGATCGAGCTGATCGTCTCCAAATCGGACGATCCGGACGCCTGCCTTGCGTCGCTGCCGCTGACCGCCGACGAGGCGGGCGCGCTCTCGAACCTGCTGGGCGCGCCGCAGCTGGTGGCGCAGCTGAACGAGGAGCACCGCGAACTGCCGGGCATCAACACGAAGCAGCTGCCGATCACCGCGGACAGCCCGTTCGACGGCCGTTCGCTCGGCGACACCGCGATGCGCACGCGCACCAGCGTCTCGATCGTCGCGGTGATGCGGGCCGGCCAGGTGCACCCGTCGCCGACGCCGGACTTCCTCTTCACCGCAGGCGACCTGCTCGTCGTGGTCGGCACGTCCGAGGGCCTGGAAGCCGCCGCCAAGATCCTCAAGCACGGCTGATGGACCACACCGCTCTTTCGCTGATCGAACTCGGCGCGGTCTTCTTCGTGCTCGGCGCGCTCGGCAGGCTCGCCGGCCGGATCGGCCTCTCCCCCATCCCCCTGTACCTCCTCGGCGGCCTGTGCTTCGGCTCCGGCGGCCTGATCCCGCTCGCCGACATCGGCGATTTCGCCCACCTCGCCAGCGAAATCGGCGTGGTGCTGCTGCTTTTGCTGCTCGGCCTGGAGTACTCCGCGGCCGAACTGTTCACCGGCATGCGGCGGTCGTGGACCGCGGGCCTGGTGGACATCGTGCTCAACGCCGCCCCCGGCGCGGCGGTCGCGCTGATCCTGGGCTGGGGCCCGATCGGCGCGTTCGTCATGGCGGGCGTCACGTACATCTCGTCGTCCGGGATCATCGCGAAGGTTCTCGGCGATTTGGGACGGCTGGGCAACCGCGAGACGCCGGTGGTGCTGTCGATCCTCGTGTTCGAGGACCTCGTGATGGCGTTGTATTTGCCTATTCTGACCGCGATCCTGGGCGGCGTGAGCCTGCTCGGCGGGCTCGAGGCGGTCGGGATTTCGCTGCTGGTGATCACTGTGGTGCTGGTGATCGCGCTGAAGTTCGGGCGGTATGTGTCGGCGCTGGTGGACAGTGGCGATCGGGAAGTTTTTCTGCTCAAGATCCTTGGTGCTGCCTTGCTGGTGGCTGGGCTTGCGTCGGCGCTGCAGGTGTCTGCTGCGGTGGGGGCGTTCTTGTTGGGGATCGCGGTGTCCGGATCTACCGCGCATAACGCGACTCGGTTGCTGGAGCCGTTGCGGGATCTCTTTGCGGCGATGTTCTTTGTGGTGTTCGGGTTGAACACGAATCCGGCGTCTATTCCGCCGGTGCTCGGGTGGGCTGCGGTGCTTGCTGTGGTGACGACGCTGACGAAGGTGGCTACCGGGTGGTGGGCTGCTCGGCGGCAGAAGATCGGGCGGTTGGGCCGGGCTCGGGCTGGGGCGGCTTTGGTTGCTCGGGGGGAGTTTTCGATCGTTATCGCTGGGTTGGCGGTTGCTGCTGGTGCTGTCGACGGCGAGTTGGCCGCGTTGGCGACGGCTTATGTGTTGTTGATGGCGA
Organism: Amycolatopsis sp. NPDC114503; assembly: GCF_055633655.1. NCBI lineage: Bacteria > Bacillati > Actinomycetota > Actinomycetes > Pseudonocardiales > Pseudonocardiaceae > Amycolatopsis > Amycolatopsis sp. NPDC114503. Next base: position 30,041 of record NZ_JBVKDT010000020.1, on the reverse strand, counting down.
TTCTTGGGCCTACTGCGGCTCGGGTGGTGGAGCCGATCGCTAAGGCGTTGCAGCGGAAGGTCGCGGGTAAGGAGACTGTTGCTGCTGGTTAGGCGGTGGCGGTTTTGCCTCGCGACTAGCGTTGCGTGGGGCACCCCGAAGCTTGATTGTGCTGACGGTTCGGGGGTGCGAGGGAGGGGCTGGGTGCCTCGATCGTTGGGTGCATCGGCTGCGGTTTTTGCGGGTGGGGCTGGGTGCATCGGCCGCGGGTGCTGTGGTGGTCCGTGAAGGGGCCCTTGAGGGAATCTAAGTCCGTGAAGGGGTCCCTCACGACCGGCTGACGTCTGTGAGGGGAACCCTGGGGGAATCAGAGTTCCTCAGGGTTCCCCTCACAGACCTTTGTCAGCGCAGGTCGAAGCGTGCGGCGGCGGGGACGTGCGCCAGCGGAGCGGCGGGGACGGATTCAGTCCACGGGCGCGCGGGGATCGTGCCTGCCAGTGGGACCTGGGCCGAGGTTTTGGCCAGGTCGATGGTCAGCTTCGGCGGGTTCGCGGGGGCGGTGACGAAACCGTTGTCCGTTCCGCCGATCACCAGTGCCAGCCGGTGTCCGGCGGGGACGATGTGGTCCGTGCTCGCTAGGCGGAACGTCATCGTGTACGCCTTGCCTGGCGTGAGCCGCGCTTCGCGGCTCAGGGACTGGTAGTTCGCCAGGTCCGCCCAGCCTCGGCTGATGATCGTGTAGTCCACCTTCTTCGTGTCCGCGCTGGTCACCTTGTAGCAAGCGCTGTCGCCGTCGGTGCTCGAACCCCAGCACGTGCGGTCCGTGCCGGTCACGATTCCCTCGCCGGGGCCCGAGAAGTTGCGGATCGTCGCCGGGCCGTAGTCCACCAGCGTCGCCGACAAGCGCGCGGTCGAGGTGCTCGGCGTGGCTGTCACGGTGATCGACGAGGTGCCCGAGACCTGCACCGGCGAGGTGAGCGCGGCGGTGCTGTAGAGAACGCGGTTCGCCGACGTGGCCGACGGGTTCGCCGCCCACTCGTTCTCCCCCACCTGCGGGTTGTCGGTGAACGACGCGGTGCCCCGGCTGCCTGCGGTGCCGAGCGTGCCGACGCCTGGCGTACGGCCCGGCTGCGGGCGCAGGACCGTGGCCTTCGTGCCCGGAGCCGGGTAGGTCGCTTCGTTCGCCCACTGGTCCGGCTGGCGCTCGACAGTCGCCTGCGGTTCCTTCTCGATGCCGTTGTCGATGCCCATCAGGTAGTGGTCGAACCACCGGTGCAGGGTGTCGACCCACTCGGTGCGGCGGTAGTCGAACGGGTCGACGTGGCCGGTCTGGGCGAGCCAGATCTTGCGCTGCACGCCCTTCGCGGCGAGCGCGTCCCACCATTGGCCGTAGTTGATCGGCATGACGTTCAGGTCGTTGACGCCGTGCGAGATGAACACGCTGGCGCGCACGTTCTTCGCGTTCGCCACGTAGTCGCGCTCCGCCCACAGCGGACCGTAGTCGCCGTTCTCGGTCGCGCCCTCGGCGAGTTTCCGGTTCTGCGCCGAGCAATCCTGGCCGCCGTTGCGGCGCTCGACAGTCTGCGCGAGGCCGTCCGGGTTGAAGCCGAACGAGGCGCCGTCCGAGCGGTAGTAGTCGTACCAGGAGCTGATCGCGGAGATCGGCACAATCGTCTTGAGCCCCTCGACGCCGGTCGAGGCGACGCCATTCGCAATGGTGCCGTCGTAGGACTTGCCGATCATGCCGACGCCGCCGTCGCTCCAGCCCGCCGACATCTTCGTGCCGCCGGTTTTCGCGGTGTAGCCGGTCGCGCGGCCGTTGAGCCAGTCGACGACCTTCTTGGCCGACTGGACGTCCGAGTTGCCGCCGACGTCGACACACCCGGTCGACCGGTTGGTGCCCGCCAGGTCCACGAGCACCGTCGCGTATCCGCGCGGCACGAAGTAGTTGTCGTAGAACAGCGGGAAACCGACCGGGCGGCCCTGCGCGTCGTACGTCTTGAACTGGGTTTCGTTGCCGCGCCCCACCGAGGAGTAGTACGGGCTGGCGTCCATGATCACCGGGATCTTCTTGCCCGCCTCGGCCGGTTCCTTCGGCCGCACGATGTCCGCGGCGACCCGGTCCGGGACGCCGTCCCCGTCGCCGTCCCGGCCGAGGTCGACCCACACTGTCTCGCGGATCGCCCCGGCGTAGTCGTACTGCGGTTCCGTCGCGGTTCTCGCCGGTGCGGCCGTCGCGGCCGCCGGCACCACCACTCCCGCGGCCAGCACCGCGGCGGCGCACAGCCCTGTCAGCACACGCATTCCCGTCGCCCTCCAGCGTCGTCGTCGGGTCCCGACAACTCAACCGGGCGGGCAAGCCCCGCAGCAGGGCCGAAAGTGGGGAACCGGTCAGAGTCCCACGGTGCGGTACAGCGTGCCGACCTCGCCGCGGTTGAGCCTGCGGATCGTGCCCTGGCGCTGGTTGCCCAGCTGCACGTCGCCGACCGCGGTCCGCACGAGCTTGCGGACCGGATGCCCGGTGGCCGCCATCAGCCTGCGCACGATGTGCTTGCGGCCCTCGTGGATCACCAGCTCGATCATGCTCCGGCCGGAATGCATGTCCTTGACCCGGAACTGGTCGACCTTGACGATCCCGTCCGGCAGCTCCCAGCCCGCGCGCAGCTCCTTGCCCAGCCCGCGCGGCACCAGGCCCTCGACCTCCGCGAAATAGGTCTTGAGCACCCGGTACGACGGGTGCATCAGCCGGTGCCCGAGGTCGCCGTCGTTGGTCAGCAGCAGCAGGCCCTCGGTGTTCTCGTCGAGCCGCCCGACGTGCACGACGCCCGGGGTCTCCTCCCACCGGCCGCGCAGGTAGTCGCCGACGCACGGGCGGCCGCGGTCGTCCGACATCGTGGAGTGCACGCCCTTGGGCTTGTTGAACGCGAGGTACACGAGGTCGTCGCGGAGGTTGACCCGCGTGCCGTCGACGTGGATCACCGCCTCGTCCGGGTGCACGCGGCGGCCCAGCTCGGTGACGACCTCGCCGTCCACCTCCACGCGGCCGGCCGCGATCAGGTCCTCGGCCGCCCGGCGCGACGCCACGCCGGCCTGCGACAGGACCTTCTGCAGGCGGATGCCGTCGGGGTGTTCGTCAGATGTCATCGATGGTGTCCACTTCGGGTAGCAGCGGAGCGATCGGGGGAAGGTCGTTCAGCGACGACAGCCCCAGTCGCTCCAGGAACAGCTCGGTCGTCACGTACAGCGTGCCCGTGGTCTCCGGGTCGGTGCCCATCTCCTCGATGAGCCCCCGCGCCAGCAGGGTCCGGATCACGCCGTCCACGTTCACCCCGCGCACCGCGGCGATCCGGGCACGGGTGACCGGCTGCCGGTACGCGATCACGGCGAGGCTCTCCAGCGCGGCCCTGGTCAGCTTCGACCGCTGGCCGTCCAGCAGGAGCTTCTCCACGAACGGGGCGTAGGTGTCCCTAGTGTAGAACCGCCACCCTTCGCCCACGCGCCGCAGGTCGATCCCGCTGGCCCGCTCGGTGAACTTCTGCGCCATCGTCCGCAGCGCGACGGTCACCCTGGCGACCGGCTGCTGCAGCGTTTCGGCGAGGGAATCCTCCGCGATCGGCGAATCCACGACGAGCAGCAGAGCCTCGAGGGCGGCTTCGAGCGCCTCGTCCGACTCGACACTCGGCAGGCCGCTGTCGACGGCGACCAGGCCTTCGTCGTCTGGTTCCGCCGCTTCGGGTTCCGGTGCGGCTCCGGCTTCGGCGGATTCCGGTTCGGCTTCAGCGGGCTCCGGCTCAGTTTCGGCCGGCTCCGCGGCTTCGGCCTCCGGCGCGGGTTCCGGCTCGACGGCGTCAACGGGCTCCGCCTCGGCCTCGTTTTCCGGCTGCGGCGCGGTTTCCGGCTCAGTCTCCGCAGCCTGTTCGACCGGTGCGCGGTCGTCTTCGGTGCTCACCCGTATTCCTCCTCATCGGCCGCCGCGCGGTCGTGCTCGGCGGCGACGGACGCCTCGGCCACGCTGCCGCCGGTCCAGCGGACGTGCAGGTCCGCCAGTGCCTCCAGCTGGTCGAACTGCACCGACGATTCGCGGTACAGCTCCAGCAGCGCGAGGAACCGGGCCACGATCTCGACCGTGTGCTCGCAGTCCGAGGTCAGTTCCTTGAACGTCGCCTGCCCGGCTTCGGCGAGCTTCAGCCGCAGCAGCGCGGCGTGCTCGCGCACGGACACGCGTCCCATGTGGATGTGCGCGATCGACACCTGCGGCGGCGGCTTCGGCCGGAACACCGCGACCGCGATCTCCGCGAACCGCTCCGGCGTGACGCCCAGCATCACCTCCGGCAGCAGCCCGAGGTAGCGCTCCTCCAGCGCCACCGATCGCGGATACCGCCGCAGCGCGCCCTCTTCCAGCTCGCCGAACAGCGCGGCGACCTGCTTGTACGCGCGGTACTGCAGCATCCGCGCGAACAGCACGTCGCGGGCTTCCAGCAGGGCCAGGTCGTCCTCGTTCTCGACCTCGGCCGCGGGCAGCAGCCGGGCGGCCTTGAGGTCGAGCAGGGTCGCCGCGATCACCAGGAACTCGGTGGTCTCGTCGAGGTTCCAGTCCGGGCCGAGCGCGCGGGTGTAGGCGATGAAGTCGTCGGTGACCGTGTGCAGGGCGACCTCGGTGACGTCCAGCTGGTGCTGCGAGATCAGCTGCAGCAGCAGGTCGAACGGGCCCTCGAAGTTCTGCAGACGCACCTTGAACTTCGAGGAGCTCTCCTCGGCGGCGGCGTATCCCTCGGGGATGGTGCCGCCGTGCACCGTCTCGTGCTCGGCCGCAGCGGCGGCCTCCTCCGGAACTTCCGGGACCGCGGAGCCGGATTCCTCTGTGCCGCCCGTGCTTTCGGAGCTCGCAGTGCTTTCGGTGGCTGCCGCTTCCGGCTCCGGCAGCTCGGCCGATGCCGGTTCGTCCATCAGCCCTCGGTTCCGCCGTCCTCGCCGCCGGACCGCAATCGCTGCACCAGCACGGATTCCTCGCCGCGCTGGTCGAAGTCGGCGAGCAGCACGGCGACCGCCTCGCGGACCAGCCTGCCGCGGTCGACGACCAGATCGTGCTTGGCGCGGAGGTTCAGCCGGGCCTGCTCCATCGCGAGCAGTTCCTCGCCGGACACGTAGACGGTGATCTTCGCGTCGTGCTTGGTGCGCCCGGATCCGCTGCGCGCCGCGTTGCGGGCCAGCTGGTCGGTGTCCGGCGGAGCGCTCGGCTTGCCGCGCGGGGCCACCGGTTCCGCCGGGGCGGGCACGGAGGGGCGTTCTAACGCGGGGGTCGCCGGGCTGGAGGTGAGGCGGAAGAGTTCCGACGCTCCGGGCAGGGAAGCGCGCCTGCTCACCGAGCGATCACCTCGCGGGCCAGCGCGCGGTAAGCCGCGGCGCCGGCGGATTTGGGGGCCCAGGTCGTGATGGGCTCGCCCGCGACCGTCGTCTCGGGGAACCGCACGGTGCGGTTGATCACCGTGTCGAACACGGTGTCGCCGAATGCCTCGACCACGCGAGCCATGACCTCCTTCGAGTGCAGGGTTCTCGGGTCGTACATCGTGGCGAGAATCCCCGTGATGTCCAGTTTGGGGTTGAGGCGTTCCTGCACCTTCTCGATCGTGTCGATCAGGAGCGCGACGCCTCGCAGACTGAAGAACTCGCACTCCAGGGGGATGATCACACCGTCCGCGGCGGTCAATGCGTTCACCGTCAACAGGCCGAGCGAGGGCTGGCAGTCGACAAGAACATAGTCGTAGTCGTTCATCACCGGACGAAGGACCCGTAACAACGTGTGCTCGCGCCCTACCTCTGCGACGAGCTGGACCTCCGCCGCGGACAGGTCGATGTTGCTCGGCAGCAGGTCAACGCCGTCGACGCGGGTTTTGCGGAGCACGTCCTCGATCTGCACCGAGCGCTCCATGATGACGTTGTAGACCGTCTGGTCCAGTTCGTGCGGCTGGATGCCGAGCCCGACCGACAGCGCGCCCTGCGGGTCGAAGTCGACCAGCAGCACGCGGCGGCCGCATTCGGCGAGCGCGGCCCCGAGGTTGATCGTGGACGTGGTCTTGCCGACCCCGCCCTTCTGGTTGCACATCGCGAGCACCTTCGCCGGGCCGTGGCGCTCCAGCGGCGGCGGCTCGGGGATCTCGCGCAGCGGGCGGCCGGTCGGCCCGATCCCGCTCTCCGCGCGCTCTTTCGCCCGCATCCGGGCGCGTTCGGCGCGGGTCAGCGGCCGTTCCGGCTCGTCGCCCTCGTGGTCCGCCGGGGTGGCGATCCGCGCGTGCTCGAGGTTCGCCGCGGCCGAACCGGAGGTCCCGGCGGACCCAGCGGACCCGGAGGACACTGCCGGCCCAGCTGGCCCGGCGGACGCTGCCGGGTCCTCCGGCTGGTTCGGGGTCGGTGTCGACATGGCGCGAAAGCTCCTTGTTCGGCGGGGTCTCCGGCAGCCTATGCGGATTTCCGGAGCCCCGGCAAAGCGCCGCGCCGGGCCGCACGGGCCGAGTCACCGCAGCGTGGGAAGGCTCTAGGACGCGTCGAGCGTTCAGCCGAGCGCGCGCGGATGCGCGGTGGCGTAGACCTCTCGCAGCGTCGTGACCGTGACGAGCGTGTACACCTGGGTCGTGGTCACCGACGCGTGGCCGAGCAGTTCCTGCACCACGCGGACGTCCGCGCCGCCCTCCAGCAGGTGGGTGGCGAACGAGTGGCGCAGGGTGTGCGGCGAGACCGCGGCGGTGATCCCGGCTCGCTCGGCGGTGTCCTTGAGGACCTGCCACGCGCTTTGGCGGGAAAGCCTGCTGCCTCGGGCGTTGAGGAAGATCGCCGAGGTGCCGCGTCCGTTCGCGGCCAGCGCGGGACGGGCGCGGACCAGATACGCGTCGAGTGCTTCGAGCGCGGGACGGCCGATCGGCACCAGCCGTTGCTTGCCGCCCTTGCCATCGAGCAGGACAGTCCGCTCGGTGTCGTCCACATCGTCCACATCGAGCCCGACCGCCTCGGAAATCCGGGCTCCGGTCGAGTACAGCAGCTCCAGCAGCGCCCGGTCGCGCAAGGCGCGCTCCCCGTCCGGCGGCGGAGTGTCGAGCAGCTTGAGGACGTCCGCGACCGGCAACGCCTTGGGCAGCCGTTTCGCCGCGGCCGGCGGGCGGACGTCGCGCGCCGGGTCGTGTTCGGTGAGACCGTCCGCGTGGGCGAACTTGTGCAGCCCCCGCACCGCGACCAGCGCTCGCGCGGCCGACGACGCCGCCAGCGGCTGGTGTTCTCCGTCGCCCTCGCGCAACGCGGCGCCGAACGACGTGACGTGCGCGGGCGTGACCTCGGTCAGCCGCGCGACCCCCGCCGCTTCCAGATGAGCGGCGTAACGGCGGAGGTCGCGGGAGTAGCTGTCGAGGGTGTTGCGGGCGGTGCCGCGTTCGACGACGAGGTGGTCGAGGTACGTGGCGATCGCGCCCCGCACCTCGACACCCGCATCATTCACGCCGCCACTCTAGGACGGCGCACGGACAGAATCCGGAAATTCAGCCCTCGGCCAGTCGGCGAGCGAACCGCGAGGGCCGGTCCTGCCACGGCGCGTCGGCCGGGCGCGTCTTCGCCGCCCCGGTCAGCACCGCGTGCGCCGACAGCACTCCCGAGACGGTCGCCCCGTTGACCAGCTCGCCGGAAAGGGCCATCCGGACCGCCTCGTCGAGCGGGAATTTCCGCACCACCAGGTCGGCCTCCTCCTCGCCGAGCACGTCACGGTCCACTTCGGACAGATCGCGCGCGAGGAAGACCCGCACCACCTCGTCGGTGAACCCAGGCGAAGCCGCGACGTCGACCAGCGTCTCCCAGCTGGCCGCCGCGAGCCCGGATTCCTCGGCCAGCTCGCGCTTCGCCGCCTCGACCGGCTCCTCCCCCGGGTGGTCGATCAGCCCGGCCGGCAGCTCCCACAGCCTGCGCCCGAGCGGATGCCGGTACTGGTGCACGAGCGTGACGTTGTCCTCGCTGTCCAGCGCGGCGATCACCACCGCGCCGAGGTGTTCGACCACCTCGCGCTTGGCGGTTTCCCCGCCGGGCATCACGACGTCGTCGACCCGGAGGCCGACGACGCGTCCCACGTGGACGACCGTGCTGCCGGCCACGGAGAACTCGTGCGTGCCGGGCGCGCTCACCGAGCCGCCACGGGCGTCTCGGGCAGTTCGACCGGGAGCCGCTCGGCGACCTTGCGGTCCACGACCGCCTTCACGAACGCGCTGAACAGCGGGTGCGGCCGGGTCGGGCGGCTCTTCAGCTCGGGGTGCGCCTGGGTGCCCACGAAGAACGGGTGCACGTCCGCGGGCAGTTCGACGAACTCGACGAGCCGGTCGTCCGGCGAGGTGCCGGAGAACACGAGTCCGGCGTCGCCGATCTGCTTGCGGTAGGCGTTGTTCACCTCGTAGCGGTGCCGGTGGCGCTCGGATACCTCGGTGGAGCCGTACGCCTTGGCCACCTGCGAACCCGCCTTGAGCTTCGCCGGGTACGCGCCGAGCCGCATCGTGCCGCCCATGTCGCGCTCGCCCGCGACGACGTCGCGCTGGTCGGCCATGGTCGAGATCACCGCGTGCTTGGTGTTCTCGTCGAACTCCGCAGAGTTCGCGTCCTCGATGCCCGCCAGGTTCCGGGCGCTCTCGATGACCATGCACTGCAGGCCGAGGCACAGCCCGAGCAGCGGCACGCCGTGCGTGCGCGCGTACTGGATCGCGCCGACCTTGCCCTCGATGCCGCGGATGCCGAACCCGCCCGGGATCAGCACACCGTCCACATCGGACAGCACCGACGCCGCACCGGACTCGGTTTGCGCGTCGTCCGAAGCGACCCAGACGATCTCGACCTTGGCGCGGTGCGCGAACCCGCCCGCGCGCAGCGCCTCGGTGACCGAGAGGTACGCGTCGGGCAGGTCGATGTACTTGCCCACCACCGCGACCCGGACGATCTCGCTCGGGTTGTGCACCCGGTCGAGCAGGTCGCCCCACACCGTCCAGTCGACGTCGCGGAACGGCAGGCCCAGCCGGCGCACCACGTACGCGTCGAGCGCCTCGCCGTGCAGCACCTTCGGGATGTCGTAGATCGAGCGCGCGTCCGGGCAGGCGATGACCGCCTCGGTGTCGACGTCGCACATCAGGCCGATCTTGCGCTTGAGGTCGTCCGGGATCTCCCGGTCCGCGCGGCACACGAGCGCGTCCGGCTGGATGCCGATGTTGCGCAGCGCGGCGACCGAGTGCTGGGTCGGCTTGGTCTTGAGCTCGCCCGAGGGGGCGAGGTACGGCACCAGCGACACGTGCAGGAAGAAGCACTGGTCGCGGCCGACGTCGTGGCGCACCTGGCGGCACGCCTCGAGGAACGGCAGCGACTCGATGTCGCCGACCGTGCCGCCGACCTCGGTGATCACCACGTCCGGCGCCACGCCGTTCTCGTCCGGCCCGGCCGCGGCGGTGATCCGCGCCTTGATCTCGTCGGTGATGTGCGGAATCACCTGGACGGTGTCGCCGAGGTACTCGCCGCGGCGTTCCTTGGCGATCACCTCCGAGTACACCTGTCCGGTGGTGACGTTCGCCTTGCCGTCGAGAGAGCGGTCGAGGAAGCGCTCGTAGTGCCCGATGTCGAGATCGGTCTCGGCGCCGTCGTCGGTGACGAACACCTCGCCGTGCTGGAACGGGTTCATCGTCCCGGGGTCGACATTGAGGTACGGGTCGAGCTTCTGCATCGTGACGCGCAACCCGCGCGAAGTGAGCAGCTGTCCGAGGCTGGACGCCGTCAGACCCTTACCCAGAGAGGAGGCAACGCCTCCGGTGACAAAGACATACTTGGTAGCCCGCGACTGAAGTCCCACGGGCCGCCAGCATATCCCACTCCGGCGAGATCGCTCGCCGACGCCTCTTCCCGGCGCGGCGGAATCGGTTCACCCGCGCCGCGCTAGGCTTCGCGGCGTGACGGATATCCGCGATGACCACTGGACCGCCCCGGTGGCGGGCGCCTCTCTGGACGCCGCGGTGCGCGTCCCCGGATCGAAGTCGATCACCAACCGGGCCTACGTGCTCGCCGCGCTCGCGAGCGCGCCCACCCGGGTGCGCCATCCGCTCGATTCGCGCGACACCCGGCTGATGCTCGGCGCGCTCGCCTCGCTGGGCGCGCGTTCGGAAGAGACCATCGACGGCTTCCTCGTGCACCCGCTCGGCACCATCAGCGGACGCGGCGACGAGGCGACCGTCACCCTCGGCAACGCCGGCACCGTCGCCCGGTTCACGCCCGCTCTCGCCACGCTCGGCGACGCCTCGGTGCAGTTCGACGGCGACGAGGCGATCCGCCGCCGTCCGATCGATCCGTTGCTGGCCGCGCTGCGCAAGCTCGGCGCGCGGATCGACGACGGCGGACGCGGCGCGCCGCCGTTCACCGTGCACGGCACCGGCGGGCTGCGCGGCGGCCGGGTCGACCTCGATTCGTCGGCCTCCAGCCAGTTCTTGTCCGCTCTGCTGCTCGCCGGTCCGGCGTTCGAGCAGGGCGTGACGGTGCGGCTGGTCGGCGGTGCCCCGCCGAGCGAACCGCACATCGCGATGACGCTGGACATGCTGCGCCGGTTCGGGGCCACTGTGGACCGTTCCGGCACGGAATTCCATGTGGAGCCGGCGAAACTGTCGTGCCCGGAGTACGTGGTGGAGCCCGATCTGTCCACCGCGGCCCCGTTCGTGGCCGCCGCGATGGTCGGCGGCGGGACGGTCCGCGTGCACGGCTGGCCGAAGCAGACCACGCAGCCGGGCGACTGGCTGCGCGGCCTGGTCACCGAACTGGGCGCGAAGGCGACGCTGGACGGCGACGGCCTGTCCGTCACCGGCGGCGGCGCGTTCCCCGGCATCGACCTCGACCTGCACGAGGTCGGCGAGCTGACGCCGGTCATCGCGGCGATGCTGTGCTTCGCCGAGAGCCCGTCGAGCATCACCGGCGTCGCGCACCTGCGCGGCCACGAGACCGACCGGCTCACCGCGCTGGCCACCGAGCTGTCCGGCCTGGGCGCGGGCGTCACCGAGCTTGAAGACGGCCTGGAAATCACCCCGGCCCCGATGCACGGCGGCGTTTTCCACACCTATGAGGACCACCGCTTGGTGATGGCCGCGGCGGTGCTGGGGCTGCGCGTGCCCGGCGTGCTGGTCGAGAACCCGGACACCGTCGGCAAGACGTTCCCGAAGTTCGTCGAGACGTGGAGCGACGCCGTCAGCTGAGCAGCCGGCGGATTTCGTCCGCCACCGCTTCGGGTTCGGTGACCGGCACCAGATGCCCGGACCTCTCCGCGATCCGATGCCGCCCGCCCGGCGAAACCCGTTGTGCGTGCGCGGCATTCGCCTCCTCGCGCACCGCGGCGTTCATCCCGTCCCCCGCACGCCCGCCGGACACGACTGTCACCGGATAGTCGCCCGACGCAGGCGGATCTGTCCGCCAGGCAGCCAACTCGTCGAGGAACGTCCGCGCCTGCTCGGTCTGCGTGCGCAATACCTGCGGCGTAAAGCCTTCGCGCACCAGATCGCGCCGGACGTCGTCGGGAGCGGCCCGCAGCATGGGGCGGTACAAGAACTTCAGCAAACCCGTCGCCGCCAGAATCCGGCCAGTACGCAGAAAAACCCTTTCAGCACTGCGGAATCGGGGCGAGAACAGGACGTCCGCCGCTTCGTCGGTCGGATCGACCAGGACGACACCCGCGATTTTCGCCGCGGTCCGGGACGCGGCGAGCCGCACGATCGGTCCCCCGGCGCTGTGCCCGACGAGCACGTACGGCCCCGGCCCGAAATGACTCAGCACGTCGACGAGGTCGCCGGCCATCCGGTCCAGCGTCCGCCCGGACGGATCCGGCGCGCTGCGGCCGAGCCCGGACCGGTCGTAGACCACCGCCCGCGCGAACTCGCCGACCAGCGGCTGCACGAGCCCCCACGACGACCGGCTCGCGCCCGCCCCGGCCTCGAACACGACCGTCGGCCCGGATCCGGGACCGGGCAGCACCATCGCGTACAGCCGCCGTCCGTCCCTCGTGGACACCCACTCCGGCTCGCCCTGCACGTGCGCCACCAGCGACCCCCTCCGCGTGAAGTTAGGGTCACCTTACCCACGACGGCTCGTGAGTGCCGGCACCGGTTCTCACCGGCATGAACACTCACGAGACCCAGCCATTGACGAACGCGACGGCGCGCCTCAGGGAAGGCGTCCGAGGCTCGTGCCCGTTCAGCCCGCCGGACGCTCGTCCTGCTCGTCGTCGCCGAACAGATCGCGCAACGTCACCGCGCGGTTGACCCGTACGTGCTCGGCGGCGTACTCGCGCGCCCGCTCCACGTCGCCGGACCCGATCGCTTCCACCAGACGGCGGTGCTCGTCGAGCAGTTCGTCCCAGTGCTCGTTCTGGCTGGTCAGCCACCGCAGCTGGCCTTCGAGCGGATGCAGCATCGTGGTCAGCAGCCGGTTGCCCGAGACGGCCACGATCTCGTCGTGCAGCCTGCTGTTGACCTCGGAGATCCGCGCGCCGTCGCCGCCCTGGGTGACCCGCGCGGACTCGGCGAGCAACCGCTCCAGCCGCCGCATCTCCGGCTTCCCGGCCCGTTCCGCGGCTCGCGCGGCGGCGAGGCTTTCCAGCGCCTCCCGGACGTCGAACAGCTCCTCGACATCCACCCGCGCCAGCTGCCGCACGACCACTCGCCGGGGCGAGGGCACGACGACGAACCCCTCGGATTCCAGACTGCGGATCGCCTCGCGCACCGGCACCCGCGACACCCCGAGATCCTCGGCCAGCTCGCGCTCGACCAGCCGGTCTCCCGGCCGCAGCCGCCCGGTCAGGATCCGCTCGCGCAGCTCGTCGAGCACCCGGGCGCGCGTCGCCGCCAGCGGCTGCCGGTCCTCCGTGGCGCCCACCTGTCCCCCTCTCCCTCCGACGCCGGCCGGCATCGGACATCGCCGAGTTTATCGGGAAGGGGGTTGACTCAGCAGCCACGCGGAGCGATATTTGGGATCCCAAGTTTGGGATACCAAAGCTGCCGGCACGTCGACCGGAGGTCTGCAATGACGCACGCCCCGTCCACCGAAACCAGCGCGAAGATCCAGCCGGAACCCGATCCCCGGCTGTGGAACGAGGATCTCGCGCCCGCCGAGGAGCGCCGCTGGAAGGTGTACGACATCTTCGCGCTCTGGATGTCGGACGTGCACAACCTCGGCAACTACACCTTCGCCGCCGGGCTGTTCGTGCTCGGACTGTCGGCCTGGCAGGTGTTCACCGCGCTGCTGTTCGGGTTCGTGATCATCTTCTTCGGGATGAACCTGATGGGCCGGATCGGGCAGCGCACCGGCGTCCCGTTCCCGGTGGTGGCGCGGATCAGCTTCGGCACCTTCGGCGCGAACCTCCCCGCGCTGATCCGCGCGGTGATCGCGATCTTCTGGTACGGCATCCAGACCTATCTCGCGAGCGTCGCCATCACGCTGCTCGTGCTGGCCATCGACCCCGGCTTGAAACCGTTGACCGAGCACAGTTTCCTCGGCCTGCACGCGCTCGGCTGGATGTGTTTCGTGGCGCTGTGGCTGGTGCAGGCATTCGTGCTGACCCGCGGCATGGAGGCGGTGCGGAAGTTCCAGGACTGGTGCGGCCCGCTGATCTGGGTCGTGATGATCGCGCTCGCCGTCTGGATCCTCGCCGCGAGCCACTGGCACCTCTCGTTCACCAGCAGCCCGCGGCACCTGTCCGGCGGCGAGCAGGTGCGGCAGTGGTTCGGCGCGGCCGGGCTGATCCTGTCCACCTACGGCACGCTGATGCTCAACTTCTGCGATTTCTCCCGCAACGCCCCGGACCAGAAAACGGTGCGGCGCGGCAACTTCTGGGGCCTTCCGGTGAACTCGACGGCGTTCGCGCTGCTGTCGGTGATCGTCACCGCGGGCAGCCTGCAGGTGTTCGGCGAGGCGATCACCGACCCGGCCGAACTGCTCGCCAAGGTGCACAACACACCGGTGCTGATCGTCGGCGCGCTCACCTTCGCCATCGCCACCATGGGCGTCAACATCGTCGCGAACTTCGTCTCCCCCGCCTACGACCTGGCCAACATCTGGCCCAAGCGGATCTCGTTCACCGTCGGCGGCATGATCAGCGCCGTCGCCGCGCTGTGCGTGCTGCCGTGGAAGCTGTATTCGTCGCCGGTGGTGGTCAACTACTTCCTCGGCGGGCTCGGCGCGTTCCTCGGGCCGCTGTTCGGGATCATGATCGTCGACTACTACCTGATCCGCCGCGGCAAGGTCGACGTCGAGCAGCTGTTCGTCCGCGACGGCAAGTACCCCAAGGTGAATCCGCGCGCGATGGCCGCGTTCTTCCCGTGCGCCGTGCTGGCCGCGGTGATCGCGCTGGTGCCGTTCTTCGCACCGGCCGCGCCGTACTCCTGGTTCCTCGGCACCGCCAGCGCCGGGTTGCTCTACTACGCCGTTTCGTACCGCCATCGGAGGGCTTGATGCGGATCCTCGTCACCAACTGCAACACCACCGAGGCCATGACGAAGGAGATCGAGACCGGAGCGCGAGCCGCAGCCAGCCCTGGTACCGAAATCGTCGCGCTGACGCCGAAGTGGGGCCCGGAATCGGCCGAGGGCTGGCTGGACAGCTTCCTCTCCGCGGCTGCCGTGCTGGACCTGTTGCGCACCACAGAAGAATCGTTCGACGCGGTCGTCCTCGCCGGTTTCGGCGAGCACGGCCGCGAGGGCGCGCGGGAACTGCTGGACGTGCCGGTGGTCGACATCACCGAGGCCGCGGCACATCTCGCCGGGCTGCTCGGGCGCCGGTACGGAGTGGTGACGACGCTGGACCGCACGTGCGGGCTGATCGAGGACAGCCTGCATTCGGCCGGAGTGGACTCCAATTGCGTCGCGGTCGTCGGCACCGGGCTGAGCGTGCTGGAGCTGCGCGACGAGGAACGGACCGAATCCGCCCTGCTCACCGCGGGTCTGCGGGCGCGCGACGCCGGGGCCGAGGTGCTCGTGCTCGGCTGCGCCGGGATGACCGGGCTGGACCGCAAGATGTCGGCGATGCTCGACGTCCCGGTGGTCGACGGCGTCGCCGCCGCGGTCCGGCTCGCGGAATCCCTGGTGGCGCTGGGATTGCGCACCAGCCGGGCCGGGTCTTACGCCCGTCCGCTCGACAAACACCGGACCTGGCCCAGCTCCTGAAGCAGTTTCGCGGTCCGTGAGGGCCACCTTCACGGACGCTGATTCCCTCAGGGTTCCCCTCACGGCTCTCGCGGGCGAGGCCGCGCCTCAGGCCCGCACCGGCACCCGGGCGCGCCCGGTCAGCGCCTTGCTCCACGGCAGCCGACGCAGCACCTCGACGATCCCGAAGGTCAGCGCGATCGTCGCCGGGTACGCCACCAGCGTCGTCCACGGCGCGCCGAACCGGTCGCCGACGAAGACGAACAGCGGGTCCAGCAAGGCGATCGCGATCGGGTGGGTCAGGAACACCGCGAACGACCGGTTCACCGCCCAGGACACGAACCGCCCGCCGCGCTGCCTGCTCTCCGCCCACCGCGCGCCCGCCAGGTAGATCCCGGCGATCGCCGCGACGAACCACGGGATCAGGTACGGGCGGAAGGCGTCCGACGCCATCTCCGGCCACTCTCCGAAGTGGACACTCACGAAGTAGCCGGTCTCCCCGATCACGAGCCCGCCCGCCATCGCCAGCAGCACCCAGCGCGAATGCGTGCGCAGCCAGGCGTGCACCGCCTCGAAGTGGAGCGCCGCCGCGGTGCCGAGCAGCATGTAGAACTGGTACACGACGAAAGTCGCGAAGAACTGGCTCACAAAACCGTAGCCCAGCACTGCGGGCGGGTAGCTCATGAAGACCGCCACGGCCGCCTGGATCGCGCCGGAAACCGCGAGCACCGTCCACGGACGCCGCCGGATCAGGTCGAACAGCTTGGCCAGCAACGGGAAGAGCAGGTACACCTGCAGCGTCACCAGCATGAAATACATGTGGTACCAGGCGTTCCCGGTGAGCAGGTCGAGCCCGAGCGTGCGCAGCTGCGCGCCGACCGACCCGAACGGCTGGTCCGAGGTGATCACCGAATAGACCCGGTAGATGACCGTCCACACCACGTACGGCACAGCGACCAGAGGGAACCGCCTGCGCCAGAATTTCCCGGCCGCCACTGGGCGGTCCCGGTAGCCGAACACGAGCACGAACGCGGTCAGCGCGAAGAACGCCTCGCGGGTCAGGTGCAGCGGCGTCTGGAACGCGTCGGCGACGACGTCCTGCGGGAACGTCGTGGAGCCGATCACGTGGATGAGGATGACCAGAGCGAACGTGACGACGCGGTACAAATCGAGCTGCCGCAGGTGCGGCGATCTGGCGGGCGCCGGCTCGTCCGCGCGGACGAGCGGGATCTCGGTAGTGGTCATCGTTCGGCCGTGCTCCCGGGGTCGTTGGCGCTCATGGTGCCAGGCTCTCGTGCGCAGCTGTGAGCCACCCATGATCTTCCTGAGACTCGCCTGATGCCGCGCGGAACGGGTGTCGGGTCAGCCACACCCGTACGGGTGAATCGGCGCCACCCCGCGGCACCGGACCACTCGCCCCGCTTGGAACAGGCCGTTCGTCGGGCGTTTCCGGACACTTCACCACAAAACGCCCCGGCCTGGAAATTGGTCTAGTCCACAGTATTGACTCCGGCTGTGCCCTGGTTCACATTCGAATGCGGGCCGGCCCCCGCTCCTGCAGTGATCACCCGTTGTCCGACGCTTGCCGCGCATTCCGGTGCGGCGGGCGGGCTTCGCTTGTGCGAGGGAGAAACGCTTATGCCCCACCGGACCTTGAGACCGCTGGCCGTGGCCTGCGCCGCCGTGGCCGCCGTGGTCGTGGCCGGTCTCACCATCCTGGCCCGGCCCGCCCCGGCCACCGCGACGCCCGCGCCCTCCTCGGGAGGGACGCGCATCGCCTACTTCGACCAATGGAGCATTTACCAGAACGCTTACTACCTCAAGAACGTCGACAAGATCGCCGACAACATCGACTACCTGCTCTACGACTTCGAGAACATCGACCCGAACAACCTCACCTGCTTCGAGACGACCAAGGCGACGACCCCCGACCCCGGCGGCGAGGACGACCCGAACGCGGGCGACGGCGCGGGAGACCAGTTCGCCGACTACCAGAAGTCGTTCGGCTCGGACATCAGCGTCGACGGCTCCGCCGACACCTACAACATGCCGATCGTCGGCAACTTCCACCAGCTGCAGGAACTCAAGGCCCGGCACCCGAACCTGAAGGTGCTGCTGTCGCTCGGCGGCTGGACGTATTCGAAGTACTTCTCCGACGCCGCCGCTTCGGACTCTTCCCGCAAGAAGTTCGTCAGCTCCTGCATCGACATGTTCATCAAGGGCAACATCCCGAACGCCGGCGGCTTCGGCGGCCCCGGCACCGCCGCGAACATCTTCGACGGGTTCGACATCGACTGGGAGTACCCGGCGCACCCCGGCGGGCACACGGGCAACCACTACAGCCCCAACGACACCCAGAACTTCACCGCGCTGCTGGCCGAGTTCCGCAGCCAGATGGACGCGCTGGGCAAGCACTACGCGCTCTCGGCCGCCCTGCCCGGCGGCCAGGACAAGATCGCGAAGATCCAGACCGACAAGATCCACCAGTACATGGACTTCGCCGACCCGATGACCTACGACATGCACGGCGCGTGGGACAAGACCGGTCCGACGAACTTCCAGGACCCGCTCTACCCCTCGCCGAACGACCCGTCCACGCCCATCCCGCCGGGCACCGAGAAATACACCATCGATCAGGTGATGAAGGCGTACACGCAAGGCGATCCGGCGTACGGCATCCCCGGCGGGTTCCCGGCGTCGAAGCTGACCTTGGGCATTCCGTTCTACTATCGCGGCTGGACCGGCGTGCCCGCGGGCTCGAACCACGGGCTGTACCAGACAGCCACCGGCCCGTCCGCGCCGCATCCGTTGAGCGGCAACGTTCCCGGCGTGGCGATGTACAAGGAACTCTCCGGCGTGGTCGACAACCCGTCGACGACGTTCTGGGACCCGACAACGCAATCCGCGTGGTTCTACGACGGGACGAGCTTCTACGGCGGTTCGTCGAAACAGTCGATCAAGGCGCGCACCGACTACATCCATTGCAACGGCCTCGGCGGCGCGATGATGTTCTCGCTGTATGACCTCGACCCCGATTCGACGCTGTTCCACGCCGTCGTGGACGGGCTCGCCGCGCCGACGGAGGGCTGTTCCGGCCCGCCGCCGACCACCCCGACGACCCCCACCACGCCGACCACTCCGACAACGCCCACGACTCCGACCACTCCCACGACCCCGACCACGCCCACCACTCCGACCACTCCCACGACTCCGCCGGGCGGCCAGTGCACGGCGGCGGCCTGGGACTCCGGCAAGGTGTACAACGGCGGCGCGGTCGTGTCGTACAACAACCACACCTGGACGGCGAAGTGGTGGACGCAGGGCGAACAGCCCGGCAGCGCCGACGTCTGGACGGACAACGGAGCCTGCTCCGGCGGCGGCGGTCCCACGACCGCGTGCCCGGCGGCGTGGAACACCTCCCAGTCCTACAACGCCGGCGCGGTCGTGTCCTTCAACGGCCACCGCTGGTCCGCCAAGTGGTGGACGCGAGGCGAACAGCCCGGCAGTGCGGCGGTCTGGGCCGACAACGGCACCTGCTGACCCCGCAGTAGGCGCATGAATACCGGCGGCGGTGCCGGATTCCCTCCCCGAAGGGAATCCGGTGCCGCCGCCGATTTCTGTCTCCAGGCGGTCGCCGGAATCTTTTTGCACGGCAGACGCATGAATCGGCGGCGGCACCGGGTTTCCTCGCCCTCGAAGGGAAACCCCGTGCCGCCGCCGATTTTTGTGCGGGAGGCGGAAAGTCTTCGGCTCAGTTCCCCGACGTGGCCACACCAGGCGCGATCGCCTGCGCGTTGCCCGCGATCCCGTAACGGCCCGAACCGCCGTTGAGCTGTTCCTGCAACGCCAGCACCGTCGCCACCCGGCCGGCCGCCGAATCCGCGTTGTCCACAGTGGACAGGATCGACGTCGCCGAAGTGTCCGCGCGCACGACCCCGATCGGACCGGACCCCTCCGCCGAGCCCGGGTCGCCCGCGAGCACAGTGCCCGCGCCGGAACGGTCCATCTGCGCCGCGAACCGCGCGATCGTCGCGGCCCGGTCCCCAGCTCCGTCACCAGTCTCCTGAGCCCCGGTCAGCACGATCGCCAGCTGTGCGGGCTGCACGCCCTGGCTCGGCTTCACGAAACCGCCGTCGGTCAGCCCGCCGAGCGCGGCGGCCAATTCGTCGCCGCTCGACTGCGGTTTCGCGCTCGCCTTGTCCAGCAGCAGCGTCGAACCGAGCAGCGCGCCGGCGAGCGTGCCGGAGTCGCCCGCGGTCGGGAACTTCGCCCCGGCCGGCTGCAGCCGCGTGACGACGTCGCGCAGCTGGTCGGCCTTCGCCGGGTCGGTGAACGCGTTGGTGAGCTGCAGTTCGCCGGTCACCGAAGCGCCGGACTGGCCGACGAGCTTCTTGAGCGCGTCGCGGTCGGCCGGGCGCGCGTCCTGCGTGGTGACGATGACGACGCTGCGCTTGTCCAGCGCGCCCGCGACGACCTTCGGGCCCATGGTCCCGGCGAACGCGTCCGCGTCGGACAGCCGCGCGTTGAGCGCGTTGCGCTGCGCCTGGAGATCCGACACCTGCGTGCCGAGGTCTTTCTTCTGGTCCGAGAGCCCGGACAGCAGCGAACCGTTGAGCGCGGTCGAGCCCAGCACCACGCCGACGGCCAGCGCCAGGAAGCACGCGGTGATGGAAACGATGTGGTACCGCAGGGAAATCACGTGAAGAGACCCTTCACCCAGGCGACGAACGTGGACCAGGTGTGCTGGATCCACTCGAGATAGACGGAGCCGACGTCGGAGACCAGCAGCGCGGCCACGACGACGACGATGGCGGCGAGGACGAGCAGGGCGACCGCGCCGAGCGACACCCGGCTGCGGTGCAGCGTCGCGACGGCCTTGCCGTCGACCAGCTTGGTGCCGAGCTTGAGCCGCGTGAGGAACGTGGACGGGTTCGACCCGGACCGGCCGTGGTCGAGGAATTCCCGCAGCGTGGCCTGGAACCCGACGGTGACGACGAGGCTCGCCCCGTGCGCGTCGGCCAGCAGCAGGGCGAGGTCCTCGGCGTTGCCGGTCGCGGGGAAGGTGACCGCGCCGATGCCGAGGTCCTGGATCCGCTCGACGCCCGGCGCGTGCCCGTCCGGCTGCGCGGGGACGACGACCTCGCCGCCGCTGCGCAGCGTCGCGGTGCCGATCCCGGTCGGGTCGCCGACCATGACGTCCGGCTGGTAACCCTGCGCGCGCAGGGTGTCCGCGCCGGCGTCGACGCCGACCAGCACCGGCCGGTGCTCGCCGATGTACTTCTTGAGCTTCTTGAGGTCCTCGGCGTGCCCGGTCCCCGCGGCGACGACCAGCACGTGCCGGTCGCGCACCGGGACCTTCAGCTCGGGCACGCCGACGCCGTCGAGGATCAGCGTCCGCTCGCGGCGCAGGAACTCGATCGTGTTGGCGGAGAAGGCTTCCAGCTGGGTCGACATCCCGGCCTTGGCCTCGATCATCTGGTCGGCGACGCTTTCTGGGGTCTGCTCGACCCCGGTCGCCAGCTGCCGCTCCCCCAGGTAGACCGCGCCCTCGTGCACGCGCAGCTTCGTGCCGTCCTTGACGGTGCGCAGCAGTTCGCCGCCGACCGAGTCGATCAGCGGAACGCCCGCCGCCACCAGGATTTCCGGGCCGAGGTTGGGGAACCGGCCGGAAATCGACGGGGACGCGTTGACCACCGCGGCGACCTCGGCGGCGACCAGCGCGTCCGCGGTGGCCCGGTCGAGGTCGAGCTGGTCGAGCACGACGATGTCGCCCGCGCTGACCCGGCGCAGCAGCTCCCGCGTGCGCCGGTCGACCCGCGCGACACCGATGACGCCGGGAAGGGCTTCGTGGTTCCGCGCGAGAAGACCGGTGAGCTTCATGTGGCTGATGGTGACAAATTTGTGCCTGGGGACAGAGCCGACGCGCCGAAGCGGACATGACTCGTTGTGGTGAGCCATGTCGCGCGGGGCGCGGAGCCGGGGTTAACTGTGCGGTCCGCCCGCTCCGAAATCGAGGTTGGACCAGGGGCTCGCGGGATCGTTCAGCAGGCGGTGGCGGACCCGGGCGGCGCAGGCGTACTCCGGCCCGAATTCCTCGCCGTCGAGCGCGAGCAGCCTGCCCAGCACGTAACCGGTGGACAATTCCGCCCACGATCCGTGGTAGCGGCGGGCGATCGCGCCGGCCTCCAGCACCATCAGTTCCGCGGTGAGCGCGTCGCAATAGCCGACTGCCAACCCCCAGCGGGCCAGTTCGACCGCGCGCCCGACGTCCCAGCCGATGATGCTGTCCACCACGCCGTCCGGAGCGAGCAGGCCGTCGGCGCGGAACCGCTGCTCGTACCGCACGATCCGGCGCACG
Organism: Amycolatopsis sp. NPDC114503; assembly: GCF_055633655.1. Taxonomy (NCBI): domain Bacteria; kingdom Bacillati; phylum Actinomycetota; class Actinomycetes; order Pseudonocardiales; family Pseudonocardiaceae; genus Amycolatopsis; species Amycolatopsis sp. NPDC114503. The sequence goes on along the minus strand of NZ_JBVKDT010000020.1, from coordinate 8,531 downwards.
GCGTCGACGAGCGGCTCGGCCTGGTCCTCGGCGTCGTTGTCGGCGCACCACTGCCGGACCAGCTCGACCCAGCCGTAGACGTCCAGCGCCAGCCCGCTTCGAGCGCGCAGCACGAGCACGAGGTTTCCCGTGGTGAGCTGGTAGGAATCGCCGAGCAGCCGGTCCATCGCGGCTCGCCAGCTCGCCGCGTCCGCGACGCCCCACCAATCGCGCAGGCCGCGGACTTCGGCGACGTAATCGTGGTAGCGCGCGTCGAGGACGTTCCACGGCTCGGCCGACAGCACCGCCTGGTGCGCGCCGCACGCGAGCGCGTGCGCGACCGGACCGTCGAGAAGCCCGTACCGTGCCGTGTAAAGCCGCTCGACCTGCTGCTCCACCGCGGTGACCCGGTGCGGGTTCGCGTCGACCCACGGCAGCACAGCGTTCGCGCTCACCCGCCATTCGGCGAGCGTGCCGCGGTTGAACACGACCTGTTCCCCCAGGCCGAGACCGTGCGTGGCCCAGTCGAGATCGCCGCTGAGAAACACCACGTCCGCGCCGAAATCCGGCAGCGCGCCGCGGGTGAACACCTGCAGCGACGGTTCGCCGCCGTGCGCGCAGCAGGCTTTCGCGGGCGACCAGGTCCGCTCCTGCGCGAGCCGCTGCGCCTCGTCCCGGTGGATCGGCACGAACAGCTCCTCGTCGCCGAGGAGTTCGAGGAAGCGGTCGAGATCGTCCTCCCGCCGCGCGCGGGCGAGTTCGGCTTCGACGTCGGCCAGCGTGGCCCAGGTCATGGAATCCGCCTCAGCCCTTCTTCGCGCGCTTGCGCTTCGCGCCGGTGTTCTTCGCCTTGTCTTTCTCCGCGGTGGCAAGCAATTCCTCGGCGTGCGCGCGGCCGGTCTCGGTGCCGTCCATGCCCGCGAGCATCCGCGCCAGCTCGCGCACCCGGTCGCTCTGGTCGAGCGTCTTCACGCCGCTGCGCGTGACGCCGCCGCTGGTTCCCTTGTCCACCACCAAATGCTGGTCCGCGAACGCGGCGACCTGCGGAAGGTGCGTGACCACCAGGACCTGGTGGGTGCGCGCGAGCCGCGCGAGCCGCCGTCCGATCTCCACCGCGGCCCGGCCGCCGACCCCGGCGTCGACCTCGTCGAACACCAGCGTCTGCACGGTGTCCGCGTGCGCCAGCACGACCTCGATCGCGAGCATCACGCGCGACAGCTCACCGCCCGAGGCGGCCTTGTGCACCGGCAGCGGCGGCGCGCCGTTGTGCGCCCGCAGCAGCAGTTCCACCTCGTCGACGCCGTCCGGGCCCGCGTGCACCGCGTGCCCGTCGATCGCGAGCGCCTGCCGGTCGCCGTGCTCGGCCGGACGCTGTTCGACGGTGATCTCCAGCTCCGCCTGTCCCATCGCGAGACCGGACAGTTCCTTGGTGATCGCGGTCGCGAGTTCAGCGGCCGCCTTGCCGCGCGCGGCGGACACTTCGGTCGCGTGCGCGACCAGCTGCACGGCCAGCTCGTCGCGGCGCAAAGCCAGTGCCCCTAGAGCTTCTTCGGAGGTGTCCATCGACTCGAGCCTGCGCCGGGCGTCCTCGGCCCACGCCAGCACTCCGTCGACGTCCGCGGCGTACTTGCGGGTCAGCCGTTTGAGATCGGCCTGGCGCGAAAGCACCTTCTCCAGCAGCGCCGGGTCCGCGTCGAGGTTCTCGACGTAGCTGCCCAGCTCCGCGCCGACGTCGCTGAGCAGCGTGGAGGCTTCCTCCAGCCGCGGCACGAGGTCGCTCAGCGCGGAATCCTCCGCCGACACCAGCCGTCGCACCGCCTCGCCGACCAGGCCGAGCGCGCCCGGTGCGTCCGGGTCGCCGTCCTGCGCGCCGGACACCGCCGCGTGCGCCTCGGTGGCCGTCGCGCGGAGTTCGTCGACCGCGGCGAGCCGCTTGATCTGCTCGGTGAGCTCGACGTCCTCGCCCGGTTCGGGCGCGACCGCGTCGATCTCGTTCAGCCCGTGCTTCAGCAGGTCCGCCTGCTGCGCCATCTCGCGGGAGCGGTTGGAGCGCTCGCTCAGCTCGGTGAGCACGGCCAGCCATTCCTCGCGGACCTGGCGGTACAGCGCGAGCGGGCCGCCGACGTCCTCGCCGGCGAACCGGTCGATCACCGCGCGCTGCTCGGCCGGGCGCAGCAGCCGCAGCTGGTCGTTCTGCCCGTGCACGGCGATCACCTGCTCGGACAGCTCCGCCAGCACCCCGACCGGCACGGACCGGCCGCCGAGGTGCGCCCGCGAGCGCCCGTCGGCCGCGACCGTGCGCAGCGCGATGACGCTGCCGTCCTCGTCGACGTCGGCCCCCGAATCGGTGACGATGCGGGCGGCCGCGTCGTCCTTGCCCACGGTGAAGCGGCCCTCGACGAATGCCTTCAGCATCCCGTTCCGGACCTTCGACGCCTCGGCCCGTCCGCCCGAAAGCAGATGCAGCCCGGTGACGACCATGGTTTTGCCCGCACCCGTCTCACCGGTGACCACGGTGAAGCCCGCGTGCAGTTCCAGCAGGGCTTCCTCGATGACTCCGAGGCCCTGGATGCGCATCTCGGCCAGCACGACGCATACGGTAGCGGCCCGCACCGACCTTCTGTGCGTCCGAGGTCCGCTAACTCTTCTTTTCGCTGGTCGAACACTTGTGCGGGCGCGTCGCGAATCAGCTGCCCGGACGCTCCCCGCCGCGCCGGTCGCGCCAGCTGCGCACCGGCAGGCCGAACTTGTACACCAGCCGGTCGGTGAACACGCCGTCCCACAGCCGCACCAGCCGCACCGGCTGCCTGCCGCACACGACGCGCACGAGCGCGCCGGGAGGCAGGTCGAACGACCGCAGCCCGTCGCAGGTCAGCGCCGCTTTCGGGCCGGTCGGGTCGATGCCGACGGTGATCACCGACTCGGGCGACACGACCAGCGGCCGGGAGAACATCGCGTGCGCGTTGCTCGGCACCACGAGCAGCGCCTCGACGTCCGGCCACAGCACCGGCCCGCCCGCGGAGAAGGCGTACGCGGTGGAACCGGTCGGCGTCGCGCACAACACGCCGTCGCAGCCGAAAGACGACACCGGGCGGCCGTCGACCTCGATCAGCGCGTCGAGCACCCGCTCGCGGCTGAACTTCTCGACGCTGGCCTCGTTGAGCGCCCAGGTCCGGTAGATCTCGGCGCCGTCGGCGGTGACCGTGACGTCGACCGTCATCCGGTCCTCGACGTGGTACTCGCGGTCGACCACGCGCTGCACGGCGTCGGCGAGCGCGTCCGAATCGGCCTCGGCGAGGAAGCCGACGCGGCCGAGGTTGACGCCGAGCACCGGAACCTCGGCCGGACGGGCGAGTTCCGCCGCGCGCAGCAGGGTTCCGTCGCCGCCGAGCACGAACACGAGTTCGGCTCCCTCGGCCGGATTGTGCTCGGGCGCGACCACGGTGCACGGCTTGGCCATGCAGCCGTCCGGGTCGATCAGCCGGAGAACGTCCTCGTCGAGCACGCGAAGCCGGATCCCGGCCTTCGCGAATCGCTGGGACACCTCGCGGGCGGCCTCCCGGGTGGTGTCCCGGTCGGGGTGCACCACGAGGAGCACTTCACGTTCGGCGGTCACTGGGGTCCTTCCTGGACTGCGGCGCGAACGAGCCGCTCGGCATCCTCGGGGTCTCGGACACCGGCTTCTTCCGGCCCCGTTTTCCGGAGCCACACAAAGTATTCGACGTTCCCGGACGGCCCCGGCAACGGACTCGCGACGACCCCGCGCAGCGACAGGCCGAGCTTCGCGGCTTCGGCGAGCACGCTCAGCACGGATTCGGCGCGCAGTTCCGGATCGCGGACCACGCCGCCGCTGCCGAGCCGGTCCTTGCCGACCTCGAACTGCGGTTTGACCATCGGCAGCAGATCCGCGCCGTCGCGCGCGCATTCGGCGAGCGCGGGAAGCACGAGCTTCAGCGAGATGAAGGAAAGATCGCCGACGACGAGATCGACCTGGCCGCCGAGGACGTCCGGCGTCAGGTTGCGGGCGTTCGTGCGGTCGAGGACCACGACGCGATCGTCGGTCTGCAGCTTCCAGACAAGCAGCCCGCGCCCGACGTCCGCGGCGATGACCTTCTCCGCGCCGCCCCGCAGCAACACATCCGTGAACCCGCCAGTGGATGCGCCGGCGTCGAGACAGCGGCGGCCTTCGACGGTCAGCCCTTCCGGACCGAAACGTTCAAGCGCGCCAAGGAGTTTGTGCGCGCCGCGCGACGCCCAGCCCGGGTCGTCCTCGTCCTTCACGACGATCGGCGCGTCGTTTTCCACGCCGGTGGCGGGTTTCGTGGCGACCATGCCGCGCACGGTGACTTTGCCGCCGGTGATGAGCGCGGAGGCTTGTTCGCGGGAGCGGGCGAGTCCGCGCCGCACGAGTTCCGCGTCGAGCCTGGCCCGTTTGGCCACGCCGGTCAGACCTTGTCGATGCTGGACAGGGCCACGGTCAGCTCGGTGTGCACGGCCTCGAAGCGGTCCACGTGCTCGGCGGGCGGCAGCGTGTCGAGGTCGTCGAGCCCGGCGACGGCCTCGTCGATGCCCGCTCGCGGGTCAGTCTGCTGCGGGCCGGGTCCGGGGATCGGCGGGGGTCCGGGAACCGGCCGCGGAACGTTCGGGTGCACAGGCCCAAACTACCAGTCAGGCCAGCCCGAGCCCGGTCACTGCCGCCGCGGCCGCGTCGCCTTCCGCGCGCACCTGCACAACGCCGGTGCGCCACGCCGAATCGCACAGCGCGCGCAGCAGGTCGAGCTTGTCGCCTTCGCCGCGAACGGTCAGTACATCGCCCTCGCTGATCTCCCAGCCGGGCCGCTTGCCGACGCGCAATTCGTCCACCGGCTGCGCGAGCGCGGTGAGATCGGCGCCGAGATGAGTCGGCCGTTCCGCCGGAATCGCGGTGAGCAGCGTCGCCGGAGTCGCGATGCCGGTGAGAACGCACAACGAGTCCAACCCTGCCGCGACCGCGCCCGCGATGTCGGTGTCCAGCCGGTCCCCGACCACCAGCGGACGCTTCGCCTTCGCCGAGCGCGCCGCCGTTTCGAACAGCAACGGCTCCGGTTTCCCGGCGACCACCGGCTCCGCGCCGGTAGCGATCCGCAACGCTCCCACCATCGACCCGTTGCCCGGCATCAGCCCGCGCTCGGTGGGCAGCGTGGTGTCGGTGTTCGTCGCGACCCACAGCCCGCCCGCCCGGATCACGATGCTCGCCTCGGCGAGGTCCGCCCATCCGGTTTCCGGCGAATGTCCTTGCACCACCGCGGAAACGTCATCGCCCGCGGCCCGCACCGGCTCCAGCCCCGCCGCGGCGACCTGGTCGCCGAGCGAGGCCGTGCCGACAATCAGCACCTTCGCGCCGGCCGGCAGCCGGTCCCGCAGGAGCGCGGCTGCCGCCTGGGCGCTCGTGTGCACCTCTTCGGTGTCCGCGGTGATGCCGAGGTCCCGGAGGTGCTCGGCGACCGCGGACGGGGCCTTTGACGCATTGTTGGTCACGAACCGGACCGCCGTGCCTTGCTCGCGCACGGCGGCCACGGTTTCCGCGGCCCCGTCGATCACCTGCGGCCCGTGGTACACGGTGCCGTCGAGATCGAACAGCAGCGCGTCGTAGGCCACGTCAGTCATCCGACCCGTTCGGCTCGCCCGACTCGCTCGGCTCGCCTGAGTCGTTCGCCGCGTTCGATGCGTTCGCCTCGTTCGAGAGGTCCGCGGCGCGCTCGGCGGCGTCGGTCTCGTCCTCGGCGTCGGCCTCAGCGGCGTTCAGGAACCACTGGACGGCCTCTTCCTTGCGTCCGGCAGCCTCGAGGTTGTCGGCGTAGGCGTAGAACAGGCGCGCGCTCCACGGGTCGCGCTTGGCCGCTGCGAGGTCCGGCCCCTGCAGGGACACGACCGCCGCGTCCAGCTGCCCGAGGTCGCGCCGCGCACCCGCCGCGACGATCGCCAGCTCGACCTGAGTCGCCTTGGTGAGCCGTTCCTTGTCGGTCTCCTTGGCGAGGTCCAGGGCGCGCTCCGGACGGCCCAGCGCGCGCTCGGCGTCCGCGATGATCGCGATGTGCTCGTCGCTGCGCGTCATCCGCCGGACGGCGCGCAGTTCGGACAGCGCTTCCTGCCAGTTGCCCGCGTGGTAGGCGACCAGCCCGAGCCCTTCGCGCACGATCGGCACCCGCGACGCCTTGGTCTTCGCGTACCGGGCGTGCTCGAGTGCGGCCTCGGGGTCGTCGTCGACCAGCCCGCCCGCGGCGACCAGGTGCTTCCCGACGGTCTCCGCGAGCCCCTTCGGCAAGGTCCGCAGCTCCCGGCGGACCTCTTCGTCGAGGTCGGAGAACTCGATGTCCTCGGGCAGTTCGGGTGCTTCGAGCAGCTCGCGGGCGAGAGCGGCGTCCTGCTCCTCGACGGTCACCGGCCGCTTGGTGCGGGGACGGTCGTCCCTGCGGTCGCGCCGGTCGCGGCTGTCGCGGTTGTCCCGGCCGCCGCGGTCGCTGCGGTTGTCGCGCTCCCGACGGTCCTGCCGCTCGCCCCGGTCGTCGCGGTTGTCGCGGTTGTCCCGCTCGCCGCGGTCGTCCGCCTCGCGCCGTTCCTGGCCCTCAGCGGCCTCGGCAGTCTCGACGCGGTCCGCCGAACCCGACTCGACGCCAGCGCCGCCCGAGCCCGCAGTCACCTCGTCGACCACCGCCGATTCCCCGGCCGCAGCCGACGCGGTCTCCTCGGCCTCGTCCCGACGCCCGCGGAACCCGTCGTCCTGACGGTCCTTGCGGAAACCACTGTCGCGCTGGTCCTTCCGGAACCCGCCGGACTCGCCGTCCCGATCACGCCGGAACCCGCCCGGCCGCTCGTCCCGACGGTCCCCGCCCGGCCGCTTGCCGCCGGACCGGTCGTCACGCCGGTCGTTGCGGAACCCGCCGGAGCGGTCGTCTCGACGATCCCCGCGATAACCGCCCTCGTCCCGCCGGTCGTTGCGGAACCCGCCCGAACGGTCGTCCCGACGATCCCCGCGAGGACCGCTTTCATCGCGCCGGTCGTTGCGGAACCCACCCGGCCGGTCGTCCCGACGGTTGTCGCGGAACCCGCCGGAGCGGTCGTCCCGACGTTCCCCGCGGTAGCCGCCTTCGTCACGCCGGTCGCTGCGGAAGCCGCCCGAACGGTTGTCCCGACGGTCGTCGCGGTCGTTGCGGAACCCGCGGTCGTCGCGCCGATCTCCTCGGTTCGCGCCGGACCGATCGTCCCGGAATCCCCCGGTTCCCCGGTTCCCGCCACGGAATCCGCCGTCGCGCGGACCGCGGTCGTCCCGGTCCCGGTATCCGCCGGGCTTGCCGCCGCGGTCGTCGCGGAAACCGCCGGGCTTGCTTCCCCGGTCGTCGCGGAAACCGCCGGGCTTGCTTCCCCGGTCGTCACGGTAGCCGCCGCGCGCATCGCGATCGCCGGGCTTGCCGCCGCGGTTGTCGCGGTCGCCGTAGCCGCCGCGCCGGTCGTTGTCACGCCGGTCGTTGTCGCGGAATCCGCCGGACCCGCGCCGATCGTCGCGGAAACCGCCGCCCTGGGAGTCCTTGCCGCGGTATCCGCCCGAACTGCGCCGGTCGTCGCCGCCCGAGTACCCGCCACGACGGTCGTCGCCACCGCGACGGTCGTCGTTCCAGCGCCCGCCGGACCGCTCCCCGTACGAGGACTTGCCCTGCGGCCGTCCGCCGCGGTCGCCGTAGCCGGACTTCCCTTCCGGACGGCCCGAACGGTCACCGTAAGACTTGCCGGGCCCGCCGGAGCGCTCGCCGTACGAGGACCGGCCCTCCGAACGTTCGCCGTACGAGGACCGCCCCTCGGAACGATTGCCGTAGGACGAGCCTCGTTCCGGACGCCCGGAGCGGTCGCCGTAGGAGGACTTGCCGCCGGGTCCGCCGGAGCGCTCGCCGTAGGATTTGCCCTGCGGACGGTCGAAATCGCGCTTGCCGCGGGGGCGGAAGTCGCGGTCGTCGTCGCGTTTGCCGGCGTATCCGCCGCGCTGTTCGCGGGGACCGTCGCCGTGGCCGGGGCGGCCGGCGAAGCCGCCGGAACCGCGAGCACCGCGGTCGTCTCGGCGGGGCTTGCCCTGGTGAGCGTTGTCCCGCCCGCCGCGGTCCTGCCGCGCGCCGCGCCGGTCTCCCCGGGGCGCGTCGGACCTGCCGCCGCGGGAGTCCTGGTCGCGGCGTCCCGACCGACCGGACCCCTCATCCGCTGAGTCACGTCGACCGAACTCGGACACCTGGCCTCCTGCCATAGACAACTCTGGAATTCTGAGGACGGCCCCCGGTACGAGGGCCAATTGACTATCGTACGGGCCCGTTCGGAGCAACCTCGCGCGGGCGGACCTGAGGCCGCCGGCGCGCTGCTCGAGCGGACGCGAACATGAGTCTGGGCCCCGGGAGAACCGCGTGGGTTCTCGACCGGGGCCCAGACCATTCAAAGTAAGTTCGGCGGTGTCCTACTCTCCCACAACCCTTCGGTTGCAGTACCATCGGCGCAGTCAGGCTTAGCTTCCGGGTTCGGAATGGGACCGGGCG
>NZ_JBVKDT010000019.1:74400-148394 GCF_055633655.1 Amycolatopsis sp. NPDC114503 | reverse complement strand
CTATCGCCTTTACTTCATGCCAACTACCGCCTGTACTGGGCGAAGAACTACAACGTCAGACGACCCGGTGATGCCAACTACCACCTGTCGTCACAATGCCGGGGAACGGCAAGCCCCGCACCATGAATCGCCCGACCGACCCCTTCCGCATCCCATCTTCGAGGCTTCGAGGCTTCGAGGCTTCGAGGCTTCGAGGCTTCGAGGCTTCGAGGCTTCGAGGCGAGCGGAGCACGCGCGAAATCGCCCGCGCCCGACTTTCGGGCCTACAAGCCGATGCCCCGGGCACTTACCGTGATGTGGTCTAGACCTCTCAGGAGAGGAATCTCGCGATGAAGTTTTCCCGCTCCGCCGTGAAAGTCGCGATACTGACCACCGTGCTCGGCACGGTCTCGGTGTTCACCGCCGTCCCCGCCCTCGCACACGGGTCGATGGGCAACCCGATCAGCCGGATCATGCAGTGTTTCCAGGAGGGTCCGGAAAACCCGCAGTCCGCAGCGTGCAAGGCCGCCGTCGCGGTGGGCGACAGCTGGCCGATCTACGACTGGGACGAGGTCAACATCGGCGACGCCAGCGGCCGCAGCCGAGAGATCATCCCGGACGGCAAGCTGTGCAGCGCCGGCCGGGACAAGTACAAGGGGCTCGACCTGGCCCGCGACGACTGGCCGGCGACCACGATGCCGAGCAGCGGCCCGTACACCTTCCAATACCAGCTGACCGCCGCGCACGAAGGCACCTTCGAACTGTACGTCACCAAGCCGGGCTACGACCCGACGAAACCGCTCAAGTGGTCCGACCTGGAAGACACCCCGTTCTACAAGCAGGACAACCCTCCGATCGCCGGCAACGCCTACCAGCTCCAGGCGAACCTGCCCGGCGGACGCACCGGCAGGCACCTGATCTACTCGATCTGGCAACGCCACTGGCCCGACTCCGGCGAGGCCTTCTACTCCTGCTCGGACGTGATCTTCAACTGACACCTGCGGCCCGGCTGGCAGCGCCCCTAGACGCGCTCAAAATCCGACGAGAAAGAGGACACCGGCACCAACGAGACCAATTTCCACAAGAAGGACAAAGATACGTTCGCTGATCCGGCCGACAACACGCTTTCCCGCCCAGGCACCGAGAAGGGTGGCGGGAGTCAGAGCGAGACCGAAGATCAGGACCCGCGACGTCAGCAGGTCACCCGCGCCATAGGTGGCGATTTTGGCGAGGTGCATCGTCAGGGCGCTGGCCGCTTCGGTGCCGATGTAAGCGCCACGAGTCAAGCCGAGAGCGAGGAAGAACGGGGCAGTAAGCGGGCCGACCGAACCCAGCAGCGCCGAACCGAGCCCGGACGCAGCACCGACCACCGCGAACGACGACTGCGCAGGCGTCCGCGGCCGGCGTTGCACCCGTCTCCAGACAACAACCCCGATGAGGAAGGCACCGAGGATCCGCTTAAGCGGCGCTAGCGGCACATGGGTGAGCAACAGTCCCCCGGCGACCGCGAACGGTACGGCTCCCAACGCAAACCAGCCAACCAGCGACCAGCGCAGCTCCCGCCGGTTAAGCCAAACGCGGGAACCGTTGGAAGACAACTGCGTCAAGGTCAGCATGGGAACGGCGACGCGCAGCCCGAACAACGCGGTGAAAACCGGCAACAGCAAAACCCCACCGCCAAACCCGGCCACCGCGGAAAGCAACGCGAGCACAAACGCGGCGAGGGAGGCGGCGAGCAAGGCTGGCAGCAGATCGACCGGCACCGCCCCAGGCTGCCACCCACGCCGCCCCCACGCTCCGGGCACCTTCCGGAATGCGGCCCAGTGCCAAGCGGGCGTTTGCCAATGCCGCCCCGCTCAGCGCATCCTCGCGAATGCGGCCACCGCGCTCAGCACACCCTCGCCGACGCCGACCCAGCGCGCCTTCCCCAATGCCGCACCCGCGCCCGACGCACCTTCGCGAACGCCGACCCAGCGCCCCAACGCACCCTCGCCAATGCCGACCCCGCCCCGCGCATCCTCGCCAACGCCGACCCCGCCCAACGCGCCCTCACCAACGCCGACCCAACGCATCTTCGCCGACGCCGACGCCGACCCCACGCCCAGCACACCCTCGCCAACGCCGACCCAGCGCACCTTCCCCAGCGCCGACCCCACGCCCAAAGCACCCCCGCGAACGCCGCCCTCCCTTGAGCCCCCAGAGCCAAGCGGACCAGGCACAACCCACCCCTCCCAGCCCAAACCCCAAGCCACTAGGGGTTGTCCCGCACCGCCCCGCCCCGAACACTCCTGGTTTTGTGACTGCAGTGGACGAAACACCCGCGAACGCACGCACAAGCCGGTGGATCCGCCGTTTCCACCCGACTGACCAGGCACGGGCGCGTCTGGTGTGCCTCCCGCACGCCGGCGGCTCGGCGACCGCCTACTTCCCGCTCTCCGCGACCGCGGCGGGGCAGGACTTCGAGGTGGTTGCCGTCCAGTACCCCGGCCGACAGGACCGCCGCGCCGAACCATGCCTGGACACGGTCGCCGCGATCGCCGACGCGATCACCGGCGACCTGGCCGACTGGACCGACCTGCCGGTGGTTTTGTTCGGCCACAGCATGGGCGCCACCGTCGGCTACGAGGTAGCCCGCCGCCTGGAGGCGCAGGGCAATCCCCCGCTAGGCCTCTTCGCCTCGGCCTGCCGGGCCCCGTCCGCGCAACGCATCGAGTTCATCCACCAGCGCGACGACGACGGCCTCATCGCCGCGCTGAAGGAACTCAGCGGCACCGACGCCGGCGTACTCGGCGACGACGAACTGCTGCGCATGGTCCTTCCCGCGATCCGCGGCGACTACACCGCCGTCGAAACCTACCGGCACCAACCAGGTGTGGAGCCAAGCTGCCCGATCCAAGTCCTGGTCGGCGACGCAGATCCGGTAACCGACCTCGACGAGGCCGAGGCCTGGCGCGACCACACCACCGGCGCCTGCCAGGTCAAGATCTTCCCCGGCGGCCATTTTTACCTGAACGACCAGCTCAACGCCGTCGTGCAGACGGTCACCACAACGCTGGCCGGATGGCAACCGGGAATCTGCCGGGGATAAGGGTGGGGAAACCCCAGGGAAGCTTCAGGAGCACACCCCATGGTTCCGGCCCGCCGGTTCCGAGAAACTAGGTACATCAAGGAAACACCCCCTCAACCAGGAGGCCATCATGATGGCGATCACCACCGCCCCCGGCGTCACCCAGCGCATGCTCGCCAACGGCCACCTGGAGCTGACCTGCCGCACGACCCACCGCCACGTCGAATGCGAGCCGGTGGCCGCCGCGATGTGGATCGCCCTGAAGCAGCACAACGGCGACGTCGACCAGGCCGCCGCCACCCTCTCCGCCCTGTGGGAAACGAACGAGGACGACACCCGCTACGACCTCATCGCTCTCGCCGGTTCGCTGTGCTCGCTGGGCATGGCCACCGAGTCGTAACCGCAACCGCCTCGAGCCTCGCAGGTGCCGGGCCGGTCCGAACGAAGCAATGGCCGCGGCTGCCCTGACGCGCGGCCAGGCACGGTCTGAACGCAATCGCCTCCGGACGGTCCAAGCAGCCCCGCCCGACGCACTCGCCTCCAGCCGGACCAAGCAGCCCTACCCGACGCACTCGCCTCCGGGCGGTCCAAGCGACCCCGCCCAGCGCAATCGCCTCCAGCCGGACCAAGCAACCCCGCCCGACGCAATCGTTTCCGGACGGACCAAGCAACCCCGCCCAACGCAGTCACCTCCGGGCGGGCCAAGCAACCCCGCCCAGCGCAGTCGTCAGGACTGCTCCAAGGCCCGCTCAATCGCCCGACGCGCCCGCCCCGCGGCCGTCCGGTCATGCTGAAGCTGCATGGCCGCGTTCAATGCCAGCCCAGCGGCGATGATCTCGAACAGCGCCTGCTCGACGTCGAATCCGGCAGGTACCTCACCGTTCTCCACCGCCGCCTCCAGGTCCGCCCGCAGCTGATCCCGCCAGCGCGACCACACCTCGGCCACCGCGTCGCGAACTCGCCCGGGGCGACCGTCGTACTCGGTGAGCGCCGCGGTCATCAGGCAGCCGCCAGGCAGCAGTGGTGCTTCCAGGTAATCCACGGAGTTGGCGCACACCGCGCGCAGCCGCCGCAGTCCCGGCGGTTCGGGCAGCGCGGGTTCCACCACCCGATGCCAGAAGTCCACGAACGCCTTGTCCAGCGTGGAGATCTGCAGCGTCTCCTTGGTGCCGAAGTGCTTGTGCACCCCGGACTTGCTCATCTCCAGCTCCTCGGCGAGCCGGCCGATCGTGATCCCGTCCAGCCCCTCCTCGGAGGCGATCTCGGCCGCCCGCGCGAGGATCCGGCCCCTGGTGGCCTGCGCTTCGGCCGCTGAACGTCGCGGTGACATGCGCCAAGGATAGCGTACGGGCGTTCACTATTGCTTAGTGAACGCCCGTACGCTAAATTTCCGGCGACCACCGAGATCAAGGAGCACGAGATGCGGACGCGACGACTGGGCTGGGCCGGGCTGGAGATCGAAGCAGGCGGCGAGCGGCTGGCGATCGACTACGTCCAGGACCTGTCACGCTGTTCACCGGATGGAAGTCCGGCGAAGGACTGGCGACGCCGAGCGGGAAAGTCACCGCCGCGCTGGTCACCCACCTGCATCGCGACCACACAGACGCGGCCGCGCTCGCAGAGGTGCTCACCCCAAAAGCGCCAGTACTCCGACCAGCACCCGGTCATGGCGACGACGTCGACAACGTGACCACACTGCCCGCCGAGCACGAGCTGGTACTGCACCGGCTGTCGGCCGAAATCGTGCAGCCCTGGTCCACCAGAGAAATCGGACCGTTCCGCGCCACCGCGGTCCCCGCCGTCGACGGACTGGGCGATCCGCAGCTGAACTGGGTCGTCGAAGCCGACGGGCAGCGAGTTTTCCACGGCGGCGACACGATGTTCCACGGCTACTGGTGGCTGATCGCGCGCCGGTTCAGCCCGTTCGACGCGGCATTCCTGCCCGCGAACGGCGCGGTCGTCGACGCGCCGCATCTCCAGCCGCCGAGCCCGCTGCCCGCCGCGATGGATCCGAGGCAAGCCGCCGCGGCCGCGGAAATCCTCAACGCCCGGTATGCGGTGCCGATGCACTACGAGGCCGAGCAACCGGACAAGATCGCGGGCTACGTCGAGGTTTCCGACCCAGAGGCCGACTTCCGCCTGCATGCCGGACGGCGCGCACGAGTGCTGCCCGTCGGGGAATGGCTGGACCTGGCGCACGCGACCGAGAACTCCGCAGTGGCAGCGGGTTCCGGCGACCAGCCCTAGGTCGTGAGTCCTGCCTGCAAACCAAGACACACTGCGACCGCGACCGCGGATAATCCATTGTGGACTGTTTGACTGGCCTGTCTCAACAGGCTCCGGCCACGATCCCGCCAGTCGCGGCGAGCGCTCGGCGATCAGCCGCACAGACTCAGCCAGGCTAGCTGCCGCGGAAGACCGCATGAGAACCTTCCCCGCCCGCGGTGGAGAGCCACGAGGATTCTGTCGGGTGACGTCGATCGTCGTACTGGTAGCAGCCGCACCCATGCGAGCGTGTCATGGAGGACCTCGTGCCATCGCACGGTCAGCAGCCCGCTCTGGCCCGCGGTTTCCGCGCTCCGGCGAAGGCCAGCAGGTCAGCGTTGAGCTGCTGGCGGTGCGAGAGGTGGAGCATGTGCGACGCGTTCCGGTAGACCACGAGCGTGCTGTCGGGAATCAGATCGGCCGAGCGTTGCCCACAGGTCTGGAGCGGGGCGAACGCGTCCTGGTCGCCGTGCGCGATCAGGACGGGGATCCGGATTTCGCGCATTTCCGGCCGGAAATCCGCTGCCAGGTTGGCTTCAGTGCAGGCCACTGCGGCCTGAAGCGACACTCCCATCCAGTCGCGGATGGCCCGATCCTTCTCCAGCTGCGATATCGCGCAACCGGGCAACTGGTCGCCGAAAGAGGACGAGGCGTTCTCGAGCACCCACTGGTCGTACCGCGTCCGAAGCTGGTCTAGCAGTGCCGCAGCAGCTTCGGGATCGACGTCCAGTTTCGGTGCCGTCGAGCCGACCAGCGCGATGCGGGCGACTCGATCGTCTCCGTGTCTGCTGAGGTATCGCACGACCTCGCCGCCGCCCATCGAGTGGCCGACCAGGGTGACGTCGGTCAGGTCGAGGGTGTCGAGGACGGCGGCCAGATCGTCGGCGAGAGTGTCGAACTCGTAGCCGGCGCCAGGGTCGTCGGACCGGCCGTGGCCGCGGCGGTCGTGGGCGACGGCGCGGTATCCGTGCTCGGCCAGGTGCAGCATCTGGTGCTGCCACATGTCACTGCTCATCAGCATGCTGTGGACGAGTACGACGGGGCGTCCGGAACCCCAGTCGCGATAGAAAAGTTCGGTTCCGTCCGCGGTGGCGAGATGAGGCATTTCGATTCCTTCGGTCCGGTTGGGATCTGCGAGCCAGCCTCGCCGCTGCCATCGCGGGAAGGTCGATACCGACCATCGGACCGGACTCTCCCCCGGTGGGAGACTGCAGAATGGCGGCCATGACCGGGTACCTGTCCATCGGCGATTTCTCCCGCGCGACCCACTTGACCGTCAAAATGCTGCGCCACTACCACCAGACCGGGCTCCTCGAACCGGCCGATGTGGACCCGTACACCGGCTACCGGCGCTACACCGACGAGCAGTTGCCTACCGCCCAGGTCATCCGTCGATTCCGCGAATTGGACATGCCGCTGGAGGAGATCCGCGCGGTACTGGCCACGAGCGATCCGCAGGCCCGCAACGACCGGATCGCCGCTCACCTGAACCAGCTCGAGGACGAACTCAGCCGCACCCAGCGGACCGTCAGTGCATTACGGGACCTCCTCGCGCCCGAACCCGCCGCGGACGCTCCCGAGGTCGAGTTGCGTCGCGTGCCTGCCGTTCCGGCCGCGGTGATCGTCGGGACTGTCGACGCGCAAGATGCGGTCGCGTGGCTGCAAGGCGCGCTCGGCGAACTTCACGCGACCCTGGCAGCGCAGCACCTGTCCCACACCGGCCCCGTCGGCGGGATCTACTCCGACGAACTGTTCACTCACCATCGCGGGCAGGTGACCATCTTCGTCCCGTGTGCCGGGCCCGTCCGTCCTGTGGGCCGAGTTTCGGCTCAAACCGTTCCCGCCGTCGAGTTGGCGGTCATGACGCACCACGGACCGCCCGCCGACGTCGACCGCACCTACGCCGCCCTCGCGGCGCACGTCGCGCGGCATGCCCTCGCCGTCGACGGTCCCATCCGCGAGTACTACCTGGTCGGCCAGCGCGACACCGCCGACGAGACCCAATGGCGAACGGAGGTCGGCTGGCCGGTCTTCCTGACCGGCCCCGGCGACGCGGCTCGCTGAACGAGGCTGGGCAGGCGAGCCGCGAGCAGGCTACTATCAGTTCAGATGTTCTTAGCATCTGATTAGGTCATCTTTCTTGAGAGGAGCCGGTCAGCAGTGCGCGTGCTCTTCACCAGCCTCGCGTCGGTAGGGCACACCTACCCGCTCATCCCGCTCGCGGTCGCCGTCAGGGAGGCTGGGCACGAGGTGCATTTCGCTGCCGGGGAGAACGTTCACGCGTCCTTGCACCGCAACGGATTGCGGCCCTTCCGGCCAGCGGATGCGTTCTACGAGATCTACGCCGAGGATCTCGAACCCGACCTGGCGCGGCTGCGGCCCGACCTCGTCGTCCACGAGTGGGGGCAGGCGGGTCCGGCGATCGCGGCGCGGCGGGCCGGGGTTCCCAGTCTCTGGCACGGGTTCGGCCGCATGTTTCCCGACGGGATCGGGCTGGAGCGGCCCGCCCTGGACCGGCCGCATCTCGACATTTGCCCGCCGTCCTTGCAGGACAAGGACTTTCTCGCGAGAGCGGAGCGGATCGAGCTGCGGCCGGTCCCCTATTCCGAGCCGCTGCCGGAGTGGCGCGTCGAGAGGACGTCGCGGCCGCTGATCTACCTGACGCTCGGCACCGCGTTCGGCACGCCGGAGGTGCTCACCACGGCTATCCGGGGTTTGACGGCGCTCGACGCCGACGTGGTCGTCGCAGCCGGGAACGTCCAGCTTGGCGCGGTGCCGAAAGATGTCACGGTACGGAGTTGGGTGCCGCAGGCGGAGTTGTTGCCATATGTCGACGCTGTCGTACATCACGGCGGCAGCGGTACGACGCTCGGCGCGCTCGCGGGCGGGGTTCCGCAACTGGTTCTGCCTCAGGGAGCTGATCAGTTCGGCAATGCGGAAGCGCTCAGCGTCGCTGGGGCTGCGTTAAGCATTCTTCCTGGAGAGCTGAGTGCGGAAAGCGTTGCGGAAGGTGTTCGGAAACTGCTGTTACCGCGCAGTGGGCACCGAGACGCGGCGCGGGCGATCGCTGAGGAGATCGCGCGCATGCCGTCGCCCGGAGAGGTTGCCCGCGACTTGCATCGGTGGACGGAAAACAGATAGCTGTCGATTCGCGGACGCCCAGTTCGTAGCCACAGTTACTGGGGGACACATGGTCCCGAATTCCTCGATCACCGCCTTGGCCTCTACACCGAACCGCAGCGAATGGTGTTGGGGGCCAACACTTACCGCGCGCACGCGGCGATGGTGGCTGCCGCGCGGGAAGTCTTCGATCCTTGGGTCGTCCGGATGCGGGACCTGCCGGCGACGATCGTGTCTTCCACGCTGGAAGTCCCGCTCGACTGGCCGGACGCGACTGTCGCTCGCGGCAACCGGGTCGACGTCGTAGCACGGCTCAAGGAGGAGTCCGCAGTGCCGTTGCGGTCGCACGGCAGCCTCACGCTGAACCGCGCGCTCATGGCGGCCGGTTTGGTCGACGTCGTTCAGGTGACGTTGTTTCCGGTCGTCACTGGGAAAACCGGGGCCGATCCGGTCTTCCTGGGCAGCGGGGGACTTCAATCTCGAACTCCTCGAGACCCGGACGTTCGACGGGCGTCGCCAGGAATTTCGTTACCGGTCGAGTCTTCACCGGTAGGCAGCGCCGGGGGCCGCCCGCGAGCATCGGCGGGCGGCCCGGGGCGCGTTACCTGGCTTCCAGTTCCTCGTCCAGCAGCGCGAACAACTCGTCCGCGCTGGCTCCTTCCACGTCCTCGTCCGGGACCAGCGACGCGAGCACTGCCTTCAACCGCGTCACGACTCCGGAGACCTCGTCCGGTTCCAGGCTTCGCACGACGCCTTCCAGCGCGTCCAGCTGGATCTCGACCGCGGACGGCGCACCGTCCGCTACGAGGTGTTCTCCCAGTACCTGCACGGACGGGTAATCGAAGATCAGCGTCGCGGGCAGGCGCATTCCGGTGAGGACGTCCAGGCGGTTGCGCAGTTCGATGGCGGTCAGGGAGTCGAAGCCCAGTTCGATGAAGCCCTTTCGCGGGTCCACCGCGTCCCGTCGTTCGTGGCCCAGGACTACGGCGGCGGTGCCGCAGACCAGGTCGACGGCGGCCCGCACTCGTTCGGCGCCGGACAGGCGCAGGACCTGGTTCCAGGAATCGTCGACGACCTCGACGCGGCGGCGTCCTCGGACCAGGCCGCGCAGCATCGCGGGGACGCTGTGGGCGTCGGCGCGGAGGCCGGACATGTCCAGCCGCACCGGCACCAGCGACGGCTGGCCGGCGGCGACTGTCGCGTCGAACAATTCCAGGCCGTCGGCGAAGGACAGGCCGAAGACGCCGGACCTGGCCATGCGGATCAGGTCGGTGTCGGCCAGATCGTTGGACATGCCGCCTTCCGACCACAGGCCCCACGCCAGCGACACGGCTGACAAGCCTTGCGCGGCACGGTGGTGCGCGAGGGCGTCCAGGAAGACGTTCGCCGCGGAGTAGTTGGCTTGGCCTGCCGCGCCGAGCGTTCCGCCTGCCGAGGAGTACAGCACGAAGGCGGCCAGGTCCATGGACGCGGTCAGTTCGTGCAGATGCCACGCGGCGTCGACCTTCGGGCGGAGCACGGCGTCCATCCGTTCCGGGGTCAGCGACAGCAGCACGCCGTCGTCGACGACACCGGCGGTGTGGATTACCGCGGTCAGCGGGTGGTCGGACGGAACGTCGGCGATGAGGGCTGCGACGGCGTCTCGCGAGGCCAGGTCGCAGGCCACCAGCGAGACCGACGCACCCAACTCGGTCAGGGACGCGACGAACTCGTCGGCTCCCGGAGCGGCGGGACCGCGACGGCTCGTGATGAGCAGGCGGCGGACGCCGTGCTCGACGACCAGGTGGCGGGCGATCAGCTGGCCGAGCACGCCGGTGCCGCCGGTGACGAGGACAGTGCCGTCCGGGTCGAAGGCGACGGTGCCGGACGGCGCGTACTTTGCCAGGCGGTGCACCAAAACCGCGCCGTCGCGGACAGCGACGCCGGGTTCGTCGGCGTACATCGCGCCGAGCACCGAACCGATCGGGAGCGGGCCGTTGTCGAGGTCTGCCACCATGAATCGGTCTGGGTACTCGAGTTGCGCGGTGCGGATCACGCCCCACAGCGCGGCGTGGGTGAGGTCGGGCGCGCCCTCGTCCGGGCGAGTGGCAATCGCGCCGGAGGCGACGACGACCAAGCGCGAAGCGGCCAATACATCCTCGGCGACCCAGGATTGGGCGAGCGAGAGGAGGTCGTGGACAGCTGCGCGAGCGCCTTCCGGAGTGGCCGTTTCGGGGGCGGCGAACGGGACGTAGACGACGTCTGGCACCAAGGCGCCGTGGTGGATGGCTTCCAGCAGCGCTTGGAGGTCCACATAGGACTCTCCGCCGAGGCCGAACGGATCGCTGCCCAGGATTGCGGTGGTCACCGCGGTGACGTCGTCGCCCTGCCACGGGATCCAGTCGACGCGGAACAGCGAATCGTCGACCGCCGAACGCGCGGCGGCCGCGAACGCGTCGTCCGCGATGGGGCGCAACGCCAGCGAGTCCACGCGCAGCACGGGTGCGCCGGACGCGTCCGTCGCGGTGAGCGAGACGGTGTTCTCGACATCCGACGAGATCAGCACGCGCAGGTTCGCCGCGCCGCCCGCGTAAAGCGAGACGCCGGACCACGCGAACGGCAGGACCGGCTTGTCCTCGGTCGGCCCGGCGAGGCCGATCGTGTGCAGGGCAGCGTCCAGCAACGCGGGGTGCAGGCCGAACGCGCTGCCGTCCGCGTGCTCGGGCAGCGCGACCTCGGCGGCCAGCACGCTGCCCGCCTGCCAGGCTCGACGCAGACCGGCGAAAACCGGGCCGTAGTCGAAGCCCTGCGCGGCCAGCTCGTCGTACCGGGAGGTCACGTCGATCTCCGCGGCCCCGGCGGGCGGCCACTGCGCGGCCGTCGCGGACGGCGAACCGGCCGGGGAGAGCCGGCCGCTGCCGTGCTGGACCCACTCGTCGGCGTCCTCGGCCTGGGAGAAGATCCCGAGCGCGCGGGTGCCGTCGTCCTCCTCCGCGCCGACGGTCACCTGCAGCCGCACCGCGCCCTGCTCGGGCAGGATCAACGGCGCGGCCAGGGTGAGCTCGTCGACCCGTCCGCAGCCGACCTCGTCGCCCGCGCGCACGGCCAGCTCGACGAACGCCGTGCCGGGGAACAGCGCGTTGCCCTGGACGACGTGGTCTGCCAGCCACGGCTGCGCGGCCAGCGACAGCCGTCCGGTGAGGACGACGCCGCTGTCGTTGGCAGCGGCGACCACCGCGCCGAGCAGCGGGTGCGCGGCCTCTCGCTGCCCGACCTCGGCCACGCCGCGAGCCCGCGCGCCGGTCGGGTTGTCCAGCCAGTAACGCTTGCGCTGGAAGGCGTAGGTCGGCAGTTCGACGGTGTGCGCGCCGGGGTAGAACGCGTCCCAGTCGACTGTCCCGCCGAGCGTGAACAGGGTCGCGACCGCGGCGGCGGCGGACTCTGCTTCGGCTCGGTCCTTGCGCAGGACGGGGACGAAGGTGGCGTTGGCTAGGGCGGAGTCGATCGCGGCCGGGTCAAGGGTGGTGGCACCGCTGGCCGTGGAGGCGGCACCGATCTCAGCCGCACCACCGGCACCGACGGTGCCAGCTTCGGCACCACCGCCGACCGCACCAGCGTCACCGGCAGCACCACCGCGAACGGCACCACCAGCGGCACCGACCTCAGCCGCACCACCGATCACGCGACCGCCACCGTCACCGGCAGCACCACCACGACCAGCACCACCCGCATCGGCACCACCGCCGACCGCACGTCCACGACCGGCACCGGCACCACTCACCAAAGCAGCATCAGCGCAGCTCTGCCCCATCGCGGTCAGCACCGCGCTCGGACCAACCTCGACGAACGTGTCCACCCCGGCACCGGCCAGCGCACGCACACCGTCCGCGAACCGCACCGCCGAGCGGACCTGCCTCACCCAGTATTCCGCAGTGGCCACATCCGCCGAAAGCTCCACTGTGGACACAACAGGAACCGAAGGCGCAGAATACGTCAGCGTGCGCGCCACCGCGGCGAACTCGTCCAGCATCGGGTCCATGAGCGGCGAATGGAACGCGTGCGACACCCGCAACCGCGAAGTTCGATCAAATTTCCCAGCAACCGCAAGCACTTCTTCTTCTACCCCCGACACTACCACCGACCGAGGACCGTTCACGGCGGCGATTCCTACACCATCGGTTAGTATCGGAAGGATCTCATCCTCGGTAGCCTGCACCGCGACCATCGCCCCGCCGGCGGGGAGAGCTTGCATCAGCCGAGCACGGGCGACGACCAATTTTCCGGCGTCCGCAAGGGAAAGCACCCCGGCGACGTGCGCGGCGGCGATCTCGCCGACGGAGTGGCCCAGCAGATAAGCAGGACGGACGCCCCACGACTCCAGGAGCCGGTAAAGGGCGACTTCCACCGCGAAAAGAGCAGGTTGCGTGTATCCGGTCTGATCGAGACGGTCGGCATCGGCGAGCAGCGAACGCAGCGGGACATCGAGGTCCAGCACAGCACCGACTTCGTCCAGAGCGGCGGCGAAGACCGGGTACGCGGCGGCGAGATCCAGGCCCATGCCAGCGCGCTGAGCACCTTGGCCGGTGAAGAGGAAAGCCAAGCGAGGATCAGCAGCCACGCCCTCGACCACCGAGGAAGAAGCGCGGCCTGCCGCATAATCGCTCAGAGCGCGAGCAGCAGCTTCCCGATCAGCAGCCACCACCCCAGCCCGATGCTCGCTGAGGGTTCGCGTAGTGGCAAGGGAAAGCCCGACGTCCGCCGGAGAACCCGAAGCAGCGAAGTCAGCCAGCTGAGAAGCTTGAGCCCGCAAAGCCTCCGGAGAAGAAGCCGAGAGCAGCCAGGTAACTGGCCCAGCCAAAGAGGAAGGCGCGGGGGCCGGATCGCCTTGCTCGACAATCACGTGCGCGTTCGTCCCGCTGATGCCGAACGACGACACCCCAGCCCGCCGAGGCCGGTCGGCCGACGGCCAAGGGATCGATTCGTTCAGCAGCGCGACAGTGCCATCCGCCCAGTCGACATGCGGCGAAGGCTCGTCCGCGTGCAGCGTCGGCGGCAGCACCCCCCGCCGGAGAGCCTCGACCATCTTGATGACGCCGCCGACCCCAGCCGCAGCCTGCGTGTGTCCGACGTTCGACTTGAAAGAACCGACATACAACGGCCGTGAAGGGGTAGCGACCTTGCCATAGGTGGAGATCAGGGCCTGGGCCTCGATCGGGTCGCCCAGCTTGGTACCGGTGCCGTGCGCTTCCACAACATCCACATCGGACAGTTCCAAAGCGGCATCAGCCAAAGCCGCACGGATCACGCGCTGCTGCGCCGGGCCGTTGGGCACGGTGATCCCGCTCGAAGCACCGTCCGAGTTCACTGCGCTGCCGCGCAGCACCGCGAGCACGTGGTGCCCGTTACGTCGAGCGTCGGAAAGCCGTTCCAGCAAAAGCATTCCGGCGCCTTCAGAACACCCGACGCCGTCCGCGCCGCTGCCGAAGGCCTTGCACCGGCCGTCCGAGGACAGGCCGTGCTGTTCGCTGAAGTACACGAACATGTCCGGCGTGACCATCACTGTCACCCCGCCCGCCAAAGCCAGCGAGCATTCCCCGCGCCGAAGTGCTTGTGCGGCAAGGTGCATCGCGACCAGCGACGACGAGCACGCGGTGTCCACCGACACGGACGGGCCCTCAAGGCCGAGCGTGTACGAGACGCGCCCGGAGATCAGGCTGCCGTCGCTGCTGCCCGCGCCGTAGTCGTGGTACATGACGCCGGCGAACACCCCGGTCGCGCTGCCTCGAAGGGTCGACGGCACGATCCCGGCGCGTTCGACGGCTTCCCACGCGGTCTCGAGCAGCAACCGCTGCTGCGGGTCCAGCGTGACCGCCTCGCGCGGGCTGATGCCGAAGAACTCCGGCTCGAAATCGGCGGCGTCGTAAAGGAAACCGCCCTCATTCGAATACGTCGTGCCGGGCCGGGCTCCGGTCGGGTCGTGCAGGGCGGCGGTGTCCCAGCCGCGGTCGGACGGGAACTCGCCGATCGCGTCGACGCCGCCGGCCACCAGGTCCCACAGCTGCGCGGGCGTGGCGACCCCGCCGGGATACCGGCAGCCCATGCCGATGATCGCGATCGGCTCGGACTGCCGGGCGGCCAGCCGCTGGTTGTCCGCACGGAGCCGTTCGTTGTCCGTCATGGACTGCCGCAGCGCGGCGACGATCTGCTCGGTCGAAGGAGCGGACTTGTCGGTCACTGGGATTCACCCCGTTCGTCGGTGCCGCCCATCGCGGAGCGGACCAGGTCGGCCAGGTCCATCGAGGCGACTCCGGATGTCGCCGCACTCTTTTGTTCAACACAGTCATCGGTGCCGTTCAGTTCTTCGACTGCTTCCTCGACCGGAGCGGGAGCCAGCTCGGTCAGCAGGTGCCGGGCCAGCGGCAGCGGGCTCGGGTAGTCGAAGATCAGCGTCGCGGGCAGTCGCAGCCCGGTCGCAGCACCGAGCCGGTTGCGCAGCTCCAGCGCGGCGAGCGAGTCGATACCCAGGTCGGTGAAGCCCTTCTCGACCCCGACCGCGGAAGTGTCGTCGTATCCGAGGACCGCCGCCGTGTGCTCGCGCACCAGGTTCAGCGCCGCCGAGTCCCGCTCGTCCGCCGAAAGCGTGGCGAGCTTGTCGGCGAACCCAGCCTCCGGCGCTGCCGTCGCCGAGGCAACAGCGGCCCGTCGCGGTCCGGCAGTGACGAGCCCCTTCAGCAGCGCCGACGCGCGGTCGGCGTCCTTGAGGTCGAGCTTCACCGGCACCAACGCCGCCGACGGAGCAGCCAGAGCCGCGTCGAACAGCTCCAACCCCTCAGCGGCCGACAGCTCCGCGACGCCGGACCGGGCGATGTGCGCCAGGTCCACCTCGCCGTCGGTGCCTTCCCACGGGCCCCACGCGAGCGAGGTCGCCGGGAGACCGAGCGAAGCGCGGTGCTCGGCCAGCGCGTCCAGGAACACGTTCCCGGCAGCGTAGTTCGCCTGTCCCGCCGCGAGCAGCAAGCCGCCCGCCGAGGAGTAGAGGACGAACGCCGCCAGGTCCCGAGCAGCCGTCAGCTCGTGCAGGTTCCAGGCCGCGTCCACCTTGGGCCGCAACACATTCTCCACCTGCTCCGGCGTCAAAGCGCTCAGCACCGCACTGTCCATCTGCCCGGCCGCGTGCACCACGGCGGTCAGCCGAGGCAGCGTGTCGAGCAGCTTCGCCAGCGCGTCCCGGTCGGTGACGTCGCACGCGGCCACCGTGACCTTCGCACCTTCGCTGGCCAGTTCGTCGACCAGTTCCCGCGCTCCCGCCGCCTCGAGACCGCGACGGCTGGTCAGGACCAGGTCACGAGCACCGCGAGCGACCAGGTGCCGCGCCAGCAGCCCGCCGAGCAGACCCGCGCCGCCGGTGATCAGCACCGTGCCGTCCGGATCCCACTCGACTGTCTCGCCGACCTCGGTGACCCGGGTCAGCCGCGGCACGCGCACCTCGCCGTTCCGTACCCGGGCTTCCGGTTCGCCGGACGCGACGACCGCGGGCAGCGCCCGGGCCGACTCGGCCGAAGCGTCGAGGTCCACGACCTGGATCCGGCCCGGGTTCTCCGCCTGTGCGGCCCGCACCAGACCCCAGACCGGAGCCTGCGCCAGCTCGTCGCGAGTGACCACGACCAGCTTTCCGTCCCCAGTGGACAGCCAGTTCTGCAAGTGCCGCAACGTTTCCTGCACGACCTGGTGCACCTGCTCGGGAACAGAGCCCGAACCCGAACCGACCGGCAGCACCAGCACGTCCGCGTCTACCGGCTCAGCCTTCGCAGGCACGCCGAGACCGAGATCGTCGGTGCCGAGCACGGCCCAGCCGTCCAGCGAAGGCACCAGCCGAACGCCTGAAGCGGGCTGCCATTCGATGCGGTACAGCGAGTCCGGCACCTTCGCGCCGAGCTGGCCTTCCGACACCGGCCGCGTGACCAGCGAGGCGATCTGCGCCACCGGAGCACCCGCAGCGTCGGCCAGGTCGAGCGACGAACCGCTCTCGGTCTTCCGTACCCGCACCCGCAGCGCGGTCGCGCCGCTGGCCTGCAGCGACACCGAGTTCCACGCGAACGGGATGGTCGTCTCGGTCAACGCCTTCGGGCCGCCCGGAATCAGGAAGTCCGTCGCGCCGAGTGCCGAGTCGAGCAGGCCCGGGTGCAGGCCGAATTCGTTCGCCGCAGTACCTTCCGGCAGCGCGACCTCGGCGTACACCTCGCCTTCGCGGAGCCAGATCGCCCGCAGGTTGCGGAACGTCGGCCCGTAGCCGAAGCCGAGTCCGGCCAGGTCGTCGTACAACCCGGTCAGGTCAACCGGTTCCGCATCCGACGGTGGCCACTCACTCAGCGAGAATTCCGCCGCCGAACCGTTGGCCAGCGTGCCCGCGGCGTGCTGGACCCAGCCAGCCTCGGTCCGCGAGTGCACCGACAATTCCCGGCGACCGCTCGCGTCCGGCGCGCTGATGACCACGCGCAGGTCGACCCCGTCCTCGGGCAGCAACAGCGGCGCCTGCTGGGTCAGCTCCTCCAGGAGGTTGCAACCGACCTGGTCACCGGCGTGCACCGCCAGCTCGACGTACGCGGTGCCGGGCAGCATCGTCCGCCCCAACACCACGTGGTCGGCCAGCCACGGTTGCGTCGCTACCGACAGCCGTCCGGTCAGCACCGCGCCGCCGTCCGGCAGTTCCACCAGGGCGCCCAGCAGCGGGTGTCCGGCGGACTGTGCGCCAAGCGTGCTGACGTCACCGGTCGGCTTAGTCGCGTCGAGCCAGTACGACTTGTTCTGGAACGCGTACGTCGGCAAGTCCACAGTGGACGCACCCTGGCCGGCGAACAGCGCCTTCCAGTCGATCTTCGCGCCCCGGGAGAACAGCGTCGCCAGCGCGGTGAACACGGTCGGCACCTCGGCCCGGCCGCGCCGCATCGCGGGCACCTGGACGACGCGGTCCGGCCGGTTGGCCACCGCGGTGTCGCATTCGCGCGCCATCCCGGTGAGCACCGCGTCCGGCCCCAGCTCGACGAACCGGGTCACGCCCGAGGCGAGCAAAGTGCTGACGCCGTCGGCGAACCGGACGGCCTCCCGCACGTGGCCCACCCAGTACTGCGGCGAGCACAGCTCGGCGGCGGTCGCGATCTTGCCGGTCACGTTCGACACCACCGGGATCGACGGCGCGGAGTAGGTCAGTTTCTCCGCCGCCACCGCGAACTCGGCCAGCATCGGCTCCATCAGCGACGAGTGGAACGCGTGGGACACGACCAGCTGCTTCGTCCGGCGGCCGGCGTCGGAGAACGTCGCCATGGCAGCGACAACCGCCTCTTCCGGACCGGAGATCACCACCGACCGCGGCCCGTTCACCGCCGCGATGTCGACGCCGGAAGGCAGCGAGGCTCGCACCTCGTCCTCGGTGGCCGCGATCGCCGCCATCGTGCCTCCGGTCGGCAGCGCCTGCATGAGCCGGCCGCGAGCGGCGACCAGCGAGCAGGCGTCGGCCAGCGAGAACACTCCGGAGACGTGCGCCGCCGCCAGTTCGCCGATCGAATGCCCGGCGACGTAATCCGGCGTGACGCCCCAGGATTCGACCAGCCGGTACAGCGCGACCTCGATCGCGAACAGCGCGCATTGCGTGTACGCGGTCTGATTGAGCAGCGGCGAGTCTTCCCAGATCACCTGCTTGAGCGGGGTGTCCAGTTCGGCGTCGAAGAGTCCGCAGATCTCGTCGAACGCTCCGGCGAAGGCCGGGAACGCCTCGTACAGCCCGCGTCCCATGCCCGGCTGCTGCGCGCCCTGTCCGGTGAACAGGAACGCCGTCAGGTCCGCCGCGCTGACCGTGCCGGCCACGGTGCCCGCCGGGGTCCGGCCGTCGGCCAGTCCGTCGAGCGCCTTCAGCGCTGCTTCGCGGTCGGCCGCCAGGACCACCGCGCGGTGGTCGAGCGCGGCCCGCGCAGTGGCCAAGGTGTAGCCGACGTCGGTCAGGCTGACGTCCGGGTTGGCCCGCAGGTGCGCGGCCAGCCGGGCGGCCTGGTCGGCGAGCGCCGAAGCGACCGAACCGGCCAGCGGCAAGGGGATCGCCGGGAGTTCCGGTGCGGTGCGCCGGGTTTCGTTGGCCGGGGCGGGTGGTGCCTCCTCGATGATGATGTGCGCGTTGGTACCGCTGATGCCGAAGGACGAGACGCCGGCGCGACGCGGGTGACCGTTGCGCACCCATGGCCGCGGTTCGGTGAGCAGCTCGATGTTGCCCGTGGTCCAGTCGACGACCGGCGACGGC
This sequence comes from Amycolatopsis sp. NPDC114503, assembly GCF_055633655.1. Lineage (NCBI taxonomy): Bacteria > Bacillati > Actinomycetota > Actinomycetes > Pseudonocardiales > Pseudonocardiaceae > Amycolatopsis > Amycolatopsis sp. NPDC114503. The sequence goes on along the minus strand of NZ_JBVKDT010000019.1, from coordinate 129,696 downwards.
GCGTCGACGTGCATCGTCTTCGGCAACATGTTGTGCCGCAACGCCTGCACGACCTTCATCACGCCGGCCGCGCCACCGGACGCCTGCGCGTGCCCGATGTTCGACTTCACCGAACCCAGGTACAGCGGCCGCTCGCGGTCCTGGCCGTAGGTCGCCAGCAGCGCCTGCGCCTCGATCGGGTCGCCCAGCTTCGTGCCCGAACCGTGCGCCTCGACAGCGTCCACATCGGACGGTTGCAGCCCGCCAGCCGCGAGGGCCGCGTGGATCACGCGTTCCTGCGACGGGCCATTCGGGGCGGTCAGACCGTTGGACGCACCGTCCTGGTTCACCGCGCTCGACCGGACCACCGCGAGCACCTCGTGCCCGTTGCGCTGCGCGTCGGACAGCCGCTCCAGCAGCAGCAGACCCGCGCCCTCAGCCCAGCCGACGCCGTCGGAAGCCGCGGAGAACGACTTCGACCGGCCGTTCGGCGAAAGCACGCCCTGACGGCTGGAGTCGACGAACAGGTCCGACTGCGACAGCACCGTGACACCGCCAGCCAGCGCCAGCCCGCACTCCCCCGCCCGCAGCGCCTGCACCGCGAGGTGCAGCGTGACCAGCGAGGACGAGCACGCGGTGTCCACCGTCATGCTCGGGCCCTCAAGTCCGAGCAGGTACGAGATCCGGCCGGAGACGACCGCGCCGGAGCTGCCGTTCGGGATGTAGGCGGCGACGTCGGCCGGAGCACCTGGGGCGCGGCTGCCGTAGTCGTCGTACATCGCGCCGGTGAAGACGCCGGTCAGGCTGCCGCGCAGCACGGTCGGGTCGATCCCGGCGCGCTCGATGGCCTCCCACGCGGTTTCCAGCAGAAGCCGCTGCTGCGGGTCCATCGCCATCGCCTCGCGCGGGCCGATGCCGAAGAACGCCGGGTCGAATTCCGCCGCGTCGTGCAGGAAGCCGCCCTGGTTGGCGTAGGTCTTGCCGCGTTTGCCGCGTTCCGGGTCGTAGATGCCTTCGGTGTCCCAGCCGCGGTTGGTCGGGAAGCCGGAGACCGCGTCGACCTCGTCGACCAGCAGCTGCCACAGGTCCTCCGGCGACCGGACGCCGCCGGGGTAGCGGCAGGCCATGCCGACGATCGCGATCGGTTCCTGCATCGACGCGTTCGTCCGGGCCGTCGTCGCCGGGGTCTTCGCGACCGCGCCGAGCAGCTTGCCCTTCACGAAGTCCGCGACGGCCTTGGCGGTCGGGTGGTCGAAGATCAGCGTCGCGGGCAGTGTCAGTCCGGTCGCGGTGCCGAGGAGGTTGCGGAGTTCGACCGCGGCGAGCGAGTCGAAGCCCAGCTCCTTGAACGCCCTGGTTCCGTCCACTTCGGACTTGTCCGCGTAGCCGAGCACGGTTGCCACCTGCATGCGGACGAGGTCGAGCAGCACCCGGTCCCGTTCGCTTTCGACCAGCGCGGCCAATTCGTCAGCGAGCGCGTTGTCCGCCGCCTTGGCCGCCTTCGCCACGCGACGCGCCTTCGGCGGCACAAAACCACGCAGCAGTGCGGGCAGTTCGTCGGTGCGCGCCCGCAGAGCCGCGACGTCCACGCGAAGCGGCGCGATGACCGCGTCTTCGGTGGCCACGGCGGCGTCGAACAGGGCCAGGCCCTGCTCAGCGGTCACCGCGGGCAGGCCCAGTCGGGCCATCCGGGCGAGGTCGGCTTCGGCGAGGTCGCCGCCGAGTCCGGTGTTCTCCGCCCACAGACCCCACGCCAGCGCGGTAGCCGGAAGCCCGGCCGCGCGCCGGTGTTCAGCAAGCCCGTCGAGGAAGGCGTTGGCCGCCGCGTAGTTCGCCTGTCCGGCCGGCAGCACCTGGCCGCCCGCGGACGAGAACATGACGAACGCGGACAGCTGCCGGTCGGCGGTCAGCTCGTGCAGGTGCCAGGCCGCGTCGACCTTCGGCCGCAGGACCGCGTCAAGCTGTTCTGCGGTAAGGGAATCGAAGACGCCGCTGTCGGCGGTACCGGCGGCGTGCACCACCGCGCCGAGGTCCGGCAGACCGTTGATCAGCTGCTCGACCGCCTCGCGGTCAGCAACGTCGCAGGCCGCCACCTGGACGGTCGCACCCAGGTCGGTCAGCTCTTCGACCAGCTGCGCGGCACCCGGTGCGTCGAGACCGCGGCGGCTGGTGAGCACCAGGCTCTCCACGCCGTGCTCGGCCACCAGGTAACGCGCCAGCAGGCTGCCGAGACCGCCGGTGCCGCCGGTGATCAGGACCGTGCCGTCCCACGAGGCGGTACCGGTCGATTCGGTGCGGGTGTAGCGCGGAGCGAGCACCGAACCTGCGCGGATCGCCGCTTCCGGCTCACCGGAGGCGACCACCGCGGCGATCGTCTCGACCTTTGTCTCCGCATCGGCGTCGATCAGGAAGACGCGTCCGGGGTGCTCGGCTTGCGCCGCCCGGGCGAGACCCCACAGCAGGCCCTGCGTGACGTCCACAGTGGACTTGCCAGCCGGGACAGCCGACTGCGTGACGATGGCGAGTTTCGTGTCGGTCAGCCGCGATTCGGCCAGCCACGCCTGGATTTCGGCGAGCAGCCAGGTCGCGTTGGCCCGCGCTGCTTCCGGCACCGCGCCCTCCGCGGCAGGCACCGAAAGCGTCACGAGACCGGGCACCGGCTCGCCGCGATCGACGGCCCCGAGCAGGTCCGCGAAGCCGCTGTAGGTGGCGGCCACACCGACCCGGCCTTGGCCGATCGCGACGACATCGCCCGGCTCCGCGGCCGGGACCGGCACGGACTGCCAGCCGATCTTGAGCAGCGAACCGTCCGTGGTCTCCGCCTGCGCGGCCAGTTCGGTCCGCACCGGCCGCGAGACCAGCGACTCGACCGAAGCGACCGGGTTGCCTTCGCCGTCCGCGACCTCGATGGAGGACAGCTCGTCGCCGTCGATCCGCACAATCCGCACTCGCAGCACCGAAGCGCCGACCGCGTGCAGCGTGACGCCGTTCCACACGAACGGAAGCAGCGTCGAACCGCTCGGGTCGCCGAGAAGGTCGGCGTGCATCGCGGTGTCGAGCAGCGCCGGGTGCAGGCCGTACGAGCCTGCCGTGGACGCCGCCGGTTCCGGCAGCGCGACCTCGGCGAACACCTCGTTGCCCCGTCGCCACGCGGCCTGGAGGCCCTGGAACGCCGGGCCGTAGCCGTAGCCGCGCTCGTTGAGCAGTTCGTACGCGCCCTCGACCGGGATCGGGGTCGCGCCCGCCGGCGGCCATTCGGTGAGGCCGGCGGGTTCCGGCCGCGCGGTGGCGGACAGAGTGCCCAGCGCGTGCTGGGTCCAGTCGCCGTCCGACTCGACGGGGCGGGAGAACACGGTGACCGGGCGGCGGTCTCCGTTCGCGGGACCGACCACGACCTGCAGCGCGACCGCGCCGTCCGGCGGCAGGATCAGCGGCGCTTGCAGCGTCAGCTCCTCCACCGTCGGGTGGCCCACCTGGTCGCCAGCCGCGACGGCCAGTTCGACGAATCCGGTGCCGGGCACCAGAATCGCGCCCTTCACGACGTGGTCAGCGACCCACGGCACCGATGCGGCGGACAACCGTCCAGTGAGGACAGTGGTGTCCGAACCGGACAGTGCCACGACCGCACCCAGCATCGGGTGCGCCAGCGGCTGCTGACCGACCGAAGTGACATCGCCGGACGGAGTCGCGTCGAGCCAGTAACGCTTGTGCTGGAAGGCATACGTCGGCAGGTCGAGCCGCACCGGACCGTCGCCGAGCAGCGGGCCGAGCTTCGCCGCGCCGCGGATGTGCAGACGACCGGCCGCGGTGAGCGCGGTGCGCACCTCGTCCTGGTCGCGCCGTCCAAACGGGACGAACTCTGCTTCGACGCTCTGCGGGCCGAGCGCGGACAGCACGCTGTCCGGGCCGATCTCCAGGAACGTCTGGACGCCGCTCTCCGCCAGAGTCGTGACCGCAGCGCCGAAACGGACGGTCTCGCGGACGTGGGTGACCCAGTACTCCGGCGAACGCAGCTCGTCGTCGGTGGCGAGTTTCCCAGTGACCGTGGAGACAATCGGGATCTTCGGTGCCGCATAAGACAATCCGGCGGCGATTTCGCGGAACTCGTCGAGCATCGGCGTCATCAGCGGCGAGTGGAACGCGTGGCTCACGCGCAACCGTCGCGTTTGGACACCGTCCGCAGCACGCTCGATCTCGGCGACCACGTCTGCGTCACCCGAGACGACCACGGCGGCCGGGCCGTTCACCGCTGCGATGCTGACCGCGTCTTCGTGGCCCTGCAACAGTTCGCGGACCGCCTCTTCAGTGGCGGAGAACGAGACCATCGCGCCGCGACGGTCGTTCAGCGCACCCATCAACCGGCCGCGTGCGGCGACCAGCTTTGCCGCGTCATCCAGGGAAAGCACACCCGCGACGTGGGCCGCGGCCAGCTCGCCGATCGAGTGCCCGGCGAGCGCGTCGGGCCGGAAGCCCCACGACTCGGCGAGCCGGAACAGTGCGACCTCGACCGCGAACAGCCCGGTCTGGGTGTACTGCGTCTGGTCCAGCAGGCCGCGGTCGGCGAGTTCGGTGGTGCCGAACACGACGTCCCGCAGCGGCACGTCAACCAGCGGATCGATCGCCGCGCACACCGCGTCGAACGCCGTCGCGAAGGCCGGGTACGCGTCGTACAGCTCGCGTCCCATCCCGACTCGCTGCGCGCCCTGGCCGGAGAACAGGAAAGCGAGCTTCCCGTCCACGACCTGGCCGATCGGTGCGTCGCCGCCTGCCAGTGCGTCGAGTCCGTCGGCAAGTTCAGCCGCGGTCTCGGCGACAACCACCGCACGATGTTCCAGCGAGGCCCGCGTCGCAGCCAGCGAACGCGCGATCTCCGCGACAGAAACGCCCTCGGCAAGCCAAGAACGCAGTCGCGCCGCCTGCCCGCGCACCGCAGCGGCGGACCGGCCGGACAACGCGACCGGAACGATCGTCTGCGTCTCGGAAGGCCGCTCGACCGGGATCGCCGGGGCCTGTTCCAGGATGACGTGCGCGTTCGTGCCGCTGATGCCGAACGACGACACCGCAGCGCGACGCGGCCGGTCGACCTGCCACTCTCGCGATTCGGTCAGCAGCCGGACCGCGCCGGTCTCCCAATCGACCACAGTGGACGGACGGTCGACGTGCAGCGTCTGCGGCAACTGGCCGTGCTGCATCGCCATGACCATCTTGATGATGCCCGCGACACCCGCGGCGGCCTGAGTGTGCCCGATGTTGGACTTGATCGACCCGAGCCACAGCGGCTCTTCGCGGTCCTGACCGTAGGTGGCCAGCAGCGCCTGCGCCTCGATCGGGTCGCCCAGCGTGGTGCCGGTGCCGTGGCCTTCGACCGCGTCCACTTCGGACGGCTGCAGGCCAGCGTCGGCCAGCGCCTTGGCGATCACCCGCTGCTGCGAAGGACCGTTCGGTGCGGTGAGGCCGTTCGACGCACCGTCGTGGTTCACCGCAGATCCGCGGAGGACCGCGAGCACCGGGTGACCGTTGCGGCGAGCGTCGGACAGCCGCTCGACGAGCAGCATGCCCGCGCCTTCACCCCAGCCGGTGCCGTCCGCCGCTTCGGCGAACGCCTTGCACCGGCCGTCGGAGGAAAGACCGCGCTGACGGCTGAAGTCGATGAAAGTGTCCGGAGTGGACATCACGGTGACACCGCCGGCCAGCGCCAGCGTGCACTCGCCGCGACGCAGCGCCTGCACCGCCCAGTGCAGCGCGACCAGCGACGACGAGCACGCAGTGTCCACAGTGACCGTCGGGCCTTCCAGACCCAGCGCGTACGACACGCGACCGGACACGACGCTGGCGAGGCTGCCGTTGCCGAGGTAGCCCGCGATGTCGTCGGAAACTGTGCCGAGACGGGTGCCCCAGTCGTGGTACATCACGCCGGCGAAGACACCGGTTGCGCTGCCGCGCAAGGCAACCGGGTCGATTCCGGCCCGCTCGAACGCCTCCCAGGACACCTCCAGCAACAGCCGCTGCTGCGGGTCCATCGCCGCCGCCTCACGCGGGCTGATCTCGAAGAAGTCCGCGTCGAACTCGGCCGCGTCGTGCAGGAAGGCACCGTGCTTGACGTAGGAGCGGCCGGGCTTGCCGGGCTCCGGGTCATACAGCGAATCGACGTTCCAGCCACGGTCGACCGGGAAGCCGGACAGCGCTTCCTCGCCCTCGGACACCAGCCGCCACAGGTCTTCCGGCGTCGCGACGCCACCCGGGTAGCGGCAAGCGATGCCGACGATGGCGATCGGCTCCTCCGGGTCCACAGTGGTCACCGGAGTGACCGTCCGCGCCGGGGTGAGACCAGTCAGGCGCGACGCCAGGTACTCGGCGAGCGCGCGCGGCGTCGGGTAGTCGAACACCAGCGTCGCGGGCAGCCGCATGCCGGTGACCGAGTCGAGGATGTTGCGCAGCTCCACCGCAGCCAGGGAGTCGAACCCGATCTCGCCGAACGGCCGGGCCGGGCTGATCGCGTCGGCGCTGTCGTGGCCGAGAACTGCCGCGACGTGCGTACGCACCAGATCGAGCAGTGCGCGGTCCCGGTCGGCTTCGGCGAGGTGCGCGAACCGCTCGGCGAACTGCTGCTCGGGCGTCACTTCCCCACTGGCGACAGCGATCCGGCGACGACCGGCGGGCACGAGCCCGCGCAGCACGGCCGGAACGTCCTCGCCACGCGACCGCAGGGCGGCGCGGTCGACGCGGGTCGGCACGACCGTCGGAACGCCGGTGCCGAGCGCCGCGTCAAGGGCGGCAAGGCTTTCCGACACGGTCAGCGGAGCCAGACCCAGCCGCGCGATGCGGTTACGGTCCACTTCGGACAGTGTCGCGCCCATGCCGATCGCCTGACCGGCGTCGGGTGCCCAAAGGCCCCAGGCCAGCGATGTCGCGGGCAGGCCAGCGGCGTTCCGGTGCTCGGCCAGTGCGTCGAGGAACGTGTTGCCAGCGGCGTAGTTCGCCTGTCCGGCACCGTCGGCGAGACCCGCCGAGGAGGAGAACAGGACGAACGCGGACAGGTCCAGCTCGGCGGTCAGCTCGTGCAACGCCCACGCCGCGTCGAGCTTCGGGGCCAGGACTGCGTCGAGCTGCTCCGCGGTCAGCGAACCGATCATCGCGTTGTCGAGCACGCCAGCGGTGTGCACGACGGCCGACAGCGGATGCTCGGCCTTCTTGATGGCCGCCGACAGCGAACGCTTCTTGCTGACGTCCGAAGCGACGACCTTCGCGGTCGCGCCCAGCTCCGCCAGCTCTTCGACCAGCTCGGCCGCGCCCGGCGCGTTCAGGCCGCGACGGCTGAGCAGCAGCAGGCTGCGGACGCCGTGCTTCGTGACCAGGTGCTTTGCGACCTGAGCACCGAGACCACCGGTGCCGCCGGTGATCAGCACGGTGCCGTCAGCGCGCCAGGTCGGCTCGCCAGCTTCGGCCGCCAACCGGACCATCCGACCGGCCGAGACCGTCTCGCCGTCGATCCGCAGCTCCGGCTCACCCGAGCCCAGCGCGGTGGCCAGGGTCGTCGCAGTGACAGTGCCCTCGACCAGAACCACGCGGCCGGGGTGCTCGGCCTGGGCCGAACGCACCAAGCCACGGACGGCGGAGTCGGCCAACGAGCCACGCGTCAGCACGACCAAGCGCGCACCGGCGTAGCGGTCGCCTTCCAGCCACTGCTGCAGCACGGTCCGCACGCGGTGCGCGGTCTGCTTGGCAGCGGCGGCGATGTTCTTGCCCGGAACGGAAACCGGCAGCAGCACGACCTCGGGCACATCGACCAGCGACACCAGCGAATCGACCACCGGAACGTCGAAACCGCTGACCGAGCCCAGCGAAGCGAGCGTCGGCAGCTCGAAGGAACCGGTGACCGGCGTCCATTCGACGGTGTACAGCAGGTCGCGCGCCTGGGTGCCGAGGTCGGCCTCACGGACCGGCCGCGAGCGGAACGACTCGACGGACAGCACCGGCGTACCGGCCACGTCCGTCACGTCGATCGAGACGCCACCAGTGGCCGGCGACGTGATCCGCACCCGGACCTCGGTCGCGCCCGAAGCGTGCAGCCGCACGCCGGTCCACGCGAACGGCAGCCGGATCTCGTCCGGCTCCCGCGCCTCGCCCGGGGCGAAGTCGGTGGCGTGGAGGACCGCGTCCAGCAACGCCGGGTGAACGCCGAACGCTGCCTCACGCCCGGTCGCGGGCAGCGCGACCTCGGCGAACACAACGTCATCGCGCTTCCACGCGGTGCGCAAGCCCTGGAACAGCGGGCCGTAGCCGTAACCCTGCGAGGCCAGTTCGCTGTACAGCTCCGAGGTGGCCACGACCTCCGCACCAGCGGGCGGCCATTCGCCACGCGGAGCGGGCTCGACGACCGGGCCAGCGGCGAGGACACCGATGGCGTGGCGGGTCCAGGCCGCGTCGGCGTCGTTGTCGGGGCGGGAGTGGAATTCGATGGTGCGGCGACCGTCGACGTCCGGGCCGACCAGCGTCTGCAGCGCCACGCCACCGGTCTCCGGCAGCGCGAGCGGGGCCTGCAGCGTCAGCTCGTCGACCACGCCGTAGCCGACCTGGGCGGCGGCGTGCAGAGCCATCTCGACGAACGCGGTGCCCGGCAGCACCGGGGTGCCCGCGATCGCGTGGTCAGCCAGCCACGGGTGCGTCCGGAGCGCGACGCGACCGGTGAGGACCAGGCCGTCGTCGCCCGCCAGACCGATTTCGGCGGCGAGCAGCGGGTGCCCGGAAGCGAGCTGGCCGAAGTCCGCCGCGTCGCCGTGGCCGGTCGGCGCGGTGAGCCAGTAGTGCTTGTGCTGGAAGGCATACGTCGGCAAGTCGACCACCTGCGCCGGGCCGAAGAACGCCGTCCAGTCGATCGCCACGCCACGGGTGTGCAGGCGGCCGAGCGCGGCGGCGAGGGTGGTGACCTCGGGCCGGTCGCGGCGCTGCGCGGGGGTGAACGCGATGTCGTCGCTGACGCCGGCGGCCATCGCCGACAGCACGGCGTCCGGGCCGACCTCGACCGCAGTCGTGACACCGGCGTCGACCAGCGCCTTGACGCCGTCGGCGAACCGCACCGCGCGGCGGACGTGCCACAGCCAGTACCCCGGCGAGCAGAGTTCTTCGGCGGTCGCGATCCGGCCGGTCACGTTCGAGACGACCGGGATCGCCGGGGCCGCGTAGTCGACCACCTCGAGGATTTCGCGGAACTCGGCCAGCATCGGCTCCATCAGCGGCGAGTGGAACGCGTGCGACACGCGCAGCTCGCTGATCTTGCGGCCCTGCATGCGGAACACCGACACGACGGCTTCGACCGCTTCGCGCTCACCGGAGACGACGACCGACGTCGGACCGTTCACCGCGGCCAGGCTGACCTGGTCGCCGAGCAGTGGCTGGACCTCGTCCTCGGTCGCCGCGATGGCGACCATCGCGCCGCCTTCCGGAAGCGCCTGCATCAGCCGTCCACGAGCGGCGACGACCAGGCACGCGTCGGCCAGCGACCACACGCCCGCGATGTGCGCGGCGGCCAGTTCGCCGATCGAGTGGCCGAGCAGGATGTCCGGCCGCACGCCCCACGATTCGAGCAGGCGCGCCAACGCGACCTCGACCGCGAACAGCGCGCACTGGGTGTACTGCGTCTCGTTCAGTTCTTCAGCGTTGTCGCCGAAGAGGACGTCGCGCAGCGGGGTCTCCATCTGGACGTCGAGGTGGTCGACAGCCTCGTCGAAGACCTCGGCGAACTTCGGGTACGCCAGGTACAGCTCGCGCCCCATCGCGAGGCGCTGCGAACCCTGGCCGGTGAACAGCATCGCGAGCTTGCCCGGCGTGCGCTCGCCGACGACGACGTTCGGGTCCTGCTCCCCTGACGCCAGCGCCTGCAGCCCGCGCACCGCGTCGGCGACGTTCTCCGCGACCACGACGGCGCGCTCGTCGTGCGCGGAGCGAGTGGTGGCGAGCGAGAAACCGAGGTCAGTCAGGTGCTGGGATTCCACAGTGGACACCAGCGCGGCGGCCTGTGCCTTCAGCGCTTCTTCGCTGCGCGCCGAGACAACGAGCGGCACGACCGGCAGCTCGTCACTCGTGCTTTCCGCGGTCTCGACGGCCGGAGCCTGCTCGATGATGACGTGCGCGTTGGTGCCGCTCACGCCGAACGACGAAACGCCAGCGCGACGCGGACGTTCGCTCTCCGGCCATTCCCGCTGTTCAGTCAGCAGCTCGACGGCACCCGCGGTCCAGTCGACGTGCGGCGTCGGCTCGTCCACGTGCAGCGTCTTCGGCAACACGCCGTGCCGGATCGCCTCGACCATCTTGATGATGCCCGCGACACCCGCCGCGGCCTGAGTGTGGCCGATGTTCGACTTGATCGACCCGAGCAGCAGCGGCGTCTCGCGGTCCTGCCCGTAGGCGGACAGCAGCGCCTGCGCCTCGATCGGGTCGCCAAGCCGGGTGCCGGTGCCGTGAGCCTCGACGGCGTCCACATCGGACGCTTCCAGACCAGCATCCGCTAGCGCACGCTTGATTACGCGCTGCTGCGAGGGACCATTAGGCGCGGTAAGGCCGTTCGACGCGCCATCGGAGTTAATTGCCGAGCCACGGACCACAGCGAGCACCGTGTGTCCATTCGCGACTGCGTCGGAAAGCCGTTCCAGCACCAGGACACCAACGCCCTCAGCGAATCCAGTGCCGTCCGCTGCGGCCGCGAAAGCCTTGCAACGACCGTCTTCCGCGAGACCACGCTGGCGGCTGAACGCAGTGAACGTGCCAGGCGCACCCATCACCGCAACGCCACCGGCGAGCGCGAGCTGGGTTTCCCCACGCCGCAACGCCTGCACAGCCAAGTGCAGCGCGACCAGCGAACCAGAGCAAGCGGTGTCAACGGTCAGCGTCGGCCCTTCCAGACCGAGCGCGTAAGCGACGCGGCCGGAGACGACGCTGGGCGCGTTGCCGGTGAGGAGGTAGCCGTCGAGCCCGTCGGGAGCTTCGTGCAGCCGCGGGCCGTACTCCTGCGCCTCCGCGCCGATGAACACGCCGCCCGGAGTGCCGCGCAGTGTCGACGGATCGATCTTGGCCCGCTCCAACGCTTCCCACGCGGTCTCGAGCACGAGCCGCTGCTGCGGGTCCATTGCGGACGCTTCGCGCGGAGCGATGCCGAAGAACCCGGCGTCGAATTCCCCGGCGCCGGGCAGGAATCCGCCCGAGGTGACGTAGCTGCTGCCCGGCTTGTCCGGGTCGGGGTCATACAGGCTGTCGAGGTCCCAGCCGCGGTCCTCCGGGAAGCCGGAGATCGTGTGCACCTCGTCGGAAACCAGCTGCCACAACGCTTCCGGCGAAACCGCGCCGCCCGGGTAGCGGCAGCCGATGCCGACGATGGCGATCGGCTCGTCGTTCGCTCCGCCAGCAGCCAGCGTCGCGATCGATTCCTCCGCGCCGAACACCTCAGCGTGCAGGAAACGCGCGACCGCGGCCGGGGTCGGATAGTCGAAGGCCAGCGTCACCGGCAGGTCCAGCCCGGTCGCGTCGGTCAGCTGCGCGTGCAGCTCCACCGCCGCGAGCGAGTCGAAACCGTGGTCGGAGAACGCTTTCTCCGGGTCGAGGACGGCTGGCACCTCGGGCAGCGCGGCCTGCAGCGCCGCCCGCGTCGCGTCGTGGACCACGCCGGCGAGGAACCCCGCGCGGTCCGCCGGCGGCAGAAGCGTCAGCCGCTCCGCGAAGCCGGATTCCCGATTCTTCTCACTCTCACGCATTGCGCACTCCACCGCGGTAGCCAGGCAGCATTCATGGGTCGTCGGTCGGATCGTATGGCGGGCTCGGGCCGCGCCGGATCCCCAGAAAACGTCGTTAGGGGCGGGAAGTCACCAGGCGACGCGCAGCAAGGACGGGCCGCGCACGATCACCCCGTACTCCCATTTCACGCCGTCGCGCCCGTCCGCGAGCCGCAATTCCGGAAAACGCTCCAGAATCGCTTTCAGCGCCTCCTGCAATTCCAGCCGGGCCAGCTGCGCCCCGATGCAGTGGTGCGGGCCGTGCCCGAAGGCGACGTGCGGGTTCGGGCTGCGGGTCAGGTCGATGACGTCCGGGTTCGCGAACACCTCCGGATCGCGGTTCGCCGCGTGCAGCGCGGGCAGCACCGGATCGCCCGCCCGTACCACGACGTCGCCGATCCGGATGTCTTCGCGGGCATACCGGGCGAACATCGCCGCGGTGTTGATCGGGACCCAGCGCAGCAGTTCTTCCACCGCGGTCGGCAGGATCTCCGGCTGCGCCCGCAATTGCGCGAGGAGCTCCGGCTGCGTCAGCAAGGTGAAGACGAAACTCGGCAGCGCTGAGGAAACCGTCTCCACACCACCGGTCAGCAGGCCCGCGCCGGCGATCGAGATCAGCTCGTTCTCGGTGAGCTTGTCCCCGGCGTCACGGGCGTAGACGAGCGCGCCGAGAAGGTCGTCGGTCGGGTCCTCGCGGCGTTGCGCGACCAGTTGCGCCACGTAGTTGTCCAGCTGGTCGCCGTAGACGTCGAGCACGTCGCCCTTCGCCGTGGCGTCGCTGACCAGCGCTTGGGTCCACTCGCGGAAGATCGTGTGGTCTTCCTTGGGCACGCCGAGCAGATTGCAGATCACCGTGACCGGCAGCGGCCGCGCGAGATCCTCCACGAGGTCGCCGGGCGCACCGTTCTCGATCATCGCGTCGATCAGCTCGTGCGTCAGGGTGCGGACGCTCTCGCGCATCGCCTCCAGCCGCCGCGCGGTGAACGCCTTCATCACCAGACGGCGCAGGCGGGTGTGGTCCGGCGGGTCCATGCCCATGATGCCGTCGCCCATCTGCTGGCGGCGCATCCTCGGCTGGTCGAGGCCCTGGGCCAGCTCGCGGCTGAACCGCGGATCGGCGCTCACCAGCTTGACGTCGGCGTACTTCGTGGCCAGCCACGCCTGCTCGCCGAAGGGCAACTGCACCCGGCTCATCGGCTCGTCGCGCTGCAACTGGTGGTAGATCTCGGATACGGACGTCTCGTGCATGTCGAACGGATACGCCCGGACGGTACGGCGCGTGCTCATCGCGAATCCCCTCCGATCGCGGTCATCGGCTGCTCCAATGCCTGGGTGTCATGGGTGTGCTGGACGTACGAGAGCGCCGACATCAGCGTCGACGAGGTGATCCGGCCGCTCGGCGCGCGATCGGCGATGCCGCGCAACGGCAGCGAACCGAGCTCGGACCAGCCGAGCCGGCCGTCCGCGTCGAGCGTGCTGCGCGCCTGGCCCGCGTTGTCCGGATGCAGGCAGTACGGCACGTCGAGCAGCCCGCGTTTGAAGGCGACCACGAGCGCGCGGTCGAGATCGGCGTGGCTGTTGAGGACCGCGTCCACCAAGGCGTAGGCCTCGCGGTAGACCTGGTTGTCTTCGTCCACAATGGCCTTGACGCCTTTCGCCGACGCTGCCGCGTGTTCGAGCGCAGTCACGTTCTCGGCGACAGTCGGGATGCGGTGGGCTTCGGCGGCGGTCTTGACGATCAGCCGCTCCGAGCCGGTGCTCATCGCCAGCTCGGCGGCCTTGCCCAGCAACAACATCGCGCCGTCGGGCGTGCGCGGGAAAAGGCCCATGTAGGCGTAGATCACCACGTGCCAGGTCGCTTCCGGCAAGAACTCGGCGCACAACCGGCGCAGCGCGGCAACGGCTTCGCGGTCCTGCTGGAGGCTCGTCTGCTGCGCGTAGCTCACCGAAATGCTGCGCACACCCCTGCGGTAGAAGAACAACGCCTCCAGCACGCTGATCGCGACCAGCTCGCTCGGCGGGCACAGCTGTCCGAGCATGCAGCCGCCGAACGTCTCCAAATGCGGACGGCCGCCCGGATGTTCCGCGTCGACCAGCAGATCGCAGCAATACGCCCAATTCCGCACGGATTCGTCGAGCGGCGTGCGGCTGTAGGGCAAGCAGTAGGAAATCGGGCCGCCTTCGGTGGCGTGCAGACCGGCGGCGATCATCGCGCGGAAGATGTCCGCCGGCCGGGCGGAACCGTGCCGGACCTGCACCGGGAAATCCGGGCCTTCGAGACCGTCGAGCATCGCCCGGGTCACTTCGGGCGGATGGTTGACGATCGGGTAGCCGTTGAGCGGAATTCCGTTGCGCAGCGCATGGTCCGCGGAATCGGTGTCGCGGACGCGGGTGTAGCTGTCGAGCGTGAGCGTGCCGACGGTCGCGGCGTTCGCGAGCTTGGTCGCGATCAGCCCGGCACGCATCGCGGCCGGACTGTCGAAGCCCATGCGCGGCTGCACGACCAGTTCCCCGGCCGCGTGCCGCTGCGCTACGAACCGCTCGAAGCTCACGCTCCCTCCAACTGGCTGACCCCGCCGGGAAGCGTGGCCGCGAAGTGCCGGAAGGCGGCGGCGTTCTGCTCGTCGAAGACTCCGTCGAACCCGGCGAACAGCAGTTCCGCGGTCTGCTCGTCGGAAAGCGGTCCGCCTGTGCCGAGTTTGCCGCCGATGACGATCGGCAGCCGACGCAGTTCGTGAATCGCCCGCAGCCGCTGCACGACCCGGAGGCCGTCCTGGTAGCCGTGCCCGTTGACGCTGCTCAGCACGAGCATCGACGGGCGGCGGCTGACGCATTCGGACTCCAGCAGCTCGTCCGGAACGCACGCGCCGAGGTTCACCACGTCGAAACCCAGTTCTGCCACCAGAAGTTCGAGGTAGACGAGGTTCCAGGTGTGCGAGTCGGACGCCATGCTGCTCACGATCACCGTGCGCCCGCTGGGTTCTTCGACGATGCTGCTGCCGTAAGCGCGGACTTCCTCGCTCATGGCGACACCTCATAGGCTCGCTGATAGTCCAATCGCGACACTGAGATGACCTCGTCGCCCCGGACCACGACCTCGGTCGGCGCGGGACGGCCGAGGAAGCTGATCAGACTCGCGGTGACGCCGTATGCACCCACATTCGGCACGGTCAGCAGGTCTCCGGCGGCCAGCTCGGGCAGCTTCGCGGCTTTCGAGAGCGAGTCCCCGGGAGTACACAGTGGACCGACGAGTTGCCCCGGGTTGTCGCCGATCTGCTCGACGCCGACCGCGGCGGGCAACAGGCGTCCAATCCCGGAAAGCCCGCCGACGACGTTGATTCCGGCATCGAGAATGACGAACCGGTGGCCGCGGCTTTCCTTCACGTTCACCACACCGGCCAGCAGCGTTCCGCAAGTCCCGGAGAGATACCGGCCGGATTCGCAGGCCAGCTCGACCTCGCCGCTGCGCCATTCCGGCAGATAGAGATCGAGAAGCTGCTCCAACCCGTTGCGCAGCTTGGGGTAGTCGGTACGCTCGCCGGGAACCGCGTACGGCGACGAGAACCCGCCGCCGATGTCGAGCAGTTCTAGAGGCAGCCCCACTTCCTGGCGCAGTTGCGAGGCCGACTGCAGCACGAATTCGTACTCGCCGAGCAGCGCGTCCTCGTCCTGGGCGTTGCTCATGGTGAAGAAGTGCGCGCCGACGATCTTGGCCCCGGCGACCGCCTTGAGCAGCGGCATCAGCTCAGGCAACGTCTCGGCGTCGACGCCGAACTGCGACGGCCGGCCCATCATCCGGATCCCGGTCGACGCGCTGCCCTGCGTGGTGTTCACCCGCAGCAGACAACGCGCAACAGTGTCCTGCCGTTCCGCCGCGGCACCGACGTGCTGCAGGTCAGTCAGCGATTCCACGGAGAACAGCCGGACGCCAGCGGTGATCGCCGTGTCCAGTTCGCCGTCTGTTTTGCCTGGGCCGGTGTAGAGGATGTCCTCCGGCGCGAACCCGGCGGTCAGCGCGTTGGCCAGCTCGCCGGTCGAGCTGATCTCCGCGCGGCAACCGCCCTCGCGCAGCTCGCGGGCGATCTCCGGATGCGGGTTGGCCTTCAGCGCGTAGTAGACCGCGAACCCTTCGGGCAGCAGGCTGAACAGCTGATCACGCGACTGGGCGGTCACGTCGAGGTCGTATACGTAAGCCGGCGTGCCGAACCGTGCGGCCAGCTCGTCGTACTTGCTCATTTGCGGGCACCTTCCACCAGCAGGGCGAGTTCCTTCGTCGCGTTCTTGCCGTGCGCGGTGAGCGGGAACTCGTCCACGACGTGGCACAGCGCGGGCACCTTCTGCGGCTCCAGCCGCTGCGCCAGTTCCTTGAGCACCGTGGTCGGCGGCAGGTCGCTTTCCACGCAGATCGCCAGGTCCCGCGTCTCGCTCGGCGGGATCGCGCCCGCCGCGCGCACGCCGGGGATGTCCATCGCGGCCGCCTCGATCTCCAAAGTGGACATCCGGATTCCCTTGCGCTTGAACATGTCGTCGCGGCGACCCTCGAAGTAGAGGTAGCCGTCCTCGTCGAGCCGACCGTAATCGCCGGTGTGCAGCCGGAGCTCGCCGGTGGCCTCGTCGCGGCGGAACGCTCGCGCGGACAGCTCCGGGGCGCGCCAGTAGCCGGGCATCACGTGCGGTCCGGCAGCCACGATCTCGCCGATTTCGCCTGCGGGCAACGGAGTTCCATCGGCGGCGAGGATGTGCACGGTCGTGCCGGGCAGCGGAAGGCCCGACGAACCCGGACGTTCGGTGTCTTCCTCCGGCGGCATCACGGTGATCCGCTTGCACTCGGTCTGGCCGAACTGGCGGACGACACGGACGTCGGGGAAGGCCTCGCGGAGCTTCTCGATGGTCGAATCCGGCAGCGCCGCACCGGTGTTGGTGAACAGCCGCACCGGAGCCGGTTTTTCCTGGTCGCGCCCGGCGAGGGTGGCGATCATCGTCGCGAGCGAAGGCACGATCGGGACGACCGTCGCGCCGACCTCGCGCATCCGTTGCAGCAGGCGAAGATCAGACTCGGCGTCGGCGAGCACGATCTCGCTGCGGCCGAGCGTCGAGAGGAGGACTTTGTACAGGCCGTAGTCCCAGGACATCGGGAACCGGCAGAAAACGACGTCGTCCTGACGGTAGCCGAGCACCGCCTGGATCGCGCCGGCCGCGAAGGTGACCTGCCGGTGCGGTCCGATGACGCCCTTGGGCGCGGCCGTGCTGCCGGAGGTGTAAACGAGGACCGCGACGTCGTCCAGATCGACTTCAGTCGGCTCGACACGGAGCTGCTCGCGGTAGGCCTCTTCGACTTCTGTCCACAGTGGAGGCAGTTGCTCCGGCTGAACGATCAGCACCGGTTCGGCGTTCTCGACGACGGAGTCGAAGTGGAACTGTTTCATCGCCGGGTTGATCGGCACGAACACCGCGCCCCGGCGGGAAGTGCCGTGGAAGAGCGCGACCAGCGCCCGGTCCGTCGGCAATTGCACCACCACGCGGTCGCCGCGCTTCACCCCGCGTCGCGCGAGGACCGCCTCCACCGCGTGACTCCAAGCGGCCAGCTCGGCATACGTCCACACCCCCGCCCGGTCGCGCACCGCGGCGGCGTCCGGCGCACTGGCCACCGCCGCGTCGAGCAGGGCATGGACGAGAGAACCGGATTCGTTCACGACTGCCACTCCCGAAAGGATTCGTAGAATCACCGTGCCTGCGCGGGATAGCTCCCCGACGTCCGGAAAGTTATCCGCGCGCAGGCGGTGATCCACACCCCTAACGGCCCCTAGCTGGCAGTCTGCCGGTCCGTGAAGGGCTCCTTGAGGGAATCTGATTCCCTCAAGGAGCCCTTCACGGACGTTAAGCGGGCACCGGGCTCAGGATCTCCGCGGCCCGCGCGCCGAGGGTCTTCCGGTCGATCTTTCGGTTGGAATTCAGCGGGAACTCCTCGACATGCTCGTACCGCCGCGGGATCACGCCCTCGGGCAACACCGCCCGCAACGCTCGCACCAGCTCGATCACCGGCCGCTGCGGCCCGGTATAGAAGACGAAAAGCTCGGTCCCGCTCTCGCCTTGCACGCCGAGGGCCACCGCCTGCACTCCGCACTCTTGCAGCGCGTGCTCCACTTCGGTGAGCTCCACGCGCCAGCCGAGCACCTGCACCTGCGAATCGAGCCGCCCGAGATACGCCAGATCGTCGCCGCCGAGCCGACGCACCCGGTCGCCGGTGCGATAGAACCGCTGCCCGTCGCGGTCGAGGAACCGGCCCTTCTCGTCGGCCGGGTCGAGGTAGCCCGGCGTCAGCTGCGGTCCGGCGATGGCGAGTTCGCCCTCCCCCGCCTCGTTCTCGTCGATGAGCAGGTACTCGTGCCCCTCGTGCACCGCGCCGATCGGCACCACGCCGTTCACCGCCACGCGCGGGGTTTCCTCGTCGTCCCACCGGTACCCGGCGACGGTGATGGTCAGCTCCGTGGGGCCGTAGAGGTTCTCGGTGACGGAATTGCCCGCCGCTGCCCGCCAATCCGCGGTGTCGCGGACGGTCAGCGCTTCCCCGGCGAAGAAGCTCCACCGCAGGCCAGGCATCGCATCCGGGGTGAGCCGTCCGGTGCGACGCACCAGGTCGATCGCGCTCGGCGTGGAGAACCACACGGTGAGGCCGCGGTCCTCCGCGAACGCCGGCACATTCCGGTACGCCGCGCCCGGCAGGACCACCGCCTCCGCGCCCGCGCCCCACGCACAGAAGAGGTCGAACATCGCGCAGTCGAAGTTCAGGTCGAACGTCTGGGAGAAGACGTCGTCCGGCGTGAAGTCGTACCGCGCGTCGAGCAGGCCGAAGTAATGCTCGGTGGAACCGTGGCCGATCCGGACTCCCTTCGGCCGTCCGGTGGAGCCCGAGGTGAACAGGACGTACGCGGAGTCCTCGGGCCGCACGTCCATGGGCTCGCTGAGCGCTGCTTTCGGGTCAACCAGTCCCTTCTGGCTGGTTTCCGGAGCCAGGAGCGTCTTCACCGGCGGAGCCACGGTCAAACCGCGTTCGTCGGCGATGATCGCGTCCACCTCCGCGGCCTCGACCATCTGCGCGGTCCGGGCCGCCGGGAAGTCCGGCCGCAGCGGGACGACCGTCGCCCCCGCGTACAGCCCCGCCAGAATCCCGGCGTAGGCAGTGACTCCCTTCCCGGCCAGCACCCCTACCGTGCGGGCACCGGACTCCGCCAGCGCCCCGCCCCACAGCAACGCCCGCTCGTGCAGCTCGCCGTAGGTCAGCGTCTGCCCGCCGACGCTGACCGCCGGCCGGGACTCGGAACGGGCCAGCCCGCGCAGGAAACGCGCGTGCAGTCCCGAGGTGGTCGTCGTGTCCATCGTGGTCCTCCGCGTACTGTGCCGATCCCTGCCAACCCGACCACGGTCACGGCCTCATGGCTTCGCAGCAACGGTTCCGTGCCGGGTGGGGGGTCGGCCTGCTTGTGGTCGGATGAGTAATAGGGGTGCCGGTGCGTCGCTCGGGCGCGGCGGCGCGGGGTAAAGTTCAAAACCGAACCGGGCGGTCGGTTTCCCTGCCTGGTGAAGTGCCCGACCCAGCCACCGGAGTAGCCATGTGGGACAGCTCTTTCGACGAAGCCCTCCGCCCGTACCTCCCGTTCCTGCCCGCCGACGAGGCGCTGACCGCCGAGACCCCGCTCAAGGAGTACGGCCTCGACTCGCTCGCCACGGTGGAACTGCTGGCGGTGCTGGAGGAGAAATACAACGTCCGGTTCTCCGACGACGCGCTGAACCTGGAGACGTTCGAGAACCCCGGACGTCTCTGGGCGACGCTGTCGCAGCTGCAGCCGGCTAGCTGACCCGCGAGGGACCCGCGCCGCGCCGCCGCGGCTGCAGCGCGAGCCGCGGGTTCACCGTGGTCACCTCGAACCGGCTGGTGGTGGCGCGGACGCGGCCGAACAGCGTGTCCGGCCCGGCCACCCACAGCTTGCGCACGCCGAGCTGTTCGAGCGACGAGACGACGTCCGGCCAGCGCAGCGGCTCGACGATGCTGTCCAGCAGCATCTTCCGGACCTGCTCGCCGGACCGCAGCACCGAACCGTCCTGGTCAGCGATGATCGGAAGGAGGGGATCATGGAAGTCGAGGCCGCCGAGCACCTCGTCCTCGGCCTTGCGCCGCAACGCGCCGAACGCGCGCGAGTGCAGCGGAGGACGCATCGTGTACAGCGACAGCCCGCCCATGCTCCGCACGGTCTGCTTGAGCCAGTCGAGGTTCCGCTCCCGCACCGAGACCATGTAGAAGTCGTGGTCGATGTAGCAGGAGATGTCGGCCCATTCGCCGCGCCCGTCGAGTTCTGTCAGCGCGTCGCGCAGTTTCTCTTCCGGGGTGCGGACGAACGAGTGCGTGACGACGTCGGTGTGCTCGGTCGCGAAGAACTCGTCGAGGCATTGCGCGAGCTTCGCGGTCATCCACACCGCGTCCGGGAAAGTCAGCGAACCGGCGTACACGCTGGCCGGTTTCTCGCCGAAACTCGGGCCGGTGCAGTAGTCCGGGCTCATCCCGTACTCCTGTTCGGCCCATTCGGCGAGCGCGACGCAGGTGAGCATGAACCCGACCTGGGCGTACTCGGAGTAGTCGCCCTCGGCCTCGCGGAAGCGGTCGACCAGCGAGTAGCCCAGCCGGTCGTCGGCGTCCTTGATGAGCCTGCGCGCGAAGGGGTTGATGAGCAGGAACTTGCCGAAGTCGACGAACCGGCACGGGCTCATCCCGGGGAACACGACCGCCGATCCGGCCTGGCTGGCCTCATCCATGACTGGCGACCTCTCTTTCGGCGGGGGAATGGACTTCCTGCAGGAATCCCAGCAGGATTTCGCGGAACCGTTCCGGTTCCTCGAGATGGGGGACGTGGCTCGATTCCGGGAGGATCTCCCAGCGCACGTCGTGGATCCGGTCGTAGTACGGCTGCACGGTGGCCGGGGTGGCCTCGTCGTGCGCACCGGAAATGAGCAGGGTCGGCACCTCGATGTCGTCGAGGCGGTCGACCACCGAATAGTCCGCGAGCGTGCCGGTGACGGTGAACTCGCTGGGGCCGTTCATCACCGAGTAGACGGTGTTGTTGTCGGCCATCTCCATGAACGAGGCGACGTAGTCGGCAGGCCACGGCAGCACGCGGCAGACGTGCCGGTCGTAGAAGACGCGCATGAGATCGAAGTACTCCTGTGTGTCCGTGGTGCCGGCCGTTTCGTGCGCCCGCAGGCCCTCGTCGACACCGGGCGGGAGCAGCGCGCGCAGCCGGTCCATCTCGCTGCGCCACAACTCGTACGACGCCGGCGAGTTGGCGATCACCAGCCCGCGCAGGCCGTCCGGACGCTCGGCGGCGTGCCGCGCGACGACCAGTCCGCCCCACGACTGTCCATAGAGGACGTAGTTGTCCTCGATCCCGAGCCGGTGCACCAGATTGTCCAGCTCGTCGCCGAACAGCTCCGGGTTCCAGAACCCGGGGCCGGCGTCCGGCAGCCGGCTGGACCCGCCGCTGCCGAGCTGGTCGTAGTGCACGACCGGGAATCCGTGCCCGGCGAGTTCGGTCAGGCTCAGCAGGTAGTCGTGCGTGCTGCCCGGCCCGCCGTGCACCACGACCACGGCGGGAGCCGCCCCTCCCGGTTGCCCGGTGACCCGGTACCAGGTGCGGTGCTCGCCGAACGGGACCCAGCCTTTCGCGGTGGGCGCCACGGCCATGCTCATCACCTCGTTCGCCTCCCTCGTCCTTCTCCGGCACAGCGCGGCCGGATCCGGTTACCTGTCTATCCGCCGCGGCCCGCGCGCCACCAGCCCCTAAGGGGCATCTAAAGCCGAGCCAAATCCTCCTTGCCCGCGCCGGATTCAGGGGTCCCCTACCGGGTGGGCGCGGCGGTGGCGCGGCCCTACCGTTTCCCTTGTTCTCCTGTGACTACGAACCCGGAGCTGCCGCGATGCGCGTGATGCTGATGGTCTTCCCGACGAGGACGCACGTTTACAGCATGGCTCCGGTGGGCTGGGCGCTGGCCGCGGCCGGGCACGAGGTGCGCTTCGTCGGGCAGCGCAACCCGCGCGAGGTCGCGTCGTTCGCCGAAACCGGGCTGGACGCCATGTGGTTCGGCGACGAACTCGACATCGCCCGGCACCGCCAGCTGCAGGTCGACGGCAACAACGCGATGCAGGGCGACTTCCGGATCTCCGAAAGCCGCCCCGAGTGCTACACCGACGAGTACGTGCGCAACGTCTACGAGCACTGGGTCGACGTGTTCCGCTGGACCACGCCGGACTCGCTGCTCGACGAGCTCGTCCGCTTCGCCCGCCAGTGGCAGCCGGACCTCGTGGTGTGGGACCCGATGATCTACGCCGCGCCGATCGTCGCGCACGCACTCGGGGTGCCGCACCTGCGGATGATGTACGCCGCCGACCAGACCGCCCGCATCGGCGCGCAGTACCGCGACCTCAGAGCCAGCCGTCCCGAAGACACCTCGCCGGACCCGTTCGTGACGTGGATGTCCGCCGCGGTCGGCCGGTTCGGCGCGGACTACGACGAAGCTCTCCGCTACGGCGTGCGGACCA
Organism: Amycolatopsis sp. NPDC114503; assembly: GCF_055633655.1. Classification (NCBI taxonomy): domain Bacteria; kingdom Bacillati; phylum Actinomycetota; class Actinomycetes; order Pseudonocardiales; family Pseudonocardiaceae; genus Amycolatopsis; species Amycolatopsis sp. NPDC114503. The sequence goes on along the minus strand of NZ_JBVKDT010000019.1, from coordinate 107,367 downwards.
TCGACTGCCATCCGTCATATCTGCGGTACGACGGCGTGGACGTCGACTACGTCCCGGCCCGGTTCGTGCCGCAGAACAAGCCGATGGCGATCCCCTCGTGGGTGCTGGAGCAGCCGGAGCGGCCGCGGGTGATGCTCACCCTCGGCATCTCCAACCGGCAGGTGCTCGGCGTCGAGGAGACCTCCGTCGGCGACCTGCTGGACGGCCTCGCCGACCTCGACATCGAAGTGATCGCCACGTTGAACGCGAGCCAGCTCGCGTCCGTGCGCGCGATCCCGGACAACGTCCGCGCGGTCGATTTCGTGCCGATGAACGAACTCCTCGCCTCGTGCTCGGCGATCGTGCACCAGGGCGGCGGCGCGACGATCAGCAACGCGGTGGTGAACGGCGTCCCGCAGCTCGTCATCCCGGGCACCACGTGGAGCGAACGCGGCTCCGCGGTGGCTCAGGCGAAGCGCGGCAACGGATTGCTGGTGGACCTCGAGGACGTGACGCCCGCGAGCGTCCGCGACGGAGTGTGCCGGCTGCTGGAGGAATCGTCCTTTCGGGAATGCGCGCTCGAGGTGCGCGACGAGATGCTGGCGACGCCCACTCTCGACGACCTCGTGCCGGAACTGGAACGGATCGCGCTATGCCCGTGACGCGGCCGCCGACCATGCGCACGATCGGGTTTCTCGTGCTGAGCCTCCCGATCCGGCTCGCCGCGTTCGTGCTGATCCTGGTGACCATGCTGGTCGGCGTCGGGACGACGATGCTGTGGATCGGCATCCCGATCTTGCTGGTCGCGACCTCGTTGATGCGTTCGTACTGCGCCTTCGAACGACGCTGGGCGCGCCAGATGCTGGGCGTCGCCATCGCCGAACCGGTCCGCCGCCGTCCGGCGGGCCCGGGCATGCTCGCGGTGTGGCAGGCGCGGCTGCTCGACCCCGCCACCTGGCGCGAGTTCGCGTTCGTGCTGATCGCTTTTCCGCTGGGCATAGTGGAATTCGTGGCGGGCGTCGTGTCCACCGCAGTACCTCCTTTCGGGATTTTCGTGGCACCGCGCATCGGGGCGATGCACGGCGAACTGGCGGGGTCGTTCCTCGGCCCGAACCGCACCGCGCAGCTGGAAGCGCGCACGGTGCAGCTGCAGAACTCGCGAGCGCGCGGAGTCGACGCGGTGGAAGCCGAACGACGCCGGATCGAACGCGACCTGCACGACGGCGCACAGCAGCGGCTGGTGTCCGTCGCGATGAGCCTGGGCCGGGCCCAGCTCAAACTCGATCTCGACGACCCGACCGCGGTCCGCGAACTCATCGGAGCCGCGCACGCCGACGCGAAACTCGCTGTTTCGGAGTTGCGCGACCTGGCGCGCGGGATCTATCCGCCGGTGCTCCAGGACCGGGGCCTGGACGCAGCGTTGTCTTCTCTTACCGCAAGAATGCCTATCCCTATTGAGGTCGAGGTTACCGTACAACCCCGTCCGCCCGCACCTGTAGAAACGACGACGTACTTCATCGTGAGCGAAACGCTCACCAACGTGACCAAACATTCCGGCGCCGACCGCGCGTCCGTGCGAGTGACCCGCGACGACGACACCGTGGTCGTCGAAATCACCGACAACGGCCACGGCGGCGCCTCGATGCGCCCCGGCGGCGGCCTGGCCGGATTGGCCGACCGCGCCGCCACGATCGACGGCGTGCTCACCGTCGTCAGCCCCGTCGGCGGCCCCACCGTCGTGCGGGCCGATCTGCCCGTCCGCTGGTGAATCCTGTTGTGGAGGCTAGGAAAATGCGCGTCGTGATCGCTGAAGACTCGGTGTTGTTGCGCGCCGGAGTGCAAAGCCTGCTCGCGGACGTCGGCATCGAAACCGCCGCCGCGGTCGACAACGGCGACGATATGCTGGTGGCGATCCGAGACCACCGCCCCGACCTGGTCATTGCCGACGTCCGCATGCCCCCGACCTTCACCGACGAAGGCCTGCGCGCGGCTTTGGCCGCCCGCAAGGAAATCCCCGGCTTGCCGGTGCTCGTGGTGTCGCAGTACGTGGAAGGAAGCTATGCGGTAGACCTGATCGCGGAAGGCACCTCCGGCGTCGGCTACCTGCTGAAGGAACGAGTCGCCGACGTCGCCGACTTCCTGGAAGCAGTCCGCCGCGTCGCCGGCGGAGGATCGGCCATCGACCCGGACGTGGTCGCGCAGATGCTGTCCCGCAGCCGCGATCCGCTGGAGGCGTTGACGGCGCGGGAGACCGAGGTGCTGGCGCAGATGGCACAGGGCCTGTCGAACGCTGCCATCGCCAAGGCCCTGGTGGTGACTCAGGGGGCAGTGGAGAACCACATCAGCAACATCTTCGCGAAGCTCGGCCTGGAGGCCAGCCGGGATCAAAACCGCCGCATCCGCGCTGTGCTTACGTATCTGGACAGCACCGCGGTACACGCCTGATTCCCCGGCGGCTGCATCCACACTGCCTGGACAGCACCGTCGCGCGCCTGATTCACCAGATCGATACCGTGCAGATGTTCGACCGGCGGCGGTAGCTTGGGGGCATGGATCTTGGACCTCGCCCCGTTTCGTCTATTGTGGACGATGTAGTTGTTCTTCTGTGGCGCAACGCTTCCGCTACTCGCCGTCGATCTTCGAGATCGGCACTTCGCCCAAACTGGCCATCTCGAAGACCGGCGTTCCGCGTGGCTGCCGAAGCCGGAACTGCGGTGCTGCAGAAGGCCCGCATCGCCCTGCGCCGATGCGGGCCCCGCTCCTTCGCTTCGTCGCGCGGCCGGACTACCGTGCCCGCCAGCTCGTCGCCGGAACAAACCTTGTGGACGGTTGCCGAGGTGACGGCACAGCAATTTCCTCGCGCCCAGTCTCCGTGGCCTGACCGACTGCGGCCAACGCCACCAACAGCGCAGCCACTTCGACATCATCCGGATTCCCCCGCACCACACGTATTGCGGGCGCTACCGCAGCAGCACGCTGTTCACCGCACTCCCCGGCAGTTTCAATCCCAGCCGAATCCCCCTGCGCCGCAGGATCCTCCGCCCTGGCCACGTCTGCAGACGTCATCGCAGCGGATCGCTCACCGAGCGTCCCGCCAGATTCCGGCCCAGCCGACTCCCCCTGCTTCCGAGAAGCCCCGATCCCGGCCGATTCGCCCCGCACAACGAGCAACTCCGCCGCACTCGATTCACCACCCGCGGCAAGAACCTCCGCACCCAGCCCCGGATCCACCACTCCAACCGACCCCACCACATCCCCCGTTCCTCGCCGCGCCACCCGGACCGCCATCACATCGGCGGATTCCCGTGCTTGCGCGCCGGGACGTCGGCGTGCTTGGCCCGCAACATCGTCAGCGACCGGATCAGCATCTCCCGCGTCCGGCCGGGCTCGATCACGTCGTCGACCAGACCCCGCTCGGCCGCGTAGTACGGGTGCATCAGCTCGGTCTTGTACTCCTTGATCTTCTGCCGCCGCACCGCCTCCGGGTCGTCGGCCGCGTTGATCTCGCGCCGGAAGATCACGTTCGCCGCGCCCTCGGCGCCCATCACCGCGATCTCGTTCGTCGGCCACGCCAGCGAAACGTCCGCGCCGATCGAGCGCGAGTCCATCACGATGTACGCGCCGCCGTAGGCCTTCCGCAGGATCATCTGCACCCGCGGCACCGTCGCGTTGCAGTAGGAGTACAGCAGTTTCGCCCCGTGCCGGATGATGCCGCCGTGTTCCTGGTCCACCCCTGGCAGGAAGCCCGGCACGTCGACCAGCGTCACCAGCGGAATATTGAACGCGTCGCACGTCTGCACAAACCGCGCGGCCTTCTCGCTCGCCTCGATGTCGAGGACCCCGGCGAGCGTCGCCGGCTGGTTCGCCACGATCCCGACCACGTGTCCGTTCAGCCGCGCCAAGGCGCACACCACGTTCGTCGCCCAACCGGCGTGTACCTGGAGGAACTCGCCGTCATCGACGATTTCCTCGATCACGGCGCACATGTCGTACGCGCGGGCCGAGTCCGTCGGCACCACCTCAAGGAGCTTGTCCGTACGACGGTCCGCCGGATCGGCCGTCGGCTCCACCGGCGGCACCTCGTTGTTGTTGGACGGCAGCAACGAAATCAGGTAGCGCACGTCCTCGAGACAGCTGGGTTCGTCGTCGTAGACAAACGCGGCCACACCCGACGTCGAAGCGTGCACGTCCGCGCCGCCAAGACCGTTCTGGGTGATCTCCTCGCCGGTCACCGCGTGCACCACGTCCGGGCCGGTAATGAACATCTGCGAGGTTTCGCGCACCATGAACACGAAATCCGTCAACGCGGGCGAATACGCGGCACCGCCAGCGCACGGGCCGAGCATCACCGAAATTTGCGGAATGACTCCCGAGGACCGGGTGTTGCGCTGGAAGATCCCGCCGTACCCGGCGAGCGCCGTCACCCCCTCCTGAATCCGCGCGCCCGCACCATCGTTGAGCGACACCAACGGCGCACCCGCCGCGGCGGCAAGATCCATCACCTTGTGGATCTTCTGCGCGTGCGCCTCGCCAAGCGCGCCGCCGAAAATGCGGAAGTCGTGGGCATACACGAAAACCGTGCGCCCGTACACCGTTCCCCAGCCGCACACCACGCCGTCCGAATACGGCTTCCGGTGTTCGAGGCCGAACGCCGTCGCGCGGTGCCGGCGCAAGGACTCAATCTCGGTGAAGGAACCTGGGTCGAGCAGCAGTTCAATGCGCTCGTGCGCGGTCAGCTTGCCTCGGTCGTGCTGCCGGGCGGTCGCGGCGTCGTCGGGACCGCGGCGCGCGGCCTCTTTGATCTCCCGCAGTTCCTCGAGCCTGCTGTCGAATCCGACCGCCAGTGCCTCAGACATGTGCACGCCCCTTGTCGACAAGCCGATCGGTCAGATGCCGGAGAATCACGTCCTGGTGCCGGGTCAGGAAGAAGTGCCCGCCGGCGAGCGGGACCAGCTCGAAGCCCGCCGAAGTGTGGTCGCCCCACGACCGGACCTCGTCGACCGAGGCGACCGGGTCGTCGGTGCCGGTGAACGCGACCACCGGGGCCGCCAGCGGCGAGCCCGGTCGGTACCGGTAGGTCTCCACGGCACGATAGTCGTTGCGCACCACGGGAAGGATCATCCGCACGACGTCGTCGTCGCCGAGCAGATCCATTTCGGTGCCGCTCAACCGGCGCAGTTCGTCGATCACGCCGTCGTCGGTGCGGGTGTGCACGTTCTCGTCGCGATGCCGCGACGGTGCCCGACGTCCGGACACGAAAAGTGTGTCCACCGTGGCGCCCGCGGCCTCCAGCCGGCGGGTCACCTCGAAGGCGATCATCGCGCCCATGCTGTGGCCGAACAACGCGAGCGGCAGGTCGTCGCGGCCGCGCAGCAGGTCGGCGATCCGGTCCGCCAGCGCGTCGATGGTGGTCAGGAACGGCTCGTGCCGCCGGTCCTGGCGGCCCGGGTACTGCACCGCCAGCACCTCGATGTCCGGCGTCAGCGCCCGCGAAACCGGGAAGTAGAACGGAGCCGAACCCCCGGCGTGCGGCAGGCACACCAGCCTTGCCTTCGCCTCGGGCGACGTGTGAAAGCGGCGAAACCAGCTGTCCTCGTCGGAATTCGCGCTACCCGTCATGTCGTCCCACCGCCTTTCCGACGTCTGCGCCGGGACGACCCGGCCACGGATCCTTCTTCGCCGACCCACGGTAACCGCGCCCGCCGCACGCAACGACCCCTAACTCCCCCTAGATCCACAATGGACAGTCACGCCCAGCCCCTAGCCAGAAGGATTCCCTCGCATGCAGCCAACGTTCGTCCTCGTGCACGGCTCCTACGCTTCCGGACGCTGCTTCACCGCGCTCCAACGCGAACTGGCCCTGCGCGGCCACCGCAGCCTCGCCGTCGACCTCCCCGGCCACGGCACCGCCGGCTTCTCCACCGCCTACCAGGCCCAAGACCTCGCGGCCTTCGCCGAAGAACCATCGCCGCTCGCTGGCATCTCGCACGCCGACAACGTCGCACACGTCGCCGAAACCGTCCGCCGAGTAAGCGAATACGGGCCGGTGATCCTCCTAGGTCACAGCCGCGGCGGCTTCACCGTCACGAGCGTCGCCAACGCTGTCCCGGACTTGCTGGCACGAACCGTCTACGTCTCCGCTTGGTGCTGCGTCACCGGCACCGCGGCCGACTACCTCGCCACCCCAGCCTTCAGACCACCCGACACCGGCCTCAGCCCCATCGGCGACCCACGACGCCTAGACGCAGTCCGGATGAACTGGCGCACCACCGATCCCGCACACCTAGCCGCGCTGAAACGCGCCTGGACCACCAACGGCACCGACGCAGAGGTGATTGCTTTCCTGTCCACCCTCGTCCCCGACGAATCGCGAGACGCCGGTACCGACCTCGTTGACCCGGCGGCCTGGGGCCGAATCCCGCACAGCTACGTCCGGCTGACCGCAGACGCCAGCATGCCGCTTGCGTTGCAAGACCACTTCATCGAAGAAGCCGACGCCCTCACGCCCGACAACCCCTTCGACGTGCACTCCCTGCCCGTCGGCCACCTCGACCCGCTACTCCGTCCGACGGGCCTGGCCGAAATCCTCGCCGGGACCGCCGATTACCGCGAGGGAGCCTGATAAGCACCGAACTGCATCTGCCGGGCGAGCCGGAACCCCAGCTTCTCGTACAACCGGATCGCGCCGGTGTTCGTCCCGGCGGCGTGGAGAAACGGCCGCTCTCCGCGCTCCCGGATCCCCGCGGCCACCGCCAGCACCAGCCGGGCCGCCAACCCCTGCCCCTGGAACGCCGGGTCCGTGCACACCGCGCTGATCTCCGTCCACCCCGGCGGATGCATCCGCTCGCCCGCCATCGCTACCAGGACCCCGTCACGGCGAATGCCCAAGTAGGCGCCCAAAGCGATCGTCCGGGGCAGAAACGGGCCGGGTTTCGTCCGGGACACCAGCTCGAGCATCTCCGGCACGTCCGCCTCGGTCAGCCGTACCGCCTCGGCGTCGGCGGCTGCCGGGGCGGCCGAACCGTCCATCTGCACCCCGGCGATCTCGGCCTCCACCGTCCAGTCCGCGGGCGGCGGCGTCCCGACCGCGCCGACCACGACCGTCGACGCGCCCGGACCGATGAGGTCGGCGATGTCGTGCCACACGCGCTCGTCCGGCTCGTCCGGCACGGCGAGGAACGGAGAGACGTCCACCGGATACCGCAGTACCTGCCCCTTCTGCTCCGCGAACGACGCGTGCGGACCGCTCAACGCAGCCCAAGCGGGGTTTTCGAGCGGGGACGTGCTCATTCTCGCCTGCCATTCCGATCCGGGGTGCCCGGTCAAGAATGCGTGCGCCGCACCGGACCCGGCCACCGCCTCCCACATGCTGAGCAGCCGAGGACCGCCGCTGTCCGCAATCCGCCCTACCGTCGCCGCATCACCGACGAAGGGACCTCGATGAGCACCGTCGACCGCAACCAGCCGCTCGGCACCCCGACCTGGATCGACCTCGCCGTGCCGGACCTGGACCGTGCGCGACGCTTCTACAGCGCTGTCCTCGGCTGGACGTTCGACGGCGGCCATTGCCTGCTGCGCGACCTCCCCGTCGCCGGCCTGCGCCAAGCAACCGACCCCCGACCAGGCTGGACCGTCTACTTCGCCACCGACGACTGCGACGTCACCGCGAAAGCCGTCACCGCCGCAGGCGGCAAGCTCCTCGACCGCCCGCACGACGACGGAGACCACGCCCGCGTCGCCGTCGCGGAAGACCCGACCGGGGCAAGGTTCGGGATCTGGCAAGGCCGCAAGCTCCCCGGCGCCCGCCTCGTCAACGAGCCCAGCACCCTGCTGCGAAACGACCTCGTCACCCCCACGCCCAAGCCGGCGCGCGACTTCTACTGCGAGGTCTTCGCCTTCACGCTCGACGGCAACGACGACCTCGCCGGTGTCGATTTCACCTTCCTCCGCCGCCCGGACGGCCACGAGATCGGCGGCGTCATCGGCGACCAGTCCGCCGCAGCGTCGGCGTGGGGCACTCTGTTCCTCGTCGCCGACGCCGACGCGGCGGGCGCTCAGGCGGTCGAACACGGCGGCAAGGTCGTCGAAGCGCAGGACAGCCCGTACGGGCGCATGGTGACCGTCCTCGACCCGTTCGGCACGGAGTTCGTCCTGGGCTCCTGAACCACCGGGATTCGGTGCTAGAACAGAACAGGTGGACCTCGAAACCCTCCCCGGCGCGACCCTGCACCCAGCGACACCCGGGGACGCCGCCGAGCTGATGGTGCTCCAGCGGTGTTGCTGGGTCCAGGAAGCCCTGCTCAACAACACCCTGGACCATCCAGCGCTGACCGAAGACCTCGAAGAGGTCCGCGAGTCGATCACGACCTGGCACAGCTGGGTCGTCCGGCAGGGACACCGGCTCGTCGGCGCGGTCCGCGCCCGCACGGTCGAGGACAACGGCTGGGAGATCGGCCGCCTGATGGTCGCGCCGGATCTGGCGGGGCGCGGCCTCGGGCGAGTCCTTCTTGAGCACGCCGAGCGCCACGCCCCGCCGGAGACGAAGCAGTACGTCCTCTTCACCGGCGCGTCCAGCGAACGCAACATCGCCCTCTACGAACGGGCTGGCTACCGCCGCGCGCCGATGCCGTTCGAAGCGACCGGGGTGCTCCAGCTCGCGGTCTACCTGGTCAAACCGGCCTGACGAAGGCTCACAGCTCGTCGAAGACCAGCACGGTGTGCGTCGAGAGCACGTCCGGCATGGACTGCAACCGCTCGAACACCAAGTCCCGCAGGCTGTCCGCGTCGCGGGTCCGCACGAACAGGATCAGGTCGTTGTCCCCGGACACCAGGCCGCCGTGTTCGATTTCCGGGATGTGCTTGAGTTCCGCGCTCACCGTGCGCCACGAGTTCTGCGTGACCTTCAAGTACACGTACGCGGCCAGCCCCTGCCCCATCCGGCGCGGATCGGTGACCGCCGCGTACCCGGTGATCACTCCCTCGCGGTGCAGCCGCTCCACGCGCGTGTAGCAACCTGCCCGCGAAATGTGCGCGCGTTCGGCCAGCGCGCGCATCGAGGCGCGGCCGTCTTTCTTCAGCTCGGCGATCAGTTTCAGGTCGACCTCGTCGAGCGTCGCTGCCATTTGTCCATCCGGCCGGGACATCCGCGCCACCTCCCAAGCCAATCGTCCAATGGAGACTCCACAACTCGGCCATCATTCCACACTTGCCGATCAAGTCTGGACCCTTGATCGCCCGACAGCGAGTATCAGGGCCTACTCGTCTTTGTCGATGGGAGCTGTCGGTGACCACCACGGAACGCACTGCCGCGTCCTACTTCCTGCCCAGCGACGAGCCACTCGGCCTCGTGACCGCCGACGGCGCGCCGACGTCCGATCCGGCTCTCGCGATGCCCGCGGACGACGTCCTCCTCCGCCTCTACCGCGGCATGGTTTCCGGACGCCGCTTCGACACCCAGGCCACCGCGCTCACCAAACAGGGCCGGCTCGCGGTGTACCCGTCGGCGCGCGGGCAGGAGGCCGCCGAGATCGGCTCGATCCTCGCTCTTCGCCCGCAGGACTGGCTTTTCCCCACCTACCGCGACTCGATGGCCGTCGTCGCGCGCGGCGTCGACCCGGTCGAGGTGCTCACGCTGCTGCGCGGCGACTGGCACTGCGGCTACGACCCGTATCGCGCCAACGTCGCTCCGCAGTGCACGCCGCTCGCCACCAACACGCTGCACGCGGTCGGCTTCGCGCACGCTGCGCGTGTGAAGGGCGAGGACACGGTCTCGCTCGTTCTCGTCGGTGACGGTGCCACCAGCGAAGGCGACACGCACGAAGCGTTGAACTTCGCCGCTGTCTGGAAGGCACCGGTCGTCTTCCTCGTACAGAACAACGGCTACGCCATCAGCGTCCCGCTCGAGAAGCAGACTGCTGCGCCTTCGCTCGCGTACAAGGGTGTCGGCTACGGCATGCCGTCCGTACTCGTGGACGGCAACGACGCGGCCGCCGTGCACGCTGTCGTCGAGCAGGCTGTCGAGCGCGCTGCAGCGGGCGAAGGGCCGACGCTCATCGAGGCCATCACCTACCGCATGGAGTCGCACACCAACGCCGACGACGCGACACGCTACCGCGACAAGGCCGAAGTGGAGCAGTGGCTCACGCGCGACCCGATCAGCCGCCTCAAGCAGTACCTCACCGACCGTGGCCTCCTCGACGACAAGACGCAGCAAGAGATCGACGCGCGCGCCGAAGAGGAAGCTGCCGCGTTGCGGGAGCGGATGAACGTCGACACCGAGCTCGACCCGGCGGATCTCTTCCGGCACGTCTACGCCGAACCGACCGCCGCGTTGCGGCAGCAGGCCGCCGACCTGGCGTACGAGAACCACGAGAACACCGAGGACCAGGCATGACCGCCACTCTGGACACGACGGGCACGACCCTGTCCCTCGCCGGCGCACTCAACCGCGCCCTCGCCGACGCACTCGCCGAGGACGAGCGCGTACTTGTCTTCGGCGAGGACGTCGGCACGCTCGGCGGCGTCTTCCGAGTCACCGACGGACTCGCCGCGCGCTTCGGCGACGCCCGCGTCTTCGACTCGCCGCTGGCCGAATCCGGCATCGTCGGCACCGCGATCGGGATGGCCATGAACGGCCTGCGCCCAGTGATCGAGATGCAGTTCGACGCGTTCGCCTACCCCGCGTTCGAGCAGATCACCAGCCACCTCGCCAAACTCCGCAACCGCACCAAGGGCCAGGTCGAACTGCCCGTGGTGATCCGGGTTCCCTACGGCGGCGGCATCGGCGGCGTCGAGCACCACTGCGACTCGTCCGAGGTCTACTACACGCACACGGCCGGGCTGCGCGTCGTCACCCCGGCCACGCCGGACGACGCCTACACCCTGCTGCGCGAGGCGATCGACAGCCCGGACCCGGTCATTTTCCTCGAGCCCAAGCGCCGGTACTGGGAAAAGGGAACCGTTGACCCGCAACGGCGTTCACCCGGTCTCGACAAAGCGATGATCCGCCGCGAAGGCAGCGACGTCACCCTCATTTCCTACGGCGGCGCACTCGGAACGACCCTCGAAGCTGCCGAGGCCGCCGCGGAAGAGGGATACAACGCCGAAGTGATCGATTTGCGCAGCCTCGCGCCATTCGACCTGGAAACGGTCGCCGCGTCCGTGCGCCGCACCGGCCGCGCGGTCGTGGTGCACGAGGCGAGCCGATTCTGCGGCTACGGCGCCGAGGTCGCCGCGCAGTTGTCCGAGCACTGTTTCCATTACCTGGAAGCGCCGGTCTTGCGCGTCGCCGGGTTCGACATTCCTTATCCCGCACCGAATCTGGAACAGCACCACCTGCCGGGCGTCGACCGGATCCTGGACGCGATCGAACGGCTCCAGTGGGACGACGCGGCACCGCTCGACGGGGAGAAGTGATGGCCGTCTTCAAACTGCCCGACCTCGGCGAAGGTCTGACCGAGGCGGAAATCGTCGCGTGGCACGTGGCGGTCGGCGACACCGTGACCGTGGACCAGACCGTCGTGGAGGTCGAGACCGCGAAGGCGAGCGTCGAGGTCCCGGTGCCGTTCGCGGGCCGGGTCGCGACGCTGCACGGAGCGGCTGGCGAAGTGCTGACCGTCGGCAGCCCGTTGATCACTGTGGACAGTGCCGCGGACTTCACCGAACCCGGCGTCGTAACGCCGGAGGGCAGCGGGAATGTTCTGATCGGCTATGGCACCAGCCAAACCCGCACCCGACGTGCGAGGCGACCGCGCGGCAGCAAGGCACCAGCACCGGCAGCACCACCAGCCGCGGCACTGAAGTCCACTTCGGACCGAATCCGCGTAGTTTCGCCACTAGTCCGCCGTCTCGCCCGCGAGTCCGGAGTGGACCTTCACGCGCTCAACGGCACGGGCACCGACGGCATCGTGAGCCGCGCCGACGTAGAACGCGCGATCGCCGCCACGGAAACCCCAGTACCCCCGGCGGCAACCCCGGACGAGCAGCGAATCCCCTTGCGCGGCCTCCGCAAAACCGTCGCCGACAAACTCGCCCGCTCCCGCCGCGAGATCCCCGAGGCGACCGTCTGGGTGGACGTCGACGCGACCGAACTGCTGCGGCTGCGCACCGCGCTCAACAGCGATCCGCAGGCCCCGAAGCTCAGCCTGCTCGCGCTCATCGCCCGCTTCGCCGTCGCGGGCCTGCGCCGTTTCCCCGAGCTGAACGCACATCTGGAAGGCGACGAGATCGTCATCCCGTCCGCCGTCCACCTCGGCTTCGCCGCGCAGACCGACCGCGGCCTGGTCGTCCCGGTGGTCCGGAACGCGCACCAGCACCCGCTGGAAGACCTGTCCGCCGCCCTCGCCGACCGCACCGAACAAGCCCGTGCCGGACGGCTCGCTCCGGCCGACCTCACCGGCGGCACGTTCACCGTCAACAACTACGGCGTGTTCGGAGTGGACGGTTCGGCCGCCATCATCAACTACCCGGAGGTCGCGATCCTGGGCGTCGGCCGGATTATCGACCGGCCGTGGATTGTGGACGGTCAGGTCACCGCCCGCAAGATCACCGAGCTGACGCTGGCGTTCGACCACCGCGTCTGCGACGGCGGCACCGCGGGCGGATTCCTCCGCTTCGTCGCCGACTGCATGGAAAACCCGGTACGGCTGCTGCGCACCCTGTGAGGACGGTCAGGCTGGCAACTCCGCCAGCCTTTCCGTTTTCGCCCACACGTTCCGCTTCAAGACAATCCGGAACACCGCTCGCCATGTCGCCAGCACACCCAGCAACAGGAACGCCGGGTAACACAGCCCGGCCAGCAATGCCCGATGCAGCGGTTCGTCACGCAACCGGACAAAGTAGACGATCGCCCACATGATTCCGGGCAGCAGCAACGCAGCCAGCCACAACGCCACCGCCTGCGAGAGATTTCCAGTCTCGGCGACCAAACCACCGAAGGAGTTCCCCGTCAGCAACGCCACCGGCACGATCACCAGAAGCGTCGCCGCCAGCAAGGACAGCGGGACAGTCAGCCAAGGCACCACGAGATAGACCAGGAAGTCGAACAACCCGCTCCCGGCAATGAAGCGAGAGGTCGCGAGACTGCGCAAATGCCGTGAGCACTGGAGGTTTCCCTGTGCCCAGCGAGTCCGCTGGCGCAGCAGGCGACGCACGTCCTCCAGCCCTTGCTGAGTCACCCAAGCCCGCTGCGTGTACCGGATCCGCACCCCGGCCAGATGCAGCCGAAGACCCAGCTCAAGGTCCTCGACCAGACAATCGCTCCACGGCGAAGGCCCGAACCTCCGCAGTACTGACAGTCGCGTGAACTGCCCGTTTCCACCCATCCCGACGCTGCCGAGAACATCCCGCAACGACTGCGAAGCATCCGCGATCGCGCCGAACTCCAAGTCCTGCAACAACGCCAGCAATCGCTGTCTATTGTGGATGCGCACCCGGCACTGCACCGCGCCGACACCTCGGCTTCGCAACATCGCCGCCACTTCCGTGAGCAGCCCAGTGCTGCCGCGCCCGTCACCGTCGATGATGCCCACGACGGTCTGCGAGACCGTGCCCTCTCGCTCGGCAATGGCGTCGATGTACCGGTAACCCGCGTTGAGCGCCTCGCCTTTGCCCTGCCGAGCCTGCGGCAAGTCGCGCCGCAGAACATGCAGCCGTTCGTCAGCGATGCCCGCCACGATCTCCGGCGTACCGTCGTCGGATCCGTCATCGATGACCAACACTCGCACCGGAGTTTCAGGGGTGCCCAGCCGTAACGCATTCCGCACCGTGTTGGCGATGACGCGTTCTTCGTTCAGCGCCGGAATGACAATCCAGAACAGCAGCGACCTGGACGAGCGTTCCGGAGCAGGCCGCGGCGCACGCCAGGCAAAGGCCGCCAGCACCAGGTTGTGCACCGGCCACCAGCACAGCAGCAGCACGAACCACCACGGCTGGGTCATGCCGCGTGCCGGCCCCTGGACCCGTTGGCACGCAGCCGAACCGAGCGAACCGTGAACGCCATCGCGATGAAACCGGCCACGGACAGGACAAACCACAGCACCCCGTGGAACGGCGCGACACCGATCGCGGCGGCGGACACGACAGCGGGAGCGACCCGGGTGACAGACATTTCTTTTCCTTCCAGAAGAAGCTCAGGCGGCGACGGCAGAGGGCGGCACGAAGCGATACCCGAGCCCCTCGATGCCCTCGACCACCTTCCGGAGGTCGCCGATGCCGAGAAACGGGTGATAGTAGAAACTGACGACGCTGTCGGTCACCACGCGATGGGTTTTCGCGTCGGCCAGAATGTCGTCAGCGGTGCGCGCGGCGTGCTGGTTGAACTTGGCCGGAGCGACGTTGCCGACGTTCTCCGGCACCACGACAGTCCCGTAGACATCGCGGACCGGATACGGGAAGAACTGGCCGTAGACCTCACGATAGGACACGTCCGTCAGTCCGCATTGGCCGCCGTCGCACTGTCCGGCGTAGTAGCTTCCCCGGTCGTACCGCATCGGGAAGATCCGACCCGCCTCCTGATAGTCCACTGCGGACCCGCCGTAATGCGGGAACTCGAACGCGTCCGGCCGCGGCAATCCGACCCGGTCGAACTCGGCGAGACCGGTCGAGACACGGCCGCGGAACCACTCCGGCGAGTCTTCCGGAACCGGGCCGCTGAGCCGCACATTGTCCTTGTGGTCAACGGTCGCGCGGTAGAACTCGTAGTCTGCGGCACTGGTTCCCGAATACGGGTTGCCCGTCTCGCCGTATTGGTGGCTGTAGCCGTGCATCACCAAGGACCCGCCCCGCGCGACTGCGTCTCGCAGTGCCGCAACGAGTTCCGGACTGTCCACCAGCCTCGCGAACGTCGCCTTGCCACCGTTCGCGTCTCCGCGCGGATCCGCGTAATACGGATACACCGCCAGCGAAAACGGCACGCCGCGCCCGCTGAGGTAGTCGGTGATCGCCCGAACTTCAGCAGGTGGCGTCCGCGGTCCGATGTCCTCGATCCGCACCAGCGCACGGCGGCGTTCCGGAGCGTCCGGTGCGAGCACACCGAGAAGAATGTCGGCAGCCGCCAGATAACGATCGCCCGAGCCGACGTAGGAGTACGGCACTTCGGCGAGGTACGTGAAAGATCCGCTGTGGACCGCCCATGGCGACGTCACGCCATCAGCGGACTTCGCCCGCGCCAAGACCTTCGCCTTCGCAGAGGTCACCCGCACTCCTACGACGTCGATCCCCGCATTGGGATCGCGCCGCAGGTCAGTGTCCCGATAGGACACCGTCGTGACCTTGTCCTCCCGGAACGGAGCCCACGTCCAGCCCCATTTTCCGGCGAGTGTCGGCGCGTGGTCGAACAGCTGCCAGATGTTGCTGCCGATCCACACGACCGGCAGCCGGGTCCGGCTCACGTCGTCCAGCAACGCGGGCGGCAGCTGCGCGTCGTAAACCGTCCCGACGTAGACGACCGCCTGGTACTCGTTCAGCTCGCCGCGCTGGTAGTCGGCGGCGGGCCGCATTCGCCAAGCGGTGGAACGGGAAACCAGGTTCGCCGTCTGAATGGCGTTGGCCTGCGCCTCCTCGGCGACCTGCGTCGCAGGCGGGCTCGGCCGCAACCGTCGCCCGTCGTCGAACAGCACCAACGTACGCCGGTCGTCACGGCCGCCAGGACCGGCCAGGCCGATTTTCGGCTGCCGCAGAACCGGTTCAATCGGCGACGCCGCTTCCGAACCGGAGCCGCTGTCCGAGACCACCACGACGATCCCGCCGACCAAGCTGACCACCGCGACGACAATGATCCCGAGCCGCAACCACGCTGGGAACCGTTGCTTCACCGCACGACCTCGGCCAACTCCGGGACAAACGGCTCCGGCGCTTCAGCGGCCAGGCCGAGCAACCAGGCCACCGCCTGCTCAGTGCGCTCAGCGGCCCGGCCGTCACCGAACGGATTGGTGCGCGCGTTCATCGCCGCCCGCTGCGCCGGGTCAGCCAACAACCTCGACGCGGTGTCCACAATGAGCTCGGCGTCCGTGCCGACGAGCATCGCACAGCCGGCGTCGACCGCTTCCATTCGTTCCGTCGTGTCCCGCAGCACCAGCACCGGCACCTTGAACGTCGGCGCTTCCTCTTGAATACCACCGGAATCGGACAGCACGAGCGAACTCGCCGCGATCGCCGCCGCGGTCTGTTCATAAGGCAGCGCCGACGTAAGCACCGCGCGCGGATTCCCGGCGAGCGCCGAACTGACCGCCTCCTGCACCGCCGGGTTCGGGTGCATCGGCAGCAACACGCGGAGGTCCGGATGCCGCGCCAGCAGAGTGTCCACAGCGGACAGAATGCGGGTCAGCGGCTCGCCCCAGGATTCCCGGCGATGCGCGGTCACCAGAACCAGCCGGCATTCGCCCCGCGTCGCCGACTCGACCACGTCGGCGACCGCGCTGTCGGCAAAGGACACTGCCCGGTCAGTCACCCGGGAAATCGCGTCCACCACAGTGTTTCCGGTGACCAGCAGAACGCTGTCGTCGACGCTTTCGGCACGCAGGTTCCGCGCGGCCGCCGGCGTCGGGGCCAGGTGCAGGCTCGCGGTCTGCGTGACCAGCCGCCGGTTCAGCTCCTCCGGGAACGGCGATTGCAGGTCGAACGAGCGCAGCCCGGCTTCCAGGTGCACCACGGGAATCTTGCGCCAGAACGCGACCAGCGCACCGGCCACAGTGGACGTCGTGTCGCCCTGCACGAGCACCGCCGCGGGCGGGCGCCGCGCGGCGAGCGCGTCAAGGCCGGTGACGAGCTGCGAGAACAACTCCGGCTGACCGCCGTCGACCCGGTTCAGAGCGAGCCGCAGGTCCGGGGTCAGCGAGAACGCCGCAAGCGCCTGGTCGACCAGTTCCGGATGCTGCCCGGTCGCGACGAGCACCGGCTCGAGCCGTCCGGACCGGCGCATCTCCTGCACGACCGGCGCCATTTTGATCGCCTCCGGCCGGGTTCCGGCGATCAGCCAGACCGCCGGTGCGTCACCCCGGGTCATCACGGAACTCCATTTCAGCGAGAGCGGACGCGCCCCGGGAAACAATCCCCGGGTCACGCCGACCACGCTAACTACGGCATCCGGAATAGACCTCACCCTTGCGGGTAAAACTCACCGTCAGTAGTCGCCGTCACAGGCCGACAGCAAGACACCAAACACCCGCTCACCTCGTATTTAAGCAGCTGCTTACTTAGTCGCCCGCGGATGCACCAGGCACGCCAAGCACGCTCAGTAATCACCCCGGACCAATTAAGTCACCGGTCACGGAAAAGGGCACCCGCAACCCGGATGCCCTTTTTCCATTCCGCGGTCAAACCGGCGGTATGGCCTGCCCGCGATCCCGCTCACACAGTGGTCCAGACCACGAGCTCAGTGCTTCCCCGGAACGTATTCGCCGGGCACCATCCGCGTCGTGACGGCGAACCGGTTCCACGCGTTGATCACCGTGATCGTCGCGATCAGCTGGGCCAGCTCGGCCTCGTCGAAGTGCTCGGCGGCGCGGGCGAAGACCTCGTCGGGCACGAAGCCGTCGGTGAGGACGGTGACCGCTTCGGTCAGCTCCAGCGCGGCGACCTCCTTCGCCGTGTAGAAGTGCTTCGACTCCTGCCATGCGGAGAGCTGGATGACGCGCTCGGTCGTTTCGCCGGCGGCCAGCGCGTCCTTCGAGTGCATGTCGATGCAGAAAGCGCAGTGGTTGAGCTGCGACGCCCGGATCAGCACCAGCTGCCGCAGCGCCGGATCGAAGCCGTGGCGGGTCGCGGCGTCGAAGCGGATCATCGCCTTGTATGCCTCGGGTGCCAGCTCCGCCAGGTTGAGGCGGGGCGGTCGCACCGGAAGTCGTTCTGTCGTGGTCATGGTTTCGACCCTACGAGCGATTGGCACTCTGTTATGGTCCATTTCCGTGCACGCGGAGTGGGCCAGTTCGCTGAGTGAAGACCTCCACCTCGACCTGCGCGGGCCGCGCCTGCGCGACGGCCTGATGGAGGCCTTGCGCGACGCCATCCGCACCGGCCGCCTCGCCCCTGGCGCGAAACTGCCGTCCAGTCGCACACTCGGCACGGATCTCGGAATCGCTAGGAACACGGTGGCGCAAGCGTATGCGGAACTCGTCGCCGAAGGCTGGCTTACCGCGCGCCAAGGCGCCGCAACCCGAGTTGCCCCGCGCGCCGAAATCGCGCCCGCGCCGACTGTGCCGAAGCCTGCGTCACGACACCGGATTGCGCACGATCTGCGCCCTGGCCAACCGGACCTCTCGGCGTTCCCCCGGGCAGACTGGCTTAAGGCCGCGCGCCGCGCACTGGCCGTCGCGCCCGACGACGCGTTCGGCTACGGCGGTCCGTACGGGCGTCCGGAGCTGCGCGAAGCCCTCGCCGAGTACCTTGCCCGCACTCGCGGCGTACGCGCGCACCCGGACCAGATCATGATCTGCACGGGTACGTCGCACAGTCTCATCGTCCTCGCCGAAGTACTGAAGCAGCGAGAAACTCCGGCGGTCGCCGTGGAGTCGTACGGCCTGCAGGTGCATCGTGCGCATCTCGCCAAGGTCGGCCTGGACACCCCGCAGCTGCTGGTGGACGCCGACGGCGCGACGGTCGAACGCCTCAACGACCTGCCCGACGCCGGCGCGGTGTTGCTGACGCCGTCGCACCAGTTCCCCACCGGCGTCGCGCTGCATCCGGACCGCCGGGCCGCGGTGGTGGACTGGGCGCGCCGGACCGGCGGACTGGTGCTGGAGGACGACTACGACGGCGAGTTCCGCTACGACCGCAGCCCGGTCGGCGCGATGCAGGGGCTCGACCCGGAGCACGTGATTTACCTTGGCACCACCAGCAAAGCGCTCGCGCCGGGGCTGCGGCTCGGCTGGATGGTGCTGCCGCCGCGGATCGCCAGGGCCGCCGCCGAGATCAAGGGTGAACGCGACCCGCACTCCGGCGTGCTCGACCAGCTCACGATGGCCGAGTTCCTCACCTCGGGCAGCTACGACCGGCACATCCGCGCGATGCGGCTGCACTACCGCCGCCGACGCGACCAGCTCGTCGCGGCATTGGCCGAGCATGCGCCGAATACGCGGGTGACCGGGCTGTCCGCCGGATTGCAGGTGCTCGTGGACGTCCCTTCCGGCGAGGAAGACGCGGTGGTGCAAGGGTCCGCGTGGCAGGGGCTGGCCATGCACGGAATCGGTGCGTTCCGGCATCCCGACGCGCCCGCGGACCGCGACGCGCTGGTGATCGGCTTCAGCACGCCGTCGGCGAGCGCCTGGTCGAGTGCGCTCGCCGCGTTGTGCCGGGTGCTGCCTTAACCAGCCGTCGCGAGTGGACAGACGCCTGATCAAGCCGAACAGAACACAGCGACGGTAAAGGGAAGTCTCGGACATCGCCCCAGCTGTCGCCCACGAACGAACTGCGATGCCGATCCCGCGTTTTCGCAGGTTTGCCGCGCCGGAGAGCGGGTAGCCGAATCGCGAGGGGCAAGAAGGGAGGACCCACGATGAACGACAAAGCCGAGAACAAGGCCGAAGAACTTAAGGGGCGCGCCAAGGAAGCCGTCGGCAACGCCACGGACAACGAGCAGTGGCAGGCCGAAGGCAAGGCGGAGCAGGGCAAGAGCAACCTCAAGCAGGCTGCGGAAAAGGTGAAGGACGCCTTCAAGAGCACCAAGGACTGACCGGACGCGCGTCGCCGAGAAGCCCGGGGCACCTCGCCCCGGGCTTCTTCTCTGCCATTGAACTTGCGTGACGCGCAAACTTTGCGCGTCACGCAATCAGTGGGCTATGGTGGTCGCATGACCGAGCGCCCGAACCTGCGAGACCGCCGCCGCCAAGAGACCAGGGTCGACATCTCCTGGGCGGCAGTCCGGCTCACAGTCGAGCGAGGTCTGTCGAACGTGACGATCGAGGAAATCGCCCGCGCGGCGGGAGTTTCGCCGCGCACAGTCAACAATTACTTCTCCAGCAAAGCCGAAGCGATCGTCGCGCGGCACCAGGACCGAGCTCGCGGGATCGCTGATCACCTCCGTGCGCGCCCGGCGACGGAGCCGCTGTGGACCGCGCTGCGGGAAGCCTCGCTGATGCAGCTCAACGCCGACCGCGGCACCGCTTCCGGCGGCGCACCGGATCCACAATGGACAGCCGGGGTCCGGGTCATGGTCGCGGAACCCGCGCTGGCGGGCGAATTCCTCAAAGCCAACGTCGCGGCTGAAGAAGCATTGGCCGAAGCGGTCGCGGAACGCCTCGGCGCCGACACCCACGACCTCCGCGTCCAGCTCATCGCCACCACCGCGGGCGGCGTGCTGCGCGCAGTCATCCAGGAATGGCTGCGCGCCGACCCGCCCGCGGATCTGGCCGACATCGTGCACCAGGCGTTCGACACCCTCGCCGAGGTGCTTCCCTGATCCCGCAAGGAGATCCCCATGTCCACCGTCGCCATCGCGGGCGCCGGGCCGAACGGCCTGATGCTCGCCGCCGAACTCTGCCTCGCCGGAGTCCGCCCCATCGTCCTGGAGCGGCTCGCCGAACCCGACGGGCTGCGCCGCGCCAACGGTCTCGTCGGCCAGGTCGTGCCGCTGCTGCACCGGCGCGGGCTGTTCGAGAAACTCGCCGGAACCCCTGAACCGGCACCCGCGCCTCGGTTCGTCTTCGGCGCTTTCCCGATCGAATTCGCCGATCTGCCCAGAAACCCGATGTACCTCCTGCCGAAGCCGCAGCACGAACTCGAGCAGATCCTGATCGAGCACGTCCGCGGACTCGGCGCCGAACTCCGCCGCGGCCACGAAATCACCGGCTTCACCCAGGACGAAACCTCAGTGGCCGTACAGGTGCGGGGACCGGACGGGCCCTACGACATCGCCGCCGACTACCTCGTCGGCGCGGACGGCGGACGCAGTACGGTGCGCAAGCTCGCCGGAATCGACTTCCCCGGCGTCACCTGGGACGAAACGGTGTCCCGCAGCGCGAACGTCCGGATCCCACAGTCCTTCGTCGATCCCGCGACCGGCGGGCTGAAGCTGGAGACCGGCGTCATCCCGCCGTTCCAGCACCACCGGACGGAAACCGGGTTGTTCGTGTTCGCGCCGTTCGATGCGGCGAATCCGGCACTGGTGACCAACGAACACAGCGGCGCCGCGGATTTCGCCGAGGACGATCCGCTGACCATGGAGGAATTGCGCGCGAGCGTGCAGCGGGTACTCGGCGTCGACCTGCCGCTCGAACCGCCGTCCGGCCCCGGCCCGTTCCTGCTGCGCAGGCTGACCGGCGGCAACACCCGAATCGCCGAAACCTACCGGCGAGGCCGGGTGCTGCTGGTCGGCGACGCGGCCCACGTGCACTCCGCGCTCGGCGGGCCCGGGCTGAACCTCGGCCTGCAGGACGCGGCGAACCTCGGGTGGAAGCTCGCCGCGGAGGTCCAAGGCTGGGCTCCGCCGGGGCTGCTCGACAGCTACGAGGCCGAACGCCGCCCGGTGAGCGAGCGCGTCGTGATGCACACGCAGGCGCAGAGCGCGCTCGTCGCACCCGGGCCGGAAGTCACCGCGCTGCGCGAATTCTTCACCGAACTGCTGGCCTTTCCGGATACGCGGCAGCACGTCGCCGACCTGATGTCCGGGGCCGACATCCACTACGGCACCGATCCGGACAGCGGCCGCTGGGCCCCCGACCTGCCGCTCACCGACCCAGGCCCGCTGACCGCCGCCTACCAAGCCGCGCGACCGGTGCTGCTCGACCTGACCCCTGGTGCCGTCCTCGCCGACGTGGCCGCACCCTGGCACGACCGCGTGACCACCGTGTCCACCACGGCGGCGGGAGACGCACCGACCGCGCTGCTTATCCGCCCGGACGGTTACGTCGCCTGGTCCTCCGCCGACGCCGAACCAGACATCGAGGCACTCCAAGCCGCTCTCACGCAGTGGTTCGGCGCGCCGGTCAGGTCAGCCGTGTCGTCGCCACGTTGATGAGCGCCCCGGCCGGCAGCGTGCCGTCCGGGGCCACCAGCGACCGGGACGCCACCCTGAACGCAGTCCGCAGCCCCATCAGCTGCGTCTCGTCGAGGACGTCGACCTGATAGTAGGTGTCGTGGCAGGTCTGCCAGACCGAATCCGGAGTGCCGGACAGATCCACCTGCAGCTGGTGCCATTCGACCGGGGCGAACCCGGCCGGGCCGAGCAGCGCGTCGAGGCCTTCGCGGGTGCGGCTGCGCGGGTCGCCGGAGGCCGGGATCTGCCGGTCCTCGGCGACCACCGCGAAGAGCGGCCGGGCGACCTTCAGGAACAGCTCCAGGGCGTCAGTCCCGCCGCCGCCCACGCCGATCACGAAGGCACCGCCGGGCCGCAGCACGCGGGCGGTCTCGGCGATCACCTTCTCGACGTCGGACATGAGCATCAACGCCATGTGCGACACGACCGCGTCGAAATCGTCGTCCTCGAACGGCAGCTCCTGCGCGCGGCCCGGCCGGAGGTCCGCGTGGGCGAGACCGGCCCGGCCGCGCGCGACGTCCAGCTGTTTGGCGGAAAGGTCGATGCCAGCGAGCTTTCCGGTACCGCGACCGGCGAGCACGGCCAGCAGCGCGCCGTCCCCGCAGCCGAGGTCGAGCACGCTGCCCGGCCGGCCCACGTGGTCGGCGAAGGCTTCGTACACCGAGCGTCCGTCGACGCGGCCTCGATCGGCCAATTCGGACGCGGCTGCCGGGTTCCGGTCGTGAAAATCGCGCAGGAACTCTTCGGCGGGCGTCATCATGCCCGTGACGGTAGCGCGAACGGTCACTTCAGCAGCTCGGTTTTGGCCAGGTTGACGCAAAGCCCCGCCGGAAGCCGCCCGTCCGCGGTGCGCAGCTGCTCGGTTTCGGCGAGAAAGGCCGCGCGCAGCCGGGACAACTGAGCGTCGTCGAGGGTGTCGGTCGAGTAATACGATTCACAGCACAACGTCCACACCTCCTCCGGTGCGGCGGTCAGGTCGATCTCGTACGGTTCCCAGGAAACCGGCGCGAATCCGGCCGGAGCGAGCACCTCGTCGATCCCCTCGCGGTTCGACGTGCGCCTCTCGGCGGTGTAGGTGGCCCGTCGTTCCTCCGGCACCTCCCGGAACAACGGCCGGGCCAATTCCAGGAACACCGGAGCCGCGCCGGTCGATTCAGGACCGCCGACGACCACCGCGAACGCCCCGCGCGGAGCCAGCACCCTGGCGACCTCGGCAGCAACCGCTTCGGGGTCGTCCATGAGCATGAACGCCATATGCGACACGACCGCGTCGAAGCTGTCGTCCGCGAACGGCAGCTCCTGTGCCCGCCCTTGCCGCAGCTGCGCACCGGCCAGCTCGGGCCGTCGCCGAGCAAGCGCGAGCTGCCCCGAGGAGAGGTCGACGCCAGCGAGCTTTTCCGCACCGCCACGGGCGAAAACGGCCAGCAGCGCACCGTCGCCGCAGCCGAGATCGAGCACCCGGCGCGCGGGTGCCACGCGGTCGGCCAGCACCTCGTAACTCGTCCGGCCGTCCCCGGTCACCCGGCCGGACTCGATCAGCACGGACATCGCGTCCGGTTTGCGATCGTGGTACTCGCGCAGGTAATTCTCCGCGGCGGAGGTCATGCTCCGACGGTAGCGAATTCCTGGTACCCCTGTGGCATGGACGAAGAAGCTCTGCTCGGCATCGACGTCGGCACGACCGCGGTGAAAGTCGCGGCGTTCTCGGCGGACGGCCGGGAACTCGCGGCGCATTCGGTGCCCTATCCGATCGCGCGGCCGAGGCCCGGCTGGGCCGAACAGGATCCGGAAGACTGGTGGCACGCAACGGAAACCGCGCTGCGCACCGTCCTTTCCGGACTTCCCAACGGTTCGGTGCGCGCGGCCGGAATCGTCAGCCAGGTCAATACTCATCTCCTCGTCGGCGAAGACCTGCGGCCGCTCGCCCCGGCAGTGATCTGGCAGGACCAGCGCTGCGCGGAGATCGCCGCGGAACTCGACGCACGCTTCACTGACGACGACAAAAAACGCATCTGGGGCGGACCGATCGTGCTCGATGCGTCGTTCGCCGGTGCACGAGCCGCGTGGTTCGCGCGCGAACGACCGGAGCTGTGGTCCCGCGCGCGATGGATAATGAGCCCCAAGGACTTCATCGGCGCGCGGCTCACCGGAAGGGTCGCGACCGACCTGCTGTCCGGCGTACGCATCGCGGACGCTTCCGGTTACCTGCCCGACGCCGTTGCGCTCGTCGACGGACTCGGCGACCGTCTGCCGGAACTGCTCGCTCCCGAGGAACCCCTCGGCCACGCTGCCGTACTCGGCGACGCCCCGGTTGTCGTGGGAACCATGGACGCGTTCGGCGCGGTTTTCGGCACCCGCACCACAGAACCCGGCCGTGCGATGGTCACCTGCGGGACGTCGCTGGTGGTCGCGGCCGCCTCGCACCGGAACGAAACGGTCCGCGGCCTGGTCACCTTCCCGCCGCGCGGCGACGTCGTCGTGCACGCCGGACCGACGCAAGCCGCCGGCGACGCGGTTCGCTGGTGGAGCCGAGCGTCCGGACTGTCCGTGCCGGAGGTGTTCGCTTCCGCCGCGCAGGGCCAGTCCGGCGTGGTGTTCCTCCCGCACCTGCAAGGCGAACGCGCGCCGCTGTGGGATCCGGACCTGCGCGGCAGTTTTCTTGGCCTGACGTCGTCCACGAGCACCGCGGACCTGTCGCGAGCTGTGCTCACGGGGGTCGCGTTCTCCGCGCGGCACGTACTGGAAACCATCGAGGAAGCCTGCGGCGAACGCCTTCCGTCGGTGACGTTCTCCGGCGGCGGCGCACGCAGCGACCTCTGGACCCGACTCCACGCAGACGTCCTGTCCCGCCCCGTCGAACGCCTCCGTGTGCACGACAGCGCCGCCCTCGGAGCCGCCCTGCTCGGCGCAGTCGGCGCGGGCCGATACCCGGACGTCGAAACCGCCGCGGCCGCGACCGTCGCCGTGGAGCGAACCTTCGCCCCCGAGACGGACTTAATCGGCCTGTACGAGGCGTATCGCGCAGCGCACGAAGGGCTCGCGAGAGTGCACGAACGGCTGGCGCGATGGTGATCTAATGGCCAGCATGGAAACCCTCCGCTACGGCAGCGAGCCCAGCCAGTTCGTCGAACTCCACGGGACTCCGGGCGGGCGGGGCACCGTGATCCTGCTGCACGGCGGATGGTGGCGCGCCCGGCACGACCTGCACCAGCTCGACCCGATGGCGGCCGACCTCGTCGCGGCGGGCTGGTACGTGGCGAACCTGGAGTACCGGCGCGTCGACGGCGACACCGGCGGCTGGCCGCAAACCCTCGACGACGTGCTCGCCGCGATCGCCGCCGTCGAACGTCCCGCCGCACTTCCGACAGTCGCGATCGGACACTCCGCGGGCGGCCACCTGGCTCTGCTGGCCGGCGGCTCGCTCTCTGGTGTCGTCGCGCTGGCCCCGATCACCGACGTCCCCCGCGCGCGGGCCGAGGAACTGGGCGAAGGCGCCGCCGGACTGTTTCTGACCGGCGACGACCCCGCGGCCTCGCCCATCCGGCAGGTCCCGATCGGCTGCCCGCAACTGGTCGTCCAAGGCGACGCCGACGTCCGGGTCCCGGTGGCGCACAGCCGCGATTACGTGGCCGCGGCGAAGGCGGCTGGAGACGATGTGGACTACGTCGAGCTTCCCGGCGTCGATCACTTCCGGCTGATCGACCCCGCCGACGAGCCGTGGCAGCCCGTCCGCGAATGGCTCGGCCGACGGTTCAGCTGAAGGGGGTGTCGGCCGCTCCCGGTTCAGCTGACGTCCGCCTCCACAAACCGATGCCCGTCAGTGTTCTCGATAACCACGGCCGCCACCTGAGCCGGGTCGACGACCGCCGTTCCGTAGAGGTACGCGCCGTCCCGCGCCGCCCGCTCCGAGACCATCCAACCGCCCGCGACCTGGCGCTGGCCGTCCTTGCCGAGAACGACGAGCAAGCATTTCTGTCCGGCCGGAATGCCCGTCACCGAGCCGTCCACGCGCACCCACCCGGCCTGCGGCACGATGTTCGCGGTCAGCCGGGTCTTTCCGCTGGCATCCGCGCCGGAAACGACCTTCGTGCCAGGAACCACGCTGGTCGTCGGCGGCGTAGTCGGTGGTGGCGTAGTCGGCACCGCCACTGCGGGCCCGGACGAACTGCGCCCCACCATCACCCCGACGCCCAACGCGACCGCGGCCACCACGACCGCGGCGACGATCGCCATCGAGCGTCCCCGCCCAACCTGCGCGCGCGACTCCGCGCGAACCCGGTCGACGGTCCGCTGCATCACCAGGTCCGCACCCACGGGCGGCCCCTCCAGCAACGCCTCCGGCGGCAACTCGCCGAGGAAACTCTGCACCTCGCGCAGGGACGCGGCCTCGGCCCGGCACCGCTCGCAGCCGTCCAGATGCGCCTCGACGTCGCGCTGCTCGCCCGAGGCGAGCTGACCGGTCAGGTATCCCGCCAGGTCGACGTGTTCGTCGGCAGTGTTCATCCGGCCACTCCTTCCGCTCGCCGGAACTCTTCCCGCAACGCCCGCAACCCGTAATACGAGCGGGATTTCACCGTGCCCGGAGGAATCCCGAGCCGCTCAGCCGCCTCCGCGACGCTCCGCCCCTGCAGATACATCTGCTCGAGCACCTCGCGATGCTCCGGAGAAAGCCCGTCGAGCGCGGCGAGCACCACCATCGAGTCGACGACCTGATCGGCATGATCCCGCTCGACCGGCCCGCCCGACGGCGACTCGGCCACCTCCTGCGGCCGCGCCTCCTTGGCCCGGAACCGGTCGATCACGAGGTTCCGCACCACGGTCAGCAACCAGCCGCGCACCGACCCGCGCCCGTTGACCAGGCTGTCCGGACTGCGCCACGCGCGGACGAGCGCCTCCTGCACCACATCCTCTGCCGCCGCGCGGTCGCCGAGCAGCCGGGTGGCGTAGGCGAGCATCGCGCGCCCGTGCTCCTCGAAAAGCGCGCGGACCAGCGCCTCGTCCGCAACCGCCCGCCGATGACGAGCCCTGAACCCGGCCATGCCCCGATCATCCTCCCGATCGAGACCGATTGTCCCGCACCGGCGGCGTGTTGCTTCCTGCCCGGTGCCGGACCGTTGCTGCTGTCGTTTTCTTCCTTCCGCGCTGGGCGAGTTCTTCCTTCCGCGCCGGGCGAGGCTCCGCTTCCCCGCCGCCTCCCTGCTGCCTCCCGATCGACGCTTCTTCCCCAGTCGGCGCGGCTCCCCAACCTGGCCGCCGCCCGTGCCCGACGATCTTTCCCCGCTGGGCGCCGCTTCCCCGATCGATACCCGCCCACCAGCGTGGTTCCGCCGACACGATCGGGGAACGCACCGCCTGCGGGCCCCGGACCTGGGCTAAGTTCGAAATCGATCCAGCCGGAAGGCTTGCTCACCAGGTCGGCGCACGCCGGTGCCGTGCACTGGGATCACCGTCCCGGCCGCCCGACCGCCCTGGAGCCGCCGGGAGCGCTGCGCACACCGCCCTCCCGGCGGCTCCGGGGCACCTTGGACCGTTTGCTCCCGCCTGCCCAGCAGCCCCGAAGCACCTTGGGCCGTTTCGCTCCCGAGCGGAGGGTACGCCGGTGGAGAGTTGCGTCGACTCTCGGCAACGCCGCGATTCCGAACCACCGCAGCCGAAACTGTGCCGCAACCTCCAAGGACGTTCGGCACTGACAGCTGTCAACCTGATCAATGCCCGCTGGCAACCGCGGCGGTCGCGTCTCGGCGAACTTCCGCAGAGGGAAGCCCGCCGCCGCGCAGAATCTCCGGCTCGAGAAGCCGCGACCAGCCATCACGTCAGCAGCCGAACTGGGACCCGCCTCGCACAATGCGGTGACCGGGAGCGAACGGCCGATCACCCCGACTCGGCGGCTCGGCAGCAATCCCAGACCACAGAGTCACCTGCTTCCGCCCGTGCCACGCAAGCGGACATCTGTCCACAAAGGACTCAAGCGGCGGCCGCACCGAGGTCCGTCAGCACCACCGGGCTCGCCGGGGCTCCCCGGCGGCGGGCGATTCTCACCAGGCCCCGACGGCGCAGGCGGTCCATCGCCTGCATTTCCCACAGCGGGACCCGCCCGCCGACCGACCACAGGTAGCATTCCGCGGCCCCGCCGAAACCGTTGCGGACCACCACCAGCCCGCGCCGGACGTCGTCCAGTGCGTGTACGTCCTCCTCGACGAGCACCATGACCGGCTCCCTCCGTCCCCCTCATAGTGAAACGTCCGGGGCCGCCGGCACATCCGGGAATCCACCTCAGGGGTCCCCTGGAGAAATGGGGTCGCCCTCGCCTCGCGGACCTGGCAGGATCGGACCTTGTGCGGCCGCCGACGATCGCGTGCGACGAGTCCGGTTCGGAGGGCGTGAACCTGATCGGCGCGAACACCGCGGTATTCGCGCACGCCGCCGTCCGGCTGGAGCAGGCGGACGCCGCGGAATGTGTTGCGCGGCTGCGGGAACTCATCGGTTCGCCCGCGCTCGAGTACAAAGCCAATCATCTCCTGCGCGCGAAGAACCGCGCCGCGTTGGAGTGGCTGCTCACCGAACCTCTCGCCGACGCCGCCAGCGTGCTGCTCGTCGACAAGGCGTTGTTCCTCGCAGGCAAAATCGTCGACCTGCTCGTCGACCAGACTCCGTACCCGGAATGCCTGCGGCACCGTCCGGACGCTCGCGCCCGTGCCCTGCACCAAGACGGCCCGCGCCTCCACGGACCCCGCCGCTGGACCGAATTCCTGCGCTCGTTCACCGGGCTGCTGCGCACCTCGAACCGCCGCCTCCCCGCGACCACTCCGGACGAATTCTTCGCCCAGACGGACGTCCTCGGCGATCTGGTCTCGGCCCGCCCGCAGCTGACCGCCCTGCGCGACGACCTTCTCGCCAACCCGGGCCTCATCCCGCCGCTCGACCCGTTGATGCCCGCTCTCGCCGACACGATCGCGTTCTGGCGGCCGGAAAATGTCATCCACGACGAGCAGCCGTCCCTCACCCCGGCCCGGCTCGCGCAACTGCTCGACCCGGTGCCGCGGTGGCGATTCGTCGACTCGAAGTCCGAACCGCGGGTCCAGATCGCCGATTTCCTGGCCGGAGTCGCCCGGCGGCTGACCGAGGAAACCCTGCACGGCGACGGGGACGCGGAACTGGTCAAACTGCTGCGGCCGTATGTGCTTCCGGCGTCAGTCTGGATCGGGGATCCGGCGGACTAGCCAGCCGGATGCCGCCGCAGCGGCACGCGTGCCGCTGCTCCCGGCCGCTGTTTCGGCGGATCCCGGCTGGCTTATCGAGAGCATCCACCCCGCGAAGGAGTCACCAATCCCGCGGATTGACGACGTGCACCGCGGCTTCCTCGGCCGACGCCGCACCGCCGTCGATGCCGATGTCCGAGGCATACAGCTCGGCCTCGGTGTCCGGGCCGAAGCCCGCGTTGGAGGCTACGAGGCGGCCTGCGCGGAAGTCGCCTACCTCGTCGTCGACCAGTTCGCCGTCGGTGTCTTCAGTGTCGCCGAGGCCGTCGCCGTCGGTCGCGCGGATGTCCGGGAGTTCGCGAGCCAGGCGGCCCGCCCAGCTTTCCCCGGCGGCTTCCTCGGCGGCGGTGGTGCCCCAGTCGCGGGTCGCGAGTGGACGTTCCGGCGGCGAATACCCCTCGTCATAGGGGTCGCCGTCCTCGAGGGTGTCTTCGGGATCCAGCACGCCGGTGTCGGCGTTGTCTTCGATGTCGTCGTCCACTGCTCCTCCTTCCCGCGTGCCCAGGTTACTGCCGCCCGCTAGCCTGTGCGCTCACGCCGGGTGGAGGAACGATGACTCAGTGGAGCGGTCCCACGCTGATCGCCGTATTCGCCGGATTCGGGCTGGCGTTCGTTTTGGTGGTGCCGTATGTGGCGGTCAGCTATCGCAAACGCGGCGAACTCGGCCTGCTGCGCGCGATCGCCGCGCCAGCTTTCCTCGTGTACTGCTTCGCGCTGGTCACCTACACGCTGCTGCCGCTGCCGAACATCGACGCGGCGTACTGCGCGGCGCACGAATCGCTGCGGCATCCGGTGTGGAATCCGCTCCAGTTCCTCGAAGACATGAAGCAGTTCAACACCGGGTTGCTGGACAACCCGGCGCTGCGCCAGGTGTTGTTCAACGTCGCGTTCTTCGTGCCGTGGGGCGTGTTCCTGCGGCGGTTGTTCGGGCGGAGCATCGGGTTCGCGATCGTCAGCGGATTCTTCGTGTCGCTCGCCATCGAGACCACCCAGCTGACCGGCGTGTGGTTCCTGATGGAGTGCCCGTACCGGCTGTTCGACGCCGGCGACCTGCTGTCGAACACCGTCGGCGCGGGGGTCGGCGCGCTTCTCGCGCCGGTGCTGCGCCGGTCGGGGCGGCTGCGTCCGGCCGACGAACCGCGTCCGGTCCTCGCCCGGCGGCGGCTGCTGGGCATGGTGCTCGATCTGATCTCGGTCACGCTGGTGGGCGTCGTGCTGAGCATGATCGCGCTCGCGGTGCAGTACGTCACGAAGGGCACGCTGCAGAACAACACGCTGATCGACGACGTCCTCGGCCGGTGGGTGCCCACCGCCGTTCTGCTGCTGCTCGTGCCGCTGGTGGGCAATGGCGCGACACCTGGTCAGCGGGCGGTCATGCTGACGGTCGTGCGCGCGGACGGGCGGCGGCCGTCCGTGCTGCAGTCGCTCGTCCGGTTCCTGATCGGTTCGGGCGGTTACTTCATTCTGGTCGGCCTGGACTCCGGGTGGACGTCGCTGTGGCTGCTGGCGCATCTGGTGTTCATGGTCTTCACCCGCGGACATCGGGGCCTGACCGGGCTGGTGTGCCGGTTGTCCGTCGTCGACACGCGAGCCGCGGCCCGGGAGCCGGTTGCCCCGCCAGGGTGATGTCGTTTTTTCGCGAGGTTTCACACGCGCGGCGGGGCAGACTGGGCGTCGTGTACGAGGACACTGAACGCTGTATCCGCGCGGTGCAGTCGAAAGACGACCGGTTCGACGGGTGGTTCTTCACCGCGGTGCTGACCACGCGGATCTACTGCCGACCGAGTTGTCCGGTAGTGCCGCCCAAGGTCGAGAACATGCGCTTCTACCCGAGCGCGGCCGCCGCGCAGGCCGCCGGATTCCGCGCCTGCAAACGCTGCCGGCCCGACGCGTCGCCCGGTTCGCCGCTGTGGAACGAACGCGCCGACGTCGTGGCGCGCGCGATGCGCCTGATCGGCGACGGGGTCGTCGACCGGGAAGGCGTGCAGGGCCTCGCCGCGCGGTTGGGGTACAGCGTGCGGCAGATCGAACGCCAGGTGCAGGCCGAACTCGGCGCGGGGCCGCTCGCGCTCGCCCGGGCCCAGCGTGCCGAGACCGCCCGGCTGCTGATCGAAACCACCACGATGCCGATGAGCGATATCGCGCACGCGGCGGGGTTCTCCAGCATCCGGACGTTCAACGAAACCGTGCGGGCAGTCTTCGCGCTGACGCCGAGCGAACTGCGGGCGCGCGTACGCGGCGGAAAGCGGACCAAGTCGCCAGGCGTCCTGTCGCTGCGGCTCCCGTTCCGTCGGCCGCTGTGCCCGGACAACCTGTTCGGGCACCTGATCGCCACCGCGGTCCCAGGCGTCGAGGAATGGCGCGACGGCGCTTACCGCCGCACGCTCCGACTGCCGCACGGCCACGGTGTGGTGTCGCTCCGCCCGGAGCCGGACCACGTCGCGTGCCGCCTGAGCCTCACCGACCTGCGTGACCTGGCCGCCGCGATCAGCCGCTGCCGCTGGCTGCTGGACCTGGACGCCGACCCGGTGGCGGTCGACGAGCAGCTCGCCTTGGATCCGACTCTCGCGCCCCTGGTCGCCGCCGCGCCGGGCAGGCGTGTCCCGCGCACGACCGACTCAGCCGAGTTCGCCGTGCGGGCCGTCCTCGGCCAGCAGGTCTCGACCGCCGCCGCCCGTACCCACGCCGCACGGCTGGTCCTGGCGCACGGCACCCCGATCGAGGACCGCGAAGGCGGCCTGACGCACCTGTTCCCGTCGCCCGAGTCGCTGGCGGAGCTGGACCCGGAAACGCTGGCGATGCCGAAGTCCCGCCGCGCGACCCTGCTGGGCCTGGTGTCGGCTCTGGTCTCCGGGGACGTCGACCTGACCGCAGGCGGCGATTGGATCCACGCCCGCGCGCAACTGGCCGCGCTGCCGGGTTTCGGCCCGTGGACGGTGGAGAGCATCGCCATGCGCGCCCTCGGCGATCCGGACGCTTTCGTCGCGACCGACCTGGGTGTGAAGATCGCCGCCGAAACCCTAGGCCTGCCAACGAGTCCAGCTGCTTTGATCGCGCACGCCAGCCGGTGGCAGCCGTGGCGCGCGTACGCGGTCCAGCATCTCTGGGCGACCGGCGACCATCCGATCAACCGGATTCCCGCGGTGTCGGCATGACCGTGGTGCACACCGTCATCGACAGTCCCGAAGGCCCGCTGACCCTCATGGCCCGCGACGGCGGCCTGGCCGGCCTGTACATCGGCGACGAGCAGTACCGCCCGCCACGCGCCGCCTTCGGCGACCGTGACGGCCGCCCGTTCGTCGCGGCGACGCGTCAGCTGAACGAATACTTCGCCGGTGACCGGGTCGAGTTCGACCTTCCGTTAGCTTTCAGTGGCACTCCTTTCCAAGAGACGGTGTGGCGGGCGCTCCTGCAGATCCCGTACGGCGAGACGACGACCTACCGAGAGCTGGCGGAATCGATCGGCCGCCCGACGGCGTCCCGCGCGGTCGGCCTGGCGAACGGCCGGAACCCCATCGGCATCGTGGTGCCGTGCCACCGGGTGCTGGGCAGCGACGGATCGCTGACCGGCTACGCGGCTGGGGTGGAGTGCAAGCGGAGGTTGCTGGAGCTGGAGTTGGAGCGGGGTGGGCTGGTGGTGGCGGGGTGAGTGCGGGTTAGTGGATAACTCGGCTCGGCTCGGCTCGGCTCGGCTCGGCTCGGCTCGGCTCGGCTCGGCTCGGCTCGGCTCGGCTCGGCTCGGCTCGGCTCGGCTCGGCTCGG
>NZ_JBVKDT010000019.1:0-74303 GCF_055633655.1 Amycolatopsis sp. NPDC114503 | reverse complement strand
CGTCTCGGCTCGGCTCGGCTCGGCTCGGCTCGGCTCGGCTCGGCTCGGCTCGGCTCGGCTCGGCTCGGCTCGGCTCGGCTCGGCTCGGCTCGGCTCGGCTCGGCTCGGCTCGGCTCGGCTCGGCTCGGCTCGGCTCGGCTCGGCTCGGCTCGGCTCGGCTCGGCTCGGCTCGGCTCGGGAGAGTTTGCCCGGTGGGCTGCTTCAGGTGCGGATAGTCGCTCGGCTTGGCCGCCCGAACCCGCTGGTCCAGCGCACCGACGCACGGCCGCGGCTTGTGGCCGACCGCGGTGGCCGGAATGCTCGCCGCGCCTAGCTCGGTCCCGCGCTCGGTTAACCGGTGCCGTCTCTTGCTTGGCCGCAAACCCCGGACGGCCCCTTCCCAGGCAGCAGTTCGGCCGATGGAGCTGCCCGGGCTCAACGTCAAGCGCGTCCTGCCCTCAGCCGTCCCGGGACCAGCCAAGACTCAGGCCGAGCGGGGTCACCGCCTGCAAGAAGGTCCCAGGACGAGCCAAGACTCAAGCCAAACGGGGCCGCCGCCCGCAAGAACGTCCCGGGAACAGCCAAGACTCAAGCCAAGCAGGGCCGCTGCCCGCAGGGCTCACGTCAACTCTGGATCAGCCGGAATCGGGGCCAGCCGCGACCGGGATCAGCTGAACCAGCCGTTCACCGTTCCGAAGTCCAGGGCGCCAGTCACCTCCCCATAGGTCCCCTGGTTCAGCATCTCGGCCGCTGCGTGGTGGGCGAGCGAGTAGGCGGCCTGGGCGATCGACGTTCCGATACTCACCCGGCGCACCCCGGCCGCAGCAAGGTCTGACACCGGGGGTGCTCCTGGTCCGGCCATGGCGCTCACCGGGATCGGCGAGGACTTTGCCAGCTCTGCCAAGACCTCGACGTCCGCCAGGCCTGGGACGAAGATGCTGTCCGCTCCTGCGTCGGCGTAGACGCGGGCTCGGGTCAGGACATCGTCGAAGCGGCCGGCGGGTTCGCCGATTCCGAAGAGGTACACGTCCGTTCGGGCGTTGATCCACAGCTCCGAAAGACCTGCCGTCGCGGCGGCGGCGCGGGCTGCGGTGAAGCGTTCTGCCTGTTCGTCCGGAGTGAAGAGGGTCAGAGTTCCGGCGCGGGAGTCTTCCAGGTTCACGCCTACCGCCCCGGCCTCGACTACGCCGGTGACCGTTTCCGCGACGGCTGAAGGGGCTAGGCCATAGCCGCCTTCTACGTCGGCCGTTACGGGGACTTCTACGGCTGCGGCGATTTGGGCGACGACCGACAGCATTTCCGCGCGCGAGAGGTGTTGGCCGTCGCCTCTGGCCAGTGCCCAGGAGACGCCGCCGCTGGTGGTGGCGATCGCGGGCGCACCGGCGCGTTCGATGGCAACCGCGCTGCCCGCGTCCCAGGCGTTCGGTAGCACGAGGATGTCCGCCGCGTGCAGTTCGCGGAAGAGTTTTGCCTTGTCTTGCAACGAGTTCACGAGGTTCCTCCCCAGTAGCGAGCCCCGGTCGGGGCAACTGCGGAGGAACGTATCAGCGGGCACCGACAAAAACCGGAGCCAACCACATCAGGGGAGCTCGAAGCCCAGTTCGCGGGCGGCGTCGGCGGGGGTCGGCTGGGTCCAGCGGCGGGCGACGGCCTCGTGGGTGGACAGCGAGCGCAATTCGGCTCGGTCCAGGTACAGGACGCCGTGCAGGTGATCGGTCTCGTGCTGCACGATTCGCGCTGGCCAGCCGGACAATTCCTCGTCAAGGGCAGCACCGGTTTCGTCGCTGCCGCGAAGCCGGATCCGCAGGGCTCGCGCGACGACGGCCTGCCAGCCGCGCACGCTGAGGCAGCCTTCGAAGAACGCGGCGGTTTCGTCGCCCACTCGGGTGTAGGTGGGATTCACCAGCACGCGGAACGGCAGCGGGACGATCCCGCGGGTGGCAAGGGTGGATTCGGCGACACCCGGACGTTCGCGCGCGCCGTCTTCGACCACCGCGATCCGCACCGACAGACCAATCTGCGGCGCAGCGAGACCGACGCCGGGTGCGGCGCGCATGGTCTCCTTCATGCCTTCGATCAGCGCGGACAGCATCCCGTCGCTCAGTTCGCCCTCGTATGGGCGAGCGGCGGCGCGCAGCACGGGGTCGCCTGCCTGCACAATCGCCCACGGCAACGGCTGGGCGAGCAGTTTTTCGACCTCTTCGGCGAGCACCGGCGGACCCCTCTCCAAGGGCAACGGGACAGCAGCATGATCGCACCCGCGCGGAGCACGACACTCGCCCGGGGATCAGGCAAGCTGGCAGCCGTGGCCTACGACGTGAACGCGATCCGCAAGCACTTCCCCGCGCTCGAGAGCGGCGCTGCCCACTTCGACGGACCCGGCGGTTCCCAGGTCCCGGACGTGGTCGGCGAAGCAGTGTCCTCGACCCTCTGCGCCGCTATCGCGAACCGCGGCACCGTCACAGCGGCGGAGCGCCGCGCGGACGGCGTGGTGCGCGAAGCCCGTCAAGCCGTCGCCGACCTGCTCGGCGCGCGTCCGGAGGGCGTCGTATTCGGTCGCAGCATGACCCAGGTGACCTACGATTTCTCCCGCACGCTCGCGAAGAGCTGGGGCCCGGGCGACGAGGTCGTGGTCACCCGGCTGGACCACGACGCCAACGTCCGGCCGTGGGTGCAGGCTGCCGAAGCACGCGGCGCGACTGTTCGCTGGGCGGACTTCGACCCGGAGACCGGCGAGTTGCCGACGTCAGCGGTCACGGAGCTGCTCACTGACCGGACGCGGCTGGTCGCGGTCACTGCGGCGTCGAATCTCCTCGGCACTCGTCCGGACATCCCGGCGATTACTGACGCGGTGCGCGAAGCAGGCGCGCTGAGCTACGTGGACGGCGTGCATCTGACGCCGCACTCGCCGGTCGATATCGCCGCCTTGGGCGCTGACTTTTACGCCTGCTCGCCGTACAAGTTCCTCGGCCCGCACCTCGGTCTTCTCGCCGCCGCGCCCGATCTCCTGGAGACACTGCAGCCAGACAAGCTGCTGCCGTCGAGCAACGCCGTTCCTGAGCGTTTCGAGCTGGGTACGTTGCCGTACGAACTCCTCGCGGGCACTACGGCGGCCATCGACTTCCTCGCTGGGCTCGTGCCGAGCGAAGGCAGCCGCCGCGAACGTTTGCGTACGTCGCTTACGGCGCTCGAAGCGCACGAGGACGCGCTGCTGCAGCGACTGGAGGATGGTCTCGCTGCGCTGCCGCGCGTCGTCCGTTACGGCTCACCGACGCGTCGGCGTACGCCGACAGTGCTGTTCTCAGTCACCGGCTTAACGCCGCAGGCTGTGTACGAACGCCTCGGTGCGCGCGGGATCAACGCGCCTGCTTCGACGTTCTACGCCATCGAGTGCGCACGGCATCTTGGTCTCGGCGACGCTGGTGCCGTACGCGCTGGCATCGCGCCGTACACGACTGCAGCGGAAGTCGATCTGCTGCTCGCTGCTGTTGCGGAGCTGTGAATGAGCATCGAGACGACTGTCGACGGACAAGTCACCACCGTCACCATCAACCGGCCGGAGAAGCGAAACGCGCTCACGAAGGCGATGTACGTCGCCCTCGCCGACGCCTTCGACGCTGTACGCACGCCTATCGCTGTACTGAGCGGAGCTGGCGGTGCGTTCACCGCAGGCAACGACCTCGGTGACTTCCTAGCGCACCAAGCCGGAGACCGCACGAAGACGCCCGCGCGGGTCTTTCAGGAGGCGTTGCTCGCGACGCAGGCGGTGGTGGTCGCATCGGTCGACGGTCCGGCTGTCGGCATCGGCGCGACCCTGCTGTTGCACTGCGACCTCGTCTACGCCACCGAACGCAGCTACCTGCAGTTCCCGTTCGTACCGTTGGGACTGGTGCCGGAGTTCGGCAGCAGTTACGCGCTGCCGCGCCGAGTCGGCCCGCAGCGGGCGGCGGAGCTACTGCTGTTCGGAGAACGACTGACCGCGGTCGAAGCTGCACAACTCGGGCTGGTCAACGAAGTGCTCCCTGACGCGACAGCGCTGAGCAAGCGCGTCGAGGAACGCGTCGCAACGCTCGCCGCACGGTCGGTACGCGCGGTGACGGCGACGCGCGCGCTGTTGCACGACCGCACCGACACGAGCGTCGAAGAACGAATGGAGTCAGAGTCCAAGCACTTCGCCGAACTGCTGCACGACCCGGACACCGTCGCCACGTTGCGCGCGAAGCTCGACCGGCGTTAGCGACGGCGGCGCTTGTCCACTGCGGCGTCGAGAACTGGGCCTAGCTCTTCGACGACGGTGTCGAGCGCCGTCACCGCGTGCTCGACGCGCGCCAACACCAAGGCTCCTTCAAGTGCGCTGATCATCAACACTGCCAACGAAGCAGCGCGCGCCGCCGGTACGCCCATCTGCTCCAGCGCGGACACGATGGGCTTCCGCCATTGCACGAAGGCGTCGTTCGCGCGCTCACGCAACGGTTCACTCGACGCTGCCGTGTCGGTGACCGTGGCTACCAACGGACAGCCGTAGTCGTAGCCGATCTCGACGAACTCTGCGCGCCAGTACTCGACAACCGCGGCGAAGAGCGCGGACGGCGTCGGGTCCGTCAGGGAGGCCATCGCGCGCGTCACGCGACGCGCGGCGTAACGGCCGGCCCAGTCGATGGCCTCGCCGAACAGCTGTTCCTTACCGCCCGGGAAGTAGTGCTGCAGCGACCCCCGCGGCGCCTCGGCATGCGCTACTACCTCGCGCATTCCGGTGCCGCTCAGGCCTTGCGTACGCAGCAACTGCGCAGCGCTGAAGACCATCCGGTCGCGCGCCGGCCGTTCCGTCATCGAGCGTCTCCTCCGTGACCGTCAGCTCGTACTCGTTCTCGTCGTCGTACCCCGGGACGAAGCGGAACCCGCACGCCCGCAGCAATCCTTCCGCGGCGACGTTGCCCTCCTGCACAGTGGCGTGCAGCGTCCAGTCTCGCCACTGCTCGGCGGCCAGCCGGACCAGGCCGCGTCCGATGCCCAGCCGCTGCCAGCCGTCGGCGACGAGAAGCCCCAGTTCGACGCGGCGGCCGTCCTCTGGCACCGCGTTCAGCAGCCCGGCGGGCACGCCGGAAACCTCGGCGACGAGGGCGGTGCCGGCGAGGAGAAATCGCCGGTACCGGGACAGGACCGCGTCCGGTTCGATCGGGCCGCCGAGGGTGAACCGGCGGCTCAGCGATTCCGGCGAGCAGGCGCGGACGAGGTCGGCCACGGAACCGGCGGTGGCCGGTCGCACGGCGGTCATGACAGTCGTCATAATCCGAGGGTCGCACACGGCCGCGGCTATGACAAGCGTCATGGGAGATGTCACGCTGCCGACACGGCGCGCGCGGTCCGCGAGCCCCGGTACCGCCGGGCGGCCACCGGTTTCGGGCAAGGGGAATTCACTTATCGTATCCGCGATACCCCATCGGCGGTAATTCGACCGATTAATCGGGCGTTGACCACGATGCGTGGTCACTGGGCCTCTTTGGGTGAAAACGGTTCCCGATACCTGCCGGGAACCCGTTTCTTCCTTATATTTTCCTGGACGCTCCGGCCTGCGAGCAAAGGAGACACGACCATGACCCAGTCGCTCGAAGTTCCGACGAAGGAATTCTGTCTCGACTGGACGATGGACGGGGCCCATGGCGGCAGGGTGCACTTCACCCTGTCCGGCCAGGTGAGCCTGTTGGACGGCAAGAGGTTCTACAAGGTCGACGGCGTGCTGTACATCGCGGACGGCAGCGCGTACTGCCGGGAGATCGGGAACCCGCGGCTGCACGTGCGGCGCAACGGCGTCGAGGAGACCGGACGGCAATGGGGCTGGGAGACGATCAGTTCCCGCAAGAGCGCGAACCGGCTCTGCACAATGGACGGTTATTTCGTGCGCACGGGCTACTGGGCGCCCGCCGATCGCAGCATCCAGCTCGGAATCGTCGCCGAACACGGGATCACCCGGCGGCGTTCGCACAGCCCTACCGCCACGATTCGACTGGTCGACTGAATGGTTCCCGGATATCGGGATTGCTCCTCGGTTTGTGCTCGGCAATGGCCCGATTCCGGGATGAACGGCGGCAAGGAATTTCGCGACAGCTCGGGCGGGCAAGCCTGCCCGAGCTGGCCGCGACGGAAACCCGCGGTTGCCGCCTCGCGAACATCCGGCGCACAGCCGACCGTCGCGAGGGCGCACGATCGCTTGCCCGCCAACGTGAACCGTGCGAATCAGCCGATCCGCCGGTCGAATCACCGACACCGCAACCCATTCCCGGACGAGCGCGGCGAAAGATCAATCCAGGCAACGTGCTCCGGTCCGGCCGGACCGGCCGGACATTGGCCTGGACCACTCGCCGAGACGGCCCGACCTCCGCTCGTCGTCACCCACATGGGTAAAGCCGCGCCCTGGAGGTAAGCAGAAACACACCGGAACCCCAGGAAAAACGTGAAAAACGTTGCGCGGGACACAGCGCTCGCGCGCGCGGAAGAGGACCATGGGAGCCATGCGGAACAGGACTCGGGCAGGCAGACCACCACACCCTGGTAAACGATTGCTCCGACGGCTCGGCGCCGTGCGCAACCCGCTCGTGCGACGGTCGGACCGGATCGAAGGCGTGTTCGCCGGGATCGTCACGCTGCTGGCGCTCATCGCGATTCCGTTCGCGATGATGATCGGCAGCGCGGACATCACCGCGGAGACCGCCGCCTCGGACGCGCAGCTGCAGTCGCGGCACCAGGTCACCGCCACGGTGCTCACGACGGCCACGCAACCGGCGGCTTCCGTCGGAGACAGCGCGCCGATCGCCAACACCGCGCGCGTGAACGCGGTCTGGAAGCCGCCGAACAGCGCGCAGCGGACCGGGATCATCACGGTGCCCAGCGCTTCCGCGACCGAGGGTTCGACCACCGACATCTGGCTCGACGACACCGGCAAGCAGACCACCGCCCCGCTGACGCACGCGGACGCGGTGACCAACGGCGTGCTCGTCGCGGCCTTCTGCTGGCTGTGCGCGGTCGCGGTGCTGGGCGGAGCGTTTTGGGTGGCACGGCGAGTGCTGGACCACCGGCGCGCGGCGCGGTGGGCTGAGGAGTGGGCTCAGCTCGCTGGGCCAGAAGCGGTTCGCTGAGGCCTCCGCTGGCCGGGTGGCCACGGGGCGCTTGCGGGAGGGTTCCGTGCGGCCCGGCAAGTCTTCTGGCGGATAGCTGCAGATCCGGAAGCCGTTCGCTGACACCTCCGCTGGCCGGGTGGCCACGGGGCTCCGCGCAGGAAGACCTCCGGCGCTAGCGCGGTCAGCCGTCGCACGGGCGCGATCCGCCAGTCCTCGGCAATCCGCTGACACCTCCGCAGGCCGTCACAGGCTCGGTGCTCGACGGAAGCTCCGCACGGCAAGTCCCCCAGAACTGCCCTGCTGGCATCTCCGCATGAGCTCGATCGCTGAACAGGCTCGATCCGCACCCCGGCGTTGTGCGCCGGGCCCGGAGGCAGTCCGCTGACGCTTCTGCTGCCTCCGGGCCCAGGCTCGGCGGACCGAGCGGGGCGACACCCCCAGCGTCGCCCCGGGCCGGTACTACGCCTTCCGCTCTTGCCCGGTTGTGGCGAGTTAGCCACCAGCTATCTCGTCGAGGCACAGTCTTGTGGAGCCCTCCGGCGATTGTCAACTGTGAGCTAATCTGAGATAGTCGCCTTAGCTGAGAGCAATCAGCTGCAACTGGAGGGGCGTAGCAGCATGTCCGAAGACACTCAGCCGGCGGATACCCGGCCCACCCTGGCCTCCAGACTCGACGACCTGTTCCGCACGGTGCGCCCGCAGGGAAGGCACTGGACGAACGCCGAGGTGGCAGCGGAGCTGAAGCGGACGTCGCCGGAGCTGAAGGTCGGCGCGGTGTACTTGTCTCAGCTGCGCACGGGCAAACGGACCAATCCTTCTCAGGAGCTGCTGGCCGCGCTGGCGAAATTCTTCGGGGTGTCCGTCGCGTACTTCTTCGACGACGAGGTCGCCGGATCGGTGCTGTCGGAGCTGGCGGCCGTGGAG
Source organism: Amycolatopsis sp. NPDC114503 (assembly GCF_055633655.1). Lineage (NCBI taxonomy): Bacteria > Bacillati > Actinomycetota > Actinomycetes > Pseudonocardiales > Pseudonocardiaceae > Amycolatopsis > Amycolatopsis sp. NPDC114503. The sequence goes on along the minus strand of NZ_JBVKDT010000019.1, from coordinate 66,285 downwards.
GCGATGCGCCAGGCGGGCGTCCGAGCGGTCGCGATGCGCGCCGCGGGCATGCGCGAGGAAAACCTCCAGGCGATCACCACGATCATGGACCAATACCGCAAAATGCAAGGGCTGCCCCCGGTCACGGACGAAGCGGCACAGTGACCGGCACCCCGTCCGAAGCCCCGCAGCGGCGCGAGCAGCTGCGGCGGATGCGCGACGAAGGCGCCCAGCGGATCGCCGAACTCGGCCTTCCGCCGAAATACGACCTGGCCGCCCTCTGCGCGCGCCTCGGCGAGATCCGCGAACGGCCGATCACCCTCGTACCGCTCCCGATGCCGGCGTCGCACCCGTGCGGCATGTGGGTAGCCGCACGGGGCGAGGACCTGATCTTCTTCGACGCCAACACCACCGGGGCGCACCAGGAGCACATCATCTTGCACGAGCTGGGTCACATCATCTGCTGTCATCGCGGCTCGGGCCTCCTGGACGACGAGAGCGCCCGCTCCCTGTTCCCCAACCTGGACCCGGACATCGTCCGGGACATGCTGATGCGCGCCACGTACGACGACGCGCAGGAACAGGAGGCGGAGATCATCGCTTTCCTGCTGTCGGAACGAATGGGCACGCCGTCGAAACCAATCGCGGAAACCCCCAAAGCCGGGGAAAAACCGATGGACCGGATCGAGCGCTCGCTCCTCTAGCCCCCTGACGAGGCAATCGTCCGTGAGGGCCACCCCCACAGACGCTGATTCCCTCAGGGCCCCCCTCACAGCCCTAAAACCGGCACCCACGCCCCCAACAATCGAGGCACCCACACCTCCCCCGCACCCCGATACGAAGCCTCCCTGCGGTTCGGGGGTGCTTGTCAAGGCATCTTTCCCGCCTTGACAAGCACCCCCGAACCGTCAGCACAATCAAGCTTCGGGGTGCCCCACGCAACACCGCAGCAACGTCGCCGCCAGGCGACGAGCCGCCCCCCTACCGAGCCCCCACCCGCAACCCAGCCAGCTCCGTCCCCACCACCCCCACCGCATACCGCAACTGATCCTCCCGATGCTCACTGGTGATAAAGAACCTCAACCGAGCCTGCTCCTCCTCCACCGCCGGATACAGAATCGGATCCACCACCACCCCGCGCTCATACAACGCCGAAGCCAGCCTCAACGTCACCTCCGACCCCCCGACCACACAGGGCACGATCGGCGTCCCCCCAGCCGCCCCAGTCGGCAACCCCACCGCCGTAGCCAACTCCAAGAACAACCGAGAATTCCCCCGCAACCGAGCCAACCTCTCCGGCTCCTCCCGCAAAACCCTCAACGCCGCAAGAGAAGCCGCCGCATTGGCCGGAGTAATCCCCACGCTGTAAACAAACCCGGGCAACGAATACCGCAACCACCGCACCATCCGAGCCGACCCGGCGAGATACCCTCCGCACCCGGCCAACGACTTGGACAGCGTCCCCATCCAAACATCGACCCCGGCGCGATCAACCGCGAAGTGATCACCGACCCCGGCCCCCCGCGGCCCCATCGTGCCGATGCTGTGCGCCTCGTCAACCATCAACAACGCCCCATAGCGCCGCTTAAGCTCAATCAGCGCAGGCAAATCAGCAACATCACCGTCCATGCTGTACACGCCTTCGACCACGATCAGCACCCGCCGGAATCGCGATCGAGACCGACGCAGCACGTCCTCCAGTCGTGCTGTGTCGTTGTGCGGGAACGGCTGCCGGGTAGCACCAGACAGCGCGCAGCCCTGCAGAATGCTGTCGTGCGCCAGAGAATCGTGCACGATCAGATCCCCCGGCCCCACCAGATGACCGATCGCCCCGACATTCGTCGCGTGCCCGCTCACCAGCACCAGACTGTCCTCGACCCCGAGAAACGAAGCGAGCTCTGTTTCCAAGTCACGCGACAGATCCCGGTCGCCAGCAAGCAATCGACTGCCGGACACCGAAGTCCCGTACCGCTCGACAGCCTCGTGCACCGCCGCAGTCACCGCCGGATGCCCGGCCAACCCGAGATAGTTGTAGCTGGAGAAAGACAAATACTCCCGCCCGGACACCGACGTCGTGGCATCCATCCGTCCTTGATGCTTGCGGAAGTACGGATTCGGCACGCCGAGGTCGTCGAATTCCTTCAGCCGCGCCTCGATCGCCGCCGCCTCCGGGAACTCCTCGATCGCCGCGCTCGCCGGATCCCACGACGGGGCCGGAGTGTCCGACACCGGCGCGGCAGGCACCAAAGCCGTTGCGGGGGCGAGCAAACCCGCCACCGCACCCACCGTCAGCGCACCCGGCTGCCCGACCTCCACCGGCAAGCCCGGGAACCGCTTGCGCAGCCGGCCTTCCAGCTCGGTCAGCATCAGCGAGTCGAACCCGAGGTCGTCCACCAGCAACTGCCCGGCATACAACTCGCTGACCGGAAACGCCGTCGTCCGCGCGACTTCTTCAAGCACCACAGCCAGCACGTCCCGCGCGGACGTCGTCTCCTCCGCCTCCTCGACCGGCACCGCAGTGGCACCAAGCGGCTCCAACGCCTGCGCCTTGGCGAGCTTCGCGTCATCGACCACCCAGTGCCGACGTGGGATGAGCGGGCTCGGCGGCAGAGTACAGCGCGGCAGGCCGTCCGCGACCGGTCTCAACCCCGCCCCGGTCACCGCACGCGGGGCCAGCTCGGTCGGCACGCCGTCCTCGACTGTCTCCTCCCCCGGTGACACGACACCAGCGAACACACCGGGAACCAACTCGCCGCCCTGCCCGGATTCGAGAGCGACCGACGCGGCGGCGAGCTTCGTGACCGCATCAGCGACATCCTCCGCGGCCACCGCGAGCCGCTCCGGGAAGAGCGTCCGGCGGGCGAGAGTGCCCGCGACGGCTGCCAGCGGCGGGTTCTCGCTGCCGAGCGTCTCAGCGACCTCCCGGGCGTGCCGAGCCAGCCCGGCCCGGTCCCGTGCGGTGAGCAGCAACAGGCGCGGTGTCTCGGCGGACGGAGCTTCCTGCGCCGCCTCCTCGACGACCACGTGCACGTTCGAGCCGCCGAAACCGAACGCGCTCACTCCCGCCCGGCGAGGCCCGTCGCTGTCCCACGGCGTGACCTGGCCGGCCACCTGGAGACCGGCGTCCCGCAGGGGCAGATGATCCGCCTGCTCGAAATCCGGCTGCGGCAGAATCTGTCCCTTGTGGACAGACAAAATAGACTTGATCAGCCCGGCGATCCCCGCGGTGCCAAGGGAATGTCCCACCACCGACTTCGCCGCACCGAGATACGCCGGTTCGTCCGCACCCCGGCGCAGTTCCGCCAGCGCACTGATCTCCACGTCGTCGCCGACCGCGGTCGCGGTGCCGTGCGCCTCCAGGAAACCGACCGACGCCGGGTCGACCCCCGCGTCCGCGTAGGCCCGCCGCAACGCCCGCAGCTGCCCGGATTCCTGCGGCATCATGCCGCCCTTGACCGTCCCGTCATTGGACAATCCGACGCCGCGGATCACCGCGTACACCCGGTCCCCCGCCGCCCGCGCGTCCGCGAGCGGGCGCAGCACCAGAACGCCCGCCCCCTCGCCGAGCACGAATCCGTCGGCCCTGCGGTCGAACGGACGGCATTCCCCGGTACGCGAGATCGCGCCGATCCGGCACAGGCCCACGAACAGGTCCGGGGCCAGGATCAGCTGCGCACCGCCGGCGACGGCGATGCGGCATCGGCCCGCCCGCAGCGCGAACACCGCGTTCGCCACCGCGGTCAGCCCGCCGGAGCAGGCCGAGTCGAGCGCGTAGCTCTCGCCGTGCAGGTCGAAGACGTTGCTGATCGAACTCGGCCCCATGTTGAGCAGCAGCCCGGCCATCGCGGTGGCGTGCAGGCCGCTGACCGCGGACGCCGCCTCGGCCATCGCCGGATCGCCCGCCCGGCCGAATTCGCCGCCGATCAATTGCTTCAGCCGCAGGTGCAGCGTGCTCATGTCGCGATAGCCGCTGTCGCTGAGCGACATGATCACCGAGGTGTCCTCGCGGTCGAACCCCCCGGCCTCCCATCCCGTGTCCTGCAGCGCTTCACGGGTCAGATCGACCAGCAGCCGGTGCTGCGGGTCGAGCGATTTGGCCCGCCGCGGCGGGATCTTGTAGTGCCCCGCGTCGAAGTCGCCGACGTCCTCCAGCAGCGCCATGCGGTCGGAGTAGACCGCGCCGCTGTCCCGGAAATCGTCGTTGTAGAACGCTTCGCGCCGCCACCGCGAATCCGGCACTCGCCGAAACTGCGGTTTGGGCTCGCTCAGCAGGCCCCAGTACTCGTTGACGTTGCGCGCTCCCGGAAAACGGCATCCCATTCCGACAACGGCGATGTCCTGGCTATTTTCGGATTCTTCCCACCCAGATCTCGCAGACCCCATGGCATGACTTCCTCGTGCCGATTCCCACCCAGTCGACACCGAGATTGCCCGTTCTTACCCGGTTTTTCAAGGGCATTGGGCAATGTGCGGAGGAATGCACAGAAACTCAACTCACGGTAGCCAGGCGATCACGCCACCAGGCCACGGTCGCGGCCGCCTGATCTTTCTCCCCGGTGGGAGTAATATCGAAAAAGCCCTGTGCCGCACGGGAATCGAGAACGAACGGGAGGTCGAACTGGTAGCGGACCTCCCGCAGCTCGCGCACCATCGGCGAAACGAGAGCGCCCGCGTTCAGTAACATCGGGGAAACACGTTGCACAGCCACCGGAGCCACTCCGGCCGCCTCGCACAACAGCGCCACCATCACGCGGGCGGACCGCGGCGGGCCGGTCGGCACATGCCACGCCTTGCCCCACGCCTTTTCTTCCCGCGCGGCCGCGACCAGCGTGCGGGCGACATCGGAAATGTACGTCCAACTGTGCGGCGCGTCCGGATCGCCGAGCACCTGCACCTTCCGCCGCCGCAGCACGTTCGGCACCACCCGGGCAGCGAGATGGCCGCCGTCGGTCACGCCGGGACCGAAGAAATCGGAGGCGCGCACCTCGACCATGCGAAGGCGGCCCTCGTCGTGCATCGCGTGCAGTTGTTCGGACAGCAAAGCGCGGATCCGGCCCTTGGTTCCGGTGGCCGCGAGCGGCAGATTCTCGGTGAGCGGGCCATCGACCGGGCCGTAGCCGTACAAATTCCCCAGCGACACCAGCAGCGCGCCGTTCGCTTCGGCCGCGGCGCAGATCGAGGCCTGCAACGGCGGCCAATCGGTCGCCCACCGAGGATAGGGCGGGGCCGCGCAGCTGTAGATCGCCGCCGCGCCCTTGGTCGCTTCGGTGAGCGCGGCCTGGTCGGCGGCATCGACCGCGACGTGCTCGAGCCCCGGTTCGCTCTCCCGGGGCGTACGGGCGATCACCCGCACTCGCTCGCCTTGTCCGGCCAGCAAAGCGGCAGTCGCCGCCCCGGCCGGCCCGTTCCCGATCACCACCTGAAGACCCATGGCGACACCCTAGCCACCTGCGCATCCCGTTGCGGCCGTTCACGAACCCGCCGCCCGCCGTTCACCGGAGGGTCGCGCCGGACGGGTCTCGCCTACGCCGCCGAAACCGGAGATCCACCCGGAATTCGCCCAGGCCAGAACCAGTTTTCCGGCCCTAGTTCAGCACGTTGCGGTGGTGTATGGTCGCCGATCGTGAACAATTCCGCCAAGGTCGCCCCGCGCACCGTTCCGCCCACCGGGCACTGACCGCATTCCGGGGGCGCGAGTGAACACCCTGAAGATCATTCTGTTCTCGTTGTCGGCGATCTCCTCGTACGCGGCCTTGCTGTACAAGCTTTTCTCGATGCGCCGGTCGTGGCGCGACCCCGCCTACATCGTGCTGATGACGACGCTGATCCTGCAGTGCGTCACCTTCACCCTCGGCGCGATCTCGCTCAGCATCGGCTCGCTGTTCGGGATACCGAATCTGGCGATCTTGATCTTGCACCTGGCCGCGGTCGCATACTGCATCAGCGCGCAGCTCCTCCTGATGCTGTGGGCGAATCCGCCGTCGGAAATCCGCACGCCGATCCGGGCGTGGATCGGTTCCGGCGCGGTTCTGTTCGTGGTGCTGACTGTTTTGTTCTTCATCGGCAACAAGCCGGGCACCCCGGGCACCGCCTTCGCGGTCGGCAGCAGCGACCCGGTGATCCTCACCTACCTGCTGTTGTTCATCATTTCGCAAGCGGTGCCGTGCGTGACGATCTACCTGCAGTGCCTGCCGTACGCGCGAAGCACGTCGAGGGTGTGGCTGCGCCGGACGTTGCGGACGCTCGCGGTCGGCGCAGTGGTCCTGTTCCTCTACTGCGCCACGCGCGCGGTGAACATCGTGAGCCCGGCGCTCGGCTGGCATCTCGGCGCCTGGGCGATCGCGCCGTCGGTGTTCAGCGCGCTGGGCATCGTGATCGTATCGTTCGGGCTGACCATGCCGTCGTGGGGCGAGCACGTGTCGTCGGTCGCGCGGTGGCAGCGCAATTACCGTTCTTATCGCGCGCTCTACCCGCTGTGGCATTCGCTGTACGAATCCTCGCCGGGCATCGCGCTGGAACCGCCGACCGAGGGAGACACCGATCGGCGCTGGTCCGACTTGCACTACCGGCTGCATCGCCGGGTGATCGAGATCCGCGACGGCTGGCGCGCGCTGCGGCCGTACATGGACCGCGCCGACGCTCCGGACGGCGACCAGGCGATGGCCGAGGCGCGCAAGATCCGCCAGGCGCTGGAGGCGAAGACCTCCGGAATGGCCCCGGCGGAAAGCCAGGACAGCGGCGCGTTCGACGACCACGACGCGAAAACGTTCGCCGCCGAAGTCGCCTGGCTGACCCAGGTTTCGGAGGCTTACGCCAAGCTCGCCTGAGGCTGCGGCTGGTCGCTCAGCAGCGTCTGGCCCTTCGTCAGCCACGCGAAACCGAACGCGAACACCGCGAGCGACTCCAGCCAGAGCGTCGGATGCAGGGCCGCGGTCGCCGCGCTGAAGAACAGGCCGTTGAGAACGATCAGCACCAGGCACGCGAGCATCACGATGCCGCACGTCCGGTAGACGGCATTGCGCGAGCGTTTGCGCTTGGTCGGCGCGCCGTCGTCCTTGGTGAACAAGAAGAGGCAGAAGAACGCGAGGGCAAGGAAGAAGATCGCGGCGAACACGAGGTGCGCGACGCCGATCGCGTGCTCAGTGGGCGTCGGCGAGGACGGCTGGGTCGGGAACAGCGCGACGCCGATGCCGGCGATCGCCGCGACGTTCGCCGCGATGTCGTCGATGCGGCCGTAACCGCGGTAGGCGATCAGGAAGACCCCGATCGCGCACAACGTGCCGACGAAGACATTCCGGAGATCGCTGTAGTAATAGCCGCTCAGCGAGCCGAGCAGGCCGCCGCCTTCCAGCAGCTCCTTGCCCAAGATCACGACGATCGGCAGCAGGATCCCGAGCACTCCGATAGCGCGGCGAAGGAACAGGTAGGAGCGCACGAATGCGGTCATGGCACGGCCTTCCCGAGAGTCGTGCACTCTTTGTACCTGCTCCGTCACCGAACCACCGGGCAAACGGGAAAGGCCACCGGTTCAGCCCAGAAGATCGTCCAGTTCGGCCAGCAATTTCGCCTTCGGCCGGGCGCCGACGAACGACGCCACCGGGGCTCCGTCGCGGAACAGCATCAGCGTCGGCAGCGCCATCACCTGGTAGGCGCGCATGGTTTCGGGGTTTTCGTCGGTATTGAGCTCGCGCACGGTGAGGCCGGGCCGTTCCGCGGAGATTTCCGCGAGCACCGGCGCGATCATCCGGCACGGCGGGCACCAGTCGGCGGTGAAATCGACCAGAACGGGCTGGCCGTGCTCCAGGACGTCGGCGGCGAAGGTGGCGTCGGTGGTCATCAGGACTCCTCGGGGTCAGCACTGCACGGATCAGCCGGGCGCACGGTGGCGGCGGCGAGCTTGTCGAGCAAGGCGGAGCGAACTGCGGCGAGGTCGCGCATGCAGGCCTCGACCTCTTCCAGCTTCCGTCGGTACACCTCGACCGACGCGGGGCACGCGTCGCCCGCGTCGTGGCCGGTGCGAAGACAGTCGACGAACGGGCGGGTGTCGTCGAGGCTGAACCCGACCGTGCGCAGGGTCTGGATTTCCGTGACCAGCCGCAGGTCGTCCTCGTCGTACTCGCGATAGCCGTTCGCCGCGCGCGCCGCCGGGAGCAGGCCCTGTGCCTCGTAGAAGCGCAGGGCCCGCGTGGTGGTCCCGGCCCGCTGGGCCAGTTCGCCGATCCGCATGTCTCCGACGCTAAACCTTGCCGTCAGCGTCAAGGCAAGGCGTGCGCGCGGGGCTGGGGATATTCGCGGAATTTGACCGCGTTCGCCGCGCGGCTGCCCATGTACTCGAAAACGCGACGGCCGATCGGACCGGTCAGCTTGCGGTACATCTTGTTGCGCTTGTGCAGCTTCTCCTCGGTGGCCGGCACCAGGAAGTCGGCCGACCCGCCTCCGTTGCGCTGCCCGACGCGGGCGGGCTTGCGCAACCGCTGCTCGTAGCGGGCGAACGCGGTCACGTGGTCTCCGCCGGCCGCGGCGAGTTCCCCGGCCAGCACCCGCGCGCCCATCATCGCGAGACCGGTGCCGGATCCGCCCGGACCGGCGCACCAGGCGGCGTCGCCGAGCAGCACGACCCGGCCGCGGGACCAGCTGTCGAGCTTGATCTGGCCGACGGTGTCGAAGTACAGGTCGGGCGCGTCGGCGACGGCGGTGAGCAGCTGCGGGAGTTCCCATCCGGCTCCGGCGAAGACCTCGGTGACAATGTCCTTCTGCCGGGCCAGGTCGGGACGGCCGTAACCGTCCGGGTCGCCGCGGAAGGAGAGGCCGACGGTGACGCTCGCCGGGTCGCGGTGGCTGGTGACGATCGCGCCGAGGCCGGGTTCGTTGTAGAGCAGGCCCTCGTGGTCGAGCCGGAGGTGGTTGGGCGCGGTGAACCCGGCGACGTGGTAGCCGAGGTCGGTACGGAACTTCGCCTCCGGGCCGAACGCGGCCGTCCGGACGCCGGAGTGGATGCCGTCCGCGCCGACGACCAGGTCGAACCTGCGCGGGGCACCGTGGCGGAAGGTGACGTCGACGCCGTCGGCGGTCTCGGCGAGCGAGGTGACGCGGTCGCCGAAGACATACTCGGTGTAGCCCTTCGTCTGGTCGTAGAGGATGCGGGCGAGGTCGCCGCGAAGGACTTCCAGCTCGCCGTTGGTGAACCCGCTCGGCAGCGTGAACGCGGGCTTTCCGGACGGGTCGAGCTGCACCTGCTCGCGCAGCGCGGTGTCGTGTTCGCGCAGGTCGTCGAGCAGGCCCATCGCTTCGACGAGCTTCATCTGCTCGCCGCGGAAGTCGACGGCCTGCCCGCCCGGCCGCAGCTGCGGCGCGGCCTCCACGACGGTCACCGAATAGCCGTAACGGTGCAGCCAGTAGGCGGCGGACGGACCCGCGACGCTGGCGCCGGACACGAGAACGGTCTTGCTGGTCATCTCTGCTCCCCTGGATCGGTAGGCGATGCGGCAAGACTGCGGCGCACCGCTTACCGCGCCCGCACGGAGCGCTGACGGCCTCGGTCAGTCCTGTGCGAGCCGGGTGAGCATCCGGGAGAAAACGCGGCCGAGCAGCTCCAGCTCGGGACCGCTGACCTGGTCGAAGAAATACCGGCGCACGAGCTCGCCGTGCTGGCGCTGCGCCGCCTTGACCGCCGCCCGCCCGGCTTCGGTGAGCCGGACATTCGCCCCGCGCGCGTCCTCGGTGCAGTTCTCCCGCACGACCAGCCCGCGCTTGCACATCCGGCTCACGTGATGCGACAGCCGGCTGCGGTCCCATTCGACGGTCGCGCCGAGTTCGCGCATCCGCAGCACGCCGTCCGGTTCGTTCGCGAGCGGGACGAGGAGGGCGTAGTCGGCTCCGGAGATCCCGGCGTCGCGCTCCAGTTGCCGGTCGAGCGCGCTGCCGAGCGCCCGTTGCACGCGCTGGTAGGAACACCAGACCTCGGCCTCGCGCCGATCGGACGCCACTTCCGCCATCCGGCGATTCTACAAAGAGAGGGAGGGATTCCGCGTCGGTGCGTAAGTTGGGAGAGTGACCAGGTCTGTGCGAGAAACCTTCTTTCGTGCCTTCCACGCAAGCCATCCGGCGGTTACGTCGCGCGCGTTCGGCGGCGGGCGGAGCGCCGACGGACGGTCGAGTTACGAGCTTCTTCGTGACGAGATCGCCTGTCCCGGGCGCGTGCTCGACGTGGCTTGCGGCGACGGATTCCTGCTCGATCTGCTTGCCGCGGCGGGACATCAGGCGATCGGGATCGATGTGTCGAGCGTCGATCTGGCTCTTGCCAGGAGACGTTCGGCAACGGTGGCGGAGGGACGGGCGCAGCAATTGCCGTTCGTGGACCACGCGTTCGATTCCTGCGTGTCGCACATGGCGTTCATGCTGATGACGGACATCGATCAGGTCGCCGCCGAGCTGGCGCGCGTGCTCCGGCCGGGCGGGCAACTCTCGCTCGTTCTCGGCGGCGGGGCGGCCGGAGGCGAGGCGTACGCGCTGTTCGGCAAGCTGTTGCGGGAAGTCCTCGCCGACGTACCGCCTGAGCAGCGCTTGCCCCCGCTCGGCGACAAGCGCACCCGGACTCAAGCCGGGCTGGACGAAATCCTCGTCCCCGCCGGGTTCGCTCCCGTTCGGTGGCGCACCGAGGAGATCGATTTCAGCGGTTCGCTCGATCAGGTATGGGATTTCGTCTCGACCGTCTACAACCTCTTCCCGCTGAACGAATCGGCTTGCCAGGCGCTGAAAACCGCCTTCTGCGCCGAAGCGCCCGCTCTGGCTAGACCCGATGGGCTGATTCCGCTTGCCTTCTCAGTACATCTGGCCACCACCCGAACCGTCCACAAAGGACGATAAACCCGCCCTGGTCGCACCCGTCACCTTCTGGCAAGATCGAGGACTCTGACGTCTCCAGTTCACGCCGAAGGGGCAAGGCATTGGGTCTGGGCAGAAAACTGGCCGTCGCCACCACCGCGGTCACCGCGGCGACGGCGTTGTTCACCGCGACACCAGCGAGCGCCGCGTCGGCGGCGATCGACTGGAAGCCTTGTCCCACCGGGCAGGGCGCCGAATGCGGCAAGCTCACCGTGCCGCTCGATTGGGATCATCCTGGCGACGGCACGATTCAGCTCGCGCTCGCGCGGCGCAAGGCCACCGACCCCGCGCACCGGATCGGTTCGGTGCTCATGGATCCCGGCGGGCCGGGCGGTGCGGGCGCGGGCGAGGTGCAGAGCGGCTGGACGTTGTCGCCGAAGGTCGCCGCGCGGTTTGACACTGTCGGGTTCGATCCGCGCGGGGTCGGGGACAGCACCGCGATCAAGTGCGGGCTCGACGAGATCACCGCGAAAAACCCGGTGCAGCCGAAGGATTCCGCCGAGTTCCAGCAACTGCTCTCGTACAACCGCGCGCTCGGCCGCAGCTGCGAGCGGATCACCGGGCCGCTCGCCACTCACTCCGACACGCGCAGCGTCGTGCGCGACATGGACGCGATCCGCGCCGCGCTCGGCGACGAAAAGCTCACCTATTACGGCGTTTCCTACGGCACGCTGATGGGCCAGCAGTACGCCGAGGCGTACCCGGACCGGGTGCGCGCGCTCGTGCTCGACAGCAATATGGACCACTCCATCCGCAGCACCTGGGAGTTCCTGAAGACGGAAACCCAGGCCACCCAGGAGTTGTTCGAGCAATTCTCCGACTGGTGCGACCGGACGACGTCGTGCGCGCTGCACGGCCAGGACGTCAGCGCGGTGACCGCGGACCTGTACGCCCGCGCCGAACGCGGCGAACTCGGCACCCCGGACGACAAACTCGACCCGATGGCGCTGGTCGGCATCTTCGCGCAGAACTTCTACGGTCCCACCTGGGGCAAGCTCGCGCAGAACCTGGTCAGCCTTCGCGACGGGAAGCCGCTCGGCTCGGCCTTCGCCAAGGACGACCTCCCCATTCCGAACCCGTTCGCCAGCATCTTCTGCTCGGACTGGCGGCTGCCGATCACCTCGTACCCGCAGCTCGACAGCTACCGCCGCGCGCTTGCCGACGTGTCGCCTGACCTGCACTTCTCGCCGCTGGGCTGGAGCGCGGCGGCCGGGTGCGCCAGCTGGCCGGCCCCGGTGCGCAACCCGCAGCACCCGCTGTCGGTCCAGCGGGGCGTGCCGATGCTGATGCTGAACAGCCGTTACGACCCGGCCACGCCCTACAGCTGGGCGGTGCGCGCGTCGCAGCAGTCGGGCGCGCCGCTGCTCACCTACGAGGGCTGGGGTCATGGCGCGTACTTCAAGAAGAGCCAGTGCGTCACCGACGCTGCCGACTCCTTCCTGATCGACGGGACCAGCCCGGGTCGCGGCAAGCATTGCCCGGCCGTCGAGCCGAGTGTTCAGTCCAGGATGGACGGTCCGCGGGCACCGGCTACGCTGCCGTACTGACGCGACAAGAAGCGGGGCCCTGATCGGATCAGGGCCCCGCTTTTTCGCGGCTGCGGCGGCTCAGTAGTCGTCACGCCCGGTGAACTGCTGTTCCAGCAGCTCGGCCGAACCGGCGACGAGTTCGAGCGGATCGGTGAACTCGTTGAGGTCGAGGTTCAGCAGCGGCAGCGAATGCCGCAGCACGAGGTGCTCGCCCATCACCACGAGCCCGCCGACCACCAGCGTCTGGCCTACCTCGCTCAGCACGGTGAGCAGATCGACCTCGTCCACGCGGGCGAACGGGGTCGCGATCTGCACCCAGTCCTCGCGCTGGTCGAAAATCTCCCGGGCGATCACCACGACCTGCGCCCGCCCCGTCGTCTCCGCGTCGTCGCCGAACAGGACCCGGATCCGGATTTCGCCCGGGTCGTCCCGGATCACCCGGTAGGTCTGCCTGATGTAGGCGACCAGGTCATTCCACTGCGCCACGCGCTTTCCTCCCGTTGGTAGGCAACGAAGATCAGCGTAGCGGGACAACCCTCGCGACAGAGAGCGTCAGAGCAACTTCCACGCTCCAGTGAGCGCCTCGCGCAGAATCTGCTCCATCTCGTCGAACTGCGGCTGGTCGCAGATCAACGGCGGCGACAGCTGGACGACCGGCTCGGCGCGGTCGTCGGCGCGGCAGTAGAGACCGCCCTCGAACAGTGCGTTCGAGAGATAACCGCGCAAAATCCGTTCCGATTCCTCGGCGGTGAAGGTCTCTTTGGTCGCTTTGTCCTTCACGAGTTCGATGCCGTAGAAGAAACCGGTGCCGCGCACGTCGCCGACGATCGGCAAATCGGTCAGCCGGTCGAGGGTCGCCCGGAAGGCGGTTTCCTTGTCCAGCACATGGCCGTAAAGGTTCTCGCGCTCGATGAGGTCGAGGTTGGCCAATGCGACCGCGCACGAAACCGGGTGTCCGCCGTAGGTCGAGCCGTGCATGAACGTCGCCTCGCCGCCGGCGAACGGCTCCATCAGGCGGTCGCTCGCCAGCACCGCGCCGAGCGGCGCGTAACCCGAGGTCAGACCCTTGGCAGTGGTGATGATGTCCGGTTGGTAGCCGTAGCGCTTGGCGGCGAAGTCGTAGCCGACCCGGCCGAACGCGCAGATCACCTCGTCGGACACCAGCAGCACGTCGTGTTTGTCGCAAATCTCGCGAACCCGTTCGAAATAACCCGGCGGCGGAACAAAGCAACCGCCAGTGTTTTGCACGGGTTCCAGGAATACCGCGGCGACCGTGTCCGCGCCCTCGAATTCGATGGCCTGCTCGATTTGGTCGGCTGCCCATCGGCCGTACGCCGCATAGTCGTCGGTGTGTTCGGGCGCGCGGTAGAAGTTCGTGTTCGGCACGCGCAGAGTGCTCGGCACGAGCGGCTCGAAATCGGCCTTCGCGCCGGGAATTCCGGTGATGGACAGCGCGCCCTGCGACGTGCCGTGATACGCCAGCGCGCGGCTGATCACCTTGTGCTTAGTGGGTTTTCCGGTCAGCTTGAAGTACTGCTTGGCGAGCTTCCACGCCGTTTCCACGGATTCGCCGCCGCTGACGGTGAAGAACACGCGGTTGAGGTCGCCCGGCGACGCGACGGCCAGACGTTCGGCCAGTTCGAGCGCGGGCGGGTGCGCGTGGCCCCAGAGCGGGAAGTACGCGAGCTGTTTCGTTTGCCGCGCAGCGGCTTCGGCCAGTTCCTCGCGACCGTGGCCGACCTGCACCGCGAACAGCCCGGCCAGGCCGTCGAGGTAGCGCTTGCCGGTGTCGTCCCAGATGTAGGCGCCCTCGCCGCGCACGATCACCGGGATGTCGGCGGTGTCGGCGCGGCTGTGGCGCGTGAAGTGCAGCCAGAGGTTGTCGCGTGCGGCAGTGCCCGAGCCGGTGGTGATCCCGGCGGGTTCGGCGGTCGTGGTCATGGCTCCTCGAAACGGGCCTCGAAGCTGCCGGCACGCACCGTGGCGTACCGGCCGGACTTCTCGGTTATCGCACGAGCCGACGCCGGCTGGCAAGCGGATCAGTCGCCGAGGACACCCACAACGACTAATTTCATCAGTCTCATCGGGACAGACCTTCGGATTTCGTCGTCACCTGCGGTGCGTGCCCCACTGGTAGGACTGTTTCCGCAGTTTGAGGTACACGAGCGTCTCCGCGGTGCGCACTCCGGGCAGCGTGCGGATGCGATTGGAGATCACGTCGAGCAGCGCCTCGTCGTCGGCGCAGAGCACCTCGCACAGCACGTCGAAGCGGCCGGCGCAGAGCACGACGTACTCGATCTCGTCCATTTCGGCCAGTGCGTCGGCGACCGGATCGAGCGGGCCGTCGACCGTGATCGCGACCATCGCCTGGCGGAAAAGCCCGATCTGCAAGGGATCCGACACCGCGACGATCTGGATGACGCCCGAATCGGACAGTCGCTGCACCCGCTGGCGGACCGCCGCCTCGGACAGCCCGACGGCCTTGCCGATCGTGGCGTACGGCCGCCGTCCGTCCTCTTGCAACTGGGCGATGATCTGCTTCGAGATGTCGTCGACCACCGGCGGCGCGGGCCGGTTCGGGTCCTGGCTCTGCATCCGGGGATCATCTCGGGTCGACCCCGGCGAGGGCAACCTCAGACGTGGCGAATGATCGCCCACAGTGTCCGGATCGCCCGTCAGCCCGGGTGACCGACAACGGATTTCGTCGTCTTTCCGGCGTTGACAACGGCAAACCCGTCCTGTTCCATCCGTCGAATTCCAGCGCCGCCGACGGAGGGATCCCCATGCCGCCTCATCCGGTCCCCGTCCAGACCGACCCCGCTACCGGTTCGCCCGCGCGCCGCTCGCTGACCAGATCGATCGGGGTCGGCGGCGGAACCCTGCTGACGCTCAGCTGCGTGACGCCGGCGTCGTCGTTGTTCGTTCTCGTCCCGCCGTTGTTCGGCTCGCTCGGCACCGGCACCGCGCTGGCCATCGGGCTCGCCGTGCTGCTGTGCGTCGGGATCGCGTTCTGTTACTCCGAACTCGGCACGCTGGTCCCGAGTTCGGGCGGCGAGTACGCCATGGTGTCGACGGTGGTCAGCCGGTTCGCCGGGTGGATCACCTTTGTGTTGTCGTTCATCGTGATCCTGGTGGTGCCGCCGATCATCGCGATCGGGGTGGCCGACTATCTGGCCGTGGCCGTCCACATCGATCCGTCGGTCGCGGGTGCGCTGGTGATGCTGGCGTCCACCGGGATGGGCCTGGTGAACCTGCGGTCGAATGCGTGGCTGACCGGGATTTTCCTGGTGATCGAGATCGTGGCGATCGTCGTGGTGTCCGTGCTCGGATTCGCGCACACGGACCGCCCGGCCTCGGTGCTCGTGCGGCCCAGCATGGACGGGCTGCATCCGATCGCGCTGGTTTCGGTGATCGCCGGGCTGGCGGTGGCATTGTTCGTCGTGCAGGGGTTCTCGACCGCGGTGTATTTGGCGGAGGAGATGCGGGAGCCGCACAAAACGGTGTCGCGGACGGTGTTCTGGACGCTCGGCATCAGCGCGGTCGTGATCCTGGTGCCGGTCGTGGCGATCACGCTGGGCGTGCCGGATCTCGCGACGCTCGGGAATCTCGACCTGACCGCGCTCGTGGTGAGCTGGAGCAGTTCGACGTTCGGCACGATCATCAGCTTGTGCATCGCGGCGGCGATCGTGAACGCGGTGATCGTGATGGTGATCCAGAATTCGCGCGTGCTGTATGCGTCGGGACGGGATCGCGCTTGGCCGGAGCCAGTGAATCGCGCGTTGAGCGTGGTGAGCCCGCGTTTCGGCGCGCCGTGGGTGGCGACGCTCGTGGTCGGTGTTTCGGAAGCGGTGCTGTGTTTCGTGCCGGTGGAAACGCTGAGCGGCGTCACCGGGGTGGCCGTGGTCGCGCTGTATCTGGCGATTTCGGTGAGCGTGCTGTGGGCGCGTCGGCCGGCGCACCGGCGTCCGCAGGTATGGCGGATGCCGGGGTGGCCGGTGGTGCCGGTCGTGGCGGTGTTGGCGCTGGGGTACGTGCTGGTGTCGCAGAGCCTGCTGGACCTGGCGATCACGGCTGGAGTGCTGGTGGTTTCGGCCGGGTACTGGTGGGGGTATCTGCGGCGGCGGTCGGATCGGTGGCTGGTGACGATTCCCTGACGCGGGCCCTGGTGAGGACGGACAGCTCGGTCGGGCGGAGTGCGTCGCCGCCGCGAATTCTGTTCAGTTGCCGACGGAGATTCCGGAGAGGGCGAACGGTTCGCCTCGCTGCGGGAAGTCGTGGCGGCAGGTGAATCCGAGCCGTTCCATCACCACCTCAGGCGGCCATTGTGGACGGAACAGCCAGCGAAGCGTTGACCCGCGCGATGAACTCCGCATTCGACTTTGTCGTGCGGACCTGTTCCAGGAACTGTTCCGCGGCCCGCTTCGGGTCCTGGCTGGACAGCGCGCGGCGGACCTCGTTCATCACGGCCAGTTCCTGCGGCGGGACGATCAACTCGTCGCGGCGGGTGCCGGAGCCGAAGAAGTCCACTGCGGGGAACACGCGGTGGTCGGCGAGCATGCGGTCCAGACGGAGTTCCGAGTTGCCCGTGCTTTTCAGCTCCTCGAAGAACACCGTGTCGGCCAGCGAACCCGTTCCCACCAAGGCAGTCGCGATGATGGTGAGCGAGCCGCCGTTCTCGATGTTCCTTGCCGCGCCCAGGATTTTCTTCATCGGGTGCAGTGCGCTGGCGTCGACGCCGCCGGACAGGATGCGGCCGGAGGTGCGGGCTGCCAGGTTGTACGCACGGCCGAGGCGGGTCAGGGAATCCAGCAGCAGCACGACATCCCGGCCGGTTTCGACCAGTCTTTTCGCGCGTTCCAGGGCCAGTTCGGCAACGGCGGTGTGTTCGGCGGGCTTGCGGTCGAAAGTGGACGCGACGACCTCGCCGTGGACCGAGCGGCTCATGTCCGTCACTTCTTCGGGGCGTTCGTCGGCGAGCAGCACCATGAGGTGCGCTTCCGGATGGTTGACCGCCACTGCTTGCGCGATTGCTTGCAGGACAGTGGTTTTCCCGGTTCGCGGCGGGGCGACGATCAGCGCGCGCTGGCCTTTGCCCAGCGGGGCGACCAGATCGAGGACGCGCGTGGTGAGCTGGTGCCGGCTGGTTTCGAGGACCAGCCGCTGGTTCGGGTGAATGGGGGTGAGTTTGTCGAAATCGGGACGCTTTTCCCCGGGCGGGCGGCCGTTGACCGAGACGAGTTCGCCGTCGTCGAGGACGAGTTCGTCGCCGCGGCGCAGGCCGTGGGTGCGGATCAGGGTGAGCGGCACGGACGGGCCGCCGGGCGCGTAGCCCAGTGCGGCGGTCTTGCCGTGGATGTCGAGAATTCCTTGCTGTGTCATGGTTTGTGGCTCCTTGAGCAGTGACAGTCGACGCGAGAACGCGGACCGCCGGAGGATGCGAAGCGGGTCAGGCGACGGGCTTCGGGAAAGACGCCCGATCCTCGTCGCGTGGACTCACGCTGACGGAAAGGGCGGAACCCCTGGGCGGCGGGGCCGACTTCCTGGGGTATGCGGTGAGAGTAGCGCATCGGTTCCGGCCGCACAACTGGCACTGCCGACACGAAAGGGGCCTCGTGAGCGGCTCTCCGGGAAAACCGGCGCTCACAAGGCCCCAACAACGCTGGCCGCGGGTCTATTCCCGCGCGGCGGTCACGGCATCTCCCACGGAGCCTGCGGCAGCACGTGCCCGGTCTCCAGCAGCGACTTCAGGTTCGACAGCACCGCCGCCCAGCCGCCGGACACGTCCTGGTACGCCTTCTCGTCCGGCAGGTCCTCGTGGGTCACGGTCAGCCGGACGATGCCCTCGTGCTGTTCGATGTCGAACGTCGCGCGGGACGGCTCCTGATCCTTCGGGCCGTTCGGGTCGTACCACGTGGTGACCAGGCGCTTCGGCGGAACAGCCTCGACGACCTCTCCGCTGACGTCGGCGATCCCGGACCCGTCGGTCCGCACGTGCGCCCACCGCGAACCCACCTTCCAGTCGGATTCGTTGCGGTGGCCCCAGTACTGCCCGGTCAGCTCGGCGTCGGTGAGCGCGTCCCACACCTTCTCCGGCGTGCTCTGGATGTAGGTCACATACACAAAACTCGGCTTCATGGCTTCCTCTGCTCGACGTTTGACGGCACTGAGCATCCGCAGCCGCGGCTGCTCGAACCGGTCCACCCACCGCTCCTGCATCTCGTGCAGCGGCACCGGATTCAGGTAGTGCAGCTTTTCCCGGCCGCGGCGCACGCTGCTCACCAGATTCGCCGCCTCCAGCACGGCGAGGTGCTGGGTCGCGGACTGCCGCGTCATCTCCAGCCGGCGGCACAGCTCGCCCAGCGTCTGCCCGTTGTCCTCGCGCAGCTGGTCGAGCAGGTACCGGCGGGTCGGATCCGCCAGCGCCTTGAACACTTTGTCCAGGTCGGGTTGCACACTTACAGTAAGGCAGGCAAATGCCTGCCTGTCAAGCCGACGGCAGTAAACACAGGTCAGCGCCGAGGCGAGTTACTGGTTGCCTCGGCGCTGAATACTCAGAGCGTTCAGAAGACCTCAGGAGCCAGGGAAGGGGCCGCCATGTCGGCGTCGAAGGGGAACATCGGCCGGACGATGCCGGAGTGGCCAAGCCGGAGCAGATCCTGGTCGACGCCGCCGGGGGTGAGGGCCAGCAGCCAGTCCGCGGCCATGTCATACAGCTCGGGTTCAAGGTAGCCGATCTTCACGATCACGACGTCCGCCTCGCGCGGGCGCAGGCCGAGCGCGTGGAAGTCGGATTCGAGGTGGTACGGCTTGCGGCGCGCGGTCACGATCACCCGCAGGCCACCGACAGCCAGCGCGACCGCGGTTCCGGCGACGGGATCGTCGGTGTCGATCGCGGCCACCTGCGCGGTGAGCGCGACCGGGCCGTGCGGACCCGAGTCGACCTTTCCGCCCAGCTCAACGGAAATCGTCGCGCCGACGCCAGCTGCCACCGCGGTCGCAACGGCTTCCGGGTCCACAATGGCCGCATACAACGTGGTCAGCGGAGAGTCCACAATGGCCGGAGTGTTCAGCAGGACGTCGAGGCTCCACGACGTGTCCCCGGCACCGCCGGCGGTCGGATTGTCGCCGGAATCGCTGATGAAGAACGGCCGCGAGGTCGAAGCGACCGCCTGCGTGAGGCATTCCGGCAGGGTGCCGGCCGGGGCGACGAAAGCGAAGTCGTGCCGAGCGTCCCAATAGGACTGCGCCAGGTACTCCGCCTCCTTGGTGATCACCGAAACGTCGTCGCCCATCACCACCACCGCGGCCTGGCAACGCGGTTCGTCGGCCCACGCGTAGCCGACCCAGATCGCCGCATCCAGAACTCCGTCGAGCGCCTCGACGTCGTCCACCGCCGCGTAAATGCTCTTCGCCGGTTCGAGCCGGGTGCTCGTCTTCTCCCCCGGCAGCAAAACCGGAACCTGCACCCAAGCCTTCTTCGGCCGACCGCCGGACCGCAGCCGTGACACCAGGTTCCGCGCCGCCCGCTCGCGGGTTTCCCACGCGTCCTCGTGCGGGGCCATCCGGTAGCAGGTGATCAGGTCCAGCGCGGCGACCAGCTCGCGGGAAACGTTGCCGTGCAAGTCCATCGACGCCGACACCAGGACGTCCGGACCGACGATGGAACGGATCGCCTGCGCGAGCGAAGCCTCCGCATCGGACCGGCCGACCACGCTCATCGCTCCGTGGATGTCGAAGAACAGCCCGTCCAGCTCACCCGCCGAACGCAGCCGGTCCAGGATTTCCCCGGACAGCTCGGCATAAGCCTCCTCGGTGACCGCACCGCCGGGAAGCGACCGGGCGTCGACCAGCGGAACCCATTCCACCCCGGCAGCCCAGTCCGCGTCGAGAAAGTCGTAGCGGGCCAGCAGGTCGTCGCCGCGCGAGACGCGGAAATCGTCCACTGTGGACCGATGCGGCGAAAAAGTACTCGATTCGATGGCGATTCCGGTGATCCCGACCCGCAGCTTCTTCATCGTCCACTCCGTTTGATCGCTTGCTCGAACACCGCGTCCAGCGCGAGCGCACCCGCGCCGCAAAGTCCCGCGTCCGCACCGAACCGCACCCGGTCGATCCGCAGTTCCCTGGTAGCCAAGGGAAGGCACCGTTCGTACAGCGCACCGCGCACGGCCGCGACGAACGCTTCCGAACCGGACAGCGCGCCGCCGAGCAGCACCTCGTCCGGGTTGCTGAAGTTGACCACCGTGGCCAGCACCTCGCCGAGCCGCAGCCCGGCGCGCCGCACCGCCGTGGTCGCTTCGGGATGGCCGTCCTCGGCGGTGGCCATCACCTGCGCGGTGGTCTCCAGCTTCAATCCCTGCGCCCGCAACTGTCCGACGAGCGCGGCGCCGCTGGCCACCACTTCCAGACAGCCGCGATTCCCGCAGGTGCACGGCTGGTCCTCGGCGGCGGGCACGCGCACATGGCTGATGTCGCCCGCGACTCCGGCCCGGCCGCGGTAAAGCTCGCCGCCCAGCACTATTCCGGACCCGATGCCGGTACCGGCCTTCACCACCAGCAACGTGCGGCCGGGCGCGCCGGCCACGGATTCGCCCAACGCCAGCATGTTCGCGTCGTTGTCCACGACCACCGGCAGCTCGAAGTGCTCCGCCAGCGCGTCCCGGACCGCGAAACCGCGCCAGCCGGGCATCCGCGAGGGCAGCGTGATGGTGCCCGCGTCGATATCCACCGGACCCGGGAACGCGACGCCGAGACCGAGCGCACGCCCCGGGCAGTCCGCGCCCGCCATCACATCGCGCACCGCGGCCGCGAGCCCGGCGACCAGCTCGCGCGGCTCCTGGCTGATGTCCAGCGGACGCTCATGCACCTCCAGGAGGTTGCCCGCGATGTCGAGCGCGCCGATCCGCACGTGCCGGGAGCCGACGTCGGCGCCCCAAACATGGCCGAACTCCGCGTTGACCGACAGCAGCTTCGGCCGCCGCCCGCCCCCGGACCGGCCCTCGCCGGATTCGCTCAGCACCCCGGCGGACATCAGTGCCTGCGTGCGCACCGACACCGTCGATTGCGGCAGCCCCAGCGCTCGCGCCAGGTCCATGCGCGACGTCGCGTGGCCGTGCGCGACCAGCCACAACAGCCGCAGCGATCCGGCCGGATCCACCGCGTCACCTCTTTCATCAAAACTGATGTAACTAAACCGTTCGACAGGGCTCTTGGCATTTCCCGTCTCTCGTGCAAGATTACCCGACAGCCAGGACACGGCATAGTGCCTGGCACTGGTCTTTCATCAGAGTTGTTGGAAGTGATGCGAATGGCTCGACGCCCGTGGCGCACCGCGCTCGGGGTCACGCTCGCCGCCGCGCTGGCGCTGTCCGGCTGCGCGGCGAGCCGGGAACCGCACGGCGGCAGTTCCGGAACCCCGAAAACCGGCGGCACCGTGCGGTTCGCGCTGCCTCCGTCGGCGACGCCGAACTGGATCATGCCGCTCTCGATCCCCGGCTACGGCGGGTCGTACAACGGCATGATCCGGTCGACCATGTACGTGCCGCTGTACAGCTACGACGGCGGTTCCGGTTCGGTCGCCCTCGACGACGCCGCGAGCGCCGCGAACGTGCCGAGCTACTCCCCCGACGGCAAGACCGTGACCATCACGCTCAAGCCGCTGACCTGGTCCACCGGCGAGCCGCTGACCAGCCGCGACGTCGAGTTCTGGCTCAACCTCGCCCGCGCGGGCAAGGACAACTGGGGCAAGTACTCGAAGGGCTCGATCCCGGACAGCATCACCGGATTCCACGCCGTGGACGACCGCACCTTCACGTTCACCCTGGACAAGGCGTACAACCCCGACTGGTTCACCGCCAACCAGCTCAGCCTGATCGTCCCGATGCCGCACGCGTGGGACCGCACCAGCGCGACCGGCCCGGTCGGCGATCACGACCGCACTCCAGCCGGGGCGAAACAGGTCTTCGACTTCCTGGTCGGCCAAGCGAAACAGCTCGGCACGTACGCGACGAATCCACTGTGGAAGGTCGTGAACGGACAGTTCACGCTGGCCGGGTTCACCACGTCCGGCGAGGTGACGCTGCGGAAAAACCCGAAGTACACCGGACCGGATCCGGCGAAGCTCGACACCGTCCGGTTCCTGACCTTCACCAGTCCGTCGGCGGAGTACAACGTGCTCCGCGCCGGCGGCATCGACTACGGCTACCTGCCGACGTCGAACCTCGGCCAGCGCTCGAAGCTGGAGGAGCAGGGGTACCGGGTCGAACCGTGGAACGGCTGGTCCATCACGTACTCGCCGTACAACTTCAACAATCCGAAGCTGGGCAAGGTGTTCTCCCAGCTGTACGTGCGGCAGGCGATCCAGCACGCGGTCGATCAAGACGCCATCACTTCGGTGATCTGGCGCGGTGCCGCACGCGTCGGCTACGGCCCGGTCCCGCAGGACAACGACACGAAGTACCTGTCCCCCAAGCAAAAAACCAATCCGTACCCGTTCGACCTGAACAAGTCGAAGCAGCTGCTCGCCGACCACGGCTGGAAACCCGGCTCCGACGGCGTCCTCCTCTGCGCGGACCCGGCGAAATGCGGCGAGGGCATCGCCGAGGGCACCCGGCTGTCGCTGACCATGCTGACCGAATCCGGTTCCGACGAAACCGACGGCACCATGCAGGAACTGCGCTCGGAGCTGTCGAAGGCCGGCATCGAGATGAAGATCAACGCGCAGCCGCTGAACACCGTGCTGGCCAACGGAACCACGTGCAAACCGGAGGACCCTTCGTGCAGCTGGCAGCTGTCCTACTTCGGCACGCAGGGCAGCTGGTACTTCTCGGCGAACCCGAGCGGCGAGGAACTGTTCGCGACCGGCGCGGGAACGAACTTCGGCGGCTACAGCGATCCGAAGGCGGACAAGCTGATCGCGGCCACGAACCTGGCGAGGGACGACCGGGCGATGCTCGACTACAGCGCCTACCTGGCCGAACAGCTTCCCGTGCTGTGGCTGCCGAATCCGCCGTACCAGGTGTCGGCGATCGACACCGCGCTGCACGGCGTGACCCAGGACCCGATGGCCGGGCTGCTTCCGCAACGCTGGTTCTGGACGAGGTGAGGACATGACGCGCTACATCCTCCGCCGGCTCGTGCTGGCCGTGGTGGTCGTGCTGCTGGTCACCGTGGTGACGTTCGTGCTGCTGCATTTGCTTCCCGGCGGCCCGGCTCGCGGCGTGCTCGGCGTGAAGGCCACCGAGGCGCAGATCGCCGCGTTCAACCACGCGCAGGGCTTCGATCAGCCGCTTCCGGTGCAGTACTGGGATTATCTGCTGCGGCTGCTGCAAGGCGACCTCGGCGAGTCGTACACGCAGAACTCGCCGGTGAGCACGCTGCTCACTGAGCGCATGCCGAAAACCCTGCTGCTGACCGTGCTTTCCACCGCACTCGCGATTCTCGTCGCGCTGCCGCTCGGTGTCTGGCAGGCGGTCCGCCGCGGCCGTACCGCGGATCTGCTCACCACGGCCATCACCTTCGTGCTCTACGCGACGCCGGTGTTCTTCCTGTCGCTGGTGCTGATCATCCTGTTCGCACAGGTACTTCCGTGGTTCCCGGCACAAGCCGCGCAGGGCGAAACGATCGGCGAACTGCTGTCCCAGCCGGGCGCGCTGGTACTTCCGGTGCTCGCCGGCACCGGAGCCGCGCTCGCCGCGTTCAGCCGGTACATGCGAGCGTCCACTCTGGACAGTCTGTCCGAGGATTTCGTGCGCACCGCGCGGGCCAAGGGAACGCCGGAGCGGACGATCATCTGGCGGCACGTCTGGCCGAACTCGCTGACCTCGGTGGTCTCGATGCTCGGCTACTACGTGCCGGTGGTGTTCGGCGGATCGCTGGTCGTCGAATCGATGTTCAACTACCCCGGCATCGGCCTGCTGTTCTGGACCGCGACCCGCACCGCCGATTTCCCGGTGCTGCTGGGCGTCGTGCTCGTGATCGCCGTGGCGACCGTGCTCGGCTCCCTGCTCGCGGACCTGGTCCAGCTGGCGATCGACCCGCGGGTGCGGGTGAAGGGAGCGCGGTCGTGACTGTCCTTTCGCGGCTGTTTGCCCGCAAGTCCGCCGTCGCGGGCGCGATTCTGCTGCTGCTCGTGGTGGCGTTCTGTTTCCTCGGGCCGCTGTTCTACGGCACCGACCAAGCGCACACCGACCTCGCTTCGGCGCGGCTCGGCCCGAGCGGAGGGCATCTGCTCGGCACCGACGACCTCGGCTACGACGTGCTCGGCAGGCTCATGGTCGCCGGACGGACGTCGCTGGTGATCGGCGTGCTCGCCGGTCTGATCGCGACCGCGATCGGCGCGGTGTGGGGCGCGGTCGCCGGGTACACCGGCGGCTGGCTGGACACCGTGCTGATGCGGATCGTCGACACCGGCGTCGCGATCCCGGCGCTGTTCCTGCTGCTGGTGGCCGCGACGCTGGTGACGCCGAGCGTCGGCGTGCTGGCGCTGCTGATCGGCGCGGTGTCGTGGCTGGTGCCGGCGCGGCTGATGCGCGCGGAAACGGTGAGCCTGCGCGAACGCGATTACATCCGGGCGATCACCGTGCTCGGCGCGAGCCGCACGCGCGTGGTGTTCCGGCACATCATCCCGAACGCGATCGGCACCGTCGTGGTGAACGCGACGTTCCAGATCGCCGACGCGATCCTGCTCGTGGCGTACGTCAGCTTCCTCGGCCTGGGCGTTCCGGCGCCCGATACCGACTGGGGAGCCATGCTCTCTAAAGGAATTACCTACACCTTCGACGGCGCGTGGTGGCTGATCCTGCCGCCGGGCATCGCGATCGTGCTGGTGGTGTGCGCGATCAACTTCCTCGGCGACGGGCTGCGCGACGCGTTCGCGGTGAAGGGGCGACGATGAGCGAAGCAGTGCTGGACATCCGCGACCTGCGGGTGTCCTATTCCGGCGGTGCGGCGGCGGTCGACGGGCTGAGCCTGTCGGTCGCGCCCGGCGAGATCGTGGCGGTGGTCGGCGAGTCCGGCTCCGGCAAGAGCACGGCCGCGCTCGCGGTGCTCGGCCTGCTGCCGGATTCCGCGCGGGTCACCGGGTCGATCGAGCTGGCCGGGCAGAACGTGCTCGACCTGCGCGGCGAAGACCTGCGGAAACTGCGCGGCCCGGCGGCCGGGATGGTGTTCCAGGAGCCGATGACCGCGCTGAACCCGTTGCGGACCATCGGTTTCCAGCTCGCCGAGGCGATCCGCAACCACGACCCGGAGAAGCTGCGCCACCGCCGCTACTACGACCGGTGCGCCGCACTGCTCGATCGCGTCGGCGTTCCGGAACCGGCCGCACGGCTTAAGCAGTACCCGCACGAACTGTCCGGCGGTCTGCGGCAGCGCGTGATGATCGCGATCGCACTCGCGGCCGGACCGCAACTGATCATCGCCGACGAGCCGACCACCGCGCTCGACGTCACGGTGCAGCAGCAGATTCTCGACCTGCTGCGCGATATCCGCGAACACGAAGGCACCGCGACGCTGCTGATCACGCACAACATGGGCGTCGTCGCCGATGTCGCGGATCGCGTCGCGGTGTTGCGCCACGGCAAGCTCGTGGAAGAAGCTCCGGCGACGGAACTGTTCGCCGCGCCGAGGGCGGATTACACCCGGGAACTGCTGGCCGCAGTTCCGCAACTGGGTTCGTTCACTCACGAAGCGACTGCCGAAGAAACCCGCAAGCCGGTGCTGGCGTTG
The DNA here is from genome assembly GCF_055633655.1 of Amycolatopsis sp. NPDC114503. Classification (NCBI taxonomy): domain Bacteria; kingdom Bacillati; phylum Actinomycetota; class Actinomycetes; order Pseudonocardiales; family Pseudonocardiaceae; genus Amycolatopsis; species Amycolatopsis sp. NPDC114503. The sequence goes on along the minus strand of NZ_JBVKDT010000019.1, from coordinate 40,165 downwards.
TCGAACGTGGTGGTCGAGTACGGCGGACGGCAGGTGGTGAAGGACGTTTCCCTGTCCGTCTCACCGGGTGAGATCGTCGGTCTGGTCGGCGAATCCGGTTCGGGGAAAACCACGCTCGGGAACTGTGCGCTGGGCCTGGTCACGCCGAAATCCGGAACCGTCGAAGTGTTCGGCGAGCCGCTGCCGAAAGGCACCGGCCGGTCGGCGCGGAGTGTCCGGCGGCAGATCGGCGCGGTGTTCCAGGACCCGGCTTCGTCGCTCGACCCGCGGATGACGGTCGCGCAGACCGTCGCCGAACCGCTGGTGGTCCACACCTCGGCCGGCCGCGGCGAGCGCCAGCGGCGGGTGCGGGAACTCCTCGACGCGGTCGAGCTGCCGGAGAGCTTGCTGGGCCGGTACGGGCACGAGCTGTCCGGCGGGCAGCGTCAGCGCGTGAGCCTCGCCCGCGCCCTGGTGCTGGGCCCGAAGCTGCTGATCGCGGACGAGCCGACGAGCGCGCTGGACGTATCCGTGCAGGCGGCGGTGCTGGAAGTGTTCCGGCGGCTGCATCGCGAGTTCGGTTTCGGCTGCCTGTTCGTGAGCCACGACCTCGCGGTGGTCGACAGCCTGTGCGACCGCGTGGCGGTGCTGCGCGCAGGCGAACTGGTGGAGGAAGGCCCGGCGGAAACGGTGTTGCGCACTCCGGAACACCCGTACACGCAAGCGTTGCTGCTGTCCTCGCCGGTGCCGGACCCGCAGTTGCAGCGGAGCCGGCGCGAGGCGCTGGCCGGCGCGGACCCCTCGGCGTGACGGGGTTGCGGGCCGGAGTCGACATCGGCGGGACGAAAACCCTGGTGGTGGTGTGCGACGAGGAAGGCAGGGAACTGGGGTCGACGTCCGCGCCGTCCGAAGCGCACCGGGGCGGCGCGGCGATCCTCGACCGCGCGGCGGAGCTGGTCAGCTCGCTGGTCCCGGACCGCGCGGCGCTCGCCGGGGTCGGCGTCGGAGCGGCGGGCGTCGTTGACCCGGTGACCGGAACAGTGCTGGTCACCGGCGATTCGTTCACCGGCTGGGCGGGTACGCCGGTCAACGCCGAGCTGTCCGCGCGGCTCGGCGGCGTGCCGGTGCGCACCGTGAACGACGTCGACGGATTCCTGCTCGGCGAACTGCTGCCCGGCGAGCGGAACGTGCTCGGCGTCGCGGTCGGCACCGGCGTCGGCGGCGCGCTGTTCGTCGACGGACGGCTGCTGTACGGCGGCGCGACCGGGGCGGGCGAGATCGGGCATGTCGGCCGCTACGGGGAGGAACGCTGCACTTGCGGGCAGATCGGACACCTTGAGGCGTACGCCGCGGGGAGGTCCTTGACCCGTCGCTACGCCGAGGCGACCGGCCGGACCCTCGCGGCGGAGGACGTCGCCGCCGAAGCGCTCGCCGGGGACCTGGCCGCCCAAGCGGTGTTCACGGACGCGGGGCGGTTCGTCGGCCAGGCAGTCGCGCACGCCGCCGGGCTGCTCGGCGTCGCGACCTGCGTACTCGGCGGTTCGGTGGTCAAATCCTGGGCGCTGCTGGAGAAGCCGGTGCGGGAAGCGCTGGAGGAACGGCCGCTGCTGTCCGGGAAACCGGTGTCCGTGCGGCTGTCCCGGCACGGCGCGAAATCCGTGGCGCTCGGCGCGGCCGGTCTCACTGCCGGTATCCGGCGATTACCGGACGTGAGCAACCCCTGATCCAGTCCTCTGTGGACCATCGAGAAAACCGTGGCCTCGGGGTATACGCTGTCGGGCACCGACGGAGCCGGGGGCAACGATGCGCGCGAAGCTGGGCGGAACGGGACGGGCGAGAATCGCGGCGGACCACGTGCGTGAGCGTGGTCTCCACCCCGCTGACAGCAGATGACTTGGTCTATACCATTCCGGTGATCAATTCCCGTCCGGTGGCCAACGAGGGGATCCCATGCCCGTCATCAGGCGCAATATCGTCCCGCTCCGGTATTCCGACCCGAGCGTCGTCGCTTACGTGCGCAGCCCGAGCGACTGGATGGTGTCCAATTGCGGCTGGATCCGGGGCCGCGAAGGGGTTCTGCTCGTCGACACCTGCGGCACCGAACGCGACACGCTCGACCTGGTCAGCGACGTCCGCAAGTACTCGACCGTCGAAATGCCGCTCACGCTCGTGCTGACCCACGCGCACGGCACCCACCACAACGGGGCGGGCGTCGCGCTGCGCAACGGCGGCCGGATCCTCGCCGCGCCCACCGCGGTGCCGATCATCCGGTCCGGCCCGCAGTGCAACGAGGAGATCTTCGCCTGCACGAACTGGGGCAAGCTCGAGGCGCCGCGGCCCGAGGCGGTGCACGCGGTGATCGAACCGGTCGAGGTGGATCTCGGCGGCGTGGTCGTGGAGGTCGTCCCCTTTCCCGGGACCGCGCACACCGACGGCGACCTCGTGTTGTTCGAACCGCGCACCGGCACGCTCTTCACCGGCGATCTGCTGTCGGTCGGATCGACGCCGTTCGCCGTGCACGGTTCGATCCCGGGCTGGCTGACCGCGCTGGACTGGCTCGACAAAATGTTCCCGGACGTCCGCACCTTCGTGCCAGGGCACGGCGGGCTCAGCCATCCGGGCAGTTTCCCGGTCGCGGTGCTGCGCACGTATCTGCACTGGCTGCTCGACGCGACCGCGGGCGCGGGCACGCCGGACTTCGCCGAACTCGCCACGATCGCCCGCCGCCGCTGGCCCACGTGGACAGTCCCGGAACGGCACATCGGGAATCTGCTGCGCGCGCACGCCGACCAGCACGGGGAACGGCTCGCGTCCGCCGAAGCGATGCGCGCGATCCGCGACGCCGCCGGCGGCAAGATCGACCTGGACACCCTGCTCGGGCTCGGCAAGTCTTAACCCCGGGAAATCGATTCCCCGACCGGGCCGCGGCCGCCTCATTCGCGGTCGAAGGGCGGGAAATCGCTATTCCCCCCAGACAGCCAGAAGGGCGCCGCCGGGAATCCCGGCGGCGCCCTCACCGCTGATCACTAGCCGCGGCCCCCGCGGCACAGCTGCCGAAAAGAACGCTCAGGCGCTGGCCTTCTTGCGCGTCGCGCGCTTGCGAGCCGGCTTGGCCGGAGCCTCGGTGTCGCGCTCCTCGTAAGCCTTCACGATCTCCGCCGGAAGCCGACCGCGGTCGGACACGGTGAAACCGTTGTTCTCGGCCCACTCGCGCATCGCCTTGTTGCGCTCGCGGTCCGCGGCGGTCGAAGCCGGCCGCGGGGCCTGCCCGGCGGCCATGCGGACCTTGCGGCCGCCGACCCGGCGCGAGGCGGCGACGTAACGGGCCAGCTCTTCCCGCAGTGCGGCAGCGTTGTCTTCGGACAGATCGATCTCGTAGCTCACGCCGTCGAGACTGAACGGGACGGTCTGTTCGGCGATGCTGCCGTCGATGTCGTCCACCATCTCGACAAGGACTTTTTGCGCCATGATTCGCGTTCCTTCACCTTCTACAGGATGTGCCTCCGAATACCCTATCGTGTCGAGTGAGGGTCCGCGCAGCGCGACTCCATTCCGGTTCTCCCCGCCCGCGCTTTCCCGGCCGGTTCCCGAACACCATCGGCGCCCAATCCGCGACTGCGCGCACAGTTCTCCGGCACTGGAAAATTTCCAGTATCGCGGTATTCGCACGCGGTTTCCCGCTGAGCGGCCTGGGAGACCGGCCCGGAAACGGCCGAAGGCCACCGGGTCGAAACCCGGTGGCCTTCGGTGTTCTGAGAGAAACGCGAGCTAGCCGCGCCCGGTCGGCGCGCCCGTCTTCGGGTCGAGCGGGAGCTTGCCCGCCTGCGGCCACCAGAAGTTGAACATGTTCCAGAGTCCGCCCGCGCGAGTGTCGAACGAGCCGTCGCCGACCCGGCCGGAGAACCAGTTGTCCTCGATGAACTTCAGCACCGAGGTCTGGTCGGTCCGGGTGTGGTCGACGTAGTTCACCTTGCTGTAGGGCGAGACGACCAGCAGCGGCAGCCGCGGGCCGTAACCGCAACGGTCGGCGTGGCCGCCGAGCCCGGCCGGCTTGCCGGTGCAGACGGCCTGGTCCTGCGAGGCGTCCTGCGAACCGTTGACGATCTTCGAGTTCTCGTGGTCGTACCAGCCGTCGGAGTCGTCGTAGGCGAGCACGATCGCGGTCGAACGCCACTCCGGCGACTGCTGGATCTTGTTGATCTCGTCCACGACGAAATGCTGTTCGTCGAGCGGGTCGGAATAGCCCGCGTGCCCGTCCTGGTACTCCGGCGCCTTGAGGAAGCTCACCGCGGGCATCGAGCCGGCCTTGAGCGAAGCGTCGAAGTCGCTCGTGTCGTACTGGTGGTTGGCCTGGTCGGTCTGCCCGATCGCCTGCACCGAGGACGGCGGCAGGTGGTGCGGGTTCGAAGTGGACTTGTAGTACTGGAACGGCTGGTGGTGCGGGCTGTAGTCCACGGAGGACTGATTGCCGATGTTCGCGTGCTTCTGCCCGCAGACCGCGTAGCCGTTCTCGGTGCCGGTCGGTTTGAAGCCGCCCTGGAACCAGCCCCACGTGACGTGCCGGTCGTTCAGCAGGTCGCCGACGTTGCGGCCCTGCATCGCGCCGAGGTTGTCCTTCGCGGTGTGGTTCTTGTCCGAACAGTCGTCCCACGCCGGGTCCGGGTCGTTGATCACGGTGCCGACGCCGTCCTCGTCGGGCGACGCGACGACGTACGGGTCGCTCTTCGGCTCGTGCGTGACCGGGTCGACCGCCTGGATCCCGTGCGTCTGCCCGGAGATCAGGTTGATCGCGCCCGGGGTGGACGGGCCGAAAACGGTGTTGAACGAGTTGTCGCTCAGCGAGTAGTGCTGCGCGTAATTCCACATGCCGGTGACGGTGTTGCCGTCGTAGTAGTCCATGACCAGGCCCGGCTCGCCGAACAGCACCGGCTGGCCCTTGCACTTGTCGGTCTCGGTCTTCTCGACGAACTTGTCCATCTTGCCGCCGTTGAACGCGGCCTGTTCGGCGCCGTAGCTGTGGTTCTGGTCGCAGGTGAGCGCCTGGTCCGGCCCGAGCCGCTTCGGGTTGTAGGCGTTCGGGTTGCGGGTGAGCAGCTTGTCGTCGAGGCCGTTGACCTTCGGCGTGTGCTTCGCCGCCTGGAACGGGGTGCCGTTCTCGTTGGTGGCGTTCGGGTAGGTGCCGAAGTAGTGGTCGAACGAAACGTTCTCGCCGAAGATCACCACGACGTGCTTGATCGGGGTGAGCGTGGGCAGCCACGACGCGGGCAACTGGTGCAGCGGCTGGGCCTGCGCGGACGATGCCGCGGAGCCGGTGACGATCGCGAGCACGGCCGCCGAAACGAGCGCGCCCGCACCGAGCAGGCGACGGCGCCGTCTGCCGAATGCTGTGTCCACTGAGGATTCCTCCTGGTTTCGCGGGTGGGGATCGGGGCGCGCCTCAGGCGAGGAGCGCCCGGCCGAAGTGGTCGCCGGGACCGGTGACGCCGGGCAGCGCGAAGAAATAGCCGCCGCCGAACGGGGAGATGTAGTCGACGAGCGGCTCGCCGATCAGCCGCTTCTGCACCGCCTCGAACTGCCGCTCGAGGTCCTGCTGGTAGCAGGTGAAGACGAGGCCCATGTCGAGGTTGCCGTTGGAGTCCACGCCGCGGTCGTAGTTGACCGCGCGGCGCAGGATCCGCTGTCCGTCGGTCTGCGGGGTGCGCGGATTCGCCTTGCGGATGTGGCTGGTGAGCGGGATGACGGTGCCGATCGGATCGTCGGCGTAGCGTGGTTCGTCCTGTTCGGACGCCCCGTCCAGCGGAGCGCCGGTGTCGCGGCGGCGGCCGAACATGTTCTCCTGCTCGGTGATCGAGACGCGGTCCCAGAACTCGACCAGCATCCGGATCAGCCGGATCACCTGGTAACTGCCGCCGGTCGTCCACGCGGGCTCGCCGTCTCCCGACACCCACACCAGCCGGTCCATTTCGGACTCGCCCGGATTCGCCGTGCCGTCCTTGAACCCCATCAGATTGCGCGGGGTGCCCGACGGGCGCGAGGGCGAGCTGAACCCGTTGATCTTCCACCGCAACTGCATTCCGCCGCGAGTCGCGCGGGCCAGGTCGCGCAGAGCGTGCAGCACGGTGTCGGTGTCCCCCGCGGACAGCGTGAGCGACAGGTCCCCGTGGCATTGCGGGGCGTCGAGCGCGTCGTTGGGGAACATGGTCATCGGCTTGAGCTTCTTGGGCTTGCGGTCGGCCAGCCCGTAACGTCCGTCGAAAAGGGACGATCCGACGCCGACGATCACGCCGAGGTCGCTGTGCGGCACGACCGGGCCGAGCACCCCGGAGTCGGCGGGCGGGGCGGTGATCCCGAGCGCCGCCGGGGCTCCGCCGTTCGTGAGGAACCGCGCACGGTCGGTGATTTCCTGGAACAGCTGCGTCAATTCCGCGCGGTTCTCGGCTACTACGTCGAAGGACGCGACGATGCTTTGCGCCGGGGGCTGGCGGAGAATCGCGGCCTGTTTGGGGCCGTGGAACGGAACGGTGTTTGTTTCTTCGCTGGCGCTTGCTGTCACGCCGATGCCAGCAGCGGCGGTGATCCCCGCGCCCACGACGGTGCGGCGCAGGAAGGACCGGCGAGAGGATTCCGTCGTCACGAGGTCCTCCTCGGCTCCGCGATGGCCGCGATCGGAGCGAGCAGCTCGGTCAGCTCGCTGACGTCGCCGTTGAGCTTCTGCCGCTGCGGCGCGGACAATTGGCTCACCGGCGTCCACGAGTTGTCCGGCTTCTTGGCGCTGTCGAGCGCGGCTTTGGTCCGCTGCATCCAGCTGTCCACCTTGGACAGTCCCGGATAACGCGGTGCCAGAACCGGGCGCAAGACGTCGAGGACCGCCTGAGTCCCGTCGAGATTCGCCCGCGCGGTGGCGAGATTGGTGCCGCTCCCGTAATCGGTGCGGGCGGTCAGTTCGAATTGCAGGGTGTTCTCCACGATCTCGTGCGCGCGCAGGCCAAGGTCGTTCGGATCGACCTGACTGTCCGCAAAGGACTTGCGGAGCTTCTGCACGTCGCTGTCCAGCTGATCGGCCACCGATCCGAGGGCGGCGAGATCTTCGTTGTGCCACAAGCCGGATTCGAGCCGGTGAAAGCCGGTGAAGTCCGGGCTCTTGACTCCGTCGGGCAGCCCGGCGGCGGTGCCGTTGATGGCCTTGTCGGAGTCGCCAAAGGCGTTATAGGCCGCGCCAAGCCGTTCGTAGTCGAGATGCGCGACAAGCCAAGCGCCCTGACTCGCGACGCGATCGTTGGCGCGAATGGCGTCCTTCACCTTGCCGACGTCGGCGGCCAACTGGCCGAGCACTTGCGTCACATGGGCTTGATAGGACTTCAACGGCCCGAGCAGATCGTTCTGCGTCACCGGCGCGACGCCCGGACCACGTTCGGCGCCACCGCTCACCGTGACCGTCGGCCCGACAATCGCCGACGAATCCTCGGGGAGACAACGGAATGCGTAAGTTCCGTTGCCGAGCGTAACCTGCATCGGCCGGCTCGTCCCGCTGCCGAGCCCCTCGACCTCGCCGTAGACCACCCCGGTCGCCGGGTCGATCAGATCCGCCTCGGCGGTCACGGTTCCGGTGTTGTGCAGGTGAAAGGTCTGAATTCCGGCTCGCGGATCCGCCCAGCCCTGCCCGCAGGCCGACCGGGAGATCTGGATCTCCGGATCCTGCGCCGAAGCCCCGTCGGGCCAGACCGCGAACGCGATCCCCGCAGCCACGACCGCAATCGCGACCCCACCGCCTATCCAGCGGGTGCGCACAGACCCCGGCACTCTTCCTCCTGCCACACGTTCGGACTACCGGGACGGAATTATGCGTGCGGAAAGTGAAGAAACCCTGGTCGAGAACGTCGCCCACCCGGGAATTCACCAGGACTTCAACCAGAGAACGGAAGAAGCCGGACATAGCCGCCAAAGCGTGTGGTAATGGCTGCCCGATTCGCCGGGTATGACACTTTCCAGCCCTGTCCGGATCATTCGGAATGTCTGGTGCCGGGCAAGGGAGGCCTCGCAGTGCCGGTCTCGCCAGGGTCTCCCAGACGTCCGGGAATCCCGTCAGCCTGGGGCAGCACCTGATTCCACGGCAAAAGGACCAAGACCAATGGCCGACACCACGCACGCAGACCTTTTCGATCTGAGCGGAAAGTACGCGCTCGTCACCGGCGGCACCAGAGGCATCGGAATGATGATCGCGCGCGGCCTCCTGCAGGCGGGTGCCCGCGTCGTTGTCAGCTCGCGCAAGAAAGACGCGTGCGCGGAGGCACAGCGTCTGCTGTCCGAATTCGGCGACGTTCGAGCATTCCCCGCCGACCTGTCCAGCCACGACGAGTGTCAGCGCCTCGCCGAACTGGTCAACGCCGGCTCGGAACGCCTGGACATCCTCGTCAACAACGCGGGAGCGATGTGGCGCGAGCCGCTGGAGACGTTCCCGGACGAGGCCTGGGACACGGTGCTCGACCTCAACCTCAAGTCGCCGTTCTGGCTGGTGCAGGCGCTGCTGCCGGCACTGCGCAGGGCGGGCTCCGCCGACGATCCCGCGCGGATCATCAACATCGGCAGCATCGCCGCCGTTCACGTCGCCGAGGCGCCCAACTACTCGTACGCCAGCAGCAAAGCGGCGCTCCATCAACTCACCAGGGTGCTCGCCAGGGAACTGGGCCCACAGCACATCACGGTGAACGCGGTGGCCCCCGGAGTGTTCCCGTCGCAGATGATGGCGGCCACGATCGACGCCATCGGCGACACGATCGCGGCGAAGGCCCCGCTGCGCCGGCTCGGCCGCGACGACGACATGGCAGGTGTCGCCGTGTTCCTCGCCAGCCGGGCCGGGTCTTACCTGACGGGTGCCATCGTCCCGGTCGACGGCGGCACCGCCACGACCGCCTCGGGCACCTAGGGCCTTTTTCCTGCTACGACGCGTGGGCGTGCCGCCATCGGGGTACCGGCAGGGCCTCCCTCCGCTGGTCGGCAGGGCTTACTGTGAGGAGGTGGCCACGATCGATCTGCGCACCGAGATCAAGGAATTCCTGAGTTCGCGTCGCGCGCGGATCACGCCCGAGCAGGCCGGTCTCCCCGCTTACGGCGGCAACCGCCGGGTCAAAGGCCTGCGTCGCGAAGAGGTCGCCCTGCTGGCCGGGGTGTCGGTCGACTACTACGTGCGGATGGAGCGCGGCAGCCTCGCCGGCGCCTCCGACGGAGTGCTCGACGCCTTGGCCTCCGCCTTGCACCTCGACGAGGCCGAGCGCGATCACCTGTTCCACCTCGCGCGGCAGTCCAAGACACCGGGCGGTGCCCGCCGTCGCCGACCCGCCGCGACAGTGCGTCCGGCACTGCAGCAGGTGCTCGCCGCCATCACCGACGCCCCGGCGTGGATCTGCAACGGCCGTTACGACGTGCTGGCCACGAACCCCCTTGCCCGCGCGCTGTATTCCCCGGTGCTGGCCGCCCCGCGACGACCGGCGAACACCGCGCGGTTCGTGTACCTGGATCCCGACGCGGCGAGAACGTTTTTCGTCGACTACGAGCGCGTCGCCCGGGACGTGGCCGCGAAGCTGCGCATGGAAGCAGGCCGCAACCCGCACGACGAGGAGCTGATCGCCCTGGTCGGCGAGTTGGCGACCAGCAGCGAACTGTTCCGGCAGCGCTGGGCTTCCCAGGACGTCCGGCTCCACCGGTCCGGACGCAAACGCCTGCACCATCCCGTCGTGGGCCAGCTCGACCTGGACGTCGAGTCGATGGAACTGCCCGCCGAACCCGGCCTGATCCTGAACGTCTACACCGCCCCCGCAGGCTCGGCGACCGCGGACGGACTGGCCCTCCTGGCCTCGTGGGCGGCCAGCCAGGAGGAATCGGCGACCGAGACTCAAGCACTCAGCTGATCTTCCCACGGCGCTTCGCGGCGTAAAGCCAAAGCACGCCACAAACCGGTGCCCCTCAGCACCGATTCCCGCTAGCGTGAAGCAGTTCGCACGAAGGGCGGGAAGCATGAACCACACCGAACTAACCGAACGTTTCGCAACCCTGACCACCGCCCATCTGGCCGACGGCTGTCTGCGCGCCCGCCTCTCCGTCCGGTGTGCGCCAGCCGGAACCCGAGCAGTCATCCCAGGACGCAAGCTAGCCGGAAGGGTTCTGCCCGCCCGCCATTCCGGCAGCGTGGACGTCTTCCTGGAAGCAATCACCTCGGCACAGCCAGGCGACGTCCTGGTAGTAGACAACCGAGGCCGCCAAGACGAAAGCTGCGTCGGCGACCTCGTCACCGCCGAAGTCGCCGCAGCCGGACTCACCGGAATAGTCATCTGGGGCTTGCACCGAGACACTGTCGAACTACGCGAAATCGGCCTCCCGGTATTCAGCCTCGGTTCCCTCTCCACCGGCCCCTTGCACCTCGACGACCGCGCCGCCGACGCCCTGGAGTCCGCCACCGTCGGCGAATGGACGGTCACCACTGACGACCTCGTCTTCGGCGACGACGACGGCGTTCTCTTCGTCCCAGCAGCCCAAGCCGACGACGTTCTCCGGTTAGCCGAGTCCATCCGCGACACCGAACACCGCCAGGCAGCCAAGATCCGTGACGGCATAACTCTTCGCGAACAGGTCCGGTTCACCGAATTCCTGTCGCGCCGCGAAACCGATCCGTCCTACACCTTCCGCCAGCACCTCCGTGCGAAGGACGGTGCCATTGAAGAATAGGAAGACCGCCCTGGTCACCATTTGCTGGCCCGGCTACGACCGGCACTTCGCCGTGAACGCCCGCGCAAGCTGGCTGTTGATCCGGGAGTTCGCCCAACGCTACAGCGGACCACACGGCGCAGGCTGGATCACCGAGCCCCTGCGCGAAGCAATCACCCAGCACACCCCGCTGGGCCGAGTCGGCGCCCCACGCGACTGCGCCGGTCCGGTCGCGTTCCTGTGCGGCCCGGAAGGCGGCTGGGTGAACGGTCACATCCTCGTCGCCAACGGAGGCGCACCATGAACGACAAACAACTCGCCTACGTCCTGCTCCCCCGAGGCGAAACCATCCTGCTGATCCGCCGCGCCCCCGACACCTTCCTGGGCGGGCATTGGGAATTCCCCGGCGGAACCGTCGAACCCGGCGAAGCCCCGGAGACCACCGCGGTGCGGGAAGTCGCCGAGGAAACCGGGCTGCGCGTACGGCTCGCCAGGGAACGGGCCCGCCAATCCTGGCCGGACCGCACCGGCAAACCGTTCACCGTGCACGCCTCCTACTACGACGCGCACCCGGAATTCCTCGGCGACCTTCAGCTCAACCCGGCCGAACACGACGACCACCGCTGGCTGACCCCCGCGGACGCGGCCGGACTCCCCCTGTCCGACCACGTCAGGCAGGTACTGCTCGGCTGAAATCCCGGGCCAGCTGCGCGGCCCGGTCCCGCAGCAACGCGCGGGCATCGGCCACGCACCGATGTTCGTCCGGCTCCACATCAGTCAGCGCGTACACCCCGGCGAAGCCCGCCGCCTGCCACTCCGGCGCGGACAGCAGACACCGGCCGGCCAAGGCGACCACCGGCGTGCCGCCCGCTGCCCGGAGAACGCCCACCGGCGCTTTTCCGTGCAGCGACTGGGTATCCAGCGATCCCTCGCCGGTGATGACGAGCCGGGCGTCGCGGGCGGCGGCCGGGAAACCCAGCAACTCCAGCAGCACCTCGATTCCCGGCCGAATACGGGCGCCGAGTCCGGTGAGGACACCGAACCCGACGCCGCCTGCCGCGCCGGCGCCCGGGGTGGTGGCGTGCGCGGAGCCCAACACTTCGGCCCACCGAGTCAGCCCGCGTTCCAGCGACGCGATCTCGGCGAGACCAGCACCCTTCTGCGGTCCATACACCGCGGCGGCGCCATCCACACCCAGCAGCGGGTTGTCCACATCGGACGCCAGAACGACGTCCACTTCGGGCAGTCCAGAAAGATCCACTGTGGACAACTCGGTCAACGCCGCTCCGCCCGGCGGAATCGGTGCACCGGAGGCGTCGAGCAGTCGCGCGCCCAACGCCGTCAGCAATCCGGCTCCGCCGTCGGTACAGGCACTGCCACCGACGCCCAGCACGATCTGTGTCGCGCCGGCGGCACGGGCGGCCGCGATCAGCTCGCCCGTGCCGTAGCTCGACGCGGTCAGCGGTTCCAGCCGGCCGCCGGGCAGCCGGTGAAGGCCGGACGCCTCCGCCAGTTCGACCACGGCGACCGTCCCGCGCAGCGCGTAGTACGCGGTGATCCGGCGGCCGGTCGGCCCGGAAACCCGCACCGGCACTCGCCGGAACCCGGCGGCGACGGCGGCGGCGACTGTTCCGTCGCCGCCGTCCGCCACCGGCAGCTGCCGCACCGGTTCGCCGGGTGCGACCTCGGCGAACGCCGCGGCCACCACCTCCGCGACCTCCGCCGCGGTGAGCGAGCCCTTGAACTTGTCCGGAGCCACCAGAACCGTCACGCGGCGGCCTTGAACGCGCGCCAGTCGCCGATTTCCGTGATGTCCCGCAGCTGCACGTGCGAGGTCTGCGGCCGCCGCAACAGCATCGCGAACGCCGAACTGCCGTCGGCCAGTTCGATCACGCCCAGCTCCAGCTCCGGCGGTTCGGACGGGAGCACGCGGTCGCGCAGCTGGTCCAGCGTGAGGTCGTAGACCTCGCCGGAGATCGCCGCGCCGCCGTGCGCCACCGGGACCAGAGCCGGGCATTGCCCGCCTACCGAATAGAACCGGTACTTCGCGGCCGTGGTCGTTTCGGCCACCAGTGGAGCGCCGTCGAGCAGGTGGTGCAGGGGTTCGCCGCGCATTGCGCCGCCGTTGAGGAACATCAGAGGCATGGTGGTCCCTTTCTTTTAGAGGATCGCCTTCACCACGTCGATTCCGAAATAGACGGTGAACACGAGCGCGAGCACGGTGAGGATCCACCCTGCTTCACGCCACTTCCCGCGGAAGGTCTTGATCAGCACGAACGCGATGAGGCCCGCGCCGACGCCGTTGGTGATGGAGTAGGTGAACGGAATGAGCGCGACCGTCAGGAACACCGGGATCGTGTAATCCGGGTCGTGCCACGGAATGTTGCGGCACTGCGCCACCATCATCCCGCCGATCACCACGAGCGCGGGCGCGGCGGCCTGCGCCGGGACGATGCCCGCGATCGGCGTGAACAGCAGCGTCGCCCCGAACAGCAGTCCGGTCACGACACTCGCCAGCCCGGTCCGCGCGCCCTCCCCGACGCCGGCCGCGGACTCCAGGAACACGGTGTTCGGCGACGAGCCGGACATCCCGCCCGCGATCGCCCCTGCCCCGTCCACGAACAGGATCCGGCCCATCCGCGGCACCCGGCCGTTCTTCGACAGCCCGGCCTCGGCCGACAGGCTGGTGATGGTGCCCATCGCGTCGAAGAAGCCGGACAGCACCAGGGTGAACAGGAAGATCGTCGCGGTCAGCGCACCCGCCTTGGCGAATCCGCCGAACAGGTCGACGTGTCCGAGCAGACCGAAATCAGGGGCCGCTACCACGGAATGCGGCAGCGTCGGAGTCGTCAACCCCCAGTCGCCGACGCCGAAACCGTCGTGCAGCACCACCGCGAGCACGGTGGCGGCGGCGATGCTGATCAGCACCGCTCCCGGCACCTTCCGTGCCATCAGCACGGTCATCAGCAGCAGGCCGAAGCAGAACACCGCGATCGGCAGACCGGACAGATGCCCGTCGGTGCCGAGCCGCACCGGGACGGTGGTGTGCGCGGCGTCCGGAATACGTGTCACGAACCCGGCGCTCACCAGCCCGACGAGCGCGATGTAGAGCCCGATGCCGACGGTGATCGCGGTTTTCAGCGGTCCGGGAATCGCGTTCATGATGCGTTCCCGGACGCCGCTGACCGCCATCAGCACAATGCAGACGCCTTCCAGCACCACGAGCCCGAAGGCTTGTGCCCACGTCATCGACGGGGCCATCTGGAACGCGACGATGCCGTTGATGCCGAGCCCGGCGGCGAGCGCGAGCGGCGCGTTGCCGACGAGTCCCATGAGGACAGTCATCACCGCGGCGGCGAGCGCGGTCGCCGTGGTCACTTGCGCGGCGCTGAGTTTCGCGCCGGTGATGTCGGCGGAAGCGCCGAGGATGAGCGGGTTGAGCAAAACGATGTAGGCCATCGCGACGAAAGTGGTCACGCCGCCGCGTACTTCCCGGCCTACGGTGGTGTTGCGAGCGCGTATTTCGAAGAGTCGCTCCACAATGGACTTGCGCTGTGGTCCGGGAGCCGAGGTCACCGCTTCGTCGAGGCGTACCTGGGTCATGCGTCCTCCCCTTGCCGGTGGGTGTGCCGCACCGCACCCCTGGCATACGCACGGGGCGGGACGGCGGGACGTTTGCGTTTTTCTGGTGCTCCGGTCAGCACCGGGATGGTGGCCCGGTGGGGTGGGGCGGTGGACGCTGAAGCCGATTCTGACCGGCATTCAGCACTCGCCGAGGTTCAGTACTCGATCCGGTCGGATCGGCCGAGCCAGGCGGAAAACGGGGCGAAAGCCTCCGGTGTGGACACTCGCGAAACCGGGGTCTGCCACGTTTCGCGCGGGTTCTCGAAAAGCTCGTAGAACGCCCGGTCGTCGAATCCGGCGCGGGCGGCGTCGTGCCGGTCGGCCGCGTACAGCACGCGGTCCACGCGCGCCCACAGCGACGACGCGAGGCACATCGGGCACGGCTCGCACGAGGAGACGAGCACGCAGCCGGCCAGGCTGAACGTGTCAAGCGCCTGGCAGGCCGCGCGGATCGCGACCACCTCGGCGTGCGCGGTCGGGTCGAGCGACGGGGTGACGCGGTTGACGCCGGTCGCGACGATCTCGCCGTCCTTCACCACCAGCGCGCCGAACGGTCCGCCGCCGTCGGCGACGTTCTTCTCGGCGATCCGCACGCATTCGGCGAGCCAGGCGCGTTCGACGTCGGCATCGATGGACACGGTCATGACAGTACTGCTCCCAACAGCTCGGGTTTCGGTTTGCTCAGGACCAGGCCGGGCCGGCCGGCGGGGCGTCGTCGCGCAGGACGGTGCCCTCGATCAGGCCGTAGGGCCGGTCGGCGGCGTAGAACACCTCGCCGGGGTTGTCGAGGCCGAACGGCTCGAGGTCGACGAGGAAGTGGTGCTTGTTCGGCAGCGAGAACCGGATCTCCGCGATTTCCGGGACGGCTTCCAGTACCGCCTGCCCCATCGCGTACAGCGTCTGCTGCAGGGACTGGCTGTGCGTGCCGCCGAACGCGTCGAGCAGCGTGGCGAGCGCGGTCTCGTGCGCGTGCGCCCAGTCGGCTTCCTCGACGGAGTACCGCCAGGTCGCCGACACCGCGGTGGCGAGGATCCGGTCCTTCACCTCGACCAGCGTGGTGTACTCGTCGCGCGGGAAGCCCCAGAACTCGGAGCCGGTGGAGTTGAGCACGGTCAGGTCTTCCACCCCGCCGAGCACCCAGGCCCGCTCGCCGTCGTAGGTGACGCGCGTGGTGCGGGTCCCCGCTCCGGAACGCGCGAACGAATGGTGCGCCGGCCGTCCGCCGACCTGCAGCCGCTCCCACGGATGGGCGACGATCCCGACGCGCGCGGCGTGGATGCTCTCCTGCGTGGACACGAAGTGCCGGGCCAGCCGCAGCGCGAAGTCCTCGATCTCGCCGATGCCGTCGCGGGCGAAGGCGAAGACGGTGTTCTTCTGCGTGTCGGTGGCCAGCACCTTGTCGTTGGCCCCGGTCAGATGGGTGTCGCTCATGTCGCCCGACAGCGACACGCTCACGGTGAGGTCGGTGATCCGGTGCTCGTCACCGTCACGGTCGACGCGGACCAGCCGGTTTTCGGCCTTCCCGTAGCGGTTGTCGCCCAGAACGATCGCCATTGGTATCCCTTCTTCTTCGCTCGCCGAGTGAGTACACCTGCCGCGGCGTGGCACGGGCCACGGCAGATCCACCGAAAGCGGCGAGCGGGAAGGGCCGGTTTTTCGTAGTTTCCGCCAAACCCCTCTGGTGTGCGGTACTGATGGGCGGAAGGAGGCGCGCATGCGGCTGGGTGCACTGCTCGACACCCCGGAGCTGGGGTTGCGGCTGCTGGCGGGCGAGAAGGCGCGCGACCGCGAGTTCGGCCGCGTCTTCCAGGCGACCCTGCAGGATCCGACGCGGTACCTCGACGGCGGCGAGATCGTGCTGTGCGGAATGCGCTGGCTGCCGGGGCCGTCCGACGCGGACGCGTTCGTCGGCAAGCTCGCCGCCGCGGGCGTGACCGCGCTCGGGGCCGGGACCGCCGAGGTCGGCGGACCGGTGCCGGACTACCTCGTGACCGCCTGCGAGCGCGTCGGCCTGCCCTTGTTCGAGGTCCCCGTGTCGGTTTCGTTCGCGACCGTGGCCGAGCGGGTGATCCTGGGCCTGGCGGCGGAACGCTCGGCGCCCGCCCGCGATTCGCACCGGCGGCTGGTCGCCGCGGTGACCTCCGGGCGAGGGCTGTCCGCGCTGGTCAAGGCCGGTGCGGAGGAACTGGGGACCGGCTGCGTCGTGCTGAGCGCGACCGGACAGCAGCTGGCCGGCGGCCCCGAACTGCCCGCCGCGCGGCGCACCGCGCTGGCTCGGAGGTTCCTGCGCGCCGAACGGCTGCCGTGCCAGGACGGTCCGGTCACGCTGCTCGGCGCGGCCGGACGCTCCGGGCATCGGATCGCGAGCTGGTTCTTGGTGGTGGACGGCGATCCGGCGCAGTGGCCGTCCGCCCGCCGCGAGCTGGCGCAGGAACTCGCCGCGCTGATCGGGCTCGAACGGTCCCGGGTGGACGAGGCCCGGCGGATCGAGAACCGGGCGGCCGAACCGCTGCTGCGGCTGGTGCTCTCCGACGACGCCGCGCCGGGCGAGCTGACCTCCCGGCTGTCCGCCGCCGGGTTCGCCCCGCAGGAACCGGTGGCCACGCTGTCGGCCGAGGTCCGCGGCGGCGGGCCGGGACTCGCGCAGGTGCTGGTGGAGGAGCTGCTTTCGACCACCGGACAGCCGGTGCTGGTGGCGACCGTCGACGGCGAGACGTTCGGCCTCTTCTCCTCGCGCGACACCGAGACGTTGCGGGAAGCAGTGCACACCATCGAGCCGGCGCTCGGGTCCGCGCGGTTGACGCTCGGCCTCAGCCGGGCCGCGGACGCCGCCGGTCTGCGCTCCGGCGTGCAGGAAGCCCGGCATGCGCGCACACTGGCCGCGTTGACGCCGGGCCGCGCGACGGTGCTGTCCGGCGATGAAGTGGCGTCTCATTTGCTGCTGCTCGCGGCCGTGCCGGAAGACTTGCGCCGGACATTCGGCGAAAAAGTACTGGGGCCGGTACTCGCGTACGACGCCGCACACGGTTCCGAATTGATAACGACACTCAAGGCGTTCCTGGAGAATTCGGGATCTTGGACACAGACGGCGGCCACGCTCCACTTGCACGTGAACACCCTGCGATACCGCATCACCCGGATCGGCGAACTCACCGGACGCGATCCGAGCCGGTTCGCCGACCGCGTGGATCTTTATCTGGCGGGCTGCTTCACGCAGAATTGGGGGTGGTCTTGACCATCCGTCCGAAATGTCCTGCGGAAACGCCGGGCCCGGTGATTTCCCGTACCCCGTAACGGAAATCCAACCAGTACGCTGTTCCGTAAAGAATTATTGGGAATACTTGACCATTCGATGAAGCACGACGGCACTCGGGAGGAGGATGCACCATCCGGTGAAGCGTCCTACTCTGAGGTCATGTACATCGCATTGCTGTCCTACACAGCACCTCGAAACGAAGTCGACTACGCACTGGCCGAACACGCGGACTGGCTGCGCGGCCACTTCGCGCGCGGATTGTTCCTCGTTTCCGGAAAAGGAAACGAGGACGCGGACCAGGTCATCATCTCCCGCCCGTGCCTGCGCGGCAAGCTCGACGCCGTGCTCGCCACCGACCCGCTCGTGCTGCAACGCCTCGCGCATTACCGCGTGATCGAATTCTCCGCCACCCGCACCGCTGATGAGTTCCTGACCGTCAACGAGGCGCTCGCCTCCTGATCGCACCGCTGTTCGCAGGATCGACCGAACGCCCGGACGCAGGTGGCCTCCGGACCGCTCCGCCCGCCACCTGCCGGACGTACTCCCGGCGCGAACTCGCCTATGATCACGCGAGATCTTTCGTTCCGGCCCGGGAGACCGCATGCACACGCCCGACCTCGTGTTCCGAGGCCGTCGCCTCACCAGTGACCGCGCCCTGGTGATGGCCATCATCAACCGCACTCCCGACTCGTTCTACGACAACGGTGCGACCTTCGAAGAAGCCCCCGCTCAGGCGGCCATCCGCCGCGCGCACGCCGAGGGAGCCGACCTGATCGACATCGGCGGCGTCCCCGCGGGCAAGGGCCCCGAGGTCACCGCGGCGGAGGAGATCCGCCGGGTCGTGCCGACCGTCGCCTGGGCCCGCGAGAACTTCCCCGAGCTGGTCATCAGCGTGGACACCTACCGCGCCGAGGTCGCCGACGCCGTCTGCCGCGCGGGCGCGGACCTGGTCAACGACAACTGGGCGGCGATCGAGCCCGAGATCCTCGACGTCGCCGCCGAGCACGGCGCGGGCTACATCTGCTCGCACACCAACGGTCTCGTGCCGCGCACCGAAGCGCTCCGGCCGGTGTACGACGACGTGGTGGCCGCGGTGGTCGAAGGCACCACCGAGCTGGCCGAACGCGCGCTGGCCGCGGGCGTGCCGCGCGAGGGCATCATGATCGACCCCTGCATCGACTTCGGGAAGAACTCCTACCAGTCGCTCGAGCTGCTGCGGCACGTCGACGCGCTGGTCGCGACCGGCTGGCCGGTGCTGATGGCGCTGTCGAACAAGGACGTGATCGGCGAAACGCTGGACCTCCCGGTCGGCGAACGGGTCGTCGGCACGCTCGCCGCGACCGCGGTGTCCGCGATGCACGGCGCGGCGATGTTCCGTGCGCACCAGGTCCGCGAGACGCGGCAGGTCGCGGAGATGGTCGCGAGCATCGTCGGCACCCGGCCGCCGGCGAACGTTGTACGGTCGGTCTGATGCGCGAAGTCTTTCCCGGAAACTCAGACCGCACCGAGGCCGACGTCGAGCAGCTCTACGTCTATCCGGACGTGCCGAAGTGGCTCGCGGTGAACTTCGTTTCGAGCGCCGACGGCGGGATCACCATCGAAGGCCGCTCGGGCGGATTGTCGACGCCCGCGGACCGGATCGTCTACCGGCTGGGCAACGACCTCGCCGACGTCGTGCTGGTCGGCGCGGGCACCGCGCAGGCCGAGGGGTTCGAGGGCCTGCGGCCGGACGAGAAGACCGCCGAGCGGCGGCGCAGGCACGGGCTGGCCCCGATCGCGCCGATCGCCGTGGTCAGCACCGGCCGTTCGCTGCCGCCGGACGCACCGGTGATCACCAAGGCCCTGGTGCCCACGATCGTCATCACGAGCGCGGCGACCGATCCGGAACTGCGCGCGGCGTGGGCGTCGGCCGGGGCGGATGTCCTGGTTGCTGGGACAGGCGACCCAACTCTGCACGAGGCCACCGGCGACCCGGCCTTGCACGCCGCCCCGGACGACCAGCGCCCGCGCCCCCGGCACGGCGACGTCGACCTCGCGGCGGCGGTGGACGAACTGGCCCGCCGCGGCCTCCGCCGCATCGACTGCGAGGGCGGACCGCACCTGTTCGCGTCGCTGCTGGCCGCCGGTGTGGTCGACGAACTGCGTCTGACGGTCGCGCCGATGCTGATCGCCGGAGACGCGCCGCGGGTCGCGATGGGCGCGGCGATCGAGCCGCAGCAGCTCGAATTAATTAGCGTGCTTGTCGACGACAGTTCAGTACTCTTGCGGTATCACGTCCACTGACCCGGGGAGGGATCGTGGCCAAGACCGCTCTGCGCAATGTGCGCGTCTTCGACGGACAAGGACTCACCGAGCCGCGCACCGTCGTCATCGACGGGCCGGTGCTCGGCACAGATCCCGCCGGGGCAAGGGAAATCGACGCCGCCGGGGCGACGCTGCTGCCCGGCCTCATCGACGCGCACCTTCACCTGGAACGGCCGGATCAACTGGCCGACCTCGCCGAATGGGGCATCACGACCGGCCTCGACATGGCGTGCTGGCCAGCCGAGCGCGTGGCCGAGATACGTGCTGCGGGCCCGGCGGATTTCCGCACCGCGGGGCTTCCCCTGATCGGCCCGCACGGCCTCCACTCCACGATCCCGGAAATGCCCGCTTCCGCGATCGTCACGACCGCGGAAGCCGCCGTCCAGTTCGTCGAAGCGCGGGCTGCGGAGGGCGTCGACTACGTCAAAGGCGTCGCCGAAGCTCCTGGTGACGGCGGGCCGCCCGCAGAGGCGTTGCAGGCGTTGGTCGACGCGGCGCGGGAGCGAGGGCTGGACGCCGTCGTGCACGCGGCGACCCCCGGCGCGTACCACCTGGCTGTGGCGACCGGCGCGCGGTTCGTGACGCATGTGCCGGTGGTCGGCCGGATCGCCGCCGAAGACATCGACGCGATGAAGGCCGCCGGGCAGACGGCGATCCCGACGCTCACCATGATGGAAGGGGCGCTCGCCTTCTTCGACGGCGCCGCTGGCGATTTCGTGGCCAATACAGCAGCTTTGCACGCCGCAGGGGTCGAAATCCTCGCCGGAACCGACGCCAACGGAGGCTCCGGAGCCCCGCTCGCAGTCGCGCACGGGTCGAGCCTGCACCACGAGTTCGAACTGCTGGCCGAAGCGGGGTTGAGTTCGGTGGAGATCCTGCGTGCCGCGACGTCCGCCCCGGCGCGGGCGTTCGGGCTGACGGATCGGGGCGAGATCCGGCCTGGGCTGCGAGCCGATCTGGTTCTCGTCGAAGGCGATCCGGTGGCGGACCTGTCGGCGACCCGGGCGATCCGCACGGTGTGGTGCGCTGGAACGGAAATCGCCCGCTAGCCGAGGTCCAGGAGGCACCGGTGGTACCGGTCCAGCACGGTGCCGTCCTCGACCGTCCGGCCGCTCAGCTCGAATCCCGCTCGCCGCGCCACCGCGCTTGAACTGACGTTTTCCGGCTCCACCTTGATCACCGCCCGCTTCGCGCCAGCACCGGCCGCGTACCGGACCGCCAGCAGCACCGTCCTCGTCGCGAACCCACGACCGCGCCACTGCGGATACAGCCCGTACGCCACGTTCGCCTCCCCCGGCACGAGATGCTCGCCGGAGAACCGCAGGTCGACCGTCCCCGCCAGCACGCCGTTCACCCGGATGCCGAACGCCCGCAACGACCCGCCGGAAACCCATTCCTCCTGGCAGTGCTGGAAATACTCCCGGGTCCCGGCGAGCGTCCCCGGTCCGCCGTTGAGCCAGCGGATCAGCTCCGGGTCCTCGCCCGCGAAGTGCGCCTCCGCGTCGTCCGGCCGCAGCGGGGACAAGGCGAGCGCGCCGTCGGACAGCTCCTCAAGACCGCTGAACGGCATCATCGGCTTCCTCGAAGGTCTTCTGTGCCTTGGTCAGCTCGTCGGCCGCCCGGGCAGCACGGTGCTCCGCCTCGGCGAGGCGTTCGCGCAATTCGGTCACCCGCTCGTCGGCCTGTTCGGCCGTCCGCTCCGCGCGCTGCAGATTCCGCTCGGCTTCCGCCCGCGCCCGCACCGCCTGCCGCCGTTCCAGTGCGCGGACCCGGGCTTCCTCCTCGGCCTTCCGGTCCTTTTCGGACTGTCGGGTCTTCTTGGCGGGTGCGGGATTCGTCGGCAGCGACAGCCAGCGGTCGGCGTCCTGACGGGCCTTCGACGTCAGCCGTCCGGCCAGCGCCAGCCGGGCGACCTCGGCGTCCGCGACGATCGCCTCCAGCGTTTCCTCCACCTCGCGCTCGACGGAATCGCTCAAGCCAGAGGCGTCCCGCACGATCCGCTGCACCAGCTCCGCCCGCTGGTGCGCCAGTTCGCGCAACCGGGAGCCGTCGAGCTGCTCGTGCGCGTCGCGCAGTTTCTCGCCCAGCGAGGCCAGCTCGGACAGCGGAGCGGAACCGTCACGCGCCAGGCGGTTGACGTACGCCGCGGCCGCGGTCGGCTTGCGCAGCGCGCGGATCCGGCGCGCCAGCTCGACGTCGCCCGCTTCCTTCGCCGCGCGGGCGGCCGCGGTGCGCTCCGCGACGAAGTCGGCCGGCTCACCCGCATAGAGCCGGTCGGCGACGGTATCGAAATCCGAGGTTGCCACGTGTGCCACCGAACCACACGAGTAGTCCGAACGCGACGCAACGCGTAACGTGGACGTCCACCCAACAAGGTCGAGTGAAGCGGGACGGTGCCCATGACGCCTCCGGGCCGGCTCGCGCTGACGGCCAGCCCCCTGGTCACCAGCGCGCTCAAAGCACTGCAAATCGCGACCGAGCTGCCGGTCGCGATGGGCGGACCGGTGTCGGCGGCCTCCCGCTCGCACGTGATCGACCAGCTCCGCGGCACTGCCACCCGGTCGATGCAGCACGTGCAGGTGGACACCGGGGCCGGGCTCGGCGGCAAAGCGGTGGCACTGGCCAGGCCGTCGACGGTGGTCGACTATCTCAACGCGCAGGGCATCACGCACAAATACGACCACGCGGTGGCGCCTGAGCGGCTGCGCGCGATGGTGGCGCTGCCGGTGCGCGTCGGCGAGACCACGCGCGCGGTGTTGTATGCCGCGTCGCGCGATTCGATCACGTTCGGCGACCGGCTGTTGCACGCGGCAACCGCAGTGGCGACTCGGCTGGGACGCGACATCGAGGTGGAAGAAGAGGTGCAGCGACGGCTGTCCGCGCCGACGGCCGTCCCCGCGGCCGAACGCGGCGACCTGCACGCCGAGCTCACCGCGATCGCCGGGTCGATCCACGACGAAAGCACCCGGCAACGGCTGCTGGCGGTGTGCGAACGGCTGCGTCCGGAGCTGGATCTGCCCGGCGTCGCGCTGACCCCGCGCGAGGTCGACGTGCTGCGGCTGGTCAGCGAGGGCTGCACGAACGATGAGATCTCAGACCGGCTCGGCCTGCTGCCCAACACGGTCAAGTCGTATCTCAAGCACGCGATGCGGAAGCTGGCGGTGTCCAACCGGGTGCAGGCGGTGAACCGGGCTCGCGCCGCGGGGCTGCTGCGCTAGGACGGACCGCATGAGACGACTGAGCGGGGTCACGATCGATTGCGCCGAACCTGCGGTGCTGGCTGCCTTCTGGAGCGCCGTTCTCGACCGGCCGGTTTCCGGAGAGCATGACGGGCCGGACTGGGCAACGGTCGGCTCCCGCCTCGACGCCGCTCCCAGGCTGACGTTCCAGCGAGTTCCCGAGCCGAAGCGCGGCAAGGTGAGACTCCATTTGGACGTCCAGGTGGATGACGTCGACGAGGCGCGGGCACAGATCGAGGAGCTGGGCGGGCGATGGACCGGTGAACGCCACGACTGCCCCGGCGAGGGCGTCGTGCTGACCATGACCGACCCGGAGGGGCACGAGTTCTGCATCGTCCAGTACCTCTGAAGACCCGCATCCAGTCCCAATCGGATACACCCTCCATGTGGGGTGGCTAGATCCGGTTCGGCGAGCGAAAATCACCCGCGCGGGCAGTGCGGCCCGCAGACGCGAAGGGATCGGCACGTGTTCTATGACCTGAGTGTCCGCGACTTCCTCGACCGCGCCGAAACGGTGTACCCGGACCGGATCGCGGTGGTGGACGAGCCTGCCCAGCCCGCGGAGTCCTGGGGTTCGGTGCCCTACCGCGAACTCGCCCGCCGCGCCCGCGCGCAGGCGGCGAACCTCGACGCGCTCGGCGTTCCCGTCGGCGGCCGGGTCGCCATCGTCTCGCACAACTCCGCGCGGCTGTTGACGTCCTTCTTCGGCGTCTCCGGCTGGGGCCGCGTCCTGGTTCCGGTGAATTTCCGCCTGGCCCCGGCCGAAGTGCGGTACATCGTCGAGCATTCCGGCGCCGAGGTCCTGATGATCGACCCCGAGCTGAAACCGTTGCTGGACAGCGTAACCGCGAAACACGTGTTCGTCCTCGGCGAGGACGACGACAAAATCTGGGGCGGCGACGGCGAACCGCGACCGTGGAATGCCGACGAATCCGCGACCGCCACGATCAACTACACCTCCGGCACCACCGCGCGGCCGAAGGGCGTCCAGCTCACGCACCGCAATTTGTGGCTCAACGCAACGACTTTCGGCCTGCACACCACGCTCAGCGACAATGACGTCCTGCTGCACACGCTGCCGATGTTCCACGCGAACGGCTGGGGCATGCCGTACGCGGTCACCGGTCTCGGCGGACGTCACATCGTGCTGCGCAAAGTGGACGGCACCGAAATCCTGCGCCGCGTACAGGAACACGGCGTGACGATCATGTGCGCCGCCCCCGCCGTCGTCACCGCGGCCCTGGACGGCGCCGCTTCGTGGGACGGCGAAATCCCCGGCCGCGACCGCGTCCGGATCGTCGTCGCCGGTGCGCCGCCGCCGACCCGGACCATCGAACGCGTGCGCGCGGAACTCGGCTGGGAGTTCATTCAGATCTACGGCCTGACCGAAACTTCGCCGCTGGTCACAGTGAACCGCTTCCGCAGCGAATGGGCCGACCTGGACCCGCACGAGCAGGCGAAACTCCTAGGCCGCGCCGGTGCTCCGGCACTGGGCGTCCGCGTCACGATCGACACCGACGGCGAAGTCCTTACCCAGAGCAACCACAACCTCGACGGCTACTGGGAAAACCCGGACGAGACCGCCCGGGTGCAGGAAGGCAACTGGTTCCACACCGGCGACGGCGGCACCTTCACCGACGGCTATCTGACCATCGCCGACCGCAAGAAAGACGTCATCATCACCGGCGGCGAGAACGTGTCGTCGATCGAGGTGGAAGACGCGCTGAGCTCGCACCTGGCCGTCCGGGAGGCCGCGGTGATCGGCATTCCGGACGAGAAATGGGGCGAACTGGTCACGGCGCTGGTGGTGACCGACGGGAGCGAGGTGACGGCTGACGAGCTGATCACGCACTGCCGCCAGCACCTGGCCGGGTACAAATGCCCGAAGCGCGTGGAGTTTCTCGCTGAGCTGCCGCGGACGGCGACCGGGAAGATCCAGAAGTTCAAGCTGCGCCAGCCGTTCTGGGAGGGGCAGGGGCGGCAGGTGAACTGACCCGGCTACGGCGCGTCGGGGCGGATCACCTCGCCTTTCACGTACTCGGTCAGGACGCCGTCGTCCGCCCAGATCCAGAGCCGCTCGCATTCCGGGCAGCGCACGACCCGGGTGGCTTTGCCGAACAACGCGGTGCTGGAAGCTTCGACGTCGAACTCGTCATCAGTCAGGAAGTACAGGGTGCCGTCCGGGTCGTCGTCTCTCACGATGTTCCCGCACCTGCACCGAATTTTCGCCATCAGACCCCCCGTCAGTCTCGGCTCGCCGCCTGCTTCCTCGACCACTCCGCGGCATCGGCGCCGTACCGGGCCAACAGCCGAGCGAACTGGATCCGCTCGTCCGCCGACCAGCCAGCAGTGATCTCCTCGAACGCTTTTCGCTGCTCGACGGCGAAACGTTTCCGCTCAGCCTCGCCATGCTCGGTGAGTTCGAGCACCGTACGACGTCCATCGGCCTGCGACGCCGCCCGCCGCAGCAACCCGTCGGCGATGCACGCGGCGACGGTCCGGCTGGCCACCGGCTGCGCGACACCCATCTCGACGGCGAGCCCGCCGACCGTCGTCTCATCGGGCGCGTCGGCGATCACGTTGAGCACGAGATTGCGCGACAAATCCTTGTTCGACGCCGGAGTGCGCCGCCGCAGCCGGGACAGCGCTGGGCCGATCTGGTCCAGTACGGGGTCGGGAGAGCCGCTCATGCGCTTGATCCTAGGCCGCACCAGCCCATTTGCATACCTTGGGGCAAGTACATAGCATTAGGTATGTAAATACCCGGAGCAAGGAAACGAGAAGAACCGCCATGACACTCACCGCCATCGCCAACGCCCGGGTCTTCGACGGGGAGAAGTCCCTCGGCGTGCAGACCGTGGTCCTCGACGGCACGAGAATCGTCCAGGTCGGCGGCGAAATCCCGGCAGGCAGCGAAACGGTCGACGGCACCGGAGCCACCCTGCTGCCGGGGCTCATCGACGCCCACGTGCACTCCGCCCCGGGCTCGCTGGCGCTGGCCCTGCGGTTCGGGGTGACCACCGAACTGGAGATGCAGGGGATGAACACCCGGGAGAACCGGGGGCACATCACCGACGACGACACGGTGGCCGACGTACGGTCCGCCGGTTTCGGCATCACCCCGCCCGGCGGTCACCCCAGCGAGCTGATGCCCGAAGGATTCCGGCCGAAGTGGGACCTCCCGCCGGTGATGCCCGTGATGCCGTTCTCCACCACGCCCGAGGAAGCCGCCGCCTTCGTCCCCCAGCTCCTGGCCAGGGGCTCCGACTTCATCAAGTTCATGATCGACGACGGCAGCGTCGAAGGACATCCCGGACTGCCGTGCCTCGACCAGGCCACCGTGAACGCCGGGGTCGCGGAAGCCAAGAAGTACGGCGCTCTCACCGTGGCCCACGCGCTGACTGTCGAGGCGACCAAGATGGCCGTCGAAGCCGGCATCGACGGCCTCGCCCACGTGTTCATGGACCAGCCGCACACCGCCGAGATCATCAGCCTCGTCAAGGACGCGGGCATGTTCGTCGTTCCCTGCATCAGCCTCAACGCCTCGCTGATGGGGATCACCGGCAGCGCGCTCGCCGACGACCCCCGGGTCGCCGCCCGCCTCGACAGCAAGTGGGACGAAACCCTGCGCTCCAGCTACAACCGCTACCCGCAGGGCAAACTCGAAGACGTGTACGACACCGTGCGCGCGCTGGACGCCGCCGGCGTCGACGTGCTGGCCGGCACCGACGTCTCCATGGCCGAGACGTTCTTCGGAGGTCTCGCGCACGGAGCGAGCCTGCATCACGAACTGCAGTACCTCGTGGAAGCCGGTCTCACTCCCGAACGAGCCTTGCGAGCAGCCACCGCGACCACCGCCCGCCGCTTCCGCCTCAGCGACCGAGGCCGCGTCGCCGAGGGACTCCGCGCCGACCTTCTGCTGGTCGACGGCGACCCGACCCGCGACATCAGCGACACGCTCAGCACCCGCGCCATCTGGCGTCGTGGCGCCCGCTTGGCGGAATAACCCCGGAGGTGCCCCGAATCCCGCTCAGCGAGCCGGATTCGGGGATAGTCCTTTTTGGACTTTCAGTCGTCCGACGGCCGATACACCAACCGCAGCACCCCATTACGAAACGCCGTCGTGTCCGTGAGCCGGAAGTCCAGCTGCGACCCCTCGTCCGGAAACAACCGCCGTCCCTTGCCGACCACCACCGGGTACTGCAGCAGGGTCAGCTCGTCCACCAACCC
The DNA here is from genome assembly GCF_055633655.1 of Amycolatopsis sp. NPDC114503. Classification (NCBI taxonomy): domain Bacteria; kingdom Bacillati; phylum Actinomycetota; class Actinomycetes; order Pseudonocardiales; family Pseudonocardiaceae; genus Amycolatopsis; species Amycolatopsis sp. NPDC114503. The sequence continues at coordinate 12,835 of NZ_JBVKDT010000019.1, read as the reverse complement.
GTGCGACAGGAGCCACCGCACCAGCGTCGTGCTCCCGCTGGTCATGATGTCGCCGCCCTCGCTGGACTTCAGCTCCGCGATCGCCTCGCCGAGGTCGCCGCGCAGCAGGGTCGTGTTGTGCCAGTCCGCCGCGGTCAGGGTGGTGGACGCGACGTACTTCGGCACGCTGTTCATGAACTCCGCGCCCGGGTCGTCCGTGCGGCCCGGCCACGCTTCGGCGAAGCCCTCGTACGTCACGCGGCCCAGCAACATCGCGTCGGCGTCCGCCATGCCGTCGCCCACCGCGTGTTCCAGCTCGTCGTTCCAGTACGAGAGCGACCACTGGTCCGGCGCTTCCACCACGCCGTCGAGCGAGACGAACAATGTGGACACGATCTTGCGCATCGAGCGACTCCTTGGTGTTCGGGATCGCCGACACTATGGCGCAGCCGGACCCGCCGACGCAGCCAGTTGGCCCAATACTTGGTCTGTCAGGGCACTTCCGTTACCAACTCGAGTGCCCGGCCGAGCGTCGCGAGCCGGTTTTCCAAGGTGTCGCCCGCCGGATACAGCCGGACCGTGTCGACTCCGGCGGCGCGCCACACCTTCAGCCGCGCGCGGACCATGTCCTCGGTGCCGATCAGCGTCGTCGCGAGCACCATCTCGTCGGTCACCAGCCCGGCCGCGCCGTCGCGATCGCCGGACTGCCAGCGTTCCCGCACTTCAGCGGCGACCTCGGCCCAGCCTTGCCTGCTGTAGGCGTCGTGGTAGAAGTTCGTGCTCGCCGAACCCATGCCGCCCAGCGAAAAGGCCAGTTCCTTCTTGCGCCCGGCGACCATGGTCCGCAGTTCGTCCTCATCGGACGCGAACGCGACCTCCGCGCCTTGGCACACCACGAGATCGCCGCGGCTCCGACCGGCTTTCGCGAGCCCGGCGTCAAGGTGGCGGAAGTAGGCGTCGGCGCCTTCCGGGACGAAGCTCGTGCCCAGCCAGCCGTCGGCGAGTTCGCCGGTGAGTTCCAGCATTCGCGGCGACAGCGTGGCCAGGTAGATCGGGATGTCCTCGTTCGGCGTCGTCGACAGCCGCATCGGGCGGGATTCGCCGGGCAACGGAATCTGGAAAGCCTTGCCGGCGAAGGAGATCTTCTCCCCGGCGAACGCGCTGCGGATGATCTGCACGGTCTCGCGCATCCGGGTCAGCGGCCGCGCGAACGGCACCCCGTGCAGCCCCTCGATCACCTGCGGACCGGACGGACCGAGCCCCAGCGCGAACCGTCCGCCGGACATCTCGGCGAGGGTGAGCGCGGCCTGCGCGAGCGCGACCGGCGTGCGCACGCCGAGCTGCATGATGCCGGAGCCGAGCCGGATCCTGTCCGTGCGCGCGGCGAGGTAGCCGAGCACCGACGGCGCGTCCGAACCCCACGCCTCGGCGACCCAGCATTCGCCGAGACCCAGTTTTTCCGCTTCCAGCACGAAATCCCGGGTCTCAGGCCAGCCGGACGACGCCTCGACGGTGGTGGCCGTGCGCATCATCCGGCGGACTCCACGCGGTCCTTGATCGCGCCGAGCGTCGCGGTCATCGAGGCCTCGAACTCGCTCAGCCGGACGTGCACGATCTTCTGTTCCTTCTCCGGCATCCGCGCGATCACCTCCGTCACCCCGGACGGCCCCGGCCCCATCTGCGCCCACTGCGTCAGCCGCGTGCCGCCGTTCTCCGGGGCGAGGGTGAACCGCCAGACCGCGGTCGGATTGGCCGGATCGCTGACCGCCCAGGCGAAGACGCGCGGCTCCTCGCATTCGACGATGTAGGACGTCGTTTCCCAGTCGCCGCGCATCTTGTGGTGGTTGTGCCCGACGAAGGACCGTCCGAGCGCCGGCGCCGAGCCTTCGTCGCACCACCGGACCGACTGGAGTTCGCCGCTCAGCTCCGGCATCAGCACGACGTCCGAGGCGAACCGCCAGACCTGCTCGGGCGAGCCGTCGATCCACGCGTCCACCTGCACAGTCGGGGCGTCCGCGTACCGCGCGCCGGTCCACTCCATGGCGAGTCCTCCTCCGTTGGCGTCTCGACCAGCATAGTTGCGTAACGAGACTGACCATGTCAACTCGCCTCCGGCCAACAGCCGTGAAGGGCCCCTTGAGGGAATCTGATTCCCTCAAGGGGCCCTTCACGGACCGCTACTCCAGGGGCGCGAACCTCGCTTGGACGTCGGGGCGCTGCGCGAGACGCTCGGGGAAGCCTGGGCCGCGCCGCATCCGGGTGTCGTCCGCGGACAACGGCTCGCCGCAGTCCGCGCACACGACGGCCGCGGTCGTGTCGTGCCCGCAGGCGTCGTGGTGCAGCACGATCGGCGGGCCTGCTTCGGTGGCCAGCCACCGGTCGCCCCAGGCCGTCATCGCGGCCAGCACACTCCAGAAATCGCGCCCCTTTTCGGTGAGCACGTAGTCGTAGCGCACCGGCTCAGCCTGGTACGCGCGCTTCTCCAGCAAACCCTCGTCGACCAGCCTGCGCAGCCGGTCGGCGAGGGTGTTGCGCGCGATGCCGAGCGCCTGCTGGAACTCGTCGAAGCGGCGGACGCCGTAGAAGGCGTCCCGCAGCACCAGCGGCGTCCACCAGTCCCCGAGCAGGTCCATGGTCCGGGCGATCGAACACGGCCACTGCGCGAAGGAAGTGCGTTTCATGACGGCGAGGATACGCCGTCCCACGGTGCAACCCAGCAGGTCAGACGCGATGCCCGACGGTCACGTCGACAGTGTCGGGCACTTCCTCGTGCTCGTCGCCGACCGAAAGCGTCCCGGACGGCTCCACGAGGAGCACCACCGCGCCCTCCTTCGACGACGGCTTGTGGAACGTGCCGCGCGGGACCACGAACGCCTGCTCGCGCGTCAGCGTCACGGTCCGTTCGCCGTCCGCTTCGCGCAGGCCGAGTTCGATGCTGCCGTCGAGGACGAGGAAAAACTCGTCGGTGTTGTCGTGCTTGTGCCACACGTGCTCGCCGAGGAACCGGGCGAGGCGGATGTCGTAGTCGTTGACGTTGGCGACGATCCGGGGGCTCCACGGAGCGTCGAATCCGGCGAGCACGGCCCGCAGGTCGAGGGGCTGAGTTGTCATAGTCCGATCTTGGGCCTGGTTTCCGGCAGCCGGGAGTGCTAGGAATCGCACATGTCGAAAGGATCCTCGCACCGCGTCGTGATGATCGTCGGCGACGGCTCGAACCCGTTCGAGATGGGCGTCGCGACGGAGCTGTTCGGCCTGCGCCGGCCGGAACTGCCGACGCCGTGGTACGACTTCGCGATCGCGGCGCCCGGCGGGCAAGCCCGGATGCACCTCGGCTTCTTCACCCTCGCCGACGTCGCCGGCCTCGAAGCGGTCGACGCCGCGGACACCGTGATCGTCCCGAACCGGCCGGACCCGCAGACCCCCGCCGACCCGGAGATCATCGCCGCGATCCAGCGTGCGGACGCCCGCGGCGCGCGGTTGATGAGCTTCTGCACCGGCGCGTTCACCCTGGCCGAGGCCGGCGTGCTCGACGATCGCCGCGCCACCACGCACTGGCAGTGGGCCGAGGCGTTCACCGCGCGCTACCCCCGGGTCCGCCTGGAGCCGGATGTCCTCTTCGTCGAGGACGGCACAGTTTTCACCGCCGCCGGAAGTGCGGCCGCACTCGATCTGTCGCTCTATGTGATCCAGCGTGATCACGGCGCGGAAATCGCCAACGCGGTAAGCCGTCGTCTCGTTTTCACCGGCCACCGGGAAGGCGGCCAGCAACAGTTCGTGGAACGCCCGGTGCCGGAGATTCCGGACGCGTCGCTCGCACCGGTCCTGGAATGGGCCCGCCGGCACCTCGACCAGCCGCTCGCCGTCACCGACCTCGCCGCCCGCGCGGCGACCAGCGCCGCCACCCTGCACCGCCGGTTCCGCGCCGAACTGGGCACGACGCCGCTCGCCTGGCTCACCACGGAACGCGTGACGCTGGCCCGCCGCCTCATCGAGCGCGGCGAACATGGTCTGGACCGCATCGCCGCCCGAGCCGGACTGGGCACCGGCGCGAACCTCCGGCTGCAGCTGCGCAGGCACACCGGGCTGTCGCCGTCGGAATACCGGAAACGATTCGGCCCGGCCGCGTAAATCGCCCGCGGGTCCACTGTGGACCCGACGAACGGATTACTCCATTCGGCCTATTCAGCAAAATTCCGGTTAAGCACCGATGACCGGAACCCGCCGAAGGTTTTATGCCAGACGAACGAAAGTTGGCCGGAACGGACAGAATTCCGGCGACCCCTCACCGGATCGCGCACGGATCCGCTAGCTTGGGCCGCAGACCGGCCGACCGAACGGGGAGACACGCATGGCCAGACGCCGCCTGGAGGGACGGAACGCCCGGAGCCGGGCTTTCGCCGCCCTCGCCGGAGGCGCGCTCGTGGTGCTGCCGACGGTGACGTCGTCCGGCATCCCGGTGGCGTTGCGCGCCGCGGACCCGCCGTCGGCCGCTCAATCCGCGCCGAACTCCCCCGGTCTGCCGCCCGGCGTCACGCTCCCGCCGATCGGCGTGGACGGCAGCCTCCCGCAGCCGCCGGTCCCGCAGGCGCTCGGCGTCCCCGGCTATCCGAACGGCCCCGGCTCGGCCACCACCGCCGGCCCGCTCGGCATCCCGGACAGCATGCTGCGCGCCTACCGCAACGCGGCCGACATCATGGCCCGCGAACAGCCCGGCTGCCACGTCGACTGGGCGCTGATCGCGGCCATCGGACGGGTCGAGTCGAACCACGCCCGCGGCGGCTACGTCGACGCCCGGGGCAACACGCTCGAACGCATTCTCGGCCCGGTCCTCGACGGTTCCGGCGGGTTCGCCGCGATCCGCGACACCGACCGCGGCCGCTACGACGGCGACCCGGTGTGGGACCGCGCGGTCGGCCCGACCCAGTTCATCCCGTCGACCTGGGCGTCGTACGCCTCCGACGGCAACGGCGACGGCGTGTCCGACCCGAACAACATCTACGACGAGACCCTCGCCACCGCGCGCTACCTGTGCTCGGGAGGTCTGGACCTCTCCACCGACGCCAACCAGCGCCTCGCGGTGCGCCGGTACAACAACTCGCAGTCCTATGTGGACACCGTGATGGCGTACGCGAACGGCTACCGCAGCGGAGTCTCGAACCTGCCGGACAGCAAGGTCCCGATCGGAGCCCCGCCCGGCCCCGGCGCGGTCGAAGCCGCCGCGGGCAGCCCGGCGGGCGACGTCGCCCCGCCCGTCCCGCCGCCGGTCACCCCGGCCCAGCCGAACCAGCCCGGCACGCCGACGCAGCTTCCCGGCAGCAGCACCGCGCCGAGCAGCAGCACCCCGGCGAAGCCGACCAGCACTCCGCCGACCACGCCTTCCAGCACCACGCCCACGAGCACCACGCCGACGAGCACGACGCCGTCCAGCTCCGCCCCGGCGAACCCGGCCACGTCGACCACCACGACGACGACCTCCAGCACCACGACGGAGGCCGCGCCGACGCACTGACCGCGGCGTTCGTATAGTCCGGACCGACCGGAAACCGGACTGTGGGGGGCGATCGTGGCGTGGAATCCCCGGAACCTGCCTGACCTCGCTGGCAGGACCTATGCGGTGACCGGGGGCAACGCCGGAATCGGCTACTTCATCACCGAGCAGCTGGCCGCCGCCGGAGCACACGTCGCACTGCTGGGCCGCGACCCGTCTCGGCTGCGCGCGGCTGTCGAGGCAGTGCGCGCCCGCGTCGGTTCGGCTTCTTTGAGCACGATCCCGCTTGACCTGGCCGACCTGGACTCCATTCCGGCTGCGGTCGACGCTCTCGGACGGCTCGACCGTGTGGACGCGTTGATCGAGAACGCGGGCATCACCGCGCCCGGACCCGTGCGCCGGACCACGAAACAGGGCCTGGAGCTTGCGGTCGGCACCAACCACTTCGGCCACTTCGCGCTCACCGCGCTGGCGATGCCAGTGCTGACCGCCTCGTCTGCGCGGGTGGTGCTGGCAGGCAGCCTGATCACCCGGATGTACCCGTACGACATCGACGATCTGCAGAGCTCGCACAAGTATTCGGACTTTCGCGCGTATGCGCTGTCGAAGCACGCCGTGCAATCGTTCGCCATGGAACTCGACCGACGCCTGCGTGCGGCGGGTTCGCCGGTGCAGTCGATCCTCGCGCACCCGGGGTTCAGTCTTGAACGGACCAGCCCCGCTCGACCAGGGATCACCAAGCCGGTGCCAGTGATGCGGCTGCTCGCGCCCTATACCCACGGCAAGGATCACGGCGCGTGGCCCGCGGTCCGGGCCGCAGTCGATCCGGCTGCGACCGGCGGTTCTTACTACGGCCCGGCGTTCGGCGGTGTGGGTCGGCCCCGATTAGGGACGGCGATGGGCGCTTCGCGGGAGGCAGCGCGGGGCCGTCGGTTGTGGACGCTTTCCGAGGAAGCGACGGGGATCCAGTTCGCGCTCGGGGGTTCCTGAAGCGCCCGCATCTTGGTAACGTCGCGTTTCTAGAAACGTCGTGTTACCGAATGGGTGTGCCTTGACCAGGCTGACGCGGGCCGAACAACAGCAGCTCACGCACGAAAAGCTGATCGAAGCGGGCCGGACGGTGCTCGTCCGGCGCGGGTTCCTCGCCGCGACCGTGGAGGAGATCGCCGCGGAAGCCGGGTACACGCGCGGTGCGGTGTACAAGCACTTCGGCGGCAAGGAAGGCGTGTGGCTGGCGATCATCGACGCCCGCGCCGAAGCACACCTCGACCTGCTCAAAGCCGCTCTCGGCAAGGCATCCACCCGCGACGACCTGATCGCCGCCCTCACGCCGAACGCCATCGCCGACGACGAGGAAGCCGCCCGGTGGAGCCGGACGACCGCCGAATTCGCCGCCGCCGTAACGAGACTTCCCGAAACCGCCGCGGCCGCCGTCTCCGCGCAACGGCAGCATGAAGAGGAAATCGTTGCCGTGCTTGACGAACACTGCCGGCGGCTGGGAATCACGCCGGCCGTTCCGTTGCCGCAAGTGGTCGTGCTGCTCGGTGCGCTGAGCGGCGGACTCGCCCTGCGTCGCGGCGTCGATCCCGACACCGACGTAACGGGCGTGCTCGCCGGAACTCTCGCCGCGGTGTTCCCCGATCCACGGAGGACTCCATGACCGTTTCATTCGCCCACAACGGCGACCTCGACATCGCGTACGAAACCTTTGGCACCGAAGGACGTCCGCTGCTGCTGATCCAAGGCGGACTCGCCCCCAGGCAAGGCTGGCCGGACGAGTTCTGCGAAGCCTTGGCACACAAGGGTTTCCACGTCGCCCGCTACGACAACCGCGACGCAGGCCAGTCCTCGCGCGCCACTGCGGACTACACCCTCGCCGACTGCGCCGCCGACGGAGTCGCCGTGCTGGACGCGCTCGGCTGGCCCGGCGCACACGTCGTCGGCGTCTCCCTCGGCGGCATGATCGCCCAGGTGATGGCGACCCGGCACCCGGAGCGGGTGCTGAGCCTGACGTCGCTGTCCTCCGCGCCGGACCACCTCCAGCGATGGAATCTGCGCAAGCTCCGCACGCTCGTCAAATTCGCTGCCGTACACCGAAAACGGCCCAAAGATCCGGAATCCGCCGGGGAACAGCTCGTCCGCATTTACCGGATCGTCGGCTCTCCCGGCCATCCGCACGACGAGGACTGGATCCGAGACGTCGGCCGGCGGACTTTCCACACCCGCACCGATTTCGCCGCGTTTCGCCGGCAGGGCAAGGCAATGTACGCCTTGGGCGACCGGCGCGCGGAACTGGCCGGAGTGCGCGCGCCGACCCTGGTCGTCACCGGGGAAGCCGACCCCGTGCAGCCGGTCAGCGCCGGACGCGCGACCGCCGACGCCATTCCCGGCGCGAAATTCGTGACTTACGCAGGCATGGGACACGATCTTCCGCGTCCGCTGTGGCCGGACCTGATCGGCGAAATCGACGCCGTCGCCAGCGTCTGAGCTTACTTGCCGACTTGGTCGATCCGGTCGGCGATCCCGTCGAGAAGCCGGTCCAATCCGAATTCCGAAGCGTCCGAAGCCTGCTCCGCCGAAGGCTTCTCGAACCCGCCAGCCAGCCAGGTCCGGTTCATCGCCGGATGGGATTCGACGTCGAAATACGTGTACCAGAACGAAGAACGCTGACCCCACCACGCGTCGTTGGACTGTCCCGTGGTCTGTTCCAAGTGGACACTCTCCGCCTCGGCCGCCGCGTTCGCGTCCACATATCCCGCGACCGAATTGGCCGCCGCGACGACTTCGCGCGCGGGCAGACCCAGACCGTCCATAATGGACAGCAGATATTCCTGGCCTGCCAGCTGCCCCGGACCGAGCGCGGGCCGGACCCGGGACCTCTCCCGCAGCCACGGATGCCTGCGGTAGATGTCGCGCGTCCGGTCGGCGTAAACGCGGACCTGCGCACGCCAGTCCTCCGGCCGGGGCTCGCCGGGCCCGGGGAGATTCCGTTCGAGGAGAACGGTGTCGACCATGAGGTCGATGAGCTCGGTTTTGCCGGGAACGTAGGTGTAGAGCGTCATCGTGCCCGCCCCGAGTTCCTTCGCCACGCGGTGCATCGACGTCGCGACGAGCCCCTCGGCATCGGCGACCGCGATGGCCGCCGCGATGATCCGTTCGATGGTGAGCGTCGGCCGCCTGCCGCGGGCCGAGGGTTCCGGGGCGCCCGCACGGTCGCGCCACAACAGGGCGAGCGTGCGCGCGACCTCCTCGCGCGCGGCCTCGGGACCGTCGCCCTCGTGCTCGACGATCATCGCGTCCCCTCCCGGCCTCCGTACGCCTGAGCGTGGGATCTTACCTGCCGGTTCAGGACCTTCGTCCCGTCCGCACCGGCCGGTTGGCCGCTACGCTGGGCAGCGAGGGAGGTGGTTCCCGTGACGGAACGCAAACCGCCCGGCGTGTCGTACGGCACCTGGGTCGACCGGCAAATCGTCGCCGCCGAATCCCGCGGCGACTTCGAAGACCTGCCAGGAGCCGGAAAACCCCTGCCGCCCCCGACCGGCCGCGACGCGGCGACCGACTGGGCGATCCGCCGCGCCCGCGAAGGCGACCTCGACGTGGCCGCGTTCCTGCCGCCGTCGCTCGCCCTGCCGAGGGAAATCCAAGACCTGCCGGGGAAACTGGCGAAGATCCACGCCGAACGCAAGGTGCGGGAGATCGTCGAGGACCTGAACGACCGCATCCGCAAGGCACACGCGATGCCGCAAGACGGCCCGGTGTTGCGGGCGAGGCCGCTGGACGTGGAGGAAACGGTGGCCAGCTGGCGCGCGGGTCGCGGAGAGTCCTGAACCACGCGAGAACCACGCGAGCTGAATTCGGGCGAGGCCGCCGAAGACGGTTGCCGTCGCCGCGGTGGCACGCTGGACCGTGGCCGCTGCGGGCACTTTCTCGAGAGACGACGGCTTCGCATCAGCAGCCACCGCTCATTTCCCGCGCAGCCGCCTCACCAGCCACCACTCACTACCCGCGAACCGCCTCACCGAGCCACCACTCACTTCCCGCGCAGCCGCCTCACCAGCCACCACTCACTTCCCGCGCAGCCGCCTCACCAGCCACCACTCACCTCCCGCGCAGCCGCCTCACCAGCCACCACTCACTTCCCGCGCAGCCGCCTCACCGAGCCACCGCTCAACTCCCGCGAACCGCCTCACCGAGCCACCGCTCACCTCCCGCGCAGCCACCTCCCCGAACCACGCCAACGGCCCCCCGCTCGCCCACGCCCGCCCCGGCAACGGCCACTCCGTCCAGAACATCCGGCTCACCCCTCCCCATCACACCCCGCCGCCCACCTCCGGACTGCGGCTACGCTGGGTAGTACCTGGGCGAAGGGAAGAGAACCGTGGTCGGAGTTCGTCGGGTTGCCCTCGTGGTCGCCGCGGTGCTCTTGCTGTTCGGCGAGCCGTGGTCGGTGCTCGTGCTGCTGCCGGACTGGCCGGGCGCGGGCACCGTCGCCGGCACGGTCGTTTTCGGCGTGGCCGCGCTGAGTTTTCCCGTGCTCATGGTGCTCGGGCACGGTCCGAAGCAGAGCGACGCCGCCGCGCGGGCCGGGGACGTCACGCTCGGCACGGTCTGGGTGTTGTTCACCTGGAGCGTCCTCACGCATGTGCTGCGGCTGGTCCTGCTGGTGTCCGGAGTGGACGATCCCGCGCGGCCACGGATCGTAGCCGGAGTCACGCTCGCCGTCGCGGCGGTGCTGCTCGTCACCGGGAACCGGATCGCCATGCGGGTGCCGCCGGTGAAGGCGGTCGACGTCGTGCTGCCGAAGCTCGGCGCCGGGCTCGACGGACTGCGGGTCGCGGTCATCACCGACACTCACTACGGCCCCCTCGACCGCACCCGCTGGTCCGAACGCCTGGTCGCCGAACTGAACCGCCTGCAGCCCGACGTCGTCTGCCACGCCGGAGACCTCGCCGACGGGTCGGTCGCCAAGCGGCGCAAGCAAGTCGACCCGCTCGGCGGCGTCCAGGCGCCGCTCGGCCGGTTCTACATCACCGGCAACCACGAGTACTTCGGCGAAGCCCAGGCCTGGCTGGACCACATGGAGAGCCTCGGCTGGGACACCCTGCACAACCGCTCGACCCTGCTCGAACGCGACGGCGCCCGCCTGCTCTTCGCCGGCATCGACGACCCCACCGGAGCCGCCTCCGGACTGCCCGGCCACGGCCCCGACCTGGCCGCCGCCCTGGACGGCTCCGATCCCGACGTCCCCGTCGTCCTCCTGGCCCACCAGCCCAAACAGGTCGCACAGGCCCGCGAGGAAAACGTCGACCTGCAGATCTCCGGCCACACCCACGGCGGCCAGATCTGGCCCTTCCACCTCCTGGTCCGCCTCGACCAGCCCACCCTGTCCGGACTCACCCGGCACGGCCCGACCCAGCTGTACAACAGCCGCGGCTCCGGTTTCTGGGGCCCGCCGTTCCGGGTCTTCGCCCCCAACGAGATCGCCCTGCTGACCCTGCGCAGCGCCTAACCCCCGCCCGCCTCCCTCGCCTTCCCCCACATCCCTCCGAACAATTTTTTTGTCTTGACAACTCAACTAGTCGGATGCGACAGTTCTTCCAACGGCACCCCCAGGAGGAACCCCATGCCCACCGTCACGTCCGCCGACGGCACCCAGATCGCCTACTCCCGCATCGGCTCGGGCCCCGCACTGGTCCTCGTCGACGGCGCGCTCTGCTATCGCACCTCGACCCCGAACGACGCCCTCGCCAAAGCCCTCTCCGACCGCTTCACCGTCTACACCTTCGACCGCCGAGGCAGAGGAGAAAGCGGCGACGCAAGCCCGTACGCCGTCGAGCGCGAGATCGAAGACATCACCGCACTGGCCAAGGAAGCAGGCGGAGAGATCAGCCTCTACGGCATTTCCTCCGGTGCCGCCCTGGTCCTGGAAGCCGCCCACCGCGGCGTGCCGGTGAAGAAGGTCGCGGTGTACGAACCGCCCTTCGTCGTCGACGGCACCCGCAAGCGAGTCCCCGCCGACTACCAGGCGAAACTCGAAGCAGCCGTAGCCGCCGGAGAACCAGGCGCCGCGATCAAAACGTTCATGGTCGAAGGCGTAGGACTGCCCGCCTTCATGGTCATGATGATGCGCCTGATGCCGGCGTGGCCGCGCATGAAGCGCATCGCCCACACCCTCGCCTACGACGCCCAGGTCATGGACGACAACCAGGCAGGCCGCCCGCTCCCCGAAAACCGCTGGTCCGGAATCACCGCCCCCACCCTGATCCTCGACGGCGGCAAGAGCCCCGCCTGGATGCGCAACGGCGTCGCCGCAGCAGCAAGCCAACTGCCGCACGCCGGCTACCGCACCCTGCCCGGCCAGACGCACCTGGTGAAAACCGCCGTACTGGCCCCGGTCCTCGCGGAGTTCTTCGCCACGAACTGACCCCGCCGCCGGACCGGCTGAGGCAAGCTGCGAAACGTGGCCACGCGAGCATTGATCTTCGATTTCGACGGCACCCTAGCCGACACCGAAGCCGCGGTACTGCGGTCCTGGCAAGAAATGTTCGCCGGACACGGAGTCGAACTGCCCCTGGACGTCTGGCACAAAGTCATCGGCACGCAGAACACCGCCGCAACGATGTTCAGCCTGCTCGCCGAACAAGTCGAAGACCTGGACCCGGAAACCCTGCGCCCCGCAATGCGCGCGCGGGTACACGAACTCCTAGCCGAAGACGGCCCGAGAGAAGGCGTCCTCGACTACCTGAACGAGGCAGCCGCCCGCGGCCTGGCACTGGGCGTCGCCTCCAGCTCATCCGGCACCTGGGTCCACGGCCAACTAGAACGCCTAGGCCTGGCGTCCCGCTTCGCCGCCGTAGAAACCGGCGACCGCCACAAACCCAAACCGGACCCAGACACCTACCTGGCAGCCCTGCGCACCCTAGGCGTCACCGCGGACGAAGCCCTGGCCTTCGAAGACTCACCCCACGGCGTCAGCGCAGCAAAAGCAGCCGGAATCACCACCATCGCCATCCCCAACCCCATCACGGCCTCCTTGGACTTCGCCAAAGCAGACCAAGTCCTCCCCTCCTTCACCACCACCCCGCTAAGCACACTCCTGCGGCAATTCGAGCAGTGAGGGCCACCCTCACACCCCCTGATTCCCGCAGGGTTCCCCTCACTCCCAGCCACCAGTCCGTGAAGGGCTCCTTCACATACTTAGATTCCCTCAAGGGCCCCTTCACGGACCACCACGAACCCGCAGCCAGCACACCCAACTAGCGAGGCACCCACACCTCCCCCGCACCCCGATACGAAGCCTCCCTGCGGTTCGGGGGTGCTTGTCAAGGCATCTTTCCCGCCTTGACAAGCACCCCCGAACCGTCAGCA
>NZ_JBVKDT010000018.1:0-154702 GCF_055633655.1 Amycolatopsis sp. NPDC114503 | reverse complement strand
GAGGTTTTGCAGAAGCCCTCTCCCACTCTGAAAAAACACCCACCCTCCCTCCCGCAACCCGCCCTTGGGTGCCCCCCCCCCCCCCTCCTGCCCCTTTCCCCCCACCCGCCCAAACCCCCCCCCCCCCCCCCCGAGCGGACCCCTCAAACAGAAACCCCGCAAACCCCAACCCCGCCCAAAACCCGGGAAGCCTCCCCCACCATCCCGTCCACCTCAGCGACCAACCCCTCGATCTCCCCCCACCACCGCGCATCCCGCCCCGAATCCGGAATCAACGCCGTCCCCACCAGCAACAGCAGCGTATCCACCTCATAAGCCCGATCAGCCAACCGCAACAACGGCACCGGATCCCCGCCGCCGCCCCCGGCCGCGAACCGGCAAGCCGCATGCCCCAGCTCGCGGCACACCGTCCGCAACCGCTCCCGCACCTCATCCGCCCGCGGGTCCGCCCGAGGACCGCCGGTCCGGATATTCCACGCCACCGAAAGCAGACAGCGCCCGGCATCGTCCATCGCCGTGTTCATCACCGGGCGAGTCTGGAAGCACCATCCCCGACACGGGTGACCCGACACGCAAGGCTCACCGCATCGAGTGAAGCAACCGCACAGTCGCGTCGAGCGGCAGCCGATCATCCGCCGCACGCGCGAGAAAATCCTTGATCCGCTGCCCGTCCGGCGTCAGCGAATCCACGTCGTTGACTTCCGCGCTCGCCGCCTCCAACGTCCCGAGCCCGGCATTGTGGTGCGCATCCCGAACCGCGTTCCGCAGCACCGCCAGCTCGGCCACCGACGGCCCCCGCTTCTCCGCCCGCAACCGCTCCACGATCCGAAGCACCTGCGGCGAATGCGCGGCCAACGACTGCCGCCCGGCGAACGACGCGACCATCCGCGGCGTCGCGCGCGTCTCAGCCGGCGGGGGTGGCACCTCGACCGCCTCGCCGACCACCCGCAGACTCTCCAAAGCCGCAGCACGCCGACGTTCGCTCTCGCGCACGCGCGCGAGCGGATCCTTCCGCCGGGACGACGCGATCGCGCGAGCGTCCGCCCTGGCCCGCTCCCCCGAGTCGGTCAGGCGCGAGCGCCGTCGGTACGTGCCCTCGTCAGCAGCCTGTTTGCGCCGGTTCGCGAGCCAGGCCTCGAAGGTCTGCCCGCGCCTGGGCGGCTCGCGCACCTCGGTCAGGTCCGCGGCGGCGGACTCGTCGACGAACCAGCCCTTCATCCGCGAGCGCAGGAAGTCGCCCGGCTTTTCGCTGGCCCGGCGCGGCCGCTGGCGCGTCCCGTCCGGCAGCGCGCTCATCGCGATCAGCAGCGCGTCCGGGCAGTATCCGTTGGAGTACCAGAATTCCAGCTGCCGCTCGACGTCGTCGCGTTCCTCCCGCGTCAGCCGTTCGGACACCCAGCCCATCCGGCGGACGAGCACGCCCGTCGCCTGTGCGCGTTCGCGCGCGTCGGCGGGCACGACCGTCGACGGCCACTCCTGATCCGCGATCCGCACCACGCCACACCTCCCTAGCCAGCGACGCCTACGTTAGCCCGCCGCACCGACAATTACCCGGCCCGCCGCAGCACCGCCACCGTGTTCACCGCCACGATCACCCCGATCGAGGCCCACGCGACGGCGTCCAGCCGCTGGTCCAGCATCACGAGCCCGACGAGCGCGGCCATCACCGGATTGACGCTCATGAACGCCCCGAAGAACTGCGCCGGCACCCGTCGCAGCGCCACCAGATCGACGAGAAACGGCAGCGCCGACGACAGCAGTCCGGCGGTGAGCGCCGCCGCGAGCGCGCCCGGCGTCGGCGGGTGATGCAGCATCGCGAACACCCCGACGGGCACGTAAAGCAGACCGGACACCCCCGCCGCGGCGGCCGAACCCTCGGCTCCGGGAAGGCGACGGCCGACGGTCCGGTTCAGCAGGATGTAGCAGGCCCAGCACGCAGCGGCGATCAGCGCGAGCCCGATCCCGAGGTAATCGGTGGTCGGCTGCGGCCGCATCAGCGCCCCGACCGCGACCGCGGCGGCCACCGCGCACGCGAGGTCCGTCCGGCGCCGGGAGCCGGCCAGCGCGATCGCCAGCGGGCCGAGGAATTCGAGCGTCACGGCCAGTCCGAGGCCGATCCGGTCGACCGCCGTGTACAGCGACAGGTTCATCGTCGCGAACACGGCGGCCAGGCCGAGCACCGGCCGCCACTGTCGCGCGGTGAACGTCCGCAGGCGAGGCCGTCCGACCGCCAGCAGCACCACCGCCGCCACCCACTGGCGGACCGCCACCACGCCCGGCGGGCCGAGCACCGGGAACGCGAGCGCCGCCGTCGCCGCGCCGACCTGGTTGGACAGCGCGCTGCCGAGCAGCATCGCGGCACCGGCCGCCCGGGTGTCGCCGCGCGTTCGCGGAGCCAGTTCCGTAGTCGCCATGCGGTCGAGCATGAGTCCGGCGGATCCATGCGCAAAATGCATTGACCGCATCAACGATACGCTCAACGCATGGATCTGGAGCTGCGTCAGCTGCGCTGTCTCGTGACGATCGTGGACGCCGGGACGTTCACCGACGCCGCGCTCGAACTCGGCGTTTCGCAGGCGGCCGTATCGCGGAATCTGGCTTCGCTGGAGCGGGTTCTCGGCGTGCAGCTGCTGCATCGCACCAGCCGGAGCCTCGAGCCGACGACAGCCGGCATCCAGGTGCTCGCCCGCGCCCGGCATCTGCTCGCCGAGGCCGACGATCTCGTCCGCGAAGCGACCACCGGGCACACGCGGCTGCGCATCGGCCACGCGTGGTCGGCGATGGGCAAGCACACCGCGGAATTCCAGCGCCGTTGGGCAGCGCGGTACCCGGACGTCGAATTACTGCTCGTGCGCGCCAACACCGCGACCGCCGGGCTGGCGGAAGGCCTGGTCGATCTCGCGGTGGTGCGGCATCAGGTGCCCTCGGGCAAGTTCGCGCACGCGACGGTCGGCAACGAGGACCGCTACTGCGCCATGGCCGTAGACGACCCGCTCGTGCGCCGCCGCACCGTCACGCTCGCCGACCTCGCGTCGCGGCTGCTGGTGGTCGATCCGCGCACTGGCACCACTTCCGCCGAACTGTGGCCGCCGGAATCGCGCCCGCGGATCGAGCCGACGCACGACGTCGACGACTGGCTCGCCACCATCACCACCGGGCGCTGCGTCGGCGTCACCCCGCATTCGACGGTGACGCAGTATCGCCGCGACGGCATCGTGTACCGCCGGGTCCGGGACGCCCCGCCGGTGCCGGTCCAGCTCGCTTGGCGCGCGCACGATCCGCATCCGGCCACGCATGCCGCCGTGGCCTTGCTCGGGGAGCTGTACCGGACGCCGCCGAAACGGTGAAGCGCTTCCCTCGTGCCCGTGCCGAATCCATTGTGGATCTTGAAAACCGGGGCGATCATTTTCCGTTGACGCGGCGGCGCGGGGCGACAATGATGAAGCTGTCCAGCCACGAAAGGATCCACGGAATGCCGCACCGCATCGCATGCATGCACCTGTCGGGCATTCCCGGCTCCGCGCCATGACGTGGCCCGCCACGCCGTGAGCGAGGAGCCGCCCGCCGGACCACCGGCCGGGCGGCTTTTGCGTTCACGGCCCGTTTCGCCCGTGGAAAGGAGGTGCCCGTCGCCATGGGAGTCCTGGTTCTCAACGCCGGCTACGAGCCCCTGCACACCGTCTCGCTCCCCCATGCCATCCGGATGCTGGTCCGCCAGGTCGCGGTCGTCCACGAAAGCGACGGGCCGGACCTCGGCGTCTTCCCGCGGCCGAAGGTGGTGCGGCTGCTGCGCTACGTCGTGATGAAATGGCGGTATTCCGGGCCGCCGCGCTGGTCGCGTTCCGGCGTGCTGCGGCGCGACCGGCACACGTGCGCCTACTGCGGGCGCCGGGCCACCACGGTGGACCACGTCACGCCGGTTTCGCGCGGCGGCCCGCGCACGAGCTGGCTCAACACCGTCGCCGCGTGCGGCGGGTCGGCGCGCAGCTGCAACGCGCGCAAGGCCGACCGCACGCCGGCGGAAGCCGGGCTGACGCTCCGGTTCCCGCCGCGCGTCCCGCGGTGGGAGGAGCTGCATCCGCTGGCCGGACTGTCCACATGAGACTCGCGCTAGACTGGAACTCGTGAAGGGCTTGCTGCTGCGGTTGTCGGCGGTCGATTCCGGCGCGGAAACGGCGGTGCGCGTCATCGCGTACTTCGACGAGCTGATCGCCCGCCGGGCGACGCTGCCGGATCTGCTGCGCGCCACGGCGTTCCTTGCGGAATGCGTAGCCGGGATTCGCTGTGTCGACGGAACCGTGCTGCGGTTCCGGCCGACCGGCGAACCCGGCGGCGACGGGCCAGTGCCGCCCGACGCCGTCGTCGTCGACCTCGACGGCTCCGGGCGCGTGTGGCTGGAACGCGCGGGCGAGCCCGGTCCGCTCGACGTCCTGGTGCTCGAACGGCTCGCGATCTCGGCGAAGGTGCTCACCCCCGTCGAACCGCTGCCCGCCGCACCGCATCTCGCCGACCCCGCGCTGGTCGAACTGGTGCTGGGCGAGCAAGCGGCGGACGAGGACCGGACGCGGGCGCTGACCCTGCTCGGGCTGGACACCACGCGCCCGCTGCGAGTGGTGGCGGTCGCTTCGGGCGCCGGCCGCGATGCCGGCGCGGACGCGGTCGCACTCGTCGCCCGCGGCGGGCCGCTCGGCGCGCGGGTGGCGGTCGTCGGCGGAGTGGCCGCGGTGGTGCTGCAGCCGCGCGAAGGTCCGGCTTCGGTGGTTCCGGCGCTGCGCGAGACGCTGGCGTTGCGGGCCAAGGATCGCACGCTGCCGGACACCGTCCGGGTAGGCGTCGGCGACGCGGTCGACGGTTTGGCGGCCCGGAGTTCGTGGCTGCAAGCCCGCTTGGCCAAACGATTCGCAGCGAAGTCGCGGCCGTTGATCGTGCACGAGGATCTCGGCGCGGTGACGCTGCTGGCGGAAATCCCGGCCGGGCAGTTGCGCGCGCAGCCGGACGTGCAGGCGTTGAACGCACTCGCCGAGAACGGCGATCTGGAGACGCTGGAAGCCTTCTGCCGCACCGGTTCCCTCCGCCAGGCGGCGATCGCGCTGCACCGGCACCACAGCTCGGTGGCGGCGCGGCTGGCGCACGTGGAGGACGCGCTGGGGTGGACGCTGGACGATCCGGCGGGACGCTTCCGGGCGCGGATGGCGTTGGCGGCGCGGAGGTTGGCGGAATCCGGCTGAGAGAATCCGTTGGGGGGCGGCGGTTCTGCTCGCGCGGGGGTCCCCCCGGTTTCTATTCTATCGGCCAGCACCGACAGTTCTCGCCGTCAAAAGACCGGTAGCGGCCGAAGCGGCGGCGGGCCCAGCCGAGGCTTTTCCCAGGCGTGGGCCAGTCCCTCGGAATCGCCGAGTTCTTCGAGGAGCAGCAAAGGAACACGACCCGCGCTGCCACTCTGGCGGTCATGACAGCTGGCACCTGCGTTGGCCGATTCCGCAAGCGGCACCGGCAAAGGACGCCCCGGCAACGTCAAGAGCGAGAAGCAGCGAGCCCCGGCCTTCTCCGGCAAGCAAAGCAATGCCGCTGCCGCCACGGCTCCGGTTCATGGCGACAGCGGCACTGCCGAAAGCACAGCAATCTCTCCTGATCCGCGCTGACCGACCTGCTCAGCCCGCCTCGACCCCGAACACCCGAGCCAGCACCGCCCGTCGTTCCGCGGTCTCCCGGCGGCTCACCGTCGCGTGCCGGAGCACCGCCGAGCCGTGGAAAGTCCCCGGGAACAAATGCAGTTCCGTCGGCACCCCGGCCGCCAAAAGGGCCTGTGCATAAGCGATTCCCTCGTCCCGCAGGGGGTCGAATTCCATCACCGACACGTACGCGGGCGGCAATCCCGAGAGGTCAGCCGCCCGCGCCGGCGCCGCGTAGACCGGGACGTCCGGGCCGCCTCGTTTGCCCGGGCCGCCGAGGTAGTAGTCCCAGCTCGCCTCGGCGGCCCGCAGGTGCCAGATCGGCGTGTCGGCGAACCGGCGCATGCTGCCGGTCTCGAGGCGGTCGTCCAGTTCCGGCACGGAGAGGAACTGGAACGCGATCGCCGGGCCGCCCCGGTCGCGCGCCAGCAGGGCCAGCGCCGCGGCCAGTCCGCCGCCCGCGCTCACGCCGTGGAGGACGACCTTTTCCGGGTCGACGCCCAGTTCGTCCGCGTGCTTGACCGACCATTCGAGCGCCGCGTAGCAGTCCTCCAGCCCGGCCGGGTACGGATTCTCCGGCGCGAGCCGGTACTCGACCGACACGATCACGACGCCGAGTTCCCGAGCCAATTCGACATTGGTCGCGTGGTCGACTTCCAGGTCGCCGAGCGCGAATCCGCCGCCGTGGATGTCGAACAGCAGCCCCTTCGTCGCGACGCGATCCGGGGTGTAGACGCGGATCGGGACGTCCGGCGCGCCTTCGGGACCCGGCACGGCCTCGTCGCGCGTGGTCACGCCGGTGTCGTCGAAGTCGCCGTGCGTCGAGGCGATCAGCTCGACCATGCCCGCGCGCGAGGCAGCCACGTCGCGGAAGTCGGTCTCGGGCAGCATCGGGATCGCGGCGGCGATTTCGGGATCGAACGGATAACTCATCAACGGCCTCCGGCTTCCGGGTGAAGAACTCCATCGTGCCGAAATTCCGTCCCGGGCAGGCACCGCCACGCGTCGCGTACCGCGCGGGGTCAACCCGCCGAACGGCGAGACACCCCACGCCGAATCCAGCGAGAAACTCAGCGCCCCGCCTTCTTCCAGATCACCACCGCTCCGATGACCGCCACCAGCACCGCGCCCAGCACGATCAGCCCCTTCACCAGCAGGTCGTGCACGAGGTGCTGCAGCATCTCGTCCCCGTCGGCGAGCAGCACCGCGGTCACCGGCCGGACCGCTTCCGGCCCGGGTCCTCGTCCAGCCACCGCGCGGCCTGGCGCACGACCTCGCCGCCGACGCGTCCGCGCACTCCCCGCGCCCCGCGCCGGTCCATCGCCTGAGCGGCGGTTTTCGCGAGCGTCGCCGCGCCTTCCCGCACGCGCTCCCCCTTGCCCCGCCGCCGCAGCGAAACGATCAGCGCGAAACCGGCCAGCCCCACGACCACGACGATCGCGGCGATGATGCCGAACCGGATCAGCAGGACGTTCAGCACCGTCTCCACGGCGCACCCCTTTCTGTCACACCTGTGATACAAAACGTTTCTATCACGCCTGTGATATAAAAGTCCAGTGCCTAGAGTGGTGGACGGGGAAGAGCGGCGCGCGCACATCGCCGACGCGGTGCTGCGGCTGGCCGCGAAAGACGGGCTGCACGCGGTCTCGCTGCGCGCGGTCGCCGCGGAATCGGGTCTGAACATCGGTTCGGTGCGGCATTACTTCGACAGTCAGCACGCGCTGATGCGGTTCGCGATGCGCACCACCATCGACCGGACGACCGCACGGCTCGTAGAACGCCGCGAGAAGGCGGGTTCGCTGTCGGAACTGGCGCCGGAGGACGCCGTCGAGCAGCTCACCGAGTTCCTGTCCGAACTGCTGCCGCTGGACGAGCGCCGACGCACCGAAGTGACCGTGCTGGTGGAATTCCTGATAGCCGCACGCGCCGATCCGGGTCTGGACGACCTGGCCAGGGAAGCGGTTCAAGGCACCGTGACGCTTGCCCGCCGCATCCTCGACGCACAAGCCCGCAGCGGCCGGTTCGAGCCGAAAGACCCCGAGGTCGAGGCTCCCCGGCTGGCCGCGCTCATCGACGGGATCGCGTTCCGGGCCGTGCTGCAGCCGGAACTCACCACGGCCGGCGAGTGCGTCGCCGTCCTTCGCGCGCACCTCGTCGAGCTCCTCCGACCGGTGGGTGACACCCAGGTGTGAGCGCCGCGGAGACGGGGTAACCGGCGGAACTGGAGCGGTTCCAGATCCCAGGGAGGACTCCGATGCCGGACTCGGCGGCGACGCTGCGGGCGGCGGGCCTGCGCGTCACCAAGCCTCGGCAAGCCGTGCTCGGCTGGCTCGGCGAACATCCGCACGCGACCGTCGAGGCGATCGCGGCGGGAGTGCGCGAAAGCCTGGGCAGGGTGTCGATCCAGGCGGTCTACGACGTGCTCGCCGCGTGCGGCGACGCGGGGCTCGTCCGCCGGATCGAGCTGTCCGGGCATCCGGCGCGGTTCGAACGGCGGACCGGCGACAACCACCACCACCTGGTGTGCCGCCGCTGCGGCCGGGCCGAGGACGTCGACTGCGTCCGCGGCGAGGCCCCCTGCCTCACGCCGCACGACCGGCGCGGGTTCGCCGTGGACGAGGCCGAGATCGTCTTCTGGGGTCTGTGCCCGGGCTGCTCCGCCGTTTCCGACCACCACGAGGAGCTCGCGAAATGACCGAAGAACCGAAACCCCCGGCGACCACCACGGACGCCGGGATCCCGGCCGAGAGCGACGAGCATTCGCTCACCGTCGGCCCGGGCGGCCCGATCCTGCTGCAGGACCACTACCTGATCGAGCAGATGGCGCAGTTCAACCGGGAACGGGTGCCGGAGCGGCAGCCGCACGCGAAGGGCAGCGGCGCGTTCGGGCGCTTCGAGGTGACCAACGACGTCAGCCGCTTCACCAAGGCCGCGGTGTTCCAGCCGGGCGTGAAAACCGAGATGGCCGCCCGGTTCTCCACCGTGGCCGGCGAACGCGGCAGCCCGGACACCTGGCGCGACCCGCGCGGGTTCGCGCTGAAGTTCTACACGACCGAGGGCAACTACGACCTCGTCGGCAACAACACCCCGGTGTTCTTCATCAAGGACCCGCTGAAGTTCCAGCACTTCATCCGGTCGCAGAAACGCCGTGCCGACAACAACCTGCGCGACCACGACATGCAGTGGGACTTCTGGACGCTCTCCCCCGAATCGGCGCACCAGGTCACCTGGCTGATGGGCGACCGGGGAATCCCGCGCACGTGGCGGCACATGAACGGCTACAGCTCGCACACCTACATGTGGGTCAACGCCGCGGGCGAGAAGTTCTGGGTCAAGTACCACTTCAAGACCGACCAGGGCGTCGAGCACTTCACCCAGCACGAGGCCGACCAGATGGCGTCGGCGGACACCGACTACCACACGCGCGACCTGTTCGAGGCGATCGCGCGCGGCGACTACCCGAGCTGGACGCTGCACGTCCAGGTGATGCCGTTCGAGGACGCGAAGGACTACCGCTTCAACCCGTTCGACCTGACGAAGGTGTGGCCGCACGGCGACTACCCGCTGATCGAGGTCGGGAAGATGACGCTCGACCGGAACCCGACCGACCACCACGCCGAGATCGAGCAGGCCGCGTTCGAGCCGAACAACCTGGTGCCCGGCATCGGCCCGAGCCCGGACCGGATGCTGCTGGGCAGGCTGTTCGCCTACGCCGACGCACACCGGTACCGGATCGGCGCGAACTACAAGCAGCTGCCGGTGAACGCTCCGACCTCGCCGGTGCACAGCTACAGCAAGGACGGCGCGATGCGCTACACCAAGGTCTCGGACCCGGTGTACGCGCCGAACTCCAAGGGCGGCCCGCGCGCCGACACGGAGCGCTACGGCACGCCCGCGGGCTGGCATTCCGACGGCGAGATGGTCCGGTCGGCTTACGTCGACCACGCCGAGGACGACGACTGGGGCCAGGCGGGCACCATGGTGCGGGATGTCCTGAACGACGCCGAGCGCGAGCGGCTGGTGGACAACATCGTCGGGCACCTGCTGAACGGGGTGTCCGAACCGGTGCTGAAGCGGGCTTTCGAGTACTGGCACAACGTCGACAAGGACCTCGGCGACCGCGTCGAGTCCGGCGTGCGCGCGAAGCAGAACGAGAAGGACCCGAAGGCGGGCGAGCAGGCCAACCCGGCGCGGGAGAGCATGCAGCGCAAGGCGTAAGCGCGGTTTTCGCGAGTGGCGGTGCCGGTTCCGGCCGGCACCGCCACTGTCCTCTGTGGACGGCTCGAAAACCATGCGGCGATTCGCGGCGGCCTGGGTAGAGTGCCGGAGCATGGGGCATTTGGAGGCCGCGCACCTGCGCTACGTGCTGCCCGACGGGCGTCCGCTGCTCGGCGACGTCTCGTTCCGGGTCGGCGAGGGCGCGGTCGTCGCACTGGTCGGCCCCAACGGCGCGGGCAAGACCACGCTGCTGCGGCTGTTGTCGGGCGAGCTGAAGCCGGACGAAGGCGCGGTCACGGTGACGGGCGGGCTGGGCGTGATGGCGCAGTTCGTCGGGTCGGTGCGCGACGAACGCACGGTGCGGGATCTGCTGGTTTCCGTTGCCCCTCAACGAGTCCGCGATGCCGCGAGGGCGGTCGACGCGGCCGAGGAGCGACTGCTGGAGGTCGACGACGAGGCCGCGCAAATGCAGTACGCGCAGGCACTCAGCGACTGGGCCGAAGCCCGCGGCTACGAGTTCGAGACGGTCTGGGACATGTGCACGACCGAAGCGCTCGGAGTGCCGTTCGACCGCGCGCGCTGGCGGCTCGTGCGCACGCTCAGCGGCGGCGAGCAGAAACGGCTCGTGCTGGAAGCGTTGCTGCGCGGGCCGGACGAGGTGCTGTTGCTGGACGAGCCGGACAACTACCTCGACGTCCCCGGCAAACGCTGGCTCGAAGCCCGGCTGAAGGAAACCCGCAAAACTATCCTGTTCGTGTCGCACGACCGCGAACTGCTCGCGCGGGCGGCGGACAAGATCGTGAGCGTCGAGCCCGGCGGCGACGGCGCGGACGCCTGGGTGCACGGCGGCGGTTTCGGCACGTACCACGAGGCGCGGCAGGAACGGTTCGCCCGCTACGACGAACTGCGCCGGCGCTGGGACGAGAAGCACGCCCAGCTCAAGCGGCTCGTCCGGGACATGCAGCAGTACGCCGCGCGCAGCGACGAGATGGCGTCGCGGTACAAGGCGGCGCAGACCCGGCTCCGGAAATTCGAGGAGGCCGGTCCCCCGCCGGAACCGCCGCGGCCCCAGGACATCCGGATGCGGCTGCGCGGCGGGCGCACCGGCCTGCGCGCGGTGACCTGCGCGAACCTCGAACTCACCGGGCTGATGAAGCCGTTCTCGCTGGAGATCTTCTTCGGCGAACGGGTGGCGGTGCTCGGCTCGAACGGCTCCGGGAAGTCGCACTTCCTGCGGCTGCTCGCGGGCGGCGACGTCGCGCACACCGGCGACTGGAAGACCGGCGCGCGCGTCGTGCCCGGCCATTTCGCGCAAACGCACGCCCGTCCGGAGCTCACCGGCCGCACGCTGGTCGACGTGCTGTGGACCGAACACGCGGCCGATCGCGGCGCGGCGATGTCCGCGCTGCGCCGGTACGAACTGCACCGCCAGGGCGAGCAGGCGTTCGACCGGCTGTCCGGCGGGCAGCAGGCGAGGTTCCAGATCCTGTTGCTGGAACTGGCCGGAACCACCGCGCTGCTGCTGGACGAGCCGACCGACAACCTCGACCTGGAATCGGCCGAGGCGCTGCAGGACGGGCTGGATTCCTACGAGGGCACGGTGCTCGCGGTCACCCACGACCGCTGGTTCGCGCGCTCGTTCGACCGCTACCTCGTCTTCGGCTCGGACGGCGTGGTCCGCGAAACCCCGGAACCGGTCTGGGACGAACGGCGGGTGGAGCGGGCCCGCTAGTCCTTGCGCAGCAACGCATCCAGCTCGCGCACCAACTCCCCCGCCCGCCCACGACCGTCCGGCGCCTTCGGATACCGCGACAGCACCCGGACGACCACCGGATCGGCCGCCGGGTGCTGAGCCGCCATCCCCGCCAGCTCAAACGCGTACGCCGCATGACCAGCCGGGCCGAGGATGTGCCACACCTGCGTCGCCTTCGCGAGCGGATGCAGAAACGCCGCCCCGGCAGCGGCCACAGCAGCCCGCGCGGCCTCGCTGGCTGCGAGCTGTCCGGCGTCGCGGGTTTCCTGATACGCCCGCTGCGCCGCCCACGCGCTGTCGCGAATTGCCTTGCTGCGCTTGGCTCCCTCAGCGAACGCCCGCGCCGCCTCGATCGCGTCGCGCGGGCGGCGATCGTCCGGTCGGGCTTGTTCGAAGATCGGCAGCGCGGGCTCGGCACAGGCCACGGCGTAGGCGGTGACGGCGCGAAGCTCGGAGAGGTCGAGTGCGATCTGCTCGGTCATGTGCTTGAACAGTATCGTTGAACTGCCGGTTGGCACTCCGTGCCGATTCCGGCAGGAGCAGCGGGCGAAACCCTCAACCGGGAAGGACGGCGGTGGACGAGCGGAGGGCGTGGTCCGAAGCCGACAAGGCGGCCTACCGCCGGTTCGTGCGCACCCACCACCCGGACGTCGGCGGCGACCCGGACGAGTTCGCCGCCCGGCTCGCCGAGTTCCGGCGCGGCCAGCGAACGGAAATCGCCGCGGGGGCCGAATCGGCCCCGCACGGCGACCCCTTGGTGTTCGTGCGCCGGAGCCGAGGGGTCTCCCGGCTCTTCGCGGTGCTTGCCGCGCGAAGGCGGCGGAAGCGGAATCCGCGCGTGCGCTAGCGCGTCACATCCCGCCGGTCAGAGCCTGCAACCCGAGGCTGGACGCGGCGACCGCGATCCACAGGATGGCCCCCATCAGCAGCGGCTTGTGCCCCGCTTTGCGGAGGTCGGACGGCTTGAGCGCCAGGCCGATCCCGGCGAGCGCCATGGTGATCAGGAAGGTGCCGAGCGTCGACAGCGGCGCGTGCCACGATTCCGGGATCCAGCCCGCGCTCTCCACGGTGGCGGCGGCGAGGAAGCCGATCAGGAACGGCGGCACCAGCCGGTGCCAAGGCATGGCGCGCAAGGAAACCCGGCCGCCGCCCGCCTGCTTGCGCGCGACGAGCACAGCGAGGAACAGCACGATCGGAATCAGCGTGAGCGTGCGGGTCAGCTTCACGACGAGGCCGTACGCACCGGCGTCGCCGCCATAAGCGTAGGAAGCCGCAACGACGGAAGAGGTGTCGTTCACCGCGGTTCCGGCCCACAGGCCAAAGGCGTGCGGCGACATCCCGAGCGCGTGCCCGAGCGGCGGGAAGAGCAGGACCGCGGCGACGTTGAAGGTGAAGATCGTGCCGAGCGCGTAAGCGATATTGGCTTCCTTCGGCTTCAGCACCGCGCTGGTCGCCGCGATCGCGGACGCACCGCAGATGCCGGTGCCGACGCCGATCAGCGTCTGGGTGTCCCCGCGGACGCCGAGCAGCCTGCCGAGCACCCACGCGCCGCCGAGCGCGACCGCGAGCGTGCCGAGCATCACCGGCAGCGACTGCCCGCCGACGTGCACCACCTGCTGGATCGACAACCCCGTGCCCAGCACGACGATCGACAGCTGCAGCACCGGCCGCGACGCGATGGCGTACCCCGGGCTGAACCGCCAGCCGCGCAGCCCCGGCACGACCGCGCCGGCGACCGCGCCGAGCAGGATCGCGAGCACCGGCCCGCCGACCACCGGAACGAGCTTCCCGCCCGCCGTCGCCACCGCCGCGACCAGCAGCGCGACCGCGAGCCCCGGCACCGGACGGGCGAGCTTGGCCCGCCATTCCACCGTCGCGCGCGTCGCTCCCAGCGCCGCGCCGGTCACCGGTTCACTCCTGTGCGCACTCTGGCCTCCTCGGTAATGTACGTACATTTAATCTAAGAGCTGTCCGTACATTTGGCAAGCGGTACTGTTCCCGGCATGGGCGAGGCAGAGCTGGTGCGCACCGGCGGACAGCCCCTGTGGCGGCAGTTGCAGCAGCGGCTGCTGGTGCGCATCCGCGCCGGGGAGTTCGACGGCGCGTTCCCCGGGGAACTGGCGCTCGCCGACGAATACAGCGTCAGCAGGCAGACGGTCCGGCAGGCGCTGCGGGAACTGCGCGCGGACGGCACGCTCATCGCCGAACGCGGACGCCAGCCCCGCGTCGCCGCGGCCGCCGAGATCCAGCAGCCCCTCGGCGCGCTTTACAGCCTGTTCGCCGCGGTCGAGGAGGCCGGGCTCGACCAGCACAGCGTCGTGCGCCGGCTCGACGTCCGCGCCGACGCGGTGGTCGCCGAACGCCTGTCGCTGGAGGGCTCCACTCCCCTGCTGTACCTGGAACGCGTGCGGCTGGCCGGAAACGACCCGCTGGCCGTCGACCGGGTGTGGCTGCCCGCCGACCTCGCCCGTCCGCTGCTGGACGCGGATTTCCAGCACACCAGCCTGTACGGCGAACTCCACCGCCGCACCGGCGTCCGGCTCGACCACGGCGAGGAGCAGATCCGCGCGGTCGTGCCGACGCGGGCCGAACGCACCCTGCTGGGCTGCGGCGAAACCGTCGGCGCGTTCTCCATCGGACGCCTGGGCACCAGCGCGGGCAAACGGATCGAATGGCGGCACACGCTGGTGCGCGGCGACCGGTTCGCGCTGACGGCGGAGTTCTCCGGGCGCACCGGGTACCGGTTGGTCACGACGGGGGCTCTTGCCGGAACCCGCTGACCCGGCGGGCGCCGGGTCGCTACGCTCCGCGCATGTCGATCTTCGCGCGGATTCTGCAGGTCTTCTTCATGGTGCTCGGGCTGGCCAGCATCGGGGTCGGGCTGATCATGGTGCTGATCGCCAGGCCCTCTTGGACGTGCGAGGTGTCCCGCAACGAGCCGAATTACACGTCGTGCCGCTCGACCGACCTCGAATCGTTCACGAGCTACCACCTGTTCTGGTTCGTGCTCGGCCTCGCGCTCGAGATCATGGCCGTCGCGGTCGTCGCGGGCGCGCGCCGCAGGACCGTCGAAAACCTGCTGATGTCGATGAACGCACCGGCGGCCTCGCCGACGTTCTCCAGCCCGCCGCCGTCCGCCCCCAGTTCGCTGCCGCCCGGCCCGTACCCCGGCTACCCGCCGCAGCAGCCGTACCCGGGGCAGTAGCTCAGCAGCTCAGCCGATCCGGATCCCGGCCAGCTGCGTGCCCTGCGCGACCAGAGTCCCGGCGCTGTCCCACACGTGGCACGACTCGTCGACCCGCCCGTCGCCGATCAGGTGCGCCCGGTGCAGCACCCGCACCGGGCCGGGAGCCGGACGCGCCCGCACATACGCGGTCAGTTCCAGCGTCGGCACCCAGCCGGACGGCGCGACGTCGAGGGTCGCCGGAGGCAGGGCGTCGACCGCGAACAGCAGGCTGACCGGGTCGAACGGCTCGTCGCCGGGCAGCGCGAGCAGGGCGCGCAGTTCGCCGCGGCCGCTGGGCCCGTCGGTCAGCGGGCGGTCGAAGTAGACGTCGATCTCGTCGCGGATCGCGATCGGGATGTCGGCCGTCAGCACGGCCGGGCCCCACGGCTCGTCCGGGAACGGCCCGAACTCCGGCCGCGGAACGCCGTCCTGCCAGAACGGCTCGGCCTCGCCGAGGACGCCCAGCGTCAGGAGGGCCTCGACCTGCGGCACGCCGTCCTTGAGCAGCCGTCCGCGCAGCTGGGTCGCGGTCCGGCCGGTGCGCAGCACCTCGACCTCGATCTCCGCCGGGCCCGGTTCGGGCGAGCGCAGGTAGTGCGCGCTGGCGGCGAGAACGTCCGGGTGCCCGGAAACGACGGTCGCCGCGCGGGCGATCGCGGCCAGCAGATAGCCGCCGTTCGGGCGGCCGCCGATGGTCCACGCCGGGCTCAGGTCGACGCTGAACTCGGTGTCCGAACGCTGCTTGACCGCCGACACCGCGGCGAAGGTCGTCGTGCTCACGGGTCCCTCCAGGTGAGTTGCTTCCCGCAACCTACCTGCTAGGCCGTCCGGGCGTCCCGGGCACTGAGACTCACGCCACCCGTTCCGCCCCCGCTCGGCGAATTTCCCCGGCAAGATGTCCGCGATGCGTGTCGAGGACCGCGCGCGGGTTCCGTTCCCTTGGTGAGCCCGCCCGGAAGCGGCGAGCCGGACACTGGAGGAAACGCTATGCCGAAGTACATGCTCCTGCAGACCTACGCCCAGGGCGAAAACTGCGAGGTTCCGCTGCCGGAGTGGGCCCCGGAGGACATCCGCGCGCACATCCAGTTCCAGCGCGTGCTCAACGCCGAGCTGACCGAAGCCGGGGAACTCGTCGAGGCGGAGGGCCTGGCCGGTCCGGAGGCGGCGAAGACCGTGGTCGCGGACGGCAAGGGCGGGGCGGTCGTCACCGACGGCCCGTTCCCGGAAGGCAAGGAGCTGCTGGCCGGATATCGGGTGGTGGACGTCGAATCGGAGGCGCGGGCGCTGGAGATCGCGACCCGGGTTTCGGCCGCGCCCGGTCCGGAAGGCGCGCCGCTGCGGGTGCCGATCGAGGTGCGCCAGGTGATGAGCGCGCCGGTCGTCTGATGCCGGAGACCGAGGTCGAGGACCTGGTGCGCACGCTCGCGCCCCAGGTCCTCGCCGTCCTCGTGCGCCGGTCCGGCGATTTCGGCGCGGCCGAGGACGCGACGCAGGAAGCTCTCCTCGCCGCGGTGCAGCACTGGCCCGCGGAGGGGATCCCGGAGAATCCGCGCGGCTGGCTGCTGCAGACCGCCAGCCGCCGGATCATCGACAGCTTCCGCAGCGACCAGGCCCGGCGGCGGCGCGAGGACACCGTCGCCGCCGAGCCGCGGGCCGCCGACGTGCCGGATCGGGACGACACGCTGACGCTGCTGTTCCTGTGCGCGCACCCGTCGCTGACGTCGGCGTCGGCGATCGCGCTGACCTTGCGGGCCGTCGGCGGGCTGACGACCGCGGAGATCGCCAGCGCGTTCCTCGTGCCGGAAACCACGATGGCGCAACGGATCAGCCGGGCGAAGGCGAAGATCGCGAAGTCCGGCCTGGCGTTCCGGATGCCCGCAGCGGACGAGCGGCAGGCGCGACTGCGGTCCGTGCTGCACGTGCTGTACCTGGTGTTCAACGAGGGATACACGAGCAGCGGGGGCCATCGCCTGCACCGCACCGAACTGTCCGCCGAGGCGATCCGGCTGGCGCGGCTGCTGCGCGCCGCGCTGCCGGACGACGGCGAAGCGGCCGGATTGCTCGCGCTGATGCTCCTCACCGACGCCCGCCGTCCGGCTCGCACCGGACCGGACGGCGACCTCGTCCCGCTCGCCGACCAGGACCGGGCTCGGTGGGACCGTTCGCTGATCCGGGAAGGCGTCGCCCTGATCACCGCCGCTTTGACCCGCGAAGGCATCGGCGAGTACCGCCTGCAGGCCGCGATCGCCGCGACGCACGACATCGCGTTGCGGGCCGAAGACACCGATTGGCCGCGCGTGCTCACGCTGTACACGCGGCTCGAGGCGCTGGCCGGCAACCCCGTCGTAACGCTCAACCGCGCGATCGCGACTGCGATGGTGCACGGGCCGGACGCCGGGCTCGCGATGCTGGCCGGGCTCGACGACCGGCTCCCCGGCCACCACCGCCTCGCCGCCGCCCGCGCGCACCTGCTGGAGATGGCCGGCGAACGGGAGGAAGCGATCCGCCACTACACCGCGGCCGCCGCCCGCACCGGAAACACCGCCGAGCAGCGCTATCTGACGCTGCGCGCGGCGCGGCTCCGCGCCCGCTATTCCACAAGTCGCTCGCCGATCGGCCCCGAGTAGTATCAGGACACTTCACGAGCGGAGCGCACCATGGCGAGCATCGAAGACGCCCGTCGCCGGACCGGGTACGACGTCAGCGAGACGGCTGCCGACGACGTGCTCTCGGCCCTGCGCGCCGCCGAACCGCCCGCGCCGGACGCCGGGGTCGTCTGGTGGCTGTACGCGGGCCGGAAGCCACGGACTCCGTACCTGGTCGTCGGCCTGCGCGGTACGCGGGGAAGCCTGGCGTGGCACGAAAACGGCGAGACTTACCTGCCCGCGGACGGCTCCGGCGAGGATCCCGTCGACTACTTCAGCCTTCAGGGCGCACACTTCCCGCAGCCGTCCGGGAGCGAGGTTTCCGCCGAGGAAGTACTGCGCGCGGTGCGGGAACTGTGCGAATCCCGGACGCGACCCGCAGGCGTTTCCTGGAAGCCCGCGTAGCTTCTGTCCACATAGGACTATTACTGCGGGGCGAAGTCGTCCTTGTGCGCCCGCGCCCACTCACGGAATGACGTCGGCCGCCCCGCGAACCGTTCCACCGTGTTGTTCACTGGCGCGGCCCGGCCCACCGCCGCCTCCTCCACGTCCATCAGATGCTCCAGCACGGCCTCCGGCATCCACTCCGGACGCCGCGCCAGCGCCTCGCTCCGCGTTTCGGTCACCACTTCGATCGAGCGACCCAATTCCTCCGCCAGGGTCTCCACCACCGCACGCTGCGTCATCGACTCCGGCCCAGTCAGCGCCAGCCCCTGCCCCGGATAACTACGCTCCGTGAGCAGTTTGGCCGCAACCGCCGCCACGTCCCCCTCAGCCGTCGGCGTGAACTCCGACTCCGGCGAGAAGAGCCGCACCGGTTCCCCGGCCCGGATCGCCGCGCCCCAATCGCGCCGAGTGTTGCCCGCCAGCCAGCCCGGATACAGCACCGTGAACGGCAACCCGGACTCCGCCACAGCCGCCTCCGCGGGCAGATGTGCCCGCCGGATCGGGTTGTCCGCAGCGCCCTCGTAGACGTCCGGCGACGACAGCAGCACAACGTAAGACACGCCTGCTTTCTTCGCCGCCGCAAGGAAATCCACCGCGCCCTTTGCCCGGGTCGGATACAGGAAAATCGCCTCGACACCGCTCAACGCGTCCTCGAACCCGCCCTCAGCCGTGAGGTCCAGCGACACCGCGTCCGGCAGATCGAGCACACCCGCGTCGCGCGCCGACCCGCGCACCTGGTGCCCGCCCTCGCCGAGCACCCGGACGACCTCGCTCCCGACATTCCCGCGCGCCCCCGTCACCAGGATGGTCATCCCGCACTCCCTTTGCCCTTAAATTAACTTTGTCTTCAAAGCTAACTACGGTAACTCGCCGCTGTCAACCTTCCGCTTTCGGTACACGACCGAGCGAGATCGTTGTATGGATCGTGTACGGATCCCTCCGACACTCCGGCAGTTCGATTCGGACGAGTGAAGGGAGATCCGTCGTGGTCGGGAATGTGATGGTCCGGCGCACGGTCGCCGCGCTGCTCGCCGCGGGGGCGGTCACCGCAGTCGCGACGCCCGTGAGCGCCGCCGAGACGTCCGGCGCCTGGCGCGCCGATCTGTCCTCGGTGGACAGTGACGACGTCAACGTCGCGGCGTCCAGCGGCACGCTCACGCTGCGGGACTCCTCGTGGAGACCCGCCGACCAGGCCGCGGGAAGCGAGGGCTACCTGCTCTCCGCCGAACGCCGCCTGCCCGCGCCGGTGAACCGGGTAGCCGCCGAAATCTCCGCCGACGCACCGCAGGGCACCTCGGTGGAAGTCGACGTCCGCGGCCGCTCCGGCGCCGACGACTGGACGGAATGGACCCCCGCCGGCACCGCACTCCCCCGCGCAGTGAGCGTCGTGCAGACCAGGATCACGCTGTCCAGCACCACTACCGCCCGCCCCGCCGTGCGCGACGTCGAACTGACCGGATCCCTGACCCCGCAGGCGCAAGCCATCGCCGCCGCCACTCCGCTCACCTACACCGTCTACGCCACCCGCGAAGGCCTCGCCGGCCACACCACCGCGAACGGCCACGTTATTGCCAGCAACGACCACTTCGTCGCGCTTCCGTCCGGAAAAGCCTTGTCGCCCAAGGGAACCGGCAACTACAGCGTGCGAGTGTGCAAGACGGACAACAGCCGCTGCGAATACGCGCCGGTCTGGGATGTCGGACCGTGGAACACCAAGGACGACTACTGGAACCCGTCCTCGGTGCGCGCCGAGTACAAGGACCTGCCGCAGGGCCAGCCCGAGGCCTACGCCGCCTACCACAACGGCTACAACGGCGGCCGGGACGATCTCGGGTACAAGGTCGGCAACCCCGCGGGCATCGACCTCGCCGACGGCACGTTCAGCTCGGGCGTCGGCCTCGGCGACAACGGGAACGTGAAGGTCACCTACCTGTGGACGGGTTCCGCCGCCGCGAGCGGTCTGGTGCAGACGGCGGGCGACCCGGTGAACGTGCGGTCGGGCGCGCACACGTCCTCGTCGGTGAAGGGCCTGGCGGCGAACTACGCCAAGGTGAACATCGAGTGCTATGTCAACGGGGACAGCGTGACCGGGAAGTTCGGGACGAGCAAGATCTGGGACCGGATCGGGCCTGGGCATTACATCTCGGACACGTATGTGAAGACCGGTTCGGACGGTCCCGTCGCGCCGCTCTGCTGAGGCCGTTTCGGGAGGGTTGCCGGTGAGGCCTGGGGGTTCTCACCGGTGCCCCTCGTTCAGTCGGCCACTCCGCTTCGGCAAGCTGGGGTTGCGAGGGCTTCGCCGGTACTACCCTTGTGACCGCCCTTCGTTCCGGGCTTTGCTTAAGCTGGAGTCGCCAATGCGGTGCCTCAGGCTGGCTCCTCGCCGCCGACGTCCCTTCGTTCGGCTTCGCCATCCGGGTTCGGCTCGGGGTTTCTGGCGCACCGCGTAGCCTCGGAGGTTTGCCCAGAGGCCCGTCGGAAACCCCTCCTTCGCTAGCCGCTTCTGATTCCCTTACTCCTGGTTTCGCTGGGAATCCCGGCCTCGAATCGATTCCTCCCCGCTGAATCCGTCGCCAGCGAGTCTCGCTTCCGGATTCCGCACAGGTACACGTTCCATTGCTCCATCAGGGTGAGCGTCTCCACCCGGATTCCCTTTTCCTGAGCCGTGTTTCCGAAGCCTCCCCCCTCAGCCGCCGCGGGGGTCCGTATCCGGGCCCCCGCGGTTTCCACCCGGTTCAGCGACGGTTTTCCCCTCAACCGCCCGTTAAAGTGGCTAACGTGCGCTGCCGCAGCCGAGGGGGTCCGCAATGCCACGCCGATTCGCACTCATCGCCACTGTCATCCTGCTCGCCTTCACCCTGAGCACATCCGCCCATGCCGCTCCAGCCATCATCGGCGGAGAAAAGGCGTCCCTGCAACAACATCTGTACGCAGTGTACTTAGTGGACAGTCACGGAACCCAGTTCTGCGGCGGCGTCATCGTCAGCCGCACCGCGGTCGCGACCGCCGCGCACTGCGCCGCCACCGTCCCGACCGACGAACTCAGCGTCGTAGCCGGCCGGGAAGACAAGCGCAGCCGAGACGGCGTCGTCCGCGCAGTGTCCGCCGCCTGGCAACACGCCGATTTCCACACGCCGCAACAAGGTTCGGACGTCGCCGTCCTGACCGTCCGCGGCTCGCTCCCCTACCACCCCGCCGACCTCGCCCGCGACCCAAGCCACTACCCCGCCGGCACTAACGCCACCGTCCTGGGCTGGGGCCGCCTCGCCGACGGCGGCGACCGTTCGGACTACCTGCGCCAAGCCACCGTCCCCCTAGCCGACGACGACACCTGCCACACCGCCTACCCGGAATACTCCGCAACAAGCATGCTCTGCGCCGGCTACCCCAACGGCGGCACCGACGCCTGCAAAGGAGACTCCGGCGGCCCGCTGCTGGTCGGCGACACAGTGGTCGGCATCGTCTCCTACGGCGACGGCTGCGGAAAGCCAGGCAAACCCGGGATGTACACGAGGGTGACGTCCTTCGCCGACGAAATCGCCGCACACGCCGGACTCAGCTGACTCCTGTCCCGCGTCGAACGTCGCGCTCCGGCGCCGCGGGACGACGCCCTTCGCCGACGAGATCACCTCACACGCGGGACTCAGTTGCTCCCGACGCTGGGCCGAACCTGCACTCCGACGGCCGCAGGACGACACCCTTCGCCGACGAGATCACCACACACCGGACTCACCTGATCCCAGCACCGGACCAGACCTGCACTCCGGCACCCGCAGGAGGACGCCCTTCGCCAACGAGCTCGCAGCCCGGCACCGGACTCACCTGATCCCAGCACTGTGCCGAACCTGCGCTCCGGTGCCCGCAGGAGGACGCCCTTCGCCGCCGAGATCGCAGCTCGGCGCCGGACTCACCTGATCCCGGCACGGAGCCGAACATGCGGTCCGGTGCCCGCAGGACGGCGTCCTTCGCCGAGCAGATCGCTGCCACGCCCGACTCAACTGGTCCTGGCCCTGTGCCGAACGTGTGCTCTGGCGGCCGACCGAGCGGGCCCTCCATCGTCCGCTGAAGACCGCATCGCCCTACCGCACAGCGACCTCAGTCGATCCGGGTTCCCGCACTCGCGCGGAACGACCAGCCGGACGTATCGCGCGCGACTCTCTGAGCGCGGCAAGGTAAAGTCCGGGATATGACGTCGCCGGAGGCCAACAGACGGTAGCCGCCCAGCCGCAAGCTGGGCGGCGGAGTGACGGGTGCCGGGGGTTGCTCCCGGGCCGGGCTGACCGGCGGATGCCTCACTGCAGAAACCTCGCGGTTGAGCCGTGAACTGTGCCGCGAGCAGGTTCTCGTGCGTGACTACGCCGGTTCTGACTGGCGTCTGCGCGCGCGACAGTCACCGACACAGTCGCGCTCAGCTAATCAGTCCACTGTGCACAGGCGACCGCGCCGACGGCAAGGTTTGGCCAGACAACGCGAGGCCTGCGCAAGGCCACGTCATGGGGAAGTCTGACGCGCCAGGCAAAGCCTGCCGTTAGCGGACCCGCCGGGCTAAGCCTGCAGCGTCACGGGCAAAGCATGCTCGCGACAGTGGTGCGCTGGACTAAAGCTGACCGGCCGCGTCACGACAAAGCCTGCATGCAGCGATCGGGCGTACTCACCGCACCGGAGTCAGCACCAAGGCTTTTCGGCGCGGCAGCGTCGAGGGTGAACCCTGGTCGCCGCCGCGGCGCCGCTGGCAAAGGATGCTCGGCACCACCGTGTTCGGACGACGCCCGTCCACTGCGGCCACGCGGTGGACAAGCCTGTTCGCGCAAGCACGGCAAGCCAACCCACGGCCGACGCACGCAGGCACGAGGCAAGGCGCGGCTCCCGCACGCGCGCCCAGGCACCGCACCGCCAAGGCACGCAGGCGCAAGCCAACGCATAGCGGCCGCACGCATGCGGGCGTAAAGCAACGCGCAACTGCCGCACGCGCGCACGCAGGCGGCAGAAGCAACGCGCGGCCCTCGCACGCACGCGGCAAAAGCAACGCACGGCCTCCGCACGCACGCCAACGCACCCCACCGCCAAGGCACGCAGGCGCAAGCCGACGCGCAGCTGCCGCACGCACGCGAGCGCAAGCCAACGCGCAACTGCCGCAGGCACGTAGCAACGCGCGGCTACCGCACGCCCAAGGCACCCCACCCCGCCCCGTCCCGCCCCAAAACCGTCCCATCCCCCTTATCCACCAACGCAACCAGAAACCCGGAGCCGAGTCTTGCCTCCCATCCTCTTCCTCCTCGCCAGCGCGGTCTTCGCGCAAGGCACATCCGAGTTCGTCCTCTCCGGCCTCCTCCCCCAGATCGCCGCCGACACCGGCGTTTCCCTTGGCACCGCCGGGCTGCTGACGTCCCTCTTCGCCGCCGGAATGGTTCTCGGCGCACCGTTGCTCGCGATGCTCGGCAGCACATTGCCGCGCCGGTCAGCCCTTCTCGCCTTCCTCGGGCTCTTCAGCGCAGCACACGTCACAGCCGCCCTCACCACCGATTTCCCGCTTCTCCTCGTCACCCGCGCCCTCGCGGCGTTCGCCAACGCCGGGTTCCTCGCGGTAGCGCTCGCGTCCTTGCCCTCGCTCGTCCCGCCGGACGCTGTCGGGCGGGCTACTTCCGTGCTGCTGTCCGGCGTCACGCTCGCGTGCATCGTCGGCGTTCCGGCCGGGACGGTGCTCGGGCAGTACGCCGGGTGGCAGGCTGCGTTCTGGGCCATCGCTGCGATCACCGCGGTGGCTGCCGCAGCGCTGGCGACGACCTCGTTCGACGACCCGCCGGCGGCGAGTCCGGTGTATCGCGAGTGGCGGGTCCTCGCCCAGTCTCGCGTCGCAACAACCGTGGTCAAGGGGATTCTCGTCAACGGCGGGACGTTCGCCGCCTTCACCTACCTCGGCACGATGACCCCGTCGGCGGCGTGGGTTCCGGTCGTGCTGGCGGTATTCGGGGTGGGGTCGTTCGTCGGCGTCACGGTCGCTGGCAAAGCGGGGCCGAAGATCCTCAAAGCGGGTACAGCAGTGCTGACCGCCGTGTGGGTGGCGGCGTTCTTCGCGGCGCAGAGTCTTCCGGGGCTCCTGACCGCCGCATTGCTTACCGGGGCGACGGCGTTCGGCGTCGGGTCCGGCCTGATCGCCGAAATTGTCACCACTGCCGGCAAGGAAGCGCCCCGGGTGGCGGGGGCGATCGCGACCACGGCGTTCAATCTTGGCGCGGTGGTCGGGCCCGCGGTGGCGGGAGCTTTCGTCGTGGACGCGGCGCATGCGCGTGCGGCGTTCTGGGTGAGTGCGGCCTTCACGACGGCGGCAATGGTCTTCAGGGCGAAGAAGTAAAGAAAGGCGGCCCGGGCAAGGAAAAGCCCGGGCCGCCTGGCTCAGCGGAGCGTGTCCCCGCCTGCCTACCTCAACGGAGCGTGTCCCCGCCGCCTAGCTCAGCGGAGCCTGCCCCAGCCCGCCTACCTCAACGGAGCGGGTCCCCGCCGCCCAGCTCAGCGCAGGGTGTCCCAGCCCGCGTAGCGAGCCTCGGTGCCCAGCTCCTCCTCGATGCGGATCAGCTGGTTGTACTTGGCCGTGCGGTCGGACCGCGACAGCGAGCCCGTCTTGATCTGGCCGCATCCGGTGGCCACCGCGAGGTCGGCGATGGTGGTGTCCTCGGTCTCGCCCGAACGGTGCGACATCACCGCCGAGTAGCCCGCCTTGTGCGCGGTGTCGACCGCGGACAGCGTCTCGGTCAGGGTGCCGATCTGGTTGACCTTGATGAGGATCGAGTTGGCGATGCCGCGCTTGATGCCGTCTCGCAGGATTTCGACGTTCGTGCAGAACAGGTCGTCGCCGACGAGCTGGACGCGGTCGCCGATACCGTCGGTCAGCTGCTTCCAGCCGGTGTAGTCGTCCTGGGCCAGGCCGTCCTCGATCGAGACGATCGGGAAGCGCTCGGTCAGCTCGGTCAGGTACGCGACGTGTTCCTCGATGCTGCGCTTGCGGCCCTCGCCGGTGTAGTCGTAGACGCCGTCGCGGTAGAACTCCGACGCCGCCGGGTCCAGCAGCAGCGCGATGTCCTTGCCCGGCTCGTACCCGGTCTTCTCGATCGCGCGGACCACGAACTCGAGTGCCTCGTCGGCCGACCCCAGCTGCGGAGCGAACCCGCCCTCGTCGCCGACATTCGTGTTGTGTCCCGCCTCGTGCAGCGATTTCCGCAGCGTGTGGAACACCTCCGAGCCCATCCGCACGGCGTCGGCGAACGTCTCCGCGCCGACCGGGCCGATCATGAACTCCTGGAAGTCGATCGGGTTGTCCGCGTGCGCACCGCCGTTGATGATGTTCATCATCGGCATCGGCAGCAGGTGCGCGTACACCCCGCCGACGTACCGGTACAGCGGCAGCGTGTTCGCCGCGGCGGCCGCCTTCGCCACCGCCAGCGACACCCCGAGCGTCGCGTTCGCGCCGAGGCGGGCCTTGTTCTCGGTGCCGTCGAGGGCGATCAGGGCGCGGTCGACGTCGGCCTGCGCCTCGGCCTCCATGCCGGTCACGGCGTCGGCGATCTCGCCGTTCACCGCGTCGACCGCCTTGCGCACGCCCTTGCCGTGGAACCGCTTCGCGTCGCCGTCCCGCAGCTCAACGGCCTCGCGCGTGCCGGTGGAGGCCCCGGACGGCACCGCCGCCCTGCCCGCCGAGCCGTCCGCCAGCACCACGTCGACCTCGACCGTCGGGTTGCCCCGGCTGTCGAGCACCTCACGGCCCCGGACCCGGACGATGCCTGTCATAACGCTCCTCGGAGGTTCGAGCCGAAGCACTCAGCGCACGCTCCGTGAAGCGCTCCGGCAGCAACGCGGCACCACGGCGAGCCGCACGTCACAGCGGAGGCTAGCAGAAGAATTCTGAATCGATCAGGCTGAGCCGGGAGAATCCACTTCGGACAGTCCGGAAACCGTTTCCCGGCAAAGGGAACGAACCGGATCCGGTGGGAAGGACACTTCACGCCCCGGACAGCTCGCGTTCATCGACGGGCCGCGCGGCCAGCATAGCTTCGCTTCCGCCTGGGAGCCGGAGGAGGCCGTCATGTCCAACACCGTCAGCCGTCGAGGAGCGCTAGGTCTCATGGGCGCGAGCGCTGCCGTACCACTGCTCGGCACTGGTATGGCAACTGCCGCTCCTCTTACGCCAACCCCGGGCGGTGGCGCGACACCGGTGCAGGGTTTGCATCTCACGTTCGGCCGCGATCCCGCGCGGCAGATGGTGGTTTCGTGGCTCACCGACGGCCCGGTCCGCCGTCCCCGCGTCCTCTACGGCACGCTCGACGACGGCTTCGGCTCGTACGCGCCCGCGGTCACCCGCACCTACGTCGACGGCACCTCCGATCGCACGGTCTGGGTGCACCACGCCGAGATCAACCGCCTCTGCCCGAACACCGAGTACCTCTACATCGCCCAGCACGACGGCGCGACGCCAGACGCGGGCACCTTCCGCACCGCGCCCGGCGGCCGGTCCGCGTTCACCTTCACCAGCTTCGGCGACCAGTCCGCGCCGCAGGTCACCTGGGATCTCAAGGGCGCGCCCGCGCTCGACTTCTTCTCGACCCCGGCCACGAAGGACATCGTCACCGGCATCGAGACCGTCGCGCCGCTGTTCCACCTGCTCAACGGCGACCTCTGCTACGCCAACCTCGACGTCGACCGCGTGCGCACCTGGAACAACTTCTTCACCAACAACACCCGCTCGGCGCGGTACCGGCCGTGGATGCCCGCCGCGGGCAACCACGAGATCGAAAAGCAAAACGGCGCGATCGGCATGGACGCCTACCAGGCGTACTTCCAGCTGCCCTCCACCGAAACCGACCCGGAACTCGCCGGCCTGTGGTACGGCTTCACCGTCGGCTCGGTGCGGGTGATCGTGCTGCAGAACGACGACAACTGCCTGCAGGACGGCGGCGACGTCTACGTCAACGGCTACTCCGGCGGACGACAGCTGGCCTGGCTCGAGAAGGAACTCGCCGCGGCCCGGGCGTCGCGCGAGGTCGACTGGATCGTCGTCGCGATGCACCAGGTCATGATCAGCACGTCCGACGCGAACGGCGCCGACCTGGGCCTTCGCGAGAAGTACGGCCCGCTGTTCGACCGTTACGGCGTCGACCTGGTGTTGTGCGGGCACGAGCACGACTACGAACGCTCCCTCGCCGTGCACGGCGTCGTCGCGGAAAGCGAGACGCTCACGCCGAACCCAGTGTCCGACGCGACCGACAACATCGACGCCACGCACGGCACGGTGCACATGATTCTCGGCGGAGGCGGCGTCTCCGGCACTACCAACGGCAGTTTCTTCAAGGACGGCACCGGAAAGGTACTGACCGCCGTCGCGGACAAACGCGATCCTGCCACCGGCAAGCGGAAACCGACCTACGTGCGCGAAAAAGCGGTGTGGAGCGCGGTGCGCGACCTCGACCACCCCTACGGATTCGCCGCGTTCACCGTGGATCCAGGGCACCGTCCAGGCGGCACGACGACCATGCACGTGACCTATTACAACGTGAACAAGCCGACTGGCGAGCTGTCGGTGTTCGAACGGTTCTCGCTGCACCGCAAGCGCGCCGACGGCTGACGTCAACCCCTTCCCCGGCCTGGTCCGGACCACCCCTCAAGCGGGACAGAGCGATCCTTAGCCGCGCTACGCTTGCCGCGGACCCGGTGGCCGCAACGGACACCTCCCCCATCGTCCGTCCATTGTGGACCATCGGGCCGCGAGGAGCGCCCTATGGATCACGCCGTCACCCCCTTCGTGCTGGACCCGGCGGGGCCGGACGTACACGGCGAGGGCGCCCGGCTTCGCGCACGCGGACCGCTGACCGTGGTCGAACTGCCCGGCGGCGTGCTCGCCTGGTCGGTCACCAGCCTGCCGCTGCTGCGCACTCTGCTCGCCGACCCGCGGGTGTCGAAGGACGCCCGGCGGCACTGGCCCGCCTACCGCGACGGCGAGATCACCTCCGACTGGTCGCTGAACATCTGGGTTTCGGTGCAGAACATGTTCACCGCCTACGGCGACGAACACCGCCGGCTCCGCTCGTTGGTGTCGAAGGCTTTCGCCCCCGGCCGGATCGCCGCGCTGCGCCCGGTGGTCGCCGAAATCGTCGACCGCCTGCTCGCCGGCCTCGAAGCCGGACCTAACGAAACCGACCTGCGCGACCAGTACTGCTACCGGCTGCCGATCGAGGTGATCTGCCAGCTGGTCGGCGTCCCCGAACAAGCGCGGGCGGGCCTGCGCACGGCGGTGGCCGGGATCTTCGCGACGTCGGCGACCTCCGAAGAAGCGACCGCGAACGTCGAACTGCTGTACGGAATTCTCGCCGACCTCGTCGAACAGCGGCGCGCCGAGCCGGGCGACGACCTCGCCACCGCGCTCATCACCGCCCGCGACGCGGACGGCTCGCGGCTCAGCGAAGCGGAACTGGTGGACACGCTGATCCTGGTGATCACCGCCGGTCACGAGACGACGGTCAACCTGCTCGACCAGGCCGTGACCGCACTGCTGACGCATCCCGCGCAGCTGCGTGCGGTGCTGGACGGAACGCGCACCTGGTCTGACGTCGTGGACGAGACTTTGCGCTGGCAGGCACCGCTTTCGCACCTGCCGCTGCGCTTCGCGCTGGAGGACATCGAGGTCGAGGGCGCGACCATCCACGCGGGCGACCCGATTCTCGCGTCGTTCGGCCCCGCCGGTCGCGACGAGAACCACCACGGGCCGGACGCGAACGAGTTCGACCTGTCCCGGAAGGACAAGTCAGCGCTCGCTTTCGGGCATGGCGTGCACTACTGCCTCGGCGCGCAACTCGCCCGGATGGAAGCGGAGCTCGGGCTGCCCGCGTTGTTCGAGCGGTTCCCGGACTTGGCGCTGGCGTTGCCCGGGGACCAGCTGGAGCCGGTGCCATCGTTCATCACCAACGGACACGTGACTTTGCCGGTACGGCTGCGGGGCTGAACGTTTCGGCCCGGCTGAGCCCGAGCGGAGCCGATGCCGTCCGTTCCTAGCGTCGCCGGTCAGTGCGGCCGCGGAACTACGCGCCCCAGTCGGCGAGGACCTTTTCCGTGTCCGCGCCCGGGACCGGCGGCGCCGTCGGCACATCCGTCGTGCTGCGCGAAAATCGCGGTGCCGGAGCGGGCTGGACGATCCCGTCCACCGTGATCAGACCGGAGCGCGCGGCGATGTGCGGATGCTCGGGCGCCTCGTCGGGAGCGAGGACTGGCGTGACGCACGCGTCAGTGCCGTCGAAGACCTCGGCCCATTCGTCGCGGGTACGGCTGAGGAATGCGCGGGTGAAGGCGGCGCGGAGCGTGGGCCAGCCGTCGCGGTCGAGTTGCGGCGGCAGGTCTTCCGCGGCGAGGCCGAGGCCGTTCAGGAGAGCCGCGTAGAACTGCGGTTCGAGAGAACCCACCGCGACGTAACGGCCGTCCGCGCAGACGTACGTGTCGTAGAACGGCGCGCCGCCGTCCAGGAGGTTCGTGCCGCGTTCGTCGGACCACGAACCCAGGCCGCGCAAGGCCCACATCATCTGGGACAGCACGTTCGCGCCGTCGACCATCGCCGCGTCCACGACCTGGCCGCGACCGGTCCGGCCGCATTCCCACAGCGCCGCGAGCACGCCCGCGATCAGGAACATCGACCCGCCGCCGAAGTCGCCGACCAGGTTGAGCGGCGGCACCGGACGTTCGCCCGCGCGGCCGATCGCGTGCAGCACGCCGGTGAGGCCGAGGTAGTTGATGTCGTGGCCGGCGCGCTGGGCGAGCGGGCCTTCCTGGCCCCAGCCGGTCATCCGGCCGTAGACCAGG
Organism: Amycolatopsis sp. NPDC114503; assembly: GCF_055633655.1. Lineage (NCBI taxonomy): Bacteria > Bacillati > Actinomycetota > Actinomycetes > Pseudonocardiales > Pseudonocardiaceae > Amycolatopsis > Amycolatopsis sp. NPDC114503. The sequence continues at coordinate 124,906 of NZ_JBVKDT010000018.1, read as the reverse complement.
CGGGGATTGCACGCGAAACAGTCGTCCGGGCCGACGCCGAGCCGTTCGGTGACGCCCGGGCGCAGTCCTTCGATCAGCACGTCCGCCTTCGCCGCGAGCCGCAGCACGAGTTCGCGGCCTTCGGGGGTCTTGAGGTCCGCCGCGACGGAGCGGCGGCCGCGCAGCAGCGGGTCCGGCTTGCCGCCGCTGAGGTCGAGCGACCCGGAGGGCCGTTCCACCCGGACGACGTCCGCGCCCAGGTCGGCGAGCACCATGCAAGCGTGCGGCCCCGGCCCGATCCCGGCCAGTTCGACGACTTTCAGCCCGCTCAACGGTCCCGCCACATGTCCTCCTCGGCTCCGGCGCCCTGCGGCGGCGACCCTACCGGCCGGTCCGGCCCGCGTCCGGGCGTGTGGGGTAACCCACCCGTGGCCCGACCCGGGCAGAACCGGCGCCGCGCCTCACCCGAACCGGGGACTGGCGTCTCGCCGCCGCGTCAGCCGGGTACCCGGCTGGTATCCATGTGTCACGAATAGATCAAGGAGGATTTCGATGAGCTTTTTCGACCAGGCCAAGGACAAGATCCAGGAATTCGCGGGCAACAACCAGGACAAGGTCGGCGAGGGCATCGACAAGGCCGCCGAATTCGCCGACGAGAAAACCGGCGGCAAGCACGGCGACCAGATCCGCCAGGGCGCGGACAAGCTGAAGGAAAACTTCGGCGGAGGCCAGCAGGGCGGCCAGGAACAAGGCGGCGGACAGCAGCAGGGCGGTTTCGACCAGGGCGGCCAGCAGGGCGGGCCGCAGGGTCAGCAGGGCGGTTTCGGCCAGGGGGACCAGGGCGGTCAGGGCGGCTACGAGCAGGGCGGCCAGGGCGGCTTCGACCAAGGCGGCCAGCAAGGCGGCTTCCAGCAGGGCGGTCAGCAGCAGGGCTTCGAGCAGGGCGGCGACCGAGGCGGTTACGAGCAGGGCGGCCAGCAGGGCGGTTACGAAGGCGGCCAGCAGGGCGAGCAGCAGTGGGGCAACCAGTAGCGGCAAGGCTGTTCCGGCCTGAACTCCCGTGCTGAGGGAGGCCTCGCGAATCCTCTGCGGCGAGCGAACCGTGCAGGTCGGCCGCCGCAGTGAGCCGCGGAAATCGGCTGTGGCAAAGGGACTGTGCAAGTCAGGAGACGCAAAAGCCAGCCACAGCAAGCGAATCGTGCGAATCGGCTTCCGCGGGCAGTCCGGAGGTCGGCGGCGGTGCGCGAGCCGGGAGCTTCGGCGACCAGCCGCGGCAAAGCGGTGAGCGAGCCGTGCGCACCGGCAACCGTTGTCGGCTGCGGAAATCGGCCGCGGCAGGCAGACTCGGCGGCGAACGAGCAGCGCAGGTCGGGAGCTTCGGCAACCAGCCGCAGCAAGCGAGCGGGCACGGATCGACGGCAGCAGGCAGCGCACGAATCGGCTGCGGCGAGCGAGTCACGCACCTCGGCGACCGCAGCCCGTTGCGGAAGTCGGCGACAGCGGGCAGCGGCTTGGCAAGCGAACTCGCGAATCGGCCACCTCAAACAGCCCTTGAATCGGTCGCCGTGAGTGCACCGCGTTGATCCTGCAATCACCCGGCCTCGGCAGGGATTCATTCGGCCGGCCGGACAACCGGCCGCAGCAAGTGGGCGGGGCGGTATTTCCGCGCAGTTTCCGGCGTGTTCACCCGGCAGCGCGAAAATGCCGCCCCGTTTTCCCGTCTAGCACGCGAGCCGCTGAATTTATTTCACGATCCCGTGGCCCGGAGCGCTTTTCCAGGTCCGCTCAGCCGGGTTTGCGGGCGGAGATCAGCAGGTGCTCCTCCGGCTCCGCCCCGGGCTTGTCCGGCGCGAAAGTCTCCGCCCTGGTTCCGGTCACCTCGAACCCCGCCGCGCGCACCCGGTCGACCAGCGCGTCCGCCGGGAAGCTCGTGACCCGGATCGAGTGGCCGAGGAACTCGATCGGCACGTCCTCGAGGTCGGCGGGCACTGTCACCAGCGCGAACCTTCCTCCCGGCGCCAGCCAGCCAGCGATCCGGCCGAGAGTCTGCTCCGTTTCGGCGCGAGACAGCTGCACGAACGAGAAGAACGCGCACACCGCATCCCACGTCCCGGGCGACGACTCCCATTCCCGCACGTCCGCCTGCACAAACTCGGCCCCGGGCACCTGGGCGCGCGCGATCCGCACCATCTCCCCCGACACGTCGATGCCCGTCACCCGATGTCCCGCGGCAGTCAGTTCCGCCGCCGCGGGACGGCCGGTTCCGCTGCCGACATCGAGGACTCGCGCCGAGGGCGGCAGCACCTCGATCAGCTCCCGCACTGCCGCTTCCACCACCGGCCGGTGGCCGAACGCCTCCTCGTACCCGGCGCCGATCGCGTCGAACAGTTCCGCCGCGGTGGTCAGTTCCTCGGACATCCCGGTCTCCCCTCGCCGTCGAAGGAACCCAGGCTATCCGCCCGGGAAGGCAGTTCGATGAAGCCGAAGCCGCGCGCTCGTTCTCCTCGGGCACGCACTGGCGGTCGCGCTCCCGCTGCGCCGGGATGTCACATGACAGCTTCGTAGGTGGCCGCGGCGACCACCAAGTCCTCCCAAGCCATCCCGACGCTCTTGAACAGCCGAGGCCCCGAAGGCACCGAACGCCCCTGAGCCAGCGCGGCGAGCGAGACAAGATCATCCGCCGCGAGGGCACCTGATTCCAGTGCCAGCACTACATCCCCGGCTTCGCGGGTAGCCGCGCCGATCCCTTCAACGACCACTGTGGACCGTCCAATCAGGACATCGTCGACTTCCCGCGCCTCCGGTTCATGCGAACCGACGGCGACCACGGTGGCGTGTTCGGGGACTTTCGCACCGTCGAACACCGGGGTCCGCGAGGAGGTGCAGCACACGACCAGATCAGCCGAGGCCACGTCGTCCGGCGTCCCGACCCGCGCGAACGGGTACTGCTCGGCAAACGCTTGCGTCCGCTCGGGATTCCGTCCGACGACCACGACCTCCCGCACCGGCCGGACCGCCCGGAAAGCCTCGATGTGACTCTCCGCCTGCGGACCCGTCCCGAACACCACCAGCCGTTCCGCGTCCGGCACGGCGAGCAGGTCTGCCGCTACTGCGGAGACGGCCGCCGTGCGCACCGAAGTGAGCGCGACGCCGTCCAGGAGCGCCATCGGCGTGAGCGTCGGGCCGTCCATCAGCAGGTAGTGGCCTTGGACTCGCGGCAGGCCCCGCGCCGGGTTGTCCGGCGCGACGGACGCGACCTTGACCCCGGCGTAGCGGTCCCAGAACGCGGGCATGAGCAGGAACTGCCCGGTGGGCACCGGCACGACGGACCGCGGCGGGTCCTGGTCAGGGTCGAGGCCTGCGGCGAGCGCGGCGCGCACCGCGTCTACGGCTTGCCGGACAGTGGGCCGGGCATCGAGGAGCAATCGCACCCCCGGAGCATCGCACAAGATCCACTATCCGCGCTGAGCCGCAGGTCACAACGTCTTAGATACAAGCTGGGATGCATGTTAGCGTCGAGTCCGTGAACGCTCTGAAACCCGCCGCCGACCGCGCCTACGAGCTCACCAAGGAACTGGTGCTCACCGGCGAACTGCCCGGCGGGCACCTGTTCAGCGAGGGCGAGATCGCCGAACGCCTCGGGGTCAGCCGGACTCCGGTGCGCGAGGCCTTCCTGCGGCTGCAGGTCGAAGGACTGCTCAACCTGATCCCGAAGCGCGGCGCGATCGTCGTGCCGATCACTCCTGGCGAGGCCGAGGACGTACTCGAAGCCCGAGAGGCCGTCGAAAGCGCAGCGGTACACCGGCTGGGCCGCCGTCCGGAGCTGATCCCGGACGCGCTCGAACAGCTGCGCGCGGTGCTGGAAACCCAGCGCAGGCACGCGGAGGCGGGCGACGTGCCTGCATTCGCCGAAGCCGACGAGCTGTTCCACCGCACGATAGTCGCGGCGGGCGGCAATGCCCTGCTGCTCACCTTCTACACCACCCTCGCCGACCGGCAGCGCCGGATGAACGTCCACGCGCTCGCGCCGATCCCGGCCCGCCTGCCGCAAGTCGTCGGCGAACACGAAGAGCTCCTGAACATCATCGCGGAGGCCGGGACGAAGGCCGACACCTTCGCCCCGGCCCTGCGAGCACACCTGGATTCGGTGCACCGTCGATGACCACTACCGCTGATCGCGCTCCCCTGCCCGGAACGCCCGAAACGACCACCCGCCCGGCCTGGTTCCCGGCCGCCGCCGCGGTGTTCGCGGCCGGATGGGGCGGCAACCAGTTCACCCCGCTGCTCGTGATGTACCACGCTGCGGGCTACTCCGCGTTCACCGTCGACGCCCTGCTCGGCGCGTACGTCGTCGGCCTCGTGCCCGGACTCCTGCTGTCCGGCGGACTGTCCAATCGGTACGGTCGCCGCCCGGTGATGTTCGCCGGGACCGTGCTGTCGCTGCTGGCGAGCCTGCTGCTGGCGCTCGGCCCGCTGGGCGTCGCGTGGATCGCCGGCGGCCGGTTCCTCTCCGGCGTCGCGGTCGCGGTCGCGATGGCCGTGGGGTCGACCTGGATCAAGGAACTCGCCGACGCCGACCCGTACACGGCGGCCGACACCGGCACCCGCCGCGCCGCACTGTGCCTGACACTCGGGCTCGGCATCGGCCCCGGTGTCGCCGGAGCGCTCGCGCAGTGGGGCCCGTGGCCGATGGTCCTCCCCTACCTGGTCCACATCGGACTCGCGCTGGTCTCGCTGGCCGCGGTCACCCGCAGCCCGGAAACGCTCGCCGTCCGGGCCGATTCGGTCCGCGCCGCGTTGCCCGCCACCGCCCGGCATCCTCGGTTCCGCCGGGTGATCCTGCCCGCGGCGCCGTGGATTTTCGGCTCCTGCGGCGTGGCGTACGCGATCCTGCCGCAGCTCGTCCAGCACCAGACCGGGTCGTGGGCGCTGGCCTACTCCACTCTGCTCACCGTCTGCGCGATCGGCGCGGGCGTCGGGATCCAGCCGATCGCCAAGCGGGTCGACCGCGCCACCAGCGCACGGGCCGTGCTCACCGGAATGACGGTGCTCTGCGCCGGACTCGTCCTGAGCGTCTTCGCGGCAGCGCGGGAATCGCCGTGGATCGCGCTCGGCGCGGCAGTGGTGCTGGGAACCGCTTACGGCATCGTAGTGGTGTCCGGACTGCTGGAATTGCAACGCCTCGCCCGGCCGGACGAAATCGCGGAACTGACCGGCGTGTACTACGCGCTGGCCTACATCGGATTCCTCCTGCCGTCAATTTTAGCGGCCCTGAACGGAGTAGCGGGCTACCCGGTGCTGCTCGCCTGCGTAGCACTGGTCGCGATCGCGGGAACCCTTGTGGTGGCCCGACACTCGCGCCGGCACCTGCCCGGGGACTGACCCCGATTCCGGCAAACGGGACCGAATACGCGACCGCGCGGAAATTCGGTCCCGTTTGCCGGATTTGTTTCCCACTATTGTCTCTTGTGGATCGTGAAGGAGTCGGAAAGAGTTCTGACTGCCGGGAAAACGAGCGTGCGACAAGTGCGCCCGTTTTCATCGGGGCCGGTAACTCACGAACCCTTCTAGCAGGAAGTGGGAACTGCACATGGGGCGTTCCTCGCGATCCGTTCGCGCCCTGGTCATGGCTGCGACCGGCAGTCTGGTGCTGGCCGGGATCACCCAGCCGGCGCAGGCTGCCGCGCCAGCCGCGCCGACGGCCGACACGACGCCGCAATCGGTGATCGTCGTCCTTTCCGACCAGTTGCCCAGCGCGCCGCCCACCAAGGCGGCCTCGGACACTCGCCGCGCGAAAGCCACCCAAGAACAGGACTCGGTGCTCGCCAAGCTCGCCGGCGCGACACCGGCCAAGGTCAAGCACTTCGCTCTCGGCAACGCTTTCTCCGCCACCGTCACGCCCGCGCAGGCCGCACAGCTCGCGCACGACCCGGCTGTCGCGCAGGTGCTGCCGGACAGCAAAGTGACGCTGCCGGACGCCAAACCGAGCGCACCGGCCGCCGCGCCGAAGGCAGGCGGACCGGCCGCCGCGCAGGCCCTGCCGAACGCGACCTGCCCGGCTGACCCGGCGAAACCGTTGCTGGAGCCCGAAGCGCTGACGTCGATCCGCGCGTACAGCACCACCGGCGGGAAGAGCGCGTCCGACCTGGCCAACGGAGCCGGCGTGAAGGTCGCGTTCCTCGCCGACAACATGGACCCGAACTACGCGGACTTCATCCGTCCCGACGGCAGCCATGTGTTCTCGGACTACCAGGACTTCTCCGGCGACGGTCCGAACACGACCGATGCCGGGGCGGAGGCCTTCGGCGACGCTTCGTCGATCGCCGCGCAGGGTGTCGTGGTGCACGACCTGTCGAAGTTCGTGAACGAGAAGCACCCGCTCCCGGCGGGCTGCAACATCGTCGTCAAGGGCGTCGCGCCGGGCGCGAGCCTGGTCGGCCTGAACGTTTTCGGCAAGACCGCGACGAACTCCGCGGTGCTGCAGGCGATCGATTACGCGGTGACCGTCGACCACGTCGACGTGATCAACGAGTCGCTCGGCCTCAACCAGTACCCGGATTCCAGCTCCCGCAACCTGTTCCAGGTCTTCAACGACCAGGCCGTGGCCGCGGGCGTCACGGTGACCGCCTCCAGCGGCGACGCGGGCACCACGTCCACGATCGGCAGCCCGGCCACCGACCCGCTGGTGATCTCCACCGGCGCGACGACCGACAACCGGCTGTACGCGCAGACCGGCTACGCGGCTTTCCCGTTCTCCAACGGGAAATGGGTGAGCGACAACATCTCCGCGCTGTCCTCGTCCGGCATCACGCAGAACGGCCGCACCATCGACCTCGTCGCGCCCGGCGAGGGCAACTGGGCCGACTGCTCCCCGGCGTACGCGGAATGCCACAACTTCAACACCGTCCCGCAGCCGACCGACCTCGAATCGTTCGGCGGCACCAGCGAATCCGCCCCGCTGACCGCGGGCGTCGCCGCGCTGGTGATCCAGAGCTACCGCAATGCGCACCACGGCGCGTCGCCGACGCCCGCGCAGGTGAAGCAGATCATCACCAGCACCGCGCGCGACCTCAACCTCCCGGCCGACGAGCAGGGCGCAGGCCTTCTCGACGCGCGCGCGGCGGTCGAAGCGGCGCTCACCGCTCCGGGCTCGACCGGAGCGCCGGCAGGCGTTTCGTCGAACATCTCGCTGTCGGCCGACCAGCTGACGCTGGAAGGCGCGCCGGGCAGCACGCAGCAGGCGTCGGTCAACGTCACCAACTCGGGCACGAAGCCGCTGACGGTCAGCACCGGCACGCGGACGTTCTCCCCGATGGGCACGCAGGCGCAGACCACGGCGTTCGACTCGACGAAGCTGCCGACGTTCCCGTATTTCAACGGCACGAACTGGGCGTACAAGAAGGTCACGTTCTCCGTGCCGAACGGCGCGCAGCGGCTGCTGGCGCGGATGGCGTGGCAGGGCAGCCCGAAGTCGGTCAACGGCCAGTCGGTCACCCCGGTGGTGCGGCTGACGCTGCTCGCACCGGACGGCACTTTCGTCGCCAACAGCCGTCCGCAGGGCGGGGCCGCGACGGCGAACTACGCCAACGTCGACGTCACGCGGCCGGTCGCGGGCACGTGGACCGCGGTGCTGTACTCGGCGTCCGGACCGGCCGGCTACACCGGTGACGTCCAGCTGGCGACCACCGCGCAGCGGGCCGTCCCGTACGGCCAGGTCTCGCCGCAGATCCTGGAGCTCAAGCCGGGCCAGACGAAGCCGGTGCACGTCTCGCTCCAGACTCCGAGCAGCGGCGGCGACGCGGATTACTCGATCACCTTCGGCAGCTCCGACGGCCACCAGACCTCCGTATCGGCCGTGCTGCGCGCGCTGATCCCGACGAAGAACGGCCCGGGAACCTTCAGCGGCACCATCACCGGCGGCAACGCCCGCGCGGTGTCGCCGGCGCAGACCTTCTCCTACGAGTTCGACGTGCCGCGCGGCAAGCGGGACCTCGATGTCGCGGTGAAGCTGCAGGATCCGGGCACGCTGCTCGACGGCGTCCTGGTCGACCCGAACGGCGAACTCGCCGACGTGAACAGCAACGCCTTCCTCACCTCGGCCACGACGCTGGGGCAGGGCACCGGATTGCAGCTCGTCGACGCCAACCCGCTGCCGGGCCGCTGGCACCTGGTGCTCGTCGTGCAGAACCCGGTGACCGGCAAGCAGATCGACCAGCCGTTCACCGGAACCGTCGGTTTCGACCAGGTCTCGGCCAGCGCGCCCGCGCTGCCGCAGTCCGCGTCGCTCGCCGCGGGCAAGGCCGTGACCGTGCCGGTGACGGTGCGCAACACCGGAGTCGAGCCGATCGCGATCGGCGTCGACGCGCGCACGAACACCCGGCAAACGCTGCAGCCGCAGCCGATCCAGGGTTCGACCGAGGTCAACCTGCCGGAGCTGAACACGGACGCGCCGGTGTACTCGATTCCGCCGGAGACGAGCAAGTTCACCGTCGCGACGTCCTCGACCGTGCCCGCGCAGGCGGAGATCCAGGGTTCGGCGGCGGGCATCGACGTGCTCGGGGACCTGAAGTCCGCGCAGAACGGCAGCACGGTGTCGGTCGCGACGATCGGCGAGAAGACCGGGTACGTCACCAAGGGCGTCTGGTTCGCCGACGTGCAGGAGATCGGCCCGTTCGGTCCGGACGGCGCGCCTGCCGGGCATTCGAGCTACACGGCGTCGATCCAGACGGCGGGCTTCGACGGCTCGGTGACGTCGTCGACCGGCGACCCGTACGGCCAGTCGGTGGACCCGAACGGCACCGGCGGCACGCCGCAGCTGGTGAAGCCGGGCGAGACCGCGACCGTCCTGGTGACGATCACGCCGTCGGGCAACCGCGGCGACAAGGTGGCCGGGCACTTGAACATCGTGACCGTGCCTTCGCTGCCGACCGGCGTGACCGGTCTGCCGCAGGTCGGAACCGGTGAGGTGCTGGCGACTCTGCCGTACAGCTACCGCATCGGCTGACGCACTGGAGTGAGGGCCGCTTCGGGAGAATCCGTTCTCCCGAAGCGGCCCTTATGCATTTACCAGTGCGCGAAGGTGTTCCGCGTGCGCACGGGTCATCGCCGCGCGGACGCGGGGAACGCAACCGGCGAGCGGCCCGTCGTCCGCCCAGGCGAGCACGAGAGTCGAATTCGTGGCCGCGCAATGCAGTGGCCGGTATGAGGTGTCCGGCATCGGTCTCGTCGGAGGAGCTGTCACGGTCAGGATTCCGGCACCGTGCCCGAGAGACAGCACCGCCCATTCGCTGTCGGCGTAGCAGAGCCGCGGATCAGCACCGGCGTCGGCGAAGGCCGCGAGCAGTGCGCGCGTCCGGGGCTGCACGGTCTGGTCGAGAAGGACGCAGCGCTGACCGGACAGCGCGGCCGGGGTGAGCGAGTCCGGAACGCCGAGCGGATGTCCGGGAGGAATCCCGACCACCAGCGGTTCCGTGGCCACCGAGACCCATTCGAGGGGTCGTTCCCGCACGGCGTCCTGATGCAGCAGTCCGAGGTCTAGTTCATCGCGAAGCAGCGCTTCGGCCAGCTCCGCGGCCGATTCGCCGGCCCGGATCGCCAGCCCGGCCCCAGGATTGCGCAGGCCCACCTCGCGAATCAGCCGCGGCAGCACGGGAGTCAGCACCGAACCGATCCGGATCTGCGCGGCGGGACGCTCCAGACCGGCGCGGGCGGCAGTCAGCATCCGGTCGAACTGCGGCACCACCGCCGAGGCGTGTTCGAGCAGGAGCTCGCCGGTTTCGGTGAACAGCTTCCCGTCCGGTTCCGCGGCCAGCAGCGCGGCGCCGATCATCCGTTCCAGCCGCCGGATCCGCAGCGTGAGCTTGGCCGGCGTGGTTCCCAGCGCGGCCGAGGCGGCGGCCACGCTGCCCGCCTCGGCGACCGCGACCAGCAGCTTCAGCTGCCGCAGCTCGAGGTCCGCGCCGGTGCGGATCAGCTGGTCCGGGCGGTCAGCCACGGCAGTTCCCCCGGAATCGCGCGCGGGCCGTCGAAGCCGCCCCTTTCGTCGTGATAGGCGTCGAGGATCAACCCGGCCAGAAGGACGACCCGTGCGGCGACCGGGCTGTCTTCCCGATACAGCAGGAAGTGGCTGGTCCGCGAGCGCAGGCCGGCGACCGGCCGGTGCACCACCCCCGGGGCGAGCGGACGCGAGGCCTGGACGAGCGTGACGTCGCCCTGGTAGCGGACGATCTCGTCGCGCGGGCCGGAGACCGGCACGTAGTGGGCGATCACCGGGGCGAACCCGTACGGCCCGCACACCCGGGCCAGGAACTCTCGGCAGCGGTCCGGCCCGGTCGAGGAGATCCACCGCTCGTGTTCCAGTTCGGCCAGGTCCACCTCGTGCCGGCCGGCGAGCGGATGCCAGTCCGGGAGCATCATCAGCAGCGGGTCCTCGGCGAGGTCGATCCGGCCGGTGTTCGCCGGAAGCGGCACCTCGCACTGTTCGGAGAGCACGGCGAGGTCGAGTTCGCCGCGGCCGAACCACCCGACCATCTCCGCGGTCGACTCGGCGGTCCGGATCTCCGCCCGGTCGCCGAGCCCGGCTGTCTCCAGCGCGCGGAGCAACGGGCCGGACAGCACGGTTTCCGACCAGCCGACCCGCAGCGCGCTGTCGCGCTGGGCGCGGTGCTGCGCGAGAGCGGGCCCGATCCGGGCGGTGCGCGCGAGGATCCCGTCCGCGTAGTCGAGGATCAGCTGCCCGAACGGCGTGGGCCGCACCCCGGCGCGGGCGCGTTCGAACAGCGCCCGGCCGAGCAGTTCCTCGATCCTGCGCAGTTCGCGGCTGAGGGCGGGCTGCGGCAGCACCAGTTCGGTGGCCGCGCGGTTGAGGCTGCCCGCTTTCGCGATCGCCTGGAGGTGGCGCAAATGCTTGAGTTCCAACTCCACGAAAGTCCACGATATGACTCCCGCCGGGACGAGTGCACCGGCGAAAGTGTGGCAATCGCCCGACCAAAGTAGGAAATCCTCTTTCCGAACTGCGGCCGTCGCCGTCCCGCGACGGCATAACCGGCAGGCATTACCCGCGCCGCCCGGGTCCCGGCACAGTGAACCGCACCAGTCCCGCCCCGCCGGGAGAAAACGCGGAATCGAGACGAGAAAAGGTGGAGGTTTCCCATGTTCGACGCGACTCCGCTGTCTTCCGGCTGTGCCCGCCTGTATCCGGACGTCCGGCACGCCTGTGTCGGGGTGAGCCCGTTCAACGGCTATTTCACCGCGGAACGGCTGACCCGGCTCGCCGCGTGGACCGCGGACCGCTTCGCCGAGTTCTGCTTTTTCGTCCCGGACGAGGTCACCGCCTACACGCTCGAAGCGCTCGGATACCCGCCGGCCAGGGCGAAACAGAAGGCGCACCGGCAGTCCTGCCACGTGCACAACAAGATCGCCGCCGCGCTGCGCGCGCTGGACGTGCCCGACCCGGAGAGCCGGATCCTCGGCATGGCCCGGCTGCGCGAACTGCCCGCCTATCGGCGGCTGCTGGCGTCGGCGGAAAACCTCTTCGAAACCGACGGCGCATTCCGTTCCGCCTGCTACGGCGCTTCCACCTGGGTGCTGCAGGGCCGGACCGGAAACGTGCCGGACGAGCGGGCGCTGCGGCTCGCGGTGCGCTACTTCCTCGCCGAACTCCCGTTGTTCGCCGGTTCCGGGCTGATCACCGGAAATCCGCGGTCGATGTTCGTCTACCACCAGCGGGTGCCGTTTCTCGAGAAGTTCTTCGACCGGGAATTCGCGTTCCGGCCCGAGCCGGGCCAGGGTTTCCTGGTCGTCGCCGAAGCCGCGCTGGAAGCGACGGGCCGATGAGCGATCGCCACGACGACTATTCGCTGACCCGCGTCCCGGACGCCGCCCGCCGGTCCTGGGCGTCGGTCGCGGTGCAGCGGTTCGGGCAGGTCTCCTCGTTCCAGCAGTTCATCGTCGGCGCGCTGCTGGGCTACGGCATGACGTTCTGGAACGCGGTGCTGGCCATCACGATCGGTTCGGTGCTGCTGGAGGTCATCACCGTGCTGCTCGGCATCGCCGGGGTGCGCGAGGGACTGTCCACCTCGGTGCTGGCCCGCTGGGCCGGGTTCGGCCGGAAGGGCTCCGCGCTGGTCGGCCTGCTGGTCGCGATCAGCCTCGCGGGCTGGTTCGGCGTGCAGAACGGGGTGTTCGCGCACGGGATGCGGGCGCTCGGCGGCGCGCTGCCGGAATGGGGCTGGGCGCTGGTCGGCGGAGCGGCGATCACCGTGATCACCGTCTACGGCTTCCGCCTGATGGCCTGGACCGCCTACCTGACCGTGCCCGCTTTCCTTGTGCTGGCAGGGTATTCGGTGCTGGACGCGCTGCACACGCACTCGCTGGCGGCGTTGATTTCCGCTCCCCCGCCGGGACCGCCGCTGTCGCTCGGCGCGGCGACCACCCTGGTGTCCGGGGCGTTCATCCTCGGCGCGCTGATGACCCCGGACATGACACGGTTCAACCGCACCCGCGGCGACGTGGTCAAGCAGACCGTGCTCAGCGTGACGCTCGGCGAGTACCTGATCGGGCTGATCGGCGTGCTGCTCGCGCACGCCGCCGCGACCTCGGACGTCGTCGGCATCGTCACCACCTCGTCGGGGCTGCTCGGCACCCTGGTGCTGGCCACCGCGATCCTCAAGATCAACGACTGGAACCTGTACTCCTCCTCGCTCGGCCTGGTCAACGTCGTGGACGTGCTGTTCGACCGGAAAGTCAGCCGCGTGCACGTGGTCCTGGTGCTCGGAGTGTTCGGCACGGCCGCGTCCGCGCTCGGGATCGCCGACAACTTCGCCGGGTTCCTGACCGCAGTCGGTGTGCTCGCCCCGCCGGTGGCCGGGGTGCTCATCGCGGAGTACTTCGTGCTTCGCCGGTGCCGTCCCGTTTTCGCCGCCCTGCGCCGCGGACAGGCGGTCGCCGGCCGCGACTGGGAACCGGCCGCGCTCGTCAGCTGGACGCTCGGGACCGCTTTCGCGCTCGTCTTCGACTTCGGGATTCCCACGATCAACTCGGTGGTCGTGGCGTTCGTCTGTCACCTCGCGGCGGGCCTGCTCGCCCGCCGCCGGAACCCGGGAGGAACCGGCATGCTTCCGCTGATCGGCCGCGAAGAGCTGAAAACCGCGATGGACGAGGGCGCGGTGATCGTCGTCGACACCATGCCGCCCGACTACTACGCCCGCGAACACCTTCCCGGCGCCCGCAACATCCCGGGCTTCCCCTACGAGCAGGCCGCGCGGTTCACCGACGAGCACGCCCCGCGGGTGGTCCCGGACAAAACCGCGGCGATCGTCGTCTACTGCGCCAACACCCCCTGCCGCAACAGCGAATTCGTCGGCGCCCGGCTGCTGGAACTCGGTTACGCCGACGTCCGCAAGTACCGCGAAGGAATCGAAGACTGGGTCGGGGCCGGCCATCCCACCGAAACCGGCCCCGCCCCCGAAGCCCCGGCGCGTCCGGCGCCGGTGCCGGTCAACCACCCCGAATAGAGGAGAGAACATGGGAACCAGAATCCGGATGTTCGCGGCCGTCACGGCGATCGCGGCGGGAGTCCTCGCCGGCGCCGCGGCGCCGGCGAACGCCGCCCCGGCCCCGGGGTCCTACGTTTCGCTGGCCCCGCAGGACGAGACCGTCATCGACGTGACCTCGGCCAACTACGACCAGGTGATGGAGATGTCCAAGACCAAGCCGGTGGTGCTGGACTTCTACGCCAGCTGGTGCGGCCCCTGTCAGAAGATGGCTCCCTACCTGGAGAAATACCACGCCGCCGACAACGGCAAGTGGATCTGGGCGAAGGTGGACCTGAGCGAGCAGGGCCAGAACAAGGAGATCGCCGACAAGTACGGCATCGAGTACATCCCGACGCTGATCGACATCTCCAGCGGCCAGGAGAAGGGCAGCCGGGTGGTCGGATTCGACGAGGGCAGCGGCCCGGACGACCTGCGCACCTGGCTGAACGGTCTCTGACATCGCCGGCCGCCGCCGGGACTCCCCGAGGTCCCGGCGGCGGCCTCCCGAAGGGATAACCATGAAACGCACCCCGAAAGCCGTCGTGCTGGCGGCGCTCCTCTTTGTCGCAGCCGGCGTGCTGCCGGCGGCGGCCTCTGCTTCGCCGGACGACACCGCGGTGTACATCGTGCGGCTCAAGCCGATGGACAAAGACAAGGACAAGGTCACCGCCGCCGCGAACGCGCTGATCGCCAAGTACGGCGGCACGCTGCGCCGGGTCTACTACTCGGTCTCGCAGGCGTTTTCCCTTGAGCTGACCCGGGAACAGCACGACAAGTACCTGACCGACCCCGCGGTCACCACGGTCGGGGACAACCAGGTCTACACCGCGGCCGGGACCCAGCAAGACCCGCCTTCGTGGGGACAGGACCGGATCGACCAGGCGGACCTCCCGCTCGACGGCAGCTACACCTACCCGAACACCGCGGAGAACGTGCACGTCTACGTCCTCGACACCGGGGTGCGCACCAGCCACCACGACTTCGGCGGCCGCGCGCACGCCGCGTACGACGCGGTCGATCCCGACGAGGACCAGAGCGGATCGGACTGCAACGGCCACGGCACCCAGGTCGCGGCCGCCATCGCGGGCCGCCGCTACGGAGTCGCGAAAGAGGCGTCGGTGGAGTCGGTGCGCACCCTCGGCTGCGACGGCACGGGCACGTCCGAGGAGATTCTGTCCGCTTTGGACTGGGTGAACCTCAACGCGCAGCGCCCGGCCCTGCTGAACCTCAGCTTCGCCGGTCCCAGCGGCACGGTCCTCGACATCCAGCTGTACAAGATGACCCAGAACGGCCTCGCCTACACCGTCGCCGCGGGCAACGGCTCCGGCGGCGCCGGAGTGAACGCCTGCGACGTCACGCCTGCCCGGCAGACCACCGGGATCACCGTGGGCGCCACCGATCAGGCCGACCACCGGGTGCCGTCGTCGAACTTCGGCAGCTGCGTGGACCTTTACGCGCCGGGAAAGGACATCCAGACGGCGGACAGCACCGGCGACTGCGCGTCCACCGCGGTTTCCGGGACGTCGATCACTTCGGCCGAAGCCGCCGGGGTGGCCGCGATGTTCCTGTCCGCGCACCCGGACGCCACGCCTGACCAGGTGCTCAAGGGCATGACCGACGCGGCCACGAAGGACAAGATCGTCGATCCCGGCGACGGCTCGCACAACCTGCTGCTGCACACCGCGTAACCGGCGCGGCCGGGCCGCCACCGCGCCGGGGGCGTTCCGGCCGCGCCGCACTCCGCGACAGCACGACCGACGGGGGCCGCCACAAGCACCACCCCCGCACAAACCGCGCGGCGAGACTGGACCGCCGCAACACCAAGGACATCACGGTCCGGCCACGCCGAACTCCGCAACAACACAATCGACGCGGACCGCCACAAGCACCACCTCGCACAAACCGCTATTGCACACCACGTAACCGGCGCGGCCGGGCCGCCACAACGCCGGGGCGTTATGGCCCGGCCGCACCGCCCTCCGCGCCCCGGAGACGGACCACGCAACCCGCTACCGCACACCACGCAACCCGCGCGCGGCCGGGCCGCCGCAACGCCAGGGCGTCACGGCCCGGCCGCACCGCACCCCCGGCGACGGGCCGCACAACCCGCTACCGCACACCGCGTAACTGGCGCGGCCGGGCCGCACCCCGGCGACGGATCACAAAACCCGCGCGGCCAGGCCGAGCCGCCACGACCCCGAGGACCTCGCCATGGACGTCACGGCACCGCCCGGCCGCACCGCCCTCCCCGTGCCCGCCCTGCTGGCACTGGCCGCCTCGGTGTTCCTCGGCTGCCTGACCGAGATCGTCCCGGCCGGGATCCTGCTCCCGGCCGCGGCCGACCTCGGGGTGTCCCCGGCCGCCGCGGGACAGCTGGTGACGGTGTACGCGATCACCACCGCGCTCACCGCGCTGCCGCTGACCGCGGCGTCGGCCCGGATGCCTCGCCGGAAGCTCCTGCTCCTGCTGGTCGCCGGATTCGTGGCGACCAACCTGGCGATCGCGCTGTCCCCGTGGTTCGCGCTGGTGCTCGCGGCGCGGGTGGCTTCCGGGGCGCTCACCGGGATTCTGTGGTCCCTCGTGGCGAACTACGCCATGCGGCTCGTGCCCGCGGAACGGTCCGGCCGCGCGCTCGCCGTCGCGATGGCGGGAACCCCGGTCGCTTTCGCTTTCGGCGTCCCGGCTGGCGCCGCCCTCGGCGAACTCGTCGGCTGGCGCTGGGTGTTCGCCGGAATGGCCCTCGTCGCGGTGCCGTTGCTGTGGTGGATCGTGGCGGTGGTTCCGCCGCTGTCCGGCGAGGAACCCGGTGCCCGGACGAGTCTCCGTGCGGTGCTGCGCACGCCGGGGCTGCGCCCGCTGCTGCTTCTGGTGATCGCTTTTTCCTTGGCGCACAACATGTTCTACACCTACCTCGGTCCGTTCTACGCCGGTCGCGGGCATCTCGCACTGTTGAGCGCGGGCCTGTTGTTGTTCGGAGCCGCCACGGTGGCCGGGCTGTGGCTGGTGGGGCTCGTCCTCGACCGGCATCCCCGAGCTGTGCTCACGTGCTGCGCCGCCGTCACCGCCTGCTGTTTCGGGATACTGGTCTTCGGCGGCCGTGAACCGGTGCTGCTGCTGGCCGCGTGTGCGTTGTGGGGCTTGGCTTTCGGCGGCGCGCCGACGTCGTTCCAAGCTGTCACCGCGGTCCTGGCCGGACGCCGCGCCGACATCGCGCAGTCCCTGACCATCGCCAGCTGGAACGGAGCCGTCGCCGGCGGCGCGCTGATCGGCGGCGTCCTGCTCGGCACGGCGCCCGGCGCACTGCCCTGGACAGCTATCGCGCTGATGGTCGTGCCGGTTTTCCTTTCCCGTTTCGTTCTCCGGGCACAGTGAAACGTCGGTCGGCGATCAGCGCACTTCCCCGGATTCGGCGGGCACGGAGCTGGTCGCGGCGGCGTGGCAGGCACCGAAGCCCTCGGCGCGCAGCAGGATGTGTCCATTGTGGACCCGGATCGCGGTCTCGGTCGCGTCGCTGACCGCCGAAACCCCGGCCGCGGAAGCCACCGCGCCGGTCTCGTCCACGATCACGCGCACCTTCGGCCATGCCGATTCCGGGCATGAGCGCTTCAACAACCCACGCAGGTCGGCCAAAACCAAATTGGTCAACGGCACCAGCTCCCCCGGCTGACCGGTCGCCACCACGAGCGTGACCTCCCCGGCCGCGCGCAGGGCTTCCTCCACCGCGGACAGCCGATGCAGCCCGATCACCGCGACCACACCGTCGCCGTCGATCCGCGTCGGACGCTCTCGCAGGGCGTCGAAAACCTCTGGCGGAGACCAGATTTCCCCGGCCGCCCGTGCTTGCGGCACGATCGGCGGCTCCGGCCAGGTGTCGCTCAGTTCCAGCGCGGGCAACGCTTCGCACGCGCGCACGACGTTGAACGGCTCGCCGAAACCGGGTGCCGCGGCCGCTAGCTGACTCGCCCCGTGCAGCATCGTGAGCGCCGCTTCCGCCACCCGCACCAGACGTCCGGACGACGGCGAAAGCCGTTCCAGGGCCAGGCCGAGCACGATCGCGTCGAACCGCAGCAGCTGCGCGTACGGCCGATGGGTGAGTTCGTCGGCGAGGATTTCCGGCAGCAGGTCGACACCGAGGCGCGCGTCCGGATCGGTGGCCAGCGGCAGCCGGGCGACCCAGGCGCGGGCGAACGCGCCGAGCGCTTCGGCGGGCGTGAGGCCGCGGTCCGGCTCGGGCGGCTGGGCGGCGAACCGCTCCGCCTCGGCCGCGAGCACGGCGAAGTAGAGCGCGCGTTTGCCGGGGAAGTTGGAGTAGACCGCGCCGCGGGTCAGCTCGGCGCGCTCGGCGATCACGTCGATCTTGGCGTCGCGGAACCCGCGCTCGGTGAACTCGTCGCGAGCGGCGGCCAGCACCTTCGCCCGGTTGCGCTCCTGCGTCTGCGCCCTGGTCAGCCGCGCCATCGTGAGTCCTCCCGGTCCGCTTCCTTGCCAAGATACCGCCACCATTCATATGATGAGATCATCTGAATTGCCCATCTGGAGGTTCCCGGTGTCCCCCGTTCCCGAGCTCGACCTGACCGATCCGGCCGTCACGAGCGACCCCTTCACCACCTACGACGCCGCCCGCGAGCAGGGCCCGCTCGCCAAGCTGACCGGCACCGG
Source organism: Amycolatopsis sp. NPDC114503 (assembly GCF_055633655.1). Lineage (NCBI taxonomy): Bacteria > Bacillati > Actinomycetota > Actinomycetes > Pseudonocardiales > Pseudonocardiaceae > Amycolatopsis > Amycolatopsis sp. NPDC114503. Next base: position 106,733 of record NZ_JBVKDT010000018.1, on the reverse strand, counting down.
CTTCCCGCCGATGTGGGTGCTGACGCGGCACGCCGAAGCCCGCGCGATGCTCACCGACCCGCGGTTCGCCTTGAGCGAGGCCAGCTACCAACGTCCGGAGGTGCCCGAGCACTGCCGTCCGTACCTGCGGACCATGCAGGAGATGGAGGGAGCCGAGCACGCCCGGCTGCGCCGGCTGGCAACGCCCGCGTTCGCCGCCCGCCGCGCGCTGGATTTCCGGCCGGAGATCGAGAAAATCGTCGCCCGGTACCTGGACGCGCTGCCCGCGGAAGGCCCGGTCGACCTGCTGACCGCCTTCGCCCAGCCGCTGCCGATGGAGGTCATCTGCGCGCTAGTCGGCGTCCCGGAAGCAGAACGGCCGCGCTGGCACGAGTACGGCGCGGCGGTCGTCCAGGTGTCCGGCGACGGGTTCGCCACCGCCGTGCCCGGGATCATCGACAGCTCGCGGACGCTGGTCGCGCATCCGGACAGCGCGATGCTGGCGTATCTGACGAATGCGGGCCTGACCGAAACGGAAGCCGTCGCGCTCGTCTGGCAGCTCGTTTTGGCCGGGCAGACGCCGGCGAATTTCATCGCCAATTCCGTGGAAACTCTGCTGGCGCATCCGGATCAGCTCGAACTGCTGCGCGCGGAACCGGAACTGTGGCCGGGCGCGGTCGAGGAATTGATGCGCTGGTGCGGTTCGCAGCTGCTGACGATTCCCCGGCGCGCCACCGAGGATCTGGAATTGCACGGCGTGCGGATCCGCGAGGGCGAGCCGGTGACCGTGTCGATCGCGGCGGCGAACCGGGACCCGCGCGTCTTCGCCGATCCGGACCGCTTCGACGTCCGCCGCGCGGCGGGCGCGCACCTCGGTTTCGCGCACGGGCCGCATTTCTGTCTCGGCGCGTCGTTCGCGCGGGTGCAGGCGGAGGTGGCGCTGACCGCGTTGCTGGACCGGTTCCCCGGGTTGCGTGTCCTCGAGGCGAAGCGGGTACCCGACCCCGGGACCTGGCGCCTCGCCGGGCTGACGGTCGCTTGGTAGCGCCCTCGATCGGGTGAGGTCCCGGCGATGCCGCCCAGGTCCGGCTACCGTTTCGCCAGGTCAGCACGACACCCCGGGAGGCTATCCATGTCCACGCCCATTCCGCCCGTCCTCGGCTTCGCGGTGCTCGACCCGCGGCGCGCGTGGCCGCTCGTGCTCACGCGCGGGATCCTGGGTGTCCTGTTCGGCGTGCTGGCGCTGGTGTGGCCGGGGATCACCGTGCTGGCGCTGGCTTTCCTGTTCGGGATCTACGTGCTGATCGACGCGGTCGGCGCGATCATGCAGGCGTTCCGGCCGGGAGACGGCGCGCACCGGATCGCGTACGCGCTGCTCGGTGTGCTGGGCCTGGTCGCCGGGATCATGACGCTCGTGTGGCCCGGGGTGACCGTGCTGGTGCTGGCGACGCTCGTCGGAGCGTGGGCGGTGGTCACCGGGATCATGGAAATCGTCGCCGCGGTCCGGCTGCGCAAACAGATCACCGGCGAGGCCTTTCTCATCGTGGCGGGCGCGCTTTCGGTGATCGCCGGGGTGCTCGTGCTGTTCCACCCGATCGCGGGCGCATTCGGCGTAGCGCTGCTGATCGGGATTTACGCGGTCATTTACGGGGTAACCCTCGTAGTCCTGTCGTTCCGGCTGCGCACACTGGCGAAATCCGCCGACCCGGCGGAACAGCCCCGGTAGCGAGACAATCGGAACCGACCGCTTCTGCGACGGAAGGACCGCCCGATGACGCAGCAGTACCCCGGCGGCTACGGGGAGGACACCCGGCCAGGAATCGACGCGGCAAGACTGTGGGCGGGCGGAGTGGCCACCGCGGTGGTCGCGGCGCTCGTGGCGGTGGTCGGCCTGCTGATCGCGCGCGGCGTCTTCGACGTGCCGGTGCTGGCCCCGAAAGGCGACGGCCTGTGGGGCAAGGCGAGCACGCCGACCTACGCCGTCGTCGCCGCGGCCGTCGCCTTGCTGGCGACCGGGCTGATGCACCTGCTGAGCGTGGCGACCCCCGCGCCGGGCCAGTTCTTCGGCTGGATCATGGTGCTGGTCACGGCCATCGCGGTGGTCCTGCCGTTCACCCTGACGGTGGGCATGGAAGCGAAAATCGCGACGGCGGCGATCAACCTGGTGATCGGGCTGGTGATCGCTTCGCTGGTGAGCAGCATGGCGGCCAGCGCGCGGACGCTGCACCGGCGGAAGAAGAACAGCCGGGCGGAGCCTCCGCCGCCTACCCGGCAGTGGCCGGAGGGGCCGACCACGTATTACGACCGCTAAGCCCGGAAGGACGCGACCGGACGGCGGATCAGCGACCCCCGGCTCCGGCCCGATCAGCTCGGGGCTAACGCCGCCGAGGCGGCCGCAACGCCTCCTCGATCGCATCCAGCACCCGGACGGCCAGATCCGGATCGGAAAGGTCCGGCAGCATCCGGTCCACCGGGGTGAGCGTCGTGAGCGCGTGCGCGCACGCCCGGTGCACGTCCAGCTGATAGAGCGGATCGTTCACCGGCCGCGCGACCAGCCCCCGCCGCAACGCCGCGAACAGCCCGGGCAGCGGCAGCAGTCCCGCGCTTCGTTCCGGTGCTGCCAGCGCCGATCCGCCCAGTTCCCCGGCCGGATCGACCACCACGGTCGCGTTCCGCGCGACCTCGGCGAGCGGATATCCGGCCGCGTCGGCGCTCCGCCAGGCCACGACCTCCCCCACCCCGGACGCGACCAGCAGCGGCACCAGCAACGGCATCGTGTCCGAGTTCGCCACCACGACTTTCGCGGCGAACGGCGCGACGTGCAGCCGCCGCGACCGGACCAGCACCGCGGCGGCTGTCGCGATGCCCGCGGTTTCCTCCTCGGTGATCACCGGCACCCCGCCGCTCGCGGCGACATCCCGTTGCGCCGCACGGGCTTTCGCCGGTTCCGTCCCGGTCAGGTACACCGCTTCGACCTCGTCCGGCAACGACCGCAGCGCGACCGACAGCTCGCCCGCATTCCGTGACCGCACCGCGAACGCCGACGCCGGCACGCCGGTGTGCTCCCGGATCGCTTGCGCGTCGGCGCTCAGCAGCGCCAGCGAGGGTTCCGGCTCGCCCGGAGCGCTGTCCCCGACCACCGCCAGCCCGGCCCGCACCCCGTTCACCGGCCCGTCTCGCCCTCGTCCGGGCCGTCGAGGGCGACTCCATTGTGCCGCGCGATGTCGCGCAGCTCCGCCAGCCGCGCGCGGTGGGTGTCCGCGTCGTCGTCGCCCGCGGATTCCAAGGCCTGGCGCGCCGCCGCGACGCCCCGCTTCAATTCCCTGACGAATTCACTCGGCATGCTGTCTCCGGTAGAGGGGTTCACAGGTCGTTGCCCGCGTAGGAGAGGTTGAAACTCTTGTTGGCGAGCGGGAAATCCGGGACGATCGTGTCCACGAGAGCCGCCGGCAGCGCGGGCCAGTTGAAGAAGCTCGGGTCGACGGCTTTGACGCGGCTCAGCACTCCGGCGGAGAGCTCGACGCGGTGCACGATCGTTCCGCGCCAGCCCTCGGCCACCCCGACCCCGGACCGCGTACCGCCGGGATCCGCGGTCTCCGACCGGCTGCCCAGCGATCCGGTCAGCCGCTCCACGAGCGCCGCCGAATGGCCGATTTCCTCCACCCGCACCAGGAAACGGGCGAGCACGTCGCCATCGGTCCGCGAGTGCCGTACCGGCTCGCCCAAATCGAGAAAGGGATGCTCGTACCGCGCGTCGCGGCGAAGACCGCTGGCCCGCGCGACGTACCCGAGTGTCCCGAGATCCGTTGCCTGCCGCTGCGAAAGCACCGCAGTGCCCGCGAATCGATCGCGGACCACGGAATGCTCCAACGCCAGCGAAGCGATCTCCTCGGCTTCAGCGGCCAATGCCCGCACTCGCGCCACGTCCGGCAGCCTGGCCAGTCGTGCCCCGCCGAGCCGGACACCGCCGCGCAGGAGCCGGTGCCCGGTGACTTCCTCGTTGTGCCGCAACAGCTTCTCCCGCACCGTCTGCGCATGCGAGTTCAGCACCGAATGCCCGACGTCGTTGCACAGCGCGCCGAGATCGGCCACGTGGTTGTGGATCCGTTCCAGCTCCAGCAGGACCGCCCTGACCCGCGCGGCGTCCGCGGACACCTCCAGGCCCAGCGCGTCCTCCGCGGCGAGGCAGTAAGCCAGCGCGTGCCCGACCGCGGTGTCGCCGCTGATCCGTTCGGCCAGCTCGATCCCGGCCTCGGGCTCCCGGCCGGCGAACAGCGCCTCCAGTCCCTTGTGGACGAACCACAGCCGGGCCTTGAGGTTCAGGATCGTCTCGCCCGACACGGAAAACCGGAAGTGCCCCGGCTCGATCATCCCGGCGTGCACCGGGCCGACCGGGATCTCCGACACCCCGGCCCCTTCCACCGCGCGGAACGGATACGGCCCGTCGGCCTCCCCGAATTCCGGCGGCGCGCCAGCCCCGGCCCGCATCGGGTACCACCCGCGCGGCCAGTGGAAATGCCGGACCAGCCGGCGCGGCAACGGGTGGTTCTCCGGCACGATGCCGAACAGGTCGCGCATCTCGCGCTCGAACCGGCCCGCCGGGAACGACAGCCCGGCCAGGCTCGGCAGCCGCGGGTCGGCGAGCGGGAGCCGCACGCGCACTTCGGCCCGGCGGTCGCCCGGGGCCAGGAACACATACACCGCGCGCAACCGGTCGCCGTCGTCGTGCCCGGACACGAGCGCGACGCGGAATCCCTCCGCCAGCAACGATTCCGCCGCCGCGGGCAGCTCCGCCGGATCCGTTTCCCGTACGTTCACGAGCCGCCTCCCCCGGCCAGCGCGGCCGCGTGCAGCAACGACGCCAGCGGACCGGTCCAGAATCCGAGCACCGCCGCGGCCGCGAGCGGGGCGACCAGCGCGGCCCGCGTCGCCCGCGGCACCGCCATCGGAGCGCGCGCCGCCCCGGGACCGCCGGGCGGTTCGCCCAGCAGCATCCGCGTCGTGTGCCCGGCCAGCGCCGCCGCGACCACCAGCACCAGAACGAGGACGATCGCCGTCGCCCAGCCGAGGCCGCCGGCGAAACCCGCGCGGGCGAGCCCCAGTTCGCTCGCGAACAGGCTGAACGGTGGCATCCCGGCCAGCCCCAGCACCCCGGCGCCGAGACAGCCGGCGAGCCCCGGCCCGCGCGCGGCCAGCCCGCGCACCTGGTCGATCCGGCTCGTGCCGGTCCCCTGTGCGACCCGGCCCGCGCCCACGAACAGCACCGCCTTGACCAGGCCGTGGCCGAGCACGTGCACCAGCACCGCCGCCGTGGCGACCGGACCGCCGACCGCCGCGCCGAACGACACCAGCCCGAGGTGCTCGATGCTGGAATAGGCCAGCATCCGCTTGTAATCGCGTTGCGCGAGCAGCAAAGTCGCCGCCACGAGGAGCGACGCGAGCGCCATCACGATCAGCAGGCCGCGGGCGAACCCGGCGCCGAGCGCGGCATCGGAGATCACCTTCACCCGGAGCACGGCGTAGAACGCGACGGCGAGCAGCACCCCGGACATCAAGGCCGATACCGGCGCGGGCGCCTGCGAATGCGCGTCCGGCAACCACGCGTGCAGCGGAGCCAGCCCCGCCTTCGCCCCGAATCCGAGCACCAGCAGGGTGATCGCGATCCGCGTGACGCCGCTGTCGAGGCCGCTTGCCCCCGCGGCCAGGCCGGCCAGATCAAGGCCGCCCCCGGCGTGCCCGGACGCGTACCCGAGCAGCAGGGTGCCCAGCAACGCCAGCGCGAGCCCGGTCGAGCAGATCACCACGTACTTCCACGCCGCCTCGACCGCGGTCCGGGTCCGGCCTTGGCCGACGAGGAACGCGGTCACGACCGTCGTCGCTTCGATCGACACCCACAGCAGGCCGAGACCGGCGGCGAGGACGGCGAGCGTCATCGCGGCGAGGAACAAGTGGACCAGCAGGCCGTGCCTCGCCGCCGTGCGCGCCGTCGCCCGGCCCGCGGCGCGTTCCGTCGCGAAATGCCCCGGTGTCGCGAGGGTCGCCGGAATCGCGACCGCACTGATCACCACCAGCAGGAACGCCGACAACGCATCGGCCCGCAGCAGCCCGCCCAGCGCGACGATCGGACCGGCTCGCACCACCGCGACGGCCAGCGCGATCGCCGCGGCGAGACCAACGACGGCGCTCGCCGCGCCCGCCCACAGCATGCCGCGCCGCCACGCGGGCACCAGGAATCCCAGTGCCGTCACCGCGGGCACCGCGAGCACCGTTACGACCAGAATCGCCATCAGTCGCGCAACTCCCGCAGCTCGCCGAGGTCCGTGCCGCCGAACAGCTGCCGCATCCGGCCGGACAGGATCTGCAGCACGAGGACCGCCAGCAGCACGTCCAGCGAAACCCCGATTTCCACCAGCAGCCCCGGATCCGCGCCGAGCAGCAGGCCGGTCGCGGTGATCCCGTTGTCCAGCACCAGGAATCCGACGAGCTGGGACACCGCGCGCCGCCGCGTCACCAGCACGAAGAACCCGATCAGGACCACGGTCAGGCCCACCGGAGCGGCCGCCGAGGCCGGAGAAGGATCGAGTTCCACGAGCGGACGCGACACGGCGTAGGCGACGAGTGCCAGCAAAGCGGCCGACAGCAAGGAAGCCGTCACGTTCACGACCGGACGCGTCTCGCGCCGGTCCAAACCCTGGCGCGCGGTCGCCCGCCGCACCAGCCACGGCAGGACACCGGCCCGCAGGACCAGCAACCCCGCCGCGATCAGTCCCGCCTCGGCCGAGCCGGCGAGCAACGCGGCCATCCCGGCCAGCGCGACGCCTTGCGCCGCGAGCATCCGCACCAGAACCGGAAGTTCGCGCCGCCACAACGTCAGCACCGCGGTCAGCAGGAACAGCCCGCAGACCAGGTAAAGCAGCTCGGTCACGAAGCACCTCCGGGCAGGACAAAGGACGCCGCAACCGCCAGCAGCGCGAGCAGGAACGAGCCCGCCAGCAGCTCCGGAACCCGGAAAAGCCGCAGCTTCGCGAAGAACACCTCGGCCGCCGCGAGCGACGCGCCCAGCAGGCCGACCTTCCCCGCGAACGCCGCGGCGCCCGCGAGCAGCGCGGGCAGCGACGCCGAGGTCGCGATCCCCCACGGCACGAACAGGTTGGCCAGCAAACCGAGGAACACCGTCAGCCGCATCGAGGACGCCAGTTCGACCAGCGCGAGGTCCGGCCCGGCGTACTCCAGCACCATCGCCTCGTGCACCATCGTCAGCTCGAGGTGAGTGGCCGGGTTGTCCACCGGCAGCCGTCCGGTCTCCGCGACCGCCACGATCGCCAGCGCGACCGCGGCCAGCAGGCTCACCGGCGACCCGACCCGCGCCGGATCGGCCACTGTGGACGAAACGATCGCGGCGAGATCGGTGCTGCCCGCCCGCGCGGACAGCGCCAGGATCGCGACCAGCAGCGTCGGCTCGACCAGCGCGATCACGGTGATCTCCCGGCTCGCGCCCATCCCGCCGAACGCGGTGCCGGTGTCGAGGCCGGCGAGCGCGAGCGCGACCGTGCCGAGCGCCAGCAGCGCGACCACCGCGAAGAGGTCGGCTACCGGCGGCAACGCCGACGCCGTGGTGACGAACGGGCCCGCGAACGCGACGAGCAGCGTTGTCGCCATCAGCAGGACCGGTGCGGTCCGGAAAACCTGCCCGGTGCCCCGCGGCGTCAGCGATTCCTTGCGCCGCACCAGTTTTCGGAGATCACGCCACGGCTGGAGCACTCCGGGACCAGCGCGTCCCTCCAACCGGGCGCGGACCTGCCGCATCAGGCCGGTCAGCACCGGCGCCCCGGCGACCACGAGCACGGTCTGCACGACCGCTCCGGCGGCGGCGAACCCGGTCATCGCGTCACCGTCAGCAGGATCAGCGCGAGAACCACCGCGGAGAAGCCGTAGCCGAGGTACCGGTGCACGCTGCCGGTGGCCAGCCGCCGTCCGGCGCGGCCCCACGAGGCGGCCGCGGCGAGGACCGGCCGGTAAAGCATCCGTTCGATCCGGTCCGGCACCTCCCGGCGGTAAGCGACCTGGCGCACGAGGTAGCGCGCTTCGTCGTAGTGGCCGACGTCCACATCGGTCTCCGGGCGCACCACGTCGTCGAAAACCCGTTGCAGCGGTTCGGCGAACGACGTCGCGGTGTACTCCGCTCGCGCCGTCGCGGGGCCGCCGCCGCAGTCCCAGAGCCGCGCTTCCCGGCGCGCCCGGCTCGACGCGAGCATCCGCACCGCCGCGACCACCAGCAGCGCGCCGCCGAGCAGGCCGAAGGTGATCAGCAACGGGGAAACCGTGCCCGAGACCCCGTTCAGCCGCACGGTAAGCAGGTCGCGCGCGGCCGGATTGCCGAAGCCCGCCGCCGCGCCCACCGCGGGCAACACCAGCGTCGGGAACAACGCCGGCACCACGCAAGCCACCGCCGCGATGCCCATGCCGACGAGCATCGGCCCCGGACTTTCGTGCGCTCGTTCCGCGCCGGCGCCGCGCGGTTTCGCGAGGAAGCCGATGCCGAACGCCTTGACGAACGTCGCCACCGCGAGGCCCGCGGTGAGCGCGACGGCGGCCATCGTGAGCGGCATCGCGACCGCGGTGACCACCCCGGCGGCGGGAAGGCCGTGCACCAAAGCCTGCAGCAGCAACCATTCCGACACGAACGCCGTGCCGGGCGGCAACGCCGAGGCAGCCAGCGCGCCGAGACCGAACAGGCCGGTGGTCCACGGCATCCGGGTGCGCAGGCCGCCGAGCGCGTCGAGATCGCCGGTGCCGGTCGCGTGGACGACCGACCCGGCGGCGAGGAACAACAGCGTCTTGAACGCCGCGTGCCCCACGGTATGCAGCAACGCGGCGGCCAGCGCCAACCCCGCCGCGACGCGGGCACCGGAGGACGCGAGCAGCCCGGCCGCCCCGATCCCGGCGAAGACCAGCCCGAGGTTCTCCGTGGTCGAATACCCCAGCAGCCGCTTGAGATCCGACGCCATGACCGCCTGGAGAATCCCGTACACCGCCGAGCCCGCGCCCAGCGCGAGCACGACACCCCACCACCAGCGCGAGCCGCCGCCGAGGAGGTCGAATCCGACGCGCAGCACGCCGTACGCGCCGAGGTTGACCATCGCCGCCGACATCAGCGCGGACACGTGGCTCGGCGCCTCGGGATGCGCGCGCGGGAGCCAGGCGTGCAGCGGCACGATCCCGGCCTTCGAACCGAACCCGGCCAGTACGAGCAGGAAGATCGCGCTCGCCGCGCCTGGTGGCGGCGAAGCGGCGCGCAAGACCGCAAAACTGTCGCCGCCTGCGAGAGCAGCGAACCAGAGCAGTCCGATGAGGACAGTCACGAATCCGAGATGCGTCATGACCGCGTACCACCGGCCCGCCGACGCGACCGAAGGCCGCAGCCGGTGCTCGGCAAGCAACAGCACCAGCGACGTAACCGCCATCAGTTCCCAGCACACGAGGAACGTGCCGACCGATGCCGCCGCGGGCACGAGCAGCATCGCCACCACGAACAGCGGCTGCACCGCCTGCACTGTGCGGGCACGCAGCCCGTTCCGGGCGTAACCGATGCCGTACAGCCCCGCCGCAATCGCTACTCCGCCGGTGACAGCGGTGAACAGGCCGCCCATCCGGTCCAGCTCGAACGAGATCCCGGAGAGCGGCAGCAGCCACGGAAAACTGGCGTGCGCGGCCTGCCCGGCGAGTGCCGCCGCACCAGCCGCGACCCCGGCCGCACCCGCGAACATCGTGCCGATTCCGGCCACTCGCGTCCGAGCCTTGGCCGGCGCCACGAGGCTCACCAGCGCTGCCGCCGCCCCGCTCGCGACCGCCGTTCCGAGCCCTGTCGCCGCGAGGTTCACCGGCCCGTCAGCTTTCGCACCGCCTCGACGATCGCCTCGGGCCGAGGCGGGCAGCCAGGCACTTCGAGGTCGACCGGCACGACGTCGCGCACCGGGCCGGTCACGCCGTAAGCACCCGCGAAGACGCCGCAATCCCGTGCGCAGTCCCCGATCGCCACGACCGTCCGCGGCCGCGGCACGGCTTCGTACGTGCGTTTCAACGGCTCCGCCATATTGCGCGTGACCGGTCCGGTGACCAGCAGCCCGTCCGCATGCCGCGGCGACGCGACCAGCCGCGCGCCGTACCGCTCCGCGTCGTAGACCGAGCCGAACGCCGAACCGATCTCGATCTCGCAGCCGTTGCACGATCCCGCGTCCACATGCCGCAACTGGACCGAACCGCCGAGTTCACGCGCTCGCGGCAACGGCTCCGGCCTCGGCGGGGCGGGTTCGGCAGCGCGCCCGGTCCGGCGGATCGCACGCCACAGCCTCAGCACCGCACACCGCCGGCGCGCCGGGCCCCGCGCACGTCAGCGCTCCGCACGAGGCGCGCTGCCGGCCTGCGCGGTCCGCAGGTCGTCGAGCAGTTCGACCTGCCCGGACAGCACGCCGGTCAGAATCTCCCGCGCCACCGCCATCAGCTCCGCGACCTGCGGGCTGATCAGCGAGTAGTAGACGCTCGACCCTTCCTTGCGCGTGGTGACCAGCCCCATCCGGCGCAGGACCGCCAGCTGCTGCGACAGGTTCGCCGGCTCGATCCCGACCTCGGGCAGCATCTCCGCGACGGCGTGCTCGCGCTGCGACAACAGCTCCAGCACCCGGATCCGGGCCGGATGGCCGAGCGTCTTGAAGAACTCGGCTTTCAGCTGGTAGAGCGGCTTGCTCACGGGCGCCTCCTGCGGTCCGGGCCCGTCCGCGGACGGGGCGGAAGGGTTCAGCAATTGCGAATATTAGCAATTACTGAACCCGCGTCCAAGCCGGGTTGCAGTGGCGGACGAATGTCGGAAACCCAAGGCGACGCCATCGGTGCTGCCAGCCCGGCGAGCAGCGAAAGCGAAGGCCGCCGAGTCCCAACGTCACGTCTGTGAGGGGAACCCTGACGGAATCAGATTCCGTCAGGGTTCCCCTCACAGACCGCGAACCACACCCGCGGCACCTGCGCGTTGGCAGCCGTCAACGCGCGCCGAACTCGGCCGCGTGATCGGCCACCCACTGGGCGTAAGTCCGCGCCGGAACGCCGGTGACGTCTTCCACCGTCGTCGTCGGCCGGTCGGGTTCACGCCCGGCCAAACGGGCGTACGCGTCGAGCATGGCGTCCGCGTACTTCGCCGGGATCCGCTCGAGGAGGAGTTCTCGCGCGACCTCCCGGGACACCTCCTCCCAGCGGGTCTCACGGCCGATCACCTCCCCGATCACCCGGACCTGCTCGGCCTGCGTCAGCGCGGCCGCGCCGGTGAGGTCGTACTTCGCGCCGACGTGCCCGTCCGAAGTCAGCGCGGTCACCGCGACCGCCGCCATGTCGGCCTCGTGGATGAGCGTCGAGTACACCGAGCCGTACGCCCCGCGGACGACGCCGTCCTCACGAATCTGCGACGCCCAGCCGAGCGTGTTGGTCGCGAAGCCGTGGGGTTGAAGGAACGTCCACTCCAGACTCGCGCGCTCGATCGCCTTCTCCACCGCACGATGGACCTGACTGATCGCGTCGTCCGAGTCCGTGCGCGCCGCGGCTGACGACAACAGCACCAAACGACGGGCGCTAGAGGCGATCGTGTCCGCTATCTTCTGAGCCGGATCACCGGAAATCAACGGCCACATCAAGAATACCGATTCCACGCCCCGCAATGCGGCGCGCAGACTGTCCACATCAGACAGATCACCGGGCACGACCTCAACGCCGCCGGGCAGATCGGCCCGTTCGGGCCGCCGAGCCAACGCGCGCACCGGAAGGCCGCGTTCGCCCAGTTGGACAACCACCTGACGGCCGACGTTGCCGGTCGCGCCGATCACCAGAATCTTGGTCACGGGAGTACCTCCTTGTGGGGCAATGAGGCTCACCGTAGGTTTTGGGCTATCCTTTCGTAAGTACGAACCGCGAGGTAAGCTCCCGACATGGGAGTAGGCATCGAGGCAGGACGCCGCGCAGCCGCAGACCCGGGTGACGCATTCAACAGCGACTGCCCCGGCCGCGGAGTGCTCAACCACGTGTGCAGCCGCTGGGGCACGCTGATCCTGCTCTCACTGCGCGAACGCCCGGCACGCTTCTACGAACTGCGCGACACGATCGGCGGGATCAGCGAGAAGATGCTGTCGCAGAATCTGCGGACCTTGACGCGGGACGGCTTGATCCGGCGCGAGGTGGAGCCTGCGACGCCGCCTAAGGTGACTTACTCGCTCACTGAGCTTGGACAGGAGCTGGCGACGCCGCTGGAGGGGTTGCTGGATTGGGTGAGGGCGCGGACGGTGGATGTGGTCAAGGCGCAGAGGCGGCATGATCGGCAGCACAAGCCTTCGACCTGACCAGGCTCGTCCGATCTCGTTGTGAAACATGGATCGGCACCGTCATTCAACAGTGCCGATCCACGAGCAGCCCGGACAACCTGAGCCCGCAGCGAATGGCGAGACATCCCGACCTGATGTCGCGGCAGCCTGAAGACGGCCATGGGCCACCAGCACCCTCGGCGTCAAGAAATTTCATTAAAGCATTCTTGCGCGTTGAATCGGGCCATTTTTGCGCATGGCAGACATAATGCGGAGCGTTTGTTACCGTATCTAACATGTCACACAAAGCCCACGGCGAAACCAAGATCAAATTGCCAGGTCCGCTGCCATGGAATCAACGAAGCCCAGTCATCGGTTGCCCCAAGGGCGACCTGTCGTACCTGTTCGAAAATCTCGCCAGCCTGCTGCAGTTGATTGACAACAATACTCGCAGAGATGCTGTTATCTTCTGGCCAGATTCGACCACTGAGATCACAGTCGGGGAAGCCATGGGGCCGATCTTGAACTCCGGGCTACTTATCCGAGACGTAACCAGCGTGCGGTTATCAGCCCACGGCAAATCCTGGCTAACCGACCAAAACCCCGAGAAGCTAATAGAAATTCTCCATACGCATGTACGGTTCATCGGCGAGATCCTTCACGAGCTCGAGCAAGAATCGATGTCTAGTCGCGCTTTACTCAAAATCGCACGTGAAAAATATCACTTTCAATGGAAAAGTGGCGGTGCCATATTCTACAGGATTAAATGGCTGATCGCCGCAGGACTTGTAAAGTCTTTTAGCCATAAATACCACCTGAGCAACGAAGGCCACAGCTTTCTTGCTCACCTAACCGTACATGAGCCCGAATCCGAAGCCACTACTTCTACAGACTTCCGACCCGCACCAACAGCAATCACAGAACTAATGAGAAGAGCCAAGAACGACCCTAGATGTCGATCGCGTGCGGCAAGCTTCTACATTCCCGGAATCAGGACCAACAACGGACAGATTGAAACCCTTAGAACTATTATCGAAAGTTGCGCATCGCCGATCGAGGACGAAACTTTAACGGCAACAACGGCCAGGTTATTCAACACCAAAGGCACGAGTGCTGAAACCGGTATTCGATCAATGCAAATGAGCGGCCTACTCGAAAGAATATCAGCAACAGAATTAGTCGCAACACCTGCAGCACTTGCCTGGCCAGCGAGCGCTTACCCTATGGACCTTGCTCGCATTATCCACGCGAGTATCTGGTATTTCGGAGAAATCGTTCACGAGCTTGACCAAGCGGGACGACTAACATTCACGGAAGCTCTCGAGAGTTGCGTTAAGTACTCCGCAGGCGACTACTTCGCCCCAATCAAACGCGGCGGTCTCACAGCACGGATCGCACTTCTGGAAGCATTTGGCTTGATCGTCCGCATGTCAAACCACTTCTACAAGGCAACACCACAAGGAGTTGCTTTCTACAATTCGGTTCCTTGCATCGACTCGATCGATCAAGCTGCCGACACGTCAACCGGACGTCAAGAACCAGATCCTATCGAAGCAGAGGGCGCGCAGAGAACTGAGCACCATGAAAATCCAGCTTCTCTGCTTGCCGACAATTTGATTCGCGTCTCGCGAATGAGTAATTATTCTGATGAGCTAGAAATGGCAGCCATCGACGCACTGCAGTTTCTCGGGCTTCCAGCAGCTCACATTGGCGGCCAAGGGGAGCCCGATGGCATAGTCCGGACCCGACCTGGCAATCTAGGGGAAACCCTAACCGTAGAGACGAAAAGCGCCGCCAACGGCACCGTTCCAGAAGAGCAAGCGAAACCGGCGACACTTGCGGACCATCGCGAGCAGCATTGCGCGCACACGACTCTTTACATAGGTCCCGGCTTTGAACGTAGACTTCTGGAGATCCTAGACAACGACAAGCATGTTGCAGTAATTTCCACAGCCGTACTCGCGGAAGCGGTCAGGCGACAAGTAGATACCCCCTTGACCCCCGAAGAACTCCACCCTCTCTTTGACCCAGAACTCTGCGAAAGCGAGCGAAGAAGTCATCTGCTGACGAAGTGGAAAGAAAAAGAAAATTGGACACTTTCCATGCGAGGCGTAATTGAAATTCTCTCACGAGAAGCCGACTCTCCGATGTCTGATGAAGAGCTGGAGTCAGTTGGCGTAGGCTGGCTGGATCTAACAGCCATCCGCAGGTCCTTGCGAGACGTTATCCACCGCGAGACCTCAAGTGATCTCATCAGGGAAGTTCTTCTTTTCCTTGCTTCGCCTCAGATAGCAATTGTCGAGCAACTCCACGATCGCTATCGGCTGAGGATCTCGCTGGAGGCAGTACCTGCGCACTTCATGTACCTAGGCAGACGCTGGCTTGTCGGAGACCGGTTGTTCCGCCAGCAGCCAAGCCCCTTAGTCACCCGTTAAACCATGGCTGGTCAGGAGGACGCTTTGACACGATGTTCGGGCGATCTGGTGCTGACGACGGCCCGGTGGTGGCCTGATCACGGACCACCAGAGCCGCCCGAACTACCGGATCAAAAACCTCAGCCCTTCAACAACTGCCGAGCCATCACCAGCCGCTGGATCTGGTTCGTGCCCTCGTAAATCTGCGTGATCTTCGCGTCCCGCATCATCCGCTCCAGCGGGAAGTCCCGCGTGTACCCGTACCCGCCAAGCAACTGGACCGCATCGGTCGTCACGCTCATCGCGACATCCGACGCGTGACACTTCGCCGCCGCACCGAAGAACGACAGGTCATCGTCCCCTCGCTCGGATTTCGCCGCCGCGGTGTACACCATCTGGCGCGCCGTCTCGACCGCCATCGCCATGTCCGCCAGCATGAACTGGATTCCCTGGAAGTCCGCGATGTGCTTGCCGAACTGCTTGCGCTCCTTGACGTACCCCAGGGCGTGATCCAGCGCGCCCTGGGCAATACCGACCGCCTGCGCGGCGATCGTCACCCGGGTGTGGTCGAGCGTCCGCAGGGCGATCTTCAGCCCCTGGCCCGGCTCGCCGACCATCCGGTCGCCGGGAATGCGCACCTGGTCGAACAGCAGCTCACGCGTCGGCGAGCCCTTGACGCCCAGTTTCTTTTCCTTGGCACCGAAGGAAAAACCGGCGTCGGACTTTTCCACCACGAAGGCGCTCACGTTGGCGCCGCGGCGGCCGTCCGGGTCGGTGACCGCCAGAACCGTGTAGTACTCCGACACACCGGCGTTGGTGATCCACGACTTCTGTCCATTGAGGATCCAGTCGTCCCCGGACGGGGTGGCGCGGCAACGCATCGAGGCGGTGTCCGAGCCTGCGTCGCGTTCGGACAGTCCATACGAGAATCCGGCCTCGCCCGAAGCCAGCGGCGGCAGATACTTCGCCTTGACGTCCTCGTTCGCGGCCAGGATCAGCGGCAGGCTGCCGAGTTTGTTCACCGCCGGAATGAGCGAGGACGACGCGCACACCCGCGCTACTTCCTCGATCACGATGCAGGTGGCCAGCGCGTCGGCACCGGCGCCGCCGTACTGCTCCGGCACGTGCGGGGCGTGGAAGTCCGACGCGACCAGTGCGTCGTAGGACGCTTTGGGGAATTCTTCGCGCTCGTCGGCCTCGGCGGCGTGCGGGGCGATCTGCTCTTCGGCGACCGCGCGGACGGCCTCGCGGATCGCTTCGTGGTCTTCGTTGATTTTGAACAGGTCGAAGCTCATCGGGATCTCCTGGTCGAACGTCAGCCGGAACTCAGTAGGTGTAGAAGCCGCGGCCGGTTTTGCGGCCCAGCAGGCCGGCGTCAACCATGCGGGCCAGCAGCGGCGGCGGCGCGTACAGCGGCTCCTTGAACTCCTCGTACAGCGATTCCGCGACCGCCTTCGTGGTGTCGAGCCCGATCAGGTCGGCCAGCGCGAGCGGGCCCTGCGGGTGCGCGGCGCCGCGCACGAGGCCCTCGTCGATCGCTTCCTTCGTCGCGAAGCCCGATTCCAGCATGCGCACGGCGGCGAGGATGAACGGGATCAGCAGCGCGTTCACCACGAAGCCGGCGCGGTCCTGGCACAGGATCGCGTGCTTGCCGAGGGTTTCCTCGGCGAACTTCCGCGCGCGGTCGGTGGTCTCGTCGCCGGTGAGCAGGCTCGGGACCAGTTCGACCAGCGGCAGCACCGGGACCGGGTTGAAGAAGTGGATGCCGAGCACCTGCGCCGGCCGCGCGGTCGCGGTGCCGAGCTTCATGATCGGGATCGAGGAGGTGTTGGACGCCAGCACCGCGTCCGGCGCGGCGACGATCTTGTCCAGTTTCCCGAACAGCTCCGCCTTGACCGCCTCGTTCTCGACGATCGCCTCGACGACGAGCGTGCGGTCGGCCAGGTCGTCGAGGTCCTCGGTGATCCGGATCCGCTCCAGCACGTCGGCCGCGGACGCGATCTTCCCCTTGCGCTCGGCCCGGCCCAGCGAGGCCTCGAGCCGCGCCCGGCCCGCGTCGGCGGCCGCCCGGTTCGACTCGACCGCCACGACGTCCAGCCCGGCCCGGGCGCACACCTCGGCGATCCCCGCCCCCATCTGGCCGCAGCCGACCACGCCGACGAGCTCCACGTGCCTCACCCATCCCTCCGGTACTTGGTTTCATGATGACGGTACTCAGTACCGACCGGTAGGCCAGAGCGGGGTGGCCCACCTCACCCTGCTCCCGGACGACGGCGGGCGATTAGGCTGGCCGCAGCGTGCGTGCGAAAGGTGGCCCGATGCCCGAGAAACCGGCCAAGCAACGGCTGACCGAGGCCGCGTTCGCGCTGTTCGAGGAGCGCGGCTACGACCAGACGACGGTGGACGACATCACCGACCGCGCGGGTGTCGGGCGCAGCACGTTCTTCCGCGCGTTCCGGTCCAAAGAGGACGTGATCTTCCCCGACCACGAGGTGCTGCTGAGCGCGATCGAGGCCCGGCTGGCCGGTTCCGACCCGCGCACCGCGACCGTCGCGGTCACCGAGGCTTCGCGACTGGTGCTGCGGCATTACGTCGCCGAGGGCGATCTGGCGCTGGCGCGGTACCGGCTCACCCGCAGCGTGCCCGCGCTGCGCGCCCGGGAAATCGCCGGCACACGGCAGTATCAACGGCTGTTCCAGGAATTCGTCCACCGCTGGATGGGCGGCGGCGAGGAAACCGCACTGCGCGCCGAACTCATGGCGGCGGCGGTGGTGACGGCGCACAACCACGTCCTCCGCCGATGGCTGCGCGGGCAGGCGACCGACCCGGAAGCCGCGTTCGACGCCGCGATGGCGGACACGGTCGCGCTGTTCGGCAACACCGGCGAGACCGAGACGACGGTCGTCGCTTTCCGTACTGGCAAAGACCTTTCCGCGGTCCTGCCGGGGTTGCGCAAACTGCTCGGCGACGAGGGCACGCTCGGCTGAGCGGCTACCAGGCCTCGTCGAACCGTACTCCGCCCTCGTACCAGTCCTCGTCGCTCACCGGGTGTTCCGGTTGCGCCGGAAGCTCGGGGTCGGCGGTGCGGTTGCGGAGGTAGTCGCCCTCGCCCAGCGCGCCGGAGGTGCCGCCCGCCGCTTGCCGGGACCCGGCAGCTGCCTGCGGCGCGGAAGAATTCCCTGACGCAGCAACGGGTTTCGGCTGGACCGGCACCGTAGGCCGTTTCGCTTCGACGGGTGGAGCGGACCGCCGAGGAGCAGCGGGCGGAGCCACGGGGGCGACTTCGGGCGTGAACCCGGCCCGCCACTTAAGCCGGTCCATCACGTACCCGCGAGTGCCGAGCGGAGCCAGCAACGACGCCGTCTGGTGCGCCGATTGCCGCTGTGCCTCGGCGTACGTGTGCAGCACCAGCGCGGCCAACTCCTCCGGCGGCAAATTCCGCACTGTGCCGGACAGTTTCAGTCCAGTGAGGACACCGTCGGTGTTGACCGTGGCCGTGACCGCGTTGTCGGCCGAGGACGCCTCGACCGACAACGCGGACAGTGCCTGGATCAGTTCTTCCGGACCGGACACATCAGTCCAGTGTGGATGGTGTCAGCGGCTGCGACACCGAACCGTCCGGCGCGATGTCGACGTTCCGGTCCCGCACCTTCTTCTCGGTGTCCTTCGGGGTGTTGGAGGTCTCGAAGTTGGACGGGTCGAACGAATCGCCGGGGCTCACGTCGGCGGGCTTCGGGATGTCGGGCAGGCCGTCGGCCTTCTCGCGGATCTTGTCCGCGAGCCGCCCGGCCGACTGGCCCATTCCCGAGCGGATCTTCTCGACGTTGTCGAGGAAACTCTCGAAGATCTCCTTCGAGGATGCCCCTTCGACCCGCGCCGTGGCCTCGGCCATGACCTCGGACAGCCCCGCGCCCGCACCGGCTATCGCGGCCTGCGTGCCCTGGGCGGCGAGGGTCAGCCCGGCGCCCGCCGCCGCCGGGGTCGCGACCGCGGCGAGCATCCCGACCAGTGCCACGGTGAAGGCCGTCGTCAGCACCTTGGACAGCGAGATCTCGCCCTCCTTGGCCTTGTCCTTCTGGTACTTGTCCGCAGCGTCCTTGAACGATTTGGCCAGCGTGTTGAGGTCGTCCCGCGCGCCCCACACGCTGTCCCGGCCCGCTACGACACCGCTCTCCAGCACAGAGATCTCAGTGGCCATCTGGTCGTATGTCTCCGACAGCCGGTCGAGATACGTCTTCACGTCCTCGGCCGCTTCGCCGCGCCACGAGCCCATCAGTTCCTTCGCCCGGCGCAGCTCCGTCATCGAGCCGCGGCCGAGGTTCTGCCAGATGTGCTCGTAAGAATTGATCAACGACTGCAGGCCGGCGCCGGTGTCCTTGAGGTCGGCCTCGGAGAACTCGCGGAAGATGCTCGTGACCTCGTCCTGATAGGACTCGTACAGGCCGTCCATCATGTCGAACAGCATGAACTCCGCGTAGCGCAACGCCAGCACGCCGTCGAGCGCGTCGTTCGCGCCCTGCTGCAGGTCCTCGCAGATGCCTTCGAGCAGCTGCTCACGCGGGCGCTCGCCCGAACCGCCGCTCAGCCCGAAGTAGTTTTCCTGGTCGCTCACGTCAGAGCCCCTCCCCCGCCGCGTTGCGCACGCCCATCCGGGCTTCCCCGTCGGCGCTCTCGTACAGGTCGGCCACGCGCGCGAGCGCGACGCTCGCCTGCTGCGTGGTGAAAGCGAGCTTCGCCAGCGCTTCCTCGACCTTCGAGCGGTGGTACTCGTACGCCGCCGCGACCTGGCGCATGCCGAGCGAACCGCCGAAAGCCGTCGTCGGGCCGCCGCCGAACGGGTTGAACCCGCCGATGATGGCCTGCGGGCCGGTCGCCTCCGGCATGTCCAGCCCGTCCACCCCGCGGCGCGCGGCCTCCGCCGCGTGCCCGGCGTCCTCGACGAACCCGCTCGCCTTGCGCAGATCCTTCACGTCGGTTTCGAAACCGATCATGGGTCCACCCCCAGTCGTATGAACCGTCACCCTACTGAGCGAACGGTATCCTTCCGACTCATCGGACATGACGTCGGTTCACGACATCGACGTGACCACCGCCACATTCCGGACGTACCGGCTATCCCTCGCGCGCGGGCGCGGGAGCCGCACGGCGCGGAAACCACGGCACGATCGGCGAAACGCGCCGCTGGTAGTCCGCATACTCCGGATAGCGGCCGAGGGTGATGCTCTCGGTGAAGATCGTCGAGCCGGCGAACAGGGCGGTCAACAGGACCGCGCCGGCGATCGTCCACGTGATCGCGCCTGCCGCGGACACGCCGAGCAGAAACACCAGCCACCACTGCGCTTGTTCGAAAAAGAAGTTGGGATGGCGGGAAAAGCGGAAGAGCCCGGTCTGCGCGAACCGCGGGTCGGGGGTGCGCCCGGCGGCCGCCTCGCGCTTCTTCCACTGGTGAAAGTTCCACTGCTGCTGATCGGCCAGGGTTTCGCCGGCAAGGCAGGCCACGAACGCGACCGCCAGCACGATGTCGACGGCGCCCAGCGGCGTCCGATGGTCCAGCGCGGTCCACGCGGGCAGCGTGATGAGCAGCAGGATCACGTTCTGGTACAGCGTGATGAAGAAGAGGTTGAACAGCTGGAACTGCCACGGAGCCATCCGGCCGCGCAGCACCGCCCAGCGGTAGTCCTCGCCGCCGCGTGCGTAGCCGCCCTTGCGGCCGTAGTTGAACGTCAGCCGCGCGCCCCACAGGAACACGAGCGCGAACAGCAGGTTCAGCCTGGCGTCCGCGAACCCCGCGTGACCGGCGAAGATCCCGGCGTAGGCCACCGGGACAACCGACCAGATCCGGTCCACCCAGGAGTACTCCCTGGTGAGCACCGACAGCAGCCAGCAACCGGCGCACACGCCCGCGAAAACCCAGAGGCACACCTGGAACGCGTTCATGCCCGCGACTTTACTGCCGGAACCGCCCGCGCGACGCCGTAGAATCCGCCGATGGGCACCACGACGGCGAACCTGCCCCTGCGCCAGCGCAAGATCGACCTGTTCTTCGCGGTGATCTTCTCCGTCTTCACCGTGACGTCGCTGATCAGCGACCTGCTGCCGACGATCGGCGTCGATTTCTCCCGTCCGACCGGCAACTTCTTCGTCGACTCCAACTACTGGTACGCCCACGACGCCGACCCGCTCTTCATGCACCCGCCGGACTGGATGCGGATCGTCACCGGGCTGTCCGCGTTCGTCTACCTTCCTTTCTACGTCGTGCTCGTCTGGTGTCTCGTCGCAGGCCGCAACGGGATCCAGCTGTTCGCGGTGATCTACGCGACGATGATCGTCACGCTCACCGGGATCGTCGTGTTCGGCGTCGAGTTCTTCGGCGACCCGGCGACCCGCACCGGCAACCCGGGCAAGTTCCTGGCGTTCAACCTCCCGTATGTGCTGATCCCGTTGCTGCTGCTGGTGCGGATGCGTCGGCCGATGCCGTTCGCTCGGCGGTTTTGACCACTGTGGACAGACATCGGCAGGGCTTGGAGGTCACTGAGGTGCGCTTCCGGGCACGGAGGTGGCCAGCGGCGACAGCACCAGCGGACCAGCGAGCCGGACCGATCCGGCGACCCGCCGCGCTGACCGTCATCGGCCGCGTCAGCGGCAACCCGCAGGAACACCGCCGCCATCGTGTCGACGCCCGGCTAGGCGACCACTGTCGACAGCCCCCGCAGCTACCCCACCTCCGCACCCGCCTTCCGCAGCGCCCGTTGTCGGCGGCTCGTGTAAGCCGCGACCGAACCGCACAGCAGGGCCAGGGTCGCGATCGCTGCCAGTACGTCCGTCACCGACGTGACCAGGAGCGAAAGCGCCAGCGGCCCGGCCAATCCGCCGAGCCGGTTGAAGAACGACACCGACCCGGCGACGCGCCCGCGCTGGCCGTCGTCGGCCACGTCGGCGGCGACCGGGAGGAACACCGCGGCCATCGTGTTGACGCTCAGCAACGCGACCGTCAGCACGGCGGCCGACAGCCACGGCGCGGCGACCGCCCATCCCGATACCGCGAGTGCCAGCAGCAGCACCGCGGTGCACACGGCCAAGCGCACTGTCACGCCCGTCGGGCCGAAACGGCGGTAGCCGAGCACCAGCAGTCCCGCGCACAGCACCATCGCCACCGCGGATCCGGTGAGCAGGGCGTTCGCCGTGGTCAGCGAAAGCCCGCCGACGCGGGACAACGTCGGCACCCAGGTCGTCAGGCCGAACGTGGTCACGCCGATCGAGAAGGCGAACACCCATTGCAGCCGGGTCGTGAGCGTGTTCCGGGCCAGCCAGTTCTCCTCCGTCGCGGGTTGTGCGGGGGCACCGCGTTGATCCGGGATGACCGCCGCCGCGGCGGCCAGCAGCAGGCCGGTCGGCGCGCCGATGAGCCACAGCACCCGCCACCCGAACACCGGCTCCAGCCACAACGCCGAACCGGACGCGACCAGGTAGCCGATCGCGGTCGCGGCGATCGACAGCCCGGTCACCACCGCTCCCCTGCCGCGTCCGGGGAACAGGTCGCTGAGCACCGTGATCAGCATCGGAGCCAGCCCGCCGACAGCGATGCCCATCAGGAAGCACATCACCACGTTGCCGCCGAAGTTCGGCATGGTGCCGCACATGCTGGTCGCGGTGAACCCGAGCGTGGCGAGCAGGTAGCAGGCCCGCCTTCCGATGCGCTCGGCCAGCTGGCTGCACAACAGCGCGCCCAATGCGGTGCCGGACAGCCCGCTCACCGCCAGCAGCGACGCGGTCGAGGCGTCGATGCCGTATTCCGCGCGCAGGCCGGGAATGACGAACCCGAGCGTCGACGTCTTGCTGATGTCGATCGTCAGCGCGGCGGTGGCGACCACCGCGATCGTCCGCCTTCCCCGGACTTTCGGCTGTGGCAGAGAAACACCGGACCGCGTCCGGCCGAGAACCAGTGCGGCTCCCAGCGCGAACAGCAATGCCGTTCCGGCCGCGAACATCTCCGGCATGTCGGCCAGCGCCATGCCGTGCAGCCGCCGGTCGGCCATCGGACCCATCGAATCCATCGCACCGGCCCGGTCCGTCCCGGGCATTTCGAAAGCACGGAAAAAGCCCACCGCCGACGCGACCACGACCACTGCCGCCGCCACCGCGAGCAATCCCCGCCAGCCCGTGCGGGCCGGCGCCGAAACTGTCGTCATGCCTCCAATTTCTCACCCGCGCGCCCGGTCTGGCATCTTCACTCTTGCGCTTCAGTTTTCCTGGAGGACGGAAAGAATATTCCCCGCCGGATCCTTGAACCACGCGATCAGCGGACCGCCGAGCCGGAAGACGCCCTTCTCGTCCACCCCGTCGAACGGTTCGAACGAAACCCCTGCCGCACCAAGGTCCGCGACCGCCTGGTCGATGTCGTCGACCGGGAAGTTGAGAATGGTGTACTCGGCCGGAACGTGCTTGTCGCCCTTCGGGTACACAAGCACTTCACGCCCTTCGGCGAGACGCAGGCGCAGCATCCCCCAGTTTTCGGCGACCTCGATGCCGAGCGTCTCGGCGTAGAACTTCCGTGCGGCCGGGATGTCGTCCACGGAAAAACCGCTGAAAGCTTTGCTGGTGTCGAACATTTTTGCTCCTGATGAATTGTCAGTGCGGCTTCGGCCGGTACGTCACCGAGAGGACGCCGTTTCCGAAGGCCCGGGAAGAGGCGAGTTCCAGGTCGGCCCGGTCGGAGGGCGCCTCGAACAGCCGCGCGCCCGAGCCGAGCACGATCGGGTGGATCAGCAGATTCAGCTCGTCCAGCAGACCCGCCAGCAGCAGCGAGCGGACCAGCCGGGGGCTGCCGGGAACGTGGATGTTCTTGCCCGGCTTGCGCTTGAGCGCGGTCAGTTCGGCCGCCAGGTCGGCGCCGAGCAGCGTCGAGCCGCTCCAGTCCAGTTCGGTGAGCGTGCTCGACACGACGTACTTCGGAGTGTTGTTCAGGAACGCGGCCATCGGCGACGAGTCGCCCAGCTCCGGCCACATCCGGGCGAAGTCCGCGTAGGTGTTCCGGCCGAGCAGGACGGCGTCCGACTCGGCGATGCTGGCCCGGATCGCCTCGTCCGCCTCGTGGTTCAGCATCATCCAGTCCGGCGGCGACTCGGTCACCCCGTCCAGCGAAACCGACAGCCCGGCCACGATCTTGCGCACGGCTATGCTCCTTTCTCAGCTGACATTCGCCGGGGACGTCGGAGCCGGAATCGCCGAAGGCGACACCGGCGGCGGAAAAGTTTCGAAGGGGGCCTTCGTGCGGTACCTGATCATGATCCACAGCAATCCGCGGTTCCGGGCACTCTGGGAGGAGCTGCCGGACGAGAAGAAGGCCGAGTTCGCCCGCAGCCATCTCGCGCTCGACCAGGCGCTCGAAGAGTCCGGCGAACTCGTGCTCAGCGACGGGCTGGCCGATCCCGCCGAAGCCAAGTGCGTCACCGTGCAGGACGGCAAGGCGGTGGCGAGCGACGGGCCGTTCGCCGAGGTCAAAGAGCATCTGGTCGGCTTCTACCTGGTCGAATGCGAGAGCATGGAACGGGCGCTGGAACACGCCGCCCGGGTGCCGGACGCGTTGTACGGCAAGATCGAGGTACGGCCGCTCCTCAACGTGAAAGAGCTGAATCTCTGACTCCCCCGCCCGGCTTCGAACAGCTCCTGCGTGACCTCGCGCCGCAGGTGCTCACCGCTGTCTGCCGGCGGTTCGGCGACTTCTCGCGGTGCGAGGACGCGGTGCAGGAAGCGCTGTTGTCCGCCGCGCTGAAGTGGCCGGAGCAGGGTCTGCCGGACAACCCCAAGAGCTGGCTGATCACCGCCGCCGCGCGCAGGCGCATCGACATCGAACGCAGCGAGTCCGCCCGCCGGCAGCGCGAGCACACGGCCGCCGGATTGGCGGTGCCGCAACCGGAACTGGCACCGGCCGACGACGACACGCTGACTCTGTTGATGCTGTGCTGTCACCCCGAACTCGGCAAAGCGTCGCAGCTCGCGCTGACGCTCCGTGCGGTCGGCGGCCTCACCACGGCGGAAATCGGCCGGGCTCTGCTGGTGCCGGAGAAAACCGTGGGCCAGCGGATCAACCGCGCGAAAAAACGGCTCAGCGGGGCCCGGTTCCGGATGCCGCCGCCGGAAGAACGAGCCGAGCGAATGGCCGCGGTACTGCAGGTGCTGTACCTGATCTTCACCGAGGGGCACACCGCCAGCTCCGGAACCGCGGTCAACCGCGTCGAACTCACCGCCGAGGCCATCCGGCTCACCCGGCAGCTGCACGCGCAAGTCCCCGACGACGGCGAGGTCGCCGGGCTGCTGGCGCTCATGCTGCTCAGCGACGCCCGTCGGCCCGCGCGGACCCGGCCCGACGGCACCGCCGTGCCGCTGGCCGAACAGGACCGCACCCGCTGGGACTCCGCGGCGATCGCCGAAGGGCTCGGCCTGATCGAGAAAACCTTGGCCACCGCCCAGCTCGGGCCGTATCAGCTCGAGGCCGCGATCGCCGCCGTGCACGACGAGGCGGCGCGCGCCGAGGACACCGACTGGCCGCAGATCCTTGCCCTCTACGACCTTTTGCTCGCTGTCGCGCCGAGCCCGGTCGCGGCGCTGAACCGGATCGTCCCGGTCGCCATGGTCCACGGCCCGCGCGAAGGATTGCGGCAGCTGGACGAGATCGCCGGGCTGGACGAGCACCATCGCGTCGACGTCGTGCGCGCGCACCTGCTCGACCTGGCGGGCGAGCCCGAGCAAGCCAGGGTCTATTACCGTTCAGCGGCACAGAAAACACTCAGCGTTCCAGAACGAAGATACCTGGAATCCCGTGCCACGACCGGGAAAACACCCTAACTGGCGACCCGGGCCATCGACGGCGGGCGCAGCGCGTCCGGGTCCGGCAACCGCATCGGGACGGTGTGCGCGTGGTACTCGAAGTGCCACCATTCGTTGTCGTAACGACGATACAGCCGATAATCCGGCCCGTGCCGCTCCAGCCACGCCGCGCCCTCGCTCGGACGCACGTCCAGTGCGGTGCCGCGGACGTGGGCCGACTCGTGCGGTGGCAACACCCGGCGCCGAGCTGCGGTGACGGAGCCGGTGCGCTGCACCTCTTCGGCGAACAGCCGGTGCTGATGGGCGGCGTCGCGGTGGCCGGAGGTGAGCCCGATGAGCTGGCGGTGCTGCCAGAACGCCTCGGTGCGCGCCGCGGTGAAAGCCGCGCGGGCCGGTTCGCTGAGGCCGGCGAGGTCCTCGGCCGGGTATCGCATCGCGAGCGCCCACTGGCAGGCCAGATGCCGGCCGCAGCCGGGCGAACGCAGGAAAGCCGCCGGGAGCAGCGCCACCGCCAGGAAGCGGGTGACGGCCGCGAGGACCCGGGGCCGGCGAAGCGACTCGATCATGGGGTCCACTTTCGGACCCCAGTGTGCGCGCACTGCGCACGGAGTTTGACAGCTCTGTAACAGTTCGTCGCGGCGGCGCTGTTACCGAACGATGACACGGCACGCACCGGGCGGGGATCCGGGCCGGGCAGGCTGGGGCCCGGCTGTCCGCTGTGGACTGTCCGGGCGGCCGGACGGGCGGGCTGCGATAGTGGGAGACATGCCGAGGGTGCTGCTGATCGAAGACGACCAGGCCGTGCGCGACGGCCTGCGGCTGGCCCTGACGTACCAGGGCCACACGGTCGAAGCGGTGGAGACCGGCGAGGAAGGCCTCGCCCGGCTCGCCGGGGACCCGGCCGACGTCGTCGTCCTCGACCTCATGCTGCCCGGGATGGACGGCTTCGAGGTGTGCCGGCGCATCCGCGCGTCCGGCGACCTGCCGATCATCATGCTCACCGCCCGCAACGACGACATCGACGTGGTGGCCGGGCTCGAAGCCGGAGCCGACGACTACGTCGTGAAGCCCGCGCAGGCCCGGGTCCTGGAGGCGCGCATCCGCGCCGTGCTGCGCCGGACCGGCGGCGAACCGCGCGGACAGGGCACGAAACCGGGTCCGGAACGGCACGGCGACCTCACGATCGACCGCGACGGTCTCGTGGTCAGCAAGCACGGCACGGTCATCGGGCTCGCGCCGACCGAACTGCGGCTGCTGCTGGAGCTGTCCGCCTCCCCCGGCCGCGTGCTCAGCCGCCAGCAGCTGCTCGAATCCGTGTGGGACCAGGGCTATCTCGGCGATTCGCGGCTCGTCGACGCGTGCGTGCAGCGGCTGCGCTCCAAGATCGAGGACGACGCCGCGAAACCGGTGTACGTCCAGACTCTGCGCGGTTTCGGCTATCGCTTCGGGCCGCTGTGACCGGCTGGCTGTTCCGGGGGCTGCGCACCCGGCTGCTGGTGGCGTTCGCCCTGCTGAGCGTGTTCACCGCGATGGCCGTCGCCGGGATCGGGTACGTGCAGGCCCGCGACGGGATCCTGCAGCGCACCCAGGACAACGCCGCCGTCGAGATGACGACCCAGCTCAAGCAGCTCTACCCGCTCCCCCGGCGGCCGGTGGACCCGGGCACGCTGCAGTCGGCCGCCGACCGGCTGAACGGCCGGAAGAACTCCGCGCTGGTGATCAGCGGCGGGCACAGCGCGGGCAACATGCCCGCCTCGGTGATCACGCCGGAACTGCGGGCGGTGGTGCGATCCGGCCGGGTCGCGTGGCAGCGCGTGGACGTCGGCGGGGTGACGCAGCTGGCGCTGGGCGCGCCGTTGCTGATCTCGACCGGCGACCGGCGGAATCCGACGATCCCCTCCGGCATCGAGGTCTACGAACTGCGCAATCTCGACGCGGAAATCGAGGCGGTGAACCGGCTCGCCCGGGACGCGTGGCTCACCGGAGGGGCCGCGCTGGTGGTGGCGCTCGTGCTCGCCGTACTCGCCGCGAGCAGCGTGCTCCGGCCGGTGGGCGAGCTGCAGCGCGCGGCCCGCAGGCTCGGCGCGGGCGACCTCGACGCCCGGATCGCCGTGCGCGGCAGCGACGAGCTGGCCAGTGTCGCCGAGACGTTCAACTCGACGGCCGCCTCGCTGCAACGCCACGTCGGCGAACTGCGCCGGATGGAAGCCGACGCGCGGCGGTTCGTCGCCGACGTGTCGCACGAACTGCGCACGCCGCTGGCCGCGATGACCGCGGTCACCGACATGCTCGACGCCGAAGCGAAGCGGCTGCCGGACGCGGCGGGCGAGGCGGTCCGGCTGGTCAGCCAGGAAACGCACAACCTGGCGCGGCTCGTGAACGACCTGATCGAGGTCACCCGGTTCGACTCCGGCACCGCCTCGCTCGCGGTGGACGACGTCGACGTGGCCGAGGCGGTCCGGGCGACTCTGCGGGCGCGGGGATTCGAGGTGGAGACCGATCTGCCGGACGGGATCCGGGCGCGCGTCGATCCGCGCCGGCTCGACGTGATCGTGGCCAACCTCGTCGGGAACGCGCTGCGGCACGGCGGGGAGCCGGTGACCGTCCGGTTGCGGGGCGACCAGGCGGGGATCACGCTTTCCGTCGAAGACTCCGGCTCCGGGCTGGACGAGGAGGTGCTTCCGCACGTGTTCGCCCGGTTCTACAAGGCGGATACCGCTCGCAGCCGGTCCGAAGGGAGCGGGCTCGGACTCGCTATCGCTTGGGAGAACGCGCGGTTGCACCACGGGAAGCTGACCGCCGGGAACCGGCCAGGGGGCGGCGCGGTGTTCACGTTGTGGCTGCCTCGGGAGGTGCGGCAGTGAAGCGGGTGCTGGCGCTGATCGCCGTCTTGGCGCTGACGGTGAGCTGCGGGGTGCGGCCCAGCGGCGTGATCCCCGGGGAAAACGCGCCGAGCGGGCCGCCCAACGGGAACAGCGGGTACACGGCGACGGTGTATTTCGTGTTGAACGGGAATGTCGTGCCGGTGGTGCGCAGCGGAGTCAGCGACGTGGCCGCGGATCGGGTCCGGGTGCTGGAACGCGGGCCGGACGAGGGCGAGCGGGCCGGCGGCTACACGACGGAACTGCCGCCGTCGTTCGAGCCGATCGCCATCGGGGTGAGCGACGCGGAGATCGGGGTCAACGTCCGGGAATTGTCGCCCAACGCCGTCTCGCAGATCGTGTGCACCGTGCTCGCGGCGGGCGGGGGCGGGGCGTCCGGGACGATCAAGCTTTCCGGCGGGGGCCAGGAGCTGCAGCCGCAGGCTTGCGGCAGATAGCTCAGCCGCGCGGCTTCATCACGGGCGCGAACACCACCGCCACCACGCACAACGCCAGCGGCAGCAGGAACGCGACGTTCAGCGGCACCCAGTGCGCCAGCCCGCCGATGATCGCCGGACCGGCCAGCAGCCCGACGTACCCGACGCCGACCACCCGCGCCATCAACGCCCCCGACGCCCGCTTGTCCAGGTTGCCCGCCGCGGTGAACAACTGCGGGACGCCCCCGGAAAGCCCGAGCCCGAACAACGCCCAGCCGCACAACGACAACGGCACCCACGGCGCCAGCGACGCGATCGCGAGCCCGAGCGCGGCCAGCCCGCTGCCATAACGCACCACCGCGACCGGACCGGCCAGCGCGGCCACCCGGTCGGTCGCGAACCGGCCGACCGTCATCGCCACCGCGAACGAGCCGTACGCCAGGGCAGCGGTGCTCTCAGACGTGCCCAACCCGTCTCGGAGATACAGCGCGGCCCAGTCGTTGGCGACGCCCTCCGACAGCATCAGCGCGAAGGCCAGCAGACCCAGCAGCCACACCACTCGGGCAGGCGTACGCGTCGGTTTGGCTTCCTCGGCGGTTTCCTCGGCAGCCTCGTCCGACGAGTCGAGCAGATACCGGCGGACCACCAGCGAAACCACGATGCACAGCGCGCCGGTACCGCCGAGCGACACGAGCGTCGGCACGCCCGCCCCCAACACCGCCGCGCCGACGACCGCCGCGATCGCACCGCCGATCGACCACATCGCGTGGAACGCCGCCATGATCGGCCGCGGATAAGCCCGTTCGACGACCACCGCGTGCGCGTTCATCGCGACGTCCAGCGAGCCGTTGAAGAACCCGAACGCCGCGAGCGCCAGCCCGAGCGTCCACCAGTTGGCCGCGAACCCCGGCAACACGACCGCGACCCCGACGAGCACCCCCGCGACCGAGACCACCCGCGGATGCCCGAACCGATCGGCGAGCGGCCCGGTCACCTGCATCCCGATCAACGCCGAACCGCCGAGCACCAGCAGCAACGCCCCGAGCGCGGTGTGCGAGACGCCGGTCGCGCGCTCGATCACCGGAATGTGCACCACCCACATGCCGACCGCGAACCCGCACAGGGCGAACACGATCCAGGTGGCGACGCGGGCCGCGCGGGGCAGCACCGGAGACGGGGAAAGCTCGGTCATCGGGCTCGGCTCCATTTCGGGGGTCGGGTCCAGGCAAGAACACGGATGCGGGCGGGGCATGATGGGCGAGTGGAAGCCGACCTGATCGCCGCCCCGTGAGCGGGGGCTACCAGAAGGGCAGAATCCGCCGCGACGACATCGTTTCGGCGGCCGCCGTCGTATACGGCGAGGCTGGCTACCACGCGTCGTCCCTGCGGGAAATCGCCAAACGCGCCGGCATCACCCACGCCGGCTTGCTGTATCACTTCCCGACGAAGGAAGCGCTGCTCGCCGCAGTCCTGGAACGCCGAGACGCCGAGGACGCCGCCCGCGAACAACTGACCGCCACCCCGCCCGGCTTGGACGTCCTGCGCCGCTTCATCGCACTGGCCGAACACAACGTCCGTCACCGAGGCATCGTCGAGGTGTACTCGCGCCTCGCCGCCGAAGCAGTCTCCGAAGACCACCCCGCGCACGCCTACTTCGCCCGCCATTACCGCGAGGCCCGCGACAGCATCGCCCAGTCGTTCCACGCGCTCGCCGAAACAGGCGAGCTGCGCCCCGGCGTAGACCCGGACTTGGCGGCACTCACCTTCGTCGCACTGATGGACGGCCTCCAGGTCCAGTGGCTCACCACCCCCACGCAAGTCGATGCAGTCGCTTCCCTCCGCCTCTCTCTGCAAACTCTCCTGACCGTCCCCCTGTTCCCGAAATAAGCGAAACCCGACAATTTCGCCCGGATGGCCGCCAATCCCGCCAGCCGTCCGTGAGGGGAACCCTGACGGAATCTGATTCCCTCAGGGTTCCCCTCACAGACGTCAGCCGCTCGTGAGGGACCCCTTCACGGACTTAGATTCCCTCAAGGGGCCCTTCACAGCCCACCCGCGAACCCGCAGCCCGCGCACCCGCTATCGAGGCACCCAGCCCCTCCCCCGCACCCCGATACGAAGCCTCCCTGCGGTTCGGGGGTGCTTGTCAAGGCATCTTTCCCGCCTTGACAAGCACCCCCGAACCGTCAGCACAATCAAGCTTCGGGGTGCCCCACGCAACGCACCCGGGCGCAACGTCGCCCCCAGGCGACGAGCCGAAACCCCTCACAACGTCCGAGAAAACGGATCCCACCCCACCGGCAACAACTCCCCCACCTCCACCCGGCTATCCACCTCCACCCCCACCCCGCGCTCCATCGACTCCTCCACCCCCACCATCACGTCCAGCACGTGAAACGCCAACTCCCCCGAAGCCCGCTCCGGCACCCCACCCCGAATCGACCGAGCCAGATCGAGCACCCCAACCCCCCGAGAAGCCGCATGCCCCACCGCAGCCACCTCCTCCGGCTCCCCACCCGAATGCACCACAGTAGAACCACCAAACCCATTGGGATCCGGCAAAACCGCAGTCCCCAACGCCCCGGAAACCTCGACAACCCCCGTACGCCGCAACGCGGAATCAAACGTCAACACAACCTGCGCACTACCCCCGCGCACAAACTCCACCAACACACTCACCGTAGTAGGCACAACAACCGGAAACTCAGTCCCAGCCCGAGGCCCAGACCCAATCACCCGAGTCTCCCGCCCCCGCCCGCCAACCCCGGTAACCTTCCGCACAGAACCAAAAACCTTCACCAATTGCGTCAAGTAATACGGCCCAATATCCAACAACGGCCCACCACCAGCCGCGTACAGAAACTCCGGCGCAGGATGCCAACTCTCCGGCCCAGGCGTCTGGAACAACGCCAACGCAGTAAAAGGCACCCCGATCCGACCAGCCTCCAGCGCACGAAACGCGGTCTGGTGTCCGGCACCCAAAACGGTGTCCGGCGCCCCAGCCACCCGCACCCCCTTCTCCCGCGCCCGGTCAAGAAGCTTCCGCACACTCTGCCGATTAACCCCGATCGGCTTCTCCGTCCAAACGTGCTTCCCCGCCTCGACCGCCGCAAGACTGACCTCGACATGCACCGCAGGCACAGTCAAATTCACGACAATCTCAACATCCGGCAACGCAAGCAGATCCCCCGCCGACCCGCTCCAAGGAACCCCGTATTTCTCCGCCTGCGCCCGAGCCCGATCGACATCGAGATCAGCAACCGCCTCGACCCGAACATCCGGAAACGCCGTCAAATTCTCCAAATAGGTATCACTGATAAACCCGGCCCCGACAACCCCGACCCCGACAGTCACTTCCCCGCCCCAGCGAGATAAGCGAAACTCTCGGCAATACCCCCGAAAACATCCTCATGCTGATCGAACTCCACCACGCGCAACGCCCCCGGAGCCGCAGCAAGCACCTCTCCCAGCGGCACCCGCCCCTGCCCCGCAGGCACCTGCCCAGAAGCATCGATAGCCAACGACCCGTCCTTCACGTGAATCGCGAAAACCCGCTCCCCCAACCGCTTCAGCAACCCGGGCGCGTCCTCGCCGCCCGCGGTGGCCCAGTAAGCATCCACCTCCAGCACAACCTCCGGAGAAAGCTGATCCGCGAAAACCTCCAACGCGCTGCGCCCGCCGATCCGCGATTCCAGCTCCCACCAATGGTTGTGGTACCCCACCCGAACGCCATACCCCGCCGCAACCTCAGCCGCGGCATTGAGCGCCGAAGCAGTAGCCGCGATGTCCCCCGGACTCTGCCACTGCGGAGCCGGAACCAGCGGTTCGATCACCACCCCGATCCCCAACTCCCGAGCCGCGGCGAACACCTCCCGCAGGTCCTTTCCCACCAACGCGGCATGCGCGGTAGGCGCACTCAACCCATGCGCCGCCAACCCGGCCCGCAGCGCCGCGACGTTCTCCACCACCCCGTACGGCTCCACCCGGTCGAACCCGATCGCAGCCAGCCGCCGCAGCGTCTCGTCCGGATCGGCCGCGAACGCGTCGCGCACCGAGTACAGCTGCACCGAAGGTCCACCCATGCCAACTCCCAGCGGTAGAGGGCTTTCGCCAATTTCTACCACCTGGTCAGAATTGACACCAGGACAAAACCGGACGGAAATCCGCGGCCGGAGTCAGCCGAGATCCTTGTGCCAGATGAGAAAATCGCACGGAGTCGCCAGCAGCGGAGCCAGCTCCGGATGCGGCCCGTCGATCGTCGACTTCTCGACCACCCGGTACCCCAGCCGCCCGTACCACTGCGCGAGAAACTCCTTCGACGGATGCGTCCACTCACGCGGCACCAACAGCTCGAGCTGCATCCGCGTGCACCCGGCAGCCCGGCAGTGCTCCTCCGCGAACCGCACCAGCTCACGTCCGATCCCCGCCCCGCGCACCTCCGGCGAGGCCGCGAGCAGGCCGAACTCCCCCAGATCATCCGCCAGCCGCTGGATCCGGACCGAACCCACCACGTCCCTGGCGAGCCGGGCGACCGCGATCTCGCCCGCGCGGACCAGTCCGGCCATTTCCGAAGCATTGGTCCGATCGGCCGAACCAGCCCACAACCCGGCTTCGGCCTTGGCGTAGACGGTGTTCACCAGCTCAGTCAGCAGAGCCACCAGCGCAGCGTTCTCGGCGGCGGACGGCGGCAGAAAAGCGATCTCCGGAGTCGTCACAACCCCAGATTAACCACACTCAGCTCGCGGCCGAGCCGGAAACCGCAGGCCGGGCCTCGCCGAATCCACCGTAACGACCGGCCTTGGCCCGCTTGCGCACCTCGTCGAAATGCCGGTGCACCGCGTGCGCGG
The DNA here is from genome assembly GCF_055633655.1 of Amycolatopsis sp. NPDC114503. Classification (NCBI taxonomy): domain Bacteria; kingdom Bacillati; phylum Actinomycetota; class Actinomycetes; order Pseudonocardiales; family Pseudonocardiaceae; genus Amycolatopsis; species Amycolatopsis sp. NPDC114503. Next base: position 73,030 of record NZ_JBVKDT010000018.1, on the reverse strand, counting down.
CCGCCTCCGCGTCGCCGCTCACGAGCGCGTCCACGATCGCCTGGTGCCGTTTCGCGGTCGCCGGGGCCGATGACACCGGACCGCCCATTTCGCCTTCCGCGGCCCGGTAGACATCCCAGAACAATCCGGTCAGCTCGCGCGCCAGATCGAAACCCGCCTCGGCGCAGATCAGGTCGTGGAACTCGCGGTCGGCCACCGCCGCGTCCGGTCCCTTGCGGCGCATCCGCGCGACGCACGCCTGCAGTTCGCCGATCAGCTCCGGCCGGTGGTCGCGGGCGACCCGGCTGGTCAGCTCCGTTTCGATCATCTCGCGCACCTCGAGCAGGTCGCGCAGCCGCCCGGCGTCGGTGCTGCCGCGGCTGCGCGTGCGGAAGAGCAGCCACGTCTGCAGCGCCTCCGACCCCGCCGCGCCGACGAACGTGCCGTACCCGTGCCGGACCTCGACGATGCCGAGCGCCTGCAGCGCCTTGACCGCCTCCCGGATCGAATTCCGGCTGACCCCGATGTCCTCGGCGAGGCTCAGTTCGGTCGGCATCGGCGCGCCGGTCGGCAGCTGCCGGTCGACGATCAGGTCGATGATCTGCTTGGTGATCTCTTCGCTGCGTTGCGGGCGCGCCACACGTGTCTCCCGGATGTCTTTCTTGCACTGGCACGTCGCCATCGGAGGACATCCTACGTCATGATCGGCTTCCCCCGCTGCACCCGCGCGGGTGGGAACAAGCCTCTTGACCGGGGCGGGAACGGGACTTAGGGTTCCGGCAAGTCATAGGACGTCCCACGTCCTACTTCTCGATGCTTTCTGGGTGGAACACCGCATCAAGTCAGGAGACGCCATGTCCCGAACCGCCATGGGGACTCAGTTCAACCGGCGCGCACTGCTGCGCTACGCCGGCCTCGCCGGGGCTGCCGCAGCGGTTTCGTCGACGCTCGCCGCGTGCGGGGGTCCCGCGTCGACCAACAAGACCGGCGCTTCGTCCGGTTCCGTCACCGCGGTGATCGGGTACGGCAACAACCAGACCTGGGACCCGCTGCAGACCGCGTCGGCGTTCGCGATGGCGGCAATCCTGCACAGCTACGAGTCGCTCGTCGAAGGCGACCCGGTCACCCGGGAACCCTTCCCCGGCTTGGCCAAGGCGCTGCCGGCCGACCTCAAGAGCACCAAGCTACGCTTCGAAATCCGCGACGGCGCGAAGTGGCACGACGGACAGCCAGTGACCGCCGACGACGTGGTGTTCACCTACGCCCGCGTGCTCGACCCGAAAGAAAATGTTCTCATCCACAGCTTCTTCTCGCAGTGGCTGGAGTCGGTCGCCAAGGTCGACGCGAAGACCGTGGAGTTCACCCTGAAGTTCGCCTTCCCGTACGCGCTGCAGCGGATCCAGATCTGCAAGATCGTGCCCAAGCACGTGTTCGAGAACAACTGGAAGGCCGCCGCCGCGGGCAAGGTCGTCGGCTCCGGGCCGTACAAGATCACCGAACAGGCGCCGCTGTCGCACACCACGTTCGAGAAGTTCGCCGACTACAACGGCCCGCGCCCGGCCGCGTACGACAAGATGCTCTGGAAGTCCATTGTGGACTCCGCACCGCGCGTAGCGGCGATCTCCGGGGCCAAGCCGGACGCGCAGATCGCGGAGAACATCCCGCCCGCCAACGCCGAGCAGCTGCGCAAGGCGGGCCGCACGGTCGAATTCGCCGACGGCGGCAACAACCTGTTCCTCCTCTTCAACACCAAGCACTCGCCGTTCGCCGACAAACGGGTCCGCCAGGCGCTGCATTACGCCATCGACAAGAAGAAGATGATCGAGATCGGCCTGCGCGGCGCCGGCACCGCGGGCACCTCGTTCATCAACCCGAAGCTGCCCGTTTCGCAGCCAGCGTCGCAGAGCTTCGAATTCAATCCGGAAAAGGCCAAGCAGCTGCTCGCCGAAGCCGGGGCCAGCGGACTGAAGATCTCGCTGTCCACCACGAACACCTCGCTGGTGCTCGACTGCGTCAAGGTGATCAAGGAGGGCTGGGACGCGATCGGCGTGCAGACCACTTTGGACTCCCAGGACACCAAGGCGCTGTTCTCCAAACTGGACAACGGCGACGACTTCCAGGTCGTGGCCACCACGAACAACCCGCTGCAGTTCGGCAACGACCCGGACCTGCTGATCCGCTATTACTACGACGCGCAGTCAGTGCTCATGACCAAGTACGCGCGCTGGAACGGCGACGACACCAACGCGTTGCTGGCATTGCAGGACAAGGCTGCCGCGGAAACCGACGAGACCAAACGCAGCGGGCTTTACAAGCAATTGCTCGACCAGATTTCCGAGCAGGCGGTGATCTACCCGATCGTCTTCACGCAGATGGGCACCGCCTGGGACCCGAAGGCGATCAGCGGCGTGCGTGCCCAGGGCTACCCGGGCATCTACCTCAACCAGGCCAAACCGGTCTGAGAAGGAGGCCCGCGAAGTGACAGTCGTCGTGCGGATGCTGGCCGGTCGCATCCTCGCCCTGATCCCGCTGCTGCTCGGCGTGATCCTGTTCGTCTTCATCGTGATGCGGTTCTCGCCGGTCGACCCGGCGATGGCCGCGTTCAACGGAGCCAACGCCACCGCCGATCAGCTCCAGCAGTTCCGTGAGCAGAACGGCTTGCTCGACCCGTTGCCGCTGCAGTACGCGCACTTCGTGTGGCATCTGCTGCAAGGCGATTTCGGCACGAGCGTGATCACCAAGGAGCCGGTGGGCCAGACCATCGCCACCGCGCTCCCGCTCACCCTGCAGCTGACCCTGCTGGGCCTGGCGCTCGCGCTCGTCGTCTCGGTCGTGCTCGGCGTGACCTCGGCGTTGTTCCGCGGCCGCTGGCCGGACCACCTGATCCGGTTCGTGACGCTCGCAGGGGTCGCCGCGCCGGCGTTCTGGATCGCGCTGCTGCTGGTGCAATGGCTGGCCGTGGGCAAGGGCCTGTTCCCCACCAGCGGATACGTCAGCCCGGCGGATTCGTTCTCCGGCTGGCTGAACTCGCTGACGCTGCCCGCGATCGCGCTGTCCGCGCCGGTCGCGGCGCAGCTGACCCGGGTGATCCGGACGTCGATGGTCGAGGAACTCGACAAGGACTACGTGCGCACCGCACGCGGCGGCGGACTGCCGCCGGTCGTGGTGGTCGGCCGGAACGTGCTGCGCAACGCCCTGGTCAACCCGCTGACCGTGCTCGGGCTGCGAGTCGGCTACCTGCTCGGCGGCGCGGTGGTGATCGAGACGATGTTCGCGCTGCCCGGCATGGGCCAGAACATGATCCAGGCCGTGCAGGACGGCGACACCGCCAAGGTGCAGGGCTTCGTCATCACCATCGCGGCCGGGTTCGTGCTCGTGAACCTGATCGTCGACGTGCTCTACCTCGTCGCCAACCCTCGCCTGCGGAGCCGCTCGTGACGCGCCCCGTCGACCACGCACGCCCCGTCGCCAAACCTCGCCCGCGGAGCCGATCGTGACGCACCCGAACCTCCCCGCCGACGCCCGCCCCGCCGCCGACGCCCGCCCCGCCGCCGACCCCCGCCCGCGGAGCCGATCGTGATGCGCCCAGTCCTCCGCCCGAACCTGACCGCCCGGCTGTCGCGGCCCGGCGTCCGGTTCCGGCGGCTTCCCCTGTCCTCGTGGATCGCGCTGGCAGTGCTGATCGTCCTGGGGCTCGTCGCGATCCTCGGCACCGTCGTGGCCACCCACAACCCGGACCTGCTCAGCACCGACACCGGCGGGCCCAGCGCGGCGCACTGGTTCGGCACCGACCAGTCCGGCCGCGACATTTTCTCCCGGCTGGTCGCGGGCACCCGCTGGTCGCTCGCGATCGGGCTCGGCGCGACGGTGCTCGCGCTGGTCGCGGGCATCCTCGTCGGGTCGTTCGCGGCGACGTCCGGCCGCCGGGTCGACGGCCTGGTCATGCGAGTCCTCGACGTCCTGATGGCCTTCCCCGGAATCGCGCTCGCCGCGGTGCTGGTGGCGGTGTTCGGGCGCGGCATTCTCGTGCTGATCCTCGCCATCGGCTTCCTCAACATGGCCCCGGTGGCGCGGGTAGTGCGGGCGAACGTGCTCGCGCAGTACGGCGAGGACTACGTCGCGGCCGAGCGGGTGATCGGCGCGAAACGGCTGTTCATCCTCGCCCGGCACGTCGCGGTCAACTGCGCCGCGCCGATCCTCGTGTACTGCACAGTCACGGTGGCGGACGCGATCGTGTTCGAGGCGTCGCTGTCGTTCATCGGCGCGGGGATTCAGCCGCCCGATCCGTCGTGGGGCTCGGTGCTGTCGGACGGCAAGGACCTCGTGCTGACCGGCGGCTGGTGGGCGACGCTGTTCCCCGGCCTGCTGATCCTGGCCACCGTGCTGGCGTTGAACATTCTTTCCGAGGGGATTTCCGACGCTTGGGCCGCTCCGTCGGCTCGCACCGCGAAGGCGGCCGAAGCGGCACAGCAGATCGAGCTGGCTCCGGACGCCACGGCTCCGGTCCTTCCGCTGCGCGGTCTGCGCGAAGCCGGGCAACGGCTGGCCGCCAAGGCGAGGGATTTATCCGGACGGGAAACCGTGCTGGCAGTGGAGAATCTCGCGATTTCCTTCCCGGACCGGCACAACGGCGTGAACGTGGTCGACGGGGTGTCCTTTTCGGTCCGCTCCGGCGAGGTACTGGGGCTGATCGGCGAATCGGGGTGCGGGAAGTCGCTCACCGCGCTGTCGATCATGGGGCTGCAGCCGGACGCCGCACGCCTCAGCGGCGAGATCCGGTTCGCGGGCGACGACCTGCTCACCATGAAGCCGAGCGTCCGCCGCCGGCATCTCGGGCACGACCTGGCGATGGTGTACCAGGACGCGCTCAGCTCGCTGAACCCGGCGATGACCATCCGCGCGCAGCTCAAGCAGTTCACCCGGCGCGGCGGCACCCGCACGCCGGAGGAGCTGCTGGAACTGGTCAACCTCGATCCGGGCCGGACGCTGCGGGCCTACCCGCACGAGCTGTCCGGCGGGCAACGGCAGCGTGTGCTGATCGCGATGGCGCTGTCCCGCAGCCCGAAGCTGATCGTCGCGGACGAGCCGACGACGGCGCTCGACGTCACCGTGCAGGCGCAGATCATGGCGCTTTTGCTGAGGCTGCAGGAAGAATTGGGCTTCGCGCTGGTGCTGGTATCTCACGACCTCGCGCTGGTATCCGACATCGCCGACCGGGTTGTCGTGATGTACGGCGGGCAGGTCGCCGAGACCGGGGCGACCGCGGCTGTCGTCGGCGCGCCGCGGCACCACTACACCCGCGGCCTGCTCAGCGCGGTGCTGTCGCTGGAGGAGAACGAAGCGAAGCTCACCCAGATCAAGGGCGTCGTGCCCGCACCGGCGGACTTCCCGCCCGGCTGCCGGTTCGCGAGCCGGTGTCCGGCCGCTCGCGGGCACTGCTTCGAGGTCGCGCCTGAACCGGCGGGTGAAGGGCATCTCGTGGCTTGCCACTACCCCGCGGAAAACCCGGTTGCAGTGGTGGCGGAAGGAGCGCAGGCATGAGCGCAGCTTGCAAGCGAATCATTGCTATTCATGCCGGCGCCTCCCGATTGGCCAGCGTTCAATTCCTTAAGGAGGTGTCGGCATGAGCCTCGTCGAGGTCGACGGCGTGCACGTCGTGCACAAGATCCGCGGGTCGAGCCTGTTCGGGCACGACCGGGTGTACGCGCTTACCGACGCGAACCTAGCCATCTCGAAGGGCGAAACCGTTGGCGTGGTCGGGGAATCCGGCTGCGGAAAGTCCACTTTGGCCAAAGTGCTGGTCGGCCTTCAGAAGCCGACTTCCGGCACGGTTCGCTACGCGGGCCAGCCACTGTCCGCATTGCGTCCGGCCGAACTGGGTCGCACCGTCGGCATGATCTTCCAGGATCCGTCGACCGCGCTGAACCGGCGGTTGCCCGTCGCGAAGATCCTCCGCGACCCGCTCGACGTGCATCAGGTCGGCACCGCACCCGAACGCGCCGAACGGGTCCGCGAGCTGATGCACCTGGTCGGGCTGCCGTCCAGCGTGGCCGATGCGTTGCCGTCGCAACTGTCCGGCGGACAGCGGCAGCGCGTGGCGATCGCCCGCGCGCTCGCACTGCGACCGGCGTTGCTGGTGGCCGACGAACCGACGTCCGCTTTGGACGTTTCGGTGCGCGCGCAGATCCTGAACCTGTTGCTGGAACTGCGCGAACAGCTCGAACTCGCGATGGTGTTCGTGTCGCACGACATCCAGACCGTGCGCCGGATGAGCGACCGCATCGTGACGATGTATCTCGGCCGGATCGTCGAACAGGCCCCGGCCGCCGAACTGCCGCACCACGCGCATCACCCCTACACTCGGGCGCTGTTCTCCGCGACGCCGAGCCTGCTGCACCCGGTGGAACCGATTGTCCTCAGTGGACCGGTTCCGTCGGCGACCGCGCCGCCGCCCGGCTGCCCGTTCCACACGCGCTGCCCGAAAGCCACCGACGAATGCTCCCTGGCCTTGCCACCGCAGTCCGGGCCGGACGAGCACACCTACCGCTGCATCCACCCAGAAATCGGAGTGACTGCCTCATGACTGCGCCCAAGTTCGCCGGCATCATCCCGCCGCTGTGCACGCCGTTCCACGACGATTTCACCGTGGACACCGCGTCGCTGCGGCGGCACATCGAATTCCAGCTCGACGCCGGCGTGCACGGGATCTTCGTGCTCGGTTCGTCCAGCGAGGTCGCCTTCCTGCCCGACGACCAGCGGCGGATCACCGTCGAAACCGCGGTCGACCAGGTCGCCGGGCGGGTCCCGGTGCTCGCCGGCTGTATCGACATGACGACCCTGCGCGTCGCGGAGCACGTGAAGACCGCCGAAGCGGCCGGCGCGGACGCGATCGTGGTGACCGCGCCGTACTACACCCGCACGCACGTCGCGGAAATCGACCGGCATTTCCGGCTGCTGCACGAGCGGACGCCGCTGCCGATTTTCGCCTACGACATCCCGATGGCCGTGCACACGAAGCTCGACCGCGACATGGTGCTGGATCTGGCCGCGGACGGCGTTCTGGCCGGGCTCAAGGATTCCAGCGGCGACGAGGCCGGGTTCCGCCTGGTGCTCCAGCAGCGCCGCGAGCGCGGGCTGGAGCAGTTCGCCGTGTTCACCGGCTCCGAACTGCTCGTGGACGCAGCCCTCGCGCAGGGAGCCGACGGCGCGGTGCCGGGGCTCGGAAACGTCGACCCGGTCGGCTATGTGCTGATCTACGACCACTTCCGCGGCGGCAACCCGCAGGCAGCGCGGCGCGAACAGGAACGACTGCTGACGCTGTTCAGCATTACCGACGTCGCGCCGACGCACCGGATGGGCCGCGGTTCGGCCGCACTCGGCGCGTTCAAAGCGTCGATGAAGATGCGCGGATTCATCGACAACGCGGTGATGGCGCCGCCGCAGCTCCCCCTCAACGACGACGAACTGCTGCAGATCAAGGGAAAGCTAGCGGAAGCGGGTCTCCTCTGATGGATCGGCTGTACTACGGCGGGGATTACAACCCCGAGCATTGGTCGCCCGACGTGTGGGCGGAAGACCTGAAACTGATGGCCGAGGCATCGGTTTCGATGGTGACTGTCGGGATCTTCTCCTGGGCACAAGTCGAACCGCGGCCCGGGGAATTCGATTTCGGCTGGTTCGACACCGTCATGGACAATCTCGCTTCCGGCGGAGTCCGGGCCTGTCTCGCCACCATGACGGCGTCGCCGCCGCCGTGGCTTTCGCATCGCTATCCGGAAATCCTGCCGGTGCGCGCGGACGGCACCCGGCTGTCCGCCGGTGCGCGGCAACAGTTTTGCCCGTCCAGTCCGGTGTTCCGCGAGCACGCCGCACGGTTGGTGGAGCAGGTCGCGACCAGGTACGCGGGGCATCCAGCGCTGGAAATGTGGCATATCGGCAACGAATTCGGCTGCCACATCCGCGCCTGCTACTGCGATGAGTCCGCTGTGGACTTCCGGCGCTGGCTGACCGAACGCTACGGCAGCGTCGAGGCGTTGAACGAAGCCTGGAGCACGACTTTCTGGTCGCAGCGGTACTCCGATTTCGCCGAGGTACAGCCGCCGCGCGTCGCGCCGACCTTCCCGAACCCGGCGCAGCAGCTCGACTTCCACCGGTTCTCCTCCGACGCGTCGCTCGGCTGCTACCTCACCGAGCGCGAGGTGCTCGCCCGCATCACCCCGGACGTCCCGGTGACGACGAACTTCGTCGGCCGCGTGCAGAAGTCGCTCGACTGGCACCGGTGGGCGCCGCACGAGGACGTGGTGAGCCTCGATTCCTATCCCGACCCGCACGATCCGCGTTCGCACGTGGAGGCGGCCTTCGCCTACGACCTCGTCCGGTCCCTCAAGGACGGTCGGCCGTGGCTGCTCCTGGAACAAGCTCCGAGCGCGGTGAACTGGCGCACCCGCAACGGCCCGAAGCAGCCGGGAACGATGCGGCTGGACAGCTGGCAGGCGGTCGCGCGCGGCGCCGACGCGGTGCTGTTCTTCCAGTGGCGGCAGACCTCGGGCGGCGCGGAGAAGTTCCACTCCGCGATGGTGCCGCACGGCGGCCCGGAAACCCGCACGTTCCGGGGAGTCCGCGACCTCGGCCAGGAACTGGCCGCGACGCGGCAGATCGCCGGGGCCAGGGTGCGGGCCGAGGTCGCCTTCCTGCACGACTGGAACAACTGGTGGGCACTGGAGCTGAACTCGCATCCATCAGATGACCTCGACCAGCTCGAAACCCACCTCGCGCACTACGCGCCGTTGTTCGACGCGAACGTGACCTGCGACGTCCTGCATCCGGCGAAGGACCTTTCCGGGTACAAGCTCGTCGTCGTGCCCAATCTGTACTTGATGGACAGTGCGGTCGCCGCCAATCTCCGCTCCTATGTGGAGGGTGGCGGGCATCTGGTGGCGTCGTTCTTCTCCGGTATCGCCGACGAGAACGACCGGGTGCACACCGGCGGCTATCCCGCTCCGCTGCGCGACATCCTCGGCCTGCGCGTCGACGAATTCTGGCCGCTGCCCGAAGGCGGTTCCACGACGCTCGACCTCGACGGCGCCTCCGTCGGCGCGACGATCTGGTCCGAATGGATCGAAACCGAGGGCGCGGACGTCGTCGCGACCTTCGCCGAAGGTCCGCTGGCCGGTCGGCCCGCGATCACGCGGCACGAGTTCGGCTCGGGCGTCGCGTGGTACCTCGGCACCCGGCCGGACGCGGACGTCATGCGCACGCTCTTCGACCGGATCACCGCCGACGCCGGAGTTTCGCCGGTGCTGCCCGGTCTGCCGGACGGCGTCCAGGCAGTCGTGCGCCACGGCGCGGACGATTATCTGTTCCTGCTCAACCACAAGGCTGAAGCCGTCACCGTTTCCCTGCCTTCGCCCGGTACAGATTTGCTCGCCGATCCCGCTCAGCCATCGTCCGAAGTGGAACTGGCCGCGCACGGCGTGGCCGTCCTTTCCGGACAGTTCGGAACGGAGACCAGATGAGAACCGCCCTTCGCGTGGTGCTGGCGTTCGTACTGCTGGCTTTCCTCGCTCCGGCCTCAGCGCAGGCCGCCCCTCAGTTCGATCAGAAGGCACTCTTCAACCCGCACCAGGAAACCGGATACGCCTGCTTCCGCATCCCGGCGATCGTCCGCAGCACGCACGGCACGCTGCTGGCCTTCGCCGAGGGCCGCAAGAACAACTGCGGCGACACCGGCGACATCGACCTGGTGCTCAAGCGGTCGACCGACGGCGGCACCACCTGGTCGCCGCTGCAAGTGGTGAACCGCGGCGGCGGGGACACCCACGGGAACCCAGTGCCCATTGTGGACACCAAGACCGGCCGCGTCGTGCTGATCACCACGTACAACAAGGGCCGCACCGACGACAAAGGCTGGGACGTACCCTGCCCGCGCACGCCTCACTCGCAGTACAGCACCGACGACGGCCGCACCTGGTCGACACCGGTCGACATCAGCGCGCAAGCGAAGCTGCCCGCGTGGGATTCCTGGTACGCCTCGGGTCCGGTGCACGGCATCCAGCTCCAGCACGGCCAGCACGCGGGCCGGCTCGTCTTCGGCGTGAACGCCGAACGCAGTGACGGCACCAATTCCGTCGAAAACTACGCCGGACTCATCTACAGCGACGACGGCGGCTCCACCTGGCACGTCGGTGCGGTCGACAACTACCTGCATCCCGTAGGCGGCACCTTCAGGCAAAAGCCGTCGGAGGTCAGTGTCGTGGAACTGCCGGACGGCACCGTCTACGCCGGCGGTCGCGAACAGAGCGGCACCGACATCGGCAACCGCGACTACGCCCTGAGCCGCGACGGCGGCGAGACGTTCTCCCAGCGCTTCACCACGATTCCCGATCTCGTGACACCGATGGTGCAAGGTTCTCTGCTGCGCCTGGACCGTCCGGGCGGAAAACGGATCCTCTTCGCTTCTCCCGCGGACACCGACCGGCGGCGCTGGATGACCGTCCGTTCGTCCTATGACGACGGTCGCACCTGGGAGAACGCCGACCAGGGCACGCGGGTCACGACGGACTGGTCGGGCTACTCCGACCTGGTCCAGCTGAGCGGCCCGCAGGACAAGAACGCGAAAATCGGCCTGATGTACGAGGGCGGCGCGGTGGACGCCCGTGACGAGATCCGCTTCGCCCGCTTCGACGAGAACTACCTCGGCTGGAAGCGTTCGCCCGGAGTGTCCACTCCAGACGTCGCAAGTGGACAACCCGCTCGCGTGCTCGGCGACGCCAGTGTGGTTCCCGGCAAGTTCGGCAAGGCGGTCCAGCTGAAGAACGGCTTCGTGCGCGTCCCGTACTCGCCGGCGCAGCTGGTGGGCTCAGGCGACTTCACCTTCTCCACCTGGGTCAAATACGGCGCCGCGAAGGACCCGCAGCCCCTCCTGTGGCTGGGTGGCATGGGCTCGACCGCGCCGCAACTGTGGCTGCGCGCCGAACCCGCGTCACACCGTCTGATCGCGATGATGACCACCGCCGCCGGAAGCAAGTCGGTGACCACGCAATCGGCGTACGACGACCAGAAATGGCACCACGTGGCGCTCCAGCGATCCGGCGGCCAACTCCGCATCCTGGTCGACGGCGCGGTGGCGGCGTCCGGTCCGGACTCCCCCGGTTCGGTCACCCAGACCGTCTCGTTCCAGCTGTGGCTGGGCGAACGCCTGGACGGCGCGCAGCACCTGACCGGCGCACTGGACGACGCGCGCCTCTACCGCCGCGCTCTGTCCACCGCGGAACTGACCGCCGCCCGCGCCGGGAAACCGGTCCCGGGAGCGGTCATGGAACTTCCCTTCGACCGGTGACTCACAGCCGGGTGGTTCCTCGCGGAGCCACCCGGCTTCAGCCGTGCAACGCGAGATACGGCGCGATCCCGACCAGCACCGCGATGAGAGCGGCCTTGAGCGTCTTGGCAGGCAACGCGTGCGCGATCCGCCAGCCGATCAGCACGCCCGCCAGCTCCGGGATCCCGACGATCGCCGCCAGCCGCCAGTCGACCGCTCCGTGCAGGACGTAGCCGGCCGTTCCCACGGCGGCGATCACCACCGACTGCGCCTGCGCCGCCGCGAGCGCCCCCAGCACCGGCATCCCGGCGACGACCAGCAACGGCACCGCCAGCATCGGCCCGCCGACCCCGACCAGTCCCGCCGCCACCGCGACTCCCGCCCCGATCGCTCCCGCGACCGGCAACCCCACAGGCCGCTCCCGTCCCTTCAAACCGACGAACACCGCAACTACGAGCGCGAACCCGCCGAGCACGATTCCGAAGGCCTTTGTGGACACCCCGGAGTTCAGCAGTACGCCGAGCGGTGTTCCCACCACCGCGGCGGCGGCGAGAACTCCCGCGATTTTCCGGGTTTCCGGTTCGCGCAACTGTCCGGAACGGACGAACGCGGCGCTGCCGAGGATTCCGGTGGCGACGTGCGTGACGATCGCTGTCCCCGCGACCTGCGCCGGGGCGAGCGAGGTGAAGACGAACAGCCCGACGGTCGCGAGCACCCCGCCCGGCCCGACGGCGGTGATGCCGATCCCGGCCAGCAACCCGGTGACGATGAGTGCGGCGATCATCTCGGGAACCTCCGGAAGTCGTTTGCTCGCACCGGAATCGTGCCGAGCACTGTCGTGGGATCACTCGCACGATGACCACGCCACCGGCACTCCGGGGCGAAACCGGCCCTCGAGCGCGATGGCCGGCAACGCCGCTCCAGCCGGATCACCCCGCGCCACGCTGCAAAGTCGCCCGCAACGTCAGCCGATCCGCACGCACGTGCAGCCACTCCGCGTCCACCGGCCGCCCGTCTGGCAACCGAGTCAACCGGTCCAGCGCGAAAACCGCCGTCCCCGGCGCGATCTCCAGCAACGCCGCCGTATCCGGTCCGGCGGACACCGCGTGCACCTCCACCTCCGCCCGCCCCAGCCGGATGCCGTTCGTCTCCTCCAGCAACGCGAAGAGATCCCGGTGCGCCAAATCCTTCCCCAGCAACGGAATCCCCAGATCCGCCACCAAATACGTCGAGTCGAGCGACAGCGGCGCCCCGCCCAGCCGACGGACCCGCTCCAGGTGCACGACCTCCTCCCCCGCAGCCAGGCCGAGACGGTCCGCCACCGCGGGCGGCGCGACGACCGTCTCGGCGGTGCGCACCTCGTTCACGACCTCGCCGTGCCCTTCGAGCGCCTCCGCCAACCCGGCCAACCGGTCGAGGCCGTGGCCGTACTTCGGGCGCACCACCAGCGTCCCGACGCCCTGCCGACGTTCGACGAGCCCTTCATCGCGCAGCAAGGCGAGCGCTTCCCGCACGACGTTCCGCGAAGCGCCGAACCACTCGCCCAATGCGCGCTCGCTCGGAAGCAGCTCGCCGACCTCGCCCGCGACGATCCGCTGCCGCAGGCCGTCGGCCATCTGCCGGGCCCGTTCCGCCCTCCGCTGCGTAGTCACCACGTCGGCGACGCTACCTGGATTTTGATTACGCCGAGGTTACGCCACCCACATTGACCTGCGGAAACGCTGTGAGCAGCAGCAACCGCGACCCCGCCGGCGCGTTCCGCCACTCCCGAGCTGCCAGCACCGGCGCGAGAGTTCCGGCGCGAGAGTTCCGGCAAGGTCGGAACGGGGAGGGGATCATGACGGTCTTCGGAGTACGGCTCGATTCCGGGTTCAACGGCACCGCGGTCGGGGACGGCGATCCCGCGCGGCTGATCGCCGAGGCGCAGGAGGCCGATCGCGCCGGGCTGGACGTCGTCACGGTGACCGACCACCCGTACCACGCGCGGCATCTCGACGCGTACGCCACGCTCGGCTTCGTCCTCGGCGGGACGTACAGGACTGGCGCAGCGAAACCGTCGCGAAGTCCCGTCCCGCGCGCGATGCCCACAGGTCAGTGAGGGGAACCCTGACGGAATCTGATTCCCTCAGGGTTCCCTTCACAGACCGCTCAGCAGATGCTCCCCAGGCTCGACGTCCACCCCCACCACATCCCGTACTCGGCGAGGTTCCCCGCGTCGTTCAGGTGCACGTTGTCCGCCAGCCACGGGCTCGGGTTGGGCAGATTCGCCGATCCGGCGGGCGGGATGTACTGCCGCAGGTCCACCAGCGCGGTGCCCTTCTCGACCGCCGTCTGGTAGATCGAGGTCGCGTACTGCGACCAGAAGTACTTCTGCGTCTGGCCGCCCCACTGGTTGGGCGTCCACTTCAGCTCGGCGTAGATCGACAGCAGGATGTCGACCCCGGGCCGCGCGGCGCGGATGTTGTCGATGACCTTGCCGAGGTTCGCCTTGAACACCGCCGGGTCGGCCTGCGAGATCAGTTCGTTGCCGCCGAGGTCGACGAGGACCAGGTCGGGCTGGCGTTGCGTGATGTCGGCGAGCGCGCCGGTCGTGTCGGGCCAGCGGCCGCCGGGGAGGTAGTCGGTGGCCATCGCGCCGTTGTGCGCGTAGTTCTTCGTCGTGGTGTTCCACTGAGCGCGGAGGTCGTTGGCGATTTTCGTGGTCCAGCCGTAGGTCGTCGGCGCGTAAGTGTCCGTGGCGGACTGGTAGCCCGTGGTGCCGTAGCCGGTGTCGGCCGACGTGCCGAGGATCGCCACCTGTTCCTTTTTGGTGCACCAGGTGCTGGTCTGACCGGCGTCGGCGGTGACCGCGGGGGACATCGCGATGCCGAGGCCGACCAGGGTCAGCAACGCCGCGACACGGGCTTTTCGCATGGGGACCGGGCCTTTCCGGAAGTGATGATCTGCGGATGTGTCGCCGCGACGGCCCCGCGCGTTACCGGTGCGGCGAAACAGAAACCGGGATGCGGGGAACGTCACGGTTCTGGCAGTCTCGGAGAGGTGAAGATCCTGTTCGCGTCCGCGCCCGGGTACGGGCTCACCCTTCCGCTGATCCCCGTCGTCTGGGCCGCCCGCGCCGCCGGGCACGACGTGCTGCTGGCCACCACCGCGGAGATCGCCGAGGTGTCCGCGCGCGCCGGGCTGCCGGTCGCCGACGTCTTCCCCGGCCGCGACATCTGGACCGATCTGCTGGCCACCGTCAAGGACGGGACTGCGCCGGATCCGGACGAACCCGAGGAGTACCGGATCGCGCGGCAGCACGAAGGTCCCTTCGGGCTCTTCACCGCCGCCATGACCAAGGGCACGATCGAAGCGGGCCGGGCGTTCGGCGCGGACCTGGTCGTCTACCCGTCCGACCACGCCTCCGGCGCGCTCGCCGCGGTGGCCCTTGGCGTGCCCGCGCTCGAGGTCGGCAACCGGATCTCGTGGTCGGCCAGGGACCTCTCGTGGCGCACCGAGCACCACGACTTCCTGGACGGCGAACTCGTCGCGCTGATGCGCGAGAAGCTCGGCCTCGGGGACGCGCCGCCGAACGTCATCGCCCGGATCGACCCGCGCGCGCCGAGCATGGGCGGCCTGCGCGCGGACGAGGAGCACGCCGACGAACGCGACGGCGCGCCTTGGTGGCCGATGCAGTTCGTGCCCTACAACGGCGGGTCGGTGCTGCCGGAGTGGGCGCTGCGGAAGCCGGAGCGGCCTCGGGTGGCGGTCACGCTGGGCACGGTCGTGCCCGCGATGGCGGGGATCAGCAGCCTGAAGGTGGTGCTGGACGCGCTCGGCGGGATGGACGTCGAGGTCGTTCTCGCGGCGGGCACCGCCGATGTGGGCGAGCTGGGCGAGCTTCCGGAGAACGTCCGGTCGGTGGGGTATTTGCCGCTGTCGGTGTTCTTGCCGGGGTGTTCGGCGATCGTGCATCACGGCGGGTCCGGGACTACGGCCGCGCCGTTGTTCTACGGGGTGCCGCAACTGGTGCTGCCCAGTTTCGCGGACAACCCGATGTCGGCGGAGCGGGTGGTCGAGCGGGGCGTCGGGCTGAGCCACGATCCGGCCGCTGTGGACGCCGAGACGATCCGGGAACTGGTGCGGCGGCTGCTCGAGGAGGACTCGTTCGCCTCGGCCGCGGCCGAGGTGCGCGCGGAGATCGCCGGGCAGGCGAGCCCGTCCGAGGTCATCGCGCGCGCCGTCGCCGCATTGGGCTGAACCGGATCCGTCACCGGGGACCGGGCGCGGTGTACCGGGCCCGGCCGAAGCCCAGGATCAGGTAACCGATGATCGAGAACAGGAACAGGCCGAAGAACCAGAAGACGCCGCTCTTGCCGAACGCCCTGGCGATGTCGAGCGACACGACGATGACGACCACCAGGTTGACCAGCGGGACGAGCAGCAGGAGCAGCCACCATCCGGAACGGCCGGCGACCTTCAGCCAGACGTAGACGTTGTAGATCGGGACGATCGCCGCCCACCCGGGGTATCCCGCCTTGGAGAACACCAGCCACAGCGCGACGACGGTGAGGACCGTGACGACGATCCCGCCCGAACCGAAGCCGAGTGCCGGATTGAACGAGGTCTCTTGGTTCACGGTGCGGGAGTCCTTTTCGAAGTGCCTGCCGGACGCGCGACTTTAACGTCGCGGGGCAGACACAGCAGAACGAACTCGGGCCGCGCTTCATTCATTGACCGAATGTGCCCGGCAATCGGGACGACAGGGCAGCGAGACCCCGTCGGCTAGATCGCGGTTTCTCCCTTGCCCAGCACCACAATCCCGAAATCGCTCACGTGGTAATGACCGCGGTCCCGTGCCAGATCCACCCCGATGTGCGCGCCCGGCGGGACAACCACGTTCTTGTCCAAGATCGCCCGCCGCACCACCGCGCCGCGGCCGACTCGCGCGCCGTCCAGCAGCACCGAACCCTGCACCACCGCGCCGTTCTCCACGAAAACATCCGGCGACAGCACGGAATCCACCACCTGCGCGCCGGAAATGATGCAGCCGTTGCTGACGATCGACTGGGTCGCCGTGCCGCCTTCCACGAACTTCGCCGCCGCGCGCTGGCCGGGGTGGGCCAGGATCGGCCATTTCCGGTTGTACAGGTTGAAAATCGGCTGCGTCGAAATCAGATCCGTGTGCGCGTCGTAATAGCTGTCGATCGTTCCGACGTCGCGCCAGTAGCCGTGGTCCCGGCCGGTTTCGCCGGGCACCACATTGCCGTTGAAGTCGTACACCGCCGCCTCGGATTTTTCCACCAGCGCCGGGATGATGTCGCGGCCCATGTCGTGTTTGGACGCCGGGTTCTTGGCGTCCGCGTGCAGCGCGTCGAGCATCACCTGCGTCGTGAAGACGTAATTGCCCATCGACACATACGATTCGTCCGGCGAATCCGGCAGGCCGGGCGGATCCTCGGGCTTCTCCAGGAACGCGTCGATCTTCGTCCCGTCCTCGGTGCTGATCACGCCGAACGAACGGGCCTCCGCGCGCGGCACGCGGATTCCGGCGACCGTCACGCCCGCGCCGGACGCGATGTGCGCGTCGATCATCTGCCGCGGGTCCATCCGGTAGATGTTGTCCGCGCCGAACACCGCGATGTACGCGGGCGATTCGTCGTGCACGAGGTTCAGGCTCTGGTGGATGGCGTCCGCGCTGCCCTGGAACCAGCGCGGGCCGAGCCGCTGCTGCGCGGGCACCGGCGTGACGTACTCGCCGGTCAGCGCCGACAGCCGCCACGTCGTCGAGATGTGCCGGTCCAGCGAATGCGATTTGTACTGCGTCAGCACGCAGATCCGGCGGATCCCGCCGTGCACCAGATTGGACAGCACGAAGTCGATCAGCCGGTGCACGCCGCCGAACGGGACCGCGGGCTTCGCGCGGTCGGTGGTCAGCGGCATCAGCCGTTTGCCCTCGCCCCCGGCGAGGACGATCCCCAGCACATCGGATCCGTCGATCACGAAACCCTCCCGCACGCCTCGTAAACCCCGACCGTCGCGGCGGCGATCGCTGCCCAGCCGAACTCTCCCACCGCGCGGTCCCGCCCGGCGAGGCCCAGCCGGGTGGCGCGGTCCCGGTCGGCGGCAAGGTCGTTGATCCCGCGCGCGAGCCCGGCCTCGAAAGCGCCGGGCTCGGTCTCGTCGTAATGCACCAGCACCCCGGTCTCGCCGTCGGCGACCACCTCCGGAATGCCGCCGACGTCGCTGGCCACCACCGCGGTGCCGCACGCCATCGCCTCCAGGTTCACGATGCCGAGCGGCTCGTAAACCGACGGGCACACGAACACCAGCGCGTGCGTCAGCAACTGGACGACTTCGGCGCGCGGCAGCATTTCCGGGATCCAGTGCACGCCGGACCGTTTTTCCTGCAGCTCCGCAACAAGCCCGCGGAATTCGGCGTCCAGCTCCGGCGTGTCCGCGCCGCCCGCGCACAGGATCAGCTGCACGTCTTCGTCCAAAGCGGCCCCGGCGCGCACGAGATGCGGCACGCCTTTTTGCCGCGTGATCCGTCCGACGAACAGCGCATACGGCCGGTTCGGATCGATGCCGTGCTTCTCCAGCACATCAGTGCCGGGATCGGGTTGGTACAGCTCGGTGTCGATGCCGTTGCGCACCACGTGCACCCGCGCCGGATCGACGTTCGGGTACGCGGCGAGCACGTCGCGTCGCATGCCGGAGCTGACCGCGATGATCGCGTCCGCCGCTTCGTAAGCGTCGCGCTCGATCCACGACGACACGCGGTAGCCGCCGCCGAGCTGCTCGGCCTTCCACGGCCTCAGCGGTTCGAGCGAATGCGCGGTGATGACGTGCGGAATGCCGTGCGCGAGCTTCGCCAGATGACCGCCGAGATTCGCGTACCAGGTATGACTGTGCGCGAGATCGTGGCCGGCGAGCGCGTCGGCCATCGAGACCGCGATGTCCATCGTGGCGAACGCGGGCTGGGCGTAACCGTGCGCGTCGCGGTGCCCGTGCGCGCCGTCCGGACGGTCGGGGCCCCAGCAGTGCACGTCAAGGTCGACCAGCGACCGCAGTTCCCGCGCGAGGAACTCGACGTGCACCCCCGCTCCCCCGTAGACGTCCGGCGGGTACTCCCGGGTGAGCAGGCCGACCTTCATGCGTCGACCCTAGACGGCCCCACCGGGCCCACGCAGTACGGAAAGCGGGCGAATCCGGTTTGCCGTTCAGTGTTCGCGCAGTCCCACCACGACCGTTGCGCCGAGTTCGTCATCCTCTTCGACGGCCGCGGCCAGCCCTGCCCGGCGCACCCCGGCGACAGCGGCGGCCGATTGGCGTTCGCTGGCTTCGAAAAGCACGTGCCCGCCCGGCGCGAGCCACGCCGGAGCCTCGGCGACGACGCGACGGAGCACGTCGAGACCGTCCGCGCCCCCGTCGAGCGCGACGCGGGGTTCGTGGTCGCGCGCCTCGGGCGGCATGAGCGCGACGTCGTCGGTGGGGACATACGGGACGTTCGCGATCAGCACGTCCACCCGGCCGCGCAACCGCTGCGGAAGCGGGGCGTAGAGATCGCCTTCGTAGACCTCACCAGGCACGTTCTGCCGAGCGCAGTCGACCGCGGCGGGCTCGACGTCCGCCGCGTGCAGTTCGATCCCGGGCAGCTCGGCCGCGACCGTTGCGCCCAGCGCACCGGAGCCGCAGCACAGATCGAGCACCACCGACTGTTTCCGCGCGAACCCGACGGCCAGCCGCACGAGCAGTTCGGTGCGGTGCCGGGGCACGAAAACGCCCGGCGCGACGACGAACCGGCGTCCGGCGAACTCCGCCCAGCCGAGGATGTACTCCAGCGGTTCCCCGGCGACCCTTCGCTCGACCATCGCGGCCAGGTCGCCCGATTGGCCCAGCAGGAGCCGCGCCTCGTCCTCGGCGAACACGCATCCGGCGGCACGCAGGCGCGCGACGGTGTCCTCAAAGTCCGCGAGATCGCTCACGGAACGACGACGACCGGCCAGGTCGCGGCGCGCACCAGCCGGTTGCCGACCGAGCCGACGAGCCGGTGCCCGCCCTGTTCGGACGCGCCGACCACGACCATGTCCGCGTTCGCCTCCTGCGCGGCCTGGCGCAGTTCGGGGAACGTCTCGCCGCGGCGGACCACGAACGTGACCGGCACCTGCAGGTCGGCCGCCCGGTCGCGCAGTTCCGCGCGCAGCAGCTCGATCTCCTCCTCGAAGGTCTGCTGCTGCACGTCGACCACCGCGGACGCGGCGAGGCCGGTCCACACCGTCGGCGCGGCCACGTACACCACGACCAGCCGCGCGCGCTGCCTCCGGGCGAGGCCGCCGCCGTAGGACGTCGCCCGCAGCCCGGTCGGCGACGTGTCCGCTCCGACCAGGATCACGCGCGGTCCGTCGGTGCCCCGTTCGTACGGGCCCGGGTCCCAGCTGGGTCCGTATTCCTCGACCAATTGCTCCACCCGGCCCATTATGTCCGGGGCGCCGGAACCCGCCCGATCGCGCCTGTCGCCGGCGGGGAAAACCCCGCAAGAAAATTCCCACCTGGTTGGATTTCCGGTCTTTCGGAGTACCCCAGGCCTCTCTTGCCTGGTAGCGTCCCCGCAACCTGAACACGCGTCCGGGAAGGACCGGGGAGCCCACACGCGTGCGGCGGCGAGGCGGATCGCGATGCGAGACGATGTAGTCGAGGCGAGTGCGGTGGTCGGGCACTCGCCCGAACAGGTGTGGCAGATCGTCGGCACGCCCGAGCTCTACCCGAGGTTCGTCCCGGCGATCAGCTGGTGCGAGGTCACCGTGCCCGCCGAACGCGGCCGCGGCCCGCACTGCCTGATCCGGCTGGCCCCGGACCGGGAAACCGTGGCCGAGGGCACCATCCACGCGGCGGTGTACCGGCCGGGCGAGCACGTCGTCTGGTGCGGCCTCCCGGACGAGCGGACCTGGGTGTCGGTCGAACTGCGCCCGGTCCCGCGCGGCGGCACCGAGATAGTGCTGCGGATGATGCTCCCGTCGCTGCCGCCGGAACACTCCGGCCTGCTCGCCCGCGGCACGGTGAAAGGCCTGCTCAAGCAGCTGTCGAAGCGGATCGGGCAACAGCTGTCCGGACTGCCGGGCGACCCGCCCGAGCACGAGCCGGCGACCGCCCTGCGCACGGCGAACACGCTGGTCCGCGCGGGCGTGCTGGCCGCGGGACGGCCGGACAAAATGGTCAAGCAGCTCAGTTCGTTCGCTCGCTGGGGCGCGACACTGGCCGGCGGGTACCTCGCCGCGACCGCCCGCGGCGCGGACGACATCGCGGTGCACGACGAGCGCAACACGCGCACGTTCGGCGAGATAGACGAACGCAGCAACCAGCTGGCCAACGCGCTGGCCGCGCTCGACGTCGAGGCCGGTTCGCGGGTCGCGCTGATGTGCCGCAACCACGCGGCGATGGTCGAGGCGTTCGTCGGATGCAGCAAGCTCGGCGTCGACGTCGTCCTGCTCAACACCGGCCTCTCCCCCGCCGCCGTCGAAGAAGTGCTCACGCAGCACCCGCCCGCCGCGGTGCTGGCCGACGACGAGTTCGCGCCGATCATCGCGTCAGTGCCCGGCGAATTCCCGCGCGTGAGCACGTGGGACGACGCCGATCAGGGCTACCGCACGCTGGACGAGCTGCTCCAGGACGCCCCCACGACGCGGCCGAAGCCGAGCGAACGCGAAGGCCGGATCGTCGTGCTGACCTCGGGCACCACCGGGGCCCCGAAGGGCGCGCGCCGTCCGACGCCGAAGGGCGTGAGCACGTCGGCGACCGTTTTGTCGCGAATCCCGTTGCGGGCAAGGGACAAGATCGCCGTGGCCGCCCCGCTGTTCCACAGCTGGGGACTGGCCGCGATGCAGCTCGGCATGGCGCTGCGGGCGGAGCTGTCGCTGATCCGCCGGTTCGACGCGGAGCACACGCTGCGCACGATCGCCGAACACCGCTGCGACGCGCTGTTCGCGGTGCCGATCATGCTGCAGCGGATCCTCGACCTGCCCGAACGCGTGCGCAACCGGTACGACCTGTCGTCGCTGCGGATCGTGGCGAGCAGCGGATCGGCGATGCCGGGCGCGTTCGTGACGTCGTTCATGGACACCTTCGGCGACGTCCTCTACAACTTCTACGGCTCCACCGAGGTTTCCTGGGCGAGCATCGCCGACCCGGCGGACCTGCGCGCCGCGCCGACGTCCGCCGGCCGCTGCCCGCCCGGCACCCAGGTGGCGATCCTGGACGAGGACCGCCGCCCCGTCCCGCCCGGCGACGAGGGCCAGATCTTCGTCGGCAACGACATGCTGTTCGACGGCTACACCAACGGTTCCAGCGTCCCGCGCGCCCACGACCTGATGGCCACCGGGGACGTCGGCTACCAGGACGCGTCCGGGCGGCTGTTCGTGACCGGCCGGGCCGACGAGATGATCGTGTCCGGCGGCGAGAACGTGTTCCCGCGCCCGGTCGAGGAAGCATTGGCCGCGCTGCCGGGCGTTTCCGACGCGGCCGTGGTCGGCGTACCGGACGACGAGTTCGGCCAGCGCCTCGCCGCCTACGTCGTCCTCCGCCACGGCGCGCGCATGCACGCCGAGGACGTCCGGCACTACATCCACCAGAAACTCGCCCGGTTCGCTGTGCCGCGCGACGTCTACTTCGTGCCCGAACTTCCCCGCAACGCCACCGGAAAGATCGTGAAGCGGCTTCTCAACGACGACCTCTGGCCCATCACGCAGGGATAAATCAGAACCTGGCCAACTGCCCCTGCGGCCCCGGGCTCGACGCGGCGGCGGTGACGCTGAACCGGCCCGGCCCGAACGTCTCCTCGCCGGTCGGGCCGGACGAGATCTGCCGGATGCTCGCGCTCAGATCCGCCTCGACCCCGCCGGGCAGCTTCAGCCTGATCAGGAACGGCAGCACCAATCCCACCACCATGAGCCCGACGAGCACCGGCGTGAGCGTCGTCAGCATGACGCCGGTGATCTTGTCGGACAGGAAGAACGCGACCCACAACGCGATCAGCGCGGCGATCCCGACGACCACCACGACGACGCTGCCCGCCGTGCTGCTCCGGGTGATCCGCAGGCTTTCCTCCATGATCTGCAGGCTGCGCTGCGCCTCGACGTTCCCCGGATCGAGTTTCACGCACCGGCGCAGATCGCGGATCGCCTTGCGCCGCTGCATCGGCTTCGCCGGGAAATCCCCGGCGGACTCAGCCAGTTTGTACCGCGCGACAGCGGCGACGAAGTAGGGCTCGGCTTCGTTCGAGGCAAGGGAAATCGCCTCCTGCGCGCGAGCGAGCGCGTCGGCGTGAAACTGCCGTCCTTGGGTGGCGTCGCCGCGTTCGATGAGCAATTTGGCCACTGCCACCAGCAACTGCCACCGCGGCAGGTCACAGTCGTTGCGGCGCAACGCTTGCTGCAGGACGTCTTCGCCCTCGACGAAATCGCCCGCTGACCGCATGAGCGCGACCGCGAGCCCGAGACTCGCGCTTCCGTTCGCCGGATCGATCTGCCGCGCCTGCCGGAAATGCCGCGCGGCGCCGGCGCCGGATTTGCCCGCCGGATCGTCGATTTCCCGCTGCAGATGGAGATATCCGAGTTCGACGTGCGCCTGGGCGTCGTACCAATCGCGTTCCAGCGCCGCGTCGAGGTGGGCTTCCGCCTCGTCGAACCGGCCGAGCTGCGAGTAAAGCGCGCCGAGATCGACGTAGCTGGCGTGATGGCGATCCAGTTCGACCGCGCGGCGGAAATGCTGTTCCGCCTGAGCGAACTGCCGCCGCTGGTAATTCAGCACCCCGAGGCAAGTGTGCGCGGCGTGATATCGCTTGTCCTTCTCCAGCACGGAAAAACACAGCTTCTCGGCTTCGTCGCGACGCTGCGGCGTAGCCTGCCGGACCAGGCACCAGGCGAGACCGAACTGGTGATCAGCGCTGTCCGGCTCCTTCTCGCAGGCGGTACGGAACCGTTCCTCAGCGGCCGGATAATCCCCCGCGGCGAACCGGATCCACCCCGACTGCGCCGCGGTTTCGGCTTCCTCGCCGGAATTCCGGGCATCGGCCCGCAACAGCGCGAGCTGCTGGTCGGCCTCGTCCAGCCGACGGCTGTCGTGGTAGATCCAGACGAGTTCCTCGCGCAGCGACCGGTTCCACGGCATCCGTTCCAGCACCTCGGCGACAGCCCGCTCGGCCTCGTCGAACCGGCGCAGCGAGCGCAGCGCGGCGGACCGCCCGGTGATCGCGTCCACGAGCAGCGGATCGATCCGCAGCGCCCGGTCGAACCAGGCGAGGCTCTCCTCGTACTTCAGCTGCTCGTCGTGCAGCAGGGCCAGCTCCGCCAGCAGATCCGGCTCGTCCGGACGCCGCTCGATCGCCTCCTTCGCCGCTGCTTCGGCCTCCTCGAACCGCCTCGTCCGGCGCAGCGCGACCACCCGCCACTCCAGCGCCAGCGCGTGGAGCGGATCCAGGTCGAGGGCTTGCCGGATGCTTTCCAGCGCCTCCTCGAAATGCCCCTCGTCGCCCAGCAGCAAGGCGCGCTCCACAAGCAGTTCAGGGGTATTCGGACAGAGCGCGATCGCTTCCTTGACCGCCGCCCGGGCTTCGCCGAACCGGCGCAGCCGGCGCAACGCGGTCACCCGCCATTCGAGCGCACCGGCGTGCTTCGGGTCGACCGCCAGCACCCGGTCGTACCACTGGATGGCTTCCTCGGCGCTGTCGCCGCCCCGGCAGAGCGCCGCCATCTGCATCAAGCCGGTGATGTTGCCCGGCTGCCGGTCGAGGATCGCCCGCGCGCTGGCCTTCGCCTCGTCGAACCGGCGCAGCCGGAAATACCCCACCGACAGGGCCAGCAATGCCCAGGAATGCGCCGGGTCGAGCTCGAGCGCCCGGCGGAACGAATCCAGCGCCTCCTCGAACCGGGACTCGTCGTACCGCACCCAGCCCAGCTGCACCAGGAGGTCCGGTTCGTCCGGGCGCTGCTTGATCGCCTCTTCCGCCGCTGCCTCGGCCTCCTCGAACCGCCGCAGCTGACGCAGCGAAGCCACGCGCTCCCCGAGCGCCCGAGCGTGCGCCGGGTCGAACTCCAGCACTCGGTCGCACCACGAAAGCGCTTCCTCGAACCGGGACCGGTCGGTCGCCAGCCAGGCTCGCTGCAGCAGCAGTTCCGGTTCGTCCGGGCACTGCTGGACCGCTTCCTCGAAGACTGCCTCGGCCTCGACGTGCCGGCGCAGCGAAATCAGCACCGACATCTGCGACCGCCAAGCCCAGGAAAACCGCGGGTCGAGACCGGCGGCCCGCTGGAACCACTCCAGCGCCTTCTCGTATTCGTGCTGGTCACCGTCGATCCAGCCCCGTTGCACCAGCAGGCTCGCGTTCTCCGGGTAGCGCGCGGCCGCGTCCTCCGCCGTCGCTTCGGCGTCGGAATAGCGGCACAGCTCGCGCAGCGTGTCGATTTTCGACCGCAGCGCGGGCAAATGCGAGGGCTCCAGCCCCAGAGCCCGGTCGTAGCACTCGAGGGCCTCCTCGTGCCGGAGCAGATCCCCGGCGACCCATCCGGCGACCACCCAGCGAGCGGGGTCGTCCGGATGCTGTCCGACCGCCTCCCGAGCGACCTCCTCGGCCGCTTCGAACCGCCGCAGCCCGCGAAGCGCGAACACCCGGTTCTCCAGCGTGCTCAGGTCCTCCGGATCGACGGCGAACGCCCGCTCGGCCCAGTTCAGCGCTTCCTCGAAGCGGAACCGGTCCTCGGCCACCTCGCCCGCTCTCAGCAAGCAGTCCACGTCGTCCGGATGCCGGTCGACCGCCTCCCGCGCGGCGACCTCCGCCTCGGCGAGCTTCCGCTGTTTCCGCAGCAGGTTCACCTTCGCCAGCAACGCGAGCTTGTCCCGCGGTTCGACCGCGAGGGCGCGGCCGACCCAGTCCAGTGCCTCGTCGAGGCGGGACTGGTCCTCGGCCAGCGCGCCGCCCTCCAGCAGAAGGCCGGCATCGTCCGGCCGAAGGTCGAGCGCCTCCCGCAGAGCCGGCTCGGCTTCGCCGAACCGCTCCAGCAGCCGCAGCTTCCGCACCCGCCACCGAAGCGCCGTGCCGAGCTGGGGCGCGATCTCCAGCGCCCGCTCGAACCAGGTCAGCGCCTCGTCGTCGCGCTCCCGGTAGTCGGCCACCCAGCCCATCTCGACCAGGAGCCGCGGCTCGCGGGGATGCAGTTCCATCGCCGCTTTGGCCGCGTCCTCCGCTTCCTCGGCCCGGTCCAGGTACCAGAGGGTGCTCACCCTGCACCGCAACGCCCACTCGTTCCGCGGATCGACCGCCAGCGCGCGTTCGTACCAGGCCAGCGCCTCCTCGTCGCGGTCCCGCTGGTCCGCTATCCGGCCCATCGTCGTCAGCGGATCCGGTTCGTCCGGGTGCCGCTCGATCGCCTGCCGGCCGGCCTCCTCCGCTTCCGCGTAACGCTTCAGCGAAGCCAGCGCCAACACCCGCCAGCGCGCCACGTCCACGCGCCCGGGATCGACCGCCAGGGCCTTTTCGAAGATCGGCAGCGCGTCCGCCCAGTCCTCTTGATCGCAGTGCACCCGCGCTTGGGCGTGCAGGATCTCCGGGTCGTCCGGGAACCGGATCAGCCCCGCTTCGGCCGCTGCGTGCGCCTCCTCGAACCGGCGGAGCTGGCTCAACCCCGCCACCAGCCACGCCGCCGCCAGTGCCGGGGAATCCGGGCAGTTCACCGCGTGCGCGAAGGACTCCAGGGCGTCTTCGAGGCGGTACTGGGTCAGCTGCACCTTCCCCAGCGCGATCCACCGCGCCGGGTCGTCCGGGAAGTCCCGCACCGCCTGGCGGCCCAGCTCCTCGGCCTCGGCCAGCTTCCAGTCGTCGCTCAGCCGGTCGATCGCCTCGGCGGTGGCCGCTTCCGTCACTGGAGTCCCTTTCCTTCGAGAAGCCCGCGCACAGCATGCCCGGTCCGGACGGGTTCTGTCTGCCGATCCGCGGTCACGGTCCCAGCGCGCGCCCGGCCGCCCTTCCCACCGCCTCCGCCACCGCGGCCAGCGGCGGCGAGTCGAGCTTCCACTGCTGCCAGTACAACGCCACGTCCACTGCCCGGTCCGGCGCGAGATCGACCAGTTCCCGCCCGGACAGCTGCAGGTCCGGCACCATCCCCCACCCCAGCCCGGCCGCCACCGCGTCCACAAAGGACACCGACGCCGGGACGTAGTGCCGGACCCGGCCCGGCAGCTTGCGCCGGGTCAAGCGGCGCAGAAAGCGGTCCTGCAGATCGTCTTTCCGATCGAACAGCACGGCGGGCGCGGCGGGCAGCCGTTCCGCCAGCGAACCGCCGTCCAGCCAGCGCCGCGCGAACTCCGCCGACGCCACCGCTCGGTACCGCATCGTGCCGAGACGGCTGACCGTGCAGCCCTGCACTGGCTGTGGCGTCGCGGTGATCGCGGCCATCACCAGCCCCTCGCGCAGCAGGGCGGCGGTGTGGTCCTGATCGTCGCTGCGCAGGTCGAACGAGACCGGCGGCTCGGCGGGCACCTCTTCGAGCGCGGGCAGGAACCAGGTGGCCAGCGAGTCCGCGTTGACCGCGATCGGCAGCGTCGTCGGCGCGCCGGGACCGCCGAGGCCGAGCTCCGCGCGGGTGTCCGCCTCGAGCCGGGTCAGCTGCCGCGCGAACCGCACCAGCACCTCGCCGGATTCGGTGAGCCGCACGGGTTTCGATCGCAGCACGAGCACCCGGCCGATCCGCTGTTCCAGCGCCTTCACCCGCTGGCTCACCGCGGGCGGCGTCACGTGCAGCACCGCGGCGGCGCGGTCGAACGACTGCTCGTCCACCACCGCGAGCAAGGTGCGGACCTGGTCGAGCGGAAGATCGGACATCACGATCGCTTATCTTAGTTCAGAATCTTTACCTGGAATAATGGTCGCTCCGGCTCTTAACGTCGGCAGGGTGATCGCTGCGCTCAGCGCCGGATTCGGCACCGGCATGTCCCTCATCGTCGCCATCGGCGCGCAGAACGCCTTTGTGCTCCGC
Source organism: Amycolatopsis sp. NPDC114503 (assembly GCF_055633655.1). Classification (NCBI taxonomy): domain Bacteria; kingdom Bacillati; phylum Actinomycetota; class Actinomycetes; order Pseudonocardiales; family Pseudonocardiaceae; genus Amycolatopsis; species Amycolatopsis sp. NPDC114503. The sequence continues at coordinate 45,730 of NZ_JBVKDT010000018.1, read as the reverse complement.
CAAGGGCTGCGCGGCGGCCTGGTCGTGCCGGTGATCCTCGTGTGCACGCTGTCCGACGCGGTCCTCATCGCCGCCGGGGTGAGCGGGATCGGGGCAGTGCTGCAGCAGTGGCCGTCGGGGATCAGAGTGATCGCGATCGTCGGAGGGCTCTTCCTTGTGGGGTACGGAATCCTCGCCGCACGCCGCGCCTTCCGGCCGGGCACGCTGACCGTCTCCCCCACAGACCTGACCTCGCCGAAACGCACGCTCCTCACCTGTCTCGCACTCACCTGGCTCAACCCGCACGTCTACCTCGACACCGTTCTCCTCGTCGGCTCCGTCGCGGCCGGACACGGCGACAGCCGCTGGTTGTTCGGCATCGGCGCGGTGGTCGCGAGCGCGGTCTGGTTCAGCGCCCTCGGCCTCGGCGCGCGACGGCTGTCCGATGTGTTCGCCCGGCCGGCGGCCTGGCGGATCCTGGACGGCGTGATCGCGGCGACGATGATCGCGCTGGGCGTCGCCCTTCTCCTGCGCCGGGGATGAATCAGCAGGCTTCCGGCGAACGGGACATTTAGTGTTGCTAATGACTCTGAGTCAGAGCTAACTTGGCGGCATGCCCGCTCCCCGGATCGACCTCGCCGAACGCGTTCTCACCGCGGTACTGGGCGTACGCCGGGTCGTGCGCCGCCGCGTGCGCACCGAACTGCCCGGCCCGCATCTGCCCGGCTCCCAGGTGGAACTGCTGCGCGTGGTGCACCGGAACCCGGGCATCGGCGTCGCGGCGGCGGCCCGGGAACTGAGCCTCGCCGGGAATTCGGTGAGCACGCTCGTGAACGTGCTCACCGACGCCGGCCTGCTGCGCCGCGAAGTCGACCCGGCCGACCGCCGGGCCGCGCGGTTGCAGCTCACCGACGCGGCCCGGGACCGGATGGCGGCCTGGCGGCGCGCCCGCATCGGGCTCGTTTCCGAGGCGCTCGCTCAACTGTCCGAAGAGGACACCGCGGCGATCGTCGCCGCGCTGCCCGCTCTCGAACGGCTCACCGAGGTGCTCAAGGAGGACACATGAGCGCAGCTTGCTCCGGCGTGAAGCTCCTCAAGGAGGCGACAGCATGATCGAACCGGCAGTCCGCTGCACCGGATTGCGGCACGCCTTCGGCGCCACCGTCGCGGTCGACGGCGTGGATCTCTCCATCGAGGCAGGCGAAGTCTTCGGTCTCCTCGGCCCGAACGGAGCCGGGAAAACCACCACGATCCGGATGATCACCACGCTTCTGCCCGTCTCCCCGGACCGCATCAGCGTCTTCGGACTCGACGTCGCCCGCCGCCGGATGGCCGTCCGCAGGCTGATCGGCTATGTCCCGCAACAGCTTTCCGCCGACGGCGCGCTCACCGGCCGCGAGAACGTGTCGCTGTTCGCCCGGCTCTTCGACGTGCCGCGCCCGCAACGCGCCGTTCAGGTGCGCGAGGCGCTCGAACTGGTCGGACTGGAGAACGACGCGGACCGCCCGGCCGGCCGCTATTCCGGCGGCATGATCCGACGGCTGGAGCTGGCGCAGGCGCTGGTCAGCTCGCCCCGGCTGCTGATCCTCGACGAGCCGACCATCGGCCTCGACCCGGTGGCGCGTTCGGCGGTCTGGGAGCGGATCACCGAGATCCGCGCCAAAACCGGGATGACCGTGCTCGTCACCACTCATTACATGGACGAAGCCGAGCAGTACTGCGACCGCGTCGCGCTGATGCACAGCGGCAAGATCCGCGCGCTCGGCGCCCCGGCCGACCTCGAAGCCGGACTCGGCCCGGAGTCCACTTTGGACGACGTCTTCCGGACCGTCACCGGGAACGCGCTCGACGCAGGAGGGATCCGCGATGTCCGTGCCGCTCGCCGCACCGCCCGCCGTCTCGGCTGACCCCGGCCCGCTGGGACAGCTGCGCGTGCTGTTCTCCCGGATCGGCGCGATGTGCCTGGTGGAACTGCAGAAACTCCGCCGCGACCAGACCGAACTGCTCACCCGGGCGATCCAGCCCGCGCTGTGGCTGCTCATCTTCGGCGAAACGTTCACGCGGCTGCGCGCGATCCCGACCGGATCGGTGCCGTATCTCGACTATCTCGCGCCCGGCATCCTGGCCCAGTCCGCGTTGTTCATCTCCATCTTCTACGGCATCCAGATCATCTGGGAGCGCGACGCGGGCGTCCTCGCGAAGCTGCTCGTCACGCCCACGCCGCGCGCGGCACTGGTGGCGGGCAAGGCGTTCGCCGCCGGGGTGCGCGCGCTCGTCCAGGCGTTCATCGTGGTGATTCTCGCCGCGCTGCTCGGGGTCGGGCTGACCGCGAATCCGTTGCGGCTGCTCGGCACCGCGGTGGCCGTTGTGCTCGGTTCGGCCTTTTTCTGCTGTCTTTCCATCGTTATCGCCGGTTTGGTGCTTTCGCGCGAACGGCTGATGGGCATCGGCCAGGCGATCACGATGCCGCTGTTTTTCGGGTCCAACGCGCTCTATCCGGTGAACCTGATGCCGTCCTGGCTCAAGGTGCTGAGCCACGCGAACCCGCTGAGTTATCAAGTCGATGCCTTGCGGGGGCTCTTGATCGGCACCCCTGCGAACCTCTGGGCGGACTTCGGCGTCTTAGCAGGTGCGACCGCATCGGCGATCGCGGTCGCTTCGGCTCTGCTCGGAAGGCTGGCTCGATGAAACACCCTCGTCCGCACACCGGTTTCTCACCCGGACAGGCATAACGTGGGAACCGTGTCTCGTCGCAGGGGGATAGCCCCGTTCCTCGGATTGTGCGTGCTGGCCGGAATTCTCGTCGCGGGCGCGCTGGCCCCGGTCGCCATCGGAGCCGGCGTGCTGTCGAACCAGGTGAGCGATTCCGTCGACTCCATTTCCGCCGATCTCGTGCACGCGGAGCCGCCGCTCGTCACCACGGTCACCGACCGCAACGGCGGGACGATCGCGACTTTGTACGCGCAGTACCGCATTCCGGTCACCCCGGCGCAGATCTCCCCCGCGATGAAAGCCGCGATCGTCGACATCGAGGACCGCCGATTCTACAGCGAGGGCGGCGTCGACCCGCAGGGCATGCTGCGCGCCGCGGTGCACAACAGCTCCGGCGGAAACCTGCAGGGCGCGTCCACGCTCACGCAGCAGTACGTGAAGAACTACCTCGTGAACGTCGTGGACCGCAACAACAAGGCGGCGCAGCAACGGGATCAGGAGGATTCGCTGGCGCGCAAGCTGCGCGAGGCGAAGATGGCCGTGCAGCTGAGCCAGACCGTGTCGAAAGACGACATCCTGGCCGACTACCTGAACGTGGTCGAATACACCGGCACGGTCTACGGGGTCGGAGCCGCCGCGCAGGCGTATTTCGGGACGACAGCGGACAAACTGACCGTGCCGCAGGCCGCGTTGCTGGCCGGGATGGTGAACAACCCCAACGTCTACAACCCGTACACGCATCCGGACAAGGCGCTCCAACGGCGCAATCTGGTGATCGATTCGATGGTGTCCGCGCGCTCGATCCCGGCGTCCTACGGCGCGACAGCGAAGGCGACTCCGCTGGGCCTCAGCGGTTCGCGGCCGCAGGCTCCGTCGAGCACGTGCCTCGGCGCCGCCCCGGACGCCGGATTCTTCTGCGCGTACGCGGTGCGCTACCTCGTCCAGTCCGGGCTCACCGCCGACCAGATCGACACCGGCGGGTACACCGTGAAGACCACAATGGACCCGCACGTGAGCCAGGTGACGAAGGACGCGGTGAACGCGAACGTGCCGACCGCGCAGGACGGCGTCGCGAACACCTTCGCGAGCGTGCAACCGGGCAGCGACGGGCACCAGGTCCTCGCGATGGTCGCGAACCGCAACTACGGCACCGATCCCGACCAGGGCGAGACGTCCACGAACATCGTCGCCGACGCGAGCAACAAGTTCGGCGCGGGCTCGTCGTTCAAGATCTTCACCTCGGCCGCGGCGATGGTCACCGGGAAAGCGGGCCTGAACACGCCGCTGCCGAACCCGTTCAGCGACTGCTTCAACCCGCCCAACATGAACCGGTACACGCACTGCTATCCGGTGAGCAACGACGGCACGAGCTACCCGAACCCGATCTCGCTGGCCACCGGACTGGCGACGTCGCCGAACGTCGCCTTCGTCGGGCTGGAGGCGCAAGTGGGCATGCCCGCGGTGCTGGACATGGCGCGGAAACTGGGCCTGCGCAACACCATGGCGACCAACGACGCGGGCAGCAAGCCGATCACCGACCCGTCCGACGCGCGGTCGAAGAACCCGCAATACAACGAACCGCAGTCGCAGTACTTCCAGAACCTGCTGTCGTTCACGCTGGGCAACAGCCCGGTGAGCCCCTTGGAGATGGCGAACGTCTCCGCCACCCTGATGAGCGGCGGGATGTGGTGCCCGCCGAACCCGATCCTGTCCGTGACCGACCGCCACGGCCAGCCGGTTTCGCTGCACCAGCAGGCCTGCGAACAGGTGATCCCGCCCGGCGTCGCGAACACGCTGGAGGCGGGGCTGAGCCAGGACACGACCGTCGGCACGTCCGCCCGCGCGGCCCAGTCGGCGGGCTGGACCCACCCGGACATCGGCAAGACCGGCACCACGCAGGAAAGCGAATCCGTCGCGTTCGTCGGCGGAGTCGACCGCTACGCCGTGTCGTCCATGGTCTTCGCCGACGGCCCCCACCCCCAGGAAATCTGCCCCGGCACCCCGGTCCACCTGGGCGACTGCGGCCACGGCGCGTTCGGCGGCACGGTCGCCGCGCCGCCGTACTTCGCCGCGATGAACCAGCTCCTGGCCGGACAGCCGGACGTCCCGATCCCGCCGCCGGATCCCGCCTATCTGGACGCCCACGCCTGAGCTGCCGTGTGTCTTGAGGGGTTCCCTCACGGACTTTTCGCGAAGCCTCGGGTGTCCTCCGATGCGAAAATCCTCGCCGGAAGGAGGTGACCGCCCATGCCCCGACGAGCCGACCGGTCCGACCAGTCCCTGGAGCAGATCGAAAACTCCGATTGGGGCGACCCGCCCGCCGACGCGACGCGGCTGATCGAAACCGTGCATCGCTTGCGGCGCAAGCCGATCGCGCTGCTCACCGTCGAGGACGTCCGCCTCCTGCTCGGCCAGGACGTCGGCGCGCCGATCCTCGTGCCGCGGGCGCTGGCCATGCTGGAGCAAGACCCGCTCTGCGAGGGCGACTTCTATCCCGGCGATCTCCTCGAGTCGACGATGCGCGTACCGCCGTCCCACTGGCGCGCCCGCCCGGACCACCTCGAGCGGCTCGAACGTGTCATCGCGGCGATCGACACCTCCGCCGAGGACTTCGACAACCTCCTCCGCCGACGCATCGCCGCGTTCCGCGAGCGGCTCCGTTCCTGACCGGCCGGGCCACCCCGCCGCGCTCCGGCACGAAGCCGCGCACCACCTGCGGCCGCACCGAGGTCCCCACCCACCTCCGCGAGCGCCCCTGAGCGAATGACCCGAAACCCATCCCCGCCGTGCTCTGGAGCGCCCGCACCGTGGGCTTCGCTCCCCGCCTCCCGCGAACAGCACCGCGCCAGTCCACCCCGGACGCGCTCCGGAGCACCCGCACGGCGGACTTCGCCTGCCGCCTGCCGCCCCCACGCCCCACCCCCGCGGAAGCCCGAACCACCCGCGCCCCGGAGCGTCCCGACTGCGCTCCGTGCCCCCGCGAGCGCCGTCCGATGTTGCGTCTTCCTGACGGTCGTAAAACGTATTACAGTAGCTGGACGCGTGAATGGCCGTCGTCTGAATTGGGGGCACGTGGTGCAGCTCCAGCCGAGTGCGCATGTCGACACGTTCTGCCGGGACCACCTCCCGCCGTTCGAGCAGTGGCCGCGGTTGTGGTTCGACCTGCCCGAACTGCAGTACCCGGACCGGCTCAACGCGGCCACCCGCCTGCTCGACGACACGATCGCGCGCTGGGGAGCCGACCGTCCCGCGCTGCTCTCCCCCACCGAATCCTGGTCCTACGGCGAGCTTCTGACCCGCGCCAACCAGATCGCCCACGAACTCGTCGCACAAGGCGTCGTGCCCGGGAACCGCGTGCTGCTCCGCGGTCCGAACACCCCGTGGCTCGCCGCGTGCTGGCTCGGCGTACTGAAAGCGGGCGCGGTCGCCGTCGCCACCATGCCGATGCTGCGCGCGCACGAGCTGTCGAAAATCATCGAAGCCAGCTCGCCCGTCATCGCCCTCTGCGACCACCGGTATCCCGAGGAACTGCAGTCCTTCGACCTCCCCCTGATCCGCTACGGCGGCGACACCCCCGACGACCTGGCCGCCCGCTGCGCCACCCGCCCCGAGACCTTCGAGGACGTCGACACCGCCGCGGACGACGTCGCCCTCCTCGCCTTCACCTCCGGCACCACCGGCCGTCCCAAGGCGACCATGCATTTCCACCGCGACCTGCTCGCCATCGCCGACACGTTCTCCCGGCACCTGGTCAAACCCCGGGAAACCGACCTGTTCTGCGGCACTCCCCCGCTGGCGTTCACCTTCGGCCTCGGCGGCCTGCTGGTGTTCCCGCTGCACGCCGGCGCCGCGACGCTGCTCATCGAACGCGCCACCCCGGCCGAACTGGCCGACCTCGTCGCCGAGCACCGCGTGACGGTCCTGTTCACCGCGCCCACCGCATACCGGGCGATCCTGGCGTCCGACCGCCGCTCGATGCTTTCCGGTTTGCGACGCGCGGTCTCGGCAGGCGAGGCCCTGCCCGAATCCGTCGCGACCGACTTCCACGAGGCGACCGGCCACTGGCTCATCGACGGCATCGGCAGCACCGAAATGCTGCACGTCTTCATCTCCGCCGCCGACGAGGACGCCCGCCCCGGCGCCACCGGCCGCGCCGTCCCCGGCTATCGCGCGCAAATCGTCGACGACGAAGGCCGCCCCGTCCCCGACGGCACCCCCGGCCGGCTGGCCGTCCAAGGCCCGACCGGCTGCCGCTACCTGGCCGACGACCGGCAAACCGTCTTCGTCGAGGACGGCTGGAACCTGACCGGCGACACCTACGTCCGCGATTCCGACGGCTACTTCCACTACCGCGCCCGCAGCGACGACATGATCGTCTCGTCCGGCTACAACATCGCCGGTCCCGAGGTGGAGGAGGTGCTGCTGCGCCACCCGGACGTGCTGGAGTGCGCAGTGGTCGCCGCCCCGGACGACGCGCGCGGCTCGATCGTCGCCGCTTACGTGGTCCTCAACGACGGCGTGCCCGGCGACGACGCGAAGGCGAAGGAACTGCAGGAGTTCGCGAAATCCCTTGCCGCGCCGTACAAATACCCGCGGCGGGTGGAGTTCGTCCCGGACCTTCCGCGCAACCCGAGCGGAAAGGTCCAGCGGTACCTGCTGCGGCGTCGCGCCGCCGAACCGGTGAGCTGAGTTCCGAGCCCCGCTGTGCCCGCTCTGCCGTGAGCACTGGTCCGCTCACCGAAACCGAACCTCACCCCAGCCGCCCCGACGCGAGCACCGGGCCGTCCACACAGGCCTGCCCGCGAACCGGTCCTCAGTCCAGCTGCCATCGCAACGTGACCACTGTGCCGTCCGCGCTGGTCCGCACATCGGCCCGATCCGCCGTCGCCTGCACCAGCAGCAACCCGCGTCCGCGCACCGAAACCGGATCGTCCTCGACGTCGTCCGGCGGACGCCACTCCCCGTGGTCCGCGATCACGACCTCGACGCTGTCCGGCCGGCACACCGCGTCGAGATCCACCAGCCCCGGCTCGCCCGGGTAGGCGTGATCCGCGACGTTCGCCAGCGCCTCGTACCCGGCCAGCACGATGTCGTGCGCACGATCGTCCGGAATGCCCGACTCCAGCGCCCACGCCAGCAAGCGGTGCCGCAACGCGCGCAACGCCCCCGGTTCCGCCACGATCCCGTGACAGCTCAGTGCGCGGGTGTCCTCCTGCACGTCCATGGTCAACCGCCCGCCCCGGCGACCCCGGCCAGCGCCTGGTCCACCGAGGGGAACAGCGAGATCCACTCGTCGAGTCCGGTGGTCGTGAACGGCCGCGAGGTGATCGAGGACGTGCTCACGACCCGCAGCGCACCAGCGTCGAGCCGGCGATGCGCGCCGGCCAGCACCTGCAGTCCCGACGAGCTGAGGAAGTCGACCGCGCGCAGGTCCACGACCAGCACGCCGGGCTCCCGCTCGAGCACCCCGCCCACGAACTCGCCGAGTTCCGGCGCGGTGACCAGATCGATCTCGCCGCCCACCGTCACGACCGCGGCCGGCCCCCGCCACCGGACGGAAACCTCGAGGTCGCCTGCGTCCTGCCCGTCTCCCGAAGCCACGATTGACGATCGTGCCCGATCAGAGGACGGATCGCCAGTGGACCTCCGGTCGGCGGCGGCGCCGGACCCCCGCCTGGCCGTGCGCCCGCTCGGCCATCAGCGGGTCCGGCGCACGCCACTTGCGGTGAACCGCACGTCAATCCGGAGTTCGGGTTGGTTGCGGCTGGCAGGGAGCCGGAACTGATCGCACGCGCCGCGGTGCGGCCATGCAGAGGTCTGTGAGGGGAGCTCTGAGGGAATCTGATTCCCTCAGGGCTCCCCTCACAGACCGCCCACCTGTCTCGCAGCCGAATCACCCGGCGGAGGCAGCAGCACAACCATCCCCGCTCAACCGAACCGGTCCGGGTCAGCCGCTGCCCACTCCTCCGCCCACCCCTTCGGCGGCTCCCCCAGCAGCTCCCCCGGCTCCAGCCAGTCGTACCACTCGGCATACGACAGCACCGTCCGCGCATCCACCCGCCGACGCAGCATCTGCGGCGACAGCTCCGCCGGATCCGAAACCCCCATCGCCGCCATAATCCGCATCGCCGAAGCGACCGTGGCCTCCTGATAGCGCCGCACCCGCTCGGTCTTGTCCCCCACGTCCAGCGCTCGCCCCCGGCGCGGATCCTGCGTCGCGACCCCCACCGGGCACTTGTTCGTGTGGCACCTCTGCGACTGGATGCACCCCACCGCGAACATCATCGCCCGCGCCGCGTTCGTGTAGTCCGCGCCCTGGATCAGCCTCTTCACCACGTCCGCGCCGGTCGCGACCTTCCCGCTCGCTCCGAGCCGGATCCGGTCCCGCAATCCGGTGCCGACCAGTGCATTGTGGACAGTGTGCAGGCCCTCGGTGAGCGGCGTGCCAAGGTGATCCGCGAACTCCAGCGGAGCGGCACCGGTACCGCCCTCCGCGCCATCGACCACAATGAAGTCCGGCGTGACCCCTTCGGCCAGCATCGCCTTGCACACCGCCAGCACCTGCACCCGCGAGCCGACGCACAGTTTGAACCCGGTCGGCTTCCCGCCGGCCAACTCGCGCATCCGGGCAATGAACAGCACCAGTTCGCGCGGCGTCGAAAACACCCGATGGTACGGCGGGGAAACCACAGTCTCCCCTAACGGAACCTCGCGCACCCGGGCGATTTCCGCATTCACCTTCGTACCCGGAAGCACTCCGCCCATCCCGGGCTTGGCGCCTTGCGAAAGTTTCAAAGAAACGCACTTCACCGCATCGTGGGCGGCTTTGTCGGCGAAGGTCGAGGGATCGAAATCACCGTCGGAGGTTCGGCAGCCAAAGTACCCGGTGCCGATTTCCCAGATCAGGTCGCCGCCGCCACGAAGGTGATACTCCGACAGGCCGCCCTCGCCGGTGTCGTGGGCGAAACCGCCTCGGGCGGCTCCCTGGTTCAGCGCGAGGATTGCGTTACTGGACAAGGAACCGAAGCTCATCGCGGACACATTCAGCAAAGCCATCTCGTACGGCCGAGTACAGTCCGGCCCGCCGACCCGGACGCGCGGCACGGTATCCGGAACCGGCACCGGCGCGAGTGACGGGACGAGGAACTCGTATCCCTCGGCGTACACGTCACGCTCGGTGCCGAATGGTTCTTCCGCGGCAGTTCCTTTGGCGCGTTGATAGACTATGGACCAGACATCGCGGTCGTACGGGCGGCCGTCGAAGTTGCGTTCCACAAAGTACTGCTGCATTTCCGGGCGGAGGCTTTCGAGCAAGAACCGCAGATGCCCGAGCACGGGATAGTTCCGCAGCACCGAATGCCGCCGCTGGGTCATCTCGTACACCCCGGTCGCCGCGAGCACCAGCAACGGCGCCGCCAGGAACCACCACCACGCCGACACCGCCGCGCTGAGCGCTACCGCCCCGGCCGCGAGCACGACCAGCCCCGCGACCAGTCCGAATCGGACCACACTGAGTCTTGCCACGGCGTCGAAACTAACCCCCGTCGCCATGCCGCGCAGGTCGGCTAGACCAGCACGGGCTTCTCGGCGGCGGCCAGTCGCTTCGAGCGAACCGCGAGGACGATCAGCACCGCCGGGAACAGCAGGTCGCAGACCAGGACGCCGCCGGTGTTGCCCGGCGCGTGGTCGCCGTTCGCGAACCACTGGTACACGTGGCCGATCAGCGCGCCCCAGAGGAACATCCCGGCGCCGAGGCCGACGGTGATGCGCTCCCGAGGGGTCGCCGACGACGAGGCGGCGCGGAAGCCCATCACCGCGAGTCCGAGGTTGGCGAACGCGATCTCGAACTGGAACGGCGAGCGGGCGAACCCGATCGTGTCGGCCATCACGCCCGGCATGCCGAGGAAGGCCAAGACCATCCACAGACTGCCGCAGCCGAGCGCGGCGACGGCCCACCACCGCTGCCAGGTTTCGAGTCGCGCCTGCGGCGACGGGCTCTTCCGGGTGCGAAGCACCGCGCCGACGACCGCGATCAGCGGCCAGATGAGGGGGAACAGGGTCTGAGCTGTGTAAGGGATCTCCATGCCGATGAGTCTTGCATAGTTAATATTAACTCGTCAACACTCCTGGTAGGCTCGCTCCCGTGGAAGACGGACTTGCCGAAGCGCTGCATCGAGTGGTGTTCCTGCTGGGCGAAGCCGCGCGGCAGCGCGCGGACGGCTCAGGCGGATTGACGTACAGCCAGCTGCGGCTGCTGGGAACCGTGGAGGACATCGAACCCGCGACACAGCATCAGCTGGCCCAGGCGATGTCGGTGTCCGACCCGGCGATCAGCCGCGCGCTGCGCCCCCTGGAATCGGCCGGGCTCGTGCAGGTGCGCCAAGACCCCGAACACGCACGACGGCGGCTGGTCACCCTCACCGACGCCGGCCGCACAGCCTTCCACGACACCGGGAAACCGCTCCGGGACGAGTTCCGCGAGGCCTTGCTGGAGGCGGGTTTTCCGTACGAGCAGTATCTGCGCGACACCGAGCGGCTCGCCGAACTGCTGTCCTGAGGCGGGCTTGGGGAACGACCGCTCCAGAAATGCTGTGAGGGGAACCTTCAGGGAATCTGATTCCCTGAAGGTTCCCCTCACGGACGCGGCCCGTCACGCAAGGGCGACGGAACCGCGCGAAAAGACGGCTCAGTAAGCCAGATTAGGCCGCAGCCACCGCTCCACTTCGGACAGTTCCTCGCCGCGCCGGACCGCGTAGTCCTCCATCTGGTCGCGCCCCAGCCGGCCGACCGTGAAGTACCGCGATTCCGGATGCGCGAAGATCAGCCCGCTCACCGCAGCGGCCGGGGTCATCGCGTACGACTCGGTCAGGCCGATCCCCAGTTCCTCCGCGCCCAGCAGCTCGAACAGGTCCTTCTTCTCGCTGTGGTCCGGGCTCGCCGGGTAGCCGAGCGCGGGACGGATGCCGCGGAAGCGTTCCGCGTGCAGGTCCGCCAGGTCCGGCTGCACGTCCGGCTCGAACCAGCGGCGGCGGGCCTCCAGGTGCAGGTACTCGGCGAACGCCTCGGCCAGCCGGTCGGCCAGCGCCTTCACCATGATCGCCCGGTAGTCGTCGTGTTCGGCTTCATAGCGGGCGGCCAGGACCTCCGCGCCGTGGATCCCGACGGCGAATCCGCCCAGATGGTCGCCGAAACCGGCCGGGGCGACGTAGTCGGCCAGGCACCGGTTCGCGCGGCCGTCGGGCTTCTGCGTCTGCTGGCGCAGCATCGGGAACTTCCAGTCCGAGTACTCGCCGTCGAGCAGGATGTCGTCGCCCTCGGAATGCGCGGGCCAGAACGCGTACGCGCCGCGCGCGGTGAACGAGCCGTTCTCGATGATCTCGTCCAGCAGCTGGTTCGCGTCGTCGAACAGCTCGCGCGCGACCGGCTGGTCGAGGATCGCCGGGTACTTGCCCTTGAGTTCCCAGGCCAGGAACAGGAACTGCCAGTCGATCATCTCGCGCAGCTCGGGAATCGACGGCTCGACCACGCGCACGCCGGTGAACTCCGGCGTCGGGATCTCGTCGAACGACACCTTCTCGGCGTTGGCGCGGGCCTGCGAGACGGTCAGCATCGGCGTCGAGTGCCGGTTTTCGTGCTGGATCCGCAGCCGCTGCTGCTCCGCGCGGTTGGCGATGTCCAGCGCGTCGGCGCGGTCGGTGTCGAGCAGGTCGGACACCACGCCGACCACCCGCGACGCGTCGAGCACGTGCACCGTCGTGTGGTCGTACGCCGGCGCGATCTTCACCGCGGTGTGCTGCTTCGACGTGGTCGCGCCGCCGATCAGCAGCGGCAGCTTCAGCCCGCGCCGCTGCATTTCCTGCGCCACCGACACCATTTCGTCGAGCGACGGCGTGATCAGCCCGGACAGCCCGACGACGTCCGCGTGCTCGGCGACCGCGGTGTCGAGGATCTTCGCCGCGGGCACCATCACGCCGAGGTCGATCACCTCGTAGTTGTTGCAGCCCAGCACGACGCCGACGATGTTCTTGCCGATGTCGTGCACGTCGCCCTTCACCGTGGCGAGCACGACCTTGCCCTGGCCGCGAGTCGTCTCGAAGCGGCCCTCGGCCTGCAGCTTGGCCTTCTCGGCCTCCATGTACGGCTCGAGATACGCCACCGAACGCTTCATCACCCGCGCGCTCTTCACGACCTGCGGCAGGAACATCTTCCCGGAACCGAAGAGGTCGCCGACGATCTTCATGCCGTCCATCAGCGGGCCTTCGATCACCTCGAGCGGCCGGTCGAACTTCTGCCGGGCTTCCTCGGTGTCGTCCTCGATGAAGTCCACGATGCCGTGCACCAGCGCGTGCGAAAGCCGTTCCGCCACCGGGTTTTCGCGCCAGGACAAGTCGACGACGCGCTTGGTGCCGCTGCCCTTGACCGTCTCGGCGAATTCCACCAGCCGGTCGGTGGCGTCCTCGCGGCGGTCGAACAGGACGTCCTCGACCAGTTCCAGCAGGTCCTTCGGGATGTCCTCGTACACCGCGAGCTGGCCGGCGTTGACGATGCCCATGTCGAGCCCGGCGCGCACGGCGTGGAACAGGAACGCCGAGTGCATCGCCTCGCGCACGACATTGTTGCCGCGGAAGGAAAACGACAGGTTCGAGATGCCGCCGGAGGTGTGCGCGCCCGGACAGCGTTCCTTGATCAGCGGCAGCGCCTCGATGAACGCCTTCGCGTAGCCGTTGTGCTCGCTGATGCCGGTGGCGACGGCGAGCACGTTCGGGTCGAAAATGATGTCCTCGCCGGCGAAACCGGCCTCGCGGGTGAGCAGATCGTAAGCGCGGGAACAGATTTCGACCTTGCGCTCGACCGTGTCGGCCTGGCCCTTCTCGTCGAAGGCCATCACCACGACGCCGGCGCCGTAGTCGTGGATGCGCCGCGCCTGCTCCAGGAACGGGCCCTCGCCCTCCTTGAGGCTGATCGAGTTGACGACGCCCTTGCCCTGCACGCAGCGGAGCCCGGCTTCCAGCACGGTCCAGCGCGAGCTGTCCACCATCACCGGGATGCGCGCGACCTCGGGCTCGGTGGCGATCAGGTTGAGGAACGTCGTCATCTCCTGCTCGGATTCGAGCAGGTCGGCGTCGAAGTTGACGTCGAGCAGGTTCGCGCCGCCGCGGACCTGCTCCAGCGCGACGTCCACCGCCGCCTGGTGGTCGCCCGCCTCGATGAGCCTGCGGAATTTCGCCGAACCGGTGACGTTGGTGCGCTCGCCGATCATCACGAACCCGGTGTCCGCGCCGATCTTGAACGGCTCGAGGCCGGAGAACCGCGTGCTCGCCTCGTGCGCGGGCACCGGCCGCGGCGGAAGGCCCTTGACGGCCTCGGCGATCTTCGCGATGTGCGCGGGCGAGGTGCCGCAGCAGCCGCCGACGATGTTGACCATCCCGGCTCCGGCGAACTCGCCGAGCATGCCGCCGGTTTCCTCGGGCGTCTGGTCGTAGCCGCCGAACGCGTTGGGCAGGCCCGCATTCGGGTGGCACGCGGTGTAGGTGTCGGCGAGCTTCGCCAGTTCCTCCACGTGCGGCCGCATTTCGGCGGCGCCGAGCGAACAGTTGACGCCGACGACCATCGGGCGGGCGTGCGCGACGGAGGTCCAGAACGCCTCGACGGTCTGGCCGGACAGCGTGCGCCCGGACAGGTCGACGATGGTCACCGAAATCCACAGCGGCAGGTGCGGCGCGACCTCGCGGGCCGCGGTGATCGCGGCTTTGCAGTTGAGGGTGTCGAAAATCGTCTCGATCAGCAGCAGGTCGACGCCGCCGTCGGCGAGCGCCTTGATCTGCTCGGCGTACGAGGCTTTGACGTCCTCGTAGGTGACCGCGCGATACGCCGGGTCCTCGACCCGCGGCGACAGCGACAGCGTGACGTTCAGCGGGCCGATCGACCCGGCCACGAAACGGTTTTCGAACTCGTCCGCGGCCTGGCGCGCGAGTTCCGCGGCGCGCAGGTTCATCTCGCGCACGCGGTCCTGCAGGCCGTAGTCCGCCTGGCCGATGCTGGTGGCGGTGAACGTGTTGGTGGTGGTGATGTCCGCGCCCGCGGCCAGATATTGGCGGTGCACGTCGAGCACGACGTCCGGCCGCGTGAGGTTCAGCAGGTCCGGGTCGCCGGTGACGTCCTTCTCGTGCCCTTCGAGCCAGTCCGCCCGGTAGTCCTCCGGAGCGAGACCGGCGCCCTGCAGCATCGTGCCCCAGGCTCCGTCGAGCACGACGACGCGCTGGTCGAGCAGGTTCCGCAGGTTCTGGGTCATCGCCACCTCCGCATGAGTCCACGGAGGCGCCCTTGGATGGTGGTACCGGCCGAGCGTGGCGGACCACCGGTCCGTTGCAGCGCCTCTCGACCTGGTGGTCAAGACTACCGGATGTGACCACCTCGCGGGCAGGCGTGTTCACTCCTCGGGAATCGAGCGGTCCTCGAGCGGGCTGCCCCGCCATTTCCAGCCGGTCCGCCGGGGTCGCCCGGGCAGGCCGATCCGGCCGGCGCACCAGCGAAGCGCGTCCCAAGCGTCGGGAATCGGCTCCTGCTCGGGGAAAAGCCGCGCGACGACGCGGGCGCAGGTGTCGCGCGGCGGATCGATCGCGACGCCGAGGCCGCGGGCGATGTCGTCGCCGTGCAACAGGAGTTCCACGCAGCCCATCGCGGCGAATCCGGCCGGATCGGAGCGCCCGGTCGGGTGGTAGGCGCGTTCGCCCGGCTGGCCGGCCCGGACGGCGGCGGCGAGCAAACGGCCGCCGGTCAGGGCGAATTCGAGCAGTTCGGCCGGGGTCGCGTCGTCGTCGGTTTTGGCGAGGAAACGCACGTAACGGTCGGCCGGGCGGCTCACGACCTGGGCGGCGTAGGACAGGAGCGTGTCGCCGAGGTGCTCTGCGGTGCAACGGCAATCCCAGTCGAGATCGCCCGCCGGACGAGTCCAGTCGCCGCCGGTGACGGGTGCGAGGGCGGCGGAAACGCAGGCGAGGGCTTCGTCGAGATCTTCGGCGCGCACGGTCATGCGGTCAGCGTAGAGAAGCCCAGAAGCCGCAGTGGTGATCTTTCGCGAAACCGGTCAACGGGGCCGCGCCGCCCGGCCGGTACGCCACGGCGCGCCCGGTCGGACCGCCGCGGACGAAGGACGTCCAGTCGTCGGCCATCTGGTCGGCGAGGCGCTGCTGCGCCGGCGTGAAAGCTGTTGGCCGACCGTCAAAATCGAAGAGGTACGGCAGTTCCGCGGTGTGCGTGGCCCCCAGCGGGAACGGTGCTCGCAGCGCGGCCGCAGCCGGTGACGTCGGGTCGTTGAACTCATAGGTCGACACGCTCGGCAACGAGCTGGCCAGCTTCGCGGTCGGACAGGAGAACGCCCAATCGGTGACAGCCGCCGCGTAGGCGAGGGAAGCGTTGCCGCTGAACGCATCCACCGGGTATTCGCGAGCGACCGCGTCCGCGTTCGGGAACACGGTGGCAAGCGCTTGCGGGTAGCCGTGCCGCGTGACTTCGCGACCGGCCGCCGTCTGCTCGGCGAGGAAGTACGTGAACTCGTCGTGCGTCGTGCCCAGCATCACCGGCACCGGAGTCGCGGGAACCTTGCCGGGCAGCACCGAACCGCCGGTGACCGGGCCAGGCATCTCGATGCCCGCGATCGACCCGTACGCCGGCGCGGCCAGGAGTTTCTTTACGGGCAAGGCACGCAGGCATTCCGCAGCGGTCTGGCGATCGGCACAGCCGCGCGCGGCGGCGTACTCGACGCTCTTGCGTTCGGCGGCGGGAAGCGTCGCCTGTGCCTGGCACGGTCCACTTTGGATGATCGCGGCTCGGAACAGCCCGCGCGAACCGGGCGCGACGAGGTGATCGCACACCGACATCCCGCCCGCGGACTCCCCCGCGATCGTCACCTGGTTCGGGTCGCCGCCGAAGGATTCGATGTTGTCGCGCACCCACAACAGCGCCTGCTGCTGGTCGAGGAAGCCGTAGTTGCCCGGCTCCGGGCCCAGCGACGGGTCGGCGAGGAAGCCGAGCGCGCCGAGCCGGTAGTTGAGCGTGACGACCACCGCGTCGCCGCGGTCGACGAGCCGCGCGGCACCGTAGCGGTCGCCGCCGCCGGTGAGGAACGCGCCGCCGTGCAGCCACACCAGGACCGGCCGCCCGGTCTGGCCGGACGGCGGGGTCCAGACGTTGAGATAAAGACAGTCTTCGCTGGTCAGGGCTCCGTCGGCGGCCTGCGGACAGCGGGGCCCTGGTTTCGTGGCGTCGCGCTCCCCCGCCCAGGGCTCGACCGGGGCGGGCGGCTGCCAGCGCCGTTCGCCGACGGGTGCGGCCGCGTACGGGATGCCTTGGAAGAGCCGGTGATCGGGAGCGACGCTGCCGCGGACGGCGCCGGCGGCGGTGTGCACGACGTCGCCTGCCCGGCTGATCGCCGCGTCCGAAGCCGCGCAGGCCGGCGCGGCCAGAACGGGGACGACGGCCAGCGCCGCGAACCACCGTCGCCGAATCGCCCGAAATGCCGCTGCCACTGGCCGGACGATACCGGCCGGGCGTCCCGGCCCGGCCGCCGGATCATCCGGCGGAGCGCCAGAACCACCCCGCCGGGCAGCGTCGAGACCAGTCCGAGCACGCCGTAGCCGACCGCGACCGTCACACCCTGCTCCGCGCCCAGCCCGGCCGCGGCGAACGAAACCGCCGCCGTGCCCTCGCGCGGCCCGAACCCGCCGACGTTGAGCGGCATGCCCATCGCCAGCAACGCGAGCACCAGCAGCGGCAGCAGAACGCTCAGCGGCGCGGTCGTGCCGGCCGCCCGGGCGGCGACCACGAACAACGTCAGATGCCCGGCCACCGCCAGCACGGACCAGCCGGCCACGCCGGGCCACGCGCCGAGCACGCCGGTCCGGATGTCGGCCGCCCAGACGTGCCTGAGCCGTTGCCGCAGCGCCACCGCGACGACGAGCAGCGCGACGACCACGATCCCCAGGCAGATCAGCACCTGACGCGGCAACAGCTCCGGCCGGAAGACCACGACGGCCAGTCCGGCGGCCACCACCACGGTTTGCCCGGCGACGCGTTCGAGCACGACCGCCCGGACGCCGCGGCCGACGTCGCCGGAGCGTCGTCCGTGCTGCACCGCGCGGTGGACGTCGCCGAGGACGCCAGCGGGGAGGACACCGTTGAGGAACTGCGCGCCGTAGTAGTCGCCGACGGCTTCGCGGAACGGCAGGCTCAGCCCGAGCCGCGCCGCGACCAGCCGCCAGCGGGCGGCGCTCGCGAGCGTCGTCACGAGCCCGATGACCAGGGCTATCGCGATCGGCCCCGGGCCCAGCGCGCGCAGACCGCCGGTGAACGCCCCGGTGCCGAGCCGCCACCACAGTGCGGCGATGAGCGCGGCCCCGGCCAGCAGTCGCAGCCACCGCATCAACGCACCGCCAAGATTCCGCTCAACCGGGCCGCGGCGGCGGCCCACCCCTCCAGTGTGCGCGCCCTCGCCACAGCCGCCGCGCGGAGTCGTTTCCGCAGGGCAGGATCGTCTCGCCAGCTTCGGAGCGCTGCCGCCAGCGCTGCTTCGTCGCCAGGCGGGACGAGGAGGCCGGGCCTTTCGCCGTCCGGCGTGCGGCCGAGTGCGTCGGGGACGCCGCCGACGTCCGAGGCCAGCACCGGGATTCCGCGAGCGAGCGCTTCGGTGACGACCATTCCGTACGTCTCGGCGTGCGAGGGCAGGACCAGCAGGTCGGCTCGGTCGTAGGCGGCTTCTAGCGCTGCTCCGTCGAGCGGCCCGGTGAAACGGGCTCGGGGATGGCTCAAGCGGTTGGCGTAGGCCGGGTTTCGGGTGCGCGAGCCGACAAAGTCCGCTCGAAGACCATCCACTTCGGACAGTGCTTTCAGGAGGATGTCCTGACCCTTGCGCGGGGTCACGGCGGCGACGCAGATCAGCTGGGACACCCCGTCGGTCCCGGCCGCCCGCGGCGCCGGAGCGGTCCCGGGCGGTGCGATGTGGACGGTGGCGAGGCCGTGCCGCTTCTCGACGGCTCGGGCGGCGGCTGGGCTGGTGACGATGACCTGGTGCGCCAGCTGGAGCGCCTTCCGTTCGCGGGCGTCGAGGTCGGCCGCGCGGTGCGGGCTGTCGTCCGCCAACGGCAGGTGGACGAGGACAGCCAGGCCGACGCGGTCCGCGTGCGGGGCCAGGACGTCCGGCACTCCGCAGGCGACCAGGCCGTCGAGCAGCACTTTCGCGCCGTCGGGGACCTCGGCCAAGGCCCGGTCCAGTTCGCGCTTCGCGCCCTCGTCAGGGTCCGGCCAGGTCCCGCCGACCGGCCGCAGCCGCACCGGCAGGTGCTCGGCCATGCGGCGGTCGTAGGTGTTGCCGCCGCTGGGCACGCTGCGGTCGTCGATGTCGCCGGGCACCACGAAACAGGACAGTCGCACGCTGCCTCCTTCCTCACTGGAGACAACGTGCGACCGGATGATCTGGTTCAGCCTTCGAAGGTGTCCGGGTCGAAGCCCGTCCGGCGGCCCTCGTCGAGGCCGCTGAGGACGTCGAGGTCGCTGTCGCTGAGGGAGAAGTCGAAGATGTCGATGTTCTCCCGCATCCGCTTCGGCGACGACGACTTCGGGAACACGACGTTGCCGAGCTGCACGTGCCAGCGCAGCACGATCTGGGCGGGTGTCTTGCCGTGTTTTTCGGCCAGTTCGGCCAGCAGCGGGTCTTCGAGCACCTCGCCTTGCGCGAGCGGGCTCCAAGCCTCGGTCACGATGCCGTGCGCCTCGTGGTAGGCGCGCAGTTCCGGTTGCTGCAACGCGGGATGCAGCTCGATCTGGTTCACCGCGGGCACCGTCGCCGACTCCGCGGCCAGCCGTTCCAGGTGCGGGATCTGGAAGTTGGACACCCCGATCGCGCGGGCCTTGCCCGCGCGCCGCAGTTCCTCGAAACCGTGCCAGGTGGCCACGTACTTGTCCTGGTGCGGCAGCGGCCAGTGGATCAGGTAGAGGTCGACGTAGTCCAGTTCGAGGCGCTGCAGACTGCCTTCCATCGCGTTGATCGCGTTGTCGTGGCCGTGCGCGTCGTTCGCCAGTTTCGTCGTGACGAAGATTTCTTCGCGCGGCACGCCGGAATCGCGGATGCCCGCGCCGACGCCCTCTTCGTTGCGGTACATCTGCGCGGTGTCGAGGTGCCGGTACCCCGCCTCGAGCGCTTCGCGCACCCTCGCGGCGGTTTCCTCCGGCGGAATCTGGAAGACGCCCAGGCCGAACTGCGGAATCCGGACGCCGTCGGGGAGTTCTAGCTGCGGAACGCGGTTCGTCTCGATCGTCATACCGGCGGCCTACCCGTGCCCGGCGGCGGCGAAACTCGCTCGATCAGGCAGCGGCAATCTCGCGGACACCAAGGATTTCGTCCGCACCGGTCACCGCGAGACACCGCCGGACCGCGTGCGCCTGCCCGGGCACGACCGTGAACAGGGGGATCCGCTCGTGCGCGTCGAGCAGGGCGCGAACGCCGGCGCAGCTCAGGAACGCGACGCCGGACAGGTCGACGACCACCGGCCCGGTCAACGGCGCGACCGCCTCTTCGAAAACGTGCGCGGTGGCCGCGTCGAGGTCGCCGACCGGGGCGAGATGGATCGCATCCGCCTGCCGAGCCGCGCGGACAGTCAATTCGACCGGCGCGGTGACGCCGGGAAGGTGGAGAGTCATGGGTTTGCGCTCCTTTCGCAGAGATCTGCTGGGGGCGCTGACCGCAGTACGGTTCTGGACAACAGCCAACACTGAAGACCGTACGCGTTCTGCCCATGCGGTCAACCCGGACGACGGGGAGGTTCACTCACGCGGCTGCGGAGTCCGCCTGTTCGGGGGCGCCTGGCCGGTGGAGGGTTGACGGGGTGCGCAGGGGTTGGGCCGGACTGAGCGGTTGGCGGATTGCGCAGGGGTGAGTCTGGCTGGCGTGTTTATTGGCGGGTTGCCGGTTTATGTGGCGGAGACGGGATTCGTCCACCGGACGGGCACTCTCGGGCGGCTGGGCGCATTGCGCAGCGGTGAGCCCGACTGGCGTGCCTATTGGCGGGTCGCCGGTTTAGGCGGCGGCGACGGGGATTCGTCCACCGGACGGGCACTCTCGGGCGGCTGGGCGCATTGCGCAGCGGTGAGCCCGACTGGCGTGCCTATTGGCGGGTCGCCGGTTTAGGCGGCGGCGACGGGGATTCGTCCACCGGACGGGCACTCTCGGGCGGCTGGGCGCATTGCGCAAGGGTGAGCCTGGCGGGCGTGTTTATTGACGAGTCGCCGGTTATGCGGCGGAGACGGGATTCGTTCACCGGCCGGGCACTCTGGGCACCTGAGCGGATTGCCCGATCGGGTCGCCGTTTCACGCGACGCCCTCTCGGGCTACCGGCGCGATTCGCGCGGCGACTCTCGCGGCAGGCCAGTCCGCCTGGACGAGAGCCGCCCGGACACCCGCGTGGATGTCCACTGTGGACCGTCAGTCGCGGAGGGCGAGCTTCGCGAGTTCCTCGTCGAAGTCGAAGCAACGGTCTTCGGAGCCGACCGGGACCTCGTCGTAGGTGCGGTCGAGGAAGTCGGCGAGTTCGTTCGCCGCCGCCTCCAGCACCGCGGAACCGTCCGGCGCGTTCAGCTCCACCAGCACGCGGCTGTCGTCGGCGGCCGGTCGCACCTGGACGTCGCCGTCGCCCGCCGGGGCGAGCAGGCCGTCGGCGAGCAGGTCGCGCCCGAACAGCCAGCGCACGACGCCACCGCCGGCGTGGTAGCCGACCGACACCGCGAACGGATCCTCCGGGTCGTATTCCAAATCGGCGCGCACCGGCAGCGGGACGGACCCGAACGTGCGCAACCCGAAGATGATCGTCGCGCGGACGACCTGCGGTTCGGTTTCCACGACGGCGCCTCCTTCGTTACCCGGTCGCGAACCTGTTCGGACCGAAGTGAATGTTTCTCAATAAGTAACGCGCCGTAAGAGCCTAAGCTGCCCAACCGAGCAGATTTCACTCCAACGGTGGAGATCTACGTCTCAGTTGGCTACGCAAGGGCAGCATTGACGGCAGGATCGGGCAGCGCGCATGCCGCTGCCCGCGCCGGACAGGAACGGCTTCGACCTGCGAAAACGGAGTGCCACGATCGTGGAGCCGGAAGGGTCCGGAGACGCACGGAGGGGGCGGGTTCGCCGCCGGGCAATTTTGGCGATCAGGCGGACCGAATCGATTCAAGGGCGGGCGACGGCTCGATTGCCCTCGTGAGCGGTTACGCCGGTCCGAACCGGCCTCCCCTCGCTTGGCCGTTGGGTCTTCTCGACAGCGCGATCTCCCGAGCAGGGTGCCGCGGCAATCGGCGAGGATCAGAACCGGTCTTCCTCGATTGACCGCTGGCGCTTCTCGACAGCGCATTCTCCCCAACCAGGGTGACGCGGAGCGGCCTGAGGCAACCAGGCGGGAACAGCTCGGCAGCGGCGCGAGCGCGCAGCGGTTTCCCGAGGCGAGGTCGGTTCGGGAAGGTCAGCGGGCCTGCCCCAGAAAGGCCTCGACAGCGTCCACAACCTCGCCGGGCGCTTCTTCCGGAACGTAGTGGCCGCCAGGAACCGCATGCCCGCTGACCGCGGAGGGAACAGCGTGATGTTCCTGCCAGACCCGCACCACGTCGCGCCCGCCGAGGCCGCCCTCGGCACCCCACAGGAGCAGCAGCGGGGTCTGCACCCGCAGCCCGCGAGCGTGATCCGCCTCGTCGCGTTCGAGGTCGGCCGAGAAGCCGGTCCGGTAGTCCTCGAAGGACGCCCGCAGACGCGCCGGGTCGCTGAACGCCTCGACGTAGTGCTTGAAGGTTTCCTCGTCGACGGCACCGGATTCGCGAACCCTGGCGAAGAAATGACCGAGATAGGCCTCGACATTCCCCTCGACCAGCTTCGCGGCCAGCTCCGTGTTCCGGTGGAAGAACCAGTGCCACATCGCGCTCGCCGAACCGCGGTCGAACGAGTTCATGACCACCCTCGTGGGCAGAATGTCCAGCAGCGCCAGCGCCTTGACGTCCGACGGGTGATCGAGCGCCCAGCGATGCGCGACCCGCGCGCCGCGGTCGTGCCCGATCACCGTCGCCGACTCGAACCCCAGGTGACGGATCAGACCGCTCAGATCCGCGGCGGCGGCCCGTTTGCCGTAATCCCCGGACCGGGCGAGGCCCGAAGCGCCGTAACCGCGCAGATCCGGGGCGACGACGGTGCGGCCCTGGCTGAGCGGCTCGATCACGTGGCGCCAGCACGCGTTCGTCTGCGGCCACCCGTGCACCAGGACGACCAGCTCCGGCCCGTCGCCTTCGACGCGGTAAGCCAGTTCGACGTCGTCGAGGCGCACCGATTCGAGCGTATCCCGAGGCATAGTTCTCCTTGCGGTCGTTGAGTTTTCTCGCATCCACAGTGGACTCGAAGGTCAGGAGGCTCCGAGCGCCGGATGGCGGGCGAGCAGGTCGTCCAGCCGGGTGCCGACCTCCGCGCAGTTCTGCCGCACCACGGCGAGGAACGCCGCGAGAACCGGCGAGGAATCGGTCGCCCGGAACGACATCTGCAGATCCGGCAGCCGGAAGCGGGGTGCGACGTCGCAGAACCGGATGTCGTCGCGGGCGATCAGGCGCATCCGGTCCGGGCCGAGCCCGACCCCCGCTCCGCACGCGGCGAGCCCGGCGATCGTGTGGACGTCACGCGCCAGCGCGGCCCCGTCGAGGGCGGCGGGATCGTGCTCGAACAACGGTCGCAGGTAAGAACCGGCGGCGTCCGCGCTGACCACGAGCGGCTCGCGCGCCAGCTGCCCGGCCTCGACGGATCGCTGTCCGGCGAAGGGATGCGCCGCCGAGACCACGGCCACCAGGTGATCCGCGCCGATGGGCACCGTCACCAGGTCTTCCGCCCCGACCCCGCGAGGACTGCCGCGCCCCACCGCGACGTCCAGTTCGCCGGCGAGCAGCGCCGCGGACGCGGTCGGCGTGTCCAGTTCCTGGAGGACCATCCGGACGTCCGGATGGGTCCGCCGGAACCGGCCGAGCACGCCCGGCAGCGGGTCGAGCAGCGCGGAGCCGATGAACCCGAGCCGCAGCCGCCCGGTCTCTCCGCGCGCGGCGCGGCCCGCCTCGACCCTCGCGAGACTCATCTCGGCGAGCGCGCTGCTCGCCCTGGCGAGGAAGGCATTGCCCGCGGCGGTGGGGAAAACGCCGCGCGGGGTGCGGTCGAACAGCCGCTCGCCGACCTCGCGTTCGAGCGCGGCGATCTGAGTCGAGAGCGGCGGCTGGGCGATGCCCAGCGACGCGGCGGCGCGGCCGAAATGCTGGTGCTCGGCGAGCGCCAGAGCGTAGCGAAGATGGCGGGTTTCCACGCGGCCACGATACGCGGAAAGTATGACGAAGGCGTTCGTCAGATATGAGAGTAGATAACGAGGCGGTGCTGCGGTGACCTGGTGAGGTCCGTGATCAACGCTTTCGAAGGGCCCTGGAATGACCCGTCCGTCCTCGTCCGAGACCGTCCTGCTGCTCGTGCACGGCGCCTGGCACGCCGCTGCGCACTGGAGTTCGACCCAGCGCGCGCTCGGCCGCCACGGCCTCGCCAGCATTGCCATCGACCTGCCCGGCAGCGGGCTCGACGCGCCCGTCCCCAGCGGGTACTTCCAGCCCGGCCAGCCGGGGCTCGCCACCGAGAAGTCGGCGCTGCGCGACCTCACCCTGCAGGACAGCACCGACGTCGTGCTCGAAGCGCTGGTCAGCGCCCGCACCCGCTACCGGAATGTGGTGCTGGTCGCGCACAGCGCCGCTGGCTCGGCGGTGTCGGCCGCCGCGGAGCAGGCTTCCGAGCTCCTCGACCGCCTCGTGTATCTGTCCTCGTTCGTCCCCGCGGGCCGGCCCCGGTTCGCCGACTACATCGAAGCCAAGGAGAACGCCGGCGCCATCCAGGTTCCGCCGATCGGCGACCCGGCCGAACTGGGCGCGATCCGGATCAATCCGCTTTCACCCGACCCGGCGGTGACCGACGTCATCCGGCGCGCGTTCCTGAACGACCTGCCCGCGGACGCCTCGGACTCGTGGCGGCAGTTCCTGCACCCGGATCACCCGTTCTCGCACTTCGTCACGCCGGTTCCGCTCTCGGCGGAGCGCTGGGGACGGCTCCCGCGCTCCTACATCCGGCTGACCGGCGACCTCGCCCTGCCTCCGGTGACCCAGGATCTGATGATCTCCGAGGCCGACCAGGTGACGCCGGACAATCCGTTCCAGGTGCATTCCCTCCCGGGCGGCCATTCGCCGTTCGTGATCCGGCCGGACGAGCTGGCGACGCTGTTCGCCGCCATCGCGTTGCAGCGGCCCGCCCGATGACCACGGTGCGTTCCCCCGCCCAGCGGCGGCTTCTCCTGCCGATCATCTTGTCCGGCACGTTCGTTCAGCTGTTCAGCGTCACGGTCATGCAGGTGGGCGTGGTCGACGTCCAGCGGGATCTGGGCGCCGGGGCGGGCGAGAGCCAATTGGTTCTCGCCGCCTACACCCTCGCCTACGCCTGCTCGCTGATCGTTTCCGCGCGACTGGGAGACAACTACGGCTACCGGAAGATGTTCATCGCCGGGATGGCGGTGTTCACCCTCGCCTCGATCGGCGCCGCCGCCGCGCCCGAGGCGTGGGTGCTGATCGCCGGACGCCTGCTGCAGGGTTTCGGCAGCGGGCTGATGGCGCCGCAGATCCTGTCGATCATCCAGTCCGCGGTGCCCCCGGAGCGTCGTGCCGCCGCGTTGAGCGCGTTCGGCGCGACCATGGCCGCGGCTTCGCTCGCGGGCCCGGTGCTCGGCGGGGTGCTGATCGAACTCGACCCGCTGGGCCTGGGCTGGCGGGCGGCGATGCTGCTGACCGTTCCCGTCGGTATCGCCGCCCTCGCGCTCTCCCCCGCGCTGCCGCCGGATTCCGGCGAACGCACGGCGGGTCGCGTCGACCGGACCGGGGCGGCGCTGAGTCTGCTCGGCTTGGCCCTGCTGGTCTTTCCCCTGACGATGGGACGGGACGCCGGATGGCCTTGGTGGACGTGGCTGAGCCTGGCGCTGGCCGCGGCGCTGCTGGCCGGCTTCGCGATTTCCCAGCGCAGGGCGGCGGATCCGCTCGTCCATCCGTCCACATTGGCCGAACCGGCGACGCGATGGGGGCTGGGCGTCGTCCTGGTGTTCAACGCCGGAGTGCCGTCCTTCACGCTGCTGCTGTCGATGCACCTGCAGGGCGTGCAGGGCTGGAGTCCTCTTCAGACCGGGCTCGGCATCACCCCGTACGCCGTCGGGGCGCTGGCCGGGAGCGGGATCGCGAACAGGCTGGGCCGGCGCTTCGGCCCGTGGGCTCTGGCGGCGTCCTCCCTGGCAATGGGATTGGTGTCGCTGGTCGTCCCGGTGACCATCAGCGATCCCGCCCTGCTGTGGGTGTACTGGCTCGCGCTGTGCCTCGGCGGCATCGGGTTCGGGGTGTTCACCGCTTCGGCGTTCACCCAGATCATCGCGAGAGTCCGCCCCGAAGCCGCGACGTCGGTCTCGGGATTGCTCCCGACGGCACAGCAACTGGGCGGAACTCTGGGCGTCACGTTCGCCGGTATCGCTTACGCAGCGGCCGCCGGGAACCCCGGTCAGGCGTTGTGGCACGCGATGACCTACGAGGCAGCAGTGTTTGCGCTGGCCGCCGCCTTCGCGGTCGGGCTGGTCGGCCGCGCTACCCGAAAAGCACCGGCACGGCCCGATTCGGCGATCTGCTGAACGAGCCTCTTCCTCACGACTGCGACGACGGAACGCTGTAAGTGGGGTCGCCCCGGTATTTCCGCGCGGTTTCCCGCATGCACTGCCGGAGCAGGTCGCCGTATTTCAGGTCGGTGCCTGCCCAAGCGGCCCAGGTCCGCATCCAGTGTTCGGGCCGGTTTTCGCTGAGCGGGACCCATGTCCAGCCGGGGAACCACTTGCGTGCCGAGGCATTGCCGATGAGGATCGCGTCCACTTGGGAGCTTTTGGCGATCAGTTCGCTGTGTTCCGAGAAGGCGCGAAACAGCCAGTCGACTTCGGTGCGAGTGGCGGCGGCAGCCGTGCGGAGGCTGATTTCCTCGCCTTTGGAGGAATGCGCCATGACGCGCAGGCCGGCCAGGTCGGTGACGTCGATTTCGGCTCGGACGGCCGGCAGCGCGTCTTCACGGAAAACGCAGCCGAGTCGTTGCCGGAACAGCAGTTCCGAGCGGAGTTCGGGCGGTTCGGTGTGCATCAGGCTCAGATCGAGCAGACCGTTGTTGAGCATCCGCCGCTGTTCCTCGCTGGTGGCCTCGACGATGGCGAACCGGACCTCCGGCGCCGCGGCGGCGACCGACGCCAGGTAATCCTCGATCCAGCCGTGCGGAACGCCCGAGGGCACTCCGAGATGCACGAGGTGCCCGCCTGCCGACGCGGTCTGGAGGACCTCCGGGACCCGGTCGACGAGTTCGAAGATCGACAGCAGGTGCGCGCGCAGGCCTTCCCCGACGACGGTCAGCGTGGTGCCGCCGGGCGTGCGCAGCAGCAGCTGGTGCCCGAGGTTCTTCTCCAGCTGGGCGATCTGCCTGCTCAGCGTGGGCTGGGTGAGGTGCAAGGCGGCCGCGGCGCGCGAGATCGAGCCGTATTCGGCCACCGCGCGGAAGTAGTCGAGCTGACGCAACTCAAGCATGGGGACATGCTATGCCTCCGGAGCATGGGGATGGCCGATAGTAGGTATTTGCTAAATAGCCTGCGGCCGCTGACGATCTGTGGAGCGAAGACACTCCCCGGAGGACCCCATGAGCGCAGAGATCGTCGAACTGGCCTTCGATCGGTTTTCCGGTGGCGCCGCGCCGTTCTCCTTCGTGCTCGTGCACGGCTGGGCTCGATCCCGTTCGGACTGGGCTCCGATCCTCAACGGTCTCCGCGGCCTCGCTCCGGTCGTAGCGGTGGACCTGCGCGGGCACGGCGAGTCCCGGCCGGGCGAGGGCATGCGGCTTCCGGAGGTCGCGGCCGACCTCCGTGCCGTGATCGAACGTCTCGGGCTTGCTCGCGTCGTGCTGGTCGGGCACTCCGCGGGCAGCGAGGCCGCCGCCTTCCTCGCTCGGCAGGAGCCGGAGCTCGTCACCGGTCTGGTGGTCGTCGATCCGGCGTTCGGGCTTCCTGACGACGACCGCGCGCGGATCGAGGCGCTGGCCGGACGGCTCCGGCGGGAAGACCCTGTCGCCGTCGCGGCCGAGCACTTCCGGAAGTCCGGGCCCAGCCCGTTGCCGGACGCCGGCGGGCCGGTCTCGGCCACGCCGGAGGCGATCCGCGATCTGTTCGCCGACTTCGCTTTCGCGCCGGAGGCCCTGCATTTCCAGACCCAGACCGCCGGGTTCTTCGCCGGTTTCCCCGTGCCGGTGCTGGCGTTCTACCGGAACGAAGAACGTGCCGCTCTCGCCCGCGAAATCCTTCCCGCCGCCCGGATCCAGGTGCTTCCGGGCGGCCATTGGACCCACCACGAGCATCCCGGCGCGGTCGTGGCCACGATCGCGGAGTGGATCCGCTGACCATTTTCTCGTGCGCTGAAAGGAAAGCAGAAATGACCGAACCGCAACGCGTCGCCATCGTCACCGGCGGGGCCGGAAAACTGGGGAGCGCCATCGCGGCGCGGCTCCTCGAGGACGGCGTCGCCGTGGTGGTGGCGGACGTGAACGGGGACGCGGCAGCCGCGACCGTGGCGGGCTTCCGCGAGCGGTTCGCCGCTCCCTCCCTCGACATCGCCGCCGACCTCGGGTCCGTCGAGGCGATCGAGTCGCTGGTGGACGAGACGGGCGGCCGGTTCGGCCGGATCGACATCGTCGTCAACAACGCCGCGGTGAACCGCCGTTCGACCCTGTCCGAACTCGCCCCGGCCGACTGGGACCTGATGAGCGGCGTGAACCTGCGCGCGCCGGCGATCCTGGTGAGCCGCGCGCTCGGTTTCTTCAAGGCGCAAAACAGCGGCGCGATCGTCAACATCGCCTCGCGGAATTGGGTTTCCGGCGGCCCGGTGGCCTACACGACGATGAAGGCCGGCCTCGTCGGCATGACCCGCTCGTTCGCCACCGAACTGGCGAAATACCGCGTCACCGCCAACGCCGTGGCGCCCAGCTTCATCGAATCGGACTTCACCGGCTACGACCGCGACGAGGAGCAGATGCGGCGGCTGACGGAGCAGTACCAAGCGATCACCCCGCTCCCGCGCATGGCCGAACCCCGCGACGTCGCGAACGCCGTCGCGTTCCTCGCCTCGCCCGCCGCGTCCTTCATCACCGGCGAAGTCCTGCACGTCTGCGGCGGAGCCCAGCTCGCCCCGCTCCCCCGGACGCCGCTCGCCGTCGAGCACGCGGCGCGGCGATGAGGTTCAGCGTCGCGACGATCTCGTTGCCCACCTTGGACATCGGCGAGTCGATCGCCGAAATCGCCGCGGCCGGGTTCGGCGGCGTCGAATGGCGCGTCGAGCCGCGGCCCGGCAGCATCCCGGATTCCCCGCCCGCGCACCCGTTCCTCGTGGACCACCGGTCCACTCTCCCGCTCGACGTGGCGGCGGCGGAGAGCGTGGCGGCGGAAACTCGCGCGGCCGGGCTCGAAGTGGTCGGACTGGCCCCCTACGTCGAAGTCGGGGACACCCCCACGCTGCGTCTGGCCTGTGCGATGGCCGCTGCCGCCGGCACCGGGCAGATCCGCTTGCAGGCACCGCGGATCTCCCGCACGAACAAACCGTATTCCTTGCTCTACGAGGAAACGGTCGCGTTCTTCGCCGACGTCGAGGCCACGGCGAAGGAAACCGGCGTCCGGGCGTTGCTGGAAATCCACCACAACACCATCTGCTCCAGCGCGTCTTTGGCACACCGGGTGGTCGCACGGTTCGATCCGGCGCACGTCGGCGTCATCTACGACGTCGGGAATTTCGTCTTCGAAGGCTACGAGGCCCACGAAATCGCACTCGACCTGCTCGGCGACCACCTTGGGCACGTGCACCTGAAGAACGCCGCGCACTTCCGGTCACCGGGCGGATCGTGGCGGCCGGGGTGGACACCGCTCGAAGACGGCGAGGTCGACGTACCGCACGTTCTCCGGCTCCTTCACGAACACGGCTACCGCGGCTGGGTGTCCGTGGAGGACATGAGCCTCGACCGCACGCCCCGCGCCACGTTGCGCCACAACGCGGCACAGCTGCGCGAGTGGGGCCTGCTGCGCTGACACGGCACCGTCCAGGACAAGGAGGTCCCCCATGGACACCACGGAGTCATCCACCCGCACGGCCCTGCCCGGACAAGCGGCCGCTTCCCGCTACCGCTGGGTGATCTTGGCCAGCTGCTGGCTCGCGTTCACGCTCATCTACGTCAACCGCACCGCGTGGTCGGTGGTCGCCGTCGACGCCTCGCACTCCCTCGGACTTTCCGTGGCGCAGCTCGGGATCTTCGCCACCGCGTTGTCCATCGGCTACGTCGTCACGAACATCCCCGGCGGGATCGTCGCCGACCTGATCGGCGGCCGCATGGCGGCCGGGATCTCCTTGGTGGCGGCGGGAATGCTGACCTTCGCGTTCGGCAGCGTCACGAACGTCGGCGTGGGAATCGCGATCCAGATCCTCATCGGGCTGGTCAGCGGCGCCGACGTCGCGTCCTTCACCAAGCTGATCAGCCGCTGGTTCCCGCCTCGCGAACGCGGGACCGCGTTCGGCCTGTACATCACGTCGACCGCACTGGGCGGGGTGATCGCGAACGCGTCCATCCCGGGATTGCTGACGGCGCTGCACTGGAACGGGGTCTACTACCTCCTCGGCGCGCTGACCGTCGCGGTCGGCGTGGTGTGCTGGGCCCTCCTGCGCAACGACCCGCCGACCCCGGTCGAACCCGCCGGCGAGCCCCCGGCCCCGGGCAGCGGCCGGCTCGGTCTGCGCGCGATGTTCGCCAATCGCAACCTCGTGTCGCTCGCGGCGGCCGGCCTCGGCATGCAATGGGCCACCCTCGGGTTCCTGGCCTGGGGCAATTCGCTGATGGTCAAGGCGCTCGGCTTGTCCGCCGGGAAGGCCGCGCTGGTGATGGTCATCGTCAGCACCACGGCCATCGGGGTCAAACCGCTGGTCGGCTTCCTGTCCGACCGCGTCCGCGGCACGCGCAAGGCGCATCTGATGGTGCTCAGCGGGTACTTCGCGCTCATTCTGGCCGTATTCGGGATGGTCCGGAGCTACTCGGCACTGCTCGTGCTCGCGCCATTCCTCGGGCTCGGCGTCTACGGCTATACGGTGCTCACGAACTCGACCGTGCCCCAGTACGCGGATCCGCGGTTCGTCGGCGGGTCCTTCGGTTTCGCCAACACCGCCTGGCAGCTCGGCGGCGTCTTCGCGCCGGTCGCGGTGGGCGCGGTGTTCAGCGCCACCGGTTCGCTGTTCCTCGCCCTCGCGGTTCTGGCGGCCGGCCCGTTGCTGGGAGTATTCCTGCTCCTGCCCATCCGCGAACAAGCCAAGACAATGGACGCCGCTGAAGGGAGCACTCGTGTCCACAGCAGACACTGACCGCCTCGAAATCCGCACACTGGTGGAAAACTGGGCCCTGTGGCGAGACGCGGGAGACTGGGAGCGGTTCGCCACGGTATGGCATCCCGGCACGGGCTGGATGAGCGCGACCTGGTTCCAGGGCCCGGCGGCCGAATTCATCGTCGCAAGCCGCGAGGGATTCGAGAACGGCGTGAGCATCCTGCATTTCCTGGGCGGGCACACTGCCGACATCGCCGGCGATCGCGCGGTCGCGCAGACGAAGATGACCATCAACCAGCGCGCGGACGTCGACGGCGTGCCCGTGGACGTGGTGTGCGCCGGCCGGTTCTACGATTTCCTCGCGGTGCACGAGCAGCAGTGGAAGATCGTGCGCCGCCAGCCGATCTACGAGAAAGACCGGCTCGACGCGGTCGACCCGGCGGCGTCGCTGTCCCTCGATCCGGCCCTGCTCGGCCGCTTTCCGGTCGGCTACCGGCACCTCGGCTATGTCCAGACGAAGGCCGGGTTCACCGTTCGGGACGGACTCCCCGGCCTGACCGGCGCCGCCGTCGAAACGCTGTACCGGCAAGGAAAGGACTGGCTGGCAGGTTCGGACACGCCCGGAATCCCGATTCGCTGAAGGCTCCGGCCGGACGCTCATCCCGGCCGGAGCTGGTCAACGGCGGCACGACTGGCGGTGGCTGGCCGGGGTGGCTAGCCACCGTTAGCCTCCCTGCCAGGTCCTCGCCTCCCGCAGAGGTCCGGTCAGCGGCTCCACTCCTCCACCCGCACCCCCATCAACCCGGCCGCTGCCCGGAGCTCCCTCCGGCGGTCACCCGGCACAGCGTGGATGTGGTTCGCCCCGAAGCGCGACAGGAACGTCTCCGCCGCCACGTCCAGGCGCGCGAACGCGTGCGGCCACTCCCGCGTGGACCGCGAGACCAATTCCTCCGTCGTCCGCTCGTCGTAGTTCTCGAACTCCCCCAGCATCAGCTGCATCCGGTATTCCCCGTCCAGCCGGCTCAGCCTCGCCAAGGTCATCCGGCCCGGGGCGGCGATGTGCTGCACCGACGCACCTCCGGCCGGGAAAAAGAAAACCTCCGGATAGAGGTGCACCTTGGCCAGATTCTCCGCCGGATCCTCGCTCCGCGCGGCGAACCACGTCGCGTGCTGGCCGGAGTTGCACAAATCCCACACGTCCCGATCCGGATGGTAATGCCGGACATCGGCGAAAAGCACTGGCGTACCGGTGATCCGGTGCATCAGCTGCATGGTCAGCGCACCGTCCATGTCCGCCTCGGTGGCGGTGACGTGCACCGCCTTGGGGCCGTTCCAATCGTAAGGGTCGTTGAGCAGCGCCTCGGCGACATCAGCCGTCGCGAAATGCTCTGTCAGCTCCGGTTGTGCTTTGATGCCGGAGAAATCCAGGTGCCGTTCCGCCGCGACGTCGCGCACGGCCAGGTACAGGCGCAGTTGCCGTTCCAGCAATTCCGGGGTGAGCCGGTCGCCGTCGTAGTGCACGGTGGCGCGTTCTTCCAGCCACTTCCGGCCGCTGGCAGCCTCGGCCGAAGAACCGGATTCCGCGCGGCGGACCAGTTCGTACTGGTCGATTTCCTCGACATCCACGCCGAACTGGCGCATCCATTGATCGGTATTGGCCACCGCGGTGTTCATCCCCATCGGCCGCCCGCCGAAACGGCCGAAAGTCGCACCGCGCAACGAACCGACAGCGGCGGCGGCGCTCGCGTGCGCGCCGACATCGGCGATCAGCCCCGGATCGGAAGGCGCACCCCACAACCGGGTGTGCGAGCGGCCGATCTGGTCGAGCGCGCCCCCGGCGGCGAGCATCCCGACCAAGCCCGGCTCAGTGGGATCGGTGCTCGCGACCAGCAGCAGCGGACCCGGTGTCGCGTCCGCGGCCAGCATTGTGAAATGCGGGAAGGCCCACACGGCGTAGTACAACACCGTCACGTCCACCGAACTCGCCGCGACCGAGCGCGCGGCCGCGGTCGCGGTGGTGTTCGTGGCGACCAGTCCCCCGGTGACGACGTCGTGCCCGGCCGCGGTCAGGGCGGCGGTGAACTCGTCCGCTTTGGACCGGATGAAGCCGGTGTTCCGCCGGTGCACGTGGTCGCGACCGTCGGAGACGGCAAGGACACCGATTCGCGCCATATGTCAGCTCCGGTTCAGCTCGGCGTACACCTGGGCCGCGTTGTCGCGCGTCACCAAGCGGGTGGACAGGGTCTGCGTCTTGGGCACCGGCTGGCAGTCGACGAGCAGTTTCTTCGCCGCCGCAACGGCTTCCTTGCCGCCGGTGGGGTAAATGAACGTCGCGGACAACCGGCCAGCCTCGACCGCCTTGATGCCGCCTTCGGGCACCGGCAGGCCGTCGATGCCGACGATCGGCAGGTCCGCGCGGCCCGCGTTCTGCGCGGCGATGCGCGCGCCTTCGGCCATCGGGTCGTTCTCGGAGAACATCGCCTGCGCGTCCGGGTGCGCCTTCAGCAACGCGTCCGCCTGCTGTTGTCCCTTGTCCCGCAACCAGTCCGCGTCCGCGCTGCCCACGACGGTGATGTTGCGGTCCGTGATGCCCTGGTTGAACCCGTCGCTGCGCTCCTTGGCGGGCGTCGACCCGGCGAGACCCTTCAACTCGACTACTTTCCCGCCGCGGGGCAGCAATTTCTCGGCGAAGAACTTGCCCGCTTGGCGGCCGATGTCCACATTGTCCGCGCCGATGAACGACGTGTACCCGTCGCCGTCCACTTTCCGGTCCAGCACCAGCACCGGAATCCCCTGGTCGTACGCCTTCTTCACGACGCTGGTCAGCGGCGTCGCCTCGTTCGGGCTGATGATCAGCAGGTCGATGCCCTGGGTGAGGAAGGTGTTGACCTGCTCGACCTGTTTCGCGTTGTCCTGCGCGGCATCCGCGTAACTGACGCTGAACTGCGGCACGCCGGCCGCGGCCTTGCGGACGTCGTCGTCCATCCGCACGCGGTACGGTTCGGCGAGATTCGCCTGGCTCATCCCGATTTTGTATTTCCCGCCCGGACCGCGGCATTGTTTCGCGGCCGGCGCGGTGCCGGAAGCCGCTCCCGGCGCGTTCTCGTGGGTGGTGCCGCAGGCGGTGACGGCCGAGACGAGGGCCAGCCCCGCCAGTACCGTCCCGCCGCGGATGATGCCGGACATCTGCTCCTCTTTCCCCGAACGCCTATGCCGTGGCCGGGCGCAGCCGCTGCAGGCCCGCGGCGAGCACGATCACCGCGCCGACCACGATCAGCTGGACGTTCGAATCGATGTCGTTGAGCTGGAGAATGTTGTCGAGCACGCCGACCAGCAGAGCGCCCGCGACGGTGCCGGACACCGACCCGCGCCCGCCGGACAGGCTGGTTCCGCCGATCACGACGGCCGCGATGGCGTTCAGCTCGTAGCCGGTGCCGTCGTTGGGCCCGCCGAAGTTGTACTGTCCCGCGTGGACGATCCCGGCCAGCGCGGCGAGCAGCCCGCACAAGCCGAAGACCAGCACCTTCACCCGGATCACCGGCACTCCGGACAGCACCGCCGCCTTTTCGTTGCCGCCGATCGCGTACACGTGCCGGGAAAACGCGCTCGCCCGCAGCACGAGCACCGCCAGCGCGGCGACGACCACGAAGAACAGCGCCGGGATCGGCACCACGCCGCCGAACGTCCGCTCGCCCAGCAGCGAAAACGGCACCGGAGCCTGGCCGGGACCGTCGCCGTAGGTGATCGAAACGCCCTCGCCGCCGGACCACATCCGGGCGATCCCGCGCGCGACCTGCATTCCGGCGAGCGTCACGATGAACGACTGGATCCGGAACCGCGCGCTCGCGATCCCTTGCAGCAGCCCGAAACCGAAGCCGAGCGCGAGGATCATCAGCACGCCGGGCACGAGCCCCCAGCCGCCGCTGGTGAGCAGCAGCGCGACGCCGACGCTGGCCAGCCCCATCACCGAGCCCACCGACAGGTCGATGCCGCCGACCAGGATCACCAGCGTCATGCCGACCGCGATGATGCCGATCTCGGAGATCGCGCGGACGACGTTGAACAGGTTGCCGCTGCCGAGGAACACCAGCTCCCCGTCACGATGCGGCGAGAAGACGATCGCGGCGGCGAAAACGAGCACCAGCCCGAAAACGCTCTGGAACCGGAACACCGCGGCCAGCACTCCGCGCCCGTTCACCGGACGTCTCCCATCGACGCGGCGAGCAGTTCCGCCTCGCCGGCGCTGGCCGTGTCCAGTTCGTGCACGCTGCGTCCGCCGCGCAGCACCACCACGCGGTCGCACACCCCGACCAGCTCGGCCGGTTCCGACGACGCCAGCAGCACCCCGACGCCGCTGCGCGCGGCCTCGCCGAGCAACCGGTAGATCTCCGCCTTCGCCCCGACGTCCACCCCGCGCGTCGGCTCGTCCAGCAGCAGCAACACCGGTTCGGCGAGCAAAGCCCGGCCCAGCACCACTTTCTGCTGATTCCCGCCGGACAGCGAGCCCACCGGATCGGCGAGCGAGACCAGTTTCACCCCGAGCCGCCCCGCTTCCTCCCCCGCCACCGCACGCTCGCGGCGGCCGGAAACGATCCCGAACCGAGCCAACCGCTCCACAATGGACAGCACAGTGTTCGCCACGACGGAATGCTCCAGCGCCAGCCCCGCGATCCGCCGGTCCTCGGGCACGAACGCGATCCCGGACCGCAGCGACCCGCGCGGCGACCGCGGCCGGAACTCCTTTCCGCGCAAGAAAATCCTTCCGCTCAGCACCTTTCCCCCGGAAGCGCCGTACAGCGTCTCCAGCAGCTCCGTCCGCCCCGCACCGAGCAACCCGGCGACGCCGACGATTTCCCCGGCCCGGACAGTCAGGCTGATCCCGTCCGGCTCCCGCCGCCCGGCACGCGGCCGCACCACCAGATCCTCCACCCGAAGCACGTCGTCCTGATCCGGCGAGGACACGCTGTCGGCACGGAACATCAGGTGCACCGGACGGCCCACCATCGCCTCCGCGGCCCGTTCGGCGGTCAGCTCCGCCGCGCTGAACTCCGCGACGACCTCGCCGTTGCGCAGCACCGTCGCGCGGTCCGCGACCCGGCCGATCTCGTCCATCCGGTGCGACACGTAGACAATCGCCGCCCCGTCGGCGCGCAACTGGTCGATGACCGTGAACAACCGCTCCACCTCGCGCGGCGACAGCGCCGACGTCGGTTCGTCCATCAGCAGGATCCGCGCGTCCAGCGACAGCGCTTTCGCGATGGTGACGAGCTGCTGTTCGCCGGTGCGCAGCCGTTCGACCGGCGTGCGCGGATCGAGGTCGACGCCGGAGCGCTCGAGCACCTCGCGCGTGGCCGCGACCATCCGCCGCCGGTCGATTGTGCCGCCGCGAGTGTGCGGTTCGCGGCCGAGAAAGACGTTCTCCGCCACCGAAAGCGCGGGAACGAGGTCCAGTTCCTGGTGGATCATCGCGACCCCGGCGCGGCGCGCGTCGGCCGGACGGGCGAACCGGACCGCCTCCCCCGCGATCCGGATCGCCCCCTCCCCGGCGGCGACCTCCCCGGACAAGATCTTCAGCAGCGTGGACTTGCCTGCCCCGTTCTCGCCGAGCAGCGCGTGCACCTCCCCCTTCGCCGCGGTGAAGTCCACCGCGCCCAGGGCACGCACCCCGCCGTAGGCCTTGCTGACGCCGGCCAGCTCGACCAGCGCGACGCCGTCTCCCATGCCCCGCCCTCTCGGCCCGCCCCGTGTCGAGAAATCGATTACCCGCGACGTTAGGGGCAGCCCAAGGGGGTGTCAAGGGTCACATTTTCCCATTGCCCGCGGGGCATCGGCCGAGTTCGGCCGCGGCCTCGCCCTCGACGGTGCCGCAAGGTCCCCGCTGGCAGACGGTCCGGTGCGCGAAAGGTCCGTGAAGGGGCCCTTGAGGGAATCAGATTCCCTCAAGGAGTCCTTCACGGACGTTCGCGGAAGCGGGCCGGGGTGGGCCGGGTCCCGCGCCTGAACTCCGGGTAACCCCTGACCAACCCCCTGGAAACGCCTGGCCGTCCAGTTGCCGCCGCCCCTGGCCGAGCGGGCGTGATTTGTGGCATACCTCGCGAGAAACGAGGTCCGGACGACGTGACACGAGCCGTTTTTGGCGGGTTCCTACAAACCGGCAGGCGCGGCATGCGTCATCCGCGACATTGGTGTACCCGGCGGTAAGGGAGCAATGTGTACGACTGAAGACAGGCGACGTTCCGGCGGGTCCGGCGTCGCCTGCTGTGCGTGGGAGTAGCTGGGTTCGCTGGGAGGCTTTGTCCGTGTTCAATCGCGTCGCCATCGTCAATCGCGGAGAGGCCGCGATGCGGCTGATCCACGCCGTCCGGGACCTGTCCGCCGAGACCGGGCGACGGATCGAGACGGTCGCGCTCTACACGGACGCGGACGCCACCGCGACTTTCGTCCGCGAAGCCGACGTCGCCTATTCGCTCGGCCCCGCCTCCGCGCGGCCCTACCTCGACCTCTCCAAGCTGGAGAAGGCGCTGGTCGACACCAAGGCCGACGCCGCCTGGGTCGGCTGGGGCTTCGTCGCCGAGGACCCGGCGTTCGCCGAGCTGTGCGAGAAGGTCGGGGTCGCCTTCGTCGGCCCGAGCGCGGACGCGATGCGCAAGCTCGGCGACAAGATCGGCGCGAAGCTGATCGCCGAGGAGGTCGGCGTCCCGGTCGCTCCGTGGAGCGGCGGCGAGGTCGCGACGCTGGAAGAAGCGCTGGCCGCGGGCGACAAGATCGGCTACCCGCTGATGCTCAAGGCCACCGCGGGCGGCGGCGGGCGCGGCATCCGCAAGGTGGAGTCGGCGGGCGATCTCACCGAGGCGTACGAGCGCACCAGCCAGGAAGCGCTGCGCGCGTTCGGCAGCGGCGTCGTGTTCCTGGAGCGCCTGGTCACCGGCGCGCGGCACGTCGAGGTCCAGGTGATCTCCGACGGCGAGACCGCATGGGCGCTCGGCGTCCGCGACTGCTCGGTGCAGCGGCGCAACCAGAAGATCATCGAGGAGTCCGCGTCGCCGGTGCTCGGGCCGGACCAGACCGCGGAGCTGAAGGCGTCGGCCGAGCGGCTCGCGGTCGCGGTCGGCTACCGCGGCGCGTGCACCGTCGAATTCCTCTACCACCCCGGCGACCGGATGTTCGCCTTCCTCGAGGTCAACACCCGGCTCCAGGTGGAACACCCGATCACCGAGATCACCACCGGCACCGACCTGGTGCGGCTGCAGCTGCACGTCGCGTCCGGCGGCAAGCTCGAAGGCGAGCAGCCCGCCGAGGCCGGGCACGCCGTCGAGGCGCGGCTCAACGCCGAGGACCCGGACCGCGACTTCGCGCCGTCGCCGGGCCGCATCGCGCGGCTGCTGCTGCCCGCCGGCCCGGGCATCCGGGTCGACACCGGCGTGAGCGAGGGCGACACGATCCCCGCCGACTTCGACTCGATGATCGCCAAGATCATCGCCTACGGCCGCGACCGCGACCAGGCGCTCGCGCGGCTGCGCCGGGCGATGTCCGAGACGTCCGTGCTCATCGAGGGCGGCGCCACCAACAAGAGCTTCGTGCTCGACCTGCTCGACCAGCCCGAGGTGATCGACGCCAGCGCGGACACCGGCTGGATCGACCGCGTCCGCGCCGAAGGCCGTCTCGTCACCACGCGGCACTCCGCGGTCGCGCTCGCCGCAGCCGCGATCGAGGCCTACGAGGACGACGAGGAGGTCGGGCGGCAGCGTCTGCTGTCCACCGCTTTCGGCGGCCGTCCGCAGGTGCGCCACGAAATCCGTCCGCTGGACCTGAAACTGCGCGGCGCTTCGTACCGCGTCACGGTCGCGCGCACCGGGCCGAAGCGGTTCCGGATCGGCGTCAGCGGCGGCGGCGACGTGCACCCGGCCGACGTCGAGATCGAGCGCTTCGACGAGTACAGCGGGCAGATCACCGTCAACGGCACGCGGTTCCGGCTCGTCACCGGAACGCACGGGCCGATCCACCTGGTCGAGGTCGACGGCGTCACGCACCGGATCAGCCGCGACGAGGGCGGCGTCGTCCGCTCCCCCGCGCCCGCGCTGGTGGTCGCCACGCCGGTCGCTGTGGACGACGAGGTCGAATCCGGCGCGCCGGTGCTCGTGCTGGAAAGCATGAAGATGGAGACGGTGCTGCGCGCGCCGTTCCGGGCCAGGGTCAAGGAACTCCCGGTGTCGATCGGCAGCCAGGTGGAGACCGGGGCGCCGCTGCTGCGCCTCGAACCGCTCGCCGACGAGACCGAGGACGAGGCCGCCGCGGAGGCCGAGACCGCCGAGATCGACCTGCCCGCCGAACCGGGCGGCACCAGCGCGGCCGACCGGGTCGAGCGCGGCAGCCAGGATCTGCGCAGCCTGCTGCTCGGCTTCGACGTCGACCCGCACGACCAGGACCGCGTGCTCAGCGGCTACCTGGCGGCGCGCGCCGAGCTGCCGTCGCGTCCGCTGGAGGGCGAACTCGGGCTGCTGGACGTCTTCGCCGACCTGTCCGAGCTGAGCCGGAACAAGCCGGCCGCGGACGACCTCAGCGCGTCGAGCCCGGTGCACAGCGCCCGCGAGTACTTCCACACCTACCTGCAGAGCCTCGACGTCGAGCGGGCCGGGCTGCCGGAGAAATTCCAGGGCAGGCTGCGCCGCGTGCTCGGCCACTACGGCGTCGGCGACCTGGAGCGCACGCCGGAGCTGGAAGAGGCGGTCTTCCGGATTTTCCTCGCCCAGCAACGGGCTTCGAGCGACAGCGCGATCATTTCCGCGCTGCTGCGGCAGTGGCTCGCCGAGGCCCCGCCGTCGGCCGAGCTGCGCGAAACGGCCGGGCTCGCGCTGGAACACCTGGTCGCCGCCACCCAGCTGCGGTTCCCGGCGGTCAGCGACCTCGCCCGCGGCGTGGTGTTCCGCTGGTTCGCGCAGCCGCTGCTGCGCCGGGCCCGCGCCGAGGTGTACGCCGAGATCCGCGGCCACCTGCGGTACCTCGACCGCAATCCGGACGCGGCCGACCGCGCCGAGCGGATCTCCGGCATGGTCTCGAGCAACGAGCCGCTGGTGCGGCTGCTCGGCCAGCGGATCGGACGGCCGGGCGCGGACCCGGCCCCGATGCTCGAGGTGCTGACCCGGCGCTACTACGGCAACAAGGCGCTCACCGACGTGCGCGTGCGCGAGGTCGCGGGCTGTTCGTTCGTCACCGCTTCGCACCCGGAACCGGCGCGCGTGGTCACCACCGCGGTCGACTTCCCGCAGCTGCCGGACGCGATGCGCGCGGTGGCCGAGCTGTCCGCCGGCGCCGGTGCGCCGGTGGCCGCGGACGTCTATCTGAAGTGGACAGACCAGCCCGACAGCGACGCGATGGCCGCGAAGCTGGGCGAAATCGTTGCCGCGCAACCGCTTCCGGCGGACGTCGACCGGGTCGTCACCACCGTCGCCGGAGGCGGCGGCGCGGTGATGCACCACCACTTCACCTTCCGCCGGACCGAATCCGGGTTCGCCGAGGACCGGGTGATCCGCGGGCTGCACCCGCGCGTCGCCGAGCGGCTGCAGCTGGAACGGCTGCAGGAATTCGACCTCACGCGGCTGCCGTCGGCGGACGAAGAGGTGTACCTGTTCACCGGCACCGCGAAGGCGAACCCGGCCGACGAGCGGCTGATCGCGATGGCCCAGGTCCGCGACCTCACCCCGCTGCGCGAGGCGGACGGCAGGCTCGTGTCGCTGCCCTCGGCCGAGGACACGCTCGCCGCGTGCCTCGACGCGGTCCGCAACGCGCAGGCACGGCGTCCGGCGAAGAACCGGTTCGACACCAACCGGATCGTCATCTACGTGTGGCCGACGAGCGAGCTGACGATGGACGAGCTGAACCTGCTCGCCCGCCGCGTGCTGCCGACCACCGCGGGCGCGGGGCTGGAGGAAATCCAGTTCCTGGCCCGGCAGCGGAACGCCGAAACCGGCGAGCTGACCGACATCGCGGTGACGGTCCGCAACGAGGTCGGCGCGGGCGTGCGGCTGTCGGTCGAGGCTCCCAGCACCGAACCGGTGCAGCCGCTGGACGACTACCGGCAGAAGGTGCTGCGCGCGGCGCGCCGCGACACGGTGTACCCGTACGAACTCACCGAACTGCTGGCCGGCGGCGGGTCCTTCGCGGAGCACGACCTCGACGACAGCGGCGTGCTGGTGCCGGTCGACCGGCCGCGCGGGCAGAACAAGGCCGGTCTCGTGGCGGGTGTGGTCAGCACGCCGACCGACCTCGTTCCCGAGGGCGTCAAGCGCGTGGTGCTGCTGGGCGACCCGACGAAGTCGCTCGGCGCGCTGGCCGAACCGGAGTGCACGCGGGTGATCGCGGCGCTGAACCTGGCGCAGGAGCTGCGGGTTCCGGTCGAATGGTTCGCGCTGTCGTCCGGCGCGCGGATCTCGATGGAGTCCGGCACCGAGAACATGGACTGGGTCGCGGCCGCGCTCAAGCGGATCGTGGAGTTCACCCAGGACGGCGGCGAGATCAACATCGTGGTCGCCGGGATCACCGTGGGCGCGCAGCCGTACTGGAACGCTGAGGCCACGATGCTCATGCACACCAAGGGCATCCTGGTGATGACGCCGGATTCGGCGATGGTGCTCACCGGCAAGCAGTCGCTGGACTTCTCCGGCGGCGTGTCGGCCGAGGACAACTTCGGCATCGGCGGCTACGACCGGGTGATGGGCCCGAACGGGCAGGCGCAGTACTGGGCGCCGAACCTCGCCGGAGCGCGCGACGTGCTGATGGCGCACTACGCGCACACCTACGTCGTGCCGGGCGAGACTGGCCCGCGCCAGGCGGTCACCACCGACCCGGCCGGCCGCGACGTGTCGGACTACCCGCACGCCGTCGTCGGCAGCGATTTCGCCACGGTGGGCCAGATTTTCTCCTCCGAGCACAACCCGGACCGCAAGAAGCCGTTCGACATCCGCACGGTGATGCGCGCGCTGTCCGACCAGGACCACCCGGTGCTGGAACGCTGGGCGGGCATGGCGGACGCGGACACCGCCGCGGTGCAGGACGTGCACATCGGCGGCCGTCCGGTGTGCCTGCTGGGCATCGAATCGCGCTCGGTGCCGCGCCGCGGCTTCCCTCCCACCGACGGCCCGGACACGTTCACCGCGGGCACGCTGTTCCCGAAGTCGTCGAAGAAGGCGGCCCGCGCGATCAACGCGGCCAGCGGCAACCGTCCGCTGGTGGTGCTGGCGAACCTGTCCGGCTTCGACGGCTCGCCGGAGTCGATGAAGAAGCTCCAGCTGGAGTACGGGGCCGAGATCGGCCGCGCGATCGTGAACTTCGAAGGCCCGATCGTGTTCACCGTGATCTCGCGCTACCACGGCGGGGCGTTCGTGGTGTTCTCGAAGGCGCTGAACCCGAACATGACGGTGCTGGCGCTGGAAGGTTCGTTCGCGTCCGTGCTGGGCGGCGCTCCGGCGGCCGCGGTGGTGTTCGCGGGCGAGGTCAAGACCCGGACGGCGAACGACCCGCGGGTGGCTGGGCTGCAGAAGCGGCTCGGCGAGCTGAGCGGGGCCGAGCGGGCGGCGTGCGCGGCGGAGCTGGCTG
The DNA here is from genome assembly GCF_055633655.1 of Amycolatopsis sp. NPDC114503. Lineage (NCBI taxonomy): Bacteria > Bacillati > Actinomycetota > Actinomycetes > Pseudonocardiales > Pseudonocardiaceae > Amycolatopsis > Amycolatopsis sp. NPDC114503. The sequence goes on along the minus strand of NZ_JBVKDT010000018.1, from coordinate 2,950 downwards.
AGGTGACGTCGTCGGTGCGGGCGGAGAAGCTCGGCGAGGTGGCGTCGGAGTTCGACCGGGTGCACAGCATCCAGCGCGCTGTCGAGGTCGGGTCGGTGGACGCGATCGTCAGCACGGCTCAGCTTCGGCCGCGGATCATCGAGGCGATCGAGCACGGCCTGAAGGGCTGAGGACTCTCGTGAGTGCTGGCACCGGTTCTAACCGGCGCCAGCACTCACAAGGCCAGCGAAGAGGTGCGGGTGTCGTGAGTGTTCATGCCGGTTAGAACCGGCGTTGCCACTCACGAGGCCACCGTGATCCCCCGGATCGTTTTCACCTCGCCCAGCAGCGCCGAGGTCACCTTCACCGAGTAGCCGTCCAGGGCGTAACGCCGCTCCCCCACGTGCAGGTGCACCGGCGTGTTTCCCTGGTGCGCCAGCAAAGTCTGCTTGAGTTCCAGCACCACCGGCAGCGTCACCTTCTCCGCCCGCGTGTGCAGCACCAGCGGCGTTTCCCCGAGCTCCGTCAGGTCCAGCGGCGCCAGATCCGCCCCGAAGACCGACATTTTGTCCTCCCGCCAGTTCACCCGGCCCTTCACGAGCACCGCGTTGTCCTCCACCAGGTCCGCCGCGCACAACGCGTACGACTTGGCGAAGAACAACACCTCGAGCGACGCGTCCAAATCCTCGACCGTGCAGATCGCCCACGGTTCGCCCTTTTTGTTCACCCGCCGCTCCAGCGAAGTGATCAATCCCGCGACGACGAGTTCTCCTTCTTTCGGCGGGTTATCGATGATCGCCGCGATCGCGCGGGGCGCGTGTTTACGGAGGACGCCCTCGGCACCGTCCAGTGGATGGGCTGAAACGTAGAGCCCGAGCATGTCTCGTTCGTGCGCCAGCAATTGCTTGCGCGGCCACTCCTCGGCGGTGAATTTCACGTGCGCCAAGGGAGACGAGGCCGGTTCTTCGTTTTCGCCGCCGAACAGGTCGAACTGGCCCATCGCTTCCTGGCGCTTGAGCGGAACCACGGCTTCCACCGCGTCCTCGTGCACCTGGATCATCGACAGCCGCGTGTGGCCCATCGAATCGAACGCGCCCGCCTTGACCAGCGATTCAATGACCCGCTTGTTGCAGGCCACCAGCTCCGACTTGTCCAAGAACTCGGTGAACGAGGAGTACTTGCCCTTCTCCTCGCGCGTCTTGATGATCGACTCCACCACGTTCGCGCCCACGTTGCGCACCGCGCCCAAACCAAACCGGATGTCGCTCCCGACGGCCGCGAACCGCAAAGCCGACTCGTTCACATCCGGCGGCAGCACCTTGATCCCCAGCCGACGGCACTCCGACAGATAGATCGCCGACTTGTCCTTGTTGTCACCCACCGACGTCAACAACGCGGCCATGTACTCCGCGGTGTAATTCGCCTTCAGATACGCCGTCCAATATCCGACGAGCGCGTACCCGGCGGCGTGCGACTTGTTGAACGCGTACCCGGCGAACGGGAGAATCGTGTCCCACAACGCTTGCACAGCCTCGCCGGAGAACCCGTTGTCGATCATCCCGGCGCGGAAACCCTCGAATTCCTTTTCGAGGACTTCTTTCTTCTTCTTGCCCATCGCGCGCCGCAGCACGTCGGCGCGGCCCATCGAGTATCCGGCGACCTTCTGCGCGATCTGCATGATCTGTTCCTGATACACCACCAGGCCGTGTGTTTCGGCGAGGATCTCGCGCAGCGGTTCCTCCAGTTCCGGATGGATCGGCTCGACGGCCTGCCGCTTGTTCTTGCGGTCGGCGTAGTTGTTGTGCGTGTTCATCGCCATCGGACCCGGCCGGTAGAGCGCGTTGACGGCCACGATGTCCTCGAACCCGGTGGGACGCATGCGGCGCAACAGATCCCGCATCGCGCCACCGTCCAATTGGAACACTCCGAGACTGTCGCCGCGGACCAGCAGCGCGAAGGTCCCGGGATCGTCGGTGGCCAGCCGGTCGAGGTCGATGTCCTCGCCGCGGTTGGCCTTGATGTTCTCCAGCGCGTCGCCGATGACGGTGAGGTTGCGCAGTCCGAGGAAGTCCATCTTCAGCAGGCCGATGGCCTCGCACGACGGATAGTCCCAGCCGGTGATGATCGACCCGTCGTCCCTGCGCCACAACGGAATAACGTTCATCAAGGGTTCACTCGACATGATCACCGCGCAGGCATGCACGCCCGCGTTGCGGATCAGGCCTTCGAGACCGCGGGCGGTGTCGAAGATCGTCTTGCACTCTTCGTCGGTCTCGACCAGCGTGCGGACCTCGGCCGCTTCCGCGTAACGCTCGTGTCCGGCGTCCACGATCCCCGCCAGCGGAATGTCTTTGGCCGCCACCGGCGGCGGCAAGGCTTTGGAGATCCGGTCCGCGATCGAGTACCCCGGTTGTCCGAAGTGGACTCGCGCGGAGTCCTTGATCGCCGCCTTGGTCTTAATCGTGCCGAAGGTGATCACCTGCGCGACCCGGTCGGCACCGTACTTGTCGGTGGCGTAGCGGATCATCTCGCCGCGGCGGCGGTCGTCGAAGTCCATGTCGATGTCCGGCATGGACACTCGTTCCGGGTTCAGGAAGCGTTCGAACAGCAGACCGTGCCGGATCGGGTCGAGGTTGGTGATGCGCAGCGCGTACGCGACCAGCGATCCCGCCGCCGACCCGCGCCCCGGCCCCACCCGGATTCCGGCTTCGCGGGCGTGCGTCATCAGATCAGCCGTGATCAAGAAGTACCCAGGAAACCCTTTGTCCACAATGACATCGAGTTCATACTCAGCGCGCTCCCGGTACTCCCCAGGCACCCCGTCCGGCAACCGGTGCGCCAGCCCCGCCATCACTTCGTGATGCAGCCAGGTGGCCTCGGTGTGGCCTTCGGGGACGTCGAAGACCGGCATCCGGTCCTTGTGCGTGTACACGTCCTCATACGACTCCACGCGCTCCGCGATCAGCAGCGT
>NZ_JBVKDT010000017.1:177447-195751 GCF_055633655.1 Amycolatopsis sp. NPDC114503 | reverse complement strand
TGCTTGTCAAGGCGGGAAAGATGCCTTGACAAGCACCCGCCGTCCGCATTTTTGGCTTCGTATCGGGGTGCGGGGGTGGTGTGGGTGCGCTGGTGAGTTGGGTGCGCGGGTTGCGGTGAGGAGGTGGGCGCGGGGCTTGGGGGTGTGGTCAGGTGGGTTCGCGGGTGCGGTTTGGCGGGTGGTGGGTGCGTGCGTCGCACCGAGGGCCACTTTGGGTGCATCGCGGCGGCAGTGGGGGCTGTGAAGGGCTCCTTGAGGGAATCTAGGTCTGTGAAGGGGCCCCTCACGGACTGCGGCTGGTCGTGAAGGGCCCCTTGAGGGAATCTAAGTCCCTGGAGGAGCCCCTCACGGACCGGCGGCTGGGCGTGAGGGAGGCCCTGGGGAATCTGCGTCTGTGAAGGCCACCCTCACGGACCGTGTGGTCGTGAGGGGGACCCTGACGGAATCAGAGTCTGTGAGGGTGGCCCTCACGTCGTTAGTGGCTGGCGGGGCTGGCTGGTGCGGGGATGTACAGGGATTGGGTGCCCAGGCCGGTCGGGCCGCCCAGGGGGAGGCGGGGTGCGGTGCCGATCGGGACGGGGTGGGTGCCGGTGCAGCCTGGGTGTTGCAGTGCTGGGGAGGTGTCGAGTGGTGCCGCAGGGGTGCTCGGCTCGGGGCGCGGTTGCGGTTCGTCGGTGGCGACTTTTGCGTCTCGGACTCGGTCCAGCTCTTCGTCGGAGTACCGGGCGGCTTCGTAGTGCCAGTTCGCGATACCGGTCATCAGGTTTTTCAGCAGGTCCGCGTAGTTGGTGAGGGTGTCCTGTGCTTCCGCATCCAAGCCGTAGTCGGCGAACAGGCTCGGCAGTCCGACGTCGACCGCGTGGCGGAATTCCGCCAGTCTTGCTTCTGCCAGGTTGGCGACTATCCGCAGGGCTTGATCTTGCTCCACGTCCAGGAAAGACCGGACTACCAGCACTGCGTTGTGCAGGCCGCCTTCGTATTCGATTTCCTTGCGGTAGGAGACTAAATCGTTGATGAGCCAGGCGTAGTCGGCGGCGGAATCTTCCAGAGATTCGATGACGCGGTTTCGGTGGATTTCCGGGGGCACGGTGCTGCTGTTGGCGAGCCGGCTGATGCTTGTCACCAGGTCGGAGCCGAAGGCTTGGCGGCGCATTTCCACGTAGTCGATCGGGTCGGGAATGCGGTTTTGGGTTTGGTTGGCCAGTTCCCACACCCAGGCGTCGAGCATCTCCTCGACCTTGCGGCGGAAGGACTCGCGTTCGGCGGGGGCCAGGGGGCCGGTGGTGCGTTGCCACAGATCGGCCAGGCCGGTTTCCAGTGCGGTCAGGGGTGAGGGCGGAGAGGCGCCGTCGGTGGGCATGAAGAGTTTCAGGCGTTCGGTGGCCAGCCGGGCGGCGGGCAGGTCGTGTGCGAAGACTTCTGCGTAGTAGTCGTCGGCGTAGGTGCCCCAGGTTAGCCAGTCGTTGGTGAGGGACAGCTGTTCCGGGGGAGCGTCGGGGCAGATTCCCGCGGAGGCGAGTGGCAGGTCGGCGGCGCGTAGTCGGGCGGGGTCCCAAAGTGATTCGGACAGGATGCCTATTCGTTGCGGCCAGTCGGTGATTTTGGTGCGTTCCGCGGCTAGGTGTGGGCTCAGGTGCAAGGGGAATGGCAAAGGCAGAGTGGGCAGGGCGACTGGGCCTAGTTGTTCGTAGGGCTGGTGTGTGAAAGCTCGTGCGCGTTGCGGGGCGGTGGTGGCGACGGAGCGGAAGATCCGGGCTGCGGAAGTGCCTAGGCCGGAGGGGCCGCCCAACAATTCTGGGCCGTTGTGGGCGTCTAGGGCGCCTTCGTTCATGTAGCGGCTCGAGCGCAGGTGCCATTCGTGTCCGCCGGATTGCCAGTCTTGCAAGCCTTTGACGTACGCGAGCGTTTCGGCGCGGCCGGCGGGGTGTACTCCGCTTTCGTCGAAGAGGGCGGGGACTTCGGTGAGGGCAGTGTGTTCGAACTGGTGCAGGCGCGAGGTGAGGAGATCGTTTACTGCGTCTGCGGCCTCTTGAGTGGTGCAGCCCAGGAACTTTTCGAAGACCAGGACGCTGTTGGACAGTTCGCCCTCGTCTTCGACTTCTCGCTGGTAGGAGAAGAGGTCGTTGCGCAGGTGCACGGCGTCGGCGAAGCAGTCGCGCAGGACTTCCATCGGGCGTTTCGCCGCGATTTCTTCTGGGACCTCGGCGTCCAGGGAATGTTCGATCAGGTTCGCGGACCAGGGTGCTCCGCCGACTTTGCGGCGCATCGCGACGTATTCGATGGGGTTCGCAACGCGGCCCTCGTTGATGTTGGCGAGTTCCCACAGCGATTCGTCGAGGAGGTTGCGCGTGCTTTCCCGGAAGCGGCGTCGCCAGCCCGCGGAGCGGTGGGGCACGGTGCGGTTCCACAGGTCGGTTAGGCCGCGTTCGACGGGGTTTTCCGGCGTTTCGGCGATCGGTCCTTCGGCGGGCATGAAGCGAGCGATGCGGTCCAGGTAATCGCGTGCGTGTTCGATGTCGCCGGTGCGTTTGAAGAGTTCCAGGAAATGGTCGTCGAAGTAGAAAACCCAGACGTACCAGTCGGTGACCAGGTCGAGTTCCCGCGGGGCGGCGTCGGGGTGGGTGTAGGAGCACAGCAACGCGTAGTCGTGGGAGTCGAGGTCGTGTTCGTTCCAGATGACGGTCCCGTGCTGGGGCACGTCGATCATGTCCATCGAGTACGCCCACGCCTTGCTGTGCTTCCGCGCGCCGTCCAGGTGCGGGTTCAGCCGGGCGGGGTACGACAGATAGAACTCGGGCAGGACGAACGGCTGCACGCGTGCTCCCCTCGCGTTCCGTGGGTGCCGACTCCACGAGGCAAACAGACCGGACCGGCGTGGCGGAAGTGCTGCCACTCCGCCGATTTCGGGGATCGCCCGTGCGGACCAGCGCGGCCCGCCGCGGGGCCTTCGCTGTGTGCTCCCGCGTCGCTCGTCGGTGGACGGCGGGCCGACATCCGGGTGCGGGCGGGCGGTGCCAATTGTCCGCCGGACAGTTTCTTGCAACGTGTGCAAATCGGAGTATTCTCAGGTTTTCATACGATGGCAAAGCGGCCTGGATCCCACCGGCGGCCACCTCCCGAGAAGCTTCGCGCGCGACGGCGCACAGCGGCCGCGCGCGGGGCCGTTGTGCCCGGGAAGGGGAGCCGCCAGGAGGTTGTGGCGCCGTCCCGTCCTAGGAGTGACGCTTATGTCGCCTGGTCCCCTCACCTCCCGATCTCGTCCGAGACGGCGCGGTGCGCTGGTCGCCGCTGTTGTGCTCGGCGCCGCCGTCGCGGTCGCGTTTCCGGCGGGCACCGCCACCGCGGCCACCACCTCCGGCGGGGTGCTTTACCGGCCCAGCACCGCCAGTGGTTCCACTGAGGACGCGAGCTATCCGCGCGTCATCCGCCTCGCGCACAACGGCAGTGCGAACGGCACCCTGCTGGCCACCTTCTCCCATTCCGGCACTGGCGTCGGCAAGGCGAATTTCCCGGTCTACCGCTCGACCGACAATGGCGTCACCTGGACGTCCTCGCCGATCAGCACGGTCACCGACACCCAGCACGGCTGGGATCTCGACGGTCCGACGCTGTACGAACTGCCGCGCGCCGAGGGATCGCTGCCAGCCGGCACGCTGCTCGCCGCGGGCACCGCCTGGAACCACGGCGACTACACGCAGCAGGCGGTCGAGGTCTTCGTGTCCACCAACCAGGGCGCAAGCTGGACTTACCGAAGCTCGTGCGCGGCCGAATCCGGGATGGCGAACACGACCGGCCACGGAATCTGGGAGCCGGAGTTCGCCACCACCGATCACGGGCTCATCTGCTACTTCTCCGACGAACGCCCGTCGGTCGACAACTACCCCCAGGTGCTCGCCCACGCGGTCTCCACCGACGGCGGCCTGACCTGGGGCAACGAGGTCTACGACGTCGCGCTGCAGAACGGCGTCGAACGGCCCGGGATGGCCACCGTCGTCCCGTTGCCCAACGGTACCTACGCGATGACCTACGAGGACTGCAAAGCCGGCTTCGATCCGGATCAGGCGTGCGACGTCTACCTCAAGACGTCTCCGGACGCCGAATCGTGGAATCCCGGCAGCCTCGGCACCCGGATCGAGACCGCCGACCACCGGTTCCTGCTGCACACGCCGTACCTGACCTGGTCGCCGGCGGGCGGCGCGAACGGGACCCTCGTCGCGTCCGGACAGCGGGTCGTCGCGGGCACGGACGGCTCGCTGGCGATCCAGCCGGAGGACGGGCACGTGCTGTTCGTGAACCGGAACCTCGGATCCGGCCCCTGGCAGGAGATCACCACGCCGGTGACCACCGCGCCGACGGGCGGCTACGACGCGGGCGAGACGGCCTGCGCCGGGTACAGCTCGCCGTTGCTCGGCGCGCCGTCGGGCAACACCTTCCTGATGCTCGCGGGCACGCATTTGTCCACCGGCAAATGCGAAACGGACTTCGGCACGGCGACCCTGCCGAACGCGCAGGGCCAGATCACCGGACCCGGCACCACCGGCAAATGCGTCGACGTGAACACCAACACGTCGGTCAACGGCAACGCGGTGCAGCTCTACACCTGTGGCAACGCGACGGGTCAGCAGTGGTCGCTGGAAACCGACGGCACGATCCGGGCTTTCGACAAATGCCTGAACATCGTCGGCGGCGGCACCGCGAATTCGTCCAAAGTGGAGCTTCGAGACTGTCTCGGCACGCCCGCGCAGCAATGGCAGGCAAGGGCGGACGGGTCGATCTACAACCCGCAGTCGGGTCGTTGTCTCGACGATCCGCAGGCGCAGACCGCGGACGGCACGCAGTTGCAGATCTATGACTGCAACGGCTTGTTCACCCAGGTCTGGCACGTTCCAGCCTGATCAGAAAGGGCGGCCAGCTCGAGCTGGCCGCCCTTTCCCCTTACCAGGTCAGTCCCGCGCGCCGCGCCGGTTCAACTCCTCCACGACCGCTGCGTCCACAAAGGTCCGCGCGGTCACCTCGCCGTCCGTTTCCAGCCACAGGTGCAGCCGCGCCGGACCTCCCGGTGCTGGGACGGTCAGCGGGAACGCGTCGCTGAGCCGGAACGGTTTCGCTTGCGCGGCAAGGGAAACCGACGCCACGGGCAGGTTGCGCGAACCTGTAGCGCCCCATCCGGCGTGCAGAGTTCCCGCGATCGGCTCCCGGCCGGTGTGCGAGACGTGCACGTCGAGGGTCAACGGTTCCGTCGGGACCGGCAGATCGGCACCGGCGTGCGCGGGTACTAGGTCGACGACCAGGGTGGTCGCCGCGAAGGCGTCGGCCGGGTCCAGCCCGCCCCAGTCCTTCGGCCGCCGGTGCGCGTCCAGCAGGCCCGCCATTTCGTGTTCCACGTCGGTCAGTTCGGTGTAGATATAGCCGGAAAACCGGTCGTGCCTGCGGATTTCCTGAGTCTGCCAGCGCACGTGCCACGCCCGCTCCAGGCTGGTGAACCCGGCGCCGTACTCGCTGTTCAGCACCGGCACGCCGGAGCGCGGGAAGTCAGCCGAACCGTAGAACGATTTGTCGACCAGGAAATCCGGACGGAGCTTGACCTCGAACGACTCCCGCGCGCCGGACGCGAGCGCGGCGAGGTTTTCCGCCCAGTTGCGCGGGTTCTCGTCGTAGTAATGCCAGTCGACCAGGTCGGTCTTCACGTGCGCCCAGCCGGAGTTCTCCACGATCGGCCGCGTGTCGTCGAGCGAGCGCATGAGGTCGTAGGCGCGCACGGCCGCGGCGGCGCGCTCCGGGCTGCCCGGGATGTCCCAGTCGAGGCCCCATTCTTCGTTGTACAGCCCCCAGATCACGATCGACGGATGGTTACCGTCGCGCTGGACCAGGTCAGGCAGCTGCGCCTCGAACGACGCGGCGGCGGCCGGGCTGAACCGGCTCGGAGCCGGAGGTTCAGCCCAGATCAGCATCCCGGTCCGGTCGGCGTGGTCGAGCCACCGCGGTTCCTCGGCCTTGAGATGCTTGCGCACCAGCGAAAAACCGAGTTCCCGCGCCAGTTCGAGGTCGCGGACCAAAGCTTCGTCGTCCGGTGCGGTGAGCCCCGACTCCGGCCAATAGCCTTGGTCGAGCACACCGCGCACGTACAGCCGTTCCCCGTTGAGATACAACGCTTCGCCGCGCGTTTCGATCCGGCGAAGCCCACCGGTCACGGTCAGCTGGTCGGCGTAGTCGCCTTCGCCCACGGTCAGCGCGATGGAGTACACGTGCGGCGATTCCGGGCTCCACAATTGCGGCGACGGAACCTCCAGCCGACCGGAGAACCGCCTGTCCTGCACCGAAAGGACGGTCTCGCGGCCCTCCAGGAGTGCGACCACGGTGGCGCTGTCCGGAGCGTCTCCGGCGAGTTCGCCCGCGATGTCGAATCCGGTCAGCGAATCCCCGCGCACGGAAACCTCGGCGGCGTAGGTGCGTCCGCGTGCCTCGAGCCAGACGCTCTGCCAGATCCCGGACGTCGGCGTGAACGAGACGCCGTCGTAGTCGTCTCGCGGGATCGAACGCTGTTTGCCGTGCGGGATTTCGCGTTTGTCCGCAGGTGCTTCGACTTCGACGGTCAGCTCGGCGGAACGGCCCGGCTCCAGCACGTCGGTGATGTCGAACTCGAACGAACTGTGCCCGCCGACGTGCGAACCGATGGGCGTCCCGTCGATCGAGACGACCGCCCGGTGATGTACCGCGCCGAAGCACAGTGCCACCCGACGTCCGCTCCACTCCGGCGGAACCGTGATCGTCCGCGCGTAGACCGCGCGTTCCAGCCAGGTCCGGTGCACGCCGGAAGCCGGTGTCTCCCAAGCGAACGGGACGATGATCGACTCGGGCGCACCGTCGTCCGCGGCGAACCGCCAGCGGCCGTTGAGGCTCAGCCATCTCGCGGACCGGTCCCGGTCGGGACGCGGGTACCCGGGCCGCGGGACCGCCTCCGCGGCGGTCTGGGAGGCGGCGTTCTCGGCAATCGTCATGGTGTGTCAGCCCTTTACGCTTCCGGCGAGGATGCCGTTGATGAAGTGCTTCTGCAGCACGATGAACAGGATCAGCAGCGGGACGAGCGCGATCGACGCGGCGGCGAGCAGTTCGCCGGTCACGGTCGCGTAATCGGCGTCCACCCGGTTGCCCGAGATGTTCTGGGCCAGCGTCGAGAGGACCACCTGGAGGGTGGCCATCCGGCTGGAGCTGGCCGCGACGACCGGCCAGACGAAATCGTTGTAGATGTTCATGATCGTCAGCACGCCGAGCCCGGCGAGACCCGGCCGGATCGCCGGGACCACCACGCGCCGGAAAATGCCGAACTCGCCGCAGCCGTCGACGCGGGCGGCGTCGAGCAGTTCGTCCGGCACCGCCGCGATCACCTGGCGCATCCAGAAGATCGCGAACGCGTCGACCGAACCGGGCAGGATCAGCGCCTGGTAGGTGTTGACCCAGCCGAGCTCCTTCATCTCCAGCAGCAGCGGGATGACGAGCACGATCGTCGGCAGCATCAGGGTGAGCAGCACGGCGCCGAAGATCAGGTTCCGGCCCGCGAACCGGTATTTCGCGAACGCGTAGGCGGCCAGCGGCGCGCAGAACATCGTGATCGCGCCCTTGGCCACGAGCACGACGCCGGTGTTGAGGAACCCGCTGCCGATCGGGACGTCCTGGAACATCCCGCGGAAATTGGCGAGGGTGAAGGTCGCCGGGTCGAAGCCGAGCGGGTTCCGGAGGATCTCGCCCGCCGGTTTGAACGACGACAGGATCGCCCACGCCACCGGCGCGAGCAGGGCGACGGTCAGCACGAGCAGGAACGCGTGCGAACCGAGAAGGGGCCGCGTCCGCCGTTCGCGGACGCCGAGGGTGGTCATGTCAGTCCTCCGCTCGGAGCAGCCGGACGAAAAGCAGCGACACCGCCATCACGACGATCACCAGCAGGAACGAGTTCGCCGCCCCGGTGCCGAGATCCGCGCGGGTGATGTGGTTGTAGAGGTAGAGCCCGGCCGTCGTGGTCGAGGTGTACGGCCCGCCTTTCGTGACCACGTACGGTTCGGCGAACATCTGGAACACCGCGAGCGTCTGCAGGACGAGGCTGAACATCAGCGAACGGCGCAGCAGCGGAACGGTGATCGACCACAGCTGCCGGATCCGGCCCGCCCCGTCGAGCGAAGCGGCCTCGTACAGGCCGCGGTCGATCTGCTGGAGTCCGGAAAGGACGATCAGCACCACGAATCCGGTGGTCTTCCAGAGAAACAGCAACGCCAGCGTCGGTTTCGCCCATCCGCTCGTGACGAGCCAGCCGACCGGCGGAAGGCCGACCGCGCCGAGCATCGCGTTCACCGCGCCGTTGTTCTGGTCGAACAGCACGATCCAGATCTGCGCGACCGCGACCAGCGGCGTCACGAACGGCACGACGAACGCCACCCGGTAGAACCCGCGCAACCGCTTGATCGCGTTGAGCAGCACCGCGACGAGCACCGCCAGCACCAGCTGTGCCGGGACGATGAGGAGCCACAGCACCCCGGAATTGCCGAGCGACGACCAGAATCCGCTGCTGGTCAGCAGATAGCGGTAGTTGTCGAGGCCGATCCAGTGCGCGGCACCGGATCCGTGCCAGTCGGTGAAGCTCAGGCGCAACGTGAAGAACAATGGGTAGACGCTGAAAGCCAAGAACACCAGGACAAACGGCAGTACGAACACGTACGGCGCGAGGAGGCGGCGCAACGGCAGGGTGCGTCGCCGCCGACGGGGCGCCCGGGTGCGCGGCTTGACGGCCGGCTCCCGGAACACCTTCGTCGCGGCGGAAACGGAACGAGTGGTCATTTGCGGTCGATCAGGTTGGTCTGGATGTCCTTGCCCGCCTTGTCGATCACCTGCTGCGGGGTGAGCGCGCCGTCCAGCATTCGCTGCAGGTCGGTGCCGAGGTAGTCGACCGCGCCGGACCACCAGGCCGGGATCGGGGCCCCGCCGGGGATTTCCCGGCCCGCTTCGACGGCGGTCTTCCAGACGTCCTGGCCGCCCATCGCGTCGATCGGCCGGAACAGCGGTTTCGCCGGATCGGCGGCGGGAAGGTAGGCCGGGACCGAGGTGTTCAACCCGCCAGGATAGACCGCGTTCGGGCCGTAGACGGCGGTGTAGCCGGCCTGATCGAACATCAGGAAGCGGTAGAACAGCCAGGACAGCTTGGGATTCTTGGCGTCCTTGGGGATGACGAACGACGATCCGCCCATCGCGCCGCTGCGCGCGCCGCCCGCGGTCCACGCCGGCAACGGCATCGCCCGCCAGTCGCCCTTGGACGCGGTGAGTTGCTGCTGCGGGGCGAAATCGAACCAGATCGCCCACGGGTAGAAGACCTCGTCGGCCGAGTCCAGCGCGCTGACGTCGCTGGGCTTGAGGTACTCCGCGCGGGTGCCCAGCCCTTCTTTGCGCACGGTGTCCAGCCAGGTCAGGATCTGCTGGTACTGCGGGGAATTCAGCCGCAGCTTGCCGTCCGCGCCGGCGAGGCCGGTGCCCAGCTGGCTGGCGAACATCTCCAGCTGGAGCTGGCTGTTGAAGGAGTTCTGCTCCAGGTGGATCGGCTTCGCGCCGGGCTTGAACTGCTGGTATTTCTTCGCCGCGGCGAGCAAATCGTCGTAGGTCTTGATGCCGTTCGGGTCGATCCCGGCCGCGCTCAGCGCCTTCGCGTTGTAGAACAGCAACCCGGGGTCGAGGTCGAAGGGCACGCCGTAAATGCCGCCGCCGACGGTGTTGACGTCGACCTTCTGCTTGGCGATGTCCTTCGTGTAGGGCGCGAGCACGTCCTTGAGATTCCACAGGTGGCTGACGTAGCCGCCGACCTTGGCGTCGTCGAGGAAGACGCCGTCAGGCACGTCGGTGCCGGTGATCAGCGTGTTCTGGAGCTTGGAATCGATGTCGACGGCCTCGTGCTTGACCGTGACGCCGGGGTACTTCGCGGTGAACTTCTTGATCGCCGAATCGAAGACCTTGTACAGGTCGCCGGAGCGGTCCCAGACGGTGATCTCGCCCTTGGGAGCCTCGTCGGACGGGGCTTGCAGCACGGCGCTGGCCGCCGCCGGGGCGTCGGAGCTGATGTCCGGGCCGCAGGCGCTCAGCCCGGTGACGAGCAGCGCCGCGGCAGCGACGGCGGTGCCGCGGCGGGGGAGGAGGCGGGCTGTCCGTCCGCTCCGTCGGAGAGTGGGGTTCATGGCACTCCTTTGTGCGGGACGGCGGCAACGCGGCGTGCGGAGAGGGGCCCGCCGCGGATTTGCCAACGTAGGCAAACTGTACGACATGCTTGCACACGTTGCAAAAGGTAGGATGACTTCCGGCGAAGGGGGCTCCATGGCGGCGACGTTGCGGGACGTGGCGGATCGGGCACAGGTTTCGGTGCGCACGGTGTCGAACGTCGTCAGCGGGTACGAGCACGTCAGCGAGAAGATGCGCCAGCGCGTGCTGCGGGCCATCGAGGAGCTCGGCTACATCCCGAACCCGGTCGCCCGCACGCTGCGCACCGGCAAGACCGGGCTGCTCTCGCTGGTGGTGCCGGAGATCGACGTGCCGTACTTCAGCCAGCTCGCCCGCGAGGTCATCGACGCCGCCGCGAGCCTCGGCTTCCAGGTGATGATCGACCAGACCGGGCACGACCACGAGCGGGAACGCCAGCTGCTGCGCGGCGGGGGCAGGCGCAATCTGTTCGACGGCATGCTGTTCGCGCCGCTCGCGACGGGCGACGAACTGCGCGACGTGGACCCGGCACGCTCGTCGCCGCTGATCCTGCTCGGCGAGCACGTCTTCGACCGCCGCTTCGACCACGTGGCGATCGACAACGTCGTCGCGGCCCACGACGCGACGACGCACCTGCTCGACCGCGGCCGTACTCGCGTCGCGGCGATCGGCGCGCAACCGAAGGAGATGTACGCGACGCCGTTGCAGCGCACCGAAGGATTTCGCAAGGCGCTCGACGAGCACGGCCTGGAGCCGGTGAACGCGCTGCAGGCCACGGCCGCCCACTACGGCCGAGCGGACGGATATGCGGCCACCGCGTCGTTGCTTCGCGAATCTCCGTGCCCGGACGCCATTTTCTGCTATTCCGACCTGCTGGCGATGGGTGCGATCCGCGCAGTGTTCGACGCCGGGCTGCGCGTACCGGAGGACGTGGCGATCATCGGCATCGACGACATCGAGGAAGGCCGCTATTCGCGACCCTCGTTGAGCACCGTTTCGCTGGACACCCCGTTCATCGCGCGGACCGCGGTGTCCCGTCTCGCTGCCCGCATCGAGAATCCAGGGCTGCCCGCCGAAGAATTCGTCGCGCCGCACAAACTGCTCGTGCGGGAAAGCACGGGCTGAGCGCGGCGCGAGGACTCCGGCGGTGTGTGAGGATGCGGGAATGAGCGAAGAAGAACCCCGGGTATCCCGCAACGACAGCGAAAACCGCTACGAAGTGTATGCGGACGGCAAGCTCGCCGGCTTCGCCGAATTCACGCCGAAGGACACCGAAACTGTTTTCACCCACACCGAAATCGGCGACGAGTTCGGCGGTCGCGGCCTCGGCAAGGTGCTGGCGAAGGCCGCGCTGGACGACGTCGTGGCGCGCGGCGGCGTGATCGTTCCGGTGTGCCCGTTCATCGCCGGGTACCTGCGCAAGAACGAGGGCTACGCCGAGCACGTCCGGTGGCCCGGGCAGCACTGACGCAGGTCAGAAGCGCCGTTCGGGGTATTCCAGGTGGTCCGAACGGCGCAGCGGTGTCCGATAAGCCCGTATTTTTTGGTTATTAACCAACCTTCGTCGGTTTCGCGTTGGTTGCCGGGCAACAAAAGTGTGGGGCGTCCCACCGGTCGGTTTCATCCCACCTGGAGGAAGACCCATGACTTCCCGGAAGACGCTCGTCGCGGGATTCACCGCACTGTCGGCCGCGGCCTTGACCGCGGGCATGTGCGTGAACGCCGCCTCGGCAAGCCCGATGGCGTTCGCCCAGATGCAGGCACAGGCGATCACCCAGGCGACGCAGGTCGCCGACACGCTCGGCGCCGGAAACGGCGGCATCTACCTCGAACGCGGCAAGGCGGTGCTGAACGTCACCGACGCCGCCGCGCAGGAGAAGGCCGAGGCAGCCGGCTTCGCGACCAAGCTCGTCAAGCACAGCTTCACCGCCCTCACCGGCGCGAAGAACCAGATGGACACCGTGAAGAACGTGCCGCAGACGTCGTGGGGCATCGACACCAAGACCAACCAGGTCGTGGTGAAGATCTACGACTCGGCGTCGCAGGCCACGAAGGACAAGGTCGCCGCGGCGGCGGCGAAGCTGGGCGACGCGGCGCGCGTCGAGCAGCGCTCGGGCAAGCTGTCCACCTACATCGCGGACGGCGACTCGATCAACAACGGGCAGTTCACCTGCTCGCTCGGCTTCAACGTGACCAAGGGCGGGCAGCCGTACATGCTGACCGCGGGCCACTGCACCAATGAGGGCGGCACCTGGTCCGGCGGCGACGTCTCGGGCGCCGAGGTCGTCCAGAGCGACTGCCCCGGAGCCGACTCCGGCCTGCTGACCCGCCCGAACGGCACCGGCGACGGCGCGATCAACACCGGCCAGAAGATCTCGAGCGCCGGCACCCCGACCGTCGGCGAGCAGATCGAGAAAATGGGCCAGACGACCGGCGGCGGCAGCGGCCAGGTCACCTCGGTCGACGAGTCGGTGAACTTCGACGTGGGCGTCCTGAACCACGAATTCGGCACCACCGCCCACACCGACCACGGCGACTCGGGCGGCCCGGCGTACGACGGGGACAAGGGCCTCGGCACCCTCTCCGGCGGCGACACCCAGACCAGCTACTTCTACCCGCTGACTCTGGAACTGCAGTCCTACGGCCTCGAGCTCGCCTGAGGCTTTGTGGCTCCACAGCCCGCCGTCCCGGTCTCGGGGCGGCGGGCTTCTTTTCGTGCGGCGGTTTTTGTCGTACCCGGGGCTTAGAGTCGTCCGCATGAAGCCGAACCCGGCCCGAAACCTGTGGGCAGCCACAGAACCTCTCCACGCAGTCGTCTACTTCGCCCCGGAACCCGCCGCGGCGGCGAAGGACGTCGGTCTGCGCGGCTGGTGGATGGGCTACTTCGCGGGCCGGGCGGCACCACTCGGCCCGATCGGCCCGGAACCGGTCACGTCGATGTTCTTCGGGTTCGCGCCGAGGATGGTCGAGCGAGCGCTGCCCGACGCGTGGACGTTCGCCGCACCCGAAGAGGTACTGCGCACCCGGGTGGAAGCGGCCGAAGCGGCGTTGACGCGGCTGCTCGGGCCGGACCCGGTGGACGAGTTGGCCGCGTTGCTGGAAAAGGCAGTCGCCGCCTGCCGCTTCGATGCCCGGCCGCTCGCCGCGGCTTGGTCCGCCGTGCACCGCCCGGATCGGCCGCTGGCCCGGTTGTGGCTGGCGACCGCCGTGCTGCGTGAACACCGGGGAGACGGCCACGTCCTGGCCGCGGTTGCCTCCGGCCTCACCGGCCTGGAAACCACCCTCACCCACATCGCCACCGGGGCCACGAGCCGCGAGCAGGTCCAGCGCGCCCGAGGCTGGACCGACGAAGAATGGTCTGCCGCAACAGCAAACCTGGTCGATCGCGGTTTGCTCGACGCGGGCGGTCTGACCCCAGCTGGCGCGGAAGTCCGCCGCGCCATCGAAGAAACCACCGACCGGCTGGCCGCCGCACCGCTCGAAGCGTTAGGTCCAGAAGGAGTCGACCGAGTGCTTGAGCTGGCCGCCCCGCTGAGCCGACGGGTCATCGACCGCGGCGGCGTCCCCATCCCTAACCCGATGGGGGCACAACGTCCTTGAAGAACGATGTCGATTCTCCGGCTCCCCATCCGACGCACTGGTGACAGCCACTGGAAGGGAGCCCTGAATATGCTGCTGGAAGGCAAAAACGCGGTCGTGTACGGCGCGGGTGGAGGAATCGGCGGTGCGTTCGCTCGGGCGTTCGCGGAGGAAGGCGCTCGAGTCTTCCTGGCCGGACGCACCCGCGAAAAGCTGGACCTCGTGGCCGACGATATCCGCGCTGCGGGCGGCACCGCCGACGTCGCCGTAGTAGACGCGCTCGACGAGAAGTCCGTAGACGCGCACGCCGACGCGGTAGTCGAAGCCGCGGGCAGTCTCGACATCTCGGTGAATGTGATCAGCCACGGCGACGTCCAGGGGACGCCCATGGTCGAGATGTCGCTGGCCGACTACGAACAACCGGTGCGCAACGGCGTCCGCACCACCTTCCTCACCATGCGCGCAGCCGGTCGTCACATGAAACGCCAAGGCAGCGGCGTAGTTCTCCTCTTCGGCGGCGACGGTGACCCCGTGCGCAACCACTCGGTCGGTGGTCTGCAGGTCGGATTTGCTGCCCTGGAAGCGATGCGCCGTCAACTCGCCGCCGAACTGGGCCGACACGGCGTGCGCACGGTGACGCTCCGGACCGGCGGCATCCCCGAAACGCTACCGGCGGATTTCCCTGGCGCTGAAGAACTCACCGCTGAACTTGCCGAACCGACCATGCTCGGCCGCACCGCGACGTTGGCCGACGTCGGTGCGGTAGCGGCATTCGTCGCGTCCGATCGAGCCCGCACGATGACCGCCGCCACGGTGAATGTCAGCTGCGGCGCGCTGGTGGACTAGTGCTCCAGGGACCGCGACGAGCGCACCGTCGCGGAGACAACCGCGGCGATCGCGGTGAGGAACGCGAAGATCACGGCCAGCCCGATCGCCACCCCGCTGCTCTTGTGGAAACCGAGCACGAAGTCGAGGTGGGCGCCGAAGCTCGTGCCCGGCGGCATCGGCACGAGGGCTGCCACCAACGCGTACAGCAGGCACAGCCCGAAGAGCGTCCACGCCGCCCAGACGTACCGCGCGAGCAGAAAACCGGCGGGCACGGCCACCGCGACCGCGGCGGCCAGACCGCAGATGACGTTCAGCCACACCGGGGTCGACCACTGCGCGAACGTACCGGAGGTCAGCGCGTTCACGATGACGAACCACAACAGTGCGATCGCCGTGCAACCCGCGAGGACGGACGCGGTCACGCTGGCCACGAGGTTCGCCCTCCGCCGCTCCGGCGCGGGGAACGGCGGAGGGAATCCCTGTGGGGCGTACATGCGGTGCTCCTGACGATCTCGGGTGGGGGAGAGCATCCCACCTTCCGCCGCCGCGAGTAACGGGATTGGCCGGTTCCGGCCGCGGCTGGATCGTTTCGACACCAGCGCGGCACCGGCGGTCTGCCGACCACAAGTCCAAACGCGACAGACGGAAGTCTCGTCCCGAGATAGGCCACGACGAAGAACACCGAGAGAACCCCGGCACGGGAGGCGGGCACCGCGGATTCGGCCGAGTGCGAAAGCCCGGTTTTGAACAACCTCCCGGTGCCCGCCCCTCGGGAACTCGAAGTCACTCCACTCGCCGTGGAACCGATCGTGCTGGCCGGAGCGAGAGGTCATCCGCTGGGCCGCGCGTCGTCGGTCAGCGGCTGTTCGGCCCCGGCGGCCCAGGTGCTGCGGACCACCTGGCCGCCGCCGTCACGGGTTAACCCTTGGCGCGGGCGGAAATCTGCTGCACCGACCAGGTGTTGCCGTCGGGATCGGCGAAGTGGACGAACCCGATGTTGTCGAGGTCTTCGAGCGCGCCGGTGCCTGGATCCGGGCCGTAAAGCTGAAGCTCGCTGACCTCGACGCCGCGTTCCGCCAGCTCCTCGCGGGCTTTCCGGACGTCGGCGACGACCAGCTGCAAGCCCTTCAGCGACCCCGGCGGCATGTCCGGAACCATGCCCTTGCCCAGGACGATCGAACAGCCCGAGCCCGGCGGCGTCAGCTGCACCAGGCGCTGCCCCGGCGCGGGGCTGATGTCGTGGTCGAGGTGGAAGCCGACCCGGTCGGTGTAGAAGGTTTTCGCCCGGTCGATATCGGTGACGGGGACGACGACGACCTCGAGAGTCCAGTCCATGCGACGAGTTCTAGCGGGGGCCTCCGGCGGCGGTCAAGCGCTCGCCAGCTCCACCCGGTTGCGGCCGGCCTGCTTGGCCCGGTACAGCGCGGCGTCGGCGGCCACCAGCACGTCGTCGACGCTGGCGAGATGCTCGGCCGGGTACAGCGCGCAGCCGATCGAGACGGTCAGGTCGCTGATCACCGAATCCTGGTCCGGCAGCGCGACGACCACCTGCGGAACCCGCCTGCGGATGCGGTCGGCGATGTGGCCGAGGTGCTCGGCGCTCGGGATGTCCGGCAGCGCGATCGCGAACTCCTCGCCGCCCCAGCGGCCGCACACGTCCTGCTCGCGGACCTCGTCGCGCAGCGACAGCGCGATCTCGCGCAGCACCAGGTCGCCGGTGGGGTGGCCGTAGGTGTCGTTGATCGCCTTGAAGTGGTCGAGGTCGAGCAGCAGCACGCCGACGCTGTCCTGGTTCGCCCGCGCGCGTTCGAGGTAGCGCTCGGTGACCGTGCGCCACCAGCGTTTGGTGGCCAGGCCGGTGGTGACGTCGGTGCGCGCGTCGCGCTGGAACTGGGTGAGCAGCAGTCCGCGGTGCAGCGCCACGAGCGCGATCACGACGCCGGCCAGCAGCAGCGGGTTGGCCAGCAACAGGAGCGCCGCGGTGACCAGGCCGAGCCCGATCGCGCCCGCTTCGAGCAGCTGGTCGCCGAACCCGGAGAACAGTTCGGCGAACGACCGCGGCGGGCTCGACAGCGCGATCGCGACCATGACGAGCGCGGTGTTGATCGCCCAGCGCAGCCCGGCGGCCAGCACGAACACGACCAGGTCGAGCAGGCCCGGACCGAAGCCGCCGGCGAGGACGCCGGGGTATTCGTGCATGCCGAGCGCGAGCACGGCGACCGCGGCCTGCGTCCCGCACAGGACGGTCGCGCAGGAGAAAATCCAGCGGTGCGGCAGAACCGGCCGTTCGTGCGGCCAGACCCGCCACCAGGCGACGGCGTAGGTGAGCACGACCATCGCCGAAGCGAGGATCGCCGGCAGCGCCACCACGGCGGCGATGCTCCAGACGGCCTTGGTGTCGACGTACGCGACGGTGGGCGCGCGGCTGTACTCACGCTGCCGTTCGATGTGCCGGGTCGCCTCGATCGCCAGCGCCGCACACACCGCGAGAACCCCGAACCGGACTAGATCGATCCGGTGCATCGGGGCGAGCCACGCGGTGGCGAGGGTGGTGCCCACCGCCACGACGTTCACCAGCAGCACATACATGCGGACGTGCGAGGGCAACCGCCATAGGCGCCAGCCTGTGAACCACCCGGCAACTCGTCCGCGCACTCTTCACCTCACCCGATTGGCTTCTACGGTAAACGACGAGGCGCGTTGTGTGCTGCCTGTCGTCCGGACTCTGGGAAGCACCGGGGCGATTTCGCCCGGACAGCCCAGCGCCAGACGGCCGGCGAGGGGAGGTGGCCACTGTGAGTAGTGGCTATCTGCTCCGAATCCGAGCCGGACCAGGGGATCCACGAGGGTCCCGTTTGGGCTCCCATGGCCACTTTCGGTGACCGCCCTACCGGCGATGACGTGCGAAAACCGCCGAAGGCGCGACTCTGGAACGGAGGTGACAACCGTGCGCGACAACAACTGGACGACATCGCGGTGACGTAGGTCGCCCTCGTGGTCTCGACTCGAGGTCGAGACTTTCGGCCCTCGCCGAGGGGAGGAGGTGTCCACCGTGCGGGACAACAACTGGTGAACGGGCCTGAACGCGGGAATCCGGGATGCGGAAGGAAAGCGGAAAGGAGGCGGCGGGATGCGCGACAACAACTGGACCCGCTGAGGACGGCCTGGTGATCGGAAAGGAGGTGTGCGGTGCGCGACAACAACTGGAACCGGTGAAACGGCTGTAACCGCTGGACGAAGTGCTGGGGAAGGAGGTGAGCGACTGCCATGCGCGACAACAACTGGAACCGCTGAAGTCCGCTGTTTGCCGATGGGGACGAGGAAGGAGATCGCTGTGCGTGACAACAACTGGACCCGCTGAATCCGCCCGATTACTGACCGTCGATTCGAGAAGGGAGCCGCCGCGATGCGCGACAACAACTGGACCCGTTGAGCCCCGCCGATTACTGGCCGCCGACCTCACGAAAGGAGCTTGCCGCCGTGCGCGACAACAACTGGACCCGCTGAGCCTCGTTGACCACCGACTGCCGAACTGCGAAAGGAGCCGCTGCCGTGCGTGACAACAACTGGGCCCGCTGAGCCCCGTCAACCACCGCCAGTCGAGCCACGAAGAGAGCCGCTGCCGTGCGTGACAACAACTGGGCCCGCTGAGCCCCGCCGACCACTACCC
>NZ_JBVKDT010000017.1:96621-177348 GCF_055633655.1 Amycolatopsis sp. NPDC114503 | reverse complement strand
CGTCGACCCGCGAAAGGAACCGCCGCGATGCGTGACAACAACTGGACCCGCTGAGCCCCGTCAACCACCGCCAGCCGAGCCACGAAGGGAGCCGCCGCGATGCGTGACAACAACTGGGCCCGCTGAGCCCCGCCAACCACCGCCCGTCGACCCGCGAAAGGAACCGCCGCGATGCGTGACAACAACTGGACCCGCTGAGCCCCGTCAACCACCGCCAGCCGAGCCACGAAGGGAGCCGCTGCCGTGCGTGACAACAACTGGACCCGCTGAGCCCCGCCAACCACCGCCCGACAACCCGCGAAAGGAACCGCCGCCATGCGCGACAACAACTGGACCCGCTGACCCACCACCCCCAGTCCGCCCCACGAGGAGGTGAGAGGGCATGCGTGACAACAACTGGACGTGATCCGAACCAGTCCCGCGGCACACCCGTCCCGCGGATTACGGCGCGGGAGGTGGGGTGGCCTCGTCGAGGGGAGTTCGGCGGGGCCGCACCGCGCGGTCCGCTCGCACCGCCCGCGCCCACGCGATCCCGGCCAGACCGGCGCACCCGGCTCCGGCGACGGCGGCGATCGCGACCACCGTCGTCGGCGCGAAGGCCAGCGCCAGCGCGCCCGCGGCAGCGATCGTCAGTCCCTGCGCCGCCCGCAACGCCGCGATCGCGACTCCGATCACCTGGCCGCGCTGTTCGGGCGGCGCGGCGAGGCTGTACTGCACCTGGGTGATCAAGTCGTGCGCGGAAAACATCCCGGAGACCGTCCAGACCGCCACGACCACCGGCAACGCGGGCGCCCAGCCAGTCGGCAGCAGCACCAGACTGCTCGCCACCGCGAGCGGACCCAGCCACCGCACCTGCCGCGCCCGCGGCAACCGGCTGATCAGCAACGCCCCGAGCAGCGTCCCGACGGGGTTCGCCACCAGCAGCCAGCCGAGCACGCCGGTGCCGCCGAGCTGCGCGGCCACCGGCACCGCCAATCCCTCCGGCACGACGTAGAACCCGCAGCAGCACGCGATCGCCAGCAGCGACCGCAGCTTCCGGTCCCGCGCGACCAGCCGGCAGCCAGCCTTCAGCGACGCCCATTGCGGCACGCGTTCGGCCACCTTCGACACCGGGTACAGCCGCAAACCCCAGCGCAGCGCGGCTGCCGACACCGCGAACGTCACCGCGTCCGCCCACAGCGCGCCCGAAACCCCGAGCCACGCGACCACCGCCGCGCCCGCGCCGAAGCCGATCACCAGCGCGGCCTGGTACGTCGAGGAGAGAATCGCTTGTCCGGTCGCCAGTTTCTCCTCGCCCAGCATGTCCGGCAGGACAGCTTGCCGCGCGGCCTGAAACGGCCCGGCCGCGAGTTGCACGACCACGAGCAGTCCCGCGGCCACCGGCCAGGGCATGCCGGGAATCGCCATCAACGCGACCAGCAGTGCGCGCACGACATCGGCGACCACGAGCACGGTGCGGCGCGGGAACCGGTCGGCGAGGCCGCCGAGCGCGCCGCCGAGGAGGTCCGGCAAATAGGTGAGCGCGTACGTCCCGGCGGCCCAGCCAGCGGACGCCGTTCGGTTGAATACCAACACGGTCAGCGCGACTCGTGCTAATTGGTCACCTGCCACCGACAGCACGTGCGCGAGCCAGAGCGCACGGAATTCGCCCATCCGGAACACACTCCGGAAAGACGGCGCCGTCGTGGTCATGTGCTCACCCTGTCGTGACTCGGCCACCCGGAGCAACCCCGGCCGGGCGCGGGTGGGTCGCGGATCCGGCTCCGGCCGTCCGTGGAAAACTGGGTGATCGCCGTCCGTGGATGATGTCGCACCGAAGGGTTTTCCGTTGACCGAGGAGAGCCGGCAGGTTGCCGGTCGCTACGAGCTCGTCGAACTGATCGGCAGCGGCGCGATGGGGATGGTCTGGCGCGGGGAGGACAAGATCCTCGGCCGCGTCGTCGCGGTCAAGGAACTCCTCATGCCCATGAACCAGGGCGAGGACAAGGTCGAAGAAGCCCGCAACCGCGCCATGCGCGAGGCCCGCATCGCCGCCCGGCTGCAGCATCCGAACGCCATCTCGGTCTTCAATGTGGTCGAGCACGAGGACCGGCCGTGGCTGATCATGGAGTACCTGCCCTCGCGCAGCCTCGCGGTGAAACTGCGCGAGGACGGCCCGCTGACCGTCGACGAGGCGATCCCGTTCGCGGTGCAGCTGGCGGGCGTGCTCGCCGCCGCGCACCGGGCGGGCATCGTGCACCGCGACGTCAAACCGGGCAACGTCCTGCTCGGCGACGACGGCACCACGGTCAAGGTGACCGACTTCGGCATTTCCCGCGCGGTCGGCGACGTCACGCTCACCGCGACCGGCGAAATCTCCGGCACGCCCGCGTTCCTCGCGCCGGAGGTCGCCCGCGGCGAGGACGCGACGTTCGCCTCCGACGTGTTCGCCCTCGGCGCGACGCTGTACATGGCGGTGGAGGGCGATCCGCCGTTCGGCACCGCGGACAACGCGATCGCCTTGCTGTACCGGGTTTCCAGCGGTCGGATCAACCCGCCGAAACAGGCCGGGAAGCTGGAGCCGCTGCTGCTGAAGCTGCTGGAGCTCAAGCCGGAGGACCGGCCGTCGATGACCGAGGTCGTCGCGGAACTGCGCAAGCTCGACGGCGGCGTCACCCCGGTCGCGACCGTTCCGGAACCGCCGACCCTGCCGGACGCCAAACCGCCGGTCGCGCCCGCCACGGTCGCGGTCCCGGCCGCGGGCGCCGCCGCGCCGCCCGCGGGTTCGGACCGAAGACGCCGCGGGATGATCTTCGCCGGGGCGGGCGCGCTGCTCGTCGTGATCGCCGTGATCGTGACAGTCGTTCTGACTCGAAACCACGGACAGGAAGACCCGGCCGCGAACCCGCTGCCCGCTCCCGCGAGTTCCTCGCCCAGCAGTGCTCCGGCGACTTCGTCCGCGTCGCAGCCGTCGCCGTCGACCCCTCCGTCGACTTCGTCTTCGTCGAGCAGTCCTCCGTCCTCCAGTTCCGCGGCGAACTCGCCTGAAGCGATGGCTTCCGCACTGCGTACTTACTTCTCGTATCTCCCGGGCAATCTGGAGAGCGGCTGGGGGATGCTCAGCGACGGGTTCCGGGCCGCGAAGAAACAGACCTTCGAGCGGTACAAATCGTGGTGGAGCCAGTTCAGTTCGGTGACCGCGAACGACGTCCAGGTCACCGGAGACAACAAGCTCAGCGCGAGGATCACCTACCACCGCGCCAGCGGCGGCGTGACGAACGAGTCGCACGTCTACACGATGTCGCAGCGCAACGGCTCCTGGCAGATCGACTCCGAGAACTAGCTCTCAAGCAGCAGCGCGATCGCGGCGGCGGTGTCGCGATCCGGGCCGACTCGCACGGTGCGCAAGCCAGCGGACCGTGCGGGTTCGACGTCCGCGCCGACCAGCCAGGCGTCGGCCAGCGTGGTTTCGCAGCGTTCGGCGGCGAGCGCGAACAGCTTCGGGTCCGATGTGGACAGTCCGTCCGGCCCGGCGAGCGCCCAGCCGTCCACGAGCCCGGCGATTCCGGTGCACAGCAAGGTGGACAGCTGCGGTTCGCCCGCGCCGAGGACGCCGATCCGCCAGCCCGCCGCGCGCAGCCGGGGCAGGCCGGCCAGCACGCCGGGCGCGACCGGGACGAGCGCGGGATGGCGTTCGCGGTAGGCGTCTTCGAGGCCGGGTTCTTGCAGATCGAACCGTTCGCGCAGGTCCTTGAAGAACACCGCCCGGTCGGCACGTCCGCGATCGTCGGCGGCGACGAGCCATTCGGCGTCCGCTTCGGCGAGCCGGTGCTCCGCGCAGAACTCCCACGCCCAGCGGCGGAAGCCCTCCGCGCGATCAACGAGCGTGGTGTCGAGGTCGAACAGGACGAGCCGCACGGGGAGAGACATTAGCGCGTTCCGCCGGGGCCTCGGGAGATTTTTCTACTCCGTTCGAGTGAACGGATCCCGGTTTTTGTCGGTGTTCGATGCGAACATATGTTCGTGACGAGCGAAGGACCGATCCTCCACGCCGACCTCGACGCGTTCTACGCCTCGGTCGAGCAGCGCGACGATCCCCGGCTGCGCGGCAGGCCGGTGATCGTGGGCGGTGGCGTGGTGCTGGCCGCGAGCTACGAGGCCAAGGCGCTGGGCGTGCGCACCGCGATGGGCGGCGCGCAGGCGAGGCGGTTGTGCCCGCATGCCGTGGTGGTGCCGCCGCGGATGTCGGTCTACAGCGCGGCGAGCAAGGCGGTGTTCGAGGTGTTCCGGCAGACGACGCCGGCGGTGGAAGGAGTGTCGATCGACGAAGCTTTCTTGGACGTCGGCGGTCTGCGGCGGATCGCAGGACGTCCGTCGGAGATCGCGGTGCGCTTGCGCGCGGAGGTGCTGGCGCAAGTCGGTCTGCCGATCACGGTAGGGGTGGCGCGCACGAAGTTCCTGGCGAAGGTGGCGAGCGGCGTCGCGAAACCGGACGGCCTGCTGGTGGTGCCGCCCGAGAAGGAGTTGGAGTTCTTGCACCCGCTGCCGGTGGAGCGGCTGTGGGGAGTGGGAAAGGTGACGTCGGCGAAGCTGCGGGAACGTGGCGTCCGCACCGTGCGCCAAGTCGCCGAACTGCCCGAAGCCGCGTTGATCTCGACGCTGGGCCCAGGCTCCGGACGTCACCTGCACGCACTGGCGCACGGCCGCGACCCGCGCGCAGTGCAGCCAGGAAAACGCCGCCGCTCGATCGGCTCGCAACGTGCCCTGGGCCGCCGCTCCCGCTCGCCTGCCGAGCTGGACGAGATCGTGGTGTCCATTGTGGACCGATTGGCACGCCGGCTGCGCGGCGCGTCGAGGGTATGCCGGACGGTGGTGCTGCGAATGCGCTTCGCGGACTTCACCCGTGCCACGAGATCGCACACGCTCGCCGACAGCACCGACCATACGGAGACACTGCTGTGCGCTGCCCGCGGTCTGCTGTCCGCGGCGCAACCGCTGGTGTACGACCGGGGTTTGACGTTGCTGGGCCTGTCGTTCTCGAACCTCGACAGTCATGGTGCGGTGCAGTTGGCGTTGCCGCTCGATCAACCTTCCCGCCCAGCGATGTCCGCGGAGGCGACCGCACTGGACTCGGCGGTGGATGCCTTGCGAAACCGTTTTGGCGCGGCGGCGTTGACCCGTGCGGCGCTGTTGAGCCATGAGGCTGGGGTGGAGATGCCTATGCTGCCGGATTGATCGAAAGCGGTGGTCCCGCGGTGAATCCCGCGAGGGCTGTTTCCCGGCTGAGTCCGGCGAGTCCGGTATGCCTGGCTGAGCCAGGTGGGGCTGGTTGAGTCCGGCATGTCTGGCCGAGCCTGGTGGGCTGGTTGAGTCCGGCATGTCTGGCCGAGCCTGGCGAGGCTGGTTGAGTCCGGCGGGGCTGGCTGAGCCAGGTGGGGCTGGCTGAGCCTGGCGGGGCTGGCTGAGCCTGGCGGGTCTGGCCGAGCCTGGCGGGTCTGGTTGATTCCGGTTGGGCCTGGGGTACTCGGCGAGCTGGTCACCGTGGCTGGGCTGTCCTATACAGCGCTTCGGCCAGTTTGCGCAGCTGACTGCGGCAGGCCGCGGCGTCCCCGTCCGGGGTCGCGGGCGTGTAGCCGACCTGGAAGGTGGCATTGCGGTCGAGGACGATCAGCTCGCAGTCACGCGGGTACATTCCCGGGAGCCAATGCGCCTTTTCCCCGAAGGAAAGGCCGACGGGGCTGTCGTCCTTGCTTAAGGCGGAGCTGCCGATGAAGCTGAGCTGCGCGCTTTCCTGGCCTGATTTCCGGTCGGTCTTCGCGTACCAGTGCGCATTCAGTCGCAGCTCCGGCAGTTGCTGATACGCGGGCGTGAAGCTGCAGAGCAGAGAACCGTCCTTGCTGATCTCGGGATGCCAGCTGCGGACCACTTCGAAAGCGGCCTGCGGAATTTCCGGCGTCCGGGCCGTGAAACCGGCGCAGGTGGCGAAGTTGGTCTCGTGGTACTTGTCTGGCGTCGGATCTGGTGCCTTGTCGTGTGCCGCGCCCCAAAGGAGTGAACCGACGCCCACTATTGCCCACGTGACGAAGAGTGCGGTCACCGCAGTCGCGACGCCGATTCCCGTCCACAGCGCGATTCGGTGGCTCTTTCGTTTTGGTCGTGGCGGAAGCGGTGATCCTGCGGTCACAGTGATTTCCTTGCGCTCCGGGAAATGTCACTACTTGTACCTGATCAACCGTCGGCCGCGCGCAATGCGTCAAGACCCACGTGGGACTGCCACGGCGTCAGTTTTCCGCTCGCGGACGTGGCGTTCGCGCTGGTTTCCGGTGCCTGTATGGCCATCTACTCCCGGTTCAGCAAACGCACCGGGGCAAGGAGTGCGGGACGTGGGCTGGCGGTCGGAAACAGCCCCGCCTACCCAGCGGATCGGTTGACCAGTGCGGCAATGCCTTCGATCAGCCGGTCCAGGCCGAACGCATACTCGTGGTCGACGCTGTACGGCGCCTGGTGGATCTGCCCGGCGGCGGTGCCGACCCGGTCCGCGACCGGGAAGCGACGCGGTTCGTAGACTTCGGCCAGGGCGGGGGCGGTCGCGGCCCACCATTGCTGGTCGGTCATTCCGGTTTGCGCCACGATGCGCGCGGCTTCGACCTTGCGGCGCGCCAAGCCTTCCACGTGCGTGGTGACCAAGGTGATCGTCGAGTCCATTTCCACGTCCGCCAGGCCGATGCCGTCGACGACGGCCAGTTCCAGGTCGTACTTCGCGATCGCGTTGGGGCCCAGCGTCGGACGTCCGGAGAAGACCTGCAGCAGCCACGGATGCCGCAGGTACATCGCCCAGTTGACGGCGGCGACGCGGCGGAGTCCGTCGCGCCAGTCGTCGGCGTCTATTTCGGACAGTTCGGCTACCGCTTCGCCGTAGACCGCGTCGACCATCGCTTCGACCAGTTCCGCGCGCGACGCGACGTAGGTGTACAGCGACATCGTCCCGACACCCAGCGACTCGGCCACGCGGCGCATCGACAGCGTCGTCAGGTCCTGTTCGGTGTCGGCGACCTCGACCGCCGCGTCGACGATCCGCGCTGGGGTCAGGCCGTGCTTCGGGCCGCGCTTCGGCAGCTGGCGGGTGCCCCACAGCAGCGCGATCGTCGCGGCGGGGTCGCCGTTGTTGCCGTCAGTCGTCACGTGACCAGCATAGGAACTTTACTCCGTATGTCATACGGAGTGTTGTGCTAGCCTTCTTCGTATGGCATACGGAGTAGGTGGACGCGAGGGCGTGTGGGCGCGTGGGGTGGCGAAGCGGTACGGCGAACGGGCGGCGTTGGACGGGTTTGACCTGCGGGTGGAGCCGGGGACGGTGTGCGGCCTGCTCGGTCCCAACGGTGCGGGCAAGACGACGGCGGTCCGCATCCTGACGACGTTGGCGCGTCCGGACGCCGGCGAAGTGCGGGTGGCCGGTTTCGACGCGGTCGCCGATCCGGACGAGGTGCGGCGGCGGATCGGGCTGGTCGGGCAGAACGCCTCGGTCGACGAGATCCTGACCGGCAGGCAGAACCTCGAACTCTTCGGCAGGCTCGGCGGGTTGCCGTCGCGGGCGGCTCGGGCACGGGCGACGGAGTTGCTGGAGCGGTTCGGTCTCAGCGAAGCGGCGGGCCGGTCTGTCTCCGGTTACTCGGGCGGCATGCGGCGCAAGCTGGATCTGGCCGCGGGGCTTCTGCTGAACCCGGCCGTGCTCTTCCTCGACGAGCCCACGACCGGGCTCGATCCGGCCGCTCGCATCGACGTCTGGGCGGACGTCCGGGCGCTGGCCGGTACCGGCACCACGGTGCTGCTGACCACGCAATACCTCGAAGAGGCTGATCAGCTCGCCGACCGGATCGCGGTGCTCGACGCGGGCCGGGTCGTCGCCGCGGGCACGCCGGACGAGCTGAAGGCGAAGGTCGGTCCGGATCGGGTCGAGACGGTCGTCCGCAAGCCGACGCTCGACGAGGTTTTCCTGCACCTGACCGGCCACGCCCGGACGGCAGGGAAGCGCGACGACCCGGCGATTTCCCGGAAAACCTCGCCCGCCGTCTCCGAGGAGGCTCGATGACCGCCCCGACCGTCGCCTGGCCGACGCACACCGCCGTCCTGACCCGGCGAATCCTGGTGCACTGGAAGCAACGTCCGGTCTCGATCGCGGTCACGTTGCTGTTCCCGGTCCTGATCGTGGTGATGTTCGGCCAGCTTTTCGGCGGCGCGATGGCCATCCGGGACGGCGCGTACATCGACTTCCTCATCCCCGGCATGCTCGCGATGACCATGCTGTTCGGGCTGGAATCCACCGTCCTCGCGGTGACTTCCGACGCGGCGAAGGGCGTCACCGAGCGAATCCGGGCCATGCCGGTCAGCGGGCTCGCCGTGCTGACCGGACGTTGTCTGGCCGACTTGATCAGCGCTGTCGCCGGGCTTGTCGTGATGATGGGGGCCGGGCTAGCGCTGGGGTGGCGTCCGCATCAGATGTCTGTCCTGGGCGCGGTCGGGCTGCTTTTGTGGCTCCGCTTCGCCTTTGTGTGGGTCGGGATTTACCTCGGGCTGCTGCTGAAGACGCCGGAATCGGCGGTCTCGGTGCAGGTATTGGTGTGGCCGGTCGGATTCCTGTCCGGCGTCTTCGTTTCCCCGGACACCATGCCCGCTTGGCTGAGCGCTGTCGCGACCTGGAATCCGCTCACCGCAACGGCTTCCGCGGTTCGCGAGCTGGCGGGTAATCCCGCGTGGGCGGCGAATGGCTGGGCGGCGGAGCATGCGGTACTGCTCGCGTTGGGCTGGCCCGCGGTGCTGACGCTGATCTTCTTGCCGCTCGCCACCCGGCAATACCGGCGGCTGAGCCGATAAAAACAGCCGGGCGGCAAGGGAAATCCCCTGCCGCCCGGCCATACCCCGAGACGAGATTCAGGCGCGTGCCTTCGCATGCGTCCGCCCGCGCAGATCGAGTTCGATTTCCTCCAGCGTCCGGCCCTTGGTTTCCGGGACGAGCCACTTCGTCAGGAAGAACAGGACCACGTTGATGCCCGCGAACAGGAACATCGAACCGCCGAGGCCGAGGGCGCCGGGGTCGGAGATGATCGGGAACACGGCGCTGATGATGCCGGTCGCGGCCCACAGCACGACGCTGCTCACGCCCATGCCCGCGGCGCGGACCTTCAGCGGGAACACCTCGGCCATCATCACCCACACGACCGCGCCCCAGCCCAGTTCGTAGCCGACCAGGTAGAGCACCATCGCGACCAGCATCAGGATGCCCTTGGTCGCCGTGTCGTGGACTTCCAGCACGATGAACCCGGCCGCGACCAGGGTGATCACCATCAGCACGTTGCCGATCAGCAGCAGCGGTTTGCGGCCCCAC
Organism: Amycolatopsis sp. NPDC114503; assembly: GCF_055633655.1. Lineage (NCBI taxonomy): Bacteria > Bacillati > Actinomycetota > Actinomycetes > Pseudonocardiales > Pseudonocardiaceae > Amycolatopsis > Amycolatopsis sp. NPDC114503. The sequence continues at coordinate 167,987 of NZ_JBVKDT010000017.1, read as the reverse complement.
CGGTCGACCACGAACACGACCCACGCGGTGAACAGGAACTTGGTCACGCCCAGCAGCACGCCGGACAGCAACGCCGCCTGGGTCGCGAAGCCGAGGCCGATCAGCATCGTCGGGAAGTACGCGTTCACCGCGTTCACGCCGCTGAACTGCTGGCCCATCGCGAGCAGCAGGGCCACCACGAGCATCGGCCGCACGGTCGGCGTCAGCAGGTCGCGGAAGCGGGTCTTCGCCGATTCCGAGTCGAGCCGGATCACCTCGCGGATCGTGCCGATCTCCTCGTCGACGTTCACGCCGCCGCCGTGCGAGCTGAGCAGGACCTCGCGGGCCCGCTCCTCCTGGCCGTTCGCGACGAGCCAGCGCGGCGTTTCGGGCAGGAAACCCAGGCCCGCCAGCAGAATCACCGCGGGCACGATCGCGCCGGCGAACATCAGCCGCCAGTTGCCCGACGTGCCGAGGCCGTAGCTGACCAGGAACGCGATCAGGATGCCGAGCACGATGAAGATCTGGTTCAGCGCGCCCATCGCCCCGCGCAGCCGCGCCGGAGCGAGTTCCGACAGATAGGTCGGGACCGTCGAGGACGACAGGCCGATGCCGACGCCGATCACGAGCCGGGAAATGATCAGCACCGCGAACGTCGGCGAGAAGGTGGCCGCGATCGTGCCGATGATGACGACGACCGCGGCGACCATGATCGTCCGGCGGCGGCCGAGCCTCTCGTTGAGCCGCGAGGAGAAGCTCGCGCCGACGATCGCGCCGACCGAAATGCTCGCCGTGATGACGCCCTTGTCCCATCCGGACAGGCCCCAGAGTTTGCCGATGAACGGCAACACCCCGGAAATGACACCGAGGTCGTAACCGAACAGGATGCCGCCGAGGGCACCGAAGAAGTACAGCGTCGTTCTGCCGATGGGCCGCCGCGCCGCGGCTGTCTGTGTCATTGCCGAGCCGTCTCTTTCCGGGATGGCCGGCCGGTCCTGGTCCGCTGACCGGAAGGCCAGCGCCGTCCGGGCCGGACGAATGGGGGTCGAGGGACAAGGACTGCCGGACTGGGCCAGCACTGCGGAACGGCTGAACCCGCCGCCGCGCAACGCCTTTCCTCGTCGTGCGCCGGCTCAGCCCGCTCCGGTACGAACTTCGCCGTACACAGTCACACGCTGGTCAGCGGCGGGCAAGACGCGGGCTGATAACTATTCAGTCACGTGACTAGCGTTCACATATGTGGACAAGCTAGGAGAGGGTTTGCGCAGGTCAGAGCCGTGGCGAGGGAATCATGGCAGGAGTTTTCGCGAAGGTCGAACTGTCGGGAACCGGGTGCCGCGGACGTCCGTCGTACGGGTCGTCCGGTCGCCGCGGTGGGGGAGATGCGCATGGGAACGGGTTTCGAGGTCGCTCCGGGGGAGGTCGCGACCGCGGCCGGACGGGCGCGTCAGGCGGCGGCGACCGTGCGGGCGGCCGACCTCGCGGGCGCGCTCGCCGGAGTCGGGCTGTCCGGCGGCACGAGCGTCGCCGCGGCGGATCGGCTGTCCGGCGCCTGGGGCCGTGCCGTTCCGAAGTGGACGGCCGACACCGAGTCCTACGCGGAGAACCTCGACCAGGCCGCGGCCGGGTACCGCGACACCGACCAGAACGCGACGGACAAGATCGCGGCGGCGGGCCGATGATCACTTGGGGAGACGTCCGGCGCTGGAATCCTGCCGACCTCGCTTCGGCGGTCGACGCGCTCGGCGCCCGGGCCGCCAGGCTCACTGGGGCGAACGACGATGCCGACGCCATGACGAAGTTCGGCTCCTGGCAAGGCGACTCGGCGGACGCGGCGACGGCTAAAGGCACCGCGCTGGCAACGGAATTGCGCCAGCTGACCACCGATGTGTCGGCGGTCCGGCGAGGGGTGCACGACGCGCAGCTGGCGGTCGAGCGGATCAGTTCGGCAGTGCGCGAGGTCGACGATTTCGCCTCGCGCAACGGAATGCGGATCGACGATGGCGGCGGGGTCAGCGGCGAACCCGAGCGGCAGGCCGAGATCGCCGATCGCGTCGGCCGGATTCTCCGTGAGGCCACCGATGTCGACGCAGATCTGACCGTCGTGCTCGATCGCGCGGCCAAGGGGGAGAGCGGTGGCTCCGGGGTCGTCGCGCTGGCGATGGCGACAAGCAGCCAGCCGAAACCTAATGGCACCCCGGCGGAGAACCGGGCGTGGTGGGACAGCCTGTCCGACTCCGCGCAGTCCTCGATCCTGCGCGACAACCCGGACTTGATCCGCAATCTCGACGGCATTCCGGTTGTTGATCGCGACGCGGCGAATCGCGTTGTGCTGCAACAGGAAATAGACAAGCGAAAGGGTGATGACGCCCAGTTGCGCGGCCTCACCGCGATCCGTGACCGGCTCGCGGCCACTGGCGACGGCAAACCTCCGGCTTTCCTGATCTCGCTCGACGTCAGCGGTGACGGCACCGCGGTGGTCGCGGCCGGAAATCCGGACACCGCGGCGAACGTCGCGACGTATGTTCCGGGAACCGGCAGCGAACTGGCCAAGATCGGCGGCGACCTCGGCCGGTCGGACAAGATGTGGCAGTCGGCGACCATGGCGGGCTCGCCGTCGACGTCGGTGATCACCTGGGTCGGCTACGACGCGCCGAATGAACTCGTGGACGCCGCCAGCGAGAAGTACGCCGACGGCGGCAAGGAGCCGTTGTCGAAATTCGAGGACGGCCTGCGCGCGTCGCATGAGGGCGCACCGTCGCACAACACCGTGCTCGGCCACAGTTACGGCACGACGGTGATCGGCCACGCGGCGCGCGACGGTGGGCTCAACGCGGACGATCTGATCTTCGTCGGCAGCCCCGGCGTCGGCGTCGAGCACGCGAACCAGTTGCATCTCGACGGCGTGCCGCAGGACCAGGTCGCCCAGCACGTGCACTCGACGGTCGCGAAGCACGATCTCATCAAGATCACCAACATCGGACTCCCCGGCCACGACCCGCTCGGCCCGAGCCCGGCCGGCGGCGATTTCGGCGGGCAGGTCTTCGAATCGGCTCCGGGCGACAAGGGCCCGTGGTACGAGGGCGGCCTGTCCGGGGCCGCGCACAGCCAATACTGGGAGGACAACAACCCGTCGCTGCGCAGCTTCGGCCGGATCATCGCCGGGTTGCCGGCGTGACGGCGCGCCGCACCGCGCTGGCCTGCCTCGCCGCCCTTCCCCTCGTAGCCTGCTCCCCAGGAGGTGGAGCCATGACCCCCACGATCACCGAAAACGAAGCCCGCGACCAGGTCGAGGACTACGTGCGCGGCGCGTTCTCCGCCCTGCCCACGGCCGCCGGGCGGGAACTGTTCTCCCGCAACCGTTCCGAATGCACCGACCCGACCGACAACGGTCCGGCGGGGCGGTTCGAGATCTCCGCCACCTACGAGGTGACCGGCCTCGAACCGGACACGTTCAAGGCGCAGTTCGAGGCCGTCGTGAAGTGGTGGCAGGGGCACGGCTTCACCGTGCTGACCGACCGGCGGCCCACCGACCAGTACGTCTTCGCGCGCAACGAGCGGGACGGGTTCGACATGTCCTTGCAGGCCAACGAACTCGGCAAGCTCTACTTGGGTGCGACGTCGCCTTGCGTTTGGCCGAAGGGGACTCCGGAAGCCGCGGCCGTCGTCGAGGAGCCAGAGCCCGAGGTCGCGGAAGCCCAGGAAGCTTCGGAGCCGGAACGGCCTCGGCCGCGCCGCGCGCCGGTGGACGACGAGGACTTCGGCCAGACGTCCTGGTCGGACGGAGGTGCCGCGTTCTAGAGTGGACCAGCAGGTCCATTCAGGAGGCAGGCGATGACGCTCACGCGCAAGGGCGAGGCCACGCGACAACGGATCGTGGAGGGCGCGGCCGACGTGATCCGCGAGCGGGGAGTGCTCGCGACGACGCTGGACGACGTCCGCGCGCAAACCGCGACCAGCAAAAGCCAGCTGTTTCACTACTTCCCGGACGGCAAGGAAGAGCTGTTGCTGGCTGTCGCGCGCTGGGAAGCGGACCGGGTGCTGGAGGTGCAGCAGCCGTCCCTCGGCACGCTGCGCACCTGGGAGGACTTCCGGACGTGGCAGAAGGTCGTGCTCGCGCACTACACCGAGCAGGGCCGGCACTGTCCGCTGAACGTGGTGATGTCGCAGATCGGCCGCAATACGCCGGGCGCGCAGGCCGTGGTGACGCAGCTGATGCAGCGCTGGCTCCGCGAACTGACCGCGGGAATCGAGAACCTGCGGGCGGCGGGGGAGGTCCGGCCCGGATTGGACCCGAAGCAGGCGGCGTCGGCGCTGCTGGCGGGGGTGCAGGGCGGGGTGCTGATGCTGCTGACCACCGGGGAGGCGGAGCATCTCGAAGCCGCGCTAGAGGTGGGGATCGCCGGGTTGCGAGCCGGAAAATAGGGGTTGCCGGAAATAGGGGTGGCTGGCGGAAATGTGCTGGACCGGCGGCGAGTTGAGCCAGGCATGAGTCAAGGACCCGCACCCCGGAAGCTGTCTGACGAAGCCCTCTCGGCCCTGCTTGGCCAGCAGCAGTTCGGCACGCTCGCGACGGTCAAACGCAGCGGTCAGCCGCATCTGACGACCATGCTGTACAGCTGGGATCCGGACGCCCGGATGGTGCGTTTCTCGACGACTGCCGACCGCAGCAAGGTCGGCCACCTGCGCCGCAACCCGCGCGCGACGCTGCACGTTCAGGGCGGCGACGTGTGGTCGTTCGCCGTCGCCGAGGGGCAGGCGGAGGTTTCCGAGGTCACCGAGGTTCCCGGCGACGCGGTCGGACAGGAGTTGCTCGCGATGCTTCCCGAGGCCGCGCGGCCCGAGGAGCCCGAGGCGTTCCTGAAACAGCAGGTGGATGAGCGTCGAGTCGTGATCCGGCTCCCGGTCGAGCGGCTCTACGGCACCGCGCTCGACGTCTGAAGCCCGCGGTGAAGGGCCCCGAATCCGGAACCCTTCACCCGCTGTTCGTTCAGGCGCTCTTGATCGCGGAGATCTCGAACTCGAGGGTGATCTTGTCCGAGACCAGCACGCCGCCGGTCTCGAGCGCGGCGTTGAAGGTGACGCCGTAGTCGCTGCGGTTGATCGAGGTCGAGCCCTCGAAGCCGACGCGGTCGTTGCCGAACGGGTCCTTCGCGGAACCGCCGAACTCGAACGGGATGGTGACCGACTTGGTGATGCCCTTGACGGTCAGGTCGCCGGTCACGTCGAAGGTGTCCTCGCCGGTCTGCGCGATCCCGGTGGAGGTGAAGGTGATGGTCGGGAACTCGTCGCAGGACAGGAAGTCGTTGTTGCGCAGGTGGCCGTCGCGGTCGGCGTTGCGGGTGTCGACGCTCTTGGTCTGGATGGTGACGTTCGCGCTGGAGTTCGCCGGGTTCTCGCCGTCCAGGGTGAAAGTGCCCTCGAACTCGTTGAAGGAGCCGCGGACCTTGGTGACCATGGCGTGGCGGGCGACGAAGCCGATCCGGCTGTGCGAACCGTCGATCGTGTAGGTGCCGGTCAGGTGGGCGTAGGTGGTCGCGCTGGTCATGAGTTCCGTTCCTTCGGGTCCTTGGTTGAGTGTTCAACTAGCACTGTAGCCCACAATAACTGATTGCGCGAGCAAGTGTCGGATATACTCCTCGTCTGTGGTGAACAGAACCCCGCTGACCAGCGAAGAGGAGGCAGTGTGGCGTCCGCTGATGCGTGTCGTCACAGTCCTGCCGAGGGCTCTCGACGACCAGTTCGCGCACGACAACGGCGTCTCGCTGACGGATTACACCGTGCTCGTGTCGCTGTCGGAAGCGCCCGAAGGCAGGCTGCGGTTGACCGATCTGGCGGAGTCCACGGCGCTGTCGCTGAGCCGGATCAGCCGGGTCGTGGAGGCGATGGTGCGCCGGGGCCTGGTCCGGAAGGTGAAGTGCCCGCAGGATCGCCGGGCCGCGCACGCGACGCTCACCGAACTCGGGCAGGCGAAGCTCGCCGCCGCGTATCCCGGGCATCTCGAACGCGTGCGTTCGTTCCTGTTCGACCACCTCTCGCCTGAGGAGGTCCGCGCCGCGGGCCCGATTCTCGCCCGGCTGGCCGCCGCGCTGGAGCCGCCGGACTGTTCGGACTGCCCGGACGACTGACCCGCCCCCGACGAAAGGCTTCCGATGCCCGACCAGGGTGAGTTCAAGCGCGACACGAACTACATCTCCGACCGCATCACCGCCGACGGCCGCGACGGCTGGCCGGTGGAGCCGGACCGCTACCGCCTGGTGATCGCGCGAGCGTGCCCGTGGGCGAACCGCGCGTCGATCGTGCGCAGGCTGCTGGGCCTCGAAGAGGTGCTGTCGATGGGTCTGTGCGGCCCGACGCACGACGAGCGCAGCTGGACCTTCGACCTCGACCCCGGCGGCCGCGACCCGGTGCTCGGCATCGAACGGCTGCAGGAGGCGTTTTTCGCGCGGTACCCGGATTATCCGCGCGGGATCACCGTTCCGTCCATTGTGGATGTCCCGAGTGGACAGATCGTGACGAACGACTTCAAGCAGATCACCGTGGACCTGTCGCTGGAATGGGGTGCCTACCACCGGGACGGGGCGCCCGAGCTGTACCCGGAGCGGCTGCGCGACGAGATCGAGGACGTCGCGGAGAAGGTGTTCCGGGACGTGAACAACGGGGTGTACAAAGCGGGTTTCGCGACTTCTCAGGAGGCTTACGAAGAGGCGTACCGTGCGTTGTTCTCCCGGCTGGATTGGCTTTCGTCGCGGTTGGCGGATCAGCGGTACCTGGTGGGAGACACGATCACCGAGGCGGACGTGCGCCTGTTCACGACGCTGGTCCGGTTCGACGCGGTGTACCACGGGCATTTCAAGTGCAACCGGCAGAAACTCACGGAGATGCCGGTGCTGTGGGCGTACGCGCGGGATCTGTTCCAGACGCCCGGTTTCGGGGACACGATCGATTTCGGGCAGATCAAGGAGCATTACTACGTGGTGCACCGGAACGTGAACCCGACCGGGATCGTGCCGCTGGGGCCGGAGCTGGCGGGATGGCTGACGCCGCACGGGCGGGAGGACCTGGGCGGGCGTCCGTTCGGGGACGGGACGCCGCCTGGGTTGCCGCCGGTGGGGGAGCGGGTTCCTTCGCTGGGCTCGTGAGTGTTTTTTCCGGTTAGAACCGGGAAAAACACTCACGAGGCTCTTAAGCCGCTCCAGCGTCGAGAAGGATCCTCAGCAGTTCGTCCGACGCGTCGCGCATCACGTCGTGCTTGCTGTCCAGCGCGTGGACATTCCACTGTGGATCGTCGACGAGCCGCCGGTAGGTCGGCTCGAACGGCGACCCGTCGTCCCAAATCCGGGCGTACACATAGTCTCGGCGGCGGAATCGGCTCAGGTCCGCGTCCAGCCGGATCGACTGGAGCAGCGACGCCAGCGGATGAGCCGACGCGCGCGGGTCGAAGAACGGCAGCGGCGGCACGGCGTAGCCGGTCTCGCCGACGCTCAGGTACCACTCGCGCTGCCGGTCATCGGTCAAACTCCAGCAGGAGTCGCCGTTTTCCGGGACGAAAGCGTCGAGGTACACCAGCGCGTCGACCAGTTCCGGCACTCGGTCGGCGGCGCCGGTGATGACCATCCCGCCGTAGCTGTGGCCGACCAGCACGGCGCGTTCCACCTGCTCGGCCTGCATCATGCGCACGACGTCCTCGATGTGGGTGTCGAGGTTGACCCCGCCGTTCAGGAGGTGTTGCCGTTCGCTCAGGCCGGTGAGCGTCAGCGGGAGCACGCGGTGGCCGCGGTCGCGCAACTGGCCGGCGAGCCGGTCGAAGCACCAGCCGCCGTGGCAGGCGCCGGGGACGAGGACGTAGGTGGTCATGGAGGCAACGCTAGAAGCGGCGCGGCGAGAAGTCCAAGAGCTGGTTCTTCCGTGATCCAGAAGGGCTCGTTATGCCCGGCCGGGCAGCGGGAGGTCGTGCGCTTTGCGGAAGTCGTTCAGGGCAGCCCACGCGAGGTGCGGGTCCAACGCGAGCCGCCGCCGGGCGATGGCCAGTTCGTGCAGGGCCGGCGTGAGGCGGGACTTGGTGAGGGCGTCGGTGAACATGTCCAGGACGGTGGCGCAGAAGAGGACGAACGCGCCGCTGTGCAGACGCAGCCGGTTGACCGCGTCGGCTAGGTCGGGCGTTGCGCCTTCGTGCAATTCGGTAGCTAGTTCGGCGAGCTCGACTGCTTCGCGGGTGTCGGGGATGCGAAGCAGCTTCGGCCACAGCTCCGCCAGTTCCGATGTCTGCGGGAGCCCGCGAGCTTGCGCGATGAAGCCGCTCGACTTCGCTGCCAGGTCGGTGCAGACCAGGATGCCGGTGACCGTCGACAGCGACGGCTCGTAGTGTTCGGTCGTCACGTCCACCATGTCGATCGTGGTGCGGCGCAGGTCGCGCGGCAGGCCGCCGGAGAGGCAGTGGCCGAGGTAGCAGAACTGTTCCGGGACGCCGGGCAGCCGTTGCGCGATCCACAGCCTGCTTTCGTCGAGGGTGAACGATTCCAGGCGCACTACCTCGGAAAACGCGCTGTCGAACGCGTCGCGCACGGCGAGGCCGCGTTGTTCGAAGCTGAGCACCGCGTCGTCGGACACGGCCACGAAATACAGGCAGCCGGGCACGCCGAAGATGCCCTTGATGTCGTTCACCAGCTGCTGGGCCTTGTCCTGTTCGCCGATCTTGTCGAGTTCGTCGATGGCCACCACGACCCGGTCGGTGATCCCTTCCTCGCGGAACGATTCGGCGGTCAGCTGGGCGAACGCGCGGAACTCGTCGACGACTTCCGGATGGGTCAGCTGCTGTTCGGCCCGCTGCGTGGTGCGGGTGCGGCCCAGTTCGCCGCCCGCTGGCACGGCGAGTTTTCCGGACCAGCCGGTGGTGTAGGTCAGCAGGTACTGGATCCGGAGCAGCTGGCGGCGCGCTTCGGCTTGCAGGGCGCGCGGTCCGGCTGACGACTTCCGTCGCAGGAGGATCACCAGCGCGCCGACCGCTGCCGTGAGGAGTTTCGCTGCCCAGCGGAGCGTGAGGACGGCGACTGCGGCCAGTGCGATCCGATTGGCCACCGGTTGGTCTGTCCACAAAGGACTAAGCAGGTCCGGGAACCGCACTCTGGTAATGGTCTGCCACAGTTCGGCGGGGAATTGCGTGAATCTCCCGTTCCACAGCACGCCGCCGATCGCCCAGCCGAGCGCGGCCGACACGACGAGGTCGACCGACCCGCGCAGGACCCGGCGTGCCCGCCAACGCCAGCCGGTTTCCGGTCCCAGTACCTGCCGGATCCGGGCGAGCACGGCTTGGCACAGCAGTTTGTGCAGGTGCAGCACGAAATCGCGGGCGTCGTAGGTGGCGGGCGCGGAGGCGACCACGACCAGCGGCGCCGGGTTTTCGCTGCCGTACAGCAGACCTCGTTGCATGGAACGGATCGCGGTGGTTTTGCCGGACCCGCGTTGCCCGCCGAGCGCGACCGCGCCGGAGCCCGCGCGTTCGAGCACGCGCCGGATCCGCTTCGCCGCCGCCGTCGGCACTATTCGGCTGCTGTCCTCTTCGCCGAGGTCGTATTGCTGGTCGAAAACCAGTGTCGTGCCGAAATGCAGCCGCCGGTGCGCGGAAATGACGTCGCGGACCTCGGGCAGCACGATCTCGCGCGCGGCGAACGAACGCCGCGCTCCGAGGCCGAATTGCTCCTCGTGGAACTGCATGGCTTCCGGGTTGATCCACTCGCGCAACGAGGTGACCTTGCGGACCGCGAGGGCGCCGGTGGCGAACAGGACGCACGGCATCATCAGTCCGGCGAAGATCCGGAGGAACAGGGGAAGCTGGCTCCATGCCGCGCTCATCAGGCTGAGGTAGGCGAGCCCGAGCAGCACCGCGACGATCAGCCAGACCACCTCGCGCGGCGACACCGCGCGGTTTCGCGGACGGAACCCTCGGTCGCCCTCGGCCATGACCTGGTCTTGCAGCGTCCGGATCTTCGCGAGAAGGGTCTCGTTCGCGAGCAGTTCTTCGCGCACGACTTCGGCGCGCAGCGATTCGCGGGCGAGCAACTGGGTGACCGCGGGCGAGCTGAGCGTTTCGTCGACGAGGGAGGCGAGTGCGGCTTGTGCGGTCCAGGAGTCGAAGTCCGCGAGGTCTTCTTCCCCGATGGAGTGCGGGTCGCTCCGCTCGCCGGTCACCGGCGGATGATGCCATAGGAAGTGCTTCGGGCAGGCCGGTTTCGCCGACGGTTAGCGGGAAGTGACCTCCAACAGCCGCAACGCGTCCCGGGAAGCGGAGTCGCGCGGGGTGTACGCCTCGAGCTGGTGGTCGGGGCTGTCCGGCTGGAGCCAGACCTGGTAGTCGATGTTCACGTGGCCGAGCGTCGGGTGGCGCAGGTCCATCGGGCCGCTCGTGCAGTCCACGACGTCGCCGGTCGCCCAGAGCGCGGCGAATTCCGGGCTGCCCATGGCGAGTTCGCCGATCAGCTCCGCGAGCCGGGCGTCGGTCGGGTGCTTGCCGGACATCAGGCGCAGGTACCCGACGTGGGTGCGGGCGAGGTCGGTCCAGTTGCGGTAGAGGTCGCGGTGCAGCGGGTCGAGGAAGAACATCCGCGGGATCGACGGCCGGGTCTCGGGCGAGTCCGGCGCGGCGTAGTCGAGGTGTTCGGCGTGCAGGAGGTGGCCGGTGCGGTTCCAGCCGAGCACGTCGCCGCGGCGGCCGAGGACGATCGCGGGGACGCTGTCGCTCAGCGCGTGCAGCAGGGTCGCGACGTGCGGATCCAGCGTTTCCGGCGCGGGGCGGACCAGCCGGGTGACTCCGCAGCGCCGGGCGAGGTTGTGCAGGTGGTTCGATTCGGTCTCGTCGAGGTTCAGCACCCGCGCGAGCGCGTCGAGCACTTGGGGCGATGCGGTGCCGGACTGGTCCTGTTCCAGCCGTGTGTAGTAGCCGGCGCTGACGCCTGCGAGCTGGGCGAGTTCCTCCCGGCGCAGACCGGGAACCCGGCGGAGCGTGCCGTACGTCCGCATCCCGGCGGCGTCCGGCGTCACGCGGTCGCGGCGGGTCTTGAGGAACACGCCGAGGGTTTCGGTCTGCATGGTCTCGATCGTAGGCAACCAGGAACAACCGTGCCTGCACCTGCGAGGGGTACTCATCGCCGGTGCTGGCCGAGGCGGGCCGCGGGTTCCGAGGATCGGGGGCATGACGGAAACTCGCCGTGCCTGGCTGGGACTGCTCGTGGTGCTCGGACCGGTCCTGCTGGTCTCGATGGACGGTTCGATCCTGTTCCTGACCATGCCGACCATCACCCGCGCCCTCGACCCGACCGCCGAGCAGGCCCTGTGGATCCTCGACAGCTACGGGTTCGCGGTCGGCTCGCTGCTCATCGCGTTCGGCAGCCTCGGCGACCGGTACGGGCGGCTCAAACTGCTGATGATCGGGGTCGCGGTCTTCGGGGCGGGGTCTGCTGGCGCTGCGTTCGCGCCCGCGCCGGAATGGCTCATCGGCTGTCGCGTGCTGATGGGGCTGGGCGGTGCCACGCTGTTGCCCTCGGGGCTCGCGGTGCTCAGCGAGCTGTTCCCCGAGCCGCGGCGGCGGGCCAGGGCGATCGGGATCTTCGCCGCGACGTTCGCCGCGGGGTTCGCGATCGGCCCGATTCTCGGCGGGCTGCTGCTGAGCCGATTCGGCTGGGGGTCGGTGTTTCTGGTCAATCTGCCGGTCGTCGCGGTGTTCCTCGCGGCCGCGCCGGTGGTGCTCCGGGAAGCCAGGACGACTCGGCCGGGCAAGGTCGATCTGCTCAGCATCGCTTTGTCCGCGGGCGGATTGCTGCTGACGGTCTACGCCGTCAAGGAATTCGCCGCCTACGGTCCTTCTTGGCCGGTGGCGTTCTCGGGCGTCGTCGGGGCGGGGGTGCTGACGTGGTTCGTGCTGCGGCAGCGGACGTTGGAGTATCCGCTGCTCGACGTGAGTCTGTTCCGCGAGAAGGTGTTCACCGTCGCGGTGATCACCGGGGTGCTGTCCCTGTTCGCGTGGTCGGCGGCGGCGTATCTGACCGGGGTCTACCTCCAGTCGGTGCTGGGGTTGTCCGTGCTCCACGCCGCGCTGCTCGCGCTTCCGGGCGCTGTCGTCCTGACCGCGACGTGCGTGCTCACCCCGGCGTTCTCGGCGCGGATCGGGAGCCGGGCGGCCTTGGTGACCTGCCATTTCGCGATCGCGCTTGGGCTGGCGCTGCTGCTGGCGACCACCGTCACCGGCGGGGCCGGATGGTTCGTCGCCTCGACGGTGGTCGCCGGCTTCGGCTACGGGATCTCGTTCTCGCTCGTCGCGGACACGGCGGTCGGCGCGGTCCCGGCGGACCGGGCTGGTTCGGCGGGAGCGATCAGCGAGACGGCCAACGAGATCGGCCACGCGCTGGGGATCGCGTTGCTGGGTTCGGTGGCGGCGTTTGTCTTCCGGTTGCTGGCACCGGAGGGTGCGGTGGCGGAGAAGGGGGCTGTGGTGACTGGGTTGCATGTCGCGATGGGTGTTGCGGCGGTGCTTTGTGCGGGGTTGGGGGTGCTTGCGTTGCGGTGGCTTCCCAAGGATTTCTCAGCTGAGGACGTCGTAAGCGAGGGCGACCGGGTCGTCGATTGTGCCTGACGGTTCGGCCTGGACGGCGGCTTCGACAGCGGTCGCGTCAGGCAGGGCAAGGTGGGGGCCGCCGAGGAAGCGGTGTGCGGCGGCCAAAAGGTCAGCGGCGGAAACCGGGCGGTCGACGCGCAGGGCGTGGTCGGCGATGCCCACGAGGATGATCGACAGATACAGCACCTCGCCAGCCTCCGCGGCCAAGGCGAGCGCTTCGCGGCGGCGTTCTCGGGCCGCGGGCAGGTCGCCGGCCTGAGCGTCCAGATAGGCGTGGGAATGCTGGATCATCGCGCGGAACAACGGATGCGGCTCGGTTTCGCTCAGCAACGCTTCGGCGCGGTTCAGTTCCAGCCGGGCTTCCGCCAGCTCTCCCCGCCAGCGCGCCAGATCGGCTTTCGTCTGGGCCAGAAACGCGAGCGAGTCAGGGAACGGCACACTCCGCGCGTCGCGTTCGGCCGCGGCTACCGCGGCCGTCGCGGCTGCCTCGTCGCCGAGTTGCCAGAACAGGTGCGCTTGCCGTCCGCGGACGAACAGGACGTCTTCGGCCAGACCGAGTTCCGAGACGACTTGGATCGATTCTTCGTAGCACGAAACGGCTTCCTCCAGTTCGCCGCGCCGGCCGACGACCTCGGCCAGGCTGTTCAGCGCCAGCGACATTCCCCAGCGTTCCCCGCACAGCCGGAACTGCCGGACGGCCTCGCGGATGTCGGCTTCCTGCGCGGCCGAGTCGTGCCGGAGGTTCAGCTGAGTCCGCGCCCGGTGCAGCCGGGCGTGGGCGCGCAGCCACGGGTCCTCGTCGGCCAGCAACTCGTCCAATGTGGACTCGACAGTGTCGCTGTCCTCGGGGTAGGTGAACACCGGAATGATGGACCGCAGCAAAGGATTCTTGCTGTCGCGGCTGAGTTCGAGTGCTTTGCGGCCCAAGTCGTCGGCGGCGGTTTCGGTGCTCATCCCGATGGTCAGCAACAACGCGGCCATCGCGTACCCCATCGCGCGCAGTTCGCGGTCCACCTCGCCGGGCAACGCCAGTGCCGCCTCGGTCAGTTCCTGCGCCTCCGTTTTGTGCCCGGTCAGCATCCAGAACCACGCGCACGACGTCGCCAGCCGCAACGATGTCGAGGCTTCGCGGGCGGCAATGGCACCGCGTGCCGCCGAGATCAGGTTGCCGTGCTCGGCGGCGAAGCGGGCCAGCCATTCGATCTGCTCGGCGCGGCGCAGGTATTTGTCGCCGGTCTCGGCGAAGCGGGCGAACCACTCGGCGTGCGCCTGACGCAGTTCCTCGCGTTCGTCGGCGACCGCGAGCTGTTCCAGGCCGTACGCTTTGATCGTCTCGAGCATCCGGTAGCGCGGCTCGGCGTCCCCGGAAACGGTCAGCAGCGATTTGTCGACTAACGCGCTGAGCAGCTCAGACGTACCTCCGCAGACCGCTTCCGCGGCATCGGCGGTCGCGCCGCCGGAGAACACCGACAACCGGCGCAGCAGCTGTCGTTCGTCCGGTTCCAGCAGGTCCCAGCTCCAGTCGACCACCGCGCGCAGCGTGCGGTGCCGAGGCAGCGCGGTCCGGCTGCCCGCGGTGAGCAGGCGGAACCGGTCATCGAGACGGGCGGCCAGCTGCGACACCGTCAGCGACCGGAGCCGGGCCGCGGCGAGTTCGACTGCGAGGGGCATTCCGTCGAGCGCCCGGCAGATCCGCACCACGTCGTCCACAGTGGACTCGTCGACCGTGAATCCCGGCCGCACGGCAGCGGCGCGGTCGGCCAGCAGCCGCACCGAGGCGCACGACATCGCTTCGGCGGGTGTCGTGTTTTCGGCGGGCAGCGTCAGCGGTTCGACCGGCCAGAGCGCTTCGCCGGTCACTGCCAGCGGTTCCCGGCTGGTCGCGAGAATGCGCAGCCGCGGGCATTCGCCGAGCAGATGTTCGGCCAGTTCCGCGGCGGCCTCGATGACGTGCTCGCAATTGTCGAGAACCAGCACTGCGTCCCGGTCGCGCAGCGCCCTTGCCGCCCGCTCGCGCGGAGTGCCGGCGGCGAGCGCCCCGGGATACATCTGCTCACGCAGGCCCAGCGCGTCGAGCACGGCCTGCGGGACGTCCGCACCACTCCCGATCGGGGCCAATTCGACAAACCACACGTCGTTGCGTCCGGACAGCAGATGCCGCCCGGTTTCCGTGGCCAGCCGGGTCTTTCCGGCTCCGCCAGGCCCGGTCAGCGTGGTGAGCCGGTACTCGCCGACCAGCTTCGCCACGCGGGCGACCTCGGTGTCGCGACCGACGAAACTGGTCAGCCCGGCTCGCAGGTTCGTGCGTGCTTCGTCCTCGTCGGCCACCGTTTCGCGGAGGATTTTGGTGTGTGCGGCGGACAATTCGGGTGCCGGGTCGGTGCCGAGTTCCTCCGCCAGCGCCGTCCGGATCCGCGCGAACACCCGGAGGGCTTCGGCCGGTCGTCCGGCGGCTTGCAGTGCGAGCATCAACGCCGCGGCCAGCCGTTCGCGCAGCGGATGTTCGGCCAGCAGCCTCGTGAGCTCTTCGGCGAGATCCGCGCCGTGTCCCAGCCGGAGGACGGCCTCGGCGTACTCCTCGGTGGCGGAAAGCCGCAGTTCGTTGAGCCGCACGATGTGGCTCTGGAAGAACTGCGCGTCGGAGACGTCGCCGAGCGCCGGACCGCGCCACAGGCCGAGCGCCTCGCGCAGCAGCACGACGCGCTTCTCGTCGGGTGCTGTTCTGGCCGCGGCGACCAGCTCCTCGAACCGTGCCGCGTCCACGGTCGCCTCGGGCAGCCGGTAGCCGGACGGCGTGGAATCGAGCCGCGTCCCGGCCCGGCGAAGTCGAGAGACGAGCGCCTGCAACGCGTTGGCCGTGGCCGGCGGACGCGTCCCCCAGACGGCGTCGACGAGCCGCCCGGCCGAGACGACCCGGCCGGGCTCCAGCGCGAGGGCGCTCAGCAGCGTCCGCAATCGGGCACCGGTGATCTCGACTGCGGCACCGTCGTCGTTCCGGACCTCCAGCGGGCCCAGCAAGCCGATCCGCACCTCGTCGATGATGCCGCGCCGGCGGCCGTCCGTCCTCCGGGATCTCCCCGATATCCAGGAGATTCGGAGATAAAAATGGAGTCGACACCAAGTTTGGAGTCTGCTTCACTCTTCGGCGTGGGACTTCGGGAACGGAAGAAGCAGGAGACGGTGCGGCGCATCGCGGAAACCGCGTTGCGGATGTTCGTCGAGCGCGGATTCGACGCGGTGACGATCGCCGAGGTGGCGGAGGCTTCCGACGTCGCGGTCAACACGGTCTACAACCACTTCCGCGTCAAGGAAGACCTGGTGCTGCCGCCGTCGGAAGCGTCGGCGGGCCGGCTGGCCGAGATCGTGCAAGCGCGCGGGCGAGGGGTGTCCGCGGCGCGCGCGGTGCTGGACCGTCTGCGCGACGAGATCCGGCAGCGCTCGCGGACGATCGGGCTGAGCCCGGGGTTCGGCCGGGTGCTGCCGATGATGCTGGCCGCGCCCACGCTCGCCGCTCGGCTGCAGGAGCTCGGCCAGCAGATGGTCGCCGAACTCGCCGACCTGCTGACCGCGGAAACCGGTGCGGCGCAGGACGATCCGGTACCCGGGCTGGTCGCCGCGCAGATCGGCTGGGTGCACAGCCTGCTGTACGGCGAGATCGGCAAACGCACCGTCGCCGGAGAGCGGCCGGACGACATCGCGGAGACGGCGTTGACGCTCCTCGACGCGGTAGAAGGCCTGCTCAGCGACCAAGTACTGACCTATGCGACCCGGAAGGACGCCTGACATGGACGCGTTCCGCGTGATCATCCGCGGCAAATTCGACGCTCTCGACGAGAGTGCCCGTGCCTTGCTGGAGGCCAAGACCGACGTCGCCTTCACCGAGGAAGGCACGTTCAGCTACGACGTCAACGCGACGGCGTTCACCTTCCGCTGCCAGGTCCCGGCCGGTCCGGAGGACGACGAACGCGCGGCCAAAGACGGCGCGACCGCCGCGTTGGCCGAGCACGGACTGCCGTATCGGGACCTGAACTACGCGGTCACCGATTTGCGCGCGATCAAGATCCGGCGCAAGAAACGCTGACGACGTCCGCCAGCGCGGTCGCCGCGCGCCAGCAGTCGTGGAAGGTGGAGTACATCGGCACGGGCGCGAGGCGGATGACGTCGGGGCGGCGGGCGTCCGCGATGACTCCGTGCTGGGCGCGCAGCGCGGCGCTGACGGCATCGGCGTCCAAACCGTGCAGCCGGACGGAAAGCTGCGCACCCCGGCGGTCCGGATCGCGCGGCGTGAGCACCTCCGTCGGACGCCCCGCACAGACCTCGTCGAGCAGCGTCTCGAGGTATCCGGTCAGCCGGATGCTCTTGGCGCGCAAAGCATCCATGCCTACCGCGTCGAACATCTCCAGCGCGGCTCGTACGGGAGCCATCGCGAGGATCGGCGGGTTCGACAGCTGCCACGAGTCGGCGGAATCGACCGGGGCCACCGTCGGATGCATCCGGAACCGCACGTCCGGGTCGGTGCTCCACCATCCGGCCAGCTTCGGCAGCGAACGGTCCGCGAGATGCCGCTCGTGCACGAACGCGCCGGCGATCGCACCCGGTCCGCTGTTGAGATATTTGTAGGTGCACCAGGCAGCCCAATCGACGCCCCAGTCGTGCAGCCGCAGCGGCACATTGCCCGCCGCGTGCGCGAGATCCCAGCCGACGACCGCTCCGGCGGCGTGCCCGGCGCGGGTGATCGCCGGGATGTCGAGGAATTCCCCGCTGTAGTAGTTGACCCCGCCCAGCAGAACGAGCGCGACCCGGTGCCCGTGCTCAGCTAGCCAGCCGACGACGTCCTCGCTGCGCAACGTCGATTCCCCGGGGCGCGGCGAAAGCCGGATGACAGCCTCGTCCGGGTCGAAACCGTGGAACGCGACCTGGCTGCGGACCGCGTAGCTGTCGGAGGGAAAGGCGGTGTCCTCGATGAGGATCGCGTGCCGCTCCGGGGTCGGCCGATAGAAGCTGACCATCATCAGGTGCAGGTTGACCGTCAGCGAGTTCATCATCACGACCTCGGCAGGCCGCGCACCGACGAGCCGCGCCGCCGGATCGCGCAACTGCTGGTGGTACGAGACCCACGGACGCTCGGCCTCGCTATGTCCCTCGACGCCCAGCCGGGCCCAGTCGGCAAGCTCCGCGTCCAGTGCGGCTCGGGTCGCGAATGGCTGCAGGCCCAGGGAGTTCCCGGCGAAGTAGGCCGTCTCGCCGTAGCCGCCGCCGGTCGCGGGCGGGACGTGGAACTGCGCCCGCGACGTCGGCAACGGGTCCTGGGCGTCGAGATCGCGGGCAGCGGCCTCGCCGAGGGCCACAGTCATGGGAGCTCCACAAAGTCGGAGGAGAAACGCGGGCTCCTCATCGTTCTTGCCGGACGTCATGCCCGTCCAATGCCTGATTCGCTCGTTCCCATGCCTGTCCGGCTATCTCCGCCGGTATTGCCGAACGGCTATGCCACGGCGGGCATTCGGTATTTCCGCACCGCCGCGGAGTGGGTCACGCTGTGCCGATCGACAACGGCCAGCAGAAGGCAGTGATCACGATGCCGACCGAACCCGCGGACGCGAACCTCAAGCGAAGCATCTCCCTCTTCCAAGCCGTCGGAGTCTCGTTTCACCAGGTAGTCGGCGGCGGGGTCGTCGCGCTGATGGGCACCGCCATCGCGCTGACCGGCGCCGGCGCACCGATCGCCTTCGCCCTCGCGGCGCTCGCGGTGATCGTCTATTCGCTGCCGATCGCCTCTCTCGGCAGCGCGATGCCGGTCACCGGCGGCCGCTACGCCTACGCCGCGCGGCTGGTCTCGCCCGCCGCCGGATTCGCGTCGATGTGGTTGTCCGCCGTGTCGGTGATCCAGCTCAGCCTGATGGCGCTGGCCGGGGCGAACTACGTCAGCGCGCTCGTGCCGGGAGTTCCGGTCCGGCCGCTGGCGATCGCTCTGATCACGGTGTTCTTCCTGACGAACCTGGCGGGCGCGACGTTCTCCAGCCGGGTCGGCATCGTGCTCGCGGTCGTCATGCTCGCAGCCTTCCTGCTGTACGGGATCGCCGGAGCGGGACAGGTGCGGTGGAGCGAGTTCGGGAACCTGACCCCGCACGGGATCGGCGGCTTGCTCAACGCGGCGGCCATGCTGACCTTCGCCACCACGGGCGCCTTTCTCATCGCCGACATCGGCGGGGAGATGAAGCGGCCGGGACGCGACATCCCGCTCTCCGTCGTCGGCGGCACTCTCGTCGCGGCGGTGATCTACGTGATCGTGGCGATCCCGTCGGTGGGGGTGCTCGGGGCGGAGGCGTCCGCGGGCAAGCCGATGTCCGACGTCGCCCGCCACATTCTGTCTCCGGGCGGTTTCGCGTTCTTCATCCTCGGCGGCGCGATGGCGTCGGTGATCGGCCACATCAATTCGCTGCTGCTGGCCGCGACGAAACCCGTGCTCGCCGCGACCGGCGACGGCTGGCTGCCCGCCGGCCTCGGCGCGGTGAACCGCAGGTTCGGCACCCCGCACTGGCTGCTGGCGATCCTCTACCTGATCGGCGTGGTCCCGGTGCTCGCCGGCTTCAGCGTCGCGAACATCGCGGCCATGACGTCGATCGTCACCGGGCCGTTGCTGACCTTGCTGATCATCGCGTCGTGGCGGGTGCGCCGGCTGCGTCCGGAACTGCACGCGGCAGCTCCGTTCCGGATGCGCCGGACGTCGCACGCCGTGCTGTCCGTGCTCGGCGTCGCGATCCTGGGCGGGCAGACTTGGTTGCTGCTCAAGCAGATCACCCTGCCCGCGCTCCTCGCACTGGCCGCCTGGAGCGTGCTGGGCGCCGGGGTGTGGCTGGCCCGTCGGTCGCGAACTGTCCCTGCTCCGCTCAACCTC
Organism: Amycolatopsis sp. NPDC114503; assembly: GCF_055633655.1. NCBI lineage: Bacteria > Bacillati > Actinomycetota > Actinomycetes > Pseudonocardiales > Pseudonocardiaceae > Amycolatopsis > Amycolatopsis sp. NPDC114503. The sequence goes on along the minus strand of NZ_JBVKDT010000017.1, from coordinate 148,506 downwards.
GAAAGCGAGTGTGTATGACCACGCAGCTCATCCTCCTCGGCACGGCGGGCGGCCCCGCTCCGAAACGCACCCGGAGCGCTCCGGCCCAGGCGATCGTCGTCAACGACGCCACCTATGTGATCGACTGCGGCAACGGCGTCGCCCGGCAGTTGGTGCAGGCGGGACTCAAGCTGGACTCGCTGCGCGCGGTCGGCATCACCCATCACCACTCCGACCACAACGCCGATTACGGAAACCTCTACCTGCTGGCCTGGGCGGCCAACCTGGAACGGCGGGTCCCCGCGTTCGGGCCGCCGCCTCTTGCGGAGATGACCAGGCATTTCCTCGCGATGAGCCGCTTCGACATCGACACCCGGGTCGGCGACGAGGGTTTGCGCCCGCTGGATCGACTGCTCGATCCGCGCGAGGTCTCGGCGGACGGCGTGGTCTTCGAGGACGAGAACGTGCGGATCACCGCGGCCCGCGTGGACCACCCGCCGATCGTCGACGCCTTCGCCTATCGCGTGGACACCGCGGACCGGTCCATCGTGATCTCCGGCGACACCGCGCCGTGCGAGAACCTGGTGCGGCTCGCTGCCGGTGCGGATGTGCTGGTGCACGAGGTCATGTACGTCCCCGCGGTCGACGCCATGGTGAGCCATTACAACGGCACGACGCTGCGGGACCATCTGCTGGCGAGCCACACGAGCGTCGAGCGGGTCGGTGCGCTCGCCAAGGAGGCGGGCGTCGGGACTCTCGTGCTGTCGCATTTCGTCCCGACTGATGCGGACATTCCCGACGAGGTCTGGCGCGAGCACGCCGCTGCCGGGTTCGACGGCGCGGTGGTCGTCGGCCGGGACTTGCTGCGGCTTTGACCGGACGCGCTGGCCCGAAGTCGCGTCGGTCCCCGGGTTCGGTGCGTTTCGTACCTACAGTGGCGAGGTGACTACGCCTGCCGAGGACCAGCGCGACCACGTGATGGCGCGCGCGTCCGCGCTCCGCCGTGAGCTTCGCGCGGGTCTGGCGCAGCTGCCGGACCAGGCGGACGACGAACGCACGCAGACGCTCGACGCCTTGGTCGAGCGGGCGGAGGCGCTGCTGAGCACCGAGAAAGAGGTCGACGCCGCCGTCGAGCAGGTGCGCCTCGCCCGGCTGGAAGCCAAGCGCGGCAAGGTGCAGCGGACGACGCTGTACCTCGCGGTCGCGCCGGTCGCGGTCGGGATGGTGAGCGGCGCGATGATGCTGTTCGGCGCGCTCAACGCGGTCTGGCTGCTGCTCGCGCTGCCCTTGCTGGGCGCTGGCTTGCGGATCGCGTTCGGACCGCTCGGGCCGACGCCGCTGATGGTCAACCGGCGGCAGCGGGCCGCGTACAGCGGAGCCTTGGCGGCGATCTTCACCGCGGTCGCGCTCATCGGGGCCGGGCCGAGCGTCCAGCCGATCATGGTCGTTCTGGCGGCGCTCGCCACGGTGGCGACCGTGGCGTTTCTGGTGCAGGAGGCGCGGTGACCTACTCCGAGTACTACCGCGACACCGAGTACTACCCGGCCGAGGAGGGCCCGGAGGCCGATCCGGAACTCGTTGCTCTCACCGACACCGTCGGCGGCATGCAAGAGACCGTCGACGATCTGGAAAGCCGCACCGTACGCGACCTTTCCGAGCTGCGCGAGACAATCGAGTCGTTCACCGAAACGCATTCCCGGCACGAAACGCGGCTGGACCACACCGCCCGGCAGCTCGAACGGCTCCGGCAGCGGTTGCTGGTGCTCGAACGCGCGGTGCGGGTGTCGGAGAAGGTTCCGGTAGTCGACCTGGACGACGTCGGCCCGCGGCTGCGACAGCTCGCCGCCGAGGCGGAACGGCGGCACAGTCTCGCCGCGCAGCTGCTCACGCCGAGCCAGCGCCGACCGCACGAAGAGGACGTCGCGCGGCTTCCTCAGGCGCTGGAAGCGTTGGCGCAGAGCGAAGTGGCGTTGATCGGCGTGCTGGAGGTGCTGGCGACAGCCGAGCGCGGCACGCCGGAACGGGACGACGCGGAGTCGCGACTGTCCGAAGTGGTCGCTCGCCGGCGTGGTGTGCTGGATCGTCAGTTGCCCGCCGCGCGGCAGGATGCCGAAGCGGCGCAACAGCTTCTGGCCGCGGACGAGGTGACGCGGACCCGGGTGCTGCCGCAGATCGAGAAATGCGAACGGGACTGGGAAGAACTGCATTCCCGGCTGCGCGAGCGGATTACCGAGGCGATCGGGTCGAGCGCGTTGCTGCCGGTGTGGTTCACGCACGCGTTCGGAGTGGCGCCTCCTTCGGGAGCGGCGGGGGACAAGTGGATCCGCGCGGCGACGTCGGCGCTGGCCTACCGGGTGACGCACGGCGTGGTCGATCCGGCGCTGCCGCTGGGGGAGCCGCCGCCGTCGGACACCGACTGGACGGAACCGAAGTGGTCCTGGCGGGCCAGGCTGGAGCACGACATCGAGGAACTGGATCTCGGGGTGGACTAGCGCGGTTCCGCTGGGGCGGCGTCCGAGGTGGGCGCGAGTTCGCGTTGCATCCAGGTGACGTCGCGCCAGGCACCGTGTTTCCAGCCGATCTTGCGCCAGGTTCCGATCAGTTCGAAGCCCATCGCTTTGTGAAGCCCGACACTGGGTTCGTTCGGCTGGGTCATCCCGGCCACCGCCGTCCGCAAGCCGCGTTCGGCCAGGCGGGCGAAAAGGGCTTCGTACAAGGCTTTTCCGCCACCCGCGCGTCGGCGGCCCTGGGCCAGGTAGACGCTCACCTCGCACGACCAACGGTAAGCAGCGCGCTCCTTGTACGGGCTGCCATACGCGTAGCCGACCACTGAGCCGTCGATTTCCAGCACCAGCCACGCGTACGACTTCGTCGCCTTCGCGATGCGGGCGGCCATTTCCGTCGGGGTCGGCGGTTCGGTCTCGAAGGTGATCGCGGTTTCCCGGACGTACGGCGCGTAGATCGCCGCGCAGGCTTCGGCGTCCCGTTCCTCGGCAGGTCGGATCAACATGTTCACGATAGTAGACACGATCCGCTGCTATAGTCGATAGCTGTGACCGATCCCCTCTCCGCTTCGCTCGCCGCGGCGGTGCGCGAAGCCCGCCAGGGCCGCGAGCTTTCGGCAGGCACACTCGCCGAACGTTCCGGTGTTTCCCGTGCCATGATCGGGAAAATCGAACGCGGCGAGGCTCAGCCGACGGCCGTGCTGCTCAGCAGGCTCGCCGCCGCGCTCGGGCTCTCGCTGTCCGAGCTGGTGGCTCGTGCGGAGGGCGACGACGACCGCCGTCTCGCTCGCCGGGAGGATCAAGCGACCTGGCAGGACCCGGTCACCGGCTACGTGCGCCGCGCGGTCTCGCCGCCAGTGCGCGGGGCGACCGAACTCGTGGAAATCGACCTGCCGCCCGGGGCGAAAGCCGGTTTCCCGGCGGTGTCCTACGCCTTCGCCGACCATCAGATCTGGGTGCTGTCCGGCCAATTGCGCTTCCACGAAGGCGAAGTGGTGCACGAACTGTCCGAAGGCGACTGTCTCCAGCTGGGCCGCCCGGTCGACTGCGCGTACGAGAACCCCGGGACCCAGCCGTGCCGCTATCTGGTGGTGCTCACCAAACGCTGAATGTGGCGCAGGTAACGCCTGATTTGTCTGATTACCGGGGTCTCCCGCCCGGAGATGATGCGATCGCAACAGCATCCGGGAGGAGAAGCGAGTGGGTTCGTGGCGCGAATTGGGAGCGCACTTCAGCACGGCGGTCGTGCTGGCCGGCGGTGTGCTCGTCGGCGCGGTCAACATCTATGTGGCGGCAAGCCTTTTACCGACCGCGGTCATCGACATCGGCGGGGAACGGCTCTACGCCTGGAACATGACGGCGTTTCTCGTCGCGCAGGTCGTCGCGACGATGTTCGTCAGCCGGGCGCTCGCGCGACTGGGCAACGCGGCGGCGTACTACCTCGGGTTCGGCGTTTTCGCGGCGGGCTCGGTGGTGTGCGCGGCGAGCCCGGCGATGCCGGTGCTGCTGGCCGGTCGCGGGGTGCAGGGATTGGGCGCGGGATTGCTGACCGGGCTCGGGTTCGCGGTGATTCATTCGGCGCTGCCACGGCAGTTGTGGGCGCGGGGGAGTGCGTTGATCTCGGCGATGTTCGGCGTCGGCAACCTCGTCGGCCCGGCGCTCGGCGGGCTGTTCGCGCAGTTCGGTTCGTGGCGGGTGGCGTTTGTCGTGCTGGCGGTCGCGGCGGTCGTGATCGCGGCGCTGGTACCGCGGGCGCTTCCGCGCAGTGAACGAAGCGGCGAGACGGCCCCGGTGCCGACCTTCGCGCTGGTGGCCGTCGTGGGAGCGGTCGGGGCGGTGAGCGTCGCCGGAATCTTGACGAACGTCGTCGCGATGGCCGCGTTCATCGTGCTGGGATTCGGTTTCATCGCGGCGTTTCTGCTCGTCGAGAAGCGCGCCGCGATCCGGGTGCTGCCCGCCGCGACCTACGAGCCCGGCTCGTCGCTGAGGTGGATCTACCTGACCATCATGTGCCTCGCGGCCGGGGTGTCGGTGGAATCGTTCCTGCCGCTGTTCGGTCAGCATCTCGGCGGATTGCCGCCTGCCGCAGCGGGATTCTTCTCCGCCGCGCTGTCGTTCGGCTGGTCCGCGGGGCAGATCGTCAGTTCGTCGGCACGCCGCGTCCGGCTGCTCTGCCTGGCCGGACCGGCGCTGCTGGCTCTCTCGTTCGTCGTACTTGCCTTACTACAAAAGGAAAACGCCTCAGTCTTGGCGTGGCTGGTCGTGCTTCTCGCTGGTGGCACCGGAATCGGCATCGCCATGCCACACCTGTCGGTCGCCGCGATGGCCAGCGGTCAGCAAGCGGCAGCCGCGATCGCGACCGTGCTCACGATGGCGACCGCGTTCGGCGCGTCGATCGCCGGTCTGCTGGTGAACGTGGGCGGACCGTCGATGGTGACCTCCGCGCGCTACCTGCTGATCGGCTTCGCTTTCGTTGCCGCGGCGGGGATTTTCACGACAGCTGCGGCAGGCGTTGGTGCACGTCCAGCAGTTGCGCGAACGGATCTCCCGCCTTCGCCACGCGATCGAGAACCGTCCGGATCGTCCACCGATCCGGAGTGAGGTCGGGGTCGTCGAGTTCGTCCCACTCCAGCGGGACGGACACCGGCGCCCCCGGCTTCGGCCGCACGCTGTACGGCGCGACGAGCGTTTTGTTCAGCACGTTCTGCGTGTAGTCGAGCCGCGCCAGCCCGCCGCGCCGGTCCTTGTGCCACGCCCAGCTCACCAGGTCCGGCACAGTCTTGCCGATCGACTTCGACACGGTTTCCGCCCACGCGCGGGTCTCGGCATACGTATACCGCGGCTCGACCGGAACCCAGATCTGAATGCCGCGCTGCCCGGTTGTCTTCGGCCGCCCGACGAGCCCGAAGTGGTCGAGCGCGGTGCGGTGCAGCCGGGCGAGCGCGAGCACGTCGTCGAAGGACGTCTCGGATCCGGGGTCGATGTCGAACAGCAGCCAGGTCGGATGCTCGACGTCGGACGTGCGCGACGTCCAGGCATGCAGCTCCAGCGCGGCGAAATTCGCCAGCCAGGCCAGATCCGCGACACCAGAGGGCACGAGGTACTGCTGCACGTCGCCGGGGTCGGCTGCCTCGTAATGCCAGCGGTGCAGCCATTCCGGTGCGTGGTCGGGCACTTCCTTGTGCCAGAAACCAGGTTTGCCGACGCCGCCGGGAAACCGGTTGGTGTTGAGCGCGCGACCGGCGAGGTAGGGGAGCATCGTCGGCGCGATCCGGGTGTAGTACTCGATCAGCTCGCGTTTGGTGATCGGCTCTTCGCCCTCGCGGCCGGGAATCAACGTCTTGTCGAGATTCGTGACCTTCAACTGCCGCCCAGCGACTGTCCACGTGCCCTGCTTGCCCAGGTCTCGCAGCGCCTCCAGTTCGTCCTCCGGCGCTGGCTCGAACACCGGATGCAACGGCACTTCCGCCTCGGCCGCAGGCAAATCGCCCCGCCACAACGCGGGCGGTGCCGCAGCGATCTCGTCGTTGGTGAGCCCGCTTTTCACCGACTTCGGATGGTCCTCGGCGTCCCAGCCCGTCGTCGCGTAGTCGTCCTGCTTATGCAGCAGAAACCACTGCTTCCCATCGCCGTCTTTTTTGGGATGGATCAACACGAAGCGCCCGGCCAGCTTCTCGCCGAACAGATCGAAGTGCAGGTTCCCGTCCGCGAGCGCCTGCTCGGGATCATCGGTGTCGACCGGTTCCCAGCGTCCGCGATCCCACACGATCACGTCGCCGCCGCCGTACTCGCCGTGCGGGATCACGCCCTCGAAATCGGCGTACTCCAGCGGATGGTCCTCCACGTGCACAGCCATCCGCCGGGCCTTCGGATCGAGCGTCGGCCCCTTCGGCACCGCCCAGCTGACCAGCACGCCATCGAGCTCGAGCCGGAAGTCGTAATGCTTCCGCCGCGCCCGATGCCGCTGCACGACGAACTGGTAGCCAGGTTCCTGGGGAGCGTTCGCACCAGACGGCTCGTCGGTCTTCGCGAAGTTGCGCATCGCACGGTACTTCGCCAGCCGCTCGGCGGCGCCGTCCATTTCGCTGCCCCCTCCCCGTTCAGCAGGCCGGAGGTTCCTTCGCGCAAGAGCTGCTGTCGACCGTTCCCGAAGCCGCTTGCAACAGCAAGTTGTAGAGCTGTTCGCGCTGGTCAGGGTCAAGCGCCGCGAAAACCTCGTCCTCGACGGCCGCGAGCGCCGCCTCGGCCCGGGCCAGCTCCTTCGCCCCCCGCTCGGTCAACACGACGACGTGCCGCCTGCGGTCCTCCGGCGACCGCCGCCGCTCGATCAGCTGGTCGTTTTCGAGGTCGTTGAGCAGGCCGACGACGTTGGTGCTGTCCATCTCGAGGATCTGCGCGAGGGACTGCTGGGTGCTGGAACCGCGGGTCTGGAGGACGGTCAGGGCGATCAGATGCCGAGGCCGCAGCCCGAACGGAGCCAGCACGCTTTCCGCGCGCAGCCGGATCCGTCGCGCGAAGTGCTCGAGCAACGCACCAGACCTGCGCGGAGCCTGGGCGACGAGCGGCAGCGGAGCCATCTGTCCATTCTACGAGACACCCCGGGTAGCTGCCGTGCTATAAATGGTTTGTCCAACACAAACTATCTACGGACGGTCATCGACATGGCACACCTGCTGCACCTCGACTCCAGCATCAACGGCGACCGCTCGGTAAGCCGCAAACTCAGCGCCCGTGCTGCTCAGGCCTGGCGAGCAGCCCACCCAGAAGGGACGGTGACCTACCGAGATCTCGCCGCGAACCCGGTCCCGCACCTGGACCCACTGGCCTGGGAAGCCCGCATCACCCCCTCCGCTCAGCACACCGCAGCCCACCGCGAAGCCGCCCGAATCGGCGAAGAACTGGCGGCTGAGGTACTGGCCGCGGACACCGTCCTGCTGGGCCTGCCGCTCTACAACTACGGCGCCCCCAGCTCGGTGAAAGCCTGGGTAGACCGCATGATCGCCTCCGCAGGCGACGACCCGTCAGTCCTGAGCGCCGGCCGAGAACTCCTGGTACTGGCCACCCGAGGCGGCGGCTACGGAGAAGGCTCCCCAAGGCACGGCTGGGACCACGCAGAAGGCTGGCTCCCGCACGGCCTTTCCCTGACAGGTTTGGAACCGCGCTTCATCACGGCAGAATTCACCATGGCGGACGTCAACCCCGCACTGGCGGAATTCCGCTCCCACGCCGAGGAAAGCCTGGCCGCGGCGGAACGAGAAATCGACGCCCTCTGGACCCCCGCCGCCGCCACTCGCTGACTGCACTCGGTCGGCAGAATTCCGTGAGGGGAACCCTCGGGGACTCTGATTCCCTGGGGGTTCCCCTCATGACCACCGACGGTCCGTGAGGGCCCCTTCACGTACTTAGATTCCCTCAGGGGCTCCTTCACGACCACGCACGGTCTGTGAGGGCCACCTTCACAGACGCTGATTCCCCCAGGGTTCCCCTCACGGACCACCGGCGGTCTGTGAGGGCCACCCTCACGACTGTCGGCGGTACGTGAGGGGCTCCTTCACGTACTTGGATTCCCTCAAGGGGCCCTTCACGGACAGCCCACCCGCCGCCCGCCCGGGATTTGGGGCGCTAGCCCCGCCCACCCACTCAACCGCAGCCCGCGCACCCACCGGATCCAGGCAGCCGCACCCGGCCCTGCACCCCGATACGAAGCCAAAATGCGGTCTGAGGGTGGTTGTCAAGGCATCTTCCCGCCTTGACAACCACCCTCAGACCGTCATCACAATCAGGCTTCGGGGTGCCCCACGCAACGCACCCAGGCGCAACGTCGCCGCCAGGCGACGAGCCGAAACCCGGAGACTCAAACAACATCCCCCCGCCGAACCCGATAAACCTGCAACCTCAACTCGTAATACTTAGTAGTCTCCCCCACCCACTGCATCCCAATCCGCTCCGCAGTAGCAATAGCCCGCGAATTGCTAGGCCGCGCCACCGCGAACAATTCATCCGTCCCGTCCTGGGAAAACGCCCACTCCACCAACGCCCGCCCAGCCTCAGTCGCGTACCCGTGCCCCCACTCCTCAGGCCGCAACTGCCAGCTCAGCTCCAAATCCTCCCGATACGGCGGCAACAACCGAATCCCCAGCCCGCCAATGACCCGCCCGTCCGACCGGCGCTCCACCGCCCACCGCCCCCGAGGCGGAATCAAATTCGGCTGAGCCTCCTGCCAGGCCTGCAACACCGCCCGCATCGCGGCGGCATCGCCGACCCGGTCCATCGCGGGAGTCAGCCAATGCGTCACATCGGAAGAGCCGTAGATCTGAAACGCGGCTTCGGCGTCGTCAGCCGTCCAGTCCCGGATCACGAGACGTTCGGTGGTAATCGGCAGGGTCATGGACAAACGGTACGCCCGTTCCGCCCGCTCCGGGCACGTGATGCAGGACGCACCGAAGACTCTTGCCCGCCAAGGACTCCGTCCGATACCGGGTTAGACTGCGCGGGTGGAGATCTGGGTGAACCCGCGTTGTTCCAAGTGCCGCTCGGCGGTATCGCTGCTCGACGAGGCAGGCGCGGAGTACACCGTGCGCCGCTATCTGGAGGACCCGCCGACCGAGGCGGAACTCGTCGCGGTGCTCGACCGGCTCGGCCTCGACCCGTGGCACATCACCCGCACCGGCGAGAAAATCGCCGGTGAACTCGGGCTGAAATCCTGGACCCGGACGCCGGAAGACCGTCCGCGGTGGATCGCCGCGCTCGCCGAGCACCCGGAGTTGATCCAGCGTCCGATCATCACCGCCGACGACGGCACCACGGTGGTCGCCCGCGACGAGGAAACCGTCCGGTCGGTGCTCAGCTGACCGCCACGGCGATCAGCGCCGCCGCCAGCAGCACCACGTACGCGACGGCATGCACCTTGTCCGGCAACCGGTCGGCGACCCGCCGGACGAGCGCGATCGTCGGCAGTGAACCGGCCAGCAGCGCGGCGCCGGCGATCGGGTCGAGGTATCCCGACGGCCCGCCGCCCGCCGTCGCGTAAACCGCGGTCGCCACCACCGCGACGGGCACGCTGAGCGGGTTCGCCATCGCGGCCGCGTCAGCCATCGGAAGCCCCCTGCGGCGCAACAACGGCACCGTCATGACGCTGCCGCCCACCCCGAGGAAGCTCGCCACCGCGCCGATTCCGACCCCGCCCGCGGTGGTCGTGAACGTGCTCAACGGCTTCGGTTCCCCTTGTGGTTTAAGGAATCCGCCGCGCGCCAGACTGTCCACAATGGTCACTGCTAGGTAGGCGACGAACAGGACGCGCAGCAGTCCGTCCCCGGCATAGGTCGCGGCCACCGAACCCACCACGGCGCCGATCGCGACGAACGCGGCGAGCGGCCAGATGTAGTCGCGCCGGAGACGTCCGGCCCGGGCTTGCACGACGGTCGCGCTGATCGCGTTCACGACCATCACCGCGGTGGACGTAGCGACGGCGACGTGCATCGCGTCGCCGCGGCTCGTGACCGCCGCGACCACCGGCACGGTGACGAATCCGCCGCCGAAGCCGAACAACACGGTCGTCACGCCGCTCAGGCAGCCGAAGAGCAGAAGAATCAGGATCGAGGTCAACACTGGCTTCAAGGTAGGTCGTGCGGGTGCGGCGCGCATCCGAAGATTCGCCAGGTTCTTTCGAGCTTCGGACATCTACCCTGGAGGCATGCGCAACGTTCCGTTGTCCGAGGTCGACGCCCTGCCCCGGGCTGTGCTCGCGATCAGCACGGACTACCCGCCGGACCACTTCCTGCAACCGCACCGTCACCGCCGCGCGCAGTTCCTCTACGGCGCCACCGGTTCCATGCGTGTCGGAACGGCCGACGGAACGTGGACCGTCCCGACCCGGCGCGCGGTGCTGATCCCGCCGGAGACCGACCACAGCGTCGTGATGATGAACGTGACCACGCGCAGTCTCTATCTGGAGCCGTCTGCCGTGCCGTGGTTCCCGCGCCGCTGCCAGACCGTCGACGTGTCGCCCCTGCTGCGGGAATTGCTCCGGGAAGCCGTCGACGTCACCCCGGAATACCCTCGCCGTGGCCGCGACGCCGCGCTGATTTCCCTTCTGCTGCACGAGATCTCGCGCTGTGTTCCGTTGCCGCTTGAACTCCCGTGGCCGCGGCACGAAGGCTTGCGCGCACTGTGTCAGTCCTTTTCGGACGCTCCCGATGTGCACGATCCGCCGTCGCGCTGGGCGGACGAGTTGCACGTCAGCGAGCGGACGCTGCACCGGCTGTTCCGCGCCGAAACGGGCCTGAGCTTCGCCCGCTGGCGGGAGCGGGCCTGTGTGCTGCACGCGCTCCCGCTGCTGGCCGCGGACCTTCCGGTGGCGGACGTCGCGGTCATCCTCGGCTACGAAAGCCCGGCCGCCTTCACCACGATGTTCAGCCGCCTGCTCGGCGCCCCGCCCCGGTCCTACCGCGAGCCGTGATCCAGATCTCATTGAGTGCAACTTGATTGTGCACAACTAAGTTGTACTGTTGTCCTTGTTCGGAACTTTCACTGAGGAGGCCCCCATGACTGCCACTGTCGTTCTGGTGCACGGCGCGTTCGCGGATTCGTCCAGCTGGAACGGGGAGATCGAGCGGCTGCAAGCAGCTGGACACCGGGTGATCGCGGCGGCGAACCCGCTGCGCGGAGTCGCCGAGGATGCTGCCTACGTGCGGTCTTTGCTGGACAGCATCGAGGGCCCGATCGTCCTGGTCGGCCACTCCTACGGCGGTTCGGTGATTTCGGCCGCCGCCGTGGGCCACCCCGGCGTGCAGGCGCTGGTCTACATCGCGGGCTTCGTCCCGGATGAGGGCGAAAGCGCGGGCGAACTGGCCGGGAAGTTCCCTGGCGGGACCCTGGGGGAGACGCTGGAGCAGGTCACGCTGCCCGAAGGTGTCGACCTTTATGTCCGGCAGGATCTGTTCCACCAGCAGTTCGCGGCGGACGTCCCCGCCGCGCAGGCCAGTCTGATGGCAGCAGGCCAACGCCCGATCGCCGCCGCGGCCCTGGACGAGGCGTCGCCCGCCCCGGCGTGGAAGGGGTTGCCGGTGTACAGCCTGATCCCGACTGCGGACAAGAACATCCCGCCCGCGGCGCAGCGTTTCATGGCGGAACGCGCGGAGGCGGAGGTGGTCGAGGTAGCGGACGCTTCGCACGCGGTGCTGGTTTCACAGCCGGAGGTGGTGGCGGAGCTGATCTTGCGCGCTGCTCGGTGAGGTTGGGGGAGTGAGGCTGGTCCGCGCTGCGCGGGTAGGGGCGTGGCGCGGGTGAAGGTGCGGCGGCCGTTTACGGGGCGGTGCGCGAGGGGCAGCCCCCAGGCCGTGCGTGGCGTGGGCGAGGTGCCGGTTCGCGTGGGTGTGGCGGTGAGCTCGGTCCGGCTGGATCGCGCCCCGAACCGAGCGCGCAGCACGGCTCCGGCGGAACTGAATTGCTGGCTGACTCGGCGGTCCGGCCGCGTGGTTCCCCGGGCGGGTTTCGGTGATTGGCCTGGTCAACGGCCTCGCTGTGCAGCGCTCGGGGAGTCGTCCGTTCCCGTTGTGCGGACTCGTCATGGCTGAGCCGGGCTTTCGCCGTTCATCGCGTCGGTGCGGCAGTTACCATCGGCGGCCATGAGTACCTCAGGGGGGTCACAGGATCAGCCGGGCACGCCGCAGGAGCCGGGTGCGGTCCCGCCGGGATGGCAGGCGCCTCCGCCGGGCGCCGGTTACCCGCAGCAGCCCGGCGCTCAGCCGGGGCAGCCCGGCTATCCGCAGCAGCCTGGGCAGTCTCCGCAGTACGGGCAGCCCGCGCAGCAGCACCCGGGCCAGTCCGCGCCGGGCGCGTACCCGGGTCAGGCCGGGCAGCCGGGACAGTACCCGGGGCAGCCCGCACCGGGCTCCTACCCAGGACAGGCCGGGCAGCCGGGCCAAGGCCACTTACCCGGTCAGCCGCAATCCGGTCAGCAGCCGGGTCAGCCGCAACCCGGTCAAGCTCCCTACTCCGGTCAGCCGCAACCCGGTCAAGCTCCCTACTCCGGCCAGCCGCAACCCGGCCAAGCTCCCTACTCCGGTCAGCAGCCTGGTCAGCCGCAAGCCGCCTACCCCGGTCAGCAGCCAGGCCAGCCCCAACCCGGCCAGGCCGCCTACCCCGGTCAGCAGGGTTATCCAGCACAACAGCCCGGCTACCCGCCGCAGCCCCAACAGCCGGGCGCCGGTTACGCCGCACCCCAGTCCGGCCAGGGCTACCTGGCTCAAGGCCGGCCGCTCACTGGCCCCGGTCTCGGTGCCATTCCGGTTGCCCTCGGCGGCATTCTCGAGATCGTCGCGCTCTTCATCCCCTGGGTCACCTTCACCAACGGCTCCCAAACCGCGTCGGTCAGCTTCATCGACGCCTTCAGCAAGCTGCCGTCCGGCTCGGACAGTTTCGCCTCGATGTACGTGCGGTTCCTCGCCTTCCTCCTGATCGCCGCGACGCTGGGCGCCACCCTTCCGTGGGTGCTCGGCGCGCTGCGCACCAAGAAGTCCGCCTACTGGCTGAGCGGGATCCGCAGCCGCGAGCTGACTCAGCCGAACTTCTGGTGGTACCGCACCGTCTTCGCGGGACGGGCCACTCTCCTGCTGATTTTCCACATCGCGGGCATCGTCGCGATGTTCTACGAGGATCTGTCGTTGATCGGCCTCGGCGCGTATCTGCTGGTCGCCGGCGGGGTGCTCGTGGTCGTCGGCGCGGCGATCGGGCCGAAGCTCAACGCCGCCCGCTGACGTCGCGGATGACCGGGTTCTGACAAATGTCATCGCGCACCGATGCGCGGTGACACTACGGCCCGCCTGCCCGTCCGCCCACTATGGGACGGGCAAGCGGCGCCGGATCCACCGGGCCGGCCGACGGTCCGGAAAGGACAGTCATGAACTCCCGTCCCGCAACGGTTTCCGAACAACCTCGCATCACGGCGGTCCGCGTCCTCACCGCGGCCTACCTGGCGCTGAGCGTGCTCACCCTCGGCGCGATCTTCCTCCTCCGCAATGACCCCGCGATGGTCACCGACGTCGTCTGGGTCCGCGCCACGATCGTCGCCGCCAGTGCGCTGCTCACGTTCCTGTTCGCGAGAAGCGCGGCCCGCGGGTCGAAACGAGGGCTGCTGCGGCTCCGGATCGTTTCGGCGGTGATGACCGTCGCGATCGTCGTCATCGTGTCGATTCCGGGATTCCTGCCGTTGTGGGTCCGGCTTGAGCAGGGTGTCTGCGGGCTGCTTCTGCTGGCGGTGGTCGTCCTGGTCAACGGACGGCCCGTGCGCTCGCTGTTCTCCGAGTAGCGTGCCGGACGTGGACCGCGGCCCCGATTCCGACGCGCAACGCTGGGTACTGGGCTGGCGCCGGCTCGTGCTGGACGCCGGCCTCCTGGTGTACCCGCTGATCGTTCTCGCCCAGACTCCGGACCAGCCGGTGGCGGTCGTGCTTCTGCTGGCGTTCTGTGCCTGCTACATCGGGGCGGCCATCGCTGCTTACGGGTTCCGGAGCAGGGTTTTCTGGATCCTGACCGGGGTGTTGACGGCGCTGTTCGGCGCTGTGTTGCCGGTCGCTCGCGCTAATGCGTTTTACCTGCTTGCCGTGGTGGTGTCGCTCGCTGTTCCGCGGTTGCCGCGTTGGGGCATGGTCATCGTGCCGGTCGCTGCCGCGGCGACGGTGGTGGTGCCGTGGGCGGTTTGGCACGCCGATCCGGGGTGGGCGCAGGCGGCGGCGTTGGTGTTCACCGTGCTGGTGGTGGTCGCGTTCGCGGAGGCGTTGCGGGCGAATCGGGCGTTGGTGCAGGCGCGGGCGGAGGTGGAGCGGTTGGCTGCTGATGCGGAGCGGTCGCGGATATCCCGGGATTTGCATGATCTGCTCGGGCATTCGCTTACCGCGATCACGGTGAAGAGCAATCTTGCCCGGCGGCTCGCGGCCAAGGGGGATGAGCGGGCGGTCGAGGAGATCGGCGAGGTCGAGCAGTTGTCGCGGCAGGCGCTCGCGGATGTTCGGGCGGCTGTTTCCGGCTATCGGGATGTCACGCTTGCCGGGGAGTTGGCGCGGGGGCGGGAGTTGTTACGGGCGGCGGGAATTAGTGCGGATTTTCCTACTGCGGTGGACGGGCCGTATCAGGAATTGTTCGGGTGGGTCGTTCGGGAGGGGCTGACTAATGTGGTTCGGCATTCTCGGGCTACTGCTTGTGCGGTGATTGTTTCGGGGGATTCCGTGGAAGTCCGCGACGACGGTGTTGGTTCTGTGGCGGATTCCGGGAATGGGCTGTCCGGGCTGCGGGACCGGGTGGTTGCTGTTGGCGGACGGATGGACGCGGGGCCGGTTCGGCCTCGGGGGTGGCGGCTGCGGGTGACGGTGGGGGAAGCGTGACTATTCGGTTGTTGCTCGCTGATGATCAGGCGTTGGTGCGGCAGGCGTTGGGGACGTTGCTTGGTCTTGAGGACGATTTCGAGGTGGTCGCTCAGGTGGGGCGGGGGGATGAGGTGGTGGGGGCCGCGCTGGAGCATCTGCCGGATGTCGCGTTGCTGGATATCGAGATGCCTGGGTTGGACGGGTTGGCCGCGGCCGCGGTTTTGGCGGAGCAGGTGCCGGGGTGTCGGGTGGTGGTGTTGACGACGTTCGGGCGGGCTGGGTATTTGCGGCGGGCTATGGAGGCTGGGGCGGTGGGGTTTGTCGTTAAGGATGCGCCTGCGGAGGCATTGGGGGATGCGATTCGGCGGGTGATGCGGGGGGAGAGGGTGGTGGATCCGGCGTTGGCGGTCGCGACATTGGCCGCGGGGGAGTCGCCGTTGACTGCTCGGGAGAGGGATGTGCTGATCGCGGCTCGGGGTGGGGGGTCGGTGGCGGAGATTGCGGGGAGTTTGTATTTGTCTGAGGGGACGGTGCGGAATTATTTGTCGGGGGCTATTGCTAAGACTGGGGCTCGGAATCGGATGGGGGCGGTTCGGGTTGCTGATGATCGGGGGTGGTTGTGAGGGGCTTGGGTTTCGGCTCGTCGCCTGGCGGGGTGTTGCATAGGGCACCCTGAAGCTTGATCGTGTGAGGTTTCCTCCGTGGGCTGGTCACCGGGTTTCACGCTGCGTGGGTGTTGCGTGGACTGTGGTGGGCGCGGGTTTCTTCTGGCGTGCGGTAGTTGAGGGTGGCGTGCCGGCGGTGATGGTTGCAATAGGCGAGGTAAGCGAAAACGGCTTCGCGTGCTTGGTTGTGTCCGTGCTCCGGGATTCCGCCAGTCGCACCGGAAAGCTGCTCCGCCCCAAGCGCTACAGCCGTCGCCTGCGCCGGGCGGTCTACCTCTCCGCGCAAACCAGCATCATCCGCGACGGCCCCAACCGCGACTTCTGCCTCAAAAACGCGGCCAACGCCTCAAACACGTCCAAACCGTCATCGCCCTGGCCCTTCGACGCGTCGATGTCCCTGGGCACTGCTGCGCGACGGCGGAGTCTTCACCCTCTCCGGCCGGCCATGTCCACGGTTTGACAAACTTCATCGAGACTCCCAAGTAAGCCCACTTGGACTTCTGGCCGTCGATCTTCAGCGTGAGTAGCACCTCACGGTCTGTATGAAACTCCGACGATACCCGCGTCCAGCATCACGGCCTCACCGTTTACAGATCTTGCTGTGACGGCGGAGGCAGGCCATGCGCTGAATCACGAGCCGGGGGGACAGCCGCCGTATGAACGAGTCGTTCGGCCAGATCACCCGGCTGGGACACAGCTCCACCGTGGGGTTCTCGTTCGACATGGATCGCGAGACTGAACCACCGGCCTGCCCGAGCGTCGACTTTGATCTGACGAAAGCACATGCGGGCGTCGAGCTTGAGAAGCAAAACAGATACGAGCCCGAGGCCCGCCAAAACCAAGATGCACGCGATAACCGCGAGCCACACACCCACCGACACGGACCTGCCTCTCTTTAAAGATCAAGGTCCATGCTCAAAGAGGCCAAAAAGATGCTCACTCCAGCGGATGGCGCTTGTCAAGGCGAAGGAGGAAGGAATCCCCAAAGAACTTTGCGGCACTGCAGGTCAGGGGCTTGCTCGGCCTTCTGGTCAACCGTAAAACAGCCACATTTGCCATCGCGCACGTTCTGTATATTCACAGGTGACGCTCGGTTGCTCGGTGTGTAAAGCGGTCGCTCACAGTCAGGCTCGTTCATCTGCCGCTGCAGGTAGGTTCCGCAGCTCGCATTTGCCCGTTCGTCCTTGCCCCGGAGATGACGCGTCCTGACCGCCACCTCACCCGTGCCCGGATCAAGAGTGCCCGCGAACCCGGCTTCCGTCCACTCGACAGCGTTCCCCGCCTCGACCAGCTCTTTGTCCGCACGCTTGTCCGCCGCTGCCGCGGTGCTATCCCGCCGCGCGGAGCGCACGCTGAACCGGCCGTTCCGCTGCTGGTCGCCCCCTGCTCATGGCACGCCGCCCAGTACGACGTGCTGCGCTGGATCTACTCGCAGAAGATGCCGCGAAGCAAGATCGCCTTTCCAGAGTCTGGGGACACGGCGAGTTCTCCGGAGTCGTGATCCTCGGTGCAAACGCATCAGCAAGCTCTGCCTCTTCATGTGACAGCTTCATCTCTGTAGCCATCAGCCTTGCCGCAGTCCGCCGACTAGGCGTTGCGTCATTTCAGCCAAGGCTCGGAGCATCGTTGCATCACCGCTCATGATCACCAGCAAGGTAAGCAGCAGCAACCCGGCTACCAGCAGAACGTGCACTAGGTCGCGACCGCGATAGATCGCTGCCGCTCCCGCGCCCAGTACCAGGGCGGCAAGAAAATAGCCTGTGATCAGCCCAATGAGAGCCAAGTTCCGAACCCCTCTACGCGATCTTTCGTCTGCTGTGACTAAGTAAATCGAGCCTAGCGGCAACCGAATCGTTCATCGCCAAACAGGGGAGCATTCGCGGGAAATCGGCAATGGATTCGCGAAATTCCGCGAATATCACCCGTGAGCAGAATTTCGCTAGCGGAAATCTCTGGAGGGAAATCACCCGTTAGAGAGGCAGGTCTCAGGAACCTGAGGCATCGGAGGATTGACCTTGTCGTAGCTGTCGCCCCTGAGGAGACCGACATCGCGCATCGGATTGAGGCTGTCTGGCCCGACCAGGCTCGCAACAACCGGATTCGCCGCTACGTCCAGGGTGATCACAATCTGCCGTTCGCGCCGCGCTCGGCCCGGCGGGCGTAGCGCTGGCTGCTGGACCGTCCGCGGACGAACTGGTGCCGTCTGCTGATGCAGCTGCTCGCGCGGAACCTGTTCGAGGACGGCTATCGTGCGCTCGGCGACGACGAGGCGGACGAGCCGTTGGGCTGGTCGCACTGGAGCCAAGACGGCATGGCTCGTCGCCAGGCTGCGGCGCACCGCGCGACGCTGAAATACGGCTGGTCGTACACCACGGTCCTGCCCGGCGACCGGCCCCCGGTCATCCGGGGCGTGTCCCGTGCAACATGACCGCCGCCTAAGTCGGCCCGTGGCCGATCTACGCCCTGCACCGGAAAACCTCCTGGACACCTGACGGGCCGCGCCAGGTCTACCGACTGTTCGACGACTAGGCCGCCTACACCCTGTCTGAGGACGAGCCCGGCAAAGGCCCGACCTACCTCGACCACGCGGAACACGGCCTCGGTGTCTGCCCGGTGGTGCCGTTCCTCGATGAAGATGACCTGGACGCCGACAGCCCCGGCGTGGTCGCGCCAGTCCTCGACATCCAAGACCAGCTGAACTATCAGACGTTCCTGCTGATGACGACCGGCGAGCAGGGCGCACTCGCCCTCACTCACCACGAACACCAAGGCCGCTACTGAGAAAACCTCATTGGGGCACAGTACGGCAACAGGTGTGCGAGCGAGGTGTCTTTGAGGGAATCCGCGTCTGTGAAGGTACCCCTCACGGACTTCGTGCGTGGAAGCTCCGAAGTGGACGGCTACTCAGGCTTTTCCGCGTTAAGCCGAGCGGCTTCGCGGCGGACCTCAGCCTGGGTTTCGCGTTCGTGCTGCAGCCAGGTGGGGTTGTCGGCTTTCAGGGCCTCGATTTGGTCCGTCGTCAGGGCCTCGGTGACGCCGCCTCGGGCCAGGCCGCCGATGGAGACTCCCAGTTTCGCGGCGACGACCGGGCGTGGGTGCGGGCCGTTGCGGCGGAGGTCGCGCAGCCATTCTGGCGGGTCGGTCTGCAGGGCGTTCAGTTCGTCGCGCGAGACGGCGCCCGCGCGGAACTCTGCGGGGGTGGCTTCGAGGTAGACGCCCAGCTTCTTCGCTGCCGTCGCCGGCTTCATGGTCTGGGGGGTCTTCTGCGCCGTCATGCCCATCAGCGTAACCGGCGCCCCGCGCCGGTAGCCTTGCCACGTGACAGGAGCCGACCAGGCCTCGGCGTTCCGGCTCGCCTACGTTCCGGGTGCGACCCCCGCGAAGTGGGTCCGGATCTGGGGCGAACGCAATCCCGAAGTGCCGCTTGACCTGGTCGCGGTCGCTGCCGCCGAGGCTGCCGACGCGGTCCGTGAAGGACGCGCGGACGCGGCGTTGCTGCGGCTGTCCGCGGACCGTGAAGGTCTTCATGCGATTCCGCTCTACACCGAGACCACGGTGGTCATCGTTCCCAAGGAACACCTGGTCGCGGCGGCCGACGAGGTGTCCATCGCGGACCTCGCGGACGAGCTCGTGCTGCATCCGCTCGACGACTCGCTCGGCTGGGACGAGCTGCCCGGCAGGCCCGCGCTCGAGCGGCCGGAGACGACGGGGGACGCGATCGAGCTGGTGGCGGCGGGGGTCGGCGTGCTGCTGGTACCGCAGTCGCTCGCTCGGTTGCACCATCGTCGTGACCTCACGTACCGGCCGGTGGAGGACGCGTTGCAGTCGCGCGTCGCGTTGTCCTGGCCGGAGGGCGAGACCAGCGAGCTGGTGGAGCAATTCATCGGCATCGTTCGCGGGCGCACGGTGAACAGCACTCGCGGGCAGCAGGAAACGCAGGCGAAGACGGGCAAGGCGGCACCGGCGAAGAAGAAGCCGCAGCCGTCGCGGGAGCCGGCTCGTCGGCGGAATACGCCCAAGCCTGGCGGGCGCGGCAAGCCTCGTCGGCGTCGTTAACGCTCAGGGGAGAAGCTGTGGATCTCGGGTTGAAGGGCAAGTGCGCGGTCGTCACGGGGGCCAATCGCGGGATCGGGCTGGCGGTGGCCGAGGTGCTCGCGGCGGAGGGCGCGGACCTCGCGCTGGTCGCCCGGGACTCGAAAGCACTCGCCGAGGCGGCGGAAAGCGTCGGCAGGCACGGCACGAAGGTCATCGCCGTGCCCACGGACACCACCGACGACGCTGCGGTCGCGGCGATGGCGGAGCGGGTCAAGGCGGAGTTCGGTGCGGCGGACGTCCTGGTCAACTGCGCGGCTCCGGCGTCGAGCGGGGTGCGGACGCCGCTCGACGACCTGCGTGACGACGACCTGCGCACCGAGATCGAGACCAAGGTGCTCGGCTACCTGCGGTGCGCCCGCGCGCTCGCGCCGGGGATGCGGGAGCGCGGCTGGGGACGGATCGTGAACGTCAGCGGGCTCAACGCGCGGATCGCCGCTTCGACGTTCGGTTCGATTCGCAACGTCGCGGTCGCGGCGATGACCAAGAATCTCGCTGACGAGCTGGGGCCGCAGGGCATCACCGCGACGGTCGTGCATCCGGGCTACACGGTGACCGAGCGGACGCCGGAGCAATTCGCCGAGATCGCCGCGATGCGCGGGATTTCGGTGGCGGAGCTGGAAAAGAGCCTCGCCGCCGGGGTGAGCATCGGGCGGTTGGTGACCGCGGCCGAGGTGGCGGACGTCGTGGCTTTCCTGGCGTCTCCGCGCAGCGTCGCGATCAACGGGGACGCCATCGCGGTCGGCGGCGGCGTACCCGGGCAGATTTACTACTGAACGGCCTGGAGTTCCCGCACCGGGCGAGGGTAGCCGAGACGGCCCTTGGTCGTGGCGAGCAGGATCAACGCGGCGACGGCGAACGCGGCGAACAGCAGGTGTTCGGCGATCTTCGGGTCCGCGGCGGGGAACAGCTCTCCCCAGGCGACGGACAGGTAGTTGTTGATCCCGGCGTGCAGCAGCAGCGCGATCGGCAGGCTTTCGCCGCTGCGGTTGAACACCCAGGTCATCACGAAGCTGATCGCGATGGCAGTCGCGACGAATTCCAGCACCGACCAGACCGTCACGTTCGGCCAATGGCCCCATTCGGTGAAGAACAACGGCAGATGCCAGACGCCCCACAAGGGACCGAGGATCAGCGTGCCGCGCAACGGGCCGTACTTCGGCTGTAAGTGCGGCAGGGCGAAATCGCGCCAGCCGGGTTCTTCGGCGAGGCCGGTGGTGAGCACTTGCAGCACGAAACCCAAGGCCCACACCAGAATCAGCGACGCGGCGGGGATTCGGAACGCTCCGGCGAAGGGCAGGCTGGACAGCGTAAGCACGACCGGGGCCGCGAAGAGGGCGAGCGCGTACCATCGCCAGTTCACCCGCCAGCGCAGCAACCGTCCGACCCACGCGCGCAGCCCGGGACGTCCTTCGGCGAGTGCGGTGACGAGGAACGCCGAGAAGATGGGGCCCAGGTAAGCGCCGGGGAGCATGCCCAGGATTTGCGTCGTGCCCAGCACCGGCGGGAATCCGAAGTGGACGATGCCGAGGCCGTTGTCCGAGAGCACGTAAGGGATCCACGCGAGCCAGCTGAGCGCGATGGCGAGCGTGAAGAAGGCCGTGATCGGGTGGCGTGCGACGAGGGAGCGCAAGGCGGTCATGCGTGGTGGTCCTTTGTGGAGGTTCAGCGGCGAGTGCGGTAGTTCGCGACGAGGGCGATGCCCGCGGCGAGGGTGACGACGCCGAAAACGGTGCTGAGCAGGAGGTTGACGCCGAGGGCGGAGGTGATGGCGTTGGCTGCGGCGCTGAGTGCCAGCACGCCCCACAGGAGCGGCCGGGTCCCTTGCCGGGCAGGTGTTTTCGTCATGCCGGCAACGCTACGAATCGGGGCTCGCCACGACGATCCCGTGCGCGGGAGGGTCGAGGTACAGCAGGCTGTACTTTCGCGCCTCGTGGCGGTGCCGGGGCGGATTTCTCGGCTAGGGTTCGGCGGCGTGAGGTGCTAGGAGGTGCGATGGCAACCGCAGGCGAACCTCGGCCGCGTTCGTGGACTGTGCGGGTCCGGGCTGCTCTCGACGCGTTGGAACACCTCGTCGGCGGGATCGGTACCTCGGTGCTGGCGCTCTTGGTGCTGCTCGGCGTGGCCGTGGTCGCGTCGCTGTGCCTCGTGGGCGTCGGATTGCCGCTGGCGCGGCCGATGCTGAGCGTCGTGCACGCGGTCGCCGACCGGGAGCGGATCCGGCTCACGGCGATGAAGCCGGATGTCATCAGTCCCGGTCCGGGGCCTGAACGGCTCGGCGCGGCGCTGCGCGACCGGACGGTGCAGCGCGAAGTGCTTTGGGTCGTGGTGCATGGCCTCGCGGGACTCCTGCTCGGCTTCATCGCGCTGACGATCGTGCTCAACACCGCGCGGGACGGGCTTTTCCCGCTTTACTGGTACCTGCTGCCTCCGGACGACGCGACGGCCTCGCTCGGCTGGCCGGTGCACAGCCTGGCCGAGGCGCTTCCGGTGTCGCTGCTCGGCGTCGCGTGGGCGTTCCTTTCGGTCGCGCTGCTGCCCGCGATGGCGCGGCTGCAGGCACTGCCCGGCCGGCGGCTGTTGCCCGCGGGGTCGGACGCGGATGTCACGCTGCGGATCGCCCACCTCACCGCTACCCGAGCCGCCGCGCTCGACGCGCATTCCGCCGAGCTGCGCCGTATCGAGCGTGCGCTGCACGACGGTACGCAGAACCGGCTGGTCGCGGTGAACGTCCTGGTCGGCGCGGCTCGCCGGGCAGTCGCCCGGGATTCGGCGGACGTCGACGAAATCCTCGGCCGCGCGCAGGACGCCACCGAGGCCGCGCTCGCCGAATTGCGTGCGGTGGTGCGCAGCATCCTGCCGCCCGTGCTGGCCGACCGGAGCCTCGCCGACGCGTTGACCGCCCTTGCCGCGGACTGCTCGGTGCCGTGCGCGATCGACGCCGATCTGCCCGGCCGGTACGCCGTTTCTGTGGAGGCGTCGGTGTATTTCGTGGTCGCGGAGGCGCTCACGAACGTCGCCAAACACAGCGGCGCCCGCAGCGTCGAGGTCGTGTTGCGTCGACGGGACGACGTGCTCCACCTCCGGATCACCGACGACGGCCGCGGCGGCGCCTCCGAAACCGGCGGCTCGGGACTCAGCGGGATGCGCCGCCGGATCGAGGCGCTCGACGGAACTTTCGCGCTGGCGAGCCCCGCCGGCGGACCGACCACTCTGACTGTGAGCCTGCCATGCGGATTGTGATCGCCGAGGACGACCCGTTGCTGCGCGAAGGACTAGCGCTGCTGTTGCGCGCCGAGGGCCTCGATGTCGTCGCGACCACCGACAACCCGGCCGATTTCCTTGCCGCAGTGGACAAATACGAGCCGGACACCGCGGTCGTGGACGTCCGGATGCCGCCGACGCACACCGACGAGGGCATCGTCGCGGCCGTCGAAGCCCGGCGCAGGCGGCCGGGGCTGGCGGTGCTGGTGCTGTCGGCCTACGTCGAGCAGGCGTTCGCGACCGATCTGCTGGGCAGCGGCAGCGCGCGGCTCGGGTATCTGCTGAAGGAACGCGTCGGCCGGGTCACGGAGTTCATGGAAGCGCTGAACCGGGTGGCCGGGGGCGGGACGGCGATCGACCCGGAAGTGGTGGCGCAATTGCTGACCCGGACGCGCGCGGATTCCGGATTGGAACGGCTCAGCCCGCGGGAAAGCGATGTGCTGGCGCTGATGGCGGAGGGATTGGGGAACAGCGCGATCGCCGAACGATTAGTGGTGACGGACGGCGCGGTGCACAAACACATCCGCAGCATTTTCGCGAAACTGGACCTGGCTCCGGACGACAGCGCGGATCGGCGGGTGACGGCGGTGCTGCGGTATTTGGAGGAAGCGCGCCGTTGATCTTTGGCGTAACACTGGATGAATCTGTGAGGATCTGGCGATACGCGGCGTGGATCACCCGGCGCAGGACGAAATACCCCGCATTCGCCGGCTTGCGGCGTCGCGCAGTTCACCCGGACGAGTGCAGTATCGAACGCGCAAACCGGTGACACCGAAGTGGCCTAATCGCACCCTCCCGCCGGGATGCGGGCGCGCGCGAGCACCGCACCGGAGAGCCGGTGCGGCGACAGGGAAACGGCGGCTACTTGCCCGAGCCCGCCTTCTTGGACTCGTCCGTCCCGCCTTTGCCGCCTGCCGGAATGTCCTCTTCGGACCAGTCCAGCCCGGCCTCGGCGACCACGCCGTCGAAGATCGGGGTGGCCACGGCCTGTTCGGCGCTCATGACGCGCTCACCACGTCGATGATCGCGTCGGCCGCGATCCACTGCGGATTCGCGTCTCTCGCCTGGCCGTCGACCTGGACCGGGACCCAGGTGACCGCTGTCGCGTCGTCGGTGACCGGGGCTCCGGTGACCACCCCGCGCCTGCACAGCTGCCGCCTGCCGGTGCGCTGGCCGACCAGGTAGGTGACCCGGTGACCGGTGGACAGTTCGGGCCGGTGCTGTTCGCCGTCCATGTGTTCCTCCCTGCACGCCACCCGGGTGGGCGACGCTCGCTTCACCGACGCGACTCGCTCCCCGCGTGCCGATGACGCACTCCCGGTCCATGATCTGGGTCACGCCGAAGCAACGGCCGCGGTGAAAGCGGCTGCTACATCGAGGCAACGCCGACCACTGACAGTCATCTCTCTATACCCAAAGTAACAGGTACAGCGCCGTATCCAGTATGTGACCCGGCGATACACTCGCGCGGATGACGTCCTCAGGTACTCCGCCCGACGGGCGGGCCACCCGGTGGGCAGGGCAGCGGGAACGCCGGCGCCGGGAATTCGTGGAAGCCGGGATGCGCGCGATCGCCCGATACGGGCCGGAGGTGTCCACCGAGCAGATCGCCGACGAAGCCGGCGTCGCTCGCACGCGCATTTACAAGCATTTCGCCGACACCGCGGATCTGCAGCGCGCTATCGCGTTGCGCGCGGCGGAAATGATCGGCGCGCAGTTCTCCCCGTTGTGGGGAGTTTCCGGGACACCGCGCGATATGGTGCACGCGACAATCGGCGCGCATATCGAATGGCTTTCCGAACACCGGGAGCTTTATCAGTATCTGATGCGGCAGTCGGTGACCGGGCCGCGCGACGTCGTCGCGGACGTGAAAACCGCGATCGCCCGGCAGCTGACCGTGCTGTTCGAGTACTACCTCGGCTTGTTCGGCGCGGACCAGCGGGTCGGCGAGACCATCGCCTACGGACTGGTCGGGCTGGTCGAATCGAGCACCGCGCACTGGCTCGAAGCCCCGCGCGGCATCGACCGCGACGATCTGCGCCAGCTGCTCGCCCGCTGGGTCTGGTCGATCCTCGACGACACCCTGCGCACGGTCGGCGTGGCGCTCAACCCGGATTCTCCGTTGTCCGAGCTGGATTTCCGCATCGTCGACCGTTCGTGAAGGGGCCCCTCGAGGAATTCCTCAAGGGGCCCTTTCATCGAGACTTCTCCGGCGAGAAGCGTCAGGCCTTCCGGCCGACCGCGCCCGCGATGCACTCCTGGACCTGGTTCAGCGGCTGGTACCGCGGGCCGTCCGGCCACCAGTCCTCGCACAGCACCAGGCCCGGGTCGACCAGTTCGGTGCCGCCGAACATCCGCCCGATCTGCTCCCACGTGCGGAAGAGGCCGCTGCCCATCGGGCTGTGCGTGAACTTCTCCTCCATCCGCCGGGCGATCGCGCTGTGCTCGGGCGTCTCCGGGTCGAGGAAGTGCGCGATCACCACGAACGACCCGGACGGGAGCGCGTCCACGTACGTCTGCATCATCTCGGCGTAGTCGTCGCCGAGGTAGTGGTGCAGGGTTCCGTTGTGCAGCAACGCGATCGGCTTCGTCCAGTCGAGGAACTCGCGCGCGGTCTCGTTGCCGAGGATCTGCTCGGGCTTGAAGATGTCCGCGTCGATGAAGCGCGTGTTCTCGTTCTCCTCGAGCAGCGCGCGCCCGTGCGCGAGGACCACCGGGTCGTTGTCCACGTACAGGACGCGGGCCTCCGGGATGATCCGCTGCACGACCTGGTGCGTGTTCTCGGCGGTGGGCAGGCCGGAGCCGCAGTCGAGGTACTGGGTGACCCGGCCCTGGGTGGCGAGGAAGCGGCAGGCGCGGATGAGGAAGTTGCGGTTGGCCCAGGCGAGGTCGGCGACCTCCGGGGCCACCGTCGCGACCTGCTCGAGCACCCTGCGGTCGATCTCGTAGTTGTTCGTGCCGTTCAGCGCGGCGTCGTACACCCGGGCAATGCTCGCTCGCGTGATATCGACTCCGACCGGGTGCGAACTGGGCGATTCGACGGCCTCGGTCATTTCTGGCGTCACCTCGGATGTGTCGGACGTCTCTTTGGTCTACTCACCGTAGACCTTCCGGGCTGTCAAGCGACCGCCAGGAGGAGGACAACCGGAGTGGGTGACAGATTCTTGATTCATTCCAGAAAATGCGGCAGACTCCGGGGCATGCCGACGACCGCGGACTTCGAGCAGCTGCTGCGCGGAGTGCAGTTGCGGATCACGCGCCCTCGGGTGGCCGTGCTCTCCGCGGTGCACGCCAACGCGCACGCGGACACCGAGTCCGTCATCGGCATGGTGCGGGCGGATCTCGGCGAGGTTTCCCACCAGGCCGTCTACGACGTGCTGCGCGCGCTGACCGAGGCGGGGCTGCTGCGGCGCATCCAGCCGCCCGGTTCGGTCGCGCGGTACGAGGCCCGGGTAGGGGACAACCACCACCACGTCGTGTGCCGCTCGTGCGGCGCCATCGAGGACGTCGACTGCGCGGTCGGCGAGGCTCCCTGCCTGACCGCCTCGCAGACGCACGGTTTCGTCATCGAGGAGGCCGAGGTCGTCTACTGGGGCCGCTGCCCCGCTTGTTCCGCTGTGCCGAGTTCCTGAGCAAGACCATGATTCCCGGAAGGATTTCAGTTGTCCGAATCGCTTGACTCCGTCGCCGACGACCAGAAGGCAGGGTGCCCGGTCACCGGCCGCATGGGCTACCCCTCCGAGGGCGCCGCGAACCGTGACTGGTGGCCGAACCAGCTCAACCTGAAGATCCTCCGGAAGCACGCTCCCGCGGCGGACCCGATGGGCGAAGAGTTCGACTACGCCAAGGCGTTCAAGAGCCTCGACCTCGACGCGCTGACCCGCGACGTCGACGCGCTGCTCACCACGTCGCAGGAATTCTGGCCCGCCGACTTCGGCAACTACGGCCCGCTGTTCATCCGGATGGCCTGGCACAGCGCCGGCACCTACCGGATCGACGACGGCCGCGGCGGAGCGGGCGGCGGCCAGCAGCGGTTCGCGCCGCTGAACAGCTGGCCGGACAACGTCGGCCTGGACAAGGCGCGCCGTCTGCTGTGGCCGGTGAAGAAGAAGTACGGCAAGCAGATCTCGTGGGCCGACCTCATGGTCTTCGCGGGCAACCGCGCGCTCGAGACCATGGGCTTCAAGACCTTCGGCTTCGCCGGCGGCCGCGCCGACGTGTGGGAGCCGGACGAGGACATCTACTGGGGCCCGGAGCGCACCTGGCTCGGCGACGAGCGCTACAAGGGCGACCGCGAGCTGGACAACCCGCTCGCCGCGGTCCAGATGGGCCTCATCTACGTGAACCCGGAAGGCCCGAACGGCAACCCGGACCCGATCGCCTCGGCGCGCGACATCCGCGAGACGTTCGCCCGGATGGCGATGAACGACGAGGAGACCGTCGCCCTCATCGCCGGCGGCCACACCTTCGGCAAGACGCACGGCGCGGGCGACGCGGACGCGAACGTCGGCCCGGTGCCCGAGGCCGCCCCGATCGAGCAGATGGGCCTCGGCTGGAAGAACAGCTTCGGCAGCGGCAAGGGCCGCGACCAGATCGGCAGCGGGCTCGAGGTCACCTGGACCCCGACCCCGACCCAGTGGAGCAACTGGTTCTTCCACAACCTGTTCACCTACGAGTGGGAGCTGACCAAGAGCCCCGCCGGCGCCCACCAGTGGAAGCCGAAGAACAACGCCGCGCAGGGCACCGTGCCGGACCCGGAAAGCGGCGAGCTCAACCGCGCGCCGAGCATGCTGACCTCGGACCTGGCGCTGCGCTTCGACCCGATCTACGAGCCCATCTCGCGCCGGTTCTACGAGAACCCGGACCAGTTCGCGGACGCCTTCGCCCGCGCCTGGTACAAGCTCACCCACCGCGACATGGGCCCGATCCAGCGCTACCTCGGCCCGCTGGTGCCGCAGGAAGAGCTGATCTGGCAGGACCCGATCCCGGCCGTCGACCACGAGCTGGTCGACGACGCGGACGTCGCGGACCTGAAGGCGAAGGTCCTCGAGTCGGGTCTTTCGGTCGCGCAGCTGGTGTCCACCGCTTGGGCGTCGGCGTCGACCTACCGCCACAGCGACAAGCGCGGCGGCGCGAACGGCGCCCGCATCCGCCTCGAGCCGCAGCGCGGCTGGGAGGTCAACGAGCCCGACGAGCTGGCTCAGGTGCTGCGCACGCTCGAGGGCGTCCAGGAAGCGTTCAACAGCGCGCAGACCGGCGGCAAGAAGATCTCGCTCGCCGACCTGATCGTGCTGGCCGGCGCGGCGGGCGTGGAGAAGGCGGCGAAGGACGGCGGCGTCGACCTCACCGTTCCGTTCACGCCGGGCCGCGCCGACGCGACGCAGGAGCAGACCGACGCGGACTCGTTCGCGCCGCTCGAGCCGAAGGCCGACGGGTTCCGCAACTACCGCGGCAAGGCCAACCCGCTGCCGTCGGAGTACCTGCTGGTGGACAAGGCGAACCTGCTCAACCTGAGCGCGCCGGAGATGACCGTGCTGGTCGGCGGCCTGCGAGTGCTGGGCGCGAACTACCAGAACTCGGCCGCCGGCGTGCTGACCGACCGGCCGGGCACGCTGACGAACGACTTCTTCGTCAACCTGCTCGACATGGGCACGGAGTGGAAGCCGGCCGACGGCGAGGGCCCGCACGCGGAGTCCTTCGAGGCCCGCGATCTCGCCACCGGCGAGGTCAAGTGGACCGGCACCCGCAACGACCTGGTGTTCGGCTCGAACTCCGAACTGCGCGCCGTCGCCGAGGTGTACGGCTGCGACGACGCCAAGGAGAAGTTCGTCCGCGACTTCGTCGCCGCGTGGCACAAGGTCATGAACAACGACCGGTACGACCTGGTCTGAGTTTCCTGAGCTGCTGAACGGAGAAGGGCTCCTCGCGGGAATTCCCGCGAGGAGCCCTTCTTGGTGCCCGGGTCGTGCTGGTTCAGTGCTCGGTCAGCTCTGGACGAGCTTGCCCATCGCGTTGACCTCGTCGACGTCGCCGGTGCTGAAGAACGACCACGGCACGGTCACGAAACCGCTTGCGCCCCAGCCGGATCCCCAGCTGTTCTCGATCTTCACGCCCTGGTCGTTGTAGGCCACGATGGTCACCTCGTGCCCGCCGACGACCGGGTCGCTGTTCGAGTCGCCGGGCATGTACGAGTAGTCGGCCGCGGTCGAGGAGTCCAGGTTCATGAAGCTCTGGTGCACGGTGAATCCGATCGCCACCGGCTCGCCCTGGGAAATGGCGTTCTCGATGTCGGACCGCGCCGCGTCGCCGCTCGACGACAATTGCGTGTAGCCGGACAGCTTGTAGTGCGCCGCATTCGACTTTTCGTTCTGGTCGGGCTGGGTGGTGTAGTCGAAATCGCCCTGCCAGTAGTCGGATTTGGTGTCGATGCCCTGCTGCTGTTCCATCGGCAGCGCGACGCTCGCCCAGGTGCCCTGGTCATTGCCCTTGGCGATCTGGGAGTAAATGAACATCGGGGCCATCGGGCCGCCGGTGATGCCCTGTTCGTTCATCAGCACGCCGTAGCCGGTGTAGCCGGTGGCCCAGGTGACGCACGAGCCGACCTGGCCCTGGTCGCCGGGGGTGTTGGCGTACTGGGTGAGGTCGCCGCTGGAAGGCAGTTCGGCGGTGGCGCGGGGGTGCACGGGGAGCGCGGAGTTCGCGTGGGCGTGCATCCTGGACTGCGCGGCCTTCAGGCCGGCGACGTTCAGCCCGAGGCCGTGCTTGAGGGGCTGCGGGTGGTGCTGGGCGGCGGCCGCGGAGGCAGGGGCCGCGCCCAGCGCCGCCGCCATGCCGGCGGCGGCGAACAGGGAAACGAGTGCGGACGTTTTTCTGATCTGCATTCTGGTACTCCTTGTGGGCATGCAGAAAAAGAAATCGGAAAGGGTGGGGAGGTGGATCCGACCACAGCAAAGGTAGATCGGCGGAAATTTTCCGTACACCTACGAAAGGAGGGAACGCATCAACTGTCGTATTTGCGGGGGATCGATCAAGCGGACATTACGCCCGTTATCGCCGCTATTCCGGCGTACTGGTCCATTATGGACTCGCGGGAAACCCTTGCCTTGCCAGTGGTTTGAACCACTCAGTCGGGAAGCGGGGTCGTGCGCGCGCCGTTGAGGAGGGCGTCGATCGCCCACTGGGAACGGGCGTCTCCGTTGCCGGAGAACAGGTTTCCGCTCGCCGCGACGATGTTCGGATGGGTTTCCGGCGAGAGGCCGCGCACGGTTTCGGCGAGCGCGTCGTGCTGTTGTTCGGCACCCGGGCGGTCCTTGCGGGTGCTGTGCTCGACCGCGCTGGCGGTGGCGACGAGCAGCAGCAGGTCGACCGTCCACGCGGCGGGGCCGGAGGGCACCCCGGCTTCGGCGAGCAGACCGAGCACGGTGTCGACGACGGCGAGGTAGTTCGGCCCGTTCAACGGGGTCACGAGCGCGACGCGGGCGAGTCCGGGGTGGGCGTACAGGACGTCGCGGTAGGTGGACACGACTGTCCACAAGCGACTCCGCCAGTCTTGTTCGGCGGCGGTGGTCGTGGGAACCTCGCCGAGGAGTTCGTCGAGCACGGCGGCGTGGAGTTCGTCGGTGTCGCGGACGTAGACGTAGAGCGAGGCCGGGCCGGTGTCCAGTTCCTTCGCGAGCCGCCGCATGGTGACGCGCTCGGCCCCTTCGCGGCGCACGACGTCGAGAGCGGCCGCGACGATGCCTTCGCGGCTCAGCGCGGGCTTGGCGGGACGCTCCCGGCGGTTGTAGCCACTCGCGGTCATCCGCCCATGGTAGGCGCACGCCCCCGAACGGTCTGGACCTTGGCCGGACTACTCGGCGAGCACGCTGTCCAGGGCGGGCTGGACGTCGGTCTGCCGGACGGCGCCGAGATAGACCGCCGCGACCCGCTGCTGTTTGTCCACGATCAGGGAGATCGGCACCGCGGCCAGCGGGAGGCCGCGCAGCCGCAGGGCGACCCGGCCGGAGGGGTCGAAGATCGACTCGTAGCCGAGGCCGACGTCCTTGACGAAGTCGGCGGCGTACTTCTGGTTGTCGCGGACGTTGAGGCCGAGCACCCGGATCCCGCGGTCCCGGCCGTCGTCGGCGATGGCCTGAAGGGTGCGCGATTCGGCGCGGCACTGCCCGCACCAGGCGCCCCAGAGGTTGAGCAGGACGACTTTGCCGGAGTAATCGGCCAGCGAGAGGTCCTTGCCGGGCTCGCGCAGGCTCGGGCCCTTGAGGTCCGCTACCTTTTTGCGCTGCGGCACGGGATAGTGGATGGTCGTCTGCCCGCCCGGCGAGACGAATTCAAAAGTGTCCGACTGGCTGACCGCGTCCTTGCCGGTCGCGCACGCGGCGAGGGGAAGCAGTGCCAGTACGAGGAAGAGGCGAGCGAAGCGCACGCGGCATCGTATCGCCGATACACCCGGCGGCTTCCGATGCGGTTTTCTAGGCTGAACCCCGTGTGGGAAACAGCGAGGGACCGGCTGCGGGGCCGACTGGCGGACGGCTTGGCCCGGTCCGGGCTGACGCTGCCCTGGTGGGTGCCGATGGGCACGACCGCCTTCACGGTGATCGGGCTGATCGTCGCGGTGGGGCAGCGGGTCGGGCCCGCGCTGCCGGTGGCGATCGCCGGGTTCCTGCTGGCCACGTCGTCGACGCTGCTGTTCGCGTGCACCGGACGGCTCGCGCCGTCGTGGCTGAAGGCGCTCGGGATGCTCGCCGGGATCGGGCTGCTGCTGACGTATCCGGTGGTGCCGGACTTCGCGCCGATGCCGTTGGCCGTGCTCACCGGCGAGCTGGGGTCCATCGCGACGGCGCGGGTCGCGTTCGCGGCGACCGGCGGGGCGGTCGCGCTGCTCGGGGCTGCCGCGCTGACCGTCGGGCTGGTCGGGTTCCCGGTGTACACGCTCGCGGTGGTGGTCGGGATGGCCGCCGGGTTCATGCTGCGCTGGTACGTGCGCGCGCTGGACGCCGAGCGCGGCAAGCAGGAGGCCGTGAGCGAACAGGCGAGGCTCGGCGAGCGGCAGCGGATCGCGCGCGAGGTGCACGACGTCGTCGCGCATTCGCTGAGCATCACGTTGCTGCACGTCACGGGCGCGCGGCACGGGCTGCGCACGGATCGCGACATCGACGAGGCCGTCGCGGCGCTCACCGAGGCGGAGCGGATCGGACGGGCGGCGATGGCCGATATCCGCCGCACGGTTGGATTGCTCTCGCAGGAGTCGGCGGGGACGCGGCCGTTGCCCGGTGCGGGCGACATCGCGGAGCTGGTGGCCGAGACGTGCGCGGCCGGGCTGGTCGCGGAGTACGAACTGGAGGGCGACGTGACCGCGGTCGACAATACGGTGGGGCTGGGGCTCTACCGGATCGTCCAGGAGTCGCTGGCGAACGTGGTCAAACATGCGCCGTCGGAGAAGGCGTTGGTACGGCTGGAGATCGGTGCTTCGGACGCCCGGTTGACTGTCCGCAATGGACACACCGGCGCCGCGCGCAATTCGGGCGGTTCGGGGCTGGCGGGCATGACGGCGCGCGCGGACCAGCTCGGCGCGCGGCTGACCGCCGGACCCGAGCGCGGCGAGTGGGTAGTCGACGTGACGGTGCCGCTGGCGCGCGAGGCGGCGTCGTGACCGCTGCGCCGGAGGAAATGCGGGTCTTGCTCGTCGACGATCAGGAATTGGTGCGGTCCGGGCTGCGGTTGATCCTGCGCCGCCGCGACGGGTTCGCGGTGGTGGGGGAGTGCGCCGACGGGGACGAGGTCCCGGCCGCGCTCGAAGCGGCAGGCGGGGTCGATGTCGTGGTGATGGACCTGCGGATGAAGCGCGTCGACGGCATCGAGGCGACGCGACGGCTGCGCGCGTCCGGCCCGCGCCCGCCGGTGCTCGCGCTGACGACGTTCGACGACGACGAGCTGCTCGCCGGAGTGCTGCGCGCGGGCGCGGTCGGGTACGTCCTGAAGGATTCCTCGGCGGAGGACCTGATCCGCGCGGTGCGGGCGGTCGCGATGGGCGAGGCGTGGCTCGATCCGGCGGTCACCGGGCGCGTGCTCACGACCTATCGCCAGGCGGCTTCCGATCGCCCGGCGGTGCCGTCCGGGTTGCTGACGCCGCGTGAGCTGGACGTGCTGACGGCGGTGGCGCGAGGTCTGACGGACGCGGAAATCGCCGGAACGCTGGGGATTTCCGCGAGCACGGTCGAGGCGCATTTCGAGCGGCTGTGCGCGAAACTCCGCCTCCGCGACCGGGCGGCGGCCATCGTGTACGCCTTCGACCACGGCCTGGTCACGCCTGGCGCGGCCCCGGCTCCGGTTGGCCCGGACTCGCTGCGGTTCAGCGTCCTCGGCCCGTTGCAGGCGTGGCGGGGGCCGAACCTGCTGGACCTGGGCCCGGTGCGGCAGCAGGCGCTGCTGGCGGCGCTGGTCCTGCGCCCTGGCGAGACGGTCAGCCCGGGGGAGCTGCTCGACGGCGTGTGGGGGCTGGAACCGCCGGGCACTGGCGGCCGGGTAGTGCCGGTGTACGTGCATCGGCTGCGGAAATGCTTGCGTGCGGTGGGGGAGAGGACGGAAGACTCAGTCATCGGCAGCGATCGCGGCGGATACCGCTTCGCCCGGGAGCGAGTGCGGCTGGACGTCACCGAGCTGACCGACCGGATCTCGGAAGCCGCGACCGCTACCCACGGCGGCGATCCGGCGGCCGCGGTCGATGCCTACGCCGGCGCGCTGGCCCTGTTCCACGGCGAGCCGTTGGCCGGGTTGCCCGGTCCGTTCGTGGAGGGGGAGCGGCTGCGGCTGACCGAACGCCGGTTGACGCTGGTGCAGGAGAAAGCCTTGCTGCAGTTGAAGTTGGGGCGGACCGACGAGGTCGTGCACGAGCTGTCGGCGCTGCTGGCGGTGCATCCGCATCGGGAGCCGCTGGCGGTGCTGCTGATGCGGGCGCTCCACGGCGGCGGCCGCCGGGCGGACGCGCTGGCGGTCCATCGGCGAATGCGGGAACGGC
Source organism: Amycolatopsis sp. NPDC114503 (assembly GCF_055633655.1). NCBI lineage: Bacteria > Bacillati > Actinomycetota > Actinomycetes > Pseudonocardiales > Pseudonocardiaceae > Amycolatopsis > Amycolatopsis sp. NPDC114503. The sequence goes on along the minus strand of NZ_JBVKDT010000017.1, from coordinate 114,626 downwards.
TGCGGACGGATTTGGACGTCGAGCCGGGGGCGGAGCTGGACCGGGAGCTGCGGGTGGTGCTCAGCTCGGATCGGGGTCGCTCGTGAGTGAACACGGGACCCTGCACCATGTCGAGTTGTGGGTGCCGGACCTCGGCCGCGCGGTCGCGTCGCTGGGATGGCTGCTGGAAGAACTGGGATATCAGCAGTTCCAGGACTGGGCGGCCGGACGCAGTTGGCGGCTGGGTCCGACGTATCTCGTCGTCGAGCAATCCCCGGCGCTGACCGCGGACCGGCACGACCGGTGCCGGCCGGGGCTGAACCACCTCGCTTTTCACGTCAAGGACGCCGCGACGGTCGAGCGGCTGGCCGCCGACGCCGCCCGGCACGGGTGGCAGCTGATGTTTCCGGAGAAACATCCCCATGCGGGCGGCGCGGAGCACTATGCCGCGTACCTGCAGAACGACGACGGCTTCGAGGTCGAACTCGTCAGCTCTGCTGGACAGAGCTGACCGGAGTGCGCGGGCGCTGCTGCTTCGGGTATTGCGAGTCTGACGAGTACTGCGAATCCGCCGAGTCCGAAGAATCCGCGTACTGCGAAGAAGCTGGATAACGCGACGAAGTCTCCGAAGAGGTGGAATCCTCCCCAGAACCGCTCTTCGAAGCCTCACTCAGCTTCGTCATCAGCTGCGTAGCCGCCTCCAGCCCCTGAGTCACCGAAGTGATCAGCTGCAGCAAATTATCCGAATCCGACAGCAAAACCCCGAGCTTCTGCGCGATCTGCCCGCCGTACTGGGTAGCGATCGCCACCGCCTGCGGGATCGCCGCCGCGATGCTCGCGCCGAACGTCGCCTGCGCCGCGGCGAACGCCTGCGTCATCAGCTGGATGATCTGCCCGACAGCCTCCGAAATGAGCCCGCCGACCTCCTGCTGCGCCTTCGCGACGACCTTCCCCGCGCCGGTAGCCGCCTTGGCCATCGCGATGCCCGCCTGGCCGACCGCCTCGACGCAGTCCGCGTGCTGCGAGCTGTTGTCGCGGTAGCTGGAAGCCGAAGAACCGCTCCACCCCGACGTTTCCGGCCCCGCGGACTGGCGGTAATCGTCCGCGACGGACGACACCTGCTGGCCGCCGCCTTCCATGCCCTGCGAGTGCGACGACACCGAATCCGGGTTGCCCTGCAACTGTTTCAGCGGCTCCTCCAGGAACCGCACCAGTTCGGTGATCATGCCGAACCCGGCCGACGTCAGTGCGGCGAGCGGGTCCTGCGACGCGCCGAGCAGGTCGAGCGCGGTGGTGGCGCCGCCGAGTCCCGCGGACACCCAGTCGTGGTTTTCGACTGCCTGCGTGGTGGTTTTCAGGTCTGCCAGCAGCTGGCTGGAGTCGGTCACGGTAGCTCCTTCCCCGGCAGCGAGGCCGCGTTGCCCTGGTCGCGGCGCTCGTAGCTTTCCGCCGCCTGGGTAAGGTTTGCGCTCACCTTGTCCACAGTGGACGAAGCGTGCGAGACGGCGTCGTTGGTCTTGCCGACCGCCGACTGCAGGCCCGCGGTGAGGAACTGCACGAAGACGCCGAGTGCCTGGTCGCCGAGTCCGGACGGGGCGCTGCGGGCCACATTGCCGAGCCGGTCGGCCAGATCGCCGACGGTGGCCGCGTGCCGGCGCAACTGCGCGGGGTCGACCTCGAAGCCGGCGGTCACGAGATGATCCCCGGGTTCGCGAAGTAGTCGTCCTCCTGGCGCGGTGCGGCAGGGGCCGCTTCGACCGGCAGGTTGTCGCGGACGAGCTGGAGAGCGGGACCGTCGCCGACGTAATCGGTCATGATGTCCACGACCTGCGCGCCGGCCTGGCGGTGCGCGTCGTGCACGGTGGCGAGGATGAGCCGGGCGAGCGCGTCGGCTTCCAGCGCCCGGGCGGCGGGGCTCAGCCGCAGGTCGGTCAGCGCGCCGCTCGGGCCCACCTGCACCTCGACCTCGCCACGCGGGGAAGCGGCCCGGCCGCCGACGCGGCTGAGGCTCGCGCTCGCGCCCTCGGCGTTCGCCTGCATCCGGGACAGGTTTTTCTGGTAGTCGGCGAGCCAGGCCGCCGAGTCTTGGATCGGCACGGAAGGTCCTCCGGTCGTTTTCGGTGCGGTCATCGCGGCCGCCGCGCGGCGGTGGCCAGCTCGCCGAGGGCGAAGCGCAGGTCGGCCGGGCGCAGCGAGTTCACGCTGAGCCAGCCGTCGCGCGCGGGGTTGATCCGGACGCGGCCGCGCGGCCCGTCCGTCCAGGACAGCTCGCGGCCCTCCCGGGTGCGCCCGTCGCGGGTCGCGCCGAGCTGGCCGCGGCCGGTCAGCGGGACGACCAGGCCGACGAGGCTGTCCAGCGCCGCCGGGTCGCCGCCGCTGTCGCGGACGAGGTCGCGCAAGCGGTGGGCGCGGGAGGTGTCGTCCTCGTCGTCGGCGAGCGGCAGTGCCACTTCGACTGCCTCCTTGACCGCGTGCGCGGGCAGCGTGACCGGCATCGTGCGGGCCGCCTCCACCTGCGGGATTTCCGCGAGCACGGCGTCCACCAGCGCGGTTTCGTCGACCCGGCGCACCGACAGCGTGTCGGCCTCGAGCCGCTGACGGCAGATCAGCGCTGAGGACCGGTAGACGAGTGCGGTGACGGCGGTCGCCCCCTCGGCGTCCGCCACCACCAAATCAACGATGCCGCGACGTTCGCGCAGCGCGGTGACGGCTTCCGCGGCGAGGCCGTCCGGTCCGGAGTCGTCGGCGAGCCCGCGTGCCTTCAGCGCCTGCCCGGCGGTAGCGAACAGGATCTCGCGTTCGCCTTCGATCCGGCCGTAAGACGGCACCTGCAACGGAAACGGCCAGCTCGCCCCGGCGTGCACGGCCAGCAGGTCGGCTTCGACGAGTCCGATGTGGACGGTCTCGTCGCCGGCGCGGGGCAGCACGGCGGTCATTCGGCGTGCCGTTCGAGCCGCTGGAACGCTTCCCGCACCCCGGATTCGTGCTCCTGATAGCGCCGGATGCCTGCCTGCAGCGCCTCGTGGAACCCGGTCAGCTCGGTGTCCGCCGCGCCGAGTTCGCCGGTGAGCCCGGCGTGTCCGGCGGCCTCGCGCAGCCGCTGCGCCAGGTGCAGCGCGGGCGGCGCGGTGCCCAGCTGCGGCAGCCGGTCGGCGAGCCGTCCCGCCGAACCGACGAGTTCCCCGGTCTGCTCGCCGAGTCTGCCCAGCGCGGCGACCTGCCGGTCCAGCGCGTGCGGGGCGACCTCGTGGCCGGTCATCGGGAGCTCCTGTCTTTCACAGCCCGATCACCGGGCTGATGGTCTTGTCTTCGGGGTGCAGGAGCGGCTGGTCGAGGACCGGCATCTTGTTCTTGTGCTCCTCTTCCTCCTCCTGCGAGGCGTTCGCGCCGCGGCCGGGCATCATGCCGTTGCCGCCGGCCGCGCGAGCGGCGGCCATCTCCGCCATCGCGGCGTTGCGGGCGAGCATCGCGCCCTCCATGCCGAGCGCGGAGCGAAGCCCGGCGGCCACGCCCGATTCGACCGGGGCCGCGGTGGTCAGCGCGCCCCACGGCATTCCGCTGCCCGCGCCGGATCCGGCTCCGCCGAGCGGACCGACGTAGCTGGAAGCGCTGGTCGAATCGTCCGCGCCGTAGGAATCCGCGATCGTAGACCCGGCGGGCGGCGGATTGATGGCGTGCGAACTCTTGTGCAGGCTGGCTTCGTAGCGCTGCATCACGTGCACCGCTTCGGCTTTCTGTTCCGCCGCAGCGACATTCGAGGCGAACAAGCTCGCCCCGCCGCCCGCGACCGCGCCGATCGCCGCGCCCATCAACGCACCCGGACCGGCGCCGATACCGCCCGCTCCGGCCCCGAGTATCCCGCCGATGGCCGCGCCCGCACCCGCTCCGGCCGCCGCCGCGGCGACTGCGCCCCCGGTCGGGTCGCCTGGCGGCTTCGGCATGGTGTTGCGCGCGACGGCGAGCGAATCGCCCGCGTTCTGGGCGGCGCCGCCGACGGTTCCGGCGCGGTCGCCGATCCCGGACGCGCGGTCGCCGAGCGAACCCAGCCGTCCGGACGCGCGTTCGGCGGCCTGTCCGCTCCAGTTCTCGTGCAGCGTCCCCTGCTGCGATTTGAGCGAATCGGCGTGCGTGCGCATTTCCGAGCCGTGCCGCTGCCATTCCGCGGCGACCGTGCTGACGTCGCCGACGTCGGCCTTCTCCCACAGCATTTGGTACAGCTGCTGGTGCGTGTAAGCATTCCAGTTGGTGCTGCCCGGCGGGACCGGGGCTCCGAAGTAGCCCTCCCACACGTTGCGCAGCGCGGACACCACGGGCCGCGCCAGGTCGCCTACCGACCCTGCCTTGTCGAGTCCCGCGAGCGCCGAGTCCGCCAAGTTCTCCACCCCGGCCGACGCGGTGTCGACCACCGATCCGGATTCTCCGGTCATACCCCCGCCTTCGCCTCTGCCCGGCCGGCTTCCGCCGGGCACACGCGCACGGTAAGAGGCGGCGATGAAATCACGATGAAAGCTGTGATCACCGGGGCGGGAGGAGGTCTCCGCTCTCCATCCGGTCGGCGGTGCCGGCGAGCCACGCGGCGTCGTGGCGGAGCCGGGAAACGAGGAAATGCACCTCGATCATCTGCATTTCCGGCAAATCGGCGTTATCGAGCGTCGCGGACAGCTCGCGGTGCTGATTCCGGACTCGTTCTGCCCGGTCTCGCAGCAGGGCGACCGCGCGCGCCGGAGGAAGCGCGCCGAGGTAGGCCAGCGCGATCAGGAACCGGGAGTCGAGGTTCGGGTCGGCGTCGCGCAGTTGCCGTTCGATCCGTTCGCGGAAATCGGCGAGGCCCTCGTCGGTCAGGCGCACCGGTTGCGGGTCGCCGTCGCCGTCCGGTTCGACGAGCCCGTGCCGCGTCAGCGTGCCGACCAGCGTGTACACGGTCGACGTCTTCGGGTTCAGGAACGGATAGCGCGTGCGGAGTTCGCGCAGGAGCGCGTACTGGTGGCGCGGGGTTTCCACGAGCAGGCCGAGCATCGGCAGCACTAGCGGGTTGTCGAGAGCGTTCGTCGGCACCGGACCAGGGTAGCGCACGCTAGTCGTATACGAGTACATTGCTCGTATACGACTACTGGAGAGGGATGGTCATGATCACCTTTGGCGTGTGGCCCGGCGTCGTCAGCACGGATCTGGTGCGGCTGGAAACCTTCATCGACGCGCCGCCGGAGGACGTCGAACGGACCGCGGAAGCGTTGCGGGACTTGGCGAAAGGCACGGAACGGTTCTATGTGCGGTGCTATCGCAACTACCGGGGCCCGCACGAGCCGACGCCGCCTGACGCGGTGCCGTACCTCGGCGACGGGCGAGTGGTGGACTACGTGCTCGGCTACGGCAGTCCGGACGTCGACCCGGACGGGTTCGCCGACGCGGTGCGCGCCGCGGTTCGCGAAGTTGCTGAGTTGGGTGGCGGAAAACTGCAGGTCTGCGAAGAGGTGAACGTGGCCGCGCCGCTGGACGGCGGCAGTCCTGGCTGTTACGAGGCGCTCGGAGCCGGCCTCGCGGCTGCGCTGGACGAGCGGGCGCGGCTGGGAGTCGACGTGGCGATCGGGTTCAACGCCGCGGTCGCGCTGCCCGGCGATCCGTTCTGGGCGGCGGTGCGCTCAGCGGTGGACCCGGAAGTGCTGGCTCGGGTGGACTTCCTCGGTCTTGACTTCTTCCCGGACGTTTTCCGCCCCGTGGCTGCCGACGCGTTGGTCGGTGCGGTGACATACGTCGTGCGGTCGTTTCGCGAGTCCGCGTCGGCGATTGGCCTCCCGGCGGGGGTGCCGATTCACATCACCGAGACCGGATGGCCGACTGGACCGGAGAATTCGGAGGAGCAACAGGTGCGCGTGATGGAATCCGTTGCGCGCACGGTGTTCGGGCTGGCCGACGAGATTGGTCTGGACACCTATGAGATTTTCGGGCTGCGGGACGGGTTGTCGAGCGGTCCTCGAGAGAATCGGTTCGGCTTGCTGCGGGACGATTATTCCGCGAAACCGGGGTACGAGACGGTGAAACGGCTGATTGCCGAGTATTCGTCCTGACCTGAGAGGTCGCGAAAGATGGACGTTCCGCCGCGTGCCGGACCCGTTTAGTTCCATCTGGCCCCTGGCCACGGGGAAGGCGAGGCCCGATTCTGGAGCGGTCATAGATCACCAGTGCCCTCAGGGAGATACCGTGCGCAGAAATAAGTGGGTGGCAGGCGCGTTGGGTGCCTGCGCACTGGTCATTGGCGTAGCGCCAGCGGCCAGCGGCTACGTCGGCGAGCAGTTGCCCGACACTGCCCGGCAACCAGCCGGGGCGGCTTACCGCGACGGCGACTCCGCCTCAGCCACGCTGAAGGACGCCAAGGGCAACGAGGTCGGCTCCGCGTGGTTCACCGCCGACAGCCGTTCGAACAACGTCTGGGTCGAGGTGTACCTCACCGGTCATTTCGCACCCGGTTTCCATGGCATGCACGTCCACGAAAAGGGAAACTGCACCGTCGGCGACCCGAAAAACCCGTTCACCGCGGCGGGCGGCCACCTGATGCCGATGGACCACCACACCGGATTGCCCATCGGACAGCTTCCTTCGGTGCTCGTGCAGTCCAACGGCCGCGGGTACACGAAGTTCGTGCTGGACACCTTTACTTTGGACCAGCTGTTCGGTCCTAACGGGACTTCGATCATCGTGCACTCGAAGGCCGATAATTTCGCGAACATTCCCGCGGACCGCTACGCCGTCCGCAACGACCCCAGCGCACCTGTCCCGGACGAAAAAACCAAGGCGACCGGCGACGCCGGCTCCCGGTACGCCTGCGGCGTGATCACCCGAGACCAAAACTGACCCAGTCCTTTGTGGACGCAAACCCAGGATGGTCCGTGAAGGGCTCCTTGCGGGAATCAGATTCCCGCAAGGAGCCCTTCACGGACCGGTGGCCGTAGGTCGAGCGGAGGCGGCGGCTACTACGATCGCCGCATGTCGTGCGCAGGTCTTCGATGAGTAGTCAGCCGGTCACGCTCTCGCGGCCCGTGCGGTTCTTCAGTTTCGCGTCCGCGGCAAGCCTGCGCTGGACCGGCTTCGGCGGCGTGCTGCTGCTGGCGGTCGCTGTGTACGCCGGGGCCGCCGGGATGTCCGGGGTGCTGCCGTTCGCGGGCGGGATCGCCGGGGTCGGGCTGGTCGTGCTCGCGTGGGCACTGCTCGGCGGGCGGATTCTCGCCTCGGACACCCCCGGCGCGGGCTGGCTGAAGCGGACGCTCGCGTTGTGGTGCGGGCCGTTGCTCGTCGTGCCGCCGCTGTTCAGCGGCGACGTCTTCAGTTATCTCGCGCAGGGCGCGGTTGCCGCGCACGGGTTCGACCTCAACGTCGTCGGCCCGCAGCAGGCGCTGGGATCGGCGTCGGACATCGTCGGCCGGGTCAGCGTTTACTGGCGCGAGACGCCGTCGCCGTACGGGCCGTTGTTCGGTGCGGTCGAGCGGGTCATCGCGCAGGTGTCCGGCGGGAATCCGATCGTCGGCGTCGCGCTGCACCGGCTCGTCGAGGTGGCCGGGCTCGTGCTGATCGCGTGGGCGGTGCCGCGGCTGGCCGCCGCGGCGGGAGCGTCGCCGCGGGTCGCGTTGTGGCTGGGCGTGCTGAACCCGCTGGTTCTGTGGCACGTGGTCGCCGGGATGCACAACGATGCCCTCATGGTCGGCCTGATGGTCGCGGGCGTGGCGGTCGCGCTGGAAGCGGTGGGCGACCGGATCCGCTGGTGGCCGCTCGCCGGCGGGGTGCTGCTCATCGCGCTCGGGGCCGAGGTGAAGGTGCCCGCGCTGGTCGCGTTGGCCGCGGTCGGGACGGCGATCGCCCGTCGTCGCGGGCGGATCGGCGAATTCCTGCTCGCCGGCGCGGCGATGGTCGTCGTCTTCGCGGCCGTTTCCGCGGCGGTGTCGCTGGCGACCGGGATCGGCTTCAGCTGGGTGTCGGCGCTGACGACCTCGGGGGCGGTCAACAGCTGGATGGCGCCCACGAACTGGTTCGGCTTCCTTGTCGGCGGCGTCGGTTCGCTGTTCGGCGCGCACATCACGCAGACGATGATCGGCGTCGGCAAGATCATCGGGTACGTGCTTACCGCGGCCGGGATCGTCGTGGTGCTGCAGCGTCAGTGGACCGGCCGGATCGACGCGGTCCGCTCGCTCGGGCTGATGCTGAGCGTGGTCGTGGTTTTCGGGCCCGTCGTGCAGCCGTGGTACCTGCTGTGGGCGGCGATTCCGCTTGCCGCGTCGTTGCCTGCCGGACGCCTGCGGTCCGTCGTGATCACGCTCGTCGCGGTGTTTTCTCTCGTGCTTCCGCCGGTGGGCGGCAATTTCAGCGGGCGGGTCGGGTTGCTGGTGCTCGCGTACGTGATCGGGCTCGCGGTGGTGGTCGCGGCGTTCTTCGGGCTGCGCAAAGCCTCCACAGTGGACTAACGCTTGGCTAGCCAGACCTGTTCGGCGGCTCGGGCGGACGCGATCGCGTCGTCGATCACCAGCGGGGTCGCCGGGTCGAGCGCGGTGTGGGATTCGGTGGTGTAGAAGCGGACCTCGTGGCCGTCCGGGTCGTGCAGGCCGGGCAGGATCCAGCCGAGGGTCGCGAAATGGACGCCCGCGTGCTGTTCGCCGCGGCGGGTGAGTTCGTCGGCGAGTTCGGTGATGCCGGCGCGGTCCGGGACGGCGATGGAGAAGTAGTCGAATCCGGCGGCGGCGCGGGCGAGGTCTGGGTTGAGCACGAGGCCGAGGTCCGGCCCGCCGCGCGGATGCGTCATGGTGACGCCGGTCCGGCGGCCGTGCTGGCGGAATTCGAGGGCGACCGCGTAGCCGAGCCGGTCGGCGTACCAGGCTGACGACCGGTCCAGGTCGGATACCGGCAGCTTCAGGTGATGCACTCCGTCGAGGGTGGGAATCATCGGTGACCTCCACTGATGCAGTAAGACTGCAATGCAGTTATGATGCATCTTGTGAAAGAGCAGGTCAAGGCCGATGCTCGGGCCGAGTTCGGGGCCGCTCGGATCGCGCGGACCGAGACGCTCGTCGTCGCGGCGGCACGGGAGCTGTTTCTGGAACACGGCTACGCGGCTACCGCGCTGACGCAGGTCGCGCGCCGGGCCGGGGTCGCGCCGAGGACCGTGTACGTCCGCTTCGGCACCAAGGCGGCGTTGTTCCGGCGGGTTGTCGACGAAGCGCTCGTGGGCGACGCGGAGCCGATCGACGTCGCGCACCGGCCTCGGGCGCAGGACGCGATGACCGCTGGAACCCTGACCGAACGGCTGGACGCGCTCGCTGACGTCACGGTCGGAATCGCGGATCGTGCCGGAGCTTTGCTCGAGGTGGCGGCGCAAGCCGAGGGTGCGGAGCCGGAGATCGCCGAGGCAGCGCAGTCCGGGCGGCGGGAGACGGCGAGGCTGTGCAAGGAATTCTGCTCCCGTGCGGCAGCGGACGGATTACTGGAGTCCACTGTGGACGAAGCGCGGCTCGCTGTCACGACGGACGCTTTGCTCTGCGCGGACACCATGGTGCATCTGCGCCGGGTCCACGGCTGGTCCGCGGCGGAATACGGACGCTGGCTGCGAGAGGCGCTGGTTGCCCTGTACGAGGTGTCCGGATAGGTTGCGATCATGGACATCGAGGTGCTCGTCTTCGACGTGCTCGGCACGCTTGTCGACGAACCGGCCGGAATCCGGGCAGGGATCCGGAAATTCGCGCCGTCGCTTGCCGAGCCGGAGGTCGAGCAGCTGCTTTCGGTGTGGCAGAAGCATGTCGAGCAGGAGCAAGGCCGCATTGTCGCCGGGGAACGGCCGTACGCGGCGAGCGACGTCATCGACCGGGAAGCAGCGCAAGCCGTCGCCGACGCGGTCGGGACTGGCGACGCGGCCGAACTGGCGCTCGCGGCTCGTCAGCTCCCGCCGTGGCCGGACACGGTCGCCGGGCTTGCCCGCCTTGCCGAACGATTCCCGCTGGTCGGGCTCTCCAACGCCAGTCGCACCGTGCTGCTCGACCTGTGCGCGAACGCCGGATTGCGCTGGCACACAGTGCTGTCCGCTGAAGACGCTCGCACCTACAAGCCAGCGCCGGACGTCTACCGGCTCGCCATCGATGTCGCCGGGCGCGCGCCGGAGCGGCTGCTGATGGTCGCCGCGCACGCTTGGGACCTGCGCGGGGCGCAAGCGGCGGGGTTCCGGACCGCGTACGTCGGCCGTCCAGTCGGCGACCCGCCCGCGCCCGCGGACCGTTTCGACCTGCAGGCCGACGGCCTCGCGGACCTTGCCGACCAGCTGGAGCGCGTGGCTCGTCGCAGCTGAGCTCCGGACCAGGCATGATCTCGGGCGTGACTGCGCCCCGGGTGACTGATCTCAGCGATTTCGAACGCCGTCTGGTCGAGTCGGCCCGAGAAGGCGAACTGCTCGGTGCCGCCCAGATCGACGTCGCCGACCTGGCCGAAACCGAAAGCCCGGACCACGTCGTGCGCGCGGAGGTGCTGCGGGATGTGCTGCTCGGCAGGCACGGCGACCTCGATCCGCGCGGGATCATGCTGGCGCGGGCCCGCATCACCGGCGAACTGAACCTCGACGGCGCCACCGCGACCGCCGGCCTGATGCTGCTCGGCTGCGTCTTCGACGAGCCGGTGCTCGCGCGTCAGGCGACGCTGCCGCACCTGTACCTGATCGGCGGGCGCATGCCGGGACTGCACGGCTCCCGGGTGCGGATCGCGGGCGACCTGCACCTGTCCGACGGCGTGCGGGTTACCGGGAACAACTCGGACGGGGCGATCCGGCTGATCGGCGCGCGCATCGGCGGGAGTCTGCTGTGCCGGGATGCGGAGATCTCCAACCCGGGCGGACTCGCGCTGGAGGCGAGTTCGGCGGAGCTGGGCAGCGGCCTGTACTTGCATCAGGGGACGCGGATCACCGGCTCGTCGGCCGACGGCGCGATCCACCTCAACGGAGCGTGCGTCGGCGGTCCGCTGGAGTGTCAAAGCATCAAGGTCTCCAATGACCTCGGACCGGCCATCGAGGCGGACACCCTGACCGTCGGCCGCAGCATGCTGATCCGGGATTCGGAACTGCACGGAAACGGCGAAATCGGCGCAGTGCGGTTGCAGGGCACGCAGATCGGCGGACAGCTCGAGTTCTCCGCGACCACGCGCGTCACGTCGCCGGAGGGCCGCCTGCTCGGGCTCTCCGACGCGAAGGCCACGACCGTGTTCATGCCTGGCGACCTCGTATGTCCGGATGGCAGCACTGGTGCCGATTGCGAGCATTCCGAACTGGCCTGGCTGGACGGATTCACTTACGCGGCAATCGATCCGTCGTTCGGCTGGCGGCGGTGGCTGCATTTGCTTCGCTGCCACACCGAGTATTACGACGCCACCGGGTACCAAAAGCTGGCGGCGGTCGAACGAACCGCGGGCCACGACGGCAACGCGCGCACGATCCTGATCGCCCAGCAGGACGACCTGCGCCGCCGTTCGCCGGACGCCCTCGGCGGGCGGATGTCGCGGCTGTTCCACTGGATCTGGGGCGCGCTGGCCGGATACGGCTACCGCGCGCGGCGCACCGCGGCCGCTTTGCTGCTCGCGCTGGTGGCCGCGGGAGCGCTCGGGTTATGGGCTGGGGCAACGGAAACCCGGCCCGGACACCATGCCGCGGAACGGGTCGCGACCGGTGCCGCGTGTTCGCCGGTCGAGCTGATCGGGCTGGGACTCGACCGGGGCCTGCCGATCGCGCCGACCGGGCTGCGGAGCCGATGCGACCTCGACACGGCGAGTGTGTCCGGCCAGGTCTTCACGGCGGGGATCTGGGGCGTGCAGGTCGCGGTGTGGGGTCTGGCGACGCTGGCGCTGGCCGGGTACACGAACCTCGTCCGCAAAACCGGCTGAATTCTCGCGCTGCTCACAGCAGATCTGCCGTCGGCAGAGAAAGCGGCCGCGGCCGGGTCCGCGACGGCACAGTCGAGGCATGACCAACGAATCGACTCCGCCGATGTTCGACCAGCGGCTCCGGGAACGGTTCCTGAGCCAGCGGGTCCTCGTACTGGACGGCGTGCTCGACGACGACAACGGGACGGTCCTCGCGACCCAGATGCTCTCCCTCGCCGGCGAAGACCCGGTCAAGGACATCGCCTTGTGGATCCACTCGCCCGGCGGTTCGGTCCCGTCGATGCTCGCGATCCGCGACGTGATGCGACTGGTGCCGTGCGACGTTTCGACGCTCGCGCTCGGGCTGGCGTGCAGCGCCGGGCAGTTCCTGCTGTCCGCGGGCACTCCCGGGAAGCGATTCGCCCTGCCGCACGCGCGAATCCTGATGCACCAGGGTTCCTCGGGGATCGGCGGCTCGGCCGTGGAGGTCGAGGTACAGGCCGACGACCTGCGCTACACCCGCGACACCGTGCTGGGCCTCACCGCGCAGGACACCGGACAGCCGTTCGACCGCATTTTCGCCGATTCCCTGCACGACCGGTGGTACACCGCCGGACAGGCGCAGGAGTACGGCTTCATCGACCAGATCGTCGACCGCCTGGAGCAGGTCGTGCCGGTGCGCACGCACGCGATGGGCCTGGGGGTACGCGCATGAGCACCTACACCATCCCGAACGTCGTGACCCGCAGCGCGGGCACCGAGCGGATCATGGACGTCTACTCGCATCTGCTGTCCGAACGGATCGTGTACCTGGGCACGGCGATCGACTCGGGCGTCGCGAACGCGTTGATCGCACAGCTGCTGTTCCTGGAGTCGGACAACCCGGAACAGGAAATCAACCTGTACATCAACTCCGAGGGCGGCGACCCGGCCGCGATGCTCGCGCTGTACGACACGATGCGCTTCATCAAGGCCCCGGTGGCGACGACCTGCGTCGGACAGGCTGTCGCGACTGGCGCGGTGCTGCTGGCGGCCGGCGCGGAGGGCAGGCGATCGGTGCTGCCGCACGCGCGGGTGGTGCTGCATCAGCCCGCCGCGCAGGGGCGAGGGACGATCCCGGACCTGATCCTGCAGGCGGACGAGGTGATCCGGGTCCGGACGCAGCTGGAGGAGATCACGTCGCGGCACACCGGGCACGACGTGGCGGAACTGCGGCACGACACCGACCGGGACCGGGTGTTCGACGCGGCCGGCGCGGTGGAGTACGGGCTGGCGGACCAGGTGATCGCGGCTCGTCCGTGAGACGGGGTTCGCGGGCTGGTTTGGCGGGCGTGGCTCGTCCGTGAGGCGGGGTTCGCGGGCGGGTGTGGCTCGCCCGTGAGGCGGGGATCGCGGGCGGGCAAGGCGGGCGTGGCTCGCCCGTGACGCGGGGATCGCAGGCCGGCCTGGGGTTCCGGCCTGCGGTTCCGTCGTTCAGGCAGCCATCAGCACGGGTCCGGCCGGACGGCGCGCCGGTCGCGGTCCCACCACGCTGATCCGCCGGATGTCCCCGGCGATCCCGCTCAGCAGACCGGCCAGATTCACGCCGAGCGCCCCGGTCACCGCGGCGATCATCTCGCTCGACGGTTCCTTCCGGCCGCGCTCGATCTCGGACAGGTACTGCGGCGAGATCCCGGCCCGCTCGGCGACGTCGACGAGACGCTCGCCCTGGTTCTCCCGTTCGGTGCGAAGGCTGCGGCCGAGCACCTCGCGCCACAGCGGTTCGGCCTCGTCGTCCCGGACGGGGGCGCGGCGCTGGTGGAAAGGAAGGATGTCCGCCATAGGCCCAGCCTGGCATCCGCCGGGGCCGGATGGACAGCCGTTCCGCTCAGGGCAGAACGGCGGTCATCCGACGAGCTGGTTGCTGAGCATGATCATGCCGAGGATCAGTGCGATCGTCGATATCGCGATGCCCACCGCGGACACCGGTTTTCCAGTGCGCCGCCCGATGACGCCGACGAGTCCGCAGGCCAGTCCGGCCAAGCCGAAGGGGAGCGCGAGGTACGCCCGGATGCCGGTCAGGTCGATCGGCAGCAGGGGGAGTACACAGCCGAGGATGCCGAGTACCAGCGACGCGACGCCTAGCCCGACGCCGTTCGCCGGAGCGGGCGCGGCCCACGGCTGGGCTGGCGGGTAGGGGCCGGGGTATTGCTGGGCGTTCGGCTGAACGGGCCACGGCTGCTGGGCGGGGTCCGGCATCGGCGCGGGTCCGGCTGGCGGCATTTCCTGCGGACGGGGTTCGTCGGTCATCAGGAAGCTCCTCACCGCGCGAAAGAAACGTCGGCACACCTTAGACCGCGAGAAGCCCGATCTGTTGCCCGTGGGTCGATAGGGTGCCCAAGAGGCAGCCACAAGCGACCGACGAGGTGACGCATGGACCGGCGCGAACTGATCGACCAGGCTCTCCGCGGCGTCGAGGCCTGGGAACGCAAATGGGGTGCCTACACCCCGTCCCCGGCAAGCCAGCCGGACGTCGATCTCCCCGCGCTGCTGGATGCCTACGCCACCCGGATGGACGCGTCCTTCCCCTTCTTCCATCCCCGCTACGCAGGCCAGATGCTGAAGCCGCCGCATCCGGTCGCGGTCGCCGCCTACCTCGCCGCGATGGTGGTCAACCCGAACAACCACGCGCTCGACGCGTCGCAGGCCACCTCGCCGATGGAGGTCGAGGTCATCGCGGACCTGGCGCGGATGTTCGGCTTCGCGCAGCCGTCGCTCGGCCACCTCACCTCCAGCGGGACGATCGCGAACCTCGAAGCCCTGTGGGTCGCCCGCGAACTGGCCCCGGGCAAGGCGGTCGTCCATTCGCAGGACGCGCACTACACGCACGGCCGCATGTGCCAGGTGCTCGGCGTGGAATCCCGTGCGGTGCGGGCACTTCCAGACGGTCGCGTTGATATGTCAGCGGTCGAAACTGAAGTCCGCGGCGGCGGGGTGGGCACGGTGGTGCTGACTCCAGGAACGACCGGGCTCGGGGCGGTCGACGACATCCAGCAGGCCCTTGCGCTGAAGGAACGCTACGGCGTCCGCCTGCACGTCGACGGGGCGTACGGCGGGTTCTATGCCTTGCTGGACGAATACGAGGCCTACCGTGCGATCGGCTCGTGCGATTCCGTCGTCGTCGACCCGCACAAACACGGACTTCAGCCGTACGGCTGTGGGGCGGTGTTGTTCGCCGACCCGGCTGTCGGCCGGTTCTACAAACACGATTCTCCGTATACCTACTTCACTTCCGACGAGTTGCACCTCGGCGAGATCTCGCTGGAATGCTCTCGCGCTGGTGCCGCCGCTGGCGCGCTTTGGCTTACCTTGCAAGCCTTTCCGCTGGAACGCGACCGCGGTCTCGGCCGGTTGCTGGCCGCGTGCCGTCGGGCAGCGGGAGATTTTGCTTCCCTGCTCAAGGAATCCGACCGTTACGCGCTCCACCTTGAGCCCACTTTGGACATCGTCACCTACTGGCCCCGGCGAGCCCGGATGAGCGAGATCACCGAAGCCGCCAACGCTATCCTCCAGAACGGCATGGCCGACAAGGAAAACCCGCTGTATCTGTCCACTTTGCGCGTGGACGCGGACGCTTTCGCCGCGTTGCACCCGGACGTCGAACGTGACGCCGAGACCGTCACGATCCTCCGCTCGGTGTTGATGAAACCGGAGCACGAGGCCTGGATCCCGCAGCTCAAGCAAGCGCTGGACCGGTTGGCGGAGTAGCGGGACTGACCCGCTCGATCCGGACGGGCCGCCGGTTACCTCGGCCCGCTTGTCGCGTACGTCGCCGGTTATAGCCTCATTCGCGACCTGTTCCCGCCGCGATTGGCGCTGCTCGGGGTTGGCGCGCTCGGCGTCGGTACCGGAGTTGCCGCGTTCGGCGGTCCGCTGCTTGGCGGGTATGTGGTCGATGCCGGATGTCAGGCGGCCTACTGCTCGGCGTCAGCATGCTTGCGCTTCAGCCGACTCTCCTAATGCGACGCGTCCGAACTCCGGCCACCGGAGGGGACCGGCCTTGACATCAACACGAGTGTCGATAATATGACGCAATCGTAAACATGGGTTGATGCCGTCCGGCCCCATGGAAGGAGACCACCGTGCGCAGCGTCAAACGACTTGGTTCCCGGATAGTGGCGGTGATGTCGGCGGGGCTGCTCGCGCTGACCGGCGTCCCGGCGCACGCGACCGGCTCCTGGCCGCTCGCCCAAGCGGTGGCCGGACTGCCTGGCGCCCCGGTGCCCGCCGACGTGCCGGATGCCGCTTCAGCCAGCGGTGCACAGTGCCGCGACTACTTCTTCCCGGTCACCGAATCGCCGGGAAGTTCGGTTGTCCTCAAGGAATTCGGCCAACTGTGCACTTCGGACCCGGCTCTGCTCGGCAAGCAACCGGTGCAGATCCTCATCCACGGCGGCACCTACGACCACACCTACTACGACTGGCCGTACCAGCCGGACCGCTACAACTACGTCCGGTACATGACCCAGCGCGGGTTCACGACGCTGAACCTCGACCGGATCGGCTACGGCCACAGCGACCACCCGCTGGGTGCGAGCATGAACTTCGACGTCGCGGCCAATACGACCCACCAAATCGTGCAATATCTGCGACAGGGCGCGCTGGGCAAGCGGTTCGGCACCGTGACGGTCAACGGATACTCGATGGGCGGCCTCACCGCACAGGTCGAGGCGGGCGAATTCCACGATGTCGACGCGTTGATGGTGCACGCCGTCGGGCACGGGCTGCTCACGCCGCGTTCGACGCTGCGGCTGGGGACGTTCGCCTATCCCGCAGCCCTGGACCCGAAGTTCGCCGGCAAGCCGTGGGCGCTCGATCCGGCCTACCTCACCAGCATCCCGGGCAAGCGAGACCTGTTCCACGGTCCACAAGGGACATACGATCCGGAACAGCTGAACGTCGAAGAGACCACAAAGGACACCATGTCGGCGACCGAACTCGCGGACATCACCTTGCGCACCTACACCGACCAGACGAAGAACATCGACGCGCCGATCCTGTGGTCGCCGGGACAGTACGACAAAATCTGGTGCGGCACGACCGACGACTGCGACACCGATCCCATGCCCGCCGGCGAAGCGAACTACTACCGGCCGGGCGTGTTCACGAAATACCTGGTGCAGAACACCGGGCACGCCACCCTGCTCGGCTACGGCGGCGTCGATTACCTGCGGGAAATCGTGAGCTGGCTCGGCGAGCGAGGGATCCGCGGGGTCCAGTGACCCGGGGTGCGCCGCAGTTCGCCGGGGCGGCGGACCGGTAAACTGCGGCGCATGTCCACGGCAGAGCGAGGCAAGGGCGCGCGCAGCGGGTTGCGCGCAGCGCTGATGACGTCCGAACTTCTGGACACCGCGACCAAGCTGTTCGCGGAAAAAGGCTACGAGGCCACCAGTCTGCTGGACATCGCGAACGCGCTGAACATTTCCCGGCCCGCGTTGTACCACTACGTCAGCAAGAAGGAAGACCTGCTGGCCATGCTCGTCGAGCAGGTCACCAACGGGTTCGCCGAGGTGCTGGCCCAGTTGAAGGCGCGGGACGACCTGACGCCGTCGGAGAAGATCGCCGACGTGGTCTCGCTGATCGTGCGGCAGCGGGCCGAGCATTCCGATCAATTCCGGATTCTCGACCGGTCCGAGCCGATTCTGCCGGAGCCGCTGGCGGGGGAGCATCTGGCGGCCAAGCGGAAGATCCTGCGGGAGTTCACGGCGCTGGTCGAGGCGGGGATCGAGAGCGGGGAGTTTCGGCGGGTTGATGCGCGGACCGCGGCGTTGTCGTTGCTGGGGATGTGCAACTGGGTTGCTTGGTGGTTCCGGCCTGGGGCGGATGTCGAGGCGTTGGTGGCGACGGTGAGCGGGTTGGCTACGGCGATGTTGGCTGCGGGGGAGAATGCCGGGCGGGGGCGGCAGGATGCTCGGACTATTGCGGAGATTCGGGTGTTGTTGGATCGGTTGGAGGGGTGAGCCTGGGGCGGCTCGTCGCCTAGGGGCGACATTGCGCCCGGGTGGGTTGGGTGGGCACCCCGAAGCTGATTGTGACGACGGCGCGGGGGGGGGTTTTTAAAAAGGGAAAAGGGCTTTAACAAAACCCCCCCCCCTCCGCTTTTTTTTTTTTCT